>CAVOSY010000008.1:0-466273 GCA_963698965.1 uncultured Actinomycetota bacterium
TGCGCAGGTCTTTGTTGGTGAAGCCGTGTGGATGGCACCGGAAGATCAGCAGCGCGGACAACAGGGCATGGGTACGGCGGTCGGCGAACCGCAGCCCGGGTATGCGGGCGCCGGTGGCGGGCCGTTGCGATGACCATCCAGCGAACAGCCACAACACGAGCCGCGCCCATGCAACCGGCACTCATACGAACTAGGCACCGATGGACATCGCCTCGGCTTTGGCGACCACGTTGCTGCTGGTGACCGACACCGCCTGCGGGGATCCCGTCGACCCGGACGTCAATATTCCCCTGCCGATGCGTCCCCTGCCGGATAGCCTGTCTGCTGTGCCACGATCAGTCGACTTCTCGGTCGAATCCTCGGCCACCGCTGAACAAATCCATTCGGCGTTCTCCGCGGAGGATTACTGGCTGGCGCGGCTGGCGACCTTCGGCGGCTTCGGCAGGCTGGACTCGTTGATCATCGACACCGATGGCTCTGCGACGGTGGTCATCATTCACGAGCTGCGCCACGACGGGCTGCCCGGGCTGGTCGCCAAGTTCTTTCCCCGTGATTGGCAAGTCGTGCAAACCGAGACGTGGAGCCCGATCGGCGACGGCCTGGAGCGCGGGGAGGTCGGCATCGCGGCGCACGGAGCGCCGGGATCCGGGCTCGGCACGGCTTTGCTGGCACCGGCGCAGAACGGCTCGCGCCTGGACTGCACCGCGACCGTGGAGTTCAAAATCCCGTTGGTTGGCGGCAAGATCGAGAGCGTCATGGGCCGCTCGCTCGCCCAACAATTTTCTGTCATACAGCGCTTCACCGCGAAGTGGATCACGGAGCATGCCTGACGCCGGCTGTGTCGCGGTGTGGCACACCCCGGCGTGGGCCATATGGTCGGCAGGTCATCAGCCTCGATGCTGCCGAACGCCGCATCGACCTTGCAGGCCACCGTGCCGATAGGCGCCATAGATGGCCAGGTCGATGGTCGACCGTGGCAGCCGGGTGGGGTTTGTGCGACCAGCACGGCCGCGTGATGACGGCCTCGCCTTCGAGGCGGTGGCGGGTGCCCGGCCGGGAGTCCAGCGCCGGGAGAGCCGTACCTCGAGCAACCTGCGGACTGGGCACGGCCTTGAACAGCGGTCCGTCATGCAGCGTTGACACAGCAAACATCCGGTCACAACACGGGACGCAGCGCTTTTTGATCCCTAAGACACCGTCGGGCAAGCTGCGTCGCACCCTTTCGCACTCGTTGTTGGGCTGAGGCCGAACCGCCGGCTCTGCACTTCCCGAAGGACCTAGGCTGGACGCATGGGCAGGGTGACGGCCAGGCGCCGCGTGCAGCACGTGACCGCTGACGACGCCGTCGCGCGGCCGGAGACGCTCGCCGTCGAGGAGCCCTTGGAGATCCGCGTCAACGGCACCCCGATCACCGTCACCATGCGCACGCCCGGGTCGGATATCGAACTGGCTCAAGGGTTTCTGCTGACCGAAGGCGTCGTCACATACCGCGACGACGTCCTCACCGTGCGGTACTGCAAGGGCGCCTCCGAAGACGGTGTCAACACCTACAACGTGCTGGACGTGACACTGGCGCCCGACGTCCCGGCGCCGGATGTCGATGTCACCCGCAACTTCTACACCACCTCGTCGTGCGGGATATGCGGCAAGGCGTCGCTGGACGCCGTGCGCCTGATCAGCCGCCACTGCCCCGGCGACGACCCCTCGACGGTGGCCGCTGAGACGTTGTCGGCCATGCCGAGCAAGCTGCGCGCGGCGCAGAAGGTGTTCGCGAGCACAGGCGGGCTGCACGGTGCGGCACTGTTCGGTGCTGACGGCACCGTGCTGGTCGTACGCGAAGACATCGGCCGCCACAACGCCGTCGACAAGGTGATCGGCTGGGCGCTGGAAGCCGACCGCATCCCCCTGACCGGAACCGTGCTGCTCGTCAGCGGGCGTGCGTCTTTCGAACTCACCCAGAAAGCTGTGATGGCGGGGATCCCGGTGCTGGCCGCGGTGTCGGCGCCGTCTTCGCTCGCGGTCGACCTCGCCAGCCAATCCGGGCTCACCCTGGTCGCTTTCTTGCGGGGCGACTCGATGAACGTCTACACGCGGCCCGACCGCATCCACCGCTAGCCGCTGCCTGCGATCTCCACCAGATCTCCACGAAACCTCCAAGCTTCGGCGCCGGCGATTGCCGAGCATCAAGCGCATGCCAGAAATCCTCATCGCCTCGCTGTCGCCTGCCGGTCACATCGCACCGTTGTTGAACGTGGCTCAGGGTCTGGTCGACCGCGGCGACCGTGTCACGGTCCTCAGCTCCGCCGCTCACGCCGCCAAGGTCCGCGCCGTCGGCGCCACGCCTCAGGCAATACCGACCGAGGCCGACTTCGACGTGACCCGCCTCGATATCGACCTGCCCGGCCGCACCGAGACCTCTGGCATAAAGCGGGTCAACTTCGACATCGTCCGGCTGTTCGTGCAGCCGATGCCGCTCCAGACGAGCGTGCTGGCTCGCTTGATGGCCCAGACGCAGTTCGACGCGATCATCGTCGACGCAGGCTTCTTCGGGATCCTGCCGTTCCTGCTCGGTGATCGTGCCGCCCGGCCGCCGGTGCTGGCCTACGCCACGACCCCGTTGATGATCACCAGCCGCGACACGGCCCCGAGCGGCATGGGCCTGCCGCCGTCGGCCAGCGTGCTGGGGCGGGTGCGCAACCACGCGCTGAACCTGTTGTCCCAGAAGGTCTTGCTGCGTCAATCGCAGAACGCCGCCAACTACCTGCTGGATCAGATGAACAGCCGCCCGCTGCCGACATTCATTCTGGATACCGGCCTGCTCGCGGATCGCTACATCTCGCCGACGGTGCCGGAGTTCGACTACCCGCGCAGCGATCTGCCCGCCCATGTGCGCTACGTCGGCGCGGTCCATCCCACGTCGACGTCCGGCTTCCGGCTGCCGCCGTGGTGGGCCGAACTCGACGGCGACCGACCGGTCGTGCACGTCACCCAGGGCACCATCGACAACGCCGATCTCGGCAGGTTGGTTGAGCCCACGATCGAGGCGCTCGGCGGCGAGGACGTCATCGTGGTGGTCACCACCGGCGGTCGCGACGCGTCCCGGCTGAAGGTCACGCTGCCGATGAATACGTTTGTCACCGAACACATTCCGCACGATCTGCTACTACCGAAGGTCGACGTGATGGTGACCAACGGGGGCTACGGCGCGGTGCAGCGTGCACTGTCGACGGGCGTACCGCTCGTCGTCGCCGGCAACACCGAGGACAAGCCCGAGGTCGCGGCGCGAGTCGCGTGGGCCGGCGCAGGCGTCAACCTACGCACCGGCACGCCGACACCGGGTGCGGTGCGCGTCGCGGTCCGCAATGTGCTCAACGACGGCCGCTATTTGGGCGCGGCCCGCAAGCTCGAGGCCGCGTTCGCGCGGCGCGACGGTGTCGCCGAGATCGCGGCGCTCGTCGACGAGGTGATCGCCGAACGGAGCGCGACTGTGAAGCAATGAACCCAAACACGCCACTTCTTCGTAATAAGCAGCAGGAGGTGAAGAACGTGGCCGAGAACAGCCGGAAGAGCGGCGTCTATGCACTGTCGTGGCGATTTGCCACCGAACCACAAGTGGCACGCCACTGGGCGTACTACCTGACATCGGATGAAATGGAGGCCGCTGTGGCCCGCAGCCGTGCCGAGGGCACAGTCATCAGGTCGGCGGGCTGGCTGTCCGTCGACGACATGCTGGTGGCCAGCTGATGTGCGCGAGGTCGTGCGGCGATCCGTTCAGCCGCCCACCCGTCGAACAGTTGAGTAAGCCGCCGCCAAAGTCGCGTAGTCGGCTACTCGTGTGTACCACCACTATTCGGAGAAGTCTCGAGTCATGGTTACCGAACTGCAGTTCATCGCGGTAGCGGTCTTCTTGATGTGGGGCCTGGCCGCCTCACTGTGCGGGCTGCTCAAGCCGGACGCCGACGATGAGTCTGCGGACCTGTACGGCCGCGACGGCGTGTCACGTACGAATCGGCAGAGCCGGTCCGCGTAGAACCTAGGCGCTCTTGTCGCGCCGCTCCGTGCGAGACGGCTTGCGGGGCACGATCGTCGGCAGCACGTTGTCCTGCACGGTCTCCTTGGTGACGACCACCTTGGCGACGTCGTCGCGGCTGGGGATGTCGTACATCACCGGCAGCAGGACTTCCTCCATGATGGCGCGCAGGCCGCGGGCACCGGTGCCGCGGTGGATGGCCTGATCGGCGATGGCCTCGAGCGCATCGTCGGTGAACTCCAACTCGACGCCATCCATCTCGAACAGCCGGGTGTACTGCTTGACCAACGCGTTCTTGGGCTTGGACAGGATCTGCACCAGCGATTCCTTGTCCAGGTTCGTCACCGACGCCACGACAGGCAGCCGGCCGATGAACTCGGGGATCAGCCCGAACTTGATCAGGTCCTCGGGCATCACTTCAGCGAAGTGGTCCTGGGTGTCGATCTCGGCCTTCGAGTGCACTTCGGCGCCGAAACCAAGGCCGCGCCTGCCGACGCGGTCGGAGACGATCTTCTCCAGCCCGGCGAACGCACCCGCGACGATGAACAGCACGTTGGTGGTGTCGATCTGGATGAACTCCTGATGCGGGTGCTTGCGGCCACCCTGCGGAGGCACAGAGGCCTGCGTCCCCTCGAGGATCTTCAGCAGCGCCTGCTGCACGCCCTCACCGGAGACGTCGCGCGTGATCGACGGGTTCTCGCTCTTGCGGGCGATCTTGTCGACCTCGTCGATGTAGATGATGCCGGTCTCGGCGCGCTTCACGTCATAGTCGGCGGCCTGGATCAGCTTGAGCAGAATGTTCTCGACGTCCTCACCGACGTAGCCGGCCTCGGTCAGCGCCGTGGCATCGGCGATCGCGAACGGCACGTTGAGCATCTTGGCCAGCGTCTGCGCGAGGTAGGTCTTACCGCAGCCGGTGGGACCGAGCATCAGGATGTTTGACTTCGCAAGCTCGACAGGCTCGACACGCGAATCGCGGGTCTTCTCCTGCGCCTGGATGCGCTTGTAATGGTTGTAGACCGCGACCGCCAGCGTGCGCTTGGCGGTGTCCTGACCGATGACATAGCCGTCGAGGAATTCGCGGATTTCGACGGGCTTGGGGAGCTCATCAAGCTTGACGTCGTCAGCGTCGGCAAGTTCCTCTTCGATGATCTCGTTGCAAAGGTCTATGCATTCATCGCAGATATAGACGCCGGGGCCCGCAATGAGCTTTTTAACCTGCTTTTGACTCTTGCCGCAGAACGAGCACTTCAGCAGGTCACCGCCGTCTCCAATGCGCGCCATGGTGGTGGGGTCCTACTTTCCTCGCAGTCGGTAATGAATCTTTGGTTACGAGTCACCTCGGGTGTTGGTCCCGACGCTACCCGTATGTTCCGGCGCGGTGCGACCGATAAAGCCGAATCGCGTCGGTGGTATTTATATGTGTTCGCAGAACATATCGCCTGACACACCCTGCCGCCCCCCGGAACCCGCCACTGTGTCCCTGGCGTGTCGCCGCCGTTATGAGACCGAGAGGCCGCCCCCGTACGTGGCCGTAGAGTTTGCGACGTGGTGTTCGCTGCGCCCCACGATACCGTCTTGATAACAGACGGTGGCCTTGCGACGGAATTAGAGGCCCGCGGCCACGACCTGTCCGACGACCTCTGGTCGGCCCGACTGCTGGTCGACGCACCCGAGGAGATTGTGGCCGTGCACTGCGCGTTCTTCCGCGCGGGCGCCTCGATCGCCACGACCGCGAGCTATCAGGCGTCGTTCGACGGGTTCGCTGAACGCGGAATTTCGCGGAACGATGCAGTCCGGCTGTTGCGGCGCAGCGTCGAACTCGCGATGGACGCACGCGACCAGGTGGGCGGTCAAAGATGGGTGGCCGCGTCCGTCGGGCCGTATGGCGCGGCACTGGCCAACGGCGAGGAATACGTCGGTCGCTACGGCCTGTCGGTCGCGCAGTTGGCCGACTGGCACCGGCCTCGGCTGGAGATCCTTGCCGACGCAAGAGCCGACGTGCTGGCGCTGGAGACGGTGCCCGACATAGACGAGGCCGAGGCGCTCGTCGGTCTGGTTCATGAGCTCGGTGTCCCGTCGTGGCTGTCCTACACGATCGCCGGTGCGACGACGCGGGCCGGGCAGCCGCTCGCCGACGCGTTCGCCGTGGCCGCCGGTGTGCCGGAAATCGTTGCGGTGGGTGTGAATTGCTGTGCACCCGCCGACGTCGAGAACGCGGTGCGGGTGGCCAGGGAGGTGACGGGCAAGCCCGTCATCGTCTACCCCAACAGCGGCGAGGAGTGGGACGGCGAGCGCCGAACGTGGATCGGCAACGGCCAGTGGTCGGCGGACCTGGTGCCGCGGTGGGCGGCCGCAGGCGCACGCATCATCGGCGGGTGCTGTCGGGTACACCCCGACGACATCGCAGCGCTGGCGTCGACTCTGCGCTGAGGGCGTAGCGCCGTAGACGCAGAGTCAGCGAATGAAGCTAGGCCGTCTGTGCAGAAAGCTTGCGGTACTCCAGGACCGTGTCGATGATCCCGTAGTCCTTGGCCTCCTCGGCCGTCAGGATCTTGTCGCGATCGGTGTCCTTACGGATCACCGCGGCGTCCTTGCCGGTGTGGTGGGCCAGTGTCGACTCCATCAGGGTCCGCATGCGCTCGACCTCCTTGGCCTGGATCTCCAGGTCGGAGAACTGGCCCTGAATCACGCCGGCCAACGCGGGCTGGTGGATCAGCACCCGCGCGTTGGGCAGCGCCAATCGCTTGCCAGGGCTGCCCGCCGCCAGCAGCACCGCGGCGGCAGACGCAGCCTGGCCGAGGCACACGGTCTGGATGTCGGCGCGGACGTACTGCATGGTGTCGTAGATCGCCATCAGCGAGGTGAACGACCCGCCGGGTGAGTTGATGTACATGGTGATGTCGCGGTCGGGATCCAGCGACTCCAGCACTAACAGCTGCGCCATGATGTCGTTGGCCGACGCGTCGTCGACCTGCACGCCGAGGAAGATGATGCGTTCCTCGAACAGCTTGTTGTACGGGTTGGACTCCTTGACGCCGAAGCTCGAGTGCTCGATGAACGACGGCAGGATGTAGCGGGCTGAGGGCTGATGCACGGCCCCGCCGTGCGCCGGCTGCATCCGTGGATCGGTGTAATCGGTCATGATGGCGACACTCCGTTGATGTGGGCGCTGGTGATGATGTGGTCGACGAAGCCGTATTCAAGGGCTTCCGGCGCGGTGAACCAGCGGTCGCGGTCGGAATCCGTCTCGATGCGTTCCAGGGTCTGCCCGGTGAATTCGGCGTTGAGGCGGAACATCTCCGCCTTGATGACCGTGAACTGCTCGGCCTGGATCGCGATGTCCGCGGCGCTGCCGGTGACCCCACCCAGTGGCTGGTGCATCAGGATCCGGGCGTGCGGCAGGGCATAGCGCTTGCCCTTGGTGCCGGCGGCGAGCAGGAACTGGCCCATCGACGCCGCCATGCCCATCGCGTAGGTGGCGATGTCGCACGGCGCGAGCACCATCGTGTCGTAGATCGCCATGCCCGCGCTGATCGAGCCGCCGGGCGAGTTGATGTAGAGGTTGATGTCCTTGATGGGATCCTCGGCTGCCAGCAGCAGAATCTGCGCGCACAGCCTATTGGCGATGTCGTCGTCGACCTGGGAGCCCAGGAAGATGATCCGCTCGGACAGCAACCGCTCATACACCGAGTCGACAAGGTTGAGGCCCTGCGCGGCGCCACGCATGTCAGTCACGACTGGATACCTGCTTTCTCTTAAGTCTTGGGACGCGGTGTCCGTCTTCAAATGACACTAACCAACCTGCGCCGTCACGCACTCCCCAGACGGCGCCCGTTCGCTCACAGCGTCACTTGGCGTCGGCAGACACCTCATCGGAAGCCTCTTCCACTGCGCTGGCGTCATCAGCTGCTTCCGCTGTAGCAGCCTCCTCGGCCTGCGCACCCGACGGGCCGAAGAACTCCGTGGTGTCGATCACGTTGCCGTCGGTGTCGGTGACGGTGCCGCCGTGCACTACCGCCGCGACGGTCAGGCCACGACGCACGTCGGCGAACATCGCGGGCAGCTGGTTGTTCTGCTGCAGGAACTGCAGCAGCTGCTGCGGTTCCATTCCGTACTGCCGCGACATCAGGACGAGCCGCTCGGTCAGGTCGTTCTGCCCGACCTGGATGCCGAGCTTGTCGGCGACCGCGTCCATCAGGAGCTGGGTCTTGACGGCCTTCTCCGCGTTGGTGCGGTTGTCCTTGTCGAACTCCTCGCGGTTGCTGCCCTGCGCCTCGAGCGTCTCCTCGAAGCGCTTCTCGTCGTGGTCGAGCCCGTGGATCGCGTTGTGCAGAGTGTCGTCGACCTGGGCCTGCACGATCTTCTCCGGCAGCGGGACCTCGGTCTGCTCGAGCAGCACCTCCAGCGCCTTGTCGCGGATCTGCTCGGCCTGTTGGATGCGCTTCACCCGCTGCACCTGCTCGGTGAGGCTGTTCTTGAGCTCGTCGATCGTGTCGAATTCGCTTGCCAGTTGGGCGAATTCGTCGTCGGGCTCGGGCAGCTCGCGTTCCTTCACCGACTTGACGGTGACGGTCACCTGCGCCTCTTTACCTACGTGCTCACCAGCGGCCAGGGTGGTGGTGAAGACGCGACTCTCCTCCTCCTTGAGGCCGACGACGGCCTCGTCGAGACCCTCGATCAGCTGACCGGAGCCGATCTCGTGCGACAGCCCCTCGGTCGTCGCCTCGGGTACGTCCTCGCCGTCGACGGTGGCCGACAGGTCGATCGAAACGAAGTCGCCGGTCTCGGCCGCGCGCTCGACGCCCTTGAGCGTGCCGAAGCGGGCGCGCAGATTCTGCAGCTCGGCGTCAACCTCCTCGTCGGTCACCTCGATGGGGTCGACGGTGATCTTCAGCCCCTCCAGATCCGGGAACTCGATCTCGGGCCGCACATCGACCTCCGCGGTGAAGGTCAGGTCCTGGCCGTACTCCTTGTTGGTGATCTCGATCTCGGGCTGACCCAGCGGCTGCACGTCGGAGCTCGTCACCGCCTCGGTGTAGCGGCCGGGCACCGCTTCGCCGACCACCTGGTCGAGCATCGCTTCCTTGCCGATGCGGGCCTCGAGCAGCTTCGCCGGCGCCTTGCCGGGCCGGAAGCCGGGCAGACGCACCTGCTTGGCGAGTTCCTTGTAGGCGCGGTCGAAGTCGGGTTGCAGCTCGGTGAAGGGCACCTCCACGTTGATGCGAACCCGCGTCGGGCTCAACTTCTCGACGGTGCTCTTCACGCTCATGCTCCTTGTGTCTGTAGTGATATGCGTTTGGAGTCGGGGTGACAGGATTTGAACCTGCGGCCTTCCGCTCCCAAAGCGGATGCGCTACCAAGCTGCGCTACACCCCGCGCCCTTTGCGGTCGGCCCGAAACGCAGACCTGACCACGCGAGATATTACGGGCTCAACACGCAAAGCCTTCAATTGGATTTGATTCGGGCGACGCCGGTACAGTCTGCTGTGCTGCACATGCGGGCGTAGCTCAATGGTAGAGCCCTAGTCTTCCAAACTAGCTACGCGGGTTCGATTCCCGTCGCCCGCTCCGAATGGGACCAGCGGGTTCGCTGACGTACGGTTGTTCGATCCGACCAACGATCCCGCGTTGGTCGCGTAAATCCCGCCGTTACTAGCTGGGCGCATGCCCGAGATACGTCAATTACCGTTTCTGTCGTCGGCGTGCCGATGTCCGCGGCCTGAGCAAGCCTTCGGTTGGGAGCGGCCGAAAACGTCCGTGCTTAGCCGAATGACGAAAGTATGGCCCGGTGAGCGAAATCGAGGGACCGGTCAGTCGGGTCGTCGTCATCGGTGCCGGTATCGCGGGACTGGCCGCGGCTTCGCGACTGCGTCGCGCCGGCATCGAGTGTGTCGTGCTGGAAGCCCGCGATCGCATTGGCGGTCGGCTCCACACCATCGATCTCGCGGGCACACCCGTCGACCTGGGCGGCTCGTGGATCCACCACCCCATCGGCAACCCGTTGTCGGCCTTTTGCGATGACTACGACATCGCGCGCGATCGGGGTGACCCGTTGCCATCGCTCTCGGCGTACGACCGAGCCGAGCGGCGGCGCCTCGACCACGCCGAAACCGAGATCTACTCGCGGACGGAGTCGAATGGCTTCTGGAACGCCGGCGGGCATTTGAGCGAGCGGCTAGGCCCCGACGCGACCGGGCTCGACGCCATCGAGTTGTACATGTCGGAACAGAGTTTCGTCGACGGCGCCGCGCGACGACTACGCCAGGAGTTACTGACCGAAGTCGAAGCAGCCGGAGCTGACCGGGCTGACAACCAGTCATTGCGCTGCCTGCTGGCCGCCGAGGACTACGACGGCGAGCTGTTCGGCGATCTGCCCCGGGACGGCTACCGATCGGTGGTTCGGGCACTGGCGAATGGGCTCGACATCCGGCTGGGCACCGAGGTGACGTCGGTGGAGGTCGGGGCGGGCGGAATCCGGGTGACCTGTGCCGACGGCTCGACCGAAACCGGCAGCCATGCGATCGTCACCGTGCCGCTCGGCGTGCTCAAGCGCGGCGGCCTGCGGTTCGATCCGCCACTGCCCGCACCGGTTCAGCGGGCCGTCGATGCGCTGGGATTCGGTCGCTACGAGAAGATCGCGCTGCGATTCGAGTCAGCGTTCTGGCGCGACTTCGAGCTCTCTCATCTCATCGTGTTCCCGTCCGCGGCGGCCGAGCCCGCGATGTGGGTGTTCGACCTCGCTGCCTTCGGCGCCGGACCCGTGCTCTGCGCGCACCTTTTCCACACGATCACGCCGCACGCGCTCGACTGTTCGGCTGCAGAGGCCGTCGACTGGTTGAAAGGTGTGCTCGCAGAGGTGTGCGGTAGCCCGGTGCCCGATCCGGTGGCGACCGCGGTGACATCGTGGGCACACGACCCGTTCACCCGCGGCGCATACTCGAGCTGTCCACCGGGCGCCGACCCGTCGATGCTCGACCTCCTCTCCGAGCCGGTGCACCGGCGGCTGCTGCTCGCCGGCGAGCACACGCACAGCTCGCGATACGGCTATGCGGATGGCGCGTACTCCACCGGTCTGCGCGCTGCGGAGCGGCTCGGCGCTCAGTCGAACGCCGCAACCTGCGGTTAGGTTGGACAACCCTTGTCGAACCGCGTTGCGGTCCAGGAAACGACGACCGTGATCAGAAGGGTGCCCAACAGGACCCAAAAGTTGACCGGTACACCCATCGTGAAGAGGCCCAACACAACGAGCACCACGACGCCCAGCGCGAGATAGATCTTCAGCGACCGGAATTCGCGTTGACGCAGAAGGGGTCCCCAGAGGTTGCGCGGCAGACTGCGCACCAACCAGCCGAACATGACCAGCAGGACGATGCAGCCGAGACCGGTGACGACACGCGCCGCCGGGCTCGCCGCACCCGCGTTGTCCCTCTCGATTTGGACCGAAAGGTAGAGCGCAGCCCAGGCGGCGATTGTCGTCCAGCTCAGCCACGCTCGCACCGTCGCGGTGATGTTCGTGCGAACCTGATCGCCGATGTGGGGATCGAGCCGCGCGGCCTCGCTGAACGCGGCGATGGCACCGGGCAGATTCTTGCTGTTCGCCCGGTTCACCGCGATGTTGTGCAGCGCCCCCGCGTGTCCGGGTTGCAGGCGCAGCGCCTCCTTGTGTTCCGCCGTCGACTGTGCCCGTCGACCCAGCGTTCCGAGGATCACGCCCATCAGGTCGTGGGCGTCAGCATTGTCCGGCGCCAGGCGGATGGCCTCGGTCGCTACCGGCAGCGCGGCCGCCGCATCGCCCGCGTTGACCAAGAGCCGGGCGTACTCGTGGTGCATTGTGTGATCCAGCGGAGCAGCATCGACCGCCCTTCGCGCCCATGACAACCCCTCCCGCTTACGCCCCAGCGCGTCGAGAACTGCCGCGTAGATCCGCATCGGATAAGCCGCTTCGGGGGTGAGGGCCACCGCGTCGCGGGCGCTCTGCTCCGCGGCCTTGTTGTCGCCGAGGAAGTACTGGGCCCGCGCCAGCTCGGTGAACAGCGTCGCATCGTGCGGGTTGTGCAGCAGTGCCGAACGCAGCACTTCCTCGGCGCGCCGGTAGTTGCGTGCCTCCATATAGGTGTTGGCCAGTTCGATCGCGTTGGCGCTGTTGATGTCCGGCTCTGAGGTCATCGAAACCTCCTGCGGCGCATGTACTTCGCCAAGTCGTCGTAGGCGCCGTCGCGGTTGCCGAACTCGACCACGTTGCGGGCGAGGTCGAACCACTGACTGGTGCTGGGCCGCATCTGATCGATGGCGGCGTTGATGTCGCTCATCGAAATCGGACGGACCTGACCGGAGCGCGCCGAGTCTGCCATCGCCAACTGTGTTGCGGTGTCGCAGACGTGGGCAAGATCTGCCCCGGAGAAGCCGTCGGTGCGCGCCGCGATCGACTTCAGGTCGATCCCTGTCACGGGACGTTCGCGCAGGTGAATCCTGGCGATCTCGGCGCGCGCCTCGCTGTCCGGCAGGCCGACGAAGATCACCCGGTCGAAGCGCCCGGGCCGGCGCAACGCCGGATCGACATCCCACGGCGCGTTCGTCGCACCGATCACGTACACACCTGTGTTGTCCGAGGTTGCCGGATCCGTCTCGGCGAGTAGCGCGTTGACGACCGTTCGGTGGCCGGAGTCACCGCGCATATTGGCCCGGCGCATACCCAGCGCGTCAACCTCGTCGAAGAACAACACACAAGGCGCGTTCCGACGGGCCACCTCGAAGATCTCGTGCACCGCGCGCTCGCTGTTGCCCAGATACTGTTGGAGCACATCGGAGATGCCGATCGGATAGAAGTTTGCGTCGAGCTCTCCGGACACCGCCTTGGCGAGAAAAGTCTTGCCACACCCCGGCGGCCCGTACAGCAACAGCCCGCCTCGAGCCGAAATCTTGTAGGCCCGCATCAGTTCCGGGTTACGGATCGGCCCCAGCAGAGAAACCTCCAACCGGGCCTTGACGTCCTCCATTCCCGCGACGTCGGCCAGCTTGATGTCGCTGGGCGCAAGCACATCGAGATCGCGCTCGTTCTCGATGTCCGGTGCACCGCCGCTGTCGACGAACGCAGGCTCGATGATGTCGGCCACCTGTTCTTCGGCGGCCGACCAGTTGAACGTGGCGTTCTCCCCGGATGGAGCAGACATCGCGGCGCTGCATCGCTGCAGCAGCGTCAGCGCGGCGGCGTTGGCCGAGTCCTGCGTGAGCGCGGCGCTGCAGTGCGACAGCGCTTCGGCGTAGCGCCCTTTGTCCAGCAACAGCTCGGCGAGGTGCAGCCGCAGTTCCAAGGCGTCGGGATTGCGTTCGACCGCAGCCGACAACTCACGAATTAGAGCGTCCTCCGACACTGTTACCCCCGTCCCCCAGCGTGGATCGTACTGACCGGCAAGCTCGAGGAACACTCAATTAATGCGCCGTCGCGGGCACGACGTGGCGCCTACCAGACGCGGACCCAATCGACGAGCATGTCCGCCGGATAAGTCCCCGGTCCGGGATCGCCACCACCGGAACCCGCGACCGCAAGACCTAAGATCGGAAACATCTGATAGCCGGGCTCGTTGAACTGCCAGTCCGGCAGCGAGTTCGCCGGCACGTCGAAGTATGGTTGCGCGCCGTCGACGTAGTCCTCCCAGAACCGCATACCGGCGTCGTCCCACTGGACGCGCCACGTGTGCCACCCACTGTCGACCGTGATCCCGTGGCTCACATGTTCTCCACCGTTCAACTTCGCATGGACGGCGGTGCCCGCGGCCCAGTGGCCGTTGCCGTACCACTCCATGAGGTCGACTTCGCCGCCGTTGACCGGGCTGTTGTTGGCCATGTACCACGCGGGCCAACAACCCGGGGTGAGACAGTTCAGCTTTATCCGGGCTTCCCAGGTGTGGCCGATGCCACCCCTCCATTTCCCAAAGACCTTGCCGCTGTAGTAGGTGTTGCCGTCCTTCGCTGCGTGTAAAACGAGGTTGGACTTGCCGTCGACGTACAGATTTCGGCGATCGTCTCGGTACTGGCCGACGTTCTCGGGTAGCTCCCAATACGTCGGATCCTCCATCGACTCGCGGGCGAGCGCCGCCTCCCACTTCGACGGATCGGGGGCCGAGCCCGCCGGGCCATCGAACTCATCCTGGAAAATGTAGTTCACAGATGCACCACCTGGCGGCGGTGCAGCGGGCGCTTCTCCACGACCCGATACCGAAGCCTGGGCAGGAGCGACAGGGAGCGCTGCGGAGAGCGCACCGAGCCCGCTCATCAACATCAGGTTGCGACGATTCAACTCAGTCATCCCTGTGATGAAACCATGCGGTCGATATGCGCGCCCGGGTGGCTCCGAAGCCGTGTCGGCCAAGGACGCCGTCGAGGAGCATCCGCAGGCTTTGCTGGGCGTACGCGATGCTAGCTCCGAAAATGCTGCTAACTAGCCGTGAGCGGGTCACAGGTGTGTGACGTTCGGGCTAGGCAGGGAGTTGCTCGGCTACCGTAGAAAGCTGCAACGAGCCACGCGGGTGCGATTCCGTCGCCCGCTCCGAACGGGGGCATGACCGGCAGGAGGATCCTTGCTCGACGCGTCCGGGGTCCCCGTCGATGGTTCGTGCGCGGCCGGCTTCGAGCGGGTGCGCGACGCTTTCACCTCGAACTTCACCGATGGCGACGACGTCGGCGCTGCGGTTGCGGTCTGGGTGGAAGGCGACCTCGTCGTCAATCTGTGGGGTGGCTTCGCCGACGCCGCGGGCCTGCGGCCATGGCGAAGAGACACCCTGACCAGCGTCTACTCCGGTTCCAAGGGGCTGACCAGCACCTGTGTCCATCTGCTGGCCGACCGCGGGCAAGTCGATCTGCACGCCCCGGTGGCGCGCTACTGGCCGGAGTTCGGCCAGGCGGGCAAGCAGGACATCACCGTCGCGATGGTGCTGGGGCATCGGTCCGGCGTCATCGGACCGCGCACTCGGCTGCATTGGGCCCACGCCGCCGATTGGGACGCGGTGTGCGCCCACATCGCGGCCGCCGAGCCGTGGTGGGAGCCCGGCACCGCGCAGGGCTATCACATGGTGACCTTCGGTTTCATCCTCGGCGAGCTGGTCCGCCGGGTGACCGGGCGCACCGTCGGGCAGTACCTGCGCACCGAGGTCGCCGAGCCGCTCGGCATCGACGTGCACATCGGCCTGCCAAAGGCCGAGCACGGCCGCTGCGCCGAGATGATCAACAAACCGCACATCCGCGATGTGCTGGCCGACGCAGAGACGCCGGAGCATCCGCAGACGCTGAACGAGCATCCGATGGCCGCGCTCGCGGTCGCGATGGGGTTCGTGCCCGACGACGAGTTGGGGTCGAACGCACTCGAGTTGTGGCGTTCGCTCGAATTCCCCGCCACCAACGCGCACGTGACGGCGCTCGGCATGGCGACGTTCTACAACGCGCTGGCACAGGAGAAGCTGCTCTCGCGGGAGCACATGGAGTTGGTCCGGGTGTCCCAGGGCGGCTTCGACACCGACGTCGTGCTCGGCGCGCGCGTCGCCGACCACGGCTGGGGCCTGGGCTACATGCTCAATCAGCGCGGCGTCGCAGGCCCGAATCCCCGGACGTTCGGCCATGGCGGATCCGGCGGCTCGTTCGCATTCGTCGACCTCGAGCACCGCATCGGCTACGCGTACGTGATGAATTACTTCGACGCCACGAAGTGCAACGCCGATCCGCGCAGCGTGGCGCTCTCCAACGAGGTCTACTCAGCTCTGGGCGTAATTCGCGACTGATTCGCGGCCCTAATGGGGCCCTTTCCTGTATGTACGCTGGACGCCATGAACGGCGTCTTGCTCGTCCTCATCATCGTGGTCATTGCCGCTATCGGGCTGGCCGTGTACAGCTCGTCGAAGGCTTCGGGCAGGCGCAATGCGGCCTCGCTGGCCGATGCGAAGGCCGATGCGCGTCGGCTCATCGAACGGCTCGGCGGGCAGGTGCTCAACCTGACGGGCGCCGACGACGCCTCCAAGCAGGCGATGGCCGACGCGTCCGAGCGCTACACCGCCGCGTCTTCACAGATCGACCAGGCCACCACGACGCGGCAGGCCGCCCTGGCCAAGGAAAGCGCCATCGAGGGGCTGTATTACGTGCGCGCCGCGCGCACCGCGATGGGCATGGATCCCGGGCCGGAACTGGAGTCGCTGACAGGGCAGCGGTCGGCGGGCTCCGTCACCGAGGACCGGCGAATCAACTTCGAGGGCCGCGAAATCGAGGCGTCACCGACACCGTCGCAGCGCACCCCGAACTACTACCCCGGCGGTCGCGTCGCCGGACGTCCCGTGCCTGCGGGCTGGTATTCGGAGCCGTGGTGGAAACCGGCTCTGGTGGCCGGCGCGTGGGGTCTGGGATCGGTCCTGCTGTTCGACGCGATGTTCTCCGGGATGCACGGTGTTGATTACGGCGCACAAGGTTTCGAAAGTGGTTACGGCGACGGTTACTCAGACGGGTTCGCGGCCGGGCAAGACTCAGGCGCAGACGGTGGCGGCTGGGACGGCGGCGGCGGCGCCGACGCCAGCGGTTCCGACGGCTACAGCGGCGACAGTGGCGGCTGGGATGCCGGAGGCTGGGACGGCGGCGGCGATTTCGGCGGCGGAGACTTCGGCGGCTTCTGACGTCGATGGCCGCGTCGGATTCGTATGCGCCGGCGCTCACTTTTCGTGACCGCGCGCTGAGCCGACGCCTCGTCTTCGCCGACGGCGGCTGAGCCGCGGCCGTCAGGGGATGGCGTCCCAAAGCACTCTTGCAACCGGGGACCACAGCTTGGGGTCGGCGGTGATCGTGGGCGGGTGGTGGGGGGCACAGCGTCCCCAGATGCTGAGCAGCCTGTGTGCCGCATCGGTCTCGACGACCGCATCGCCATCTGCCGGCTGATCGTTCTCGGCAAGCTCGAAGTGGGCGCGATCAGGGTTGATGTCCATCACGACGTCGGGCTGACCCGGGCTGCGCAGGACGATCCTCAACGTGTCGATTTGTGCGACGCGGGCGCGGGAAAGCGGGGCCTCGCACAGGATCGGCAACGTGTTGAGTATCTCCACGGCGTGCCTGGTCAGTTCCGGCGCCGCGAGCACTTCATTGCTCGTCTCATCGTCACCCGCGATGTCCCACCGGTGGATTGCGGCCTCGCTACGAGCATGCGTAAGTGCCATCGCGGCTGTAAAGGGCCGACCGGTGAACTGGTATGAGGCGTCCGGCCCCTTGGCTGAAAGCGCTTCCAGCGCAGCAAGTTTGCGGCCGCTTTGGTGGATCAATTCCTCACGAAGCCGTTCGTCGGGCATCGCAACGAACGAAGGTTCGCGTTCTGCGAAGGTCCGCGTCGCGCGGGCGGGCCGCCCGGCTAATTCGTCCTCGATCAGATCGGCGTTTTCCTTGGCGCCCGCCGCCAGGTGGGCAACCAAATCGTGCACCGTCCACTGCGAACATGCAGTGGGAGCCGCAGGATCGGCGTCGGCCAGCGTCTTCATCAATTCCCGACTTTCCCGTGGGAAGTCCATGAGTCTTCGTCCTTCCAAGGTGTGACGTCGTGCAGTCCTTCACCCGGTAGACGATCCTCACCAAGGAAATGTGAGATGGCGGTGGTCGGTCAGAACCGGCTTTCCAGGCGCGACGACACACCGGCCTCCTGCAGGTCCAGTCGCTCGAGCATGGCCCGCGCCGCCTCGTCTTCGATGCGGCCGGCGTCGCGTTCGGCGATCAGCGCGACCCGTTGCGCCGACAGCACTTCGCGATACAGGTGTGAGAAGACCTCGGCGCGCAAGGTGTGCGACTCCGGGTCAGGCATCTCGTCGGCGTCTTGTGAATGCCGGGCGATCGTCAGCCTGATGTTGGCCAGCGTCGCGGCGTCGAGACCGGCAGGCGGATCGGCCGCGAACCGGGCCAGCACATCGTCGGCGGCGGAGTGCACGATCTGTTCGGCCTTGCGGGTCTCGGCGCCGTCCCAGGCGCGGTCCGCCTCGAATGAGGGTCCCAGCCAGCGGATCAGCAGCGGCAGCGTCCAGCCCTGAAGTAGCAGGGTGCCGACACTGACTGCGAAAGCGATGGCCTGAATCGTCGCCCGCTCGGGGAACGGCTGGCCAGCGGTGGTCATCAGCGGAATTCCCGACGCCGCGGCCAAGGTCACCACTCCGCGCATGCCCGTCCACGACACGACGACGCTCTCCTGCCATGTCAGTAGACGGCGGTCGATGACGGCAGACCACTTGCCTCTGTTCGGTTTTCGGGTGCCGAGCGCGCCGCGCGCACCAACGACCGGCACAGGCGCGCTGAGTCGTGTTGCGACGTGACGCGACAGCAGGCCGCGGCCGAACATCAGGAACACGCACGCCGGCCGGATCAACAGCACCACTGCCAATACGACGCCGGACGCGAGCGCGACCTCGGTCAGCGACTCGTGCGCCTCGCGCAGGTCTTCGAGGATGAAGCGCAGCTGCAGCCCGATATAGGCGAACACGAAAGCCTCGAGCATGACGTCGACGGAGTTCCACACATATCGCTCCTGCAGGCGGGTTTGATAACCCGCGTCGAGTGATCCGTGGCCCACGACGAATCCTGCCACCACTACGGCCAGCACACCCGAGGCGTGCAGGTGTTCGGCCGAGATGAACGCCGCGAACGGGACCACCAGACCCTGGATGGTCTCCAGCCCGGGATGTGCGAGCCGGCGGCGGATCCACAGCGTGATGTAACCCAGCGCGGCGCCGACGGCCGGACCCAGTGTGGCGCTGTAGATGAACAGCAGCAGCGGATTGGAGATGAAGGCCTTGCTCCCCGCGACTTGAGCGACCGCGATGGAGAACAGGGACAGCGCCGCCGCATCGTTGACCAGACTCTCCCCGGTGAGGATCGCCATCACCTTTTTCGGCAGACCGAGCTTGCGTCCCACCGCGACCGCGGTGACCGCGTCGGGTGGCGCGACCACCGCGCCAAGGATCAGCGCTGTCGCGAACGTCAGCGATGGCACCAGCCACGAGGCGATGCCCGCAACCGCGAAGGCGGTGACGACGACGAGCCCGACGCCGAGCCCGAGGATCGGCCGGATGTTGCGCAGGAACGTCGGGAACGAGAAGTCAAGCGCCGCAGAGTAAAGCAACGGCGGCAGCACCACCGACAGCAGCACCTCGGATTCCAGTTCGACGCCTTCGAATTCGGGCGCGAACGACACCACGAACCCGACGACAACGAGGACAAGTGCCGGTTCCAGCCCACGGCGATGCGCGATGGCCGTCACCACTATGGCGCCGACGACGACGAGGATCAGTTCCACTCGCCGATTGTCGCGCCCTGCTCTACTTCTGGCAGGTCGGGCACCAGAACATGTTGCGCCCTTCCAGCTCCGCGGTGCGGATCGTGGTGCCGCACACGCGGCACGGTTCGCCTGCCCTGCGGTACACGTAGGTGCGTGGTCGGCCTGGCCCGTACGACGGCAGGCCGTGGTCGTCCTCGGGCCGCACGACGATGATCGTCCCGCGGCGGAGGCCGACCTTCATCAGCTCGACAAGGTCGGTCCACATCGCGTCGAATTCGGCCTCGCCGATGTGTATGCCCGTCCGGTACGGATCGATGCGATGCCGGTAGAGCAGCTCGTTGCGGTACACATTGCCGACCCCGGCGATCACCGTCTGATCCATCAGCAGCGCACCGATAGGCCTGCGGGACTTGCGAATTCGCGCCCAAGCCAGCGAACCGTCGGCGTCGCGCCGCAACGGGTCCGGCCCGAGTCTGGCCACCACGTCGGCGACCTCGGGCTCCTCGATCACCTCGCACACCGTCGGGCCGCGAAGGTCGGTGCCGTACTCGGTGCCGATCATCCGCATCCGGACCTGGCCGACCGGTAGCGGCATCGGTGTCGGCACCTCGGTGAACGTGCCGTACAGGCCGAGGTGCACATGCACCACGCGGCCGCCGTCGTAGTGATGGAACAGGTGCTTGCCCCAGGCGGTGGCCTTCTTGGGAGGACACGTCCGTTGACGGCAGCGGCACCGTCGACAAACCTGCCCTGCGGGCTGGACACCATCACCGGAGCACGACCGAACCGGCGCTGATGCAGCCGGGCAAGCCGGTGCAGGGTATGGCCTTCTGGCATCCCTACGCCGGCGCGCCGGGCACCGGCGGTGCGATGTGGGTCTTCTCGTACTCGGCGAGGATGTCGATGCGACGTTGGTGCCGTTCGGCTTTTGACCACTCGGCAGCCAGGAACGCGTCGACGATCTCCAGGGCCTGCTCGACGGTGTGCATGCGGCCGCCGATGCCCATCACCTGCGCATTGTTGTGTTGGCGCGCGAGAGTTGCGGTCTCGACGCTCCATGCCAGTGCACAGCGCACACCGGGGACCTTGTTCGCGGCGATCTGCTCGCCGTTGCCCGACCCGCCGATCACGATGCCGAGACTCTCCGGATCGGCGAGGGTCTTCGCCGCAGCGGCGATACAGAACGCCGGATAGTCGTCCTCCGCGTCGTACACGTAGGCCCCGCAGTCGATCGGCTCGTGACCCGACTTGCGGAGGTGGTCGATGAGAGCCTGCTTGAGTTCGAAGCCCGCGTGGTCAGAGCCCAGGTAGACGCGCATGGCGGTCATTCTGGCAGACGAACTCAGCCGACGGTGATGGCGTCGAGCCGCTCCTTGATGAACTCTGAGGACGTCACCGGCTGCAGCCCTGACACCCGCCCGATCGGCGGGGCCAGCGGGGTCACTACGGCGTCGTGGTTGGCCTCGTAGAAGTAGATCAGCGAGACGAGATCCTCCTCGGGCGCATGCGGCTGCGGCGGCAGCACCCGATGCCTGCCCGACGGCCAGCGCCGCCCGCTCCAGTACTCCAACAAGTCCCCGATGTTGACGGTCAACGCGTCGGGGTGGTACGGCGCATCGCTCCACCCTTCGGCATCCGAATACACCTGCAGGCCCCCGGCGCCGGGCTCGCGGTCGAGGATCGTCACCGTGCCGAAGTCAGTGTGCGGGCCGATGCGGAACTGGCCGGGTTCGGGTTCGCCGACCACGCTCACCGGCGGGTAGTGGTTGATGTTCATGGTCCAGGTCGGCCGGCTGGCCAGCGAGGCGAACGGGTTCTCCGGCAGCCCGAGCGCGTAGGCGAACAGCGCCAGCAGATCGTCGGCGAGCCGGCGCATGGCGGCGGTGTACTCGGCGACCAAGGGCTGCAACGACGGCACCTCGTCGGGCCAGACGTTGGGCGCGAACCAGATTCGGTCCACCTCGGGGTCGCCGGTCGCGGTTTCGGCACCGAGGCTGTAGCTCTCCTTGAGGTCGGGCGGCGTCTCGGTGCCTTCGGCGTAGGCGTTGGCCTCTACCCCGGGTGCGAGCCAGCCATGCCCTGCCACCGGAACCGAGTATCGCTGCTTGACCGCGTCGGGCAGGCTGAAGAACTCCCGCGCGGCAGCGCGGACGCCCTGGGCCAATGCCGGGTCGATGCCATGCCCGGTGACGAGGATGAAGCCTGCGCGCTGCAGACCTTCGTCGACGGCCGCGGCCACCCTGTCGGCCGTCGCGCCGCCCTCGTGCCAGTGCGAGATGTCTACGGTGGCGATCACTCAGTCACTCCAATGTCCTCGTTCCACAGCTTCGGGTTCGCGACGATGAACTCATCCATCATTGTCACGCACCGCTGATCGTCGAGGATCGTGATCGACACACCCTGTTCGGCCAGCCAGTCGTGCCCGCCGGTGAACGTCCGACTCTCCCCGATCACCACCGCCCCGATGTTGAACTGGCGCACCAGCCCGCTGCAGTACCAGCACGGCGAGAGTGTTGTCACCATCACCGTGGACCGGTAGTCGCGTTGCCGGCCGGCGGCCCGAAACGCATCGGTCTCCGCGTGCACCGACGGGTCATCCTGCTGGACCCGCCGGTTGTGACCGCTGCCGAGCAGCACACCGTCGACGGTGAACAACGCGGCGCCGATAGGAATGCCGCCCTCCGCCAAGCCTTTTCGGGCCTCCCGGTAGGCGACTTCGAGCATCGCTGCGGCGTCCATCTAAACGGCGGCCCGCTCCCCTGCGATCTTCGATCGGCACAACACCAGATACGCCGCGCCGGACAGCAGGAATCCGACGAAGAACGTGACGTCACCGAGTTCCGGATACGCCTTGGCCAGCCAGCCGACGAACTTCTCCTGGTTGGAGAACAACGCCACCGACACCACCAGCCCGATGGCGAACGACAGTAGGCCGTTCCAGTTCGCATACGAGCGGTCGTACAGGAAACCCGTCACGTTCTGGCCCCGACGCAGGTATTGGTCGGCGAACATCACCCCGAGCCACGGCCCGATCCAGTAGGCGATGATGAGCAGGAACGCCTCGTAACTCTGTGCGGCGTCGGGCAACGCCCACCAGGCGACCAGGAATCCCGCCACGCCGAAGAACACCGTGACCAGTGCCCTGGCGATGTGGTGCGGCAGCTTGATGCCCAGGGTGACGAAAGCCATTGCGCCCGAATAGATGTTGATGGCGTTGGCGGCGACGGCACCGATCGCGATCGCCAGCAGTGTCGCCTTCGCCAGCGGTGCGGCGAGCTGGCTGGTGAACGCCGCGGTGGGGTTGTCGAGCGACTCGCCACCGATGGTGACCGAGGCCGCGCCCACGACCTCGAGGAACACGCACGATACGAATAGCCCGGCGGCCGCGAAGAAGCCAGTGCGTGCGGTGGACACCGTCGCGGGCAGGTAGCGGGTGTAGTCCGCGGCGTACGGTGTCCATCCGGCCGCGTAGCCGAATGCGGTGCCGATGGTCAGCAGGAAGCCGCCCATGCCGCCGACGCCATCGGCGGCGGCGGGCGCTCCAAAGTGCGACTTCGACAGGATGACAACCGACGCGACCACGAAGATCACCGCGAGCACCGGGAAGGTCCAGCGCTCGAACGCCTGCACCAGGTTGTGTCCGAAGAAGGCCAGAGCAGTCTGCAGTAGCACGATGATGACCAGTCCGACCAGCGGCGCGAACCCGAACAGTGTGGCCAGCGCGTAGGCGCCGCTGACGCTGTTGGTGGCGAACCAGCCGACCCCGGCTGTCACCGACATCAGCACCGCCGGCACCGCATTTCCCTTGAACCCGAACGGAAGTCGGCCGAGCACCATTTGCGGCACACCATGCAGTGGGCCGCGCGCGGACAGGAAGTAGTGCGCGATCGCGCCAAGGCCGGTGCCTATGACGATGCCGAGCGCTGCCTGCCAGAAGGTCATGCCGAAGACGGCGACGGACAGCACGCCGACGAAGACCGTCGCGAACTCCAGATTGGGCGAGGTCCAAGTCCAGAACAGCTGGCTTGGCTTGCCGTGGCGGTCCGCCTCGGCGATGTATTCGTTGCCGCCCGGTTCTACCGCGACGATCTGATCGCGGTAGGTGCCGTCGGTCTGCACGGTGGGTTCGGTCGCTGTCACCGTCATACCGTCATCCCAGCGACCACTAATCGCAACCCGAGTAAACGCGCAGGAAACAAAACGGCTTCACAGCAAGGTGCTGGCCGACGTGAAGACACTCGTGGTGAGCGCCGGCCGGCGCGAAGACGGCAACTCGCACATCCGCGCCCGCTCGGCCATCGAGGGGACCGCTCGGCAATTGTCACGGGTGTCGTCGCATCGAGGACGGCAGCTGCTCACTGGACGATCGCTAGAAAGAATTGCTGATCGACCACATGCTGCCAGTCGACGGCATCATTCGCGGTTGGCGGCGGGAAAGAGGGCAGGGTGTGACATCCTGTGCGAGTTGGCCGAGTACAAGCAGGTGACGGTGCTGTTCGCCGATGTTGTTCATTCGATGGACATCGCCGCCGCGGTCGGTGCGGCTGCGCGAGATCATGGCCGAGCTGGTTGATCGGCTGCAGCGGTGTTGCAGCACTTTGGCGGCACAGTCGGCGGTTTCACCGGCGACGGCGTCATGGCTGTCTTCGGCGCGCCAGTGGCGTTGGAGGACCACGCTATTCGTGCCTGCCCGGCGGCCCTCGGTGTCCAGGACGAGGCGAAGCCGGTTGCCGTCGACGTCCAAGACCGCGACGGTGTCGACCTGCTGTTGCGGGTGGGCCTGAACTCGGGCCAGGTGATCGCCGGTGAGATCGGTTCGGGGCCTTTCGGTTACACCGCGATCGGTGAGCAGGTCGGGATGGCGCAGCGGATGGAATCGGTCGCGCCGCCGGGTGGGGTGATGCTCAGCGCGTCGACAGCGCGACTGGTTGATGACGCTGCGACTCTCGGTATGGCTGTCAGCCTGGATTGAGAACTTCCCCGCCCTGAGTGCACAGTCGGTCTCAGTGCCGTCCGGCCCCGCTCCTGCTCCCGAAGTGGTGGAATAACAGGGCGCCCATATCCCCGCCGAATGGTTGCTGCAACTGGGCGGCCTGTTGCGCAGCCGCGCCGGGCTCAGCGGTGATCTGGGCAATGCCCGTGGTCTGGTGCACGGTTGACCCGGTCGCGTTTGTGGTGCCGGTGGTCGTGGCCGCGGCCATCGGTGCGGCGGCGATCGCGAACGCGGCAGCGCCCGCGGCCACGACCGCCCCCACGCCGTACGCATCCTCGCACGCGCCTGGCTGCACATCATTTGGCACTGCTGGCAAGACGGAATCGCCTACGACCCCGCCAAACATCGCGCCCTCCAAACACTGCTCAACCACGATCAACACCGGGCGGCTTGATACAGGACAACTCATGCGCGAACCGCCGGATTACCGGTCGGCCAGCTTGGCTGCGATCTGGCCGACGATGGCGACTGCGGCGGGCTCGGTCTGGTTGTAGGCACACGCTTGGACGTCGATGGCAACACGCTTGGCCACAGTCAGCGCATGTTGGCAGGTCCAATGCCTGATGCCGTCCAGGACCAGCGAGATGGCCAGCGTGCCCGTGGCATTGGAGACCTGCGCTGTGGTCCACACCGGGTCCGGGCCGGCCCGGGTGTAGGTAAATCGCCGGTTGGAGCAGGCTCGCCAGCTTAGCGACGACGCGGAGAAGAAGGCGGCGGCATCGGCAACCGACGGGAACGCGACAACGGACTGCAGGACGTAGTGCGTGCCCGCATCGCCGGGTTCTTGAAGTACCTGGGCGCGCATTGCGGTCCATCCGCGCCCGGTGTAAATCTTGTCCTCCGCCGGGCCATCCACGGCAAGGCAGTTCCTATCGGCGACCCCGGGACTGTCGTCCCACATGTTCTGGCGGCTTGTGTGGACGGTCATCCCGGTGGCGGCCATCACGGTGTTGATCTCGGCGGTGCTCAGTAGCGACCCGTCCAGCGCTTCCACCGCGACAGGCGGCGCCGCCAGCGCACCCGAGTGCCCGGCGAAGACGGGCGAACCGTGGGTCGTGACGGCACATCCGGTGGCAGCAAGTCCTATACCCACAGCTGCGAGTGCGGCTGCCAGCTCTCGCATTGTGCACATCTCTCCGACTCAAACGGTGAACCGCAGACCAACCAGCCGCGGTTTGCCGGTACCCTACAGCCGGGACAGCATGTGCAGTGCCGAAACCCCGCAAGCCCCCCGCGCCCGCCGCCTGCGGACCGATTCTCGGGAAAAAAATCGCGCCAGGCCCCGGGCGCTTTGCCCGCCTTCATGAGAAGTTATTTCCGTCGGACTCAGCTGTTCATGAGTCAAAAGATGTGGGGGAGACCAGAACAGCACCATGACGGCCGCTTGTTCGCCTGACCGGGCCGACTACGGGTTAGCGCTCCAAGATCCGGCTCGTTGCTCACCCGGCCGAACGCACGCGCCCACAGGCTGTCGGGCGTCTGCGCTATAGCCAGTGGCTGGTCGGTACCACCCAGCGGTCAGACGCTCGCCGTGTACACCTGCTGATCCCAGGCTTCGGTTCACTGTCGCGGCGCTATTGCTGGACCTGAGGCAGCGCCCTGAGACCGCTGGTTATCGGTCGGAGAAGACGCCGGGTTCGAGTGACCGCACCCGCATCCCCAGCGGGGGGTCGGCCAGAACGAGTCGGCTGATGGGAATAACTGACGGCCGCTTGACATTGCACTTATTTACATAGCCTTTCTATGGATTGGAGCTGGTCGTTATGAAGAAGACCGAGGTCAAGCTACTGGCAGTCGTCGGCGCCAGTGCCGCCGTTACGCTAGGTGTGCTCGGTGTCGCTGCGGGTCAACAGCACGCAGGTGCCGGATCAGTAGCCAGTTCGGGGATGTCGACCGGTGTCACCATCACCGCAACCAACCCGCCGACTGAACCTGCGAACGCCGTGGCCGTGCCAGGCATCAAGGGACCTGCCCCCCTGCCTCCAGAGGAACAGGGCCTGCCAGGATAAGGCAGTGGCGGGCCCGGCTGCAGATTCAACAGGACGTCTCCTCGGTAAGCGCAATCAGTTTCGCGCGCACCAGGTCCGGTCGCTCGTCGATGACGAAGTCGTGGCGAAAACGAGAGCAAAGCCCCCTCGCCGCTGACCTCGTCTCCAGTCTCTCACCCGCCGTCGCGCTGCTCGTCAATCACGCTGTCGACATCGTCGAGCGCCTGGGCGTACCCGTCACGCCAGCCGGTGAAGTAGCTCTCCAGGCTGGCCTCCCACGTGTCCATTACTTCTTCCTCTGCGATGGCAGGTAGTACTTACCGCACTGGCACCTGGCCATTACGGGCGCGGCCAGCGTGCCGATTCGAAAATGAGAGAACATTTGCGTTTTCCTTTCCCTATGGGTGTGCCGGTGGGGCGAGTCGGTGACCCTGCCCCGCGGCGATGCTCGACGTCGAGACACATGCAGATTCCAGACCGCCTGTGTTGCTACCGATCCCAACAAGGGCACTGTGGTCGGGGTTGGTGATTTTGATCCTCACGGGGTAGCCGCCCACTTTGTCTCGAAATAGACATTCGAGACACCGCGCTCATAGCTCGCTCATCAGAGGTTTCGTCAGGTAATCGTGTCTCAAGCGTCGTCTCGGAAAGCTGCCGCGCCCTGCGCCGGTGGGTTACGACCCGGACGGTGCCGCAGCCTGACAACGTGTACCAGTGGGTGGTTCTCGGATCCGCCGCGAACTTGGCACAGCGCTTCCGCAATTTCGATGACAATGCCGCCAAGTGAGCTAAGTGCAGGGTCTGAAGACCTGCACCAAGTCGTCAGCGAGACCGTGGACAAGAAGGTCGGCTTGCTCATCTGATGCGAGGAGAGCCACCTCGGTCCGACGCACGGAGTGATCGCACAGTTTCACGAGATCACCCGTTATCTCCGGCTGGACCTCGTCGGCGTCACGGCGAGATCGTCGGCGATCCCAGCGACCCGCTGTGGTGCGCCCGCGATCGCGGCGCGCGCGCCTCTTCTACCGTGCGGTCCAACCGGGTGTGGGACGGCGCGATGCCTTGAGTCTCGCCGATGCCGTCAGTCGAACTGGGGCGGCTCGGTGCGGGTGCGCTTGAGCTCCCAGAAGTGCGGATAGGACGCGAACGTCACCGAGGCGTCCCACAGCTTTCCGGCTTCCTCGCCGCGCGGGATCTTGGAAAGCACCGGGCCGAAGAAAGCGACGCCGTTGACGTGGATGGTGGGGGTGCCGACGTCATCGCCGACCGCATCCATGCCCTCGTGGTGGCTCTTGCGCAACGCCTCGTCGTACTTGTCGGTGTCAGCGGCCTCGGCCAGCTCGGCAGGCAGGCCGACCTCCTCGAGCGACTCCTTGATGACAGTTGTGAAATCAGGGTCAAATTCTCGATAGCCCCGGTTGTGGATTCGGGTGCCCATCGCGGTGTACAGCGGCGCCAGAATCTCCGAGCCCTTGGCCTGCTCGGCGGCGATCGCAACACGCACCGGCTTCCATGCCGGCTTGAGACCTTCGCGGTACTGCTCGGGCAGGTCCTCCCTGTTCTCGTTGAGCACCGCCAGGCTCATCACGTGGAAGTTGACCTCGATATCGCGCACCTTCTCGACCTCGAGGATCCACCGCGAGGTGATCCAGCACCACGGGCACAACGGGTCGAACCAGAAATCCGCAACAGACTTTTCGGGCATTGCCGCTTGGTCCTCTCGATCGAAGGTCACAAATCCGTTCAGCACAACAGTGCCACCGCAGGCTGTGTTCCCCGCTGCCACGGAGTTCGAACAGCTGGAGTAAAGGACACGCATAGTGTGCAAATGGTTATACAACTGTGTTGTCGATGTGACTGCTGTGAACCAGTGTTGCTCCCGTGAATAAAGCAAAACGCAATCTGACCGTGACTTTGGTCGGGGTAGCGACGGCGGTAACAGTCGCGGCGCCGGCACACGCCGACCCAACCACCGACACGTCGTTCCTCAATGCGCTGACCAATGCAGGCATCGGCTTCAACGACCCGGCGAGCGCCGAGCAACTCGGCCAGTCGATCTGCCCGATGCTGGTCGAACCAGGTAAAAACCTGGCGTCTGTCTACTCCACCGTCTCCCACAACGGCGTCAACCCCGACATGGCGGCGTTCTTCACCGGCATCGCGATACAGATGTACTGCCCGTCGATGATGTCCTCGATTGGCAACGGGACGTTCCTCAAGCAGCTGAGCGGGCTGAAGGGAATTCCCGGCATTTCCGGGATGCCGGGAATCTAGTCACACGCCGGCTCGGCCGCCGCGCAGCGAGGGCGGCAACTAAGTTGGACGCGTGGCACTTCCCAATCTGACCCGCGAGCAGGCCGTCGAACGCGCCGCGCTCGTCACCGTCGACAGCTACCGCATCGTCATCGACCTCACCGACGGTGAGGGAAAACCAGGCGAGGGCACCTTCCGCTCGACCACGACGGTCGAGTTCGACGCGCTGGCCGGCGCCGACACGTACATCGACATCGCCGCCGACTCGATTCGCAGCGCTACCCTCAACGGCCACGACATCGACGTGTCGGGTTACGACGAGTCCACCGGCATCCCGCTGGAGGGACTCGAGGGTCACAACATCGTCGTCGTCGATGCCGACTGCCGGTACTCGAACACCGGAGAGGGCCTGCACCGGTTCGTCGACCCGGTCGACGACGAGGTCTACCTGTACTCGCAGTTCGAAACCGCCGACGCCAAGCGGATGTTCGCGTGTTTCGACCAGCCCGACCTCAAGGCCGGGTTCGACGTCACCGTCACCGTGCCGTCCCACTGGGAGGTGATCTCCAACGGCGCGACCTTCAGCGTCGAGGACTACGGGGCCGCCAAGCGACACACGTTCACCGCAACCCCACGGATGAGTACCTATCTGGTGGCGCTGATCGCGGGCCCCTACGCCCGCTGGGACGACACCTACAGCGATGACCACGGCGACATTCCGCTCGGGCTGTTCTGCCGCAAGTCGCTCGCCGAATTCATGGACCACGAACGGCTCTTCACCCAGACCAAGCAGGGATTCGGGTTCTACCACAACAACTTTGGCGCGCCCTACGCGTTCGGCAAGTACGACCAGCTGTTCGTTCCCGAATTCAACGCCGGTGCGATGGAGAACGCGGGCGCGGTGACGTTCCTTGAGGACTACGTCTTCCGCAGCAAGGTCACCCGCGCGTCCTACGAGCGGCGCGCGGAAACCGTGCTGCACGAGATGGCACACATGTGGTTCGGCGATCTGGTCACCATGCAATGGTGGGACGATCTGTGGCTCAACGAGTCGTTCGCGACGTTCGCATCGGTGCTGTGCCAGGCCGAGGCGACCGAGTTCGCCGAGGCGTGGACGACATTCGCGAACGTGGAGAAGTCGTGGGCGTACCGGCAGGACCAGCTGCCGTCGACGCATCCGGTGGCCGCCGACATCCCCGACCTGGCCGCCGTCGAAGTGAACTTCGACGGCATCACCTACGCCAAGGGCGCCAGCGTGCTCAAGCAGCTCGTCGCCTACGTCGGGCTGGAGGAGTTCCTGTCGGGCCTGCGGGATTACTTCCGCGACCACGCCTTCGCCAACGCCACCTTCGGCGACCTGCTCGGCGCGCTGGAGAAGGCCTCCGGCCGCGACCTGTCCGGATGGGGACAGCAGTGGCTCAAGACCACCGGGCTCAACACGCTGCGCCCCGACTTCGACCTCGATGCCGACGGGCGGTTCACCCGCTTCGCGATCACCCAGAGCGGGGCGCAGCCGGGCGGCGGTGAAACCAGGGTGCACCGCCTGGCGGTCGGCATCTACGACGACGACGGCAGCGGCAAGCTGGTGCGCATCCACCGCGAAGAGCTCGACGTCGACGGCGAGACAACGGATGTGCCTGCGCTGCAGGGGGTTTCGCGCGGCAAGCTGATCCTGGTCAACGACGACGACCTGACCTACTGCTCGCTGCGGCTTGATCCCGAGTCATTGCAGACGGCACTCACCCGCATCGCCGACATCGCCGACCCGTTGCCCCGCACGCTCGCGTGGTCGGCAGCCTGGGAGATGACCCGCGAAGCCGAACTGAAGGCCCGCGACTTCGTGTCGCTGGTCGCCGGCGGGGTGCAGGCCGAAACCGAGGTCGGGGTCGCGCAGCGGCTGCTCCTGCAAGCGCAGACGGCGCTGAGCGCGTATGCCGACCCGCAGTGGGCGGTTAGGGAGGGTTGGCCTGCCTTCGCCGACCGGCTGCTGGAGCTGGCCCGCGGCGCCGAGGCAGGGTCGGATCACCAGCTGGCGTACGTCAACGCGCTGTGCAATTCGGTGCTGGCGGACAGGCACACCGATGTTTTGAGGGCGCTGCTCGACGCCGATCCGGCCGCACAGGACCTTGCCGGCCTCGACGTGGACACCGATCTGCGCTGGCGAATCGTCACCGCGTTGGCCGCTGCAGGCGTCGTCGACTCCGACGGGCCGCAGACGCCCTTCATCGACGCCGAGGCGCAGCGCGACCCGACAGCGGCGGGTAAGCGGCACGCCGCCGCCGCATCGGCCGCGCGGCCACAGCCCGCGGTCAAGGACGCATCGTGGCAGCAGGTGATCGAGGACGACACGTTGGCCAACATCACCGGACGGTCGATCATCGGCGGCTTCATTCAGCCCGGTCAGCACGAGCTGCTGAAGCCGTTCAGCGCCAAGTACTTCGGCGTGATTTCGGGCGTGTGGGAGAGGCGGTCGAGCGAGGTCGCGCAGACGGTGGTGATCGGGCTGTATCCGGCGTGGGACATCAGCAAGGCCGGCCTGAACGCCGCGGATCGGTTCTTGGCCGACTCGGAGGTGCCGCCGGCGCTGCAGAGGCTGGTCATCGAGGGTCGTGCCGGCGTCGAGCGCGCACTGCGGGCCCGCGCCTTCGACGTCACCTAACTGCCACGTGGGCCCACACGTGAGTAGGGGACGTGCGCGTCTGTACGCCGACACGCCGTGTCGGACGTACATTTCGCGCACGCTCGCACTGCATGCTCGTGGGGTGGCGGTCAATCGGAGTCGCAGGGTGCGTGCTGCGCGCAAGCGGAGGCGCCGCCTGAATCTCGTCGTCAACGACCTCACGGCAGACGAATGGGCGGCACTGAAGGCCGCGTGGAACGGGTGCGCCTACTGCGGCGCGACCGAAGGGCCGCTGCAGCGCGACTGCGTCCTGGCGATCTCCCGAGGCGGGCGATACACGGTGGACAACGTTGTGCCCGCCTGCGCCTCCTGCAATACCAGCAAGTGCAATGAGGAGGTCACCACGTGGCTGCGCCGGAAACGGCTCGACGAGCGCCGCTTCCTGAAGCGCTATGTCGAGATCCGTGCGGCGCTACTTGCAGAACCTCAGGCCGGGGAAACGCCGGCGCTGAGTACCCGGACGGCGCTGATCAGGCCGTCCATCAGGTTGCCCTCTTTGAACGACGCGGCGGCCGCCGAGACACCGAGCGGCGCGGACTCCTCGATCCCGCGGCCCTGGACGTCGGCGCCGTAGACTACCTCGATCGCGCGCTGGTTCGGCGAAACCGCTAGCAGCACAGCGTTGTTGGGCGTCGGTATCTCCGCCAAGACGTCGCGCGCGGTGGCCGCGGTGTCGGCACCGAGGTCGCCGAGGTACACCGCGAAGCGGGCCTTCGCAGCGCGTGAGCCGTACTTCAGTGCGTCGTCAAGGATGACCAGGTCCTTGACAGGGAACGGGTAGGTCACTGACAGTGCGCCGGGCTCGGTGACACCGGAGATCCGGCCGCTGCTCGTTACGACGAAGCCCCGCGGCAGTTCTGCCGGAAGTGTCGAGCCGACGGTCGCGACTTCACCACTTGCCACTGGCGCCGCCTCCTACTGTCACGTGCGACCCATGGCCACCGTGGCCGTGGTCAGCGGGCTCCTCGGACGCCCACAGGATCGGTGCGTGCGTCCACTTGTCTGACATCTGGTAGGTCGCCGGGTGCGGGCCCTTGCGGTTCTTGCTGACGCCCCAGATCAGCGCGATCAACACCAGCGTGACGACCAGCGGAACCCCTCCGAGGAGGGAATGGGTAAGTGCTGTGCTCACGACGCAAACCGTATCCCACAAGGCACTTAGGCCGCGCCCTCACCCAGATATCGCACCCATGCCGGGTCGAGTTCCTTGACCGACGACAGCAACCGCCAATGCTGTCCCTTCGGCGGCACGGGCACCGCACGCAGCGTCCAGCCCAGTTCGGCGAGCAAGCGGTCGGCCTTGCGATGATTGCAGGTCGAGCATGCCGCCACGCAGTTCTCCCAGGAGTGGTCGCCACCGCGGCTGCGCGGCACCACGTGATCGACGGTGTCGGCCTTGGCGCCGCAGTAGGCGCAGCGAAACCGGTCGCGGTGCATCAGCGCCGCGCGCGTCATCGGGACACGGGCCCGGTACGGCACCCGGACGTAGGAGTGCAGCCTGATCACCGACGGCACCACGATGGACCGGGTCGCGGAGTGAATCACCGGGCCGTTCGGGTCGTCGTGCACCACCGTGGCTTTGCCGCACATCAGCATGATGACCGCCCGCCGCATGGGCAGAGCGGTCAACGGTTCGTATGTGGAGTTCAGCAGCAGTACGCGCCGGCGGCCCCAGATGGAGCCTTCGCTGGTACTGGGCGGATGGGTGTCGACGCTGTGCAAGACGCGCGACTGCGCATGCGTTACCGCGGGCCCAGATAAGCCCGCCGCGGCCCCGTGGTGCCGGTGGCCGCGGCTCTTCTTGCGTTGCGCCATACGTCCTCCGATCGACAGTCCACCACGGATTGGGGACAAGCGCACGACAATTCTGGCCGTGTTCGCTGGTCAGTCCAGTGAACATCGGGTGACGCGTCCGCCTGACCCGGGCGTTCGCGGTCCGAGGGACGCCCAGATCAGCAATCCATCGTCACACCGGACGGTCGATAGAGCCGCACATGCGCCCTGCAGGCGAAGCGACAAGGGTTCCGTCAGCGCCCCGCTAAGGCGACGGGGTTGACAGGTGATGACGCATGTGTCGAATTAGACTTTCGAGCCATGGCTCCCGGTTGGCAAATTGTCGATCGCCCATCGGAATTCGGTGCGGTCCGATCGGCGCTGACGGGATCCGAAAGTTCCGGTGTGGTTCTCGTGGGGGCGGCCGGTGTCGGCAAGACGACGCTCGCCCGCGCCGTCACGAATTCGCTGCGTTCCGAGGTCCGCTGGGTGGCGTCAACAGAATCCTCGAAGAGCATCCCGCTTGGCGTCTTCGCGCATCTGGTCGGACCGTCGACCTCGCGCGACCCAACGGCGCTGCTGGCCACTGCTCGCGAATCCCTTGTCACACAAGAGAACACCATCGTTGGCGTCGACGACGCGCACCTGCTCGATCAACTGTCTGCGACATTGCTGCATCAGATCGCCGTCGACCACGCCGGCCGCATCCTCGCGACTGTCCGCACCGGCGAACCGGTCCCCGATGCTGTCACTTCGCTGTGGAAGGACGGCTACCTACGCAGGATTGAGCTGCAGCCGTTCACCAAGCAGCAGAGCATCGCCCTCGTGGAGTCGGTCATCGGCGGCACGCTCGAGGGCCTGTCCGCCGATCTGATGTGGGAGTCGTCCGGCGGCAACCCATTGTTCTTGCGGCATCTGGTGGAGGGATCGATCGACGCCGGAACCCTGACCAGAGTCGACGACGTCTGGCAGCTGCGGGGGCCGACCGCCGTGCCGTCGGGCCTTGCCGCGCTGATGGAGAGCCGGCTGGATCAAGCCGGAGAGGACGTCAACAACGCGTTGAAGCTGTTGGCGCTCTGCGAACCACTGGACGTCGATGCGCTCACCGAACTGGCCGGTGAGGACGCCGTCGATGCGGCCGAAACCCGCGGCTTGATTCGCCTTGTGCAGGACGGCCCTGTGCTCAATACGCGGTTCAGCCACCCGCTCGTCGGCGACGTCGTGCGCAGCCGAGTCGGAAAAGCCGCTGGGCGAAGGCTGCGGGGCCGGGTGGTCAAGATTCTCCGCAACCGCGAACTCGACTCCCCCGCAGCCCGGATCCGGATGGCGCAGCTGTCCATCGACAGCGATCAGACCGTCGACACCGCGCTGCTGGTCACCGCGGCCAAGGACGCCATCTTCCTGTCCAACCTGCCGCTGGGCGAACGCATCGCACGCGCCGCGTTCCAGCGTGGCGGCGGTCTGCAGGCCGGCGAGTTGCTCTCCCGCGCATTGCTGTGGCAAGGGCGTCCCGCACAGGCCGAACAGATTCTGGCGGGGTTCGATCCGGACGGTCTCGACGAGCTTCAGCTCGTGTTGTGGAGCATTCCCCGGCTGTCGATTCTGTTCTGGTCGATGGGCGAAGTGCGGCGAGCCCACGAGATTCTCGACTTGTTGGCCGAGCGTGTGCACACGCCGCCCCTGAAGCTCGTCGTGGACGCGGTGGCCGGGGCAATAGCGGTGCACGAGAGCAGGATTGAGGAAGGGATCACCGCGGCAGAGGCGGTGCTGGCCGACCCGCAGGCGCCCAAGCAAGCAGTCGAGTTCGCGGCGTTCGCCGCGGGACTGGCGATGCCGGTGGCCGGGCGCGGCGACGAGTTCGAACCGTACGCCGCCCGGTGCCGTGCCGAGCAGCGGTCCACCGACGGCATGATCCGGGTGATGGTGCGGTACGGCGACGTGCTCGCGCTGACGTACACCGGCGAGCTGGACCTGGCGGACGAGCGGGCTGCCGACTACGCCAATTTCTCGTCGGCCGGCCAGTTCCTCGCCTGGGCCATCGCCAAGATCACAGTCGGTCTCGTCGCGACGCACCGCGGCGACTTCCCGGCCGCGATCTCCTCACTCGAGCAGGCGCTGGCGGCACTCGCCGCGGAGGCACCGCTGCCATGGCGGCTACCCGCACGGCTGCTGCTGGCACGGGCCTACGCGGCGCTGGGCCGCACGCGAGACGCCGAACGGGTGCTGGTCGACGCGACGGAGCACACAGGCCAATACGTGGCCCTGCACGAGCCACAGCGGACGCTCGCCAATGCCTGCCTACTCGCCGCGAAGGGGCTGGAACGGGGCGCGGTCGAATCTGCACTCTCCGCAGCCGACCAGGCACAGGACTTCGGCCAATTCGCCGTCGAGGCCGAAGCGCTGCACCACGCCGCGAGATTCGGTGCCCGCACAGTCGCGGATCGGCTTGCGGCACTTACCGACAAGGTCCACGGCCCGGTGGTCGCGCTGCAGGCCCGGCACGCGGCGGCGGTGGCGGCGGCGGATCCCGAGGCGCTCGTCGCTGCGAGCATCGACCTGGAGCAGGCCGGCCTGCTGCTGTCCGCCGCCGATTCCGCCGCGCAGGCCGCGCAGCTCTACGACAGTGCGGGCGACCATCGCAACGCCGTCGAGGCGGCGGCGCGTGCCCAGCGTCTTGCCAATCGCTGCGGAGGCGCGGCAACGCCCGCCGTGAAGATCGCGGCGCGGCCGTTACCCGTGACCGACCGCGAACGGGAGATCGCCGAACTGATCGCCGCCGGACTGACCAACAAGGAGATCGCCGAGCAGCTGACACTGTCGATCCGCACGGTCGAAGGGCACGTCTACCGCGCGTGCTACAAGCTGGGCGTGGCCGATCGCGACGAGCTCGCGGAGCTCATGCGCGAGGAGCCGCTGAAGTAGCCCGACGCCGGCATGGGGACAATGGAGCGCGTGACACAGGCGCAGCGCTCGTTTTACGACGAAGTCGGCGGCCACGACACGTTCCACGCCATCGTGTCGCGGTTCTACCAGCTGGTCCGCGAGGACGAGATTTTGCGTCCGATCTACCCCGAGGACGACCTCGACGGTGCCGAAGAGCGGCTGCGGATGTTCCTCGAACAGTATTGGGGCGGCCCGCGGACCTACTCGGACCGGCGTGGCCATCCGCGGCTACGCATGCGGCACGCGCCGTTCCGGATCGGCTACATTGAGCGCGACGCGTGGCTGCGGTGCATGCACACGGCGGTCGCGGAGATCGACTCGCAGACGCTCGACGACGAGCATCGCAAGGAACTGCTCAGCTACTTGGAAATGGCCGCGCATTCGATGGTGAACTCGCCGTTCTGATGACAACAACCTGGTGGTCGCACGCGCTTTTCTATCAGGTGTATCCACGTTCCTTCCGGGACAGCGATGGTGACGGCGTCGGTGACCTCGACGGCGTCACCACCAAGCTCGATTACCTCAAGGCGCTGGGCGTCGATGCGATCTGGCTGAACCCGGTGATGGTCTCGCCCATGGCCGACAACGGATATGACGTTGCGGATCCCCGCGATGTCGACCCGCTCTTCGGCGGGATCGAGGCACTGGACCGGTTGACGGACGCCGCTCACCGGTTGGGCATGAAGGTGACGATGGACCTGGTGCCCAACCACACCAGCTCACAACATCCGTGGTTTCAGGCCGCATTGGCCGCGAGCCCCGGCAGCGACCAACGCGAGCGCTACATCTTCCGCGACGGCAGCGGGCCGGGCGGCATCCACCCACCGAACAACTGGGTGTCGATCTTCGGCGGCCCCGCGTGGACCCGGGTTGTCGAGGCCGACGGCAATCCCGGCCAGTGGTATCTGCACCTGTTCGACGCTGAACAACCCGATCTCAACTGGGAGAACCCCGAGGTCTTCGACGACCTGGAGAAGACGCTGCGGTTCTGGTTGGAGCGCGGCATCGACGGGTTCCGCATCGACGTCGCGCACGGCATGGCCAAGCCGCCAGGATTGCCGGACATGGAGGTCATCAGAGCTGAGGTGCTGCTGGCCGACATGGACGACGACCCGCGGTTCAACAACGAAGGCGTGCACGAGATCCACCGCCGGATCCGCTCGGTGTTCAACGACTATCCCGACGCTGTCGCCATTGGCGAGGTGTGGGTGTACGACAACGAACAGTTCTCCCGCTATGTTCGCGACGACGAGCTGCACCTCGGTTTCAACTTCCGGCTGCTACGGGCGAAGTTCGACGCAGTCGACATCCGCGGTGCCATCGAGAATTCGATGACCGCCGCGGCGATGGTGGACGCCGTGCCCACGTGGACGCTGGCCAATCACGACGTCGATCGCGAACCGACCCGTTACGGCGGCGGGCCGGTCGGCCAGGCCCGCGCGCGGGCGATGGCGCTGGTGATGCTCGCCCTGCCCGGCGCGGTGTTCATCTACAACGGCGAGGAACTCGGACTCCCGAACGTGGAGCTGCCCGACGACGCGCTGCGCGACCCCGTGTGGGAACGGTCCGGTCACACCCGACGCGGCCGCGACGCCTCCCGGGTGCCGGTGCCGTGGGAGGGCGACACTCCCCCGTTCGGGTTCTCGGACAATACCGACACCTGGCTGCCGCTGCCGCGGGAGTGGGCGGAGCTGACGGTCGAGAAGCAGCTCGACGACCCCGATTCGACGCTCGCGTTCTACCGGCGGGCGATCGAATTGCGGCACAGCCGACCAGAATTCAGCGGCGCTGTCATCGAGTGGCTGGAGTCACCGGCGGACGGCCTGACGTTCCGGGTGAGCGGCGGAGCGGTGTGCGCGCTGAATGCGGGCGCCCGCTCGATGGTTCTGCCCGAGGGTGAGGTGTTGTTGGCCAGCGGCGAGTTGGTCGACGGCAAGCTGCCGCCGAACACCGCCGCCTGGCTGGTGTAGTTCTTCCGCGAGCGTGCGTGTCTGCACGCAGACACGCCGCCAGAGCCGTACATTCTCCGCACGCTCGCGACGGCACGCCTAGCGCAGCACCAAGGCCGGGTCGCCGCGACGGCGGTACACCGAACCAAAGCGCGCGTCGATGCGCAGCCAGGCGGGCAGCGCGCGCACCCGCACGATCTCATCCGCGGCGACAGTGCCGGGGTCCAACTGCTCTGCAGCGTCCGACTGCGGCAGGAAACCCATTGCGGTCAAAGCGAATACACAACGCATTGGGATGCCGACGCTGGTGTCCCCCGAGCTGACGGCAACCACTTCCTGATCCAGCAGTGACGCGGGCGGCCCATGCGCGCTCGAGTGCTCCTTCGCCAGCGCGACGCCGCGCTGGGCAAGGTCGAGCACCGCGCGCGCCGGGACGTCGTCGAGGTGCAGGAAGCCGGTCTCGGGCGGCAAGGCGCCGCGCCACGCGGAATCCATCGCGAAGCCCGGGTCGACGTAACCGCTACGGTCCATCGCCATCAGGCCGGCAGACAGCGCGTCGGCTGCCGCGCTGAGATCGGCCGGCTTGATCCGCCCACCGACCACGCGGCTGGCGAGCACGTCGAAACCGGTTGCCACCCAGGCGACCACAAGGCCGCCCGCGCGCTCACGCAGCCGGATGACGGCGGTGTCATCCAGCCGCAATGCCCGTTCGGTGAAGGTCGCCAGGTCTTCACGGTACGTGGCGTCGTCGAGCCAGATACCGCGATCGGGCTCACTCATCGAAGGTAGCGCTGGAGATACTCGCGCTGCTCGGGCGAAAGCCGTTCCAGCCGTTGCTCCTTGATGTGGACGGTCGCCAGTTGCGTCTCTGCGATGACCGACGGCCTGGAGTCCGGCGGTTTTCGTACCGAGCGCACCTCGTAGCCGATCGTGAAGTCGACGGCACGCACCCGCTTGGACCACATCGTCACCTGCAGCGGCGAATCGATCAGGCGCAGCTGACCCTTGTAGAGGATGTTGACCTCGTGGATCAGCAGGCCGATCTCCTCGATGACGGGACCAAACGGCTCACGCAGAAAAGGAATTCGGGCTTCTTCTAGGATGGTGACCATCGTGGCGTGGTTGATGTGCTGGTACATGTCGATGTCCGACCACCGCACGTGCACCGGCGCTACAAAGCCAGTCACCCAGTAGTCCCCGTTCCACTCGTCCGCGTCATGCTGCGCAGCTGGCGCGCCGCGACCGACAGCGTCGCGAGGTCGAGTTCGCCACTTCCGTATATCTCGGTCAGCGTGCGCTGGGCCCGGCTCACGCGGGAGCTGTTCGTCGTCTCCCACTCGGCGATCTTCTCCTCGCCGGTCTCATCCGGCTCCCCTACCGCCAGCACGTCGAAGCACAGGGCCCTGATGGAGCCGTAGATGTCGTCGCGAATCGCCAAGCGGGCCAACGAATGCCAGCGATCATCGCGCACGAGTCGGGACACCGCGGTCAACAGGCCGTCGGTGCCGAGGCGGTCCATCAGCGCGAAGTAGGTGTCGGCCACCTCGGCAGGGTCGCGGTCGACGATGTCGGCGATGTCGATCACGTCGAGCAGGCTGTACTGGTACAGCCCGGTCGCGACCATGTAGGCCAGATCTTGCGAGACGCCCTGCGAACTGAATTCATGGGCTTCCTTTTCGACGATGGCTTTATCGTCGCCGCGCAGCCACTCCGACATCCGCGGTGTCAGCACGCGGACCTTCTCGGCGAAGCGGTTGATCTCGGCGCCCACCGCCAGCGGCTGAGGACGGTAATTGAGCAGCCAACGTCCGGCACGGTCGACAAGCCGGCGTAGATCCAGCGTCATTCGATCGGTGACGGCGACCGACACTCCGTTGTCGCCGGCGGCGCGAACCTGCCGCCACACCTCGTTGATTCGGAAAATCGCGTTCGCTGCGACGTAGCTGCGCACCGCGTCGGCCGGCCCGACACCGACGTCCTCGGACACCCGATAGGCGTAGGTGATGCCGCTGGTGTCGACCAGGTCGTTGATCAACATTGTGGTGACGATCTCCCGGCGCAGCTGATGCTGGCGGATGTCGCTGGCGAATTGGTCTCGCAGGTTGGACGGGAAGTACCAGGGCAACCGGGAGGCGAACACCTCCTGGTCGGGCAGTTCGGTGGCGAGCACGTCGTCCTTCAGTGCCAGCTTGACGTGCGCCATCAGCGTCGCGAGTTCCGGTGATGTCAGCCCGATCCCAGCCTCGGTTCGGCGCGCGATCTCCTTCTCCGACGGCAGCGCCTCGAGTTCACGATTGAGCCCGCGGTCGGCGACGAAGTCCTTGATCATCCGCGCATGCACCGGCAGCAGGCTGGCCGCGTTGGCGCGACTGGTGCCCATCAGATCGTTCTGATCCTTGTTGTCTGCAAGCACCAAGCGGCCAACCTCGTCGGTCATCGACACCAGCAGTTGAGTCCGGTCCTCTGCCCGAACCTTGCCAGCGGTGACCAGCGAGTCGACCAGGATCTTGATGTTGACCTCGTGGTCGGAGCAATCGACACCCGCCGAGTTGTCCATCGCGTCGGTGTTGCAGCGCCCGCCTGCGAGGTTGAACTCGATGCGACCGAGCGAGGTCACACCCAGGTTTCCGCCCTCGCCAATCACCTTGGCCCGCACCTGGTTTCCGTTCACCCGCACGGGATCGTTGGCGCGGTCACCCACATCGGCGTCCGACTCTGTCTCCGCCTTGATGTAGGTGCCGATGCCGCCGTTGAACAGCAGGTCGGCCGGTGCCTTCAGAATCGTCTTGATCAGAGCCGGCGGCGTCAGCTCCTCGATGCCGTCGGCGATGCCCAGCGCCGCGCGGGCCTGCGGGCTGATCGGGATGGATTTCTGTTCCCGGCTGTAGACGCCGCCGCCCTCGCTGATCAGCGACCGGTCGTAGTCCTCCCAGCTGGACCGCGGCAGGTCGAAGAGTCGCTTGCGCTCATCCCACGATGTCGCGGCGTCGGGATTGGGGTCGACGAAGACGTGCCGATGGTCGAAGGCGGCCAACAGGCGGATGTGTTTGGACAGCAGCATGCCGTTGCCGAACACATCGCCGCTCATGTCCCCGACGCCGACGACGGTGAAATCCTCTGTTTGGGTGTCGACGCCCATCTCGCGGAAGTGGCGCTTGACCGCCTCCCACGCACCCTTCGCGGTGATGCCCATAGCCTTGTGGTCGTAGCCGACCGAACCGCCGGATGCGAACGCGTCGCCGAGCCAAAAGCCGTATGACGCCGCGACTTCGTTGGCGATATCGGAGAACGTGGCGGTGCCCTTGTCGGCGGCCACCACGAGGTAGGCGTCGTCGCCGTCGCGGCGCACCACATCTCGCGGAGTGACGACGTTGCCGGTTGCCTTGTCGACGTTGTCGGTGAGGTCCAGCAGCCCGGCAATGAACAGCTTGTAGCAGGCCACACCCTCGTTGCGTTGCGCGTCGCGGTCGGCGGCGGGATCGCCGGTGGCCGCAGGCGGCGTCTTGAGGACGAAGCCACCCTTCGCGCCGACCGGGACGATGACGGCGTTCTTCACCGCCTGCGCCTTGACGAGGCCAAGGATTTCGGTGCGGAAGTCCTCGCGGCGATCCGACCACCGCAGGCCGCCGCGGGCGACGAACCCGAACCGCAGGTGCACGCCCTCGACGCGCGGCGAGTACACAAAGATCTCGAACCTGGGCCGCGGCAACGGCAGTTCGTCGATCAGCCGTGGGTTGAGTTTGATCGACAACACGTTCTGCGCACGCGCCGAATCCGGCCTGCTGACAAAGTAATTGGTCCGCAGAGTGGCCTGGATCATCGACGCAAAGGCTCGTAGTACGCGATCGGTGTCGAGGCTGACAAGCGCATCGATGTCCGCTGCGACGGCGGCGGCGGCGGCCTGCGCGTCCCGGCGCCGGGTCTCGTCCGACGGCTTCGGGTCGAACAAGTCCTCGAACAACTCGACCAAAGATCGGGCGGTGCCTGCGTTGCCGTTGAGCACCCCTTCGATGTGAGACTGGCTGTACGGAAAACCAGCCTGGCGCAGGTATTTCGCGTATGTGCGCAGCACGGCCACCTGCTGCCAGGTCAGGCCTGCCCGCAGCACCAGCTCGTTGAATCGGTCGATCTCGGCGCGACCGTGCCAGATCGCGGTCACCGCGTCGGCGAACCGCTCGGCCATCGCCACACGGTCCGGGCCCGCTGGTGGTGTCGGGATGTCGGGGTGCTGCGAAATCTTGAACTGGTAGATCCACACCGGTAATCCGTCGGGGCGGGTCACCGTGAAGGGGCGCTCCTCGAGGACCACCACACCCATGGACTGCAGCATCGGCAGCAGGTGGCTCAGTGACGCCGAGCGCCCGCCGAGGTACCAGGTGAGCTGCGCGATGCCGTCCGCACCACGGTCACCGAGGACGAGTTTGACCGAATTATCCTGCAGCTCTTCGATGATCGCGATGTCCTTGATCGCGTCCAGCGGCGCGACCGCCTGCTTGTAGACCTCGGGGAAGGCCGCCGCGTAGTGCTCTGCCATGGTCTGGGTGATCGAGCCGGTCTTCACCGCGCCGATCAGCCGGTCACGCCAGGTCCTGGCGGCCTCGGTGAGCAGGTCCTGGATGCGGGACTCGTTCTCCAGCGAAACGTCGATGTCTTGATGACGACGGCCCTCGGGCAGTCGCACCGTGAAATGCACTACGGCCCATGGCGATTCGCTGACCCGCGCGGCGTAATCGATGCTCTCCCCGCCCAGTTCGCGGACCAGGATGTCCTGCATCTCCAGCCGCACCGCGGTGGTGTACCGGTCGCGCGGGAGATACACCAGGCACGATACGAAGTGAGCGAGTTGATCGGCGCGCAGGAACAGCAATGTCCGGCGCCGCGAGCCGAGATCGACCACCGCCATCGCCATGTCCAGCAGCGCCTTGGCGGAAAGCGCGAATAGCTCCGAACGCGGGATGGTTTGGATGATGTCCAGCAGCAGCTGGCCGGGATGACTGGGATCGCGGTGCGCCATCGCCAGCGCGTCGTTGACGCGGCGCGAAATCAGTGGGATCTCAAGCACATTGGCATTCATCGCCGCGACGGTGAACAACCCGACGAAACGATGCTCGACCACTGCCTGTCGCGATTGTTCACGGACCACCACGATGTAGGGGTGCGCGCCGTAGCGCAGGTAGCTCGGCATGGTGGCCTGCGCGAGGACCAGCAGATCGTCGCTGGAGGTCAGCTGCGGAAGCACGTCGGCGCGCAGCCGAAGCACGCCGAGACGACTGGATGGATCGACGGCGGACTGGCCGTTGCTGACCTGGCAGCGCTGGTAACCCAGCATTACGAAGTGCCCGTCTGCCAGCCAGCGCAGCAGCGCGCCGACATCCCGGCGGTCAGAGCTGGGGAACCTGCCCTGGGTGTCGGAGTCGAGTTCGGCCGCCAGGCTGATCAGCATGGCCGTCATCGACGTGGAGTCCAACGCCACCTGACGGGCCTCGGCGAGAACACTCGGCAGGAGGCGCTTGACTTCATCCACCGCCTTGGGGTCGACCGAATCGGCGAGCTGCACGTGGATCCATGCCTCGTCGATGCCATCGCCGAATGGCGCATCGGCCGCCGGCTCGATCGCCAGTAGTTCGCCGCTCGGCCCCCGCCGCGCCCGGAACACCGGATTCATGATGGCCGTGTAGGCCACCCCGAGGCGGTGCAGCAGGACCGTGACGGAGTCCATCAGCATCGCCGCGTTGTCCGTGACGATCTGCAGCGCGGCTCCGAATCCAGCCGGGTCGTCATCGGCGTACACCGCGACGCGGGTGTCACCGAAGGAGCGGTGGCGGCCCAGTCGGTATTGGGCTTCGACCATGGCCGGTGACACCAGCGTGCCCAACGATGCCCGGTCGACGGGCGCAGTGATCGCTGCGTCGGCGCCGGGCGCGTCACCGTGGGGCCCGTGATAAGTCGCCATGTAAGCCCGCGCGAGGCGAGCAACGGTGTCCTTGCTCGGTGGCGGCGACTCGGTCGTTCCGCCGACGCCTGTGCCAGTCCCCGGATTGACCATCATCGCCGCTCCTAGCTACACCCGCGTACCGACGCTGGTATGCAAATCGACATTAGTCGCGTGTGAGGCGCCGGTGGGTCACCCTGTGCGGACGGGCAGCTTCGATACCAAGTCGTTCCACTTTGTTTTCCTCGTAGGCTGCGAAGTTGCCTTCGAACCAGAACCATTTGGCCTCGTTGTCGTCGTCGCCCTCCCACGCCAGGATGTGCGTGCAGGTGCGGTCGAGGAACCACCGGTCGTGGGAGATCACCACCGCACAGCCGGGGAAGTTCTCCAGTGCGTTCTCCAACGAGCTCAGCGTCTCCACGTCGAGGTCGTTGGTCGGCTCGTCGAGCAGGATCAGGTTGCCGCCCTCTTTGAGGGTGAGCGCCAGGTTGAGCCGGTTGCGTTCGCCGCCCGACAGCACGCCTGCCGGTTTCTGCTGGTCCGGTCCCTTGAAGCCGAACGCCGACACGTATGCCCGCGACGGGATCTCGTTCTGGCCGACCTCGATGTAGTCGAGTTTGTCGGACACGACCTCCCAGACGGTCTTCTTCGGGTCGATGCCCGCCCGGCTCTGGTCGACGTAACTCAGCTTGACCGTGTCGCCGATCCTCACCGTGCCGCTGTCCGGCTGCTCCAGCCCGACGATCGTCTTGAACAGCGTCGTCTTACCGACACCGTTCGGACCGATGACGCCGACGATGCCGTTGCGCGGGAGCGTGAACGACAGGTCCTTGATCAGCGGTCGGCCCTCGAAGCCCTTGTCCAGATGCTCAACCTCGACGACCACGCTGCCCAGCCGCGGCCCGGTCGGGATCTGGATCTCCTCGAAGTCCAACTTGCGGGTCTTCTCGGCTTCGGCCGCCATCTCCTCGTAACGCTGCAGGCGGGCCTTGCTCTTGGCCTGGCGCGCCTTCACGCCGGAACGAACCCACGCGAGCTCGTCCCTGAGCCGCTTCTGCAACTTGGCGTCCTTGCGGCCCTGCACCCCGATGCGCTCGGCCTTCTTCTCCAGGTAGGTCGAGTAGTTGCCCTCGTAGGGGTAGGCGCGGCCGCGGTCGAGTTCGAGGATCCACTCGGCGACGTTGTCCAGGAAATACCGGTCGTGAGTGACGGCGAGGATCGCGCCCTTGTACTGCGCCAGGTGCTGTTCCAGCCACAACACGCTCTCGGCGTCGAGGTGGTTGGTCGGCTCGTCGAGCAGGAGCAGGTCCGGCTTGGACAGCAGCAGCTTGCACAGTGCGACGCGGCGCTTCTCACCACCTGACAGGTGGGTGACCGGCTCATCGGGAGGCGGGCAGCGCAGCGCGTCCATCGCCTGCTCCAGCTGGGAGTCGATGTCCCACGCGTCGGCCGCGTCCAGCTCCTCCTGCAGATGGCCCATCTCCTCCATCAGCTCGTCGGAGTAGTCGGTGGCCATCAACTCGGCGACCTCGTGGTAGCGGTTCAGTTTGGCCTTGATGGCCACGCCGTCCTCGACGTTCTCGCGCACGGTCTTCGTCTCGTCGAGCTGGGGCTCCTGCTGCAGGATGCCGACCGTCGCCCCGGGCTGCAGAAGGGCGTCGCCGTTGTTGGGAATGTCGAGCCCGGCCATGATCCGCAAGACGCTCGACTTGCCTGCCCCATTCGGGCCGAGGACGCCGATCTTCGCGCCAGGAAGGAAGTTCAGACTGACGTCGTCAAGGATCACCTTGTCGCCGTGCGCCTTGCGGACCTTCCGCATCGAATAGATGAATTCGGCCATTGCCGTTGTGTTGCCTTTCGCGAGTCTGTGGTGATGCTCGCGGACCATCGTAGGCGTGGCCGAAACCAGCTACGCGGACAGAGGCAGGGGCTTGCCCTCGTCGGCCTCGTGGTCGTCGGTCAAGTCGTCGGGTTCGGCCTCTACCACTGGCTGGTCAGCGGCAGGGCCGGCATCCCTGCCGGAGCCAGTCTTCTCGATGATGCGCACGATGGACCGCGACAGATCGGGGCCGACGGATGTGGCGCGCATCTCGAGGTTCGACCGGCGGTTGCCGTCGCGATCTTCGTATTCGCTGGTGTAGACGTGTCCCACCACGATCACCGGGTCACCTTTGCGCAATGCCGCCCCGACGCCGGTCACCAGCTTGCCCCAGCAGTTGACGGTGACGAACAGCGAATTCCCAGGCTCCCAGGTGCCGTCAGCTGTCCGGCGGCGGGAATTGCTGGCCACCCGAAACTTAATGACTTCCTGGTCCCCCACCCTGCGACCGTGCGGGTCGTTGACGATATTTCCGACGACGGTGATAGGCGTCTCAAACATTGCTTCATTCCTCTCATTTCATCTGACTGCGACGCGCGTCGCACCGCCATTCACCGCGACGACGCCGACACCGCGGCCAGTCCGCCGCGCCGCAGCCACGCTGCCTGTGGATGAAACGCGCGCTGTGGATAAGCCAACCCCTAGGTTGATCGGCATGACCGTGTGGATCACTCGCAGACCCGAGGCCGAGGTTGCCGCTGAGCTCGAAACGAGACAGGGCGCGCTGGCTGGGGTCCGACTCGCGGTGAAGGACAATGTCGACGTCGCCGGACTGCCCACCACCGCGGCCTGCCCGGAGTTCGCGTACCAACCCGAGCGAGATGCGGCGGCCGTGGCCGCACTGCGGGCAGCCGGCGCGGTCGTCGTCGGCAAGACCAACCTCGACCAGTTCGCGACCGGCCTCGTCGGGACCCGGTCACCATATGGCGCTGTGCCCGATAGCCGCAGGCCCGAATTCATCAGCGGCGGATCCAGCGCCGGATCGGCGGTCGCGGTCGCCACCGGCGAGGCCGACATCGCGATCGGGACCGACACGGCCGGCTCAGGACGCGTGCCCGCAGGCCTGCAGGGCATCGTCGGAATCAAACCCACCCTCGGGGTCATCAGCACCGACGGCGTGGTGCCCGCATGCGAATCCTATGACTGCGTAACGATTTTCGCGCCCGACCTCGCGCTGGCGAACCGGGCGATGAGCGGGATGGCGGCCGGTGCGAGAGCCCGTGACTGGCCTTCGGATGTCCGGTTGGGGGCGCCGCCCGCTCCCGTCGTTGCGGTGCCCAACGAGCTGCCCGAGCTGGACCGGGAGTGGCGGGCCGCGTTCGACGCCGCCGTCGGGCGACTGACCGAGGCGGGCGCGCGCACCGTCACGGTCGACATCGCACCATTCCTTGCCGCGGCCAAGCTGCTGTACGACGGCGCGTTGGTGAGCGAACGGTACGCCGCCGTAGGCGAATTCATCGACACGCAGCCAAACGCCGCGCTGGATCCGACAGTGCGGCGCATCATCAGCGCGGCGCGCGATATCCCTGCGTACCGGCTGGTGCACCACCGCCGCGAGGTCGACCGGTTGCGTGCCGTCGCGATGGCCGAACTGGACGGCGTCGACGCGCTGGTGGTGCCCACTGCTCCGATGCACCCGCGCATCGACGAGGTGGCCGCCGACCCTGTCGGCACCAACTCCCGGATGGGCACGTACACGAACTTCTGCAATCTGTTCGATCTGTGCGCGGTGGCTGTGCCTGCAGGCACGGCGGGCCAGGCGCAGTTCGGGATCACCGTGCTGGCGCGAGCGTTCGAGGATGCCGTCGCCTTCGACATCGCCGCGCTGGTATCGGAAGAGCAAGCGCCGGTAGATGTTTGGCCGATCGCCGTCGCGAATTCTGTCGAGCTGGTGGTGTTCGGCGCGCACCTGCTTGGCGGACCGCTCGTGCACCAGCTCACCGACGTGGGCGCCAGGTGGGCCGGCGAGGTCACCACTGCGCCGCGCTACCGGATGTCGGTGTTGCCGACCGTGCCCGCCAAGCCTGCCGTCACCCGCGTGACCGACGATGCTACGGGCGCACCGTTACTCGGGCATCGGTGGCTGTTGTCCCCGGCGGCGCTCGGCCGGTTCCTTGCTGCCTTGCCGGCGCCGATGCAACTCGGCAAGGTCGAATTCGACGACGGCACTTGGCGAACCGCATTCGGCTGCGACGGGGCCGCTGCCACAGGGCCGGACATCAGCGGGTACGGCAGCTGGCCGGCGGCCATCGCGGCCGGCGCAGTCTAGCCCGACCGGCTGTCCCGCTTCGCCAGCTCCGCCAGCATCGCGTTATAGGCGGCCAACTGCGCGTCGTCGTCGCGGTCCGCCGCCCGGTCGAGCCGTTTGGCGGTGCGCTGATCGCTGCGCCGCCATTGGATCAGCAGGGCGATCATCACCACCACAAGCGGGACTTCGCCTGCCGCCCAGGCGATTCCACCGCCCAGCCGCTGGTCCCCCAGCAGGTCGGTGTGCCAGCTGAGCCCCAGCGACCGGTAGAACGTCTCGCCCAGAACGGTTTGCATGCCCATCAGTACGACACCGAAGAAGGCGTGCAGCGGCAACGACGCGAAGACCATCGCGACCTTACCGAGTTGCGGTATCGGCCGCGGTGTCGGGTCGATGCCGATCACCACCCAGTAGAAGAGATAGCCGCTGACCAGGAAGTGCAGGTTCATCAGCATGTGCGCGGCGTGATTGCTCACCGCTGCGTCGAAGAGCCCGCCGAAATAGAGGCCGTAGAAGCCCGCAACGAACACCACGGTCGCCACGATCGGGTGGGTGAGGAACCGCGACACCCGCGAATGCAGGGCCGCCAGCAGCCATTCCCGCGGACCGGGCGGCTCCCCCCGCCCCGCGGCAGGCAGCGCGCGAAGGGCAAGCGTCACGGGCGCGCCCAAGACCAGCAGAATCGGCACCAGCATCGACAGCAGCATGTGCGCCACCATGTGCATCGAGAACATCGCAGGCATATAGCGACCCAGTCCCGATGAAGTCGTGAACAGCAGCGCCGCGCAGCCACACATCCACGCAGCGGTGCGGCCGATCGGCCATGCGTCCCCGCGACGGCGCAACCGGCGCACCCCGAGCAGGTACAGCACCGCCATGACGATCGCCGCCGTACCGAAGATGAGGTCGAACCGCCAATCGAACAACACCCGCGCCACGGTCGGCGGCCCCTCGAAGTCGTATCCGATCGCGACCTCGACGGGACTCGGCTCCGTCAGCGGCGGTGGTGGCGGCGTACGGCCCAGCCCGACCGCGATGCCGAAAGTCGCCCCGAACACGGCGGCCTCCACCAGTGCGAGCCGGACCAGCGGACCGCGAGCCTCCGGATCGGCTCGAAGCGCCGCCAGCCCGCTGCGACGCTGGCGCCATCCGATGAAACCGAGCGCGCACAGCGCGACGAACTTGGCGATCACCAGCCACCCGTATTCGAAGCGAACGAGATCGGGCAGCGGGATCCGTACCAGCGCGTTGATCACACCGCTGGCGGCCATCGCCACGAAGCACCACAGTGCCAGCGCCGAGAACCGCCGCGCCGCGAGGTCGGCATGCTCCCCCGAGCGCATCGCGTGAGCCAGCAAGGCCAGCAGGCCACCCGCCCACAGCGCGCCCGCGATCAGGTGGATGAGCAAGCTGTTGGTGGCCAAATCGTGTGCGCCGCCCGCCGACGAGTGCCCCGTAAGGCCCAGTGGCATCAGGGTGATCAATGCGCCGGCCAGCAACACCGGCGTCCACCCCCAGCGCAGCACCGGAAGGCTGGCCAGCGTGACGGCCGCGGCGATGAACGCGCTCCAGCGCCAGGCGGTGGCGGTGTCGACGAGGCTGGCGGCCGACCAGATGTTGACCGGATTGAGGTTTTCGCGCAGGGGGTGCCCCGAGACGTCGGACACAGTCAGCGGCACGAGCAGCGCCGCACACACCGTCCACACCCCCGATGCGGCCGTGCCGAGCCGCAGTGCGCGGTAGCCGGCCGCGTCGAGCACGCCGTTGGTCTGCGGGGGCACCAGAAAGGCCGCGAACAGGAACGATCCCACCGCCAGCACCGCTGCGATCTCGCCGGCCGCCCGCACGAACGGCAGGCCGTACGTGGTCGCGGGGCCTGGATTGGGCAGTCCGGTGGCGGTGAGCGCGTCGGCCAGCGACAGCGCACCGATGCCCGCGGCGATCGCGCCTGCCAGCACCCCGACGCCGAACAGCACAGGCCACACTGCGCTGGTGCGTACGCTGGGGGCGGCGGTGGTCATGTGCCCAGCGTATGGCGTCGCGAACCGCGGGGCCGCAGGCCGTCCTAGGCAGGCTTGCTGCGCAGCGCGCGTCGCTGCATCTCACGCGCGTAGAACTGTTTACGGGCGATCTGTTCGACCGCGTCCATGTCGCCCAGAACTCCGCGAAGCTCGTCCCGGAACGCCGTGCGCCGCTCGGCAAGATCGGCGGCGGGTTCGAGCAGGTGCTGATCGGCGATTACCTGCCGCGCAGTCGTGAACAGCAGCGCCGACACCGACTCGTTGCTGCGCACCCGGTTCTGCGCGACGTATTGGCGGCCGACACCCAACGCCCTCTTGGTCAGTTCCTTCTCGCCGATCTCGGCGGGCGCGTCACGCAACACGTCCGCCACGATCTCGTAGGCGTCGAAGAACGGCCGCAGCATGGCGCTGGCGATCAGCGGCTTCCTGGCGCGCAGCAGCATGTCGATCTCGCCGGCTGCGACATGGCGCTCCCACTCCTCATACCACGACATTTCCTCGGCGATGTGCTCGCGGAACGCAGCTGAGTCGGCGAAGTAGAAGTCGAACTTCAGCAGATCCCGCAGCCGCATCGCCTGCGACCAAAACGCCTCCAGCCGATCGGATTCCGCCCGCTGCGCATACGCAAGCGCCAACTCGACGATCGACGTTTCCAGGAACGCGTCGATGACCGTGTTGCGGTAGAACGCCGCCTCATGCTCGTCTTCAGGCGCGATGCGCCAGACCGGCTCCCTGCCACCGTCGACGCACGTCACGGGATGGCCGTTGGACAACGCGTCCAGCGCCGCGCGGACGCCGTCGGCCGTGCGCAGCCGCAAGGCGCTGTTGGTCATCGGAGTCTGCTTGCGTTCCAGATAATCCAGCGAGTCCTGCAGGGTGTGGTGAAGCTGGTCGAGCGTCAGCGCGACACCGCGCGTGGTGAGCAGCAGCGCCGACACCAGCCCCGTCGCGTTGACCGGCGTGGCGCGCAGGATGCGCCGGGCCACCTCGAACGCCATCTTCTGCAGCGCAAGGCGTTTGGCGGCATTGTCGGTCGTCATCGGGCCGTGGGGCTCGCCGAGGTACTCGCGCATCGACACCGCTTCCGGGAAGCGGACATAGATCTTGCCGTAGTGGCGCTCGCCCTGCGCCCTTATGTAGTTGACGAGCCATGACAGCCCCTCGGGCGTCTTCTCGCCGCCGCGGGCGTAGGCGGCGTATTCGGCGGTCTCGTGCAGTTGGTCGAAGCTGATCGACACCGGCTGGAGAAGGATGTCGTCGCTGCGGCCGTCGAGGTAGGCGTCGGCGACGTAGGCGAGCAGACCGAGCTTGGGCGGCAACATCTTTCCGGTGCGCGACCGGGTGCCCTCGATCGACCAGCTGAGGTTGAACCGCTTCTCGACGATGTAGCCGACGAACTGCCGCAGCACGTACTTGTACAGCGGATCGTCGAGTTTGCGTCGCAGGAAGATGACGCCGGAGTGACGCATCAACGGCCCCATGAAGCCGAACGACAGGTTGATCCCCGCGAATGTGTGAACCGGCGGTAAGCGGTTCTCCTGCATCGCGACTGGCACGATCACACCGTCGAGATAGGACCGGTGCGAAAACAGCAGCACCGCGGGATGGTTTTCCAACGCGCGTCGCATCGATTCGACTTCGGCGCGGTCGTAGTCGATGTTCGGATCGAAGCCGCGGCTGAAGATGGCGCGCCCCAGCGAGGGAATCAGATCGACCGAGAACCGACTCCAGCCGGTGGAGAGTTCGTCCAGCATCTCCCCGGCCTTTTCGACGGTCGCGCCCGGAATCTTTTCCAGGCCTTCGCGAAAACGGGCCGACGCCAGCAGTTCCGGTTTTATCAGTCGTGGCGACTTGTACTCCGGGCCCAGCAGGCGCAGCTCGACGCGTTCGATTGCCAGGCTCGCGCGGCGGATGACGAATCGCGCGAATTCCCTTGGGTTTTCGGCGACCGTCGTCTCGTTCCATTGCTGGCGCAGTTCGGACACCTTCGCGGGGTCACCGGCCACTACCCGGGCCCGCGACGGATCCTTCTTCAGAATCCGCTTCTGCAGGATCTCCGGAGGCCGGTAGGTATCGCGTCCGGAGAGAAGCGCGACGATCTTGGAGCGCGTGGGCAGGCCACCGGGCACCCAGAACACGCGCACCGGAACGACCGACCGGTCGTCGTCGGCCTCCAGCTCCTCGACGAGTCGCGCCAGGGTTCTGGGCGGCGGGTCGTCGTCGGCCGGTAGCCGCAGCACGTCCACCTTTGAATCGGGATGCTCGCGCCGCTGGCGTTCCAGCCAGTCGTTCAGCAGCTCCTCTTCGGCGGGTGACGACACCGATGCCAGCACCAGCGCGTCGTCAGTCGCCGTGAATGGCGCGAAATGGTCGGCGGAGACTTTCACGGCCGACCCTTTGTGGCGGCCTTTTTCGTCGCTTTCTTGGCGGGCGCTTTCTTCGCAGGCTTCTTCTCGGCGGCCTTCGTCGCGGCCTTGGCGGCCGCCTTGGCCGGCGCCTTCTTCGCCGGCGCTTTCTTCCGCTTGTACAGCTCCGGCGTCGGCACCTCGTCGTGCGGCCAGTCGCTGAGCGTGTCCAGATACAGCTGACGGACCTCGGCGATGCGGTCGGGAAGGTTGTCGTGGGTCCAGTCGTCGACGGGTATCGGTGGGTACACCACGACGTCGACGGTGCCGGGGTTGAACGTGCTGGAGTCGCGGGCGGCGATGACCTCGGCGTTGCGAATCACGATTGGCACGATCGGGATTCCAGCCGACATCGCGATACGGAACGGCCCCTTCTTGAACGGACCGACCTCCGTGGTGTCCAGGCGCGTGCCCTCCGGCGCGATGAGGATCGACAGCCCCTTGCGTGCAAGCTCCTCGACCTTCTTCAGTCCTTCGATGGCCTTCTGGGGGTCGTCACGGTCGATGAAGGCGGCGTCCATGATCTTGCCCATGGTGCCGACGATCGGATCATTCTCGAGCTCCTTCTTACCGACCGACGTGAAGTTGTCGCTGACCAACCTGCCGGCGATCATCGGGTCAACTTGGTTGCGGTGGTTGAAGATAAAGACGGCAGGTCGCTGCGCGGTCAGGTTCTCCTTGCCCAGCACGTTGAGGTTGACCCCCGTGGCGGTCAACAGTGCCCGGCCAAAAGTCGACGTGAAGAAGTTGACGCCGGTGCGCCTGTTGCGGGTCAACAGGCCCAGCCCGATGGCGCCGGCGGCGATCGGCACCATCGACGCCACGCCCGCAACCGTCCGCAATTGCGAGACGGGATTGCTTCCACTGCGGCTAGAGAATCGCAGCACCGGCCAGCCGCGTTTGGCGGCCACGGCGGCCAGCTTGCCCGCGGGATTGGTCGGCCGCGGATTGCCGACGAGGTACATCAACGCGACGTCTTCGTCGCCGTCGGCGTAGAAGTAGCTCTTCGACAGGTCGACACCGTTCTTGGCGGCGAATGCCTGTACCGCCCTGGCCTTTCCGGGCCCCCAGATGATCGGCGTGAGCACCTCGCCGGTGAGCACGCCGTGCTCATCGGTCTCGAACTTGTTGCTCAACACGTTCTTGATGCCGAGGAACCGCGCGACGGGCTCCACCTGAACCGTCAGTGCCGACGAGCTGAGCACGACGGTGTGGCCGCGGGCCATGTGAGCGCGGACGAGTTCGCGCATCTCGGGATAGATGCGTCCGACGATCTTCTGTTCGAAGAGCCGCTCGGCCAGTTCGTCGATGTCCTCCAGGGAGTTGCCGCGAAGCATGCGGGCGCCCTTACCGATGAGGTCCTCGAACTCGGAGCGGCCGAGCTGATGGTTGAGCCCGGCCTGCACCATGCCGATGAACTCGGCGACGGACATCTGACGCCTGCGCAGCCGATCCTGGGTCATCACGACGCCGGTGAACCCGGCGACCAGCGTGCCGTCGAGATCGAAGAAGGCACCGATCTCGGGGCCGGACGGGCTGCCCTCGATCTCGGCGACCGATCCAGGCAGCCGCATCGTCCGTGGATTCTGCTGACCGTTGGCCGAAGTCATTGCGCTGCACTTCCGTTGGGTGACACTGGGGTGGGTTCTGGGACGTCGATCGTGAACGTTGCCGGTGTTGCCCGACCCTCGCCGCCGAGGGCGAGCACCTCGTCAAAGCCGGCCAGCAGGCAGCGGGCCCACAGGTCGGCGTCGACGATCGACGCGCGGTCGTAGCGCGTGCTGATGGTGCAATAGCCGGCGCGGGAGATCAGCACTACCATCATCGCCACGCCCGGCAGCGGGCCAATGCCATACTGCCGCAAGATTTTTGCTCCGGAGATGAAGGTATCGCCCGCGTAGACCGGCACGTTGCTGGCCTGGACGTCGGAGTTGACGATGGAACCGGCCATCGACTCGAGCACGCTGTCGGGCATCAGCGTGAGCACCGGGGCGATGGCGCCGACCATGTCGATCGCACGCTCCTCGCGCTTGCGCGTCATCTGCGATCGGATGTTCTTGATGCGCACTTCCGGATCGTGCAGGCCGATCGGCGCGGCAAGATTGACACCGGCGAATCGGTTGCCGCCGGCCGGATCCGCCTCGGACCGCAGGTTGACCGGCACCGCCATCGGCAGGGCCTCGATCGGTACGCCCTTGGCCTGGTGGTAGAGGCGCAGGGCGCCGCACAGGCCGGCCAGGTAGGCGTCGTTGATCGAACCGCCCGCCGCCTTGGCCGCCTTGTGCAGAACGCCGAACTCGATGTCGATGGCCTCGCTGCGCGACGAGAGGCTGCGCCGCCGCAGCACCGGCGACGGTGGGGCGACTGGGCCGACCACACGGGCACCCGACATCGCGTACTCGACGAGGTCGCCCATTCGCGATATCGGGTCGCGCACCAATTCGCCGACGACGTGCGCTGCCCCGAACAGCACGCCGCGTACCCGGCCGGCGATCGTGCTGGGCAACCGGTTAAGTCCTTGCCGCATCAGATCGTTGGGCGACAGGTCCTGCGGGATGGGCAGCGGCGGCGGGGCCTGTTGCGGAGGGTCGCGCTCCAGGTCGTAGAGGTTGGCGAACATCTCGACGCCGCCGACCCCGTCGGTCACGGCGTGGCTGATGTGCACCAGCTGGGCGGCGCGGCCGCCCTCGAGGCCCTCGACGAGGGTCGCCGTCCACAATGGCCTGGAGATGTCCAGCGGTGACTGTGCCGCGAGCTCGGCCAGGTCGAAGACTTCGCGCAGCCTGCCGGGCTCTGGGACCCGCATCCGGCGCACGTGGAAGTCGAGGTTGAAGTCGGGATCGACGACCCACCGCGGCGCCACCGTCGGAAGGGTGGGGATGACGACCTTCTGCCGGAACCGGAGCACCTTGCGAGAGGCGGCGTCGAACCTGGCTCGGTAGCTCTCCCAGTCCGGGGTGGTGTCGAGCAGCTCCACGGTCATGATGCCCGAACGGGTACGCGGATTGGCTTCGCCGCGATGCAGTATCTGGTCGAACGCGCTGAGTTCCTCGGGAAGTCCGTCCGCATCGAGTTCCGGCACGTCGCTCATGCTCGTCGCTCCCCTCCCTAACACCGATGTGCTGACACCACGCTAGTCCGCTGCCTGGCGGCACGTAGCCTTATATCCACGTGGCTTTGGATAGCCGTTGCGGGCGTGGGAGCGCCCTTGGAAGGGCCGCGTTTCATGCCAAAGTTCGGAAGGACTCACCGGATTGTTCAAGAGCCCATTTCACGGAATGCGTCAGCGTCCAACACTCCTCCCTTCTGGCCATTCCTGCTGGGCGCAATCCGGAGAGTGACCCACGCGCCATGTGCGTCCCGTCGCGGTCCGCCTACACAGACCGGAACTTCACGGTGACGGCACCCGCGCGTGCGGACCGGTACTTCACCTGAAGGCGATGGAACTCTCCAGCCGCATATGCGACAAGATCGATCGGCGCGTGTTCCGTCACCGGAAACAAGACCGTGAAACCCTTGCTTGGCAGATCGGCACGGACTTTGGCGACGCCCAGATCGCCCTTGTACCCATCCATCGGTTCGCAGCAATTCGGCTAGGGTTGGTGCGCTGCCCCCGTAGCTCAGCGGACAGAGCAGCCGCCTTCTAAGCGGTAGGTCGCAGGTTCAAGTCCTGCCGGGGGTGCCATCTGACCAGCGCAGATGCTACCTCGCACAAGATTTGCACAACAGAGGACGTCGGCGTGGCTCCGAAAGGAAAAAGGAGTCCATCGCCATGACCACAACCACCACCAGCACCGACGACCTTGCCAACATCCCGCACCCGCCGGGTGCCACCCGTGTGCATGAGTGGTTCAACGACGACCAGCCCCGGGCGCCGTAGTCAATCACGTCAACGCCGAGACCCGCCGCTATTTTCTCGGTACATCGCGGCGAGTCAGTTGCCCCGACGTCCCCAACATCACGGTGTCGATCGACGGTTACCAGCACGCGGACGGGCACGCGGTCCGCTACATCGTGGTCGACACCGTCCACACCGACAACCCGCTCCCCCCGGACCTGGCCCGCAGCCTCATCGCAGCGTGGACCGCGGCGGCCGACGAAGTCGACCAGATGGCCAGCCGCGACGTCACCATAGCCTGACAACACAGCGAATCGGCCCGTCATCCAAACGGATGGCGGGCTGATTTCATGAAACGTCTTGTGCACCAACAGAATTCGTCATAGTCTCACGGCATAACTAAACGGAGTCGGCGCGGCCCGGATGGATACCCAGACTGCAACGCTCACCGGAAACGGACTGAGCCTGACCCGAACCAAGGCCCCGGGCACGAAGACTTGGCCAACCCCGCCGGCGCCGACCCTCGAACACAAAATGTACTCCGGACTTACTCACGCGCAATTTTTATGATCCGATCTGCTGCGCTCGCACGTAGGAATACCGTTTATCCATCCACATTTCGCGACGGGGGAGGCGCACCAATGAGCAGGCGACAGGATGGCTCGACGGACACACTGACGGGCGGTCTATTGCGGGCCGCGGCGGTGTCGGGGTTGGCGACGGGATTGGCAGCAGCGGCGGTCGGCGGGGCCGGAGCGGCCACCGCATCGTGCTTGTCCCTCGGCGGCTTTTTTCCATTGGTTCAGGCTGCACGAGCACCCCGCTCAGCTTCGCGTTGGTGCTAGGCAACGGCACAGCGAACGCCCGAGGGCTCCTCACCGGCGCTGTTGCGATCGGCAACGCGTCCTTCGCCGACGCCCGAGGATTCCTCACCTTCGCCATTGCGAACGGCCGGGGCAATACCGCACCCGGTCCGGTTCCCCCGCAGACTGATGTCAGATCGGCGGGAGCCTTGAGCCTCGCCTATGGAGGCGGCACAGACATACTCGTTCGAACGAACGGCAACCTCAACCTCGCTGTGGCACAAGGCGATCGCTATATCGTACAAGCGGGCGGAACACCCAGTGATATTGGCAACGTCGCCATCGGCCTCGGTGTCGGCCGCAGCACCGACCCCAACGCACTGGCCGCCGTCGCGGCTGGCGTCATCACCCCGAACGGGCCTCCCTCCTTCTTCAACCTTGCGGTGAATCTCGGCGACACCGGCAACATCCAGGCACAGGGCTTCGGCAACAGCGTGCTCAATATCTTCGGCAATCGAAACGCCCTTGCCGCGAGCGGCATGTTCAACAATGCCACCAACTTCTTCGGTGACGACAACGTCCTGATTGCGAGCAACGTCCCTGACCCGACCGCGAACATCCTGCGCCAAATCGGCGGCAACGTGGCGTTTAGCATGCTCGGCAGCAACAACGAGGTGCGTTCAGGCGCTGCTGCTGGTGGTGGGAACGGCCCCTTGGCGATCGCTGGCGCTATCGCCGTGGACGGTCAGGAGGGCGCTAGCGCAGTTAGAAACAATAACTTCGGCATCGAGCTCAGGACCCCGTTTAACGCGCAAACACCAGTCAGTGTCCTCGCTGCGGGCAACAAGGTCGCGCCCAAGACGTTGGCCGCCGGCAGTGTCAAAAACACTGGCAGCCAGTCGAGCGGGTCACTGACGAAGGCCGGCAAGCAGTTCAGTTCCTCGCTCACTTCGCTGAGCACGAAGTTCAGTGGCACCGTCAAGAAAGTCACCGGTGGGCTCGCCGGGGGCGCCAAAGCCGATGCGGCCAGTACCAGCCACAGCGAAAAGTGACGACATCCCGGATGCTCATGGTCGTGTGCTCCGACTGTAAGGACGGCTGACCAACGATTCACAATCGGCACGTCATCCGCTTGGGTGGCGGGCCTTTTCAGTAGTCGTTGCGGTGGCCTGGGCCATAGTGCAGTAGTCGACTACTTATTCCGACTCATCGGTAGGCCGTGAGGATGGTTGCTGCGAGCCGCAGTCTCGCCCGGCGGAGCCCATGCGTGGCGTGACCGTGAAAGGACACTTCAATGAAGAAAACAGTGTTCGGAGCCGGTTTGCTCCGGACGTTCTTGGGGGGAAGTCATGGATCTGGTTGGTAGTCGGCCGTACACCACTGGCCTCGCCGCTGCCATCGCGGTCATCGTCGCATTGACTCTCGTTACAGCCCCACCACCCGGTGGTGCGGCGCGAACTGAACCACCAGTCGTGCAAGCCGAGTCGCAAGTGGTGCAACTCGAAGCCCTGATCCGCCAGTCAGCCGCGACGCTGGAGAGATCCATCAGCACTCGGGTCGCGTCCGACCGAGCCGTCACCGCAGCCGACATCACCACCGCTGCGGTGAGCACCGCAGGCACTATGGCCTCCCAATTGAACGCGGCAGGCTCGCCGACACCCATAACTGGTAGCAGCACAAGCCTATTAACGAGGCCTGCGGCAACACGTCAGCGCACCGCTAACGCGGCTCTGGCGACGACCGCAATCCCCATCACTACAATTTGGCCGAAAATACAAGCGGCGATAATACAAGCGGTATTGTTTGTCGAAAGTGTGGCATTACTAGGCTTTTTATTAGTCGGTACCCTCGTTGTCTTCATTGCTGATGCCCTCGGTTTCTGTTTATTTGGTTGCCCGCCTAGCGTTGTGGCACCTGCTGCAGCGAGCGAGGCCGCCGTTTCTCCAGTGCAGACCAAACCGGTGGTCAACAAACTCGTTGAACGGGTCACCACCACGGTCAACGCAGTGAAAGCCCGGACCAGCGCTGCCCCGATCCCGCGGACCGTTCGGCCGAAACCACTGAGCTCCGCAGTGAAGGGCGGCCCCGTGGTGGGCAAACCCCAAGTCTCTCGCCATGCACCATCCGGCCACTCTGGTCTGCTCCGAACAGCGGTTAGGTCGAGGACGAGCAATCTGTCTAACGCGGTCAAGCACGCCATCGGCACCACAAGTAAGAAAGTGCAAAACTCACTGAGCCGGATCGCGCGGTAAACACCCCGCGTGGTCTTTCACGGCCACGATCTTCCGTTATAACTGGCTGTCCTAAAAGTCTCTGTGCGCCAACAGAATTCGTCATACTCTCATTCTTCGCTCACCCGGGAGGGTTGACCCTGGAGACGCACCGAAGGCTCCTGAACCGGAAGATCTTCCCGAGCAAGCCGCAAATGGCCTTCGCGACGCCTACTGCGGACTCACTGCGGACGGAATCAACGTCGGCGACGGCTTCCAGAGAAGGCGGCGATCAACCCATAGCCCATGCCCACTGCGATCCATGCGACGCCAGGGTTACGCGAACCCCAAATAGCCTCCACGAGGAGGCCGAGCATAAGAGGCGCGGTGAGGATGAACGGGATCCACCACACGGTCCACCACATGGGAAGAAAGTACCTTCCCACCAAACTCAGAGGTAGATCATCGGTTCGGGTACGGCACCCAGTTCGCATGGGCGTGAGCCATCACGACCTAGGCTCAGGTTGTGCTTGGCGATCTGGCGCAGACGACTGACGGCAGGTGGATCACCCGACCACCTAGCCGGTGTCCAAACGGGCACGCACATCAGAGTCTCCGGACATCCCGCGGCGGTTCATCAAGCCGTGTTGGCCGTCATTAGTGACGGGTTATCGACTTCGCAGGTGGCGCCGAAGGTCGAGGTGGATGCGGCGACCACGACGAACTGGTTATCGCGCGGACTGCTTTCCCGCGCTTAAGCTTCCATGCTTTGCAACCACATCTCCAGAACGGCGAGTTGCCATAACGTGTTCGCGCCCAGCACGGTGCGCGTGTCGTTCGGTGCCGCCAACAATGCCGCGAGCGTTTCGGGACGGTACAGGCCGCGGTTCCGTGCGGCGTCGTTGGTCAGCGAATCGCGCACCATCTCGAGTACCGGACCATTCAGGTGTCGGATGCCGGGTACCGGGAAGTAGCCCTTGGTGCGGTCGATGACATCGGCGGGCAGAAGTGACCGGGATGCTTCTTTGAGCACGCCCTTGCCGCCGGAGGCGAGTTTCAGGTCAGTCGGGCACATTGCCGCGAGTTCGACGAAGTCGTGGTCGAGGAACGGCACCCGCGCCTCCAGACCCCAGGCCATCGTCATGGTGTCGACGCGCTTGACGGGGTCGTCGACGAGCATCACGGTGGTGTCCAGCCGCAGCGCCGCGTCGACAGCGGTGTCGGCTCCTGGCGCTGCCTGATGGGCACTGACGAACTGGCGGCTCGGATCTTCGCCAACGATCCCGTATTCGGGCGACAGCAAGGCCAGCACGTCGTCGTGGCCGCGGTCGAAGAACACCTTCGCGTAGGCGTCGGTGGTCTGATCGCGGGCGACCTCGGTCAGCGGCGGGTACCAGTCGTAGCCCGCCAGGATCTCGTCGGCGCCCTGCCCGGACTGCACCACCTTGATCGATTTGCTGACTTCCTCACTCAGCAGATAGAAGGCTACGCAGTCGTGGCTCACCATCGGTTCGCTCATGGCCGCAATGGTTTTCGGCACCGCGGGCAGTAGTCGAGACGAGTCGATGTGGATGCGGTGGTGGTTGGTGTCGAAGGTCTTGGCGATCAGATCGGAGTAGAAGTATTCGTCGCCCGACTCCCCGCCCGCTGAGTCGAAGCCGATGCTGAACGTGGCCAGCCCATGCTGGCCTTGCTCGGCGAGCAGTGCTACAACGATCGACGAATCGATGCCGCCCGACAGCAGCACTCCGACCGGCACGTCGGCGACCATGCGCCGCACCACCGCGGTGCGCAGCGAATCCATCAGCGCGTCCTGCCAGTCCTTCGCCGACCACCCGGCGCGGGCGGGGTCGCGGCGGAAGTCCGGCGACCAGTAGACCGTGTCGGCGCGGGTGCCGTCGGGCTGGATCACGCGAACCGTCGCCGGCGGCAACTTGCGCACTCCCGTGTACATCGTGCGCGGGGCCGGTACGACCGAATGGAAGCTCATGTAGTGGTGCAGTGCGTGCCGGTCGATCTCCGTGTCGACGTCACCGGCGTCGAGCAGCGCCCGCACGGTGGAAGCGAATCGCAGCCGACCCGGCGTCTCGGCCAAATACAACGGCTTGATTCCGAGCCGGTCCCGCGCCAGTGTGACGACGCCGGTTTCGCGGTCCGCGACGGCGAAGGCGAACATGCCCTTGAACTTCTCGACACACCGCGTGCCCCAGTGATGAAACCCCTTGATGACGACTTCGCTGTCGGCCGTGGAGAAGAACCGGTAGCCCGCGGCCATCAGCTCGTCGCGCAGGTCCTGATAGTTGTAGATGCAACCGTTGAACACCAGCGTCAGGCCCAGGTCGCTGTCCACCATGGGCTGGGCGCCGCGGGCGGACAGGTCGATGATCGACAGTCGGCGATGGCCCAGGGCGATCGGGCCGTGCGCGACGACGCCGTCGGAATCGGGTCCGCGGGACTCCATGGCACACGTCATCCGGGTCACCGCGGCGACGTCCGCCGAGCGCCCGTCGAAGCGGATCTCGCCGCATATACCGCACATACGCCTTAGGTTCCTTCAAGCTCGGTGTGAGTTGCGAGCAGGTTCTAGGTCGGTGCCGGCGGTGAGTAACCAAGTGTCCTTACTTCCGCCGCCGGACGACGAATTGACGATCCGCGATCCCAGGGTGGCGACCCGGGTCAGCCCGGCCTGCATCACGTGCGCCGTGACCGAGTCGCCGGGTCCCGGCCGCAGGTGAACAAATGCGCGCAGGTCGACGTGATGCGGGTACATACCCTCCCCGTCGAACGTCGGATGGGTCGACAGCGCCACCGTCTGCTGGGCGATGTACCGCTCGGGTTGGCTGAGCAGTTCGCGCCGACGGGTTTCCAACGCCTCGTCGGAGGCGTCCGGTCCGATGATCACTCCGTTGCCGCCGGACCCGTCGATGGGCTTGACCACCAGATCGGCGAGGTTGTCGAGCACGTAGTCGCGCTGCGCGCGTTCGGCGCAGATCCAGGTCGGCACCTGCGCGAGCGCCGGCTTCTCGCCAAGGTAATACTCGATCATCGCGGGTACGTAGGCATAGATCGCCTTATCGTCACCGATCCCGTTACCCAGCGCGTTGGCGATCGTCAGCGCGCCTTCGGCCACCGACTCGAGCAGCCCGGAACGCAGCGGCACGCCGTCGTAGCCCATCGACGAAAGCAACATGTCCTCGTCCATCCGGGCATACAGCACATCGATCGGGTGGGTCTCGGAACCGATGTGGCGCAGCAGCTTCCCATCCTGCACCGAAAGGTCGGACGATCGCACCAACGGGATGCCCATTTCATCGGCCAGGAACGTGTGCTCGAACCAGGCCGAGTCGTCCCAGCCGGCGGACAGCAGCGCCACCGCCGGCTCGCCGGCGATACGGGACGGTGCCGATGCCCGCAGCGTGTCCAGCAGCTGCTGCGGCACGGATTCGACATCGCCGGCTTCGGCCGGCGGGCTCAGCTCGGCCAGATGCTTGGCGAGCAGGCGCCTGTTCACTATTGCGTAGGCAGTGCCGGACGGGATCCGGAGATTGTCTTCGAGCACCATCCAGTGACCGGCGCGGTCGCATACCAGATCGGTGCCGCTGACATGCGAGCGCACCGCGTCGCCGCACAGCCGCCCGGTCGACCGGAATCCGGGTGCCCGGTCGAGCGCCTGCACTTCGATCACGCCGTCGGCGATGATCGCCTGCTCGGAGTAGATGTCCCGCAGGAATGCGTTGAGCGCTCTCGCGCGCTGCCCCAACCCGATCGTCAGGCTTGCCCACTCGTCGGCGCCCACTACGCGCGGAATCAGGTCGACCGGAAACAGCTGGGCCCTGCTTTGACCTGTAACCCGGAAGGTGATGTTGTCGGCGCGCTGCTCCTGTTCAATACCGGCTTCGCGCGAGCGCAACGCCGCCACGCCCAGATTGGCAACGGTTTGAAGGATCTTCTCGTACCGCGGCCGAGGGCGGCCGGCCGGATCGATCGCTTCATCGAAGCTGATCGCCGCCTCGTTCTCCGGGTCATACTCGCTACCCGGCTGGTAGCCGAACAGCAGCGTCGGGTCCGCACCGACGGCGACGGAGGCGTTCGGCCAGCGGCCTGCCGTCTCGGCGATCAGCTGGTCGACAACATCGGTGAGCCGGCCCCGGCGGCGCAGCGCCCGGCGCTGACGCGCCGCTGAGCTACCGGCGAGGAGGACCTGTCGGGCCAGCTCACTGACCATGTCCCAGTCGCAGGTTTCCTCCAGCTCGGGGCGCAGCGACCGGACAAGGTCAGTGACCACGTCAGCCGCTGGCCGGCTCGTCGGCCCGTGCACGTCAACCAGTTCGCTCTCCAGCCCCGACCGCGCCGCGCGCCACAGCGCCGCACGGCCCAGCGTCGGGGAGATCAACGTAGCGGGCTTGCCCAACCGCAACGCCTCGCTCTCGCGTTCGACCAACGCCCTGAACAGACCGGCGATCAGCACAATGCTGTCGACCGACGGGCAGCTGTCGCAGACTCGCAATTCGAGTGTGGGGGCCGAGCTCCCGGGACGGATATCGAAATACACCATGCCGACGTCGGTGATCACACCGCTGGCGACCAGGTCGGCGACCAGCCGATCGTATTCGGCCGCCGACGCCACTGGTGCGGCCGGCCCAGTCGTCGGCCAACGCTGCCACACCAGGGTGCGCACGCTTGAATAGCCGGTGTCAGAACCATCGGGCCAAAACGGTGAACTGGCGGACAGCGCCAACAGCGTGGGCAGATACCGCGCGACCCGGTTCGCGACGATCACCGCTTCGTCGCGATCCGCCACTCCGACGTGCACCTGCGTGCCGCAGATCAACTGCTCTCGGGCCAGCAGCTGGTAGTCGGCGAGCATCTGGCGATACCGGGCGGTCTGCGTGACCTGCATCTCGGCGGGCACCGACAGCGGCATCGCACCGGCGGCCACCACGCCCATGCCCAGCCGAGCCGCAGCATCGACAAGCACGCGCCGATGCCCCCGCAGCTCGTTCCGCAGTTCCTCGAGGGTGGCCACGACACCGCTGTTCATTTCGACGACACAGCGCTGCAATTCCGCAACGTACGTGTCAGACAGTTGGGCGAGTAATTCCGGTGCGCGCGCCGTCAAGCGCCGGGTTTTCAAGTCGACAAGGTTGAACTCCTCTTCGACACCCAAAGTCCGTGGCATAACGCCTCGCATTCGCAACCGTCTTGACGTGCAGTGACACTGCGCTAACCCGAGTCGCGACAGTCAACACGGCAATCCCAACACTACCGCCGGACGGCCGACGCAGCCTGCCGACGCCGATGCGACGCCGGCGCTTTCTTCGCCGGCCTGTTCGGCGTTGGGTTGCGCCGACCTGAGGACGAGCCAATCCACTGAGCGGCTGGTGAGCAGCCCCAGGAATGCCTCTCGGAACTGCGGATACGCCGCACCGGCCGCGCGCACGTGTCTTCGCACAACGTGCAGGATGTTTGGGCTCTCGCTGCTGGGGCATCCCAAAATTAACGTATCCGTCGAAGCCCTGGGCTGGCGCTGTATGGCCGCTGGCGCTGTATCCCGAAGGACTTTCTAGGAGGCCAGGTGACATCCTCGACCCAGGACCTTGCTCCTGCTCTAGACGTCGACGCCCGCCTCACCGAGATCGAGCGCGCAGTGAACATGTTGCTCAACATCACGCCGGTCAATGCAGCACAGGCATGGGCGGATTTCGAGCGGAGTGACTTCGCGACCGTCCCCACCCTCCGGCTCAGACCGCTGGAATTCGAGCCGGACATGGTGCGACGTGACCTCTACAACCTCGAAATCGAGAACATCACCGACCCTGCGCTGCACACACTTTTCCGGGCAAAGCGTGACGAAATAGCAAGACAGATAACAGCATTGGAGGATCGCGACACTTCACGGTTTGTCTACGCGTCGCTGCAGCTCTACGGCGGAATCGCCCAGCCTCTCGCGTCGGCCGCCGAGGAGCTACTCGAGACGATCCCAGCAGAAGCTCCCAGCACCCCGAGCGTCACGGCTGGGGCGTTCGCGGACGCGGCCCGTGAGGAGTTCGATCGATACCGCGCCGTCTATCCGGACTTCCCGGCTCGCGTCGAGGTGCGCGATGACATCTCCGAACTGATGGTGTCGTTCGGCCGGCTGCTCATCCCCGAGGCCGCCGCTTTAAGGGCGGACCGGGTGGAGCCCTTGCTGCATCACGAGATCGGCACCCATGTCGTCACGTATCAGAACGGCGCCAGGCAACCACTGACGCTGCTGACGGTCGGACTCCCTGGCTACGACGAGACCCAAGAGGGCCTCGCCGTGCTCGCCGAGTACCTGACCGGCGGATTGGACCCGCGGCGCCTCCGCGTGCTCGCCGCGAGGGTCGTAGCCATCGGCAAGATGCTCGACGGCGCCGGATTCCTGCAGATATTCGAATCGTTACGGAACGAACATCGGATACCGGCGAGGACCGCTTGGTCCATCGCCATCCGCGTCGTCCTTGGCGGCGGTTCCGTGAAGGACGCGATCTACCTCCGTGGGATCACGCGAATCCTCGAAGCCCTCGCCGACGACTGCAGCCTCGACGTCCTCTTCGTCGGCAAGCTCTCGTTGGACCAGGTCCCGATGATCCAGGATCTGCTCGACCGTGAGGTGCTCCAGCCACCGTGGGTCCGCCCTCGGTGGCTGGATGTGCCCGGCGCTCAGGAGCGCCTGGACAAGCTGCGCGGTGGCGTGTCGGTCACAGCGCTGTACGAAGGAGATGTGTCATGAGGCTTGCGTTCTTCGTCCTCGACGTCGCTACCGAGATAGACGAGTACACGACTACGCGCCTGGCGAGGGCCGCGGTCCAGGGCGGCCATGAGGTTTGGTACGTCGGGCTCGGAGACGTCGAGCACGGGGAAAACGATGGGCAGCTCTCGGCCCGGGCGCATCGCGCAGAGTTCGAGAAAGGCGACACACTCGAAAGCTTCATGAAGCGCATCAAGGAGCGCGACGCCGAACGGATCGTCATGGACGACCTGGATGCCCTGTTCCTGCGAAACGAAACGGTCGACGATATGCAGGAGCGGCCGTGGGCAAGTCCACTGGGTGTGGTCTTCGGCCAGATGCTCAAGGCTCGAGGCGTAACGGTGGTGAACGACCCGATGTCCTTAGTACGCGCAACGAGCAAGCTCTACCTGGAGGAGTTCCCCGAGAAGATCCGTCCGCGATCGCTCGTGACCCGCGACCCGGAAGCGATCGAGCGGTTCGTCGCCAAGGTCGGCCACTCCGTCGTCAAGCCTCTCTACGGAGCCAAAGGTCGGAACGTGTTCATGATCGAGGACGCGGACGAAGCGAACCTCGCGCAGATAACGGAGTCGGTACTCCTGGACGGCTACGCGCTCGTTCAAGAGTTCGTCGACTGCGCTGAGGACGGCGACACCCGGATCTTCCTGCTCGAGGGACAGATCCTCGAGCGCGACGGGCAACTGGCCGCCTTCCGGCGAGTGCCTACAGGTAACGACCCGCGGGCCAACATCAGCACGGGCGGACGCTCGGTCCCTCTCGAGATCGGTGACGTGGAACGCGGCATCGTCGAAGCGATGAGCAAGAAGCTCGTGGCCGACGGCATGTATTTCGTTGGCATCGATGTGATCGGCGACAAGGTGGTGGAGATCAACGCGGACAGCCCGGGCGGAATGCAGAGCGTCGAATGGCTCTACGAGATCGACGTCTGCCCAACCGTCATCGAGGCCCTGGAGCGCCGCACCGGCTTGAAGTCCTGAGCCATTCGGCATCAGATCCGCAACCGGGGAAGCATCGGCCCGCCTCGTCACCACCGACGATGACGACGACCCGATCACCGGCATACCGCGTCAGGGAAATATTCCGGTCATCGTCGAGCCCAGAGACGCTTGCAGTGTGTCGATCTTCGTGCTTGACAGAGCCGCCGGGCGAAGCGCGGTGAAGCGGGGGCGCATCGACGAACACGCAAGGTGCAGAGGGCTCTTCATGGTTCCCACTGTCCTCGACGCCCACCCCGTCTGGTTAATGCCTCGGCGTAGCTTTGACACAGCGGATGCAGCGCAGCGAAGGGTGAGCGCGGTGCGATGGCAGGTTAGGCTGCTGGCCGGCGTGGCGATGACGGCCGCTCTCGCGGCATGCTCGACATCAACGCCGTCCGGTGAGTTGCCGCTGCGGCAGGTGTCTGAGACGGTGCTGACCGGTGGTCCGGTCCGGTTTGATTACCTCGCGTTGGACACAGGGCAGGGGCGACTATTCATCGCCCACATGGGCGCAAGTGAACTCATCGATGTCGACATACATGCACACGCTGTAGTGCGCACGCTGCCCGGCCTGTCCGACGTCCACGGGGTGATCGTCATTCCCGACAAACATCGGGTCTATGCCACCGCGACCGGTAGCAACCAGCTAGTCGCCATCGACGAAAACTCCGGGGCAGTCGCGTACCGCGCCCCGACCGACACCTACCCCGATGGGCTGGCCTACGACCCCATCCGAAACACCGTCTGGACCACCAACGAGGCTGCGGGCACCGAAACCGTGATCGACGCCGACACCGGCGCAGTCCGGGCAACCATCCCTTTGGGTGGTGAGGTGGGAAACGTGGTATATGACCCAGTCCTCGACCAGATGGTCGTCGCGGTGCAAGGCCACAACGACCTGGCTGTGCTCGATCCGGTCAGTTTCACTGTGACCCAGCGCATTCCCACACCCGGCTGCGACCACCCCCACGGCCAGGCTCTCGACGTCACCGACCAGGTGATGTTCGTCGGCTGCGAAGCCAACGCCACAATGGTCACCGTCGACCTGGCCGTTAGGAGCGTGATTGATCACCACGGGGTTGGCGAAACGCCCGACGTATTGGCCTACGACCCCGACGCTCGCCGTGTCTATGTCGGCGCCGAAAGCGGTTGGGTCAGCATTCTCGCTCATGATCGCGGACATCTGACGCTGCTCGGCTCGGCGCATCTGGCCGACGGCGCACACTCGCTGGCCCTCGACCCCACGACCCATCGCAGCTACATTCCGGTCCCCAAGGACCACAATGGTTCTCCCGTGCTATGGGAATTCGAACCCACCTGAGCAGCCACACGGAGCGGAAGCCGGGAGCCGCACCTTCCCGGCCGGATAGCAACTGAATTCCGTTGTTTCGCAATGGCTTTAGAACCCCTTACCAGAGGGAATCGTCCCAAGCCGTCCCTGTCGATCCCCCCGCACTCGGAAAAGTGACAACATCCTGACAATTTGTGGTCGCGGCTGGTCGCAGCGCGCCGCGGCGGCGGCGAGGATGGATGACATCACTGCAAGTCGCGCGTTATCTGTGCGGCCCGTCGAGCCCGGTCGTTCACATACGAAGGTTCCCCGGTGGGTTTTCCTGAGTGCTACCGTCGCCGCACCACAACGGTACTACCACGTCTGGGTGTGAAGTTGTGTGCGGGATGTTCGAGGAGTTCGCCAACCTGTGAGCGCACGCGGGAAACGGGACGACGTCCATCGACGGCTCGAGGAGCGCTACCGGCGGCTGGCGGACGCCCGCAAGAAGCGGCTGCCCGCCGCAATCGCCACCCGGTTCACCGAGATCGATGGCGCGACGCTGGGCGCACTCGTCTCGATCCAGCTGTTCACCACGGTCATTCCTCTGATCATCATCGGATTCGACTACTTTTCCGGCTTCGCCGAGAACGCCAGTCCGGGCACACTTTTCATCCGGGAGGCCGGCCTGGTAAGCCCACTGACTGAACGAGTCCGCGCCGCGTTCGGCGATTCTTCGGCATTTCGGTCGAATTGGACGTTCGTCGGAGTCGCTGGATTCCTGGTGTGGGGAATCCCGATGTCGATCACCATCGCCGGAATCTTCGCCAGGGCCTGGCGCCGTGAGCAGTTCGGGCTGGGCCAACGAGTGCTGCGGGGCGCCACGTGGTTCGTCCTGTACCTGACCATGATCGCCCTTCGTGAGTTGATCGCCCTCGGCGGCGATCACACCGGTGCGATCCGACCGCTGCTGTTCGCGGCTGCCCTTGTGCCGGTCTGGATCTTCTGGTCGCTCACACCGGTTCTCCTCGTGCGAGACGGCGGGCGGGGCGTGAGATACCTCGCCCTCGCCGGACTCGCCGGGGTGGTGATCGACGGAACCCTTCTCCCGCTCGCCGCCCGGATCCTCTTCCCGCCATTGCTCAGCGGTTGGAACGGCTTCGGCCCGATCGGTGTGGCGATGGCATTGATGACATGGTGCGGGGTGATCGGCATCGGATGGGTGTTGACGGCGTGCGTGGGCGCGGTCCTGTGGGAACGCACAGCCCCGCCCGAAACGGTCATCGCGTCACAGACCGACATCACCCGGGATCTACCGGAACACGCATAGTGCCGAGGACCGATGACCCAATACAGCGGAAATGCTGCGCACGGACACAGCCGATCACGGCGGTGACGACTTTTGCTGAGACCTGGCTGGCAGGGCCACGATTCGAACCTGGTGGGCTCTCGCCGACGGGTTTACAGTCCGCAGATGGGGGTTCCACCGATGTCGCTGTATGACTCACATGCCGCTGACCTGCGATGGCAATCCGATAGCGTGACAACGCATCTCCGCTGCGCGGTGACGACTCGGCCATCCGGATCGGCCCATCCACGAACTGCTCGGGTTCGCTGCGGATGACGTAGAGTCCGGGCAGACCGCCGATGTGGCGATCGCGTGCACCCTGCGCCCCGTCTAGCCCCGAGCACTGAGGGATTCATTTTCACCGACGACAGAGTTGTAATCGAAGCTGGCTTTTTTGCGGAGATCCGGCGGGCCATCATCAGGGAGTGCGAGACGATCGCCCGTGATCAGTGAACCGCTACGGCGGCGATATCGGTTGCGCGAGGTGGAAGGAAAAGGTTGCGAATGCAGCGCAGCGATGAGTCCGACGATCGGGACGAGCCGGACACTCAGCCCGGCCACGGCGCCGATCGCGCACCGGATCGGCTGAATAGGGCCGCGCTCACCCGGCGGGGTGCGCTGATCGGGATGACGGCGGTGGCCGGTATCGCCGCGGTGGATGTCGGTGCCTTTGCCTTCGCGGGTGGTTGGCTGCAGCCCGACGCGCTGACACCTTCGCGGTTCGTCGACCGGTTCGAACAGGTGTATGGGCGCCACGACGGTTTTCGGCGCAACCATGCCAAGGGCCTCAGTGCCAGCGGGACATTCCAAAGCAGTGGGGCCGGCACAGCGGTGTGCGAGGCGACCGTGTTCAAAGCAGGAACAGTTCCGCTGATCGGCCGGTTTTCGCTGTCCGGTGGACTGCCCGATCAGCCCGACAAACCCGACACCGTCCGCGGGCTGGCACTGCTGTTCCTGCCATCCGGCGGCCAACAGTGGCGCACCGCGATGGTCAACATCCCGGTCTTCCCCGACAGCACACCGCAGGGGTTCTACGAGCGACTACTCGCCAGCAAGCCGGCGCCCGCGACCGGTAAGCCCGACCCGCAGCTGATGGCGGCGTTTTTGGCCCGCCACCCCGAGACCGCCGCGGCGATGACGATCATCAAGCAGTCCCCGCCCAGTTCGGGCTTCGCCGACAGCACCTTCCATGGGCTCAACGCGTTTCATTTCACCAACGACAAAGGCGCCACCGTTCCTGTCCGCTGGACGGCGGTCCCGTTACAAAACGTTCAGCCCGCAGGCGCCGCCCCGTCGGCACAAAAGGACTACCTGTTCGACGCCCTGATCGACGCGGTGACGCGCGGCCCGTTGAGCTGGCGGTTGATCCTGACCATCGGCGCCCCCGGGGACCCGACGAACGATGCCACTAAGCCTTGGCCGGATTCACGCCCAACGATCGACGCCGGCACCATCACAATCAACGCCGTGCAGACCGAGGCCGCGGGAAACGCGCGCGACATCAACTTCGACCCGACGGTGCTACCCGACGGCATCGCGCTGTCCGACGATCCGCTGCTGAGCGCGCGCTCTGCCGTCTATGCACGCTCATTCACCCGCCGCGCAGAAGAGCCGAAGCGGCCGAGCGAGGTCAACGTCAGCCAGGTGCGCGATGAGCGATAAGCCCGGCCGCTTCACCCTTCTTTCGAGACTCTTGCACTGGTCGATGGCGGCAATGGTCATCGCCCAACTGCTCCTCGGGGTCATCATGGTGGCGTCGCTGAGCTACTACCCGCTGCTGCTGGCCATCCACCGCCCCCTCGGCATCGCGATCTTCGTCTTCGTGGTGGTGCGGCTGATAAATCGACTCACCCACCGGCCGCCGCCATTTTTGGCCACGATGAGTCCGCTGGAACGCAAGATCGCGACGTGGTCGGAACGCCTGCTGTACGCGCTGTTGCTTTTGCAACCCCTGGTCGGCTGGGCGATGCTCTCGGCCGCCCGCTACCCGATCATCCTGTACGGGCCGCTGCACCTGCCCGGAATCGCGCCGCACAACATCACCCTCTATGCGGTGCTGCGAATCAGCCACTCAATACTGGCGTTCCTGCTCTTTGTGACCTTCACCGCCCATATGAGTGCGGTCCTGTTTCATACCCTCGTGCTGCGCGATCGCCTCATCGACCGCATGGCACTGTGGCCGACCAAGTCCGCCGCCGTGCGCGCCGGTATTCGCTCGACTCACCGGGGAACGTGATGTACGGGTCGCGAAGTGTTGCCCGCCACTCGTTCATGTCGTGTGGATTGCCTTTGGGCGCCATGATGTTTCATCCTTTCGTTGCGAGCGTCGCTTCCGATCGTGCGGTTGTTCACCGCGGCTCAGGCGTCGACAGCCGCAAAGAGGGTGTTGAGGCCTTCGGCCAACAGTGGGTGCGTGAAGATCGCGTCGGCCATCGCGGTGTCAGTGAGCTTGCCCAGCATGGCGACCTGGATGACAGTCATGATCTCGCCGCCTTCACTGCCGAGGATTGAGCAACCCAGAATCTGTCCGTTGTCCGCGTCGATGATGGCCTTCATGAACCCGCGCGTCTCCCCGGTCTCGATGGCCCGGACGACGGCATTCATCGGAAGCGTGGCCACCCGAATAGCGCGTCCGTGTGCCCTGGCTTCTCGCTCGGTCATGCCGACACGGCCAAGTTGCGGGTCGATGAACACCGTGTACGGGACGATCCGGTCGCGCGTGCTTGCCTTCCGGTGCCTGACGAGGTTGGCGTGCAGGATGCGGTAGTCGTCGTAGGACGAATGGGTGAACGCCGGGCTGCCCGTGACATCTCCCATGGCATAGATGCCGGGAACGCTGGTTTGCAGGTATTCGTCGACCTCGATGAAGCCGTGCTCGTTGAGACGGATGCCAGCCGCCCCGGGGGTCAGCGCCTCGGTATTGGGAATGCGTCCGATGGCTGAAAGCAAATGCGAGCCCTCGAGCTGTTTTTCACCGTCTGCTGTGCGAATGGTCAGCCGCAGATCACCGCCGCCGGCCGCCTCAACCCGGACCGGCGTCGAGGAGGTCAACACCGTGATTCCGTCGTCGCGCAACAGAGCGGCGACCTCGTCGCACACGTCCTCGTCCTCGTTCTTCAGCAACCGTGCGCCGTGTTGGACGATGGTGACCTCGCTGCCGAACCGGCGGAACATCTGCCCGAATTCCAGTCCGATGTAGCCGCCACCGACGATGATCAGGTGCTGCGGGAGCGCGTCTAACTCCATGATCGACGTGGAGTCGAGGACGGGAACGTCGCCCGCGCCGGTGATGGCCAGCGGCTTGGGCCGCGTGCCGGTGTCGATGACGATGAGCGGCGCGCTGATCTGTTGAGTGCCGCCGTCCTTGGAGAAAATCTCGACCGTATTTGGACCGGTGAAGTGGGCCTCGCCCTCGATTAGGTCAAGCCCGTCTTGCGTCAGGCGGCTCGCGTAGTTTTGTCGCGCGCCGGCGACCATGGCCCGCTTGCGTTCGCGCACAGCGGCCAGATCCACCGACACGGGACCAATGCGCACCCCGTACTCCGCGCCGCGCCGGGCCTGGTAGGCCAGGCGTGCGCTGGCGACCATTGTCTTGGTCGGGGTGCACCCGGTGTTGACGCATGCGCCGCCGACTGGTCCACGCTCGACGAGCGCCACCTTCTGGCCCGCCTTGGCCAGCTCAATGGGAAGGAACCGGCCGCCCTGGCTGGTCCCGATCACGATCGCGTCGTACTGCTCACCGGCCATTGCGTCTCTCCCCGTTCGTCTCCGGCATTCGCCACTAGCCAGTCGTACTCGCCGCGGCAAGCAAAAGTAAGACTCAAATTGAGTCCTCAACGACCGGTGCAATACCACGCCCGCCGTACGAGTACCGGCTCACCACCAAGGGCGCCGACCTATATCCCGTGCTGTTAGCTCTCACGGCTTGGGGCGATCAGCTGCACAGGGAACCCGAGGCTGAGTATTCCGACGCCGGCTGTTGAGGGTTGATCGGCGCTGCTTCTTGAGCGAGCTGGATGCCCGAAGATCAGACCCGGCATTCTCGTTAGATCGGTTGTTGGGCGGTCGCTCAACAGTTAGGGTGCCTTCATGTCAAGCACCGTTGCTGACGAGCGGCCACGGGTTGGCCGGGAGGCGACGCGGGAGGCGCTGATCGAGGCGACCGCCCAAATCATGCTCGCCGAGGGATATGCCGCGGCCACCTCGCGGCGGGTGGCGGCCAAGGCCGGGGTCAAGCCCGCACTGGTGCACTACTACTTCCCCAGCATGGACGATCTGTTCGTCGCGGTACTGCGCGACAAGGCCGAAGGCAACCTGGCCCGCCAACGCGAAGCGATCGCCGAGGCCCAACCCCTGCACGCGCTGTGGCAGCTCAACAACGCCCACGACGCCCAGTTGTTCACCGAATTCCTCGCGATGGCCAACCACCGCACGGCCATCCGCAGCGAGATCGTGGCCTACGCCATGCGATTCCGCGATCTGGAAGAAGGCGTGGTCACCCTGGCGCTCAAGGCCCGCGGCGTGGACCTCGACCTGTTCCCCCCGGTGGTGATGTCGATGATCATGGGCGGGCTGGCCCGCATAGTGCTCCACGAACACGGACTCGGCATCACCCGCGGACACGACCAGGCCACCGCATTCATCGAGCGCTGCCTCGAACGCTTCGAAATGCCGTCACGGGAGCGACCGTGAGCCCCAACAACATCGTGCGGAGCGGCGGAGGTAGCATCAGCTGCCGCATCACCGTCGACGGCGTGGTCAAGGACGAGAGGACCTCCGACGGCGTGAACGCCGAGACCTTCTGCTTGGTGAAGTCGGCATGAGCAACACGCATGTCGGCGCCCATCCGATGATCCCGCGTTTCATCCGGTTGTTCTCGGTGCCGATCTTCTTGGGCTGGATCGCGATCGTCGTGATCGTCAACATCGCCGTCCCGCAGCTGGAAGTGGTCGGCGAGGCTCATGCGGTGTCGTTTGCCCCGCGCGACGCGCCGTCGCTGCAGGCGATGCAGCGCATCGGCAAGACCTTCCAGGAGTTCGACTCCAACAGCGCGGCGATGGTCGTCCTCGAAGGCGACCAACCGCTCGGCGACGCCGCGCACAAGTACTACGACGGCCTGATCGACAAGCTCGAGGCCGACACAAAGCACGTCCAGCACGTCCAGGACTTCTGGGGCGACCCGCTGACGGCATCGGGTGCGCAGAGCGCCGACAACAAAGCCGCCTACGTCCAGCTCAACCTGGCGGGCAACCTGGGTGAGAGCCTGGCCAACGAGTCCGTGCAAGCCGTGCGGAAGATCATCGACAACTCCTCGCCGCCACCGGGCGTCAAGGCTTATGTCACCGGTCCCACGCCGCTTGCGAACGACCAGCACCACGCGGGTGATAAGGGCATCAAGCTGATCACCGCGGTCACGATCTGCGTCATTTTCGTGATGCTGCTGTTCGTCTACCGGTCCATCGTCACGGTGCTGCTCGTCTTGGTGATGATGTTCCTCGAGCTGGCCGCCGCCCGGGGAATCGTTGCCGCGCTTGGCTATTACGATCTGATCGGGTTGTCGACGTTCGCGGTCAACCTACTCACCACACTGGCTATCGCGGCCGGAACGGACTATGCGATCTTCCTCCTCGGCCGTTATCACGAGGCGCGCAATAACGGCGAGGATCGCGAAACCGCCTTCTACACGATGTATCACGGCACCGCCCACGTCATCCTGGGCTCGGGTCTGACCATCGCGGGTGCGACCTTCTGTCTGTCCTTTGCGCGGCTGCCCTACTTCCAAACGCTCGGCGTACCACTGGCGATCGGCATGCTCGTGGCTGTCGCCGCGGCACTGACCATGGCGCCCGCCCTACTGACGATCTGCAGTCGCTTCGGTCTTTTCGATCCGAAGCGGAAAGCGGGGACCCGCGGGTGGCGCCGCGTCGGTACCGCCGTGGTGCGCTGGCCGGGACCGATCCTCGCCGCGTCGGTGGTTCTGGCCCTGGTCGGTCTGCTGGCCGTGCCGTCGTACAAGCCTGCCTACAACGACCGCTATTACCTACCTCCGGACATCCCGGCCAACGTCGGCTACGCCGCGGCCGACCGGCACTTTCCGCAGCCCCGGATGAACCCGGAGTTGCTGCTCGTCGAAACCGACCATGACGTGCGCAACCCAACGGACATGCTGGTGATCGAGCGAATAGCCAGAGCAATCGCCCACACACAGGGGGTCGGCAGGGTGCAGGCCATCACCCGGCCGCGAGGCGTTCCGCTCGAGCACACGTCGATTCCGTTCCTGCTCAGCATGCAGGGCACCGCTCAGCAGATGAACCAGGACTACATGGCCAAGGTCATGGCCAACATGCTGAAACAGGCCAACGACATGCAGACCACGATCGACACCATGCAGAAGATGCAGAACGTCACGATGCAGATGGCCGCGACCACGCACAGCATGGTCGGCAAGATAAAGACGACCGCTGTCGACGTCCAGGAATTGCGGGACCATATCGCGGATTTCGACGACTTCTTCCGGCCCATCCGCAACTACCTCTATTGGGAACCGCACTGCTACGACATCCCGATCTGCTGGTCGCTGCGGTCCATCTTCGACACCCTCGACGGCGTGGACCCGTTGACTGACGACATCCAGAGTCTGCTGCCCGACCTGCAAAAGCTGGACACGCTGATGCCGCAGCTGGTCGCGTTGATGCCCGCTCAGATCGAGACGATGAAGAGCATGCAGCAGATCACGCGGACGATGTATCAGAGCCAGAAGAGTCAGCAGGACCAGAACAAGGCGATGCAGGAGAACCAGAACGCCATGGGCCAGGCGTTCGACAACTCGAAGAACGACGATTCTTTCTATCTGCCGCCGGAAGTCTTCGACAACGCGGACTTCAAACGCGGCCTCAAGATGTTCGTCTCGCCCGACGGGAAAGCGGTGCGGTTCATCATCTCCCACGAAGGTGATCCCGCCACCCCCGAAGGCATCAAGCTCATCCCCGAGATCAAGAGCGCAGCGTTCGAGGCCATCAAGGGCACGCCGTTGGAGGGCTCGAGGATCTATCTGGCGGGTACCGCGTCGACGTACAAGGACATGCAGGAGGGTTCGAACTGGGATCTGCTGATCGCCGGAATATCCTCGCTCTGCCTGATTTTCATCATCATGCTGTTGCTCACTCGAGCGGTGATCGCCTCGGCGGTCATCGTCGGGACGGTGCTGTTGTCGTTGGGCACGTCCTTCGGGTTATCCGTACTCATCTGGGAACACGTCCTCGGTAAGCCGCTGCATTGGCTGGTGCTGGCGATGTCGGTGATCATCCTGTTGGCGGTGGGTTCCGACTACAACCTGTTGTTGGTGTCCAGATTCAAAGAGGAGATCCACGCAGGAATCAAGACCGGCATCATCCGGTCGATGGCAGGCACCGGTGCGGTGGTGACATCAGCCGGGTTGGTGTTCGCGTTCACCATGATGTCGATGATGGTGAGCGACCTCGTGGTAGCCGGGCAGGTGGGCAGCACGATTGGTCTCGGCCTGTTGTTCGACACCCTGGTGATCCGGTCGTTCATGACGCCGTCGATCGCCGCGTTGATGGGCCGGTGGTTCTGGTGGCCCCAGAACGTACGAACCCGGCCGAAGCCTTCGCCATGGCCGACACCGCCCCAGCACCCGGCGGAAACGCCGGTCAGTGTCGGCGCTGGCGATGAATCTCCAACCCGGCCAACCACATGAAGTGACTCAGGGCCGTATTTGTCTTGACGACAGTAGGATTGGTGTACCGACGGCTCAGCAGGTACCGGTGGCAGCGAATCCGCAGGGTACCGACGCCTTCTCCGGCGGCGCGAACGACGGAGTTTCCAGCGTCGTCGAATCGACTGTCATCGTGATGGTGTCTCCTGCGCCGCCGCTGCTGCTGTACGTGCTAGTGGGGTAGTCCGACGCATGTGCGGCGATGTCTAGACCGGCTGCCAGCACTGCAGAAATGCCTACTGCGGCGGCAATTGGCTTTATGGCCTTGTACATTTGACCTCCGAAAATATCCACAGCGATTGGTAGGCAACGCAATTGCTGTCTGCATTGCGGGGACTGCAGCCTATTGACGACTCAGCGGCCGAGCCGGACCCCGGCTTAGTTGGCCTTACCTTCCAATAGCCTTACCTTTAATGGCCTTACCTTAAAGCCATCGATTCTGACCCTAGCGGAGTGTGATGTCGTGAGCTAGATCACAAATCGGTGATGAGGATCACGGCCCAAACGGGAATAAATATGAGACTTACGGTGCTCGCAAGGTTTCGAAGAACCTGTGAATTGCCCATCTCGGCAGTCGATTACATCATCGAGCGGGCATCGTGCGCGTCGCTTACGCTGACGAAGATTGCAACGACCGAAGGACATGCAGATGACGTGGTTTCTCGCGCTTCAAGGCACGGCGCACATGACCAACCAGCCGTCGGTCTACGAGCTTCAGGACTCGGCGGACGTCGACAAGATCGCGCAGGAACTGGTCAGCTCCGCGACCCTGGACCGAGCTGTACCCATCCCTGCGGTGCTGCAGCAGAACGCTGGTGGGAAGCAGAGTGTGACCCTGTATGTGCGTCCGGCCGCCTGGGGTATGTGGGTGTTCTACCAACTGTCCGAAGAGGAACGGCGTCAAAACCTTGCGGAGAACCCGTTGCTCAACGCGCTCTCCCAGGTGGCGCAACAACACGGGTAGACATCGCCCAAGGCCTCGCCGAGCAACTTTTATCTACGGCGTCGCCGCGAGTCGCTCCAACCGCCAGGCGCCTCCTCCGAGCAGTTCGAGGTGGTGTTGGTGATGCGCTTCCAGCGAGCTGCGGTGACTGACGCTGACCACGGTGGTGGCCGGCAAGTCGGCGCGCAGCAGCTCGTACATCGCCAGTGCCAGACCCTCATCCATCGCGGAGGTGGCTTCGTCGAAGAACACCGCCTTGGGTCTTGTCAGCAACACGCGGGCGAACGCGACGCGCTGCTGCTCCCCCGGTGAGAGGACCTTCGCCCAATCCTGCTCCTCGTCGAGCCGTTCCCGTAGATGGGGCAACGAGACCCGCGTGAGCACCTCGCGGAGCCGCTCATCGACGATGTCGCCCGACCTGGCCGGGTACGACACCACCGTGCGCAGATCGCCAAGCGGCAGGTACGGCAGTTGCGACAAGAACATCGTCTCGTGATCATCGGCGGGCCTGCGCCAGACGCCGGTCGCCGCAGGCCACAACTCGGCGAGACTGCGCAACAGTGTGGTCTTGCCGCTGCCCGACGAGCCCGTGATGACCAGTGAGTCACCGCGCTCCAGCCGCAGATCGAGCGGGTCGATGAGCCGCTCGCCGGCAGGTGTGCGCACCTCGACGCCGTCCAGTTCGACGGAGTCGTCGTGGCTTGGTTCGGCAGGCAGCACCGGCAGTGCGCGGGCGCGTTCGTTGGCCTCCACGACCCCGTGCAATCGGATGATCGCGGCGTTGTAGCTCGCGAACTGACTGTATGCGTTGCGGAAGAACGACAACCCCGACTCGATCTTCCCGAATGCGCCCGCGGACTGGGTCACGTCGCCCAACTTGATGGTGCCTGCGAACAGCCGCGGCGCTTGGAGCACGTAGGGCAACGGAAGGATCGTCTCCGTCACCGTGTAGTTCCAACCGATCAACCCGAGTGTGCGCCGGACGTAGCGCCGATAGTTCGCGATGATGGCGACGAACCTGCTGTTGAGTTGTTCCCGCTCCGCGTTTTCACCGCGGTAGAAGCCGACCGCCTCCGCGGCGTCACGCAGCCGCACCAAGGCATAACGAAACGCGGCATTTGTCTGCTCGTTGCGAAAACTCAATCGGATCAGTGGATGACCGATCCGAAACGCGACCACCGAAGCCGTAAGCACATAGGCGATGACTATCCAGAACAGCGCCTTGGGGATCTGGACCCCGAACAACGTCAGTGGCCCCGACAGCCGCCACAGGATCACCGCGAACGACGCCACTGAAGCCACCGAATTGACCGCTCCGAACAACAGGATGCTCGCCGAGTAGTACGACGGCACGTTGGGGCCGGTGCCAATCCCAGTGGTGAAGACGTCAATGTCCTGCTGAATACGCTGATCTGGGTTGTCGATGGTGGGTTCGGCGAACCGGCCGCGGTAGTACGCACGGCCGCTCAGCCAGTCCCCGGTGAGACGGTCGGTCAACCACACCCGCCAGCGGATGATGAAGCACTGGGTCAGGTACGTGTCGAAGAGGATCCGGGCGATGTGGATCGCGGCCAGGATGCAGAAGATGCCGATCGCCACCCAGAAGCCGTCAATTCCCGAGTTGCGCTGCGCCGCGTTGTTCGCGTCCGCACCGTGAAACGCCACCTGAAGCGCCGAGAACAGGTCGTTGTTGTAGTAGCTGAGCAGCACGGCGATGCGCACCTCGAGGATGACCGACAGCAGCAAAACCGCTAGCGTGGCCCACACTGGAAGACTTGCTCTGCCGGTGAAGTAGTCGCCGGTGACCCTCCAGAACCTCTTTGCCCAGGTGATGTAGCGGATCAGCAGGATGGCGATCGCCAACACACACGCGGCGCTGATCGTCCAGACCTCGACGATCCACCACGTCGACGCCACGAGCTCGTTGCCCCAGTCGATAGATGGCTTGAATCTCTCCAACGGACCGCCCTCCGGTGCGGTGGCGCCCTGACGGCACCACGAAGCAATTCACGCGCAGGTATCGCTCGTTGAGGACCAGATGGCCTTCCGTCGGCGGTTCCGTTGCGCGACTGAGTATCGGCCTCGGTTCTGAACAACGTCGAAACAACCGCGACGACGATGGCAACCGCTGCTACGGTTCGGCTGAACGTTGTCTGCGAACCAGGAGACGCCTGCCGTGCCGCCACTGCTTCGTGACTTGCTCCGCCCCTACCGGCGGACCCTCGCAATCATCTTGGCCACGACGCTGGTGTCGATGGTCATGAGTCTGGCCGCACCCTGGCCGCTCAAGGTCATCCTGGACAACGTCGTCGCCAGCCATCCTCCCCCGTCATGGATCGCGTGGCTGTTCCCGTTGGTGGGCGGCACCACCAAGACCCACATTGCCGCGGCGGCTGGCATCGCCACGGTCGCGATCGCGGTGGTGAGCGGCGCCGCTTTCTACGTCGCCAGCTATTCGACGGAGAAGCTGGGGCAAAGCATCGGGAACGATCTGCGCGTCCGCCTTTATCACCACTTACAGGAACTGTCGCTCGCCTTCTACGACCACAACCGGGTCGGCACCATCCTCAGCACACTCACCACCGACGTTCAAACGATTCAGAGTTTCCTGTCAACCTCTACCCTCAACATCTTCACCGACGCCCTGACGCTCGTTGCGATGATCGTTGTGATGTTTTGGCTGCGTTGGGATTTCGCTCTAATCGCGCTCGCGGTGACGCCGCTGCTGATCATCTTCCTGGTGCGCGTCAACAAGGCGATCAAAACGGCCGTCAAGGACGTGCGCACTCGCCAGTCCGACCTACTCTCCACGCTGCAGGAAGGCCTTCAGTCGATCGAGGTGGTGCAGGCGTACTCCCGCGAGGACTACGAAGACCGTCAAGTCCGGAAAGTCAGCATGGACACTGTGACGGCATGGCTCAAGACGCGACGGCTGTCGGCGATGCTTTCGCCGGTGGTCAGCCTGGTGATCGCGGTGTGCACGGGCCTGGTGCTGTGGCGGGGCGCTCTGCTCATCCTGGCGGGGACGATGACTGCGGGCGCACTGACCGTGTTCCTGGCTTACCTCGCGCGGTTTTTCCAACCGGTACGCGCGCTCTCTCAAATGACCAACACGCTCGCCCAGGTTTCGGTGGGATTTCAGCGAGTCACTGCGGTGTGTGACGCCGACAGCGTGATCCCGGAACGTCGCGCCCCGGTCGAACCGCCGCCGTTCAAGGGCGAGATCACGTTCGAGAATGTCTCCTTCGGCTATGACCCCGAAGTCCTTGTTGCGCGACGTCTCGTTCAGGATCGCTCCGGGACAGATGGTGGGCATCGTCGGACCGACCGGCAGCGGGAAATCGACTCTGGTAAGCCTCATTCCACGATTCCGGGACCTGCACGGCGGCCGCATCATGATCGACGGTGCCGACATCGCCGACTACACGTTGCACGGACTGCGCACCCAGATCGGCTTTGTGCTCCAGAACACCGTGTTGTTGCGGGGAACCATCCGCGACAACATCGCGTTCGGCCGCCCTCATGCCTCCGACGAGGAAATCATGGAGGCGGCCAAACTCGCCAATGCCCACGAGTTCATCAGCCGCATGCCCGACGGCTACGCCAGCTTGGTCGGCGACCGCGGTTCGACGTTGTCCGGCGGTCAACGCCAACGCATCGGGATCGCTCGTGCACTGGTGCGCGACAATCCCATCCTCATCCTCGACGAGCCAACGGCGGCACTGGATGCCGAGTCCGAGCATCTGGTGATCGAGGCCCTGGAACGACTGATGGAGGGCCGCACGGTCCTCACAATCGCCCATCGCCTCAGCACGCTGCGCGATGCGCACAAGATCATCGTCATCAAGGACGGCGTGGTGGTCGAAGACGGCACTCAAGAGGAGCTGTTGGCACTCGACGGCGTCTACGCCGAGCTGCACCATCTGCAGTTCGACCAGCCCGCCTGAAACGGCGCCGCGTTCAACAGGAACTCATCGGCTTTCCAAACGGCCGGTGAACGGTTGATACGCCTGGGCGCGTGGGCGCCGGTGTTCTCGCCAAACACGGCGTTCGGCCCGTTTCCCTTGCTAGCATCCGGGCTTATCCACCGCTGGGTTGGAGATCTCTTCAGCAAGAACGCAGTTAAGGAGACGAACAATGCTGACGATGCGGAATCACGGCGTTGAGGACTATGAGGCGTTGCGCCACATGGACAGCACGGACGTCGGTGAGCTGAGCGACGACGACCGCGCCTGTCTGGAAGAGCTGGGCCAGTATCTCGTCTCCACCGATGCGTGGCGGCGGTTCGGTATCTGGTTGCTGCACAAGCATTTCGAGCCGGAGCAGGGCGAGGTTTTCGTCGAGCGCGCCATCCGGTCGCCACGACGGACGGAAACTGCGCCTGTCATGCGCTCGGCTTTTGCCGTGCAGGGTCTGAGCACCACCGCGATCCGGTTCGACGATTCGGTCAGCGGTGGCGTGGGTGTCATCGGCATGGAATTCGCGGAGCCCGATGACTTCGGTGACACGGAGCCGCTGAGTGATGACGACGAGATTGTGCTGGGCGGCATTGCCGAGCGGCTGCAGGCCCACGACAAGACCCAGCGTTTCGGTGTCCGGTTGATTCGCAATCCGCTGGAGCTCTCCGACGCTGAGTTGCTCCACGAGACCTGCGACAGCGCCACCAGGACGCTGCACTGCACGGTCGGTGAGCGCGACGCGATGCTTGCCGACCAGCATGTCATTCAGACCGCGTGGAAGTGGCGTGTGGTGCAGGGCGGCTCCGATGCCATCGTGATGCAGGACTGCACCGCCGGCTGTGTACGGGTGGGTGAGGGCCACGATGTCGCCCACACCGCCTCGGGGACAGACGATTTCGACAACCCCACCACAGGTGAGCCGAACGAGCCGTTCTGATACCTGCCCGAGTCGGGTGACGTGCCGCCCGGCTGGACGTGAAGACGTTCCAGCCGGGCGGCACGTTGAGCGCGTTTCACGGATACTTTCGCCGATTCCTGACTTTGGTACCCTCGCCTGGCGCCGCGCGACGCGATAGGTTGCTACCCAGACTCTGGGGAGGGTGGGAATGAGCAAGGCCGCTACCAAGCGCGGAAGCAGGGCGGCGCTGGGCATCGCGGCGACCGTCGTCACGACCGCAGTCGCCGGCGTTGCTGCCACCCAGCCTGCCTCGATCTCGGCCCCCCTTGTCGATCTGGCTGCCCTGATCGTGGTCGGCAGCTCGACGCACCCCGACGGCAGCGGAAACGAGAACTTCTTCCAGGGAATGTTCAACGCGCCGCCGTACAACACCGGTGATGACCTGCTGCATGTCAACTTCTTCACCGGCCCCTGGGGCATCAATCGGGCGCTGCAGGACCACTCCGGCGAGACGAACGCCGTGCTCTCATCCGGCTGGGGTGCCGCCAACGCGAGCTTGCTGCTGATGAAGCTGCAGTTCCAGAAGGATCCCGCGCTGCCGCAAACGCTCTTCATCCTCGACAACAACGTCGCCCGGCCCGACGGTGGCTTCGGCACCAGATATCCCTGGTTCGCACTGATCGGGGTCAACCCCATCCCATCGCCGACCGATACCGATGCCCTCGGCGTGGTCGATGTGGGCTACGAGTACGACTACAACTCGAATGCGCCTGCCGACGTGCTCAATCCGGTGGCCGCGGTCAATTCGTTGGTCGCGTACCTCAACGGCCACCTCAACCAGAATGACCTGGACCTGCCGGTCAACGCCGACGGGTCCCCCTCGGTCACGTGCGGCACCGCCAACACATGCGGCATCACCGACAACGGTGCCGTCCTCGAGTGTCCCGACGCGCAGTGCGGCACCGTTCCGGCCGGCGACCGCGTCGCGGCATACGTCACGGTGCGCGGAAACACCACCTACGTCACCTACACAAGCGACGGTCTGCCGCTGACCAATTTGATCCGTGACGTCGTGCCGTTCGGCAACGCCATCGCCGATCGAACCGAACCGGTGCTGACCAAGATCGTCAACTCGGCGTACCCCAACGGCAACCCCATTCCCGCAGACCCGAGCAAGTACCAGCCTGCGACACCGTTCTCGTCGCTGACACAGCTCGCCGCGTCGGCCGCGACAGCCCGTTCCGCGTCGAAAGCGACGTCGACCACGGCGGTTATGGCCGACGATGCAAAAACATCCGGTACGGCGGCCGTCACACCATCCAAGAAGCGGATGCCCCTCACCAACGTGCTGCGCCTGGGCGGCAAGGCCACGCCGCCATCCAGAACTGATGCGGGCAGGCCGTCACACACGTCGGATCCCGTTGCTACCATTGAAAAGTCGACGAAAGACGAGCAGCACGACGCAGAGCCGACGAAGCCCGGGAACTCCACCGAGTCGAAAGAGAACGCCGCCGGTGCGGCGGAAGGCGACGCCTCCTGACACTGGCACAGTCGTAGGCATGGCTGCACGCGACCACGCGTACTGGAACCACAACGCCGCCTACCACCCGTGGCTCCTCGCCATCGCCGCCGAACATCGCGGCGATGTCCTCGATGTCGGTTGTGGTGACGGCCTTCTCGCTCAGCGGCTCAAGGCCGGTATCGCGATCGCCGACCGACGGACGGCACTGCGGCACGTCACTGTCTCGCAAGCGGAGTTCGAGGGTTACCAGGCAGGTGAGCTCAGGTTCGACCTCCAAGGCGCGGGACTTGTTGACTCCGACGGGTGAGATAGCGGTGGTCGGCTGTGCCGCCAACAGGACTGTGCGCGACTGGGTTTGGTCGGCGAGGTGTTACCCGATGCGTCGGTGCGACGAGCGCTGTATTACCGATACCTACTGCGCTGACGCAGACGGTAGCTCGAACGCGTTTGTCATCTAGGGAGTTTCGCCTCGATCTTGTCAGCGACATCGGCGGCCGCCGTGATGGCGGACTGCTGCTGCGGCTTGCATGCCTGAATATCAAGAATCAAGTTGGCGACGAGCGACAGCACACGCTGACACGACCTCGTCTGGTCGCCTGTGCCCCGGGTGTACGGGAGTGCAAGCCGCGTATCGGTTTTGGTCAGTTCACCACTCACCCACTTGGGAAGTGTCTGGCCATTGAGCCGGATGTTGAGCGTGTGATTGCTGCACTTCGACCATCGGTCCGTCGACTCAGTGAAGAACTCCCGCGCCCCATCGGCGGTACGGTAGGAGACGATCGATTGAACGACCAGGAAATTCCATAGGTCGATGTCCGGTGCCCGAACCAGCTGTTGGCGCACCGACTTCCAGTGACTGGACTCGTAGATCGGTGCTTCGTTGACCTGCCAGACTCCGAGGCAGTTGAGATTGGGCAGGAGATTTCGATGGTCACCCATCTGCGCCACGGGCGTGTGCGGCGTCATCCCGCTCGTGGCCATGATCGAGTTGAGTTCGTCCGCGGTCAGGAGCGACGCGGTAAGGGCGGAGTCCGGAACCAACTTCGGTGCTTGCGATGCGCCAGACGCGGCGCCTCCACCGCAGCCGGCCAGCACGAAACTGAGCGCGAGAACACTAAAAAGACTGCGTCTCACCGAATTACGCGTGCGTCCCGGCCGCAGCGCAGGCCATCTGGACCTTTTCAGCCTGGTTGTTCATCTCGGTCGCGGTGGAGTTCAGGCTGTCTCCGGGGATACGCAGCCCCATCTTGACAAGCAGCTTGGTTGCTCCGAGCGACCAGACCCGCATCGGATCGGAGATGTCCGGCTGCAACCCAGGCGTGTTCGCTGCGTCCATCGCCGTCGCAGCCGATTCCCGAAGCGCCGTCCTGCCCAACTCGTTGCTGCTGTCGACGGCGGGGTCATTGTAATCAGACCCTTCGAAGGAGTCGGCGAAGTCCCCGTAGTACTGCGAGGCGCCGTCCAGAACCTGGGCGAACGTCCCGCAAGCCGTCGCAGCGGCGTCAGTGACGTTGTCCGACGGGTCAACTGGGGTGACCACCACCGGCCCTGGCGAAGAGCCATCGGTGCCGACGTCGTCGGCGGAGGCCGCAGGAGTGACCGACAAGCCGATGCAGAATGCGATCACAGACGCCACCAGCGCCCGCCCGCCCACGTGGGATGACTTCAATGTTTCCTCCAAAGTAGTCGGTCTCGCAGGGTCGATAGGTGCTCAGTGTTCACCCTCCGGCAGGCCGTCGCCCGCCCAGCCAAACCCACGTCGACGAGCCCCGTCCAGTCTCGAGGGCAGTGAGTAACGCGAACAACGGTCGATCGGTCAAGTGTCCAGCTCGTGCACTACCGGCCAACGGCCGTTATCTAATTGCGGTCCATCGGCTTTCGTAATCCTGTGAGGACGATTGCGGCTCTCTGTGGTCCGGACAAGACCGCAGGCCGGAGACGCCCACTAGATGGAAACGTGGCCCGAACTGTTTGCGGTCCGTTCACCGTTTTGAAACCCCACCATTAGAGGCTCCCTCGCGACAGATCCGTTACAGATCCGTTGTCTTCCGACCCATGAGAGGCGCCGAAACCACCATGTTGAACCGCTTTGCCATGCTGGCATCGGTCTGCGTCGCGATACCGGTGGCGGCCGCGCCCCTCGCGCAGGCTGATCCGCCTGCGCCTCCGGATCCCGCGGTGCCTGTGAACGCGACCAATCCGCTGCCGCCGGAGGGTGGCGTTCCGTCGGGACCTCCCGGGGTCCTCGACACCCCGGATGGCTGGCATCTGGAAGTGGTCGGCGCCAATGAGACCCAGCTGCCGGTGGCCCCGTTGACCACCGCGATCTCCTCGCGGGAGTACCTGATCGCGGGCACCTTCACCGGCAAGATCACCGGCGGCGGCAAGACCAAGCTGACCGGCGGATCGATGGAGGCCGGCGAGCAGATCGGCTGCGGCATCATCTCCGACGAAACCGAGATCAACCCGGGCGCCAGCTTCACCCCCGGCATTGCCATTCCGTTCACCGGGGCGCCCTCGACGTTCGGTGTCAGCCTGCAGGGCAAGGTGTACCTCAAGCCCGGCACGGTCACCACCGTGGCGATCGATAAGAAGTCGTTCAAGGGCACCTCGACGCGCATCACCATCACCGGGGTGCGGATCAAGACCGACCAGTGCGCCGGTCAGTCCTTCATCCGCTCCTACGCCACGCTGACGAGCTCGACCGACAACACCGACGACGTCATCACCTACCTCGGCGTCACCAAGGCCGTCTGATGCCCACGAACTCGAACGGAACACACACCATGTTGAATCGTTTTGCCGCACTGGCCGCGTGCTCGTTGGTCCCGCTGACGACCGCGCCGATGGCGGTGGCCGACCCGCCGGCCGACGACCCGGGGCCGCCGCCGGACACCGGCGTCGTCGCCTCCAGTGACCCCGCCGTGGTGACCAGCCCGGATGGGTGGGTGCTGACGGTGGCCGCCAAGGACGAGACCCAGCTGCCGATCGCGCCGCTGACCACCGCGGTGTCCTCGCGCGAATACCTCGTCGGCGGCACGTTCACCGGAACGGTCACCGGCGGCGGCAAGACCACGCTGAGCGGCGGCGTGCTGGAAGCCGGCTACCAGATCGGCTGCGGCATCGAGCTGGGCCAGGTCCGGTTGATCGGCCAGGCCGGCATCAACGTGCAGGCCAACCCGTTCACCGCCGGCCTGGTCCCGACCGGTCTGCAGTTCCCGCTCTCGGGCACCATCGAGATCCACCCCAAGCCGGGCACCGTGTCCACGGTCACCGTGGACAAGAAGACCTTCAAGGCCGCCCCGGTGCGCGTGACGCTCAAGGACACCCACATCAAGGTCGACGGCTGCGTCGGTCAGTCGTTCATCCGTTCCTACGCGACGCTGACCAGCTCCACCACCGACACCGACGACGTCGTGGCCTACTACGGCGTCACCAAGGCAGTCTGACGTCGCGCATGGGCCGGCACCGGAAGAAAGCACTACATCCACGGAGAACCGCCGTCACCAGCGCTGCGGCAGCAGGTTTAGTTACCTTCGGAGCGGCGGTCGCCTTCTCGGCGACCGCTGCCGCGGACCCGCCTCCGCCTGACCCGGCGCCCCTGCCGGTGCCTGCGGATCCGGCACCTCCGCCGCCACCACCCGGTCCGACGATCCCGGTGATCGGCGCACCGCTCGGACCGACCGGGTTCGACGTGCTGGCTCAGGCGGGGCAGCCCGCCAACGATGTCCCCGGCTCGCTTGGCGCGCCTCAGGTCATCGGCCTGGACAGGGACAGCGTTCTGGGCCAGCTCCCGATGCCGTCGGCACCGGGCCCGAATCCGGGGACGCCCCCGAGCTTCAACGTGTTCAACAACGCGTACGGAGTACAGCAATACGAGAAGCCCTCGGCACCGGGCCAGGGCGAAGTATTCGATGTGCCTCAAGGCCAGGAGAACGACGACGTCAGCAAGCGCGAGTGGTTCGGTCGCTACATCGACATGTACCGCGCGGGGATGCTGAAGGGCGGACTGCTGGGGCAGATGCCGCAGGAACAGCTCGGCGAGGCGCTGCCGGGTACGGCACCGCCGCCTGGCACCAACATTCCTCCCGGTCTGGTGCAATTCCAGCCAGACCCGGCCGCACCGCCGGATGGCGCGCCTCCGCCACCCCCGGCACCGGGGGCACCGCCGCTGCCACCTCCACCACCGGCAGGTTGACGGGCCTCAGCACCAACGGATCTGAGCGCGACGGGGTCACATCCCTAGGGATGTGACCCCGTTTGCGTCGGCCGCACCGTCGTGTCCGTTTTCCGCCAGCGGCGCGCGCGCTTGGCTTCTTAGCGTCGTTGGCATGCAAACAGACGTCATCTCGGACGCACGCCCCGCAGTTCTGTCGACACCTGTGGTCTGGTTCATGGCGCTCGCGGCGGCGCTGGGCACTGCCAGCATCTATCCCCTTCAACCGGCGATCGCCGACGTGGCGGGATCCCTGCACGCATCACTTGCGACAGTTGGCGTTGCCCTGGCGTGTGGACCGCTCGGGTACCTCGCCGGACTCGCCCTGCTCGTGCCGCTCGTTGACCGGTTGGCGCCAAGCCGTGTGCTGTCAACACAATTCGGTGCACTCGCCATCGCGCTGACCGTCAACGCCGCCGTCGGCACACCATGGCTCCTCGGCCTCGTCATCGGTGTGATCGGCGCCGGATCGTCGGTTGGTGCGCAATTGAGTTCGGTCGCGGGGCGGTTCGCGAATCCGCGTCGACGTGCCACCGTCCTTGGCATCGTCACCGCAGGCATCTCGGCGGGAATCCTCGCAGGCCGCATCGTCGGCGGTTGGCTCAACGACGAGATCGGCTGGCGTGGAATGTTTCTCATGTTCGGGACTGCGTGCGCCATCATCGCGGTCTCGGCTCTGTTCGTGCTGCCCGGCGCAACCGGAAGCACGACATCGGGCTACCTCGCCACCCTGCGCGGGCTCCCAGGACTGTACGTCCACTTTCCGCGGCTTCGGCTCGCGGCATGCCGTGGGTCCCTCTGGTTCTTCGCGTTCTGCGCGGTATGGGCGGGCCTCGGCGTCGCACTGTCGCAGCCGCCGTTCTCGTACTCGTCGGAGCGCATCGGCGCATACGCATTGGCCGGACTTCTTGGCATCGTCGCCACCCGCGTCGCAGGCGCATGGACGGACAGGGTCGGCGCGCGCACGGTGCTCCTGATCGGACTCGTCATCGCGTTCACCGCAGCCGTGACGCTGGGCGCTTGCCTGTCGAACACGGCTGTCACGCTGGCATGCCTTGCCCTGTTCGATGCCGGTCTGTTCGCCGCCCAAGTGGCCAACCAGAGCACTGTCCTGGCGATCGACCCGACCGCGCCTGCGCGGTTCAACAGTGCCTACATGCTCGTCTACTTCATCGGCGGCACTCTCGGCACCGCGTTCGGCGCTGCCGCCGTCGGGTGGTTCGGATGGCCCGCCACGATCGCCGTCGTCGTCGGCGCCATCGCGCTCGCCATCATCACCACCATCGCCGCTCGCCCGGCGGCACGCTTTAGGCTGAGCCCGTGTCCGATCCAGTTCTGGTCCAGGTCGACGATCACGTCACCCTCATCACGGTCAACGACCCCGAACGCCGCAACGCCGTGACCGCCGAGATCTCTGCCGCCCTCCGCGCCGCGGTCGACGCCGCGGAAGCCAACCCCGACGTGCACGCGCTCATCGTGACCGGCGCAGGCAAGGCGTTCTGCGCCGGCGCCGATCTCACCGCGCTGGGCGCCGCGACCGAGGACGGCCTGCGCGGCATCTACGACGGCTTCCTCGCCGTCGCAAACTGCGCCTTGCCGACGATCGCGGCGGTGAACGGCGCGGCCGTCGGCGCGGGGCTGAATCTCGCGCTGGCCGCCGACGTCCGAATCGCCGGTCCGGCAGCGCTTTTCGACGCGCGATTCCAGAAGCTCGGTATCCATCCCGGCGGCGGCGCCACGTGGATGCTGCAGCGTGCCGTCGGCCCGCAAGTGGCGCGCGCCTCGCTGCTCTTCGGCATGCGGTTCGACGCCGAGGCAGCGCTGCGTTACGGGCTGGCGCTCGCGGTCGCCGACGACCCCGTCGCGGCCGCACGCGAACTCGCCGCAGGACCAGCCGCCGCACCCCGCGACGTGGTCATCGCCACCAAGGCCTCGATGCGCGCGACTGCCAATCCCGGCTTCGTCGACACCGAGCAGCACCGCATCGCAGTGGACACCGAGCTTGGTCCGCAGGCGGCGTCCATCGAATCGCCGGAATTCGCCCGTCGGCTGGCCGCCGCCAAGCGCCGTTAGTCAGCTCGCCGGCTGCGCGTAGAGGCTCTTGCCACCGCAGACGTACAACACCTGACCGGTGACCGCCCGCGCCGTTGGGCTCGCGAGGAACCGCGCCGCGTGTGCGACATCGGCCGGGGCGCCGAGCGTTCCCATCGGCTGCGCTTTCAATAACCGCTCCATCACTTCGGGTGGTTCGGCTCGCAACAGCGGCGTGTCGATCAACCCGGGCGCGAGGCAGTTCACGGTGATGCCGTACTTGGCGAGTTCGATCGCGAGCGCGCGAGTAGCCGACACCACGCCGCCCTTCGAGGACGCATACGAAACCTGGCCGAACCAGCCGAGCCAGGCGCGCGACGCGATATTGATGATGCGCCCGGATCTCCTCGGGATCATGCTGCAGGCCGCCGCCTGAGCACACAGGAACACACCCGTCTGATTCACCGCGACGGTCCGCTGCCAATCATCATCGCTGACGCGGCGTACGCCGCGGTCGATACTGATGCCTGCGTTGTTGACCAGAACGTCGACTGGTCCAAGTTCGGCCTCGACCTTGCCGAACAGCGCTTCGACCGCCGGCCGCGACGTGACATCGGCAGCGATACCGACGGCTCTGCCACCGTCGTCGACCATCGCCGCAGCCGCGGCGTCGGCTGCCTCACCGGCGATGTCGGCCACTGCCACCGTCGCGCCGGCAGCTGCCAGCTCGCGTGCGATCGCCAGGCCTATTCCACTCGCCGCGCCCGTGACGACAGCAACCTGTCCTTCCAACAGCATGTTCAACTCCTCTGTCACACAGACAAACTCGACAGGAGGCTGGCGCCTCCACAGCAATGCAGGACCTGGCCGGTGATGTAGCCGCTGCGTCGATCCAGGAAGAACCTGATCGTCGCGGCGATATCCTCCGGCGTCACCGGCTCACCCGTGAGCGGCACAGGTTCGTACAGGTGGGTTCCCGGCGCGGGTCCGGCAGCACGACGGGCGGCGGCATCGGGCGGAACCGCGATCACAGCGTTGACGGTGATCCCCGCCCGCCCGTGCGCGAGCGCGAGGCTTCGCACCGCCGCTACCAATCCAGCAGCCTTGGCCGCCAGGCGGGGCCGGCTTGGCCACCCCAGCCAGTCACGACTGCCGACCGCCACCACCCGGGCGCCGCCATCCGCTGCGGGTGACATGTGCGGCCGCAAGGCGTCAACCAAATCCATCAGTGCCACAGCGGGATCGGGTTTGATACCTTCGCCTTCCGCCAGCAGCCCGGGGATGTACACCACGCCGGTGACGGGGCCTACCGTGACAGGCGGTACATCGGCGTCACCATGGCGCACGACCAGCCGCCAGCCGCCCTGCTCCATCGAACGCACCACCGCCTCCGTGACGGCATCGTCGCCGTGCGACAGCACGTATGCAAGCTCACTCATTCGTCTGCTCCTATCGATTGCTCAAGATGTGGACCGCGCAAGCGCCGTTGTCGACGCCGAAGATGCCGCCGCCGGTCACGTGGGTGAGCGCCACCTGCGCACCGGGAACCTGCAGTGCCCCGGACTGTTCGGTGAGTTGCCAATACGCTTCGCAGATCTGCGCGACGCCGGTCGCCCCGACCGGATGGCCCCGCGACAACAGTCCTCCGCTGGGACTCACCGCCACGCGCCCGTCACGGTCGAACTGCCCGGTAGCCACGGCGGCGTGTGCCTTGCCACGTTCGGCGATGCCCAGCGCCTCGGCATGTAGCAGTTCCGCTATGGCAAACGCATCATGGAGCTCGACGAGATCGAGATCGTCAGGCCCGAAACCCGATTGGGCATACGCCGCATCGGCCGTCCGCTCGGTGATGTCGGGCCACGTCATGTCGCGGTAGCCAGTCGAGAATCGACCGGACCGCACCACGCTCGCCGCGACACGCACGTGCGGACCGGGCAGGCCCTTGGCCACCCGTTCCGAACACAGCACCACCGCGGCCGCCCCGTCGCTGTTGGGGCAGCAGTGCAACAGGCGGAGTGGATCCGCTACCGGGCGGGAGTTGTCGACGTCCTCCAGCGTTACTTCCTTCTGGAAGTGCGCACGCGGGTTTCCGGCACCGTTGCGGCGGTTCTTGACCGACACGTTGGTGAGGTCCTCCACCGCGGCGCCCCAGTCGTGCAGGTAGCGCTGCGCGCGCATCGCGTAAGCGGCAGGCATCACCATGCCCTGTGCGATCTCGATGTCGTTGGTCGTCAGCGGCAGGGTGCCACCGCCGAACGCGGACAAGTTCTCCGCCCCGAACGCGATCGCGCAGTCGGCCGAGCCCGATGCCACCGCCTGCCAGGCCAGGTTGACAGCCGAAGCGCCACTGGCACACGCATTTTCAACGGTGAAGACCGGCTGGCCCGAAACTCCGACGCGCTGCATCACGCGCTGTGCGAGCAGGGAGCCACCGTACACCGATCCGCCGAAGCCGACGTCCACCAGACCGGGATCCACGCCCGCGGTCGCCATCAGCTCGCTCACGGCACGATAGCCGAGTTCGTCGGTCGCGGTACCTCGATGCTTACCGAACGGGTGAACACCCGCGCCTGCAACGAATACCTCTGCGCTCATCGTGTCTTTCCTTCCGCTGTTGCAGCGACGGTGTAGGACAGCAGGGGGCCGTCGTCATCGGACCCGATGGCGGCCAGGCGCAACTCGACCGGGGTTCCCGGCGTCAGCGCCTCGGCCGACTCCGCATGCGCGAGCAACCTGACCCCGTCGAGGTCGACGTACGCCAGCACGTACGGCGCCTCGAATCCTGGCGGGCCGATGCGTACGACGCTTGACGCGTAGGCGATACCCGACGTCGAGGTCAGCTCCTCGCTCATGTCCCGTGACGCGCATGTCGAACACTGGGCGCGGGCCGGGAACCAGGCGCTGCCGCAGTCCCGGCACCGAGTAATCCGCAACACCGCAAGGGTGCCGTCGGTCAGGAAGTTCTCCGCACCGATGGCCCGTTCGGCCGGTGGGGCAAAGGAATTGGTCATGAGGTGTCCTTTCGTCGGTGTCATCGGCCCTGGTATTCAGGCTCGCGTCGCTGCGCGAAGGCGGTACGACCCTCCACGCGGTCGTGGGTGTCGCGCAGAATCCCCCACAGCAGCTGTTCGAGTTCCACCGAACGGCTCAGCGGCAGATCCTCGGTACGCGTCGCCAGAGTCTTGATGCTGCGAATCGCGAGCGGACCGTTGGCCGAGATCCGGTCGGCGATCTCGAGTGCCCGCGCCAGGAGGTCATCGGACGCCACCACCTCGCTCACCAGGCCCACCCGATGGGCCTCCGCGGCGTCGATGCGGTCACCGGTCAGCAGCATCTGCATCGCCACGGCCCGCGGCACCGCACGCAGCAGCTTCGACACGCCGCCGACCGCGGGAACGCTGGCCCAGCGCACCTCTGGCAGGCCGAATGTCGCCGTCGTGCTGGCGATCCGGATGTCGCAGTCCAACGCGATCTCCGCCCCGCCGCCCAGCGCGTGACCGTTGACGGCGGCGATGAGCGGTTTGGTGATGCCCAACTCACTGATCGTGATCGCCCGCACGTAGAGGCCGGACTCCACGCTCTGGTCGTAGGGCAAGAAGTAGGTCTCGGCGAAGCCCGCGTCGGACGGCATGGTGCGCTTGAGGTCCGCACCTGTGCAGAAGGCGCGCTCGCCGGCCCCAGTGATGACCGCGACCAGAAGGTCCGGGTCGTCACGGAAGTCGCGCAGCGCCGCGTTCAGGTCGATCATCGACTCGACATCGAGCGCGTTCAGCGCATCCGGGCGGTTCATCCGCAGGACGAGAGTCCGTCCCTTGCGGTCGGTTTCGATGGTCATGCCTCGACTCCCGCTCGCTCCGGTCCTCCGTCGTTGCCTCGACTCCCGCTCGCTGCGATCCTGATTCGCGGTCGCCTTCGGGTGCTCATGTCAGCCCACTGCTCCTTCCGATGCCATGGCGTCATAGGTGTCCTCGGAAACGCCGAGAAGCTCGATGCAGACGTCCCGGGTGTCCGCGCCGAGCAGCGGTGCGGGCGATCGCAGATGTCCGCCACTCTCCGAAAACCGGTACGGAATGCCGTCGTAGACACTGGATCCCATCACCGGATGGTCGAGCGTGACCCAATGCCCGCGGTCGCGAAGCTGGACGTCCGAGTGGACGAGGTCGTCTGCGGTGAGCACTGCCGACGCCGCTACCCCGTGGTCGGTCAACTCGGCAGCCAGCCGCTCCGCGTCCCAGGCGCGGGTTGCCGCGCCGATCAGCCTGTCGAGTAGTGGTCGTGAGTCCCGCCTGCCGTCGGGGGCCGCCAGCCCGAGCGATTCCGGCAGGTGCAGAACGAGACGTGTAGCGGCCCACTGTTCGTCGTCGAAGACCGCGATCGCGCACCATCGGTCCTCCCCTGCGCACGGGTAGACGCCGTGGGGTGCCGCCACGTCGTCATCGTTACCTGCGCGACCGACGGCGGCGCCCGCGGCTGCGGCGACGATCGCCGGTCCGATCGCGTTGATCGTCGACTCCAACTGGGCGAGTTCGATGTACTCCCCCTGGCCGGTACGTCGCCGCTTGCGCAGCGCGGCCAACACCGCGACGGCCCCGTGCAGCGGGTTGGGGACATGGTCGGGATAGTTGGTGCCGGTGCCGACGGGCGGAGCGTCGTCGTAGCCGGTGAGCCCGAGCAATCCCCCGGCTGCCGCGATGGTCAGCCCATAGCCGCGGCAATCGCGGTGCGGCCCTTCGGTTCCCAGCATCGGCATCTCGAGATAAATGACATCGGGTCGCACGGCGCGGGCGGCGTCGTAGCCGAGCCCCAGACGGTCCATGGTGCCGGGGCTGAAGTTGTTGACCACCACGTCGCTGACCTCGATCAGGCGCATCGCCAGCTCGCGACCTCGCGGGTGCTTGAGATCCAGGCACATCGACCGCTTACTGGTATTGCGGTTGGCGAAGTAGCCACTGCGGTCGGTTCCGGTGACGGCGTCGCGGAACGGGGCCATCGAGCGGATCGGATCGACGCGCGTGCGGGATTCGACCTTCACCACGTCCGCCCCGTGGTCGGCCAGCGGCTTGGTGAGGAACGGACCGGCGCCGACCCAGCTGAAGTCGGCGACCCGGATCCCGGTCAGCGGGAGCTGTGCGCCCATGCCAGGCTCCTTCCTTGTCGGGGACGAACGTCGGACGTGGCGAAGCGGTACGGCGAGCCCGGCAACGTGACGCGCCGCCCCTCGACCTCGACGATGCGGAAGTAGTCGCGCGCGACCAGTTGGGGATCGTGCAGCAGGTCTTCCGGGGTGGCGACCGGCGCGACGCTGATGCGGCGTTTTTGACCGGACGCGAAAAGCTCCGCCTTGGTCCGCGATGCCGCGAACACCTCGAAAAGGTCACGAAACCGTTTGCAGGCCTCGGGAGTACGACGCCACGGCGGCCGCTGCCAGCAATCGTCGTCCAGATCGGTCGCTTCGGTGACACCGCCGTCGGTGAGCCACTCGGCGATCGCTTTCCACGCCAACGGCTTTCCGCCGAGGCCGCCGACGAGATAGATCCAGCCATCGGCGCAGCGGAACAACCCGGTGCCCGCCTCCTGCGGCCCCGCTCCGGCACGCCTGCGCACGACACCTTCGAGGTCGACGTATTGCGCGGCGTTCTCGATCGAATGCGCGACCGCCTCCTGGACGGACAGATCCACGATCTGGCCGCGCGATTCGGTCTCGAGCACGTGCAACGCGATGAGCGTGGCGGTGGTCGCATGGACGCCGGCGATCACGGCGGTCTGTTGCCCCCAGGCGCGGACCGGCTCGCGGTCGGGTTCGCCTGCGAGCGCCAACAGTCCGCCGGCGGCCATCAGGGTGAGATCGCTGGCCGGGCGGTCAGCGTAGGGGCCGGTGAGGCCGAACGGGCTGATTGCGACGTGCACCAGCATCGGGTGCCGGCGGGCGACGTCGTGCGGGTGCATGTCGTTGGCCCGCAGGGCGGCAGGCCCCTCGCTCGTGAGCAGGATCTGGGCCTGCAGTAGCGACTCGGTGAGCTCCTCGCCGCGCGGTCGCCAGCCACGAATCTGCTTGCCGGCGTTCATGAATGCACGGCGATGGGATGACGTCGGGGCCGCGTCGTCGTACCTGATGACGTCGGCGCCGAGATCGGCCAGCAACCTGCCCGCGTACTCACCGAGCGCGGTGGTCATGTCGACGACCGTGACGCCAGACAGCGGCGGGGTCATGTCCACGTGATTCATCGCGGTCACCAGCCCGGAAGCACGAAGATCGCCCACGTGATGAGTGGCGTCAGCGCCACCAGGCCGAAGCCCCACATCATCAGGCCCCGGTACACCGCGGGCTCCCGACCGTGAGGGGCGTTCGCGACGACGAGCGCGCCGTTGGTGGAGAACGGGCTCGAGTCGACAACCGATGCCGAGATGGACAGTGCCGCGACCAGGGCGACGGCCCCGAGTTCCCCGGCCGCCAGCAGCGGCACCGCGAGCGGGATCAGCGCGCCGAGGATGCCGGTCGTCGACGCGAATGCCGACACCACCGCGCCGACGAACAGCAGGACCAGAGCGGCCAGCACCGGCGAGGACACCGAGGCAATCGCGTGGCCGATGTAGTCCACCGTCCCGACTGATTCCAGGAAGCCGACGTACGTCACGATCCCGCAGATCAGCAGGACCACTCCCCAACTGATGTCGGCGACGGCGGCCTTGGCCGTCTGTGGCGACATCACCGCCAGCACGCCCACGACGGTCATCGCTGTCAAGCCGATGTCCAGGTCGAAGACGAGGGCACCGATCGCCAACACCGCCAAACCCACCGCGGTTGCGACGCGTTCGCGTCGTTCTGCGCGCGGCACTACTGCGGCCCGCGATTTGACGGCGACAGCCGCGCCGCCGCCACCCTCGGCCGGGACGTCGTCGGGATCGGTCTCGGTGTGGTCCGTGCAGCGCGCACCCGATCTCAGCAGCCGCAGTCCGCCGAAGGCGATGTAGATGACCACCCCGAGCGCGACGTTGAAGATCAGGTTGGCCACGAAGATGCCGATCGGACTGGCCGGCAGGTCACTGCGGTCGACGATGCCGTTGGTGATCACCCCGAGCACCCCGAGCGGCGAGAAGTTTCCCGCCGCCGAGCCGTGAATCACCATCAGCCCCATCAGCATCGGGTTGATCCGATACCGTGCGGCGAAGGCCATCCCGATGGGTGCGATGATCGCCACGGCCGCAGGGCTCAACGCACCGAGCGCGACAAGGACCCCGCTCAGCACGAACATCACCCACGGCAGCGCCGCCACCCGACCCCGGACCGCGCGGACCGAACCACCGACGAGCCAGTCGACCGTGCCGTTCCGCTTGGCGATGGCGAACAGGTAGGTGACCCCGACCAGGATCACGAACAGATCCGCGGGAAAGCCGGCCAAGACCTCCGATGTCTTGGCACCGAAGACCCAGGAGCCGACGGCGAAGGCGCCGACGAGGGCGAGGACACCGAGGTTGACGGACCGCACGGTGCCCAGAAAGAAGACGCCGACCAGAACGAGGATCGAGATGAGGTGAGCTGACAACGGCTTCTCCTACGTACTTCGCAGATGCGATGTGAACTTCGTAATTGCGAAACTGTAGACGTGACTGCAGTCAGCCGTCAAGAGTTGTGCGTCAAAATGCGAATCCGACTTCGTGATCTCGTGGCATCATCAGTCACATGAACCCCGCCCGTCTCGACCGAGCGCTGAAGATCGTCGAATACCTCGCACACCATCAGGAGGGCAGCGCGCTCAAGCCGATGTGCGAGGACCTGGGCATTCCGATGAGCAGCGCACACGACTTGGTCACCGCGCTCACGGAACTGGACGCGGTGCGCGCGTCCGGCCAGAAGACCTACGTCCTCGGGCCTCGATCACTCGTGCTGGCGCTGTCGATCGTCGACAGCGTGGACCTGCGCGCGGTCAGCCGCCCGTTCCTGCTCGAACTGTGCGAGTCGGTAAACGAGAACACCTACCTCGCCTTGCGAACCGGCAACACGGTGACATATGCGGATCGCTGCGAAGCCGGCCAGAACCTTTCGGTGGTCATGAAGCTCGGGGGCGCCAGACCGCTGCACGGCAGCAGCATCGGAAAGCTGTTCTCCGCGTTCAACCCTGACTTGCAAGCCCGCGTGTTGTCAGCGGCGACCCTCGAACAGTTCACGCGGTTCACCCTGACCAACCGAGATGCACTGACACGCGAACTCGGGGCCATCAGGGAACGCGGGTACAGCGTTACCGACGGTGAGAGCGTGGAGGGAATCACGGGGCTGGCGACGCCGATCTTCGACGCCACAGGCACGGTCAATGCAGCGGTGCACATCTCAGCGCCGCGCGGCCGGCTGGCACCGGACCGGCTGCCCCTCGTGCTGACGGAGATGCTGGCGACGTCACGCGCCATCTCCGAACAACTCGGGGCGACGGGTGAATTCATCGCCGAGCGGTCGCTGACCGAGATCGCCGAGCTCGAGCGGGCACGCACAGAGGACCCGTAGTCCGGCGAACGCAACCGCGAGCCTGTCAGCTATTTACCAGATCGCCGGATTCGGGCTGCGCAAATCAGTTGGCGGCATAGGCTGCACACGGGCCGGGTCAGCAAAGGAGTACGAGATGAAGAAGCTGGCAGCAGTGCTAATTGCCGCGGGGGCGATTGCGGCGGTGCCGGTGGCAGTAGCACCGGCAGCGAGCGCCGACGTGTGCGCCAGCGGGGGCGGACGCCATTTCTCGGTTGGTGGCTGCACCGACATCGCCGGTGACGCTGCGGCTGTCGCCATCGCGTCGCAACACGACCCGTACGTAGCGGGCGAAATACCGTGCTACACGGAAGAGGGTGTGCCGTACTACACGCCTCCTGGCGCCCCCTGCTAGTCAGAGGTCAAGCAGCGCCAGCTCTGGAACCTCGATGAGGCCGCGCAGTTCGGTCAGGAACGCAGCGACCTGAGCGCCGTCGACGATGCGATGGTCGAACGCGCACGTCAGCGACATCGTCGGGCGCACGACCACTTCGCCGTCGACGACGACCGGGCGCGGCTTCAGCGACCCCATCCCGAGGATGGCCGCCTCCGGGTAGTTGATCACCGGAACGCCCTCGTCCAAGCCGAGCGCGCCGAAGTTGGACACCGTGAAGGTGGAGCCTTGAAGTTCCGACGGTTTGAGGGTGCCGGCCCGTGCGTCGCGGATGAGCCTCGCGACGACAGCGGCCAATTCCCGCGTGGTCTTTTCGTGCGCGTCGTCGACGACAGGCACCAGCAGCCCTCGCGGCGCCGCCACGCCGAATCCAAGATGCACGGCGGAGTGCAAATGGATCTGCGGCCCGTCGGTGGTGTCCACCCACGTCGAATTCAGATTCGGGTGGTGCCGCAGTGCGATCGTCAGGAGTCGCAGCGTCAGCACGAATGGCGTGATCGGCGACTCGTCACCGGCGACCTCACGCATCCGGTCGCGCAGCCGCAGCAAGCCGGAGCAGTCGACCTGCACACCGGCGTGCGCATCAGGTATCTGCCTGCGCGACAACGTCATTCGGTGAGCCATCTCCGCCCGCACACCGCGCACCGCCACCATCTCCGGCGTCGCTGCCGACTTTCCCGCTGCGGCAAGGACATCCTCGCGAGTGATCACACCGTCGGGGCCGGACCCCGTCAGCCGGGACAGGTCGACGTTCAGCTCGACGGCCAGCTTGCGTACCGGCGGCTTCGCGCGTGGGCGTTCACCGACCGATCCACGCCTGCTGGTGTCCATGTCCTCGTCGGCCCCGTAGCCGACCAGAACCGGCTTGCGCGCACTGCCGTTGGCGCTCGGCGGCGGCGCCACGGGTTCCTCTGCTGCACCGGCGGTCTCGGCCACCGACGTCGAAATGCGCACCAGAACAGAGCCGACGGGCAGCGTGTCGCCCTCGGCACCGCCGAGTTCCACGATCCGGCCCGCATACGGACTGGGAATCTCGACCTCGGCCTTGTTGGTCTCGACGGTGCACAAGGTCTGGTTCAGCTCGACATCGTCACCGACTGCGACGCTCCAGCCGGTGATGGTCGCGTCCTCGAGACCTTCGCCCAGGTCCGGGACGAGGAACTCCTTCACCGCACTCACGGCCGCTCCATCGCCCGCTCGACGCAGTCCAACAGCCGGTCCGGGCCCGGTAGCCACAGCTTCTCCAGCCGCGCGGGTGGATACGGCGTGTCAAATCCGGTGGCGCGCAACACCGGCGCCTCCAGTTCGTAGAACAGCTCCTCCTGGATGCGCGCCGCCAACTCGGCACCGAAGCCCAGCGTGCGCGGGCCTTCGTGCATCACGACCGCGCGGCCGGTCTTGCGAACCGAATCCGCGACGGTGTCGAAGTCGAGCGGGTTCAGCGACCGCAGGTCCACGACCTCGAGGCTCCAGTCGCGCTGCTCGGCAAGGTCTGCCGCGCTCAGCGCCGTCGCGACGAGCGACCCGTACGTCACAACGGTGACGTCGGCGCCGACACGACGGACCGCGGCGCGTCCGATCGGCAGTGCGGGTGCGTAGGTGTCGACGGCTTCGCGGGTCCAGTACCGCCGCTTGGGCTCCAGATAGATCACCGGGTCCCGACTGACGATCGCCTGCCGCAGCAGCCAGTAGGCATCCGATGGCGTCGACGGCACGACGACTTTCAGGCCTGCCGTGTGCAGCCAGTAGCTTTCGGTGGACTCGGAGTGATGTTCCACCGCACCGATTCCGCCGAACGACGGAATGCGGACGGTCACCGGCATGTCGATGTCACCGCGGGTGCGCATGCGGTACTTGGCCAAGTGGCTGACAATCTGATCGAACGCAGGCGCTGCGAAGCCGTCGAACTGGATCTCAGGGACCGGCAGGAAACCACGGATCGCCATTCCGATCGCGATGCCGATGATGCCTGACTCCGCCAGCGGGGTGTCGAAACACCGTTGCTCGCCGAATGTTTCGGCCAGACCCTCGGTCACCCGGAACACGCCGCCGAGCGTGGCGACGTCTTCCCCGAACACCAGCACCCGCTCGTCGGCCGCCATCGCGTCGTGCAGGCCACGGTTGATCGCCTGCGCCATCGTCAGCGTCGCCGCCCGCGGCAGCGCGGTCAGCATCGGCCCCCGCGGCTCGGGTACATCGTCGCCGTACATCGGGGGCCGTTCGATGATCTGTGTCATGTCATGCCTCCTTCGCCAACTCAGCCAGCAACTCGTCGCGCTGGTGCGCCAAATCCGGGGTGATGTCGTGATAGACGGTGTCGAACATCTCGGTGACGTCGAAATCGGGAGCGCCGACCACCGCCTCACGCAACTCGCTGCGTAGTCGTTTCGATCTGGCCGCGACCCGTTCTTCGAGCCGTTCCGTCCACACCTCGATCGACTGAAGGTAGGTGCGGTACCGCTGAATTGGATCCAAGGCGGCCCAGTGAGCGACTTCCTCGTCGGACCGGTATCTGGTCGGGTCGTCCGATGTGGTGTGTGGACCCATCCGGTAGGTGACGGCTTCGATCAGCGTCGGCCCGCCGCCCTCGCGCGCCCGCTCGGCGGCCTCGGCCGTCACCGCGTAACAGGCCAACACGTCGTTGCCGTCGACGCGGATACCTGGCATCCCATAGCCGACCGCGCGGTGCGCGATCGACGGCCCCGCCATCTGGTGGCTGACCGGGACGGAGATGGCCCACTGGTTGTTCTGGATGAAGAACACACACGGTGCCTTGTACACCGCCGCGAAGTTGAGTGCTTCGTGCGCGTCGCCCTCGCTCGTTGCGCCGTCACCGAGATATGCCAGTGTCACCGAGTCCTCGCCCAGCCGCTGCGCGCCCATCGCCGCGCCCACTGCGTGCAATCCGTGGGTGCCGATCGGGATCGCGATCGGGGCGACGCACTTCTCGGTGAACCCGAGGCCGCCGTGCCACTTGCCGCGCCAGACCGCACCCATCTGCGCCGGCGTGATGCCGCGCAGCAGGAACGCGCCGATCTCGCGGTACTGGGGGAACAACCAGTCGGTCTTGCGCAAGCACGCCGCCGCCCCGATCTGCGCGGCCTCCTGGCCGCGGCACGACGCGAACAGCGCGAGTTCGCCCTGGCGTTGCAGGTTGACGAACTCGCCGTCGATGTCGCGCGTGACGACCATCAGGTCGTAGAGCCAGCTCAGCGTTTCGGGTGGCAGATCGCGGCTGTAGCGGTCCTCGGCTGTCGGTGACCCATCGGGGTCCACCAGCCGGACCGGCGCAAGATCAACGCCAGCAGATACCTCGGCCATAACGCCTCCTTCAGGTCCCAGTCGCGGCATGTTTCGCCGTTAGACCGTGAGGTGCTCAGCGTGGCGGCGGTCAGAGCAAAACCCCTGGTGAAGGGCTGTCTGCTAGCTACCGGGGTGTGGAGCTAAGCAGACGATGCGCTCTGGTCGTCGCTGCACTGGGGCATTTCCCATTATGCGCGCGACTGGTGAACTCGCCCATTCATCGTGTGCGACCGAGCGGACGTGTCGGCCAGTGACCAGCCGACATACGCAATTCAGCGGCGCTAGCCACCGTCCTAGGGCGCGAGCGCGACGATCCGTTCCGCGCGCCGAAGCACCGGGGCATCGACCATCAAGCCCTCGTGTTGGAACACGCCCCTCTCGGTGGCTGCGCGCGTGAGGACGGCGCGCGCCCATTCGACCTGGTCTTCCGTGGGGGCGTAGCCGGCGCGGATGACCGGGATCTGCGACGGGTGGATCGCGACCTTGGCGTCGAAGCCGACGGCGACCGCGTCGTCGACTTCCTTGCCGAGGCCATCGAGGTCCTTGATGTCGAGGTAAACCGAATCCAGCGCCAACCGTCCATAGGCCTTCGCGGCGAGCAGCGTCTGCGATCGCACGTGCCGCGCCACCTCGCGGTAGGAACCGTCCGGATACCGGTTGGCGGTGCCGCCCAGAACGGCGAACAGATCCTCGGCACCCCACATCAACGCGAACGCGTTGTCCATCCGCGCCAACTCGCTCACCACCAGCGCACCCAACGGTGTCTCAATCAGCACCACGACGTCCAGTGGCGCGAGGTCACGAACCTGCTGCGGGTCTTCGGTTTTCGCCAGCATCACGGTCGTGTAGGAGGTGTGCTTGAGCGCTTCGAGGTCGAGTTGATGGTCGGGCGTCGCGCTCGGGTTGACGCGCACGACGGTGCGGTCAGGGTCGAGCGGCGTCTCGATCAGCGCCCTGCGGGCGGCGTCCCGGTCCTTGGCCGCAACACCGTCTTCCAGATCGAGGATCACCACGTCGGCCGCCGCGGCTGCCTTTTCGAACCGCTCCGGGCGGTCGGCGGGGCAGAACAACCATGCCGGGCCGGTCTGCGTCACCACCACTACTTCTCCCCGCCAGGACGCTTGCGCACCATCGTCTTTCGCGATGCGGTCGCCACGACGGCACCGTGCTGGTTGCGGCCGGTGTGCGCGAACGTCACGATGCCCTCGCCGGGGCGACTCTTGGACTCGCGCTTGTCGGTCACCTCTGTCTCGGCGTACAGCGTATCGCCGTGGAAGAGCGGCTTGGGGAACGCGACCTCACCGAAGCCGAGGTTGCCCACGATCGTGCCCTGAGTCAGCTGTGTCACCGACAAGCCGACCAGCGTCGACAGCGTGAACATCGAGTTCACCAGCCGCTGGTTGAAGGGTGGCAACGCGTCGGAGAACGCAGCATCGAGATGCAGCGCCTGGGTGTTCATCGTGAGCGTGGTGAACAACACGTTGTCGGCCTCGGTGATGGTGCGGCCCGGTCGGTGTTGATAGAGCACGCCGGTCTCGAACTCCTCGAACCACAGCCCGCGCTGGACGACGATTCGCCTGTCGGTCACAGGCCAGCCTCCCGGGCGATCAGCATCAGCTGCACTTCCGTTGTCCCTTCGCCGATCTCGAGGATCTTGCTGTCACGGTAGTGACGCGCGACCGCGTACTCGTTCATGAAGCCGTAGCCGCCGAACACCTGGGTGGCGTCTCGGGCGTTGTCCATCGCGGCCTCGCTGGCGACGAGCTTGGCGATCGCGGCGGCCTTCTTGAACGGCTTGCCCGCCAACATGAGTGCGGCCGCGTCGTAGTAGGCGGTGCGGGCGGCGTGGGCGCGGGCCTCCATGCGCGCGATCTTGAAAGCGACAGCCTGATAGGTGCCGATGGCCGCGCCGAACGCCTCGCGCTGTTTTGCGTACTTCACGCACTCGTCGACGCAACCCTGGGCGGCGCCCACCGACAGCGCGGCGATGGCGATCCGCCCCTCATCGAGGATGCGCAGGAAGTTCGCGTAGCCGCGGCCGCGCTCGCCGAGTAGGTTTTCCGCAGGCACCCGGACGTCGTCGAAGGACAACGGGTGGGTGTCCGAGGCATTCCAGCCGACCTTGTTGTATGCGGGCTCAGCGGTGAAACCCTCGGTGGGCACCGGCACCAGGATCGACGAGATCTCTTTCTTGCCACCGGCTTCGCCAGTGATGGCAGTGACGGTGACGAGCCTGGTGATGTCGGTGCCCGAGTTGGTGATGAACTGCTTGGAGCCGTTGATGACCCAGTGCCCGTCGTCGAGCTTGGCCGTGGTCTTGGTGGCGCCCGCGTCGGTGCCGCCGCCCGCCTCGGTCAGCCCGAACGCACCGAGCGCCTTGCCACTTGCCAACAGCGGCAACCACTCCTGCTTCTGCTCCTCGTTGCCGAAGCGGTACACCGGCATGGCGCCCAGCGACACCCCCGCCTCCAGCGTGATCGCGACGCTCTGGTCGACCTTGCCGAGTTCCTCCAGTGCCAGGCACAGCGCGAAGTAGTCGCCGCCCATGCCGCCGTACTCCTCGGGGAACGGCAGGCCGAACAACCCCATGTCGGCCATCCCCGACACCACCTCGTAGGGGAACGAATGCTCCTCGTCGTGTTTGGCCGAGACGGGCGCAACCACACTCTGGGCGAAGTCGCGCACCGTCTTCGCGAGCTGCTCGTAGTGATCCGGCAGCATTCCGGTCGCCAGAAAATCGCTCATGTTTCGTCTTCCTTCGTACTTGCATCTACTGAACCGCCGGCTTGGCTGGCGGTGATCCTGGCCAGCGGCTGGCCCACCTTGACCTGATCGCCTGGGGCGACGAGTAATTCGACTACGCCGTCGACCGGCGCGGCGAGTGCGTGCTCCATCTTCATGGCTTCGACCGTGACGACGACCGCGCCGGCCTGCACGCTCTGGCCGTCCTGCACACCAACTGCCACCACAGAACCGGGCATCGGGCTAGTCAGCTCCGCGTCCCCACTGTGTTCGTCGTCGGGCCGCACCGGCGCCTCACGAACCTCCTCGACCATCGCGGTGCGGCCGCCCCCAGACAGCCAGATCTCGTGGTTGGTGGCGGCCACGAGGTACTCGGTGCGAAGCCCATCCAGGGTGACGGCGAGCCGATCGCCGTCGAGAGATGCTGTCAGCGAATGAGTTTCGCCGTCCTCGGCTCGCGCCGTGGCAGCGCTCGGTGCGCCGATCAGGTACACGTGGTCGGTGCGCTCTCCGGCACGCAGCCGGAACGTCGTCGGCGCCCGCTCCCCCATTCGCCAGCCCGACGGCACGTCCCACAGGTCGCCGAGCGGTGCCGGCCACCCGCGCAGCCACTTGTAGGCGGCCGCGGCGATCAGCTCCTCGTCGCCGTGCTGCGCCGGAACGTAGTCAGGAGTGCGGCGGTCCAGCAGCCCGGTGTCCAGGCGGCCTGCGACGACGTCGGGATCGGCGAGCAGGAACCGCAGGAACTCGATATTGGTGGTGACGCCCAGCACCGCGGTGTCAGCCAACGCGCGGTCGAGCGCCCGCAGCGCGGCCGCCCGATCGTCGCCGTGCGCGATGACCTTGGCCAGCATCGGGTCGTACTCGCTGCCGATGACCATGCCGGGCGCAAGCCCGGAATCCACCCGGACACTCAACCCGTCGGGCTCGGCGAGGTCGATCACTTCGCCGCCGGTGGGCAGGAAGCCGCGTGCGGGATCCTCCGCGTACACACGGGCCTCGATGGCGTGGCCCTGCATGGTGATGTCGTCCTGCCCGATCGGCAGCTTCTCGCCCGCCGCAATTCGGACCTGCTGCTCGACGAGGTCGATACCGGTGACCATCTCGGTGACGGGATGCTCGACCTGCAGGCGGGTGTTCATCTCCATGAAGAAAAACTCGTCGGGCCGGTCCGCGGAGACGATGAATTCGACGGTGCCCGCACCGGTGTAGTCGACGCTGCGGGCGGTATCGCAGGCGGCCGCGCCGATGCGCGCCCGGGTCGCGGGGTCGAGCAGCGGTGACGGCGCTTCCTCGATGACCTTCTGGTGGCGGCGCTGCAGGCTGCATTCACGCTCGCCGAGGTGCACGACGTTGCCGTACCCGTCGGCCAGCACCTGCACCTCGATGTGCCTGGGGTTCAACACGAATCGCTCGAGGAACAGCGTGTCGTCACCGAACGCCGACGCCGCCTCACGGCGCGCACTGGCCAGCGCCGCAGGTAGCTCTGCAGGCTGGTGCACCACTCGCATGCCCTTGCCGCCACCGCCTGCCGACGGCTTCACCAACACCGGATAGCCGACCTCGTCGGCGCCGGCGATCAGGTCGGCGTCGGTGAGGCCAGGCCGGGAGACGCCGGGTACGACGGGGACGCCGAACGCGGAGACCGCGGCCTTCGCGGCGATCTTGTCGCCCATCGTCTGGATCGCGGCGGCTGGCGGCCCGATGAACACGATGCCCGCGTCCTGCAGTGCAGCCGCGAATTGTGCGTTCTCCGAGAGGAATCCGTAGCCGGGATGGACGGCCTGGGCACCGGTGCGCTTCGCGGCTGCGACGACGGCGTCGATGTTGAGATAGCTCTGGCGCGCCGGGGCGGGTCCGATGCCGACCGCGACGTCCGCCTCGGCCACGTGGCGGGCACCGGCGTCGGCGTCGCTGAACACCGCGACAGAACGGATACCCAACTCGCGGAGCGTGCGGATCACCCGGACCGCGATCTCACCGCGGTTGGCCACTAGAACGGTGTCGAAGGTCTTCGAAGACATGAGCGTCACATCCGGAACACGCCGTAGGAAACCGACTCGAGCGGCGCCTGCCCGACGATCGAAAGCGCCAGCCCCAGCACGGTTCTGGTGTCGGCCGGGTCGATGACGCCGTCGTCCCACAACCTGGCCGTCGAGTAGTAGGGGTTACCTTGATCTTCGTACTGCTGACGGATGGGCGCCTTGAACTTCTCCTCCTCTTCGGCGGTCATCTCGCCGCGCACCGTCGCCAGCACCGAAGCGGCCTGCTCGCCACCCATCACCGAGATCCGCGCGTTCGGCCACATCCACAGGAACCGCGGCGAGTACGCGCGTCCACACATCGAATAGTTGCCTGCGCCGTAGGAGCCGCCGATGACGACGGTCAGCTTCGGCACCCGCGCGCAGGCGACCGCGGTGACCATCTTGGCGCCGTGCTTGGCGATGCCGCCCGCCTCGTAGTCGCGGCCCACCATGAAGCCCGAGATGTTCTGCAGGAAGAGCAGCGGGGTCGTGCGCTTGTCACACAACTCGATGAAATGCGCGCCCTTCAAGGCGGATTCGCTGAACAGCACCCCGTTGTTGGCGATGATGCCGACGGGGTGGCCGTGGATGCGCGCGAAACCGGTGACCAGAGTGCTGCCGTACTCGGCCTTGAATTCGGCGAACTCGCCTCCGTCGACGATCCTGTCGATGACCTCGTGCACGTCGTAGGGCACCCGGGGATCGACGGGTACGACGTCATAGAGCTCGGTCTGGTCGGCGAGCGGATCGACCGTCGGCGTGACCTTCCACGGCAGCTCCGAGCGCGGCCCGAGCGTGGCGACGATGCGGCGGACGATCCGCAGCGCGTCGCGGTCGTCGTGCGCCAAATGGTCTGTGACACCGGAGGTCTTGGAGTGCAGGTCGCCGCCGCCGAGCTCCTCGGCCGTGACCACCTCGCCCGTCGCGGCCTTCACCAGCGGCGGACCGCCGAGGAAGATGGTGCCCTGGTCGCGGACGATCACCGCCTCGTCGCTCATCGCGGGCACGTATGCACCGCCCGCGGTGCACGACCCGAGCACGGCGGCGATCTGCGGGATGCCTTCTGCGGACAGGTTGGCCTGGTTGTAGAAGATGCGGCCGAAGTGCTCTCGGTCGGGGAACACCTCATCCTGGCGCGGCAGGAACGCTCCCCCGGAGTCGACCAGGTAGATGCACGGCAGCCGGTTCTGGCCGGCGATCTCCTGTGCGCGCAGGTGCTTCTTGACGGTGATCGGGTAGTACGTGCCGCCCTTCACCGTCGCGTCGTTGGCGACGATCATGCATTCGCGACCGGAGACCCGGCCGACGCCCGCGATCATGCCGGCGCCGGGGCATTCGTCGTCGTACATGCCGTCGGCGGCCAGCGGCGCCACCTCGAGGAATGGGCTGCCGGGGTCGAGCAGACCGTCCACCCGGTCGCGCGGTAGCAGCTTGCCGCGACTCACGTGCCGCTCGCGGGCGCGTTCCGGACCGCCCAATGCCGCGGCCGCCAGCTTTGTGCGCAGCTGATCGACCAGCGCGAGGTGCTCGTCGCGGTAGGTACCCTGCGAAGTCCTCATTCAGGAACCCGTTCGTTTGAGTTAATGACGACTAACTCGTAGTATGTTAGTCACGATTAACCGAGTTGTCTACCAGCGAGCGGGAGGAACAAATGGCCCCTTTGTCTGTGTCGACACCTGCCACCACCCGCCGCAGTCGGGCCAAATCGGATCGTCGCACCCAGTTGATCGCCGCGGCCGAACGCCTTGTCGCCGAGCGGGGCTATCTCGCGGTGCGGCTGGAGGACATCGGCGCCGCAGCGGGTGTCAGCGGGCCCGCGATCTACCGGCACTTCCCAAACAAGGAGGCACTGCTGGTCGAGTTGCTGGTCGGGATCAGCACCCGGCTGCTGGCCGGCGCCACTGCCGTCGTCGAAAGGGCCACCGACCCTGCGGACGCACTGGACTGGCTCATCGACTTCCACTTGGACTTCGCGCTCGGCGAATCAGATCTGATCCGCATCCAGGACCGGGACCTCGGTCATCTTCCACCGACCGCCAAACGGCAGGTGCGTAAGGCGCAGCGGCAGTACGTCGAGATCTGGGTCGATGTGCTGAGGCAGTTGGACGACAGGCTCGGTGAAGCCGATGCCCGGCTGATGGCGCATGCGACATTCGGATTGCTGAATTCGACGCCACACAGCGTCAAACCCGGTGCCGCAAAAACGGCCGAGGCCAGCTCGCGCGCCGTACTGAGGGCAATGACGGTCGCAGCGCTGACCTCGGCCGGTTCTGCCGGGCGTTAGTACCAAACTCTCCTGCCGCCGACGGGCCGTCCAACGGATCCGAGAATCCAGAACACCGCGCCGATGACGATCAGCACCACGCCGATATAGGTCAGGATCGAGAGGCCGAAAATCAGCCCAAGGACAAGCAGAATTGCTCCCAAGACAATCATGTGTCACTCCATTTCTTCGAATTGTTCACTGCCAGTTCATTACTGGCTAGGCTTCGGCAGATTGCAGTTGGTTACCTTCGGGTTGACGCCTGCGTAGTTCAAGGGACCGGCGACCACCGTGAGAGCGATGGACCCCGCTGTCGCACAATTGGTTTCAGAGTTCTTGAAGTAATCGCGCTGGTATGCGGCGACCACTCCGATCAGCAACCAGACGAGCACAATGACGCCGAGAATTCCACCACCTCGCATGCTGCGCCTCCATCCGTGTACTGCGCCAGAAACTGGCGCGCAGCAGCGGTTTACCCGGCGGACAATTTGTCCAAACCTTCCGGCAGCTACGGAATGATCACGAAATGGGTGCGGCGGCGAAGGCCGCGACGAGCCAGTCGCTCATGGCTCTGACCAGCACAGTCCGGTTCTCCCGCTTGACGATCTCGTGCCCGTCGTCGTCGAAGACCAGAAGTTCGACATTGCGCCCGAGTCCACGCAATGCGTCGTACATTTGCTGCGATTCGGACGGCGGGACGTTGGTGTCGTTGAGGCCGTGAACCAGCAGCAGCGGTGCGGTCACCGCGTGCGCGCGCAGCAGCGGCGACAGACGGTCGAGCAGTTCCCTGTCGCTGACGGGGTGGCCGTACTTCGGGTGAGCCGCCGCGGCGATCCACGGTTCGGTGGTGCGGTACCACGTGTTCAAATCGCTCATCCCGCAGATGCTGATTCCGGCGGCGAAAAGCTGCGGATGAAAGGCGAGCGCGGTCTGCGTCAGATATCCGCCGTACGACCAACCGCAGCACGCGATGCAGTCCTTCGGCGCGAGGCCGTTCCCGACCAGATAGCATGCCGCGTCGGCGACGTCGTCGATCGCCGCGAATCGCCGCTCCCTGTCGTCGGCGTGCATAAAGGTGCGGCCGAATCCCCCGGAACCCCGGACATTGGGAAGGAACACGGCGATGCCGGCTTCCAGCAGCGGCGGGAAGAACTCGTTGTAGCCGGGGCGACCTTGTCCTTCGGGCCCGCCGTGCAGGAAGATCATGGCGCCGATCGGTTGGACGCCAGGAGGCGGGCGGAACAACCAGCCGGTGAACTGCAGCCCGTCGCGGGCGGTGATGGTCTCGAGGGTGGGGTCCGCGGTGACGGGCCCGAGACTGGGTTCGCGGTCGACGGATTCCCACTCCCGGGTGCGGGGATCGACCAGCTCGACCGTCGGCGGCATCGACGGACCTTCCACCGTCATCGCGAGCATCGAGCCGCCCGCGCTGATGCTCAACTCGCTGGCCACCATGCCGGGCAACGGAATTGGATCGTGCAGCGTGTTGTCGGCGTATTCCAGGATCTGTAATTCACTGGCGCCGTTGATGTTCCACAACATCGCCACGGTAGAGAGGTCGTCGCTGACGGTGAACTCGTCGAGTTCATGGCCGGGCCGCTCGGCAACCACCTGATACGACACCCCGTCGGGGGTGGTGATGACCTCCAACAGCCGCGCGTAGTCGGTGCCGTTCTCGCTGCGGATCAGCGCGCGGACGTACCCTTCCGGGCTGTTGACCCCGTAGACCTTCGCGGGCTGATACAGCTCGGTGAGCTCTCCCTCCAGCCCCGCGCGCAGGCGGCGTGGGCTGTGGTCGTCGAGGATGATCCCCGCATCGGTGGTGGAGCCTGGGTCGTATGGCAGCGGCGCGATTTCAGTCAAGCCCCGGAGCATGATCAGATCGCGGTAGCCGCGCGGCCCGACCCGCACCAGCGACGCCCCCGCCCACGCGTCGACCAGCCGGCCGCCCGAGCGGCGGTCCAGCACCACCGCGGCGCCGTCGGACGGATCGATCAGACACGAGCTGCCGACCCCGTCGTCACCGGTGAGAATCGCCGCCACATGGTTGCCGTCCCATGCGATCAGTTCCGCGGTGCCTTCCTGCGCAGGCCAATTGTCGATGCGACGCGCGTCGCGGTCATCGGGATCGGTTGTCACGACCCAGATCTGGCTGCGGGTGGCGCCGTCTGGCGCGAGCTCGCATGCCAGCCAGTGGCCGTCGGCGGAATGAAGGACGCGGGTGACGGCGCCCTCGATCGGCAGTTCGACGTCGCGTGAGGAACTAGCCCGCCAGCCGCGCAGGAAACGCTGCACGGCACGTGGGAAGCCGCCGTCGTCGACAAGATGGGCGAACGCGGTCGCGTCCGGCGACATCGATGCGCCGTAGACCCGACGGACCTGCGCTCCCACCTGATCGATTCTGCATGGTCAGCGGTCCCCGGATGGGACCAGACCGGGTAGGCCGAGGTGAAGGGCGGTGCGCGATCGCCTGAGCGGCTGCACAGGTACCCTGCAGCCATGAGGTGGGTATGACCGATTCACCACGCCGCGACGGGCCCGAACCCTTCGGTGACAGCTATCCCGGATACAGCGATCCGGCGTATGCCAGCCAAGCGCCCTCCGGCCCCACCTACCAGGCACCACCGGCGCCGGCGCCCACCGAGCGGCTGCCCGCCTACTCCCCGTACGGCTACGACCCCTACGCGACCGGGCAATATGGCCCTCAATACCCGCCAGGTGAACCGCCGCAGCCGCCCCCACCGGAGGGCCCGAAGTCGCCGCGCTGGCTGTGGATCGTCGCAGCGATCGCCGTGCTCACCGTCATCGGCCTCGTCATTGCGCTGGTGATCGTGAACAGCTCGAAGCAGGACACCGTCGTCGCGCCGCTGCCGTCGCTGTCCGAGCCCACCTCCACCGAGCCGACGCCGACGACGACGCCGCGTACGACCATCCCCGTCTTCCCCCTCCCGACACTGCCGAGCGCGCCGTCTACGACCGGCCCGACCGGGCCCGCTACGCCGGGCGCCACCGAAACCGTGATGTACAACGTGTCCGGCGATGGCCGGGCCATCAACATCACCTACGTCGACACCGGTGGTGTGTTGCAGACCGAGTTCAACGTGATGCTGCCCTGGAGCAAGGAGGTCGAGCTGGCCCAGCCGGCAGAGGACTCGGCGAGCGTCAGCATCATCAACGTCGGCCGCGAAGTGAGCTGCTCGATCACCGTCAACGGTGTGCAGGTGCAGCAGCGCACCGGCGCAGGGTTGACGATCTGCACAGCGAACCGTTAGACCACCGCCGCCCGCCGGGGCACCCGGACGGCAAGCATCGCGGTGAAACCGGCTGACAGCACCAGCAGTACGCCCCCGATGCCCGCACGGTCCGCCCCGAAGACGGCGACGAACGTCGAGAACATGAATGGCGCGAGGGGCGCCACGGCGCGGCCCGTCATGGTGTATAGCCCGAAAGCCACGCCCTCCTTGCCATGGACGGTCATCCGCAGCAGCAGCGTGCGCGCCGAAGCCTGTGTCGGCCCGATGAACAGGCACAGCAGGAGCCCACACGCCCAGAACGCCACGACGCCGGACAACGCCATCAGGGTCAGGCCCACCACGATCATCGCGGCAAGCGAGCCCAGGATGACGGCCTTCGAGCCGACGCGGTCGTCGAGCAGCCCGCCGAGCACTGCCCCTGCCGCGGCCACCACGTTGGCGGTGATGCCGAACAGCAGCACATCGGCCGCGGAGACGCCGTAGACGATGACGCCAAGGACCGCGCCGAACGTGAACATGCCGGCCAATCCGTCCCGGAACACCGCGCTCGCGAGTAGGTAGTAGACGACATGTCGGTCCCTCTTCCACTCGCCGACCAGATCCGACCACAGCTTGCGGTACGCGCCGAGCACACCGGTCGACGTCCGCACCGGCGGCTCGAGATCCGCGGGCGGCGGCGGTGCGAGGAGCACCGGCAGCGCGAACGCGGCCATCCAGGCGGCGGTGACCAGCATGGCCGCGCGAACGTTCTGGCCGCCGGCGGTCGGAATGTCCAGCAGCCCGACCGTCGGTCCGTCGCCCTCGATGAATCCCGCGTAGACCACAAGGAGCAACACCGTGCTGCCGATATAGCCTGCGGCCCAACCGAATCCGGATACCCGTCCATACGTGTCCGGTGTCGTGAGCTGTCGCAGCATCGCGTTGTACGGGACGCTGGCCAGGTCGTTGCACGCCGCGGTGAACCCAAGCAGCAGCAGGCCCGCCAGCAGATAGCTCGGATCGTCGCGGATCAGGCTCATCGCCGATGTCAACAGCACCACCATCGTGGTGAGAACAGCGAGCGTCTGCCGCCGTCGGTGCGCTGCGTCAACCCAGACGCCGGTGACGGGGGCGAGCAATGCGACCGTGACGCCGGAGAAGAACAGCGCCCAGCCGAGCCCGCTCGCCGGGCTGGTGTCACCGGACGGGTCGTCACCGACCGAACGGGTCAGGTAGACCGAGAACACGAAGGTCACGACGATGGCGCCGACACCGGTGGATCCGCAGTCCCACAGCGCCCACGCGAGCACCCGCAACCGGCCCGCGGCTGGCGCGGGCGGCCCCGGTTCGCTCATGGTCGCCCACGATATAGTCCGGCCCATGCCAGTACCCGCTCCCAGCGCGGACGCCCGTGCCGTCGTCACCGGCGCCTCGCAGAACATCGGCGAAGCGCTGGCCACCGAGCTTGCCGCCCGCGGACACCATCTGATCATCACGGCCCGCCGCGAGGATGTGCTTCGGGAGTTGGCGGGCAGGCTCACCCAGCAGTACGGGGTGACGGTGGAGGTGCGTCCCGTCGATCTCGCCGATCCGGCCGAGCGCACGAAGCTGTGCGACGAGCTTGCGGCGCGCAACATCTCGATCCTATGCGCCAATGCGGGCACCGCGACGTTCGGACCCGTCGCCTCGCTGGACCCGGCAGGCGAGAAGGCGCAGGTGCAGCTGAATGTCCTTGGCGTACATGACCTGGCGCTCGCCGTACTGCCAGGGATGGTTTCGCGTAAGGCGGGCGGCATTCTGATTTCCGGTTCGACGGCGGGAAACTCGCCGATCCCCAACAACGCCACCTATGCGGCCACCAAGGCCTTCGTCAACTCGTTCAGCGAGTCGCTGCGCGGCGAGCTCAAGCGCGCAGGCGTACACGTCACGCTGCTCGCACCCGGTCCGGTGCGCGAGACGTTGCCCGACGCAGCCGAGCAGTCGCTCGTCGAGAAGCTGATCCCGGACTTCCTGTGGATCTCCACCGAGTACACCGCCAAACTGTCGCTGGATGGCTTGGAGCGCAACAAGATGCGCGTCGTGCCCGGTGTCACGTCGAAGGCGATGTCGGTCGCATCGGGCTACACCCCGCGATCCATCGTGACGCCGATCGTCGGTGCGGTCTACAAGAAACTCGGCGGCGGCTAACCTATTTCGCGCCGAAATGGCATTCCAGCAGAGGAATTGCGAGTACGAGCCTGCTGGAATGCAATCTCGGCGGAGAGTCAGCGCCGGCGGCGGGCCGTGCCGAAGATGCTGCGGGTGATCTCGCGGCCTATGACGGTGCCCGCCGAGCGCATGGCGCTCTTGAACGCCGGACTGGCCATCATCTTCTCGAACATGCCGGGCTCGGCCGTGTCCCGCGACTTCACCTCACCCTCGGCGCTGGGCAAGCCCGTCTGCTCGACCGGCGGCGGCAACGGAGCGTCAGCGGGTGGAGGTGCGACCTTCGCCTGCAGGATCTCGTAGGCCGACTGTGGATCGATCGTCTGGCCGTACTTCGCGTGCAGCGGACTGACTTTCGCGGCCGCGGCGATCGCATCGCTGCCGACCGCGCCCATCAGCGAACGCGGCGCCCGCATTCGCGTCCACGCCACCGGCGTCGGCGCGCCCTGCTCCGACAGCACGGTCACGATCGCCTCGCCGATGCCGAGCGACGTCAGCGCCTTCTCCAGGTCGTAGACATCGGTTTTCGGGTAGGTGCGGACCGTTTTGGTGAGCGCCTTCTGGTCGTCGGGAGTGAACGCGCGCAGCGCGTGCTGGATGCGCGCGCCAAGCTGGCTGAGCACGTCGTTGGGCACATCGGTCGGCAGCTGCGTGCAGAAGAACACGCCGACGCCCTTGGACCGGATCAGCTTGACCGTCTGCTCGACCTGTTCGAGGAACGCCTTGGACGCGTCGGTGAACAGCAGGTGCGCCTCGTCGAAGATGAACACCAGCTTGGGCTTGTCGATGTCGCCGACCTCGGGCAGCGCCGTGAACAGGTCGGCAAGCACCCACATCAGGAAGGTCGAGAACATCACCGGGCGGGCGGCCTGATCGCCCAGTTCGAGCAGCGTGATGATGCCGCGGCCCTGCGCATCGACGCGCATCAGGTCGCTGGGTTCCAGCTCGGGCTCGCCGAAGAACGTGTCCGCACCTTCGGCTTCCAGATTGATCAGCGCCCGCAGGATCACACCCGCCGTCGCCGCGGAGACGGCACCGATCGCCTTGAGCTCTTCCTTGCCTTCGTCGCCGGTGAGGAACTGGATGACGGCTCGCAGGTCCTTGAGGTCGAGCAGGGCTAGGCCCTTCTGATCGGCCCAGTGAAAGATCAGTCCCAGCGTCGACTCCTGAGTTGGATTGAGCCCCAACACCTTTGACAACAGGATCGGCCCGAAGCTGGTCATTGTTGCGCGCACCGGCACACCGATGCCGGAGGTGCCCAGTGACAGGAACTCGACCGGAAACGCCGTCGGCGTCCAGTCGTCGCCGGTGTCCTTGGCCCGATCCTCGGTCTTCTCGTTGGCGTCACCGGGCCGAGACAGGCCGGACAGGTCCCCTTTGATGTCGGCCATCACGACGGGCACACCGGCCGCGGACAGCTGTTCGGCGATCACCTGCAGCGACTTGGTCTTGCCGGTACCCGTGGCGCCTGCGACCAGACCGTGGCGGTTGACGGTGGCCAGCGGAATGCACACCTGGGCGGTCGGGTCGCAGGTCCCGTCGACGACGACAGTGCCGAGTTCCAGCGCCGGGCCTTGGGTGGCATAACCTGCGGCGATCTGCTGGGCGGGGGTGGCTGTCGACTCAGAGGTCATGGCTCGAACATTACTGGGCAGCGGCGTGGCCGGGTGGGTGTAGGCGGCTGGTTGTCGCCCGACGGCTTAATGTGGCCCCTGTGCGTGATGAACTGGTGTGGATCGACTGTGAGATGACAGGCCTCGACCTCAAGACCGACCGGCTCATCGAGATCGCGGTGCTGGTCACCGACGCCGAGCTGAACATTCTTGGCGACGGCATCGACGTGGTCATCCACGCCGACGACGCCGCGTTGTCGGCGATGATCCCCGTCGTAACCGAGATGCATACCCGCTCCGGCCTGATCGAGGAGGTGCGCGCGTCGACCATCGACGTGGCAGCGGCCGAGGAGCTCGTGCTCGATTACATCCGCACCCACGTCAAGCAGGCCAAGACCGCGCCCTTGGCAGGCAATTCGATCGCCACCGACCGCGGGTTCATCTCCCGTGACATGCCGAAGCTCGACGATTACCTGCACTACCGGATGATCGATGTCAGCTCCATCAAGGAGTTGTGCAGGCGCTGGTATCCGCGCATCTATTTCGGCCAGCCCGAGAAGGGCCTCGCCCATCGCGCGCTGGCCGACATCCATGAGTCGATCCGCGAGCTCAAGTACTACCGCCACACCGCGTTCGTCGCCCCGCCGGGGCCGTCGACCAGCGAAATCGCGGAGGTCGCCGCCGAAGTCGGACCGTCCAACGGCAACTCCGAGGTAATCGATTCGGCTGCGGAGCGCCCTAGCGGCTAATATCGACGTCGCCGCATGCACCTGACGGGCGCGCGGCGATGGTGGCTGTAGTTCAGTTGGTAGAGCACCAGGTTGTGATCCTGGCTGTCGCGGGTTCGAGTCCCGTCAGCCACCCCGCTGGCCGGGAGGCGTCTTCGCCTCCCGGCATTTTTTCTCTGGCGCGCTTGCAGTCGCATTGCAACCCGCGACGGAGCCGCACAAGGAATAGACGGTCAGACTCCGGCAACCGACAAACCATCGCCGACGAACCGACCGATTACGCCTAGCAAGTGCGCACTCGGGCTGTCCCGCTGATCGCGGCAGGCGACGAGCTGGAGTCGTGCATCGCGATCGAGTGGGGCGCGCCGGCACTTGAGTGCATGAGCGTTTGCACACGATGGCGCTTAGCTGGTCCGTCAACTCGCTCGGTGAACACGAACGCACGAGTTGGTCGCGACCGAACGACGAACGGCCACGCCCGATCTAACGTTGGGCCCGCCGCTGCTCTCCTGTGCTGGCCGGACGCACGTCTTTAATCGGGCGGGACCGGTAGTCCGGGGCACAACGTGATGTAGCCGATGTCCGGGGAGACCCACTCCCGCCATTGTTCATGACTCATGTTGGCAGTGAGCTTGTCGCACAGCATTTCTGCGGTCACCGCGACGGGCCAGTGGAAAAGCTCTTGGTGACCACCTGTCGCGACGAGACGCTTTCCATCGGAGGTGAATCCAACGTTGAATATGCCGCCGGGATACACAGACAGTTCCGCCGCGACTGCTTCGCCAGTGTCGGCGTTCCATAACCGCACTGTTCCGCCACCGCTGCTCGCTAGAAGGTGATGTCCGCCGGGGCTGAAAGCGACACTCCCCACGCTGTCCGCATGACCGACGAGAGGGCTACCGGCAGGCTCGCCGGTGTCACCGTTCCACAATTGCACCGTATGGTCCGCGGAGCCGCTTGCGAGACGGTGCCCATCCGGACTGAAGGCCACGCTGGTCACTGGACTCCGGTGCGGTTGGTCTGAGGAGGAGCCAACGGGCCGCCCGGTGTTGGCATCCCACAACTGCAGATAGCCGTCTAAGGTGCCGCTAGCCAGCCGCTGCCCGTCGGGGCTGAACGCCAGCTCCGTCGTCTGCCCCGATTGGCCCTCCAGCGGTCCGGTAAGAAGTCGACCTGTATCGACGTCCCAGATCCGCACCGTAGAAAGCTCCCCACTTCTGGGCCCATCGCCGCCACCTGTCGCCAAACGCTGCCCGTCCGGGCTTAACGCCACACTGGTGACTATGTCGGGGGTGTTGAGGGGCGCACGGACAAGCTGGCCACGCGCCAAGTCCCACACCTGCACGGATGTCTGTCTCCAGCCCGCCGTAGCCAGACGACGTCCGTCGCCGCTGAATACGATGTGGTCGACTCCCCCGGTGTGCCCTGTGGCAAATGGCGCTCCGATTGGTTGGCCAGTGTCGGCGCTCAACAACCGAACCGTATTCATGTTGTCTGGGCGAAAGACGGGGCCGATTTGGTTTGGGTCCGTGGCGGTGGCCACGCTGTGGCCGTCCGGGCTCAAGGGAAGGAGGAGACCAGCATTCCGCCCCATGGGAATTCGGTCGGCGTCGGGATTCCACCATCGGATCGTCCCGTCCGTACTGACGCTAATCAGGCGATCGTTTGAGCTGAAGGTCACGCCGAGCACCCCATCCGTGTGGCCTATCAATGTGGTGCTGACGCCCGAGCCCGGCGTCCATAGACGAACAGTCTTGTCCGCGCTAGCACTTGCCAGGCGGCTGCCATCGGGACTGAATGCAAGGCCAGTCACCTCTGCGGTGTGGCCCGACAGTGGATCAGGAAGCAGCTCGCCGCTGCTGGCTTTCCAGAACCACACCCTGCCGTCCCGGTTGCCAGAAGCCACAGTGGAACCGTCGGGGGTGAATGCCAGCGTGTCCGCAGGACCTCCACCCCTATCAAAGGGCCGGTCCTTCCACGCTGTGCCGACCGGGTCACCGGTCTCTGCATCCCATAACCGCACGTTGCCGGAAAGATCCCCGGTGGCAAGCTGATCCGAAACGGGGCTGAAGGTCAAGCTGCTCACGCTTTCCATTTCCGCGAGCCCTCGCAGCGTTCCGACGACAGCGCCGGTGTCGGCATCCCACAGCCGCACCGTTCCATCCTCCGAGCTGGCGCTTGCCAACCGATGTCCGTCCCGGCTGATCGCGACGTTCGTCACGGGACCTGTGGATCCGGTCATGGGACGGCCGACGACTTGGCCGGTGTCGGCATTCCACACCTGCACCGCGTTGTTTTGATCGACCCCGGCGAATCGATGCCCGTCGGCGCTGAACACTGGTGCAGCGTTCCCGTCTAAGCGAATAGGCACCGGTTGGCCTCTGGTGTCACCGGTATCCGTGTTGTACAGGCGGACTTCGCCGGTAATGGTCTCGGTCAGTAGGCGGTGACCGCCTGGACTGAAGGCCACGGCACTAGGCACCGTTGCCAACTCGGTGATTCTGCCGGTGCTGATGCGGCTCAACACCGCGTCGATCAACCCGCTGCTGTCGGACTGGTTGGCGAGCGCATCGGCGGCGAGCAGTTCCTGGAACGCTTGTATGTCGCCGCCCGGTTTGTGCTGCGCAAGCATGTCCGCGGCGTGACCACGCAGCCGAGCAGCGATGGCCTGCTGGGCGCTCTCCTCGGCTCGGGCGCTTGCCGCCCTGGCTTGAACGAAACCCAACAACGCGGTCGCTGCGATGACGACCAGAATCATCACCACAGCGACTACCTGGATTGTTCGACGCAGTCGGCGTGAGCGATCGTCGCGGATGCTGGCTTCGAGGAATTCGCTCCCCGCGTCATTGAGTTCGACGCGGGTGACCAGCCGAGGCTGGCTTGATCCCAGTCGAGGCACCGTCAAACGCCGCTTCGGCCCTGAGGTTTGGTGTCCGACGCTGTCCCGCGGCTTTAGTTGCGCGCCGATGTCAACGACTGCTTTGGTGAGTTTGCCGCCCTGGAGCAGCAGCCCCGGCACGCGGCCACCCTGCACCCAGTCCGCGGCCTCGTTCTCCACCACACGGCGCGCCCGCAATGCGTTCTGCTGCGCATCGATCTGTTCTTTGAGTGGTCTCCAGTTCACCAGGAACGCTTCATGGGCAACCCCCACTGAGGTGCGCTCGCCCTCGGCTTCGGTAGACAACAGCCGCCGATCGACGAACGGTTTGAGTTCGTCCATGACGGTGCTCGAGAGATCGCGGACGTCAGCTCGCCGTTTCGTCGGTCGGCCCTCGCCATCGATCGTCACCAAGTCGAGCAGCGCTGCTAGGACTTGATCACGCGTCACCCCGGCCCTGTTGCACGCCTCGGCTAGGGCGGTGTCGGCTTGACGTTGAAGCGCTCCGCGAACGCCGCCGATATCGGCATAACGCTGGTGGGTCAATTGGTCTCCGCGCTTGAGTCCGTGGGCGAGTTGCTCGAGTGTGAAGGCCAACAACGGCAGTGCCTCACCACCGCCGGTATCGGTGACGAGATGGACGCTCAGGTCTTCGTCGAAGCTCAGGCCGGCCACGTTGGCAGGTTTTTCGATCACGTCCCGTAGGGCGTCGGCAGTCAGTGGGCGGATCTCGTGGTAGCGCAGCGCTATCTTCGACAGCGCTGGATCCGTTGCGAACGCATCGAGGAATTCCGGGCGCAGTGTGGCGAGCACCTGAACCGGACCACCCAGCGCCGGGGCCAGCGCCTCCACGAGCGCGGCGCGTTCATTCGGATCCGTTTGGGTGAGAAGTTCCTCGAGTTGGTCGATGATGATCAGCAGCTTGCACTGGTCATCAGCACCTGCGGCCAGTAGCAGATCGGTCGAAACAGCTTTGAGGCCAACGCGTTCAAGATCCCGGCGCAGTGAAGTGACGTCGAATTCAATGCGGTGCTCTCGAATGGCGGCGGCCATTGCGCGTGCCAGATTGCCCAGCGGATCGGTGCCGGGCAGCATCGGTGGCAGCGTCAGCCAGTAAATCTCCCCAGCGATCCGCGGCAGCACTCCGGCGCGCACCAGCGAGGACTTCCCGCAACCGGAGGCCCCGACCACTGCCAGGATCGCAGCGGCTGCGCGGTCCGGGGAGCGCAGTCGCTCAGCGATCTGGGTGATCTCGCGAGACCGGCCGAAAAACACGCGGTGTTCGCCTAGGTCGAACGGGCGCAACCCTGGGTACGGGGACTTGCCGTCCGGCCAGCCCCAGCCGCCAGCGCCGTCTATCGCGGCCAGCCGCAACTGCAGTCGCTTTCTCGCCTCGGTGGGATCGGCCGCGGCATCGACGTATTGCTGTAGCCGCAACAGCCGATCGTCGATCGGCTCGGAGCTGACGCGGACCGGCAAGAGTTCAGTTCCCAACGCATGGGCCGCACCGATTTCGGCGGCACACCACACCGACTGCAGGTAGGCCGGGGAGGTGACACACACCATCGCATCGGCGCCGTGCAGACGGTCAAACAGGAGTCGCCGCCAGTCGATCCCGACCGGCACTCCGTCGTGCTGGTCTACGTCGAGAAAGACGCTGTGTCCGACTTCAGACAACCACCCATGTATCTGCCGAGCCCAGCCGATATCGGCGCCGGTGTGACTGATGAAGACGTTTGCCACGACTGCCTCCCGCGACCCAAACGGGAGCCGCATCGAAAACGTACATCCGGCCCACCGGCCAGAAATGAGTAATCAACTACCCAAATAGCGTGCCGCGAAGGGCGACGTCGCCTTGAAGGCCTGCCGGCTCAGTCCAAGCACTCGAGGCCCGTCAGCCATGTCCTCACGTACGGCCGGCCGGTTCTTGCCTCCGATAACGCATACGCGTCCGGCTCCGGATTACTCCCTCAAATAGCGCGTCCACCGTTAAGAGCGGCCACCACCGAATCGATCCACAAGTAGGCAGCGATCCCCAACACCAGCCATAGCGCCACAGCGGTGATGACCCGATGCGCGACATACTTGGGCGCGGCGCCTGTGCGGCGCGAAGCGTAGCGGTTACGCAGTTCGACAGCCGCTGCCGCGGTCAAGCACACAAGTCCCACTCCCATGAGGCAGAAGCTGGTGAGGACGCCGTAATAGGCCAATCCCCGGAAGTGAAAGTCCAAGTCGTGCATTATGATCGGTGCGAAAACCACCAGGCCGGTCCCGAGCAGCGCCACCTCGGCGGTGAGCAGCACCTGCGCGAAAAGGTCGGGTTCAAAGTCATTCATTCGGCTGCAGTCGAGCGCGGCGAAAACCCGCGCCTCAATGTCCTGCGCGCCGTGGAGCATTCGCCGCTTAACTGAGAAGGCGGGAAGCAGCGGTGCGATGATGAGTACGACGGACCAAGTAATGAACATGGCTACGCCAGCGTACAAGTGCGGCTGGATCGGGTACTTCTTGAAGGCTTCTATCGCCGCTTCGCGATCGAGATTTACAGCAGCCGTTGCCAGTTGAGCCATCAGCGGGCTCAAGCTGCTCTTGAGCCAATAGGCGAAGAGGTACGCGAGGAGCAGCGTGCCCAGCAGTGCAGTCGGAGCGATCAGACTCAGGCGCGGGCCCGGTCGAAGCGATTGCTCGAAACGTTCCAACATCGTGACGTCGCGCAATGGCCCTGGCGCTTCGTTGGTGAGAACGACCCGCCTGGCCGCACAGCGCCGCAAGGCACTGACATGGCGGCTGATGTGGCGGGTGAGCAGGCTTCGCACGAGCGCGCGAGGCGCCGGGAGTCGCAACCAACACAGAATGGGCGATCGGTGCGGGCGGTCCCATAACAACGCGGGGGACTTCTCGATCCTGGTCAGAGTGTCGGAGTAGCTGCAGAGCAACGCATGGAGTTCTACCGTGCCAATCGCGACGTCAGCGCTCTGACGAATTGGCGTTGGTGGAAGACCGTCGACAGCCATTCCTGGAGGGCGGTCCTGGGGGAAAGCCTGGGCCGGGACACCATCCGGTTCGACCACCAAGGAGTTCCTCCCATCGCCCTCCAGCCGCCGCGCCAGCCACCGCATGCTGCCGGGCCAATGCGTCGCGGTCAGTATGCGCCTGTCAACCGGTCAAGGGCCCGATTTACTCGACTACTCGAACTTCGACCAACGGTGCTCCGCGCATATGCGGTGGCCGACAGCAGCTATAGCTGGAATCCGCGATGAAGCCTCTGGCCCTAACTTCACTCCGTTAATAGCAAAACGACACAAACGCTGCGCGACATCCTCTCGCCACGACAGTGGCAAGCGCTGTGCTGCAATCGCATTGGGCCGCCGTCAGATGTTGGCGTTGCCCGCTTTCCACTGCTCCCAGGGGATGTTCCAGTCACCGAGCCCATCCGTACCGGGCAGGATCGACCCCACCGTGTTGGCGATCTCGACGACGTCGCCGCGCTTGGAGTTGTTGTAGTACCACTGGGCGTTGCTCGTGCTCACATTGATGCAGCCGTGGCTGACGTTGCTGTAGCCCTGGCTGCCCACCGACCACGGGGCGGCGTGCACGAAGATGCCGCTGTAGGAGATCTGCGTGGCGAAGTCCACCTCGGTGCGGTAGCCGTTCGGCGAGTTGACCGGCACCCCATAGGTGGACGAGTCCATGACGATGTGGCCGAACCGGTCGCCGACGATGTAGGTGCCGTTGTTGGTGGGTGTGCTGTTCTTGCCCATCGACACCGGCATGGACTTGATCACTTCACCATTGCGCTTCACGCTGAGCGTCTTGGTGCTGTCGTCGACAGTCGTGATGACCTCGTCGCCGATGGTGAAGCGCGTCGTGACGTCCTCCTGACCGAACAGTCCGTCACCCAAATCGACGCCGTAGGTGTTGACGGCGACATCGACGGTCGTGCCCGGCGTCCAGTAAGCCGCTGGGCGCCAACGCACTTCGCGGTTGTTCAGCCAGTAGAACGCGCCCTGCACCGGCGGGTTGCTCGTGATCTTGATCGCTTTCTCGGCCGCCGACCGGTTCGGGATGTTCTCGTCGAAACGGATCGCGACGGGCTGACCCACGCCGACGACCTCGCCGTCGTTGGGCAGCAAGTAGGGCATGGTCAGGTTTTCAGGCGAATGCGTCTCGAAGCTCATCTGCTGACTGGCGACGCCGCCGAGACCGAGCGACTGCGCGTTGAGGGTGTAGCGCTTGTTGTAGTCGAGTGGCTCGGCCGTGGACCACATCAGGCCGTCCGGACTGAGTTGGCCGGCGACCAGGGTTCCCTCGTCGTTGACCATCGTCACCGCTCCGAGCACGCCGTCCTCGGCGCTGACCATCACGGGCGACTCGACGCTCACGCCGACAGCACCGTCCTTGACCGACGCGGTCAGCTTGGGCACCAGCAAGTCCCCGTAGGGCGTGCCCTTATCCGTGATGACCTGAGGCTGCGACGGCGCCTGGTTGCCGCCGCAGGCGGACAGCCCGAGCACGACTGCGGGAATCAGTGCCGCGGCGACCAGCCGGTTACGCATCTGACGCGGACGGGCCACCTTCTGGACCTGCCACATTCTTTGCTCCAATTCGCACCCAAGACTCACGGACAGACGATTCTTGGCAATAGTCTAAGGGCAAAAATCGCTAGGGGGGCGACTGCAGCGTCACTCCCAGCGGCGGCGAGCGGTCGAATTTCACCCAGCGCCGCGAGACCTGTATTGTCGCACACGCAGCGCCGTTAGCTCAGTTGGTAGAGCAGCTGACTCTTAATCAGCGGGTCCGGGGTTCGAAACCCTGACGGCGCACCACTTATCTCCGCAGGCTTGCCCGGATGTGCCGGGCAACGCTTGACTATAGTCCCACGATAATTCGCCAGCAGCAATTGCGCAATAGGCCCCGGCATTCGTAGGTCCACCGGTAGTCCCTAAGCCCTTGACCTGGATTTTTACCCTCACAAGCGGGGCATAGGAGATGCCAGAGTCTTCTTATTTGGGCTAGCCCAGCAATTGTTTGATTATAGATCCGTACAGAAATTGCGGAGCTTTTCTCTACGCGATTTATCGCACGCGCGATCGAGATTAATTTGCGCGTTGCAGTTCGGATTCATTCTCGGGTGCCGTGCAACGGCTCGGGCGTACCAATCACCCCACCGCCCCGGGGATCGCCCTTCAGAGGGTCAGTCAGCCCGCCGCGACCGTCATCATCCCTACGATACCTGTCCGAAGGTAGGCAACACACGACATCCTTTGCGGCTCAATACTTTTGAAGCGCATCCGCCGTAAAATCGTGAGGTACCACGTGCAGCAATGGAGGGGTAAAGCGATGACCCCGCCCAACGCTCAGCTCGGGTGCCGGTCTGGGCCGTCGCCGGCCGTCAACTGACCCTTAGAAGTGTGATGCCCAAGCGCCGCACCTACCAACGCGACAAGCGCGGCCGGTTCGCGTCGACCCGCAGCTCGCGAGTCAAGCGCGTCAGCCCAAGATCAACCGTCGTCGGCCGCGCTACGTGCGCCGGTCGATGGGCAAGACGGTGCGGGTCGGACGCGCGGGTCCTGGCGGTTAGTACGCCGGTATTCACGTCGGCGCGCAGCTCCGCAGCCGCAAACGTCGCACCGAGTACTACGTCGGAGTATCCGCGGGCCGCAGGATTGCGACTCCCTACTCAGCGCTGTCGTGAACCGTTACCGCCCGCCAACCCAGTTCTACGCGCAGCCGGGGCAGTTACAACCGAGGAATCTTCGGCAACCACTCCATCTCAAGTGCTAGTTGGCTAGCCACAATCAACGTGAGTTGCCTTACCTCCTATTGCGTCAGAGATCTTCTTCGCGAGGGTCTCAGACGTGTTAGAGACGGTCCATCGGCCACTATCTACGAAGTCGAAGGAGGAGACGCCGAACGCCTTTCCCATCTCGCAGCCGATCTTCTCGGCCATGCCGATCCAGTTCTGCTTCTGGCCCTTGTCCTTCCAAATGGCCATTATGATGTTCTCGTTCTCAAGATCGCATCTCCCGACATCGGCAGCACTTTGCATACCCAACTTGCGGTCTTCCTTCACAACCTGGTCGTCCATCTCCACCTCCAGGCGGTCGATCTCGTCACGGGTGCGGCATGCTTGCTCCAGGATCGCCAGAAGATGCGGCTCAGCCCGGAAGTCAAAGACGGACCACATAGCGCGCCATCGGGCGCGCCCACCCTTCTGCAGGCCCTTGCGGCCAACCCCTACGCAGGTAAATCGAGGGTTCTTGCGACGGTCTGGCTGCACGGCCACAAGCTGATGCTGCGGGCCATGCTCGCGGCGACGACACGGTTGTTCGTTTGCGGCGGGTCGTCCATGCGGTACTTGCGGCGGTAGACGGCACGGCGATGCCCGCAGTGAATGAAACCCTTGTGCGCACTGACGCTGCCCATCCTCCACGGTGTGGAGGATGGGCAGCGGAGGATCAGATGCCGGGATTCAGCATCTTTGCGATCGCACTACGCGGTACCGATACCTCGATGCCGCCGTAGCCCGGGTCCATCTGGTTCTGGTCGAAGAAGAAGATGACGGCGTCGTTGGTGACCGCGAAGTTCTGGTAGTTGGCGGCGTCCAAGCCGTCCTCCATCGGTTGGCCCGCCGTGGCGCTCAAATGCTGCTGAACGATCGGCAGGATCGCATCCAGTGGTTTGGTACCGGGCCGAAACAGCGTGTCGAAGGTGATCGGCGCCTTGGCCGCGTTGTTGTAGGTGAACGCCTTGTACCAGGTCAGCGGGTACAAGCCACCCAGGTGCTCGGACACCTTGACGACGACCGTCTGCGTACCCGCCTCGGGTGTCCCGGAGGTGTAGGTGGTGCTGGTGGCATCAAGTTCTTGTAATGGCCTCGGGTTGTCCAACGTTCCCGGTTCGGTATTGGCGTTGAAGTCGTCGAGGACCTTGTTCAGGTAATCGACGATCGACTGCTCTTGTGGGGTGTTGGCGGGAAACGTCAGATCAATGATGATCGAGGGTGCGCCGGCGCCGACCGAGCAGTTGCCGTCGGCGTCGTGGTAGCTGCACAGGCCGTTGGGGTCGTTGAGGGGTGCGGCCGGGGCCATGATCGGGCTGAGCGGCAGGGCAACACCTTGCTGGGCAGCGCTGATGGGCGCGGTGACGGGTGCGGCGGTGGCTGCGCCCGCCAAACCGAGGGTGGCAGCGCCGAGCATCGTGGCGACAATCGCGGTACGGATGACGTTCTTCATCGTGGTGATCTTTCTGTTGGTGTGAGAGCACCGGACGGTGCTGGATGACAACAGCTTTCGTCGAAACGCTCGACAGATTCTTGGAAGATTCTTGGCGAGGGCGGTGACGTTGGCACATCAGCTCCCGCAAACGCCCCACCACGCCGGCTGACGCCTCGCCAGCTCGGCATGATCGAGCGCCGTGGGCCAGACATGGGCCAGACGTTCAGCGCGCTAGCAACCGACACGAGAGGTAGCTAGCTTTGACCCGGGGAGTTTGCGTTCAATGGCCACATGTCGGTGGTGCTGGTGCTCACACTTATCTTCGACTTCGCGATCGCGGCGGTCAGTTACGCGCTTGTGGAGGCGCCGTGCCGCCAGGCCATGCGGCGCTGGGGAGTACCACAGATCGCAGCGGACCAAGTTTGGGTTTATGCCGTGGTGACCCGCCGGCCGATGCCGAAGTCGCGGGTGGCGCAGACCAGGGTCTTCGGTGCGCAACGCCCGATGCTTCGCACTCTTCACGACTAAGCGTCGGCGGGATGATGGTTTAACCATCGGAGGTGACCGACATGGACCTGTACTTGATGCAGCACGGTCAGGCGACGACCGAAACAGAGGATCCCGAGCGACCCCTCACGGATGCCGGTCGAGCGGCGGTGCAGCGTGTCGCTAAGAGAGCCCGGGCTGCTGACGTTCGGATCAGCGGCTGCCTGCACAGCGGAAAGCTGCGCGCAGAGCAGACTGCGCAGCTGCTTGTGAGGGAGATCGGCGTGGAGCCGAGCGTCGAGGCTCGACCGGGTCTTGCGCCGAATGACCCGGTGGTACCGGTCGCGCAGTGGCTTCGAGCGGAGACCGAGCACCAGTCGCTAGCGCTCGTGGGCCACATGCCTTTCCTCGGCAGGCTTGCCTCGTTGCTGGTCGTAGGCGACGAGCAGGCCCAGGTGGTCGGCTTCCAGATGGGTGGCCTGGTGAAGCTGGAACCGAAGGTCGATCGGGACGGGTTCTCCGTGGCATGGGCGCTGCCGCCCGACCTCGCCTGACCATGCACCAACAACTGGACGGCGCCATGCATCACCGAGAAAGGTGCCGCGTTGATGGCGACGAGTCCGACTAGCAGCGCTGTCTCCGCCGCAGCGGACGTGTGGACCTCAAGGTCCGGAGAGCCCGCGAACAGTCGTAGGTTTCCGACGTCTGAAACCAGACAGTCTGAGATCAGAAGAAGTCGGAGTGATAGTCGGCGTTCTCCGAAAACGGAGATCCCTCGCCTTGTCAGCACCTCGGCCTACGGCCGCAGTGAAACGAAGCCATCCCGTATGAGGACGCTCGCTACCCATAGCAGTGCGAGCACTGTACCGATCAGTCCCGCCAGTGAGTACCCACGCGCTCTTCGCGGGTACGCAATCGGGTCCGTTTTCCCTCGCGACGCCTATTGCTGATGACTGTGTGAAATTGATCGAAAGGGCCCGGCCGCAGCATTTTTCTCAACAACAAATCTCGGCCGCCACGGCGGCTTCAACGAAAACTGACTGGAGTTAATGATGTGGACCATTGCACCATCCACAGGGCAACGAGTCGAGGGCATCCTGCGTGAACAAGACGCCCGGCGTGCAGTCCACATGCTTGGCCTCACGTAAGCCATCTTCCCCTATGCGTGGTAAGTGGTGAACAACCAAGGACGCCGCTTTTTCGCAGAGATCAGACGACGGTCGCGAGCCGTCTGAGGGCGCCGTGGCACCAACCCCACCGCCCGAAATATGCTGTAGAACTTGCAGTTTGACAATTCCTTCCCTGGAATCTGCTAACGAGACAAATGCGTCCAGAATCCGGCAAGAATCCTTCAAGGGCGCTATCGGACTCTGGCGTCACCCGGAACGAATCCGGACACCACCCACAAAACCAAGGAGTCCAAATGTTCACATCACACCGCCTGAGCAAGCTCGCCTGCACCGCCGTCGTCGCTGCCGGCTTAGGGTTCGCCACCGTGGCCACCGCCGCCACCGCGTCTGCCAGCTCGTCCGATGACACCTTCCTCTCCGATATCAGCAGCGCAGGCATCCAGTACGACTCGGCCCGCTCGGTCATTGCCGAGGCGCACACAGTGTGCTCGGAGCTCGACGATGGCTCCGACCCCACGTCAACTCATGACGAGAACTCGATCCTGAACAACATGAGCGATCAGCAGGTACAGATGTTCGTCGCCGCCTCGGCCGAGGCCTACTGCCCCGAGCACCTCGCCTACGCCTAGAAAGCTGGGTGCGGCAACCCCGTTATCGCGAGGTTGCCGCACCATCCCGTTCCAGTCAGACCTTCAGCCACCATCCGTGCAGCGCGTTGAGGTTCTCTTCGCCCTGCACATCACCGAGCAACAGCTTTGACTCGTCCGTCCACGCGATGTTGGCGTTGTTGTTGTAAACGCCGCATGCGAGCTGGCCCGCGACCTGATCCGGGGTCGACGAGTTACTCCACATGATCGGTGAATCGGCACCGCCGCCTGGACACGGCACCCACTGCTCGTCATCCTTGATGATTTCCCGGAATTGATCGTTCAGCGTGACGCGATCGGGAAACACAGAGTAGCGCGCCGTCACTGGGCCACCGGGGCTGGAGTTCGTGCCACACTCCACCGTGGATAGCGCTTCGGTAATCGGCGGATCGATAAATTGGCACGCGTTGCTGCCGTAGCCGCTCGGCAGCAGTTCCTTCAGCTGTGAATCGTATGCCGTGACGGCGGTGGTGCTCCGGACGGTTGTGGTCGGCATGCTCGTGGACGACGAGTCCCGCTTGCCCACCAACCACCAAATTCCCACGCCCCCAAGGACAATCGCGACGACTGCCGCCACGGCGATGCCGGCGATGAGCGCTGGTTTGCGCCGGCGTGGAGCTGATCCCGGCTGCGGCTCGGACGCGGGTGGGGTCGCCGCCTGCGGTGACTGCGGTGTTGACGTCGGCTGAGGCTGCGATACCGTGCCGGGCACCGCCGACTCCGGCATCGTCGCGGCCTGGCTGCGCCGCAGGATCGTGTCCGCCTGGTCCTGGTCGCGGCGCACGAGCGCGTCGTGTGCGGCCAGGGCGAGATCCCCGGCGCTGCCGTAGCGTTCCCCGGCTTTCTTGGCCATGCCCCGCGCGATCACCGCATCGAATGCAGTGGGAACTCCGGGGCGCAGCTCGCTCGGCTTCGGAATCGGCTGCATCAGGTGAGAGGTGATGACGACGCTCACGCTGTCGGCCTTGTAGGGCTCTGAGCCAGTGATGCATTCATGCAGCACACAGGCCAGCGAGTAGATGTCTGCACGGTACGTCACCTCGTCGCTGGTGAAGCGCTCCGGCGCCATATAGGCGTAGGTCCCGACCGCGGTGCCGATTTCGGTCAGCTTCTCGTCGGTGGCGGCGTTGGCGATACCGAAGTCGACCAGATATGCGAAGTCGTCGCCGGTGATGAGGATGTTTTCCGGTTTCACGTCGCGGTGCGTTATGCCGCTTTCGTGCGCTGCGTCAAGGGCCGAGGCGACCTGGCGGATGATCGCCACGGCGCGCGCCGGCGTCAGTGGCCCGAAGCGGCTCAACATCTTGCGCAGATCGGTGCCATCGATCATCCGCATGTCGACGTACAGCAGGCCGTCAATCTCGCCGTAGTCATGGATCGGCACCACGTGTGGTTCCTGAAGCCGCCCTGCCGACTGCGCCTCCCGCTTCAGCCGTTTTCGGAAGACCTGGTCGTGCGAAACGCCCTCGGGTAACAGCTTCAACGCGACGACGCGATCCTTGCCGGTGTCCTCCGCCTCGTAGACCTCGCCCATACCGCCGCGGCCGATCAACCGCCTGAGACGGTACGGGCCGAACTGTGTACCGACCCGCGAGTCTCCGTCGGTGCCGCTCATCGCCGTCTCCTCGCCCTCAGGCAGCCCGACGGATGGGCTGCGTGGGGCACCGTTGTGCTAGGCCCCACGCTAATGCCTCCGCATGGCGGCCACAGCGAAAAGCCGAGTTGCGGATCGGCTAATCGCGGGGCTCGAATTCGAACGTGAACTCGTGATCCGAGATGCGGATGTTGTCGCCGTCGGCCAGCGTCGCGCTGCTCCGAATTCGCTCCTGCTGCACATGAACTCCGTTCGCCGACTGCATATCCGCGATGACGAAGTTGGTGCCGGTGTCGATGATGACGGCGTGGTTGCGACTGACACCCGGGTCGTCGAGGACGATGTCGTTGTCGGACAGGCGCCCGATCCGGGTGGCCGTCGTCGTCAGCGGGTAGGACCGCCCGGAAGCGTCGCGCAACCGGGGCGCCGTAGACTGAGCGCTGACCGCGGTGTGGTGGCCGATGTTGATGACGGTGGCGGCGGCGGTTCTCTTGGCGGCTTGTTTGACGTCCAACGGATCCTGGCGCAGGATCCGCTCGTGCAGCGCACGGATGGTCGGGCCCGGGTCGATGCCGAGATCGTCGGCCAACGTGTTCTTCAGCCGGCGATGGGCGTCGAGCGCGTCGGATTGGCGTTCGGCGAGATAGTAGGCGGTGATCAGCTGCGCCCACAGCGGCTCGCGATAGGGATGTTCCGCTGTTAGCGATTCGAGTTCACTGATGACGGCAGAGGCTCGGCCGCAGGCGATTTCGGCCTCCGCGCGGGCGGAGTGAGCGGTCACCTTGTCCTCGACGAGCGCAGTTGCGTAAGCGTTGACGAACTCGAAGTCCCGCAGGTCCTCGAGAACCGGTCCACGCCACTCGGCAAGTGCGGCCGACATGTGACGACTGGCCTGCTCGAAGTTGCCGGCCGCGGCGGCCTTCACGCTGACGTTCTTCTCGATGATGAATCGGCCGAGGTCGCAGTCGGCGTCGGGGACGTTGAGCCGGTACCCCGGCGGTGCGCTGACCAACACCCGGCCTGAGTCGACTCCCACACTGTCGAGCAGTTTGCGCAAGTTCGACACATAGGAGTGCAGGCTGGCCCGCGCCCCCGGCGGTGCGGATTCTTCCCATACCGCGTTGATGAGCGAGTCCGTCCCGACAGGCCGGTTGCGGTTGATGACCAGCATCGCCAGCACCGCCCGCTGCTTGGGCGTGCGCACGGGCACCAGCGTGCCGTCGACGCTCATCTCCAGCGGTCCGAGAACCCCGAACCCGACACCCGCCATGGGCAATATTGTGACGCGGGTTGACGTCGAGCAGTGGCTCAAAGAACTTTTCAAGAATCCGTGAAGGCGCTCATTCGAACCTGATGCCGTCCCAAACGACCAATTCAGAGAGAGTGAGCCCTAGACATGACCGACAACTTCTCAGCACAGCCCGCCAATCCGGCCGAGTCGTCTGAGCCGGCAACCTTCAGGATCTCGAGCCAATCCCGGCCAGATACGAATGGCCAGTACCGCAACCGTTCCCGCGCTCGTGTGGTGCTCGCAGCGCTGGCCGCGGCGCTGGTAATGGCCGGCATCGGCGGAGCCGTCGGCGCGGGTGTGGAGAAGTCTTTGCCAAGCGGGTACACGCAAGTTTCCAGCCCGGCCAGCGCTCTCAGCAGTCCGCCGGTTCCCGTCCCCAACTCGATCGAGCAGGTCGCCCAAAAGGTGCTGCCGAGCGTCGTGGAGATCCAGATTCACACGGACGAGGAAGACATGGAGGGTTCGGGCATCATTTTGTCCGCGGACGGCCTGATCTTGACCAACAACCACGTCGTGGCGGGCTTCTTCAATGGCCGGATTTCCACCGACCAGGTGAAGGCCTCGGTCAGGCTGCAGGACGGCCGCACGGCGCCGTTCTCCGTGGTGGGCTTGGATCCGGCGACGGACATCGCCGTTATTCGGGTCGACGGCCTCAGCGGGCTCACCCCGATAACAGTGGGGTCATCGGCGAACCTTCGTGTTGGCCAACGGGTGGTAGCCGTCGGCTCACCCCTGGGCCTGCAGAACACGGTCACCTCGGGCATCATCAGTGCCCTGCACCGCCCCTTGTCCAGCCCGGGGGAACTAGGTGAACCGGACCCCCTCTACGAGGCAATCCAAACGGACACCGCGATCAACCCGGGAAACTCCGGCGGAGCCCTTGTCAATGAGAACGGCGAGTTGATCGGAGTGACTTCGGCGGGCACGTCGCCGACCGGGAATTCGATCGGTCTCAATTACGCCATCCCCGTCGACCAGGCGAAGCGCATTGCCGATGACCTCATCGCCACAGACGGACGTGCTTCCTACGCAACCCTCGGTGTTCGGCTGGCGGACGACCCAAATGGCGAGGGCGCCAGGATCGCCATGGTGACCAGTGGCGGTGCCGCTAAGTCGGCGGGGTTGCCGGTCAGGTCCGTGGTCACCAAGATCGACAACGAGCCCATCGACACGTCCGACGCGCTTGTGGCAGCGGTGCGGGCCAAGACGCCGGGTGCTCGGGTGACCTTGACCTACCTGGACCCCGCCGGTGCCACGAAGACAGTACAGATCACGCTCGGCACCGAGCAGACAAGTCACAGTCTGCCCGATGGCTCGGTGGCGCCAGCGAGTTAACGCCACCGCGGAGCGTTCCCGGGCCGACTCACGGTCCGGGAACTTTCTTGTCCTCCGACAGTACGTCGCGCGGGCAGCGGCCGAACCACACCAGCAGGAGCAAGTTCCTCGCCCCGGTTCGGCCTTCCACGTCGTGGCGCCACAGCGGCGACGCAGGCCTAATCGGGAAATGAACGCCACGTCAGCCGCAGTACAACAGCGGTCGCCCATCGCCACCGTGAATCCCGCAACCGGGGAACTGGGTGCAGGAGTTCACCCGTATGAGTTGTCCTGTGTAAAGCCACGGTGTGTTGATGCTGTTTCAGGTTCTGGAGTGCTCGGTGGTCGGCGGGTTTGTAAACGGTGTTGGTCTGCCAGCAGTGCCAGACGACGTAGAGCCAGGCGCGGGCGAGGATGCGTGTGGCGTGGGGGTGATCGTGTCCGCGGGCTCAGGTGCGGTTGTCAAATCAGGGAGGCCGCTGAAAAAGAGCGAGATTCCCAACGACGTTTACGAGGCTGAATTGTTCCGTCTCCAAACGGAATTCGTCAAGCTGCAGGAGTGGGTGCGGCTTATGGCAGGGCGAGCTTCGCCGCGAGCTGGCCGACGAATACGTCGCCTACATCCGCGACACCGGCCTCGCCGACTACCGTGCGACGCCAGGCAATCTCGGCGCGCTGATTGCGGTTCGCGATCTGGACGACGATCGCGCCGAGGTCATCACGTTGAGCTGGTAGCCATCGATGGATGCCATCCGCGGATTCGCCGGCGACGTAGAGCGGGCGGCGTAGTACCCGCAGGACGACCGCTACCTGCTGACCAAGCCGGAGAAAGTTCAGCACTACTAATCGCACGGCGCGTTCGATCCGCCTACGCACGGGTGAGGCTATCTCCGTCGGATCCCGCTCGGCATCCGACGCCGCCGCCCGCACAACGTCGCGGCGTTCGGCATCGTCCTCGACGATCAGCTGCGCAGCTCCACGTGTCCGCAGCAACCCCCATGCTATTGGGGTACGACGGCCAACCAGACGGGGTCGCAGACGCTTCGGTGGGATCTCGGCGCCCGCCGCGAGGTCGGCGATCAGCGCATCGGCGTAGGCGACCAAATGGGCGGCGTCGATGGCGTATGGCGCCGGTCGGTCGTCCTGGGCAAGTCGGGCCGACGCGCGGCGCGAGTTGGGCCAGGCCCTGCCACAGCATCCGCTCATCGTCCGGGCCGTTCTTCCATGCGGCCTCGAGCACCTCATGCGCGTTGAAAGCCAAGCCAGCGGTCCAGCAGATCCTGGGCATACGCGAGGGTTTCGGCTGGCGGCAGCTCGAGATCATCCGGGATGCGTAAAACGCCCTCACTGCCGTGCGGAAGGGGTCGGCCCAGAGCGTCGCGCGGGCGGGTGCTTCGGGGTCGGCCGGATTCGTCGCGATCACGCTCGGCCATCTGCCCATCATGGCAAGGGAATCGAGACCCGCATCCGATCTCGTTATCGATCAGGCCAAAAGGCGTGAGGTCAGGATCACGGGTGTAGCGGACCACAATATGCTCGTCCACCAGATCCTAAGCCCACAGAATGCGTTCACGTTTCTGCAGACCGTGCTGATCGACGACGTGCTTGCCAATCCAGTGACGGCGTCGAATTGGCCCTTCCTGGGCTACATCTCGATTCGTGTGTGCCCACAGACAAACACACTCATGGGCATGCAACAGTACGGTCCGTACTCAGTGATGATCGAGGTGGTCGCCTATCGCTCACCGCTAGGTGGGCGCGAATGCTCAAGGCCGCGGGCGTCCGACACATCCGTTTCCACGACGCACGGCACACTTGCGGGACGCTCATGCATCTGCAGGACGTGCCTATCGCGGTGATCTCGGCGTGGCTGGGACATGCATCGAAGGCGTTCACGATGGCCACCTATGTGCACTCGCAACCTGAATCGCTGAACACAGCCGCGCAGAGTTTCGCGCGAGTTGTGACAAATCGTGACAATTCAGGCTGACTCGAACGCGTGGTCAGAACCCGAAATGTCTCTGACCAGGGTGGCAGGTAGTGGATTCGAACCACTGTAGGCGCGTTAGCCGACGGATTTACAGTCCATACCGGTTAAGCCACCGGCCCGGGATCACTGTCAGGGTCTCAGCGACATAGAAGCCACCCCGTGCTTCCTTCGACCCTTCCGTGAATTGGCATGCGGATACGCGACGAGACCCCGCCAGCATGCACACGTGGTGAACAGTTGGGCTGAGCTAGCAAACAGCGTGAATCCTCCACGAACCCTCCACGCTCGGGGCGGTTACAGATAACTGAAACCCTCCGGAGGTCAACCGCAAGTCATCGGATGTCGCCTATAACCGCGGGTAGAGACTAAAATCTATGTCGTCTGACGGGCGACGCCGCAGGTCAGCGGTTAACTAGGCCGCGTTCTCTTAATCAGCGGGTCCGGGGTTCGAAACCCTGACGGCGCACTACAAAGGCTGTTTTTGCGGTTGGGGCGCGCCCGGCGCTCCACTTATGCGCCGTTTATTGCGTCATCGAGCAGCTCAGCGACCTGCGTGTGAGTTTTGCCGCGTGCCATGTATACGTCTTGCGTCATCGACACCTTGGAATGCCCGAGATGGTCGGCCCCGACACGCGCGGCCAGGCCCCGGCCGTCTATGAGCGTCGCGAGTGTCTTGCGGAAGCTGTGTGTGGTGACTTCCGGCACTCCTAAGTCCTCGCGCACGATGCGCCAGTCGCGGCCGAAGTTACTCGGGTCACGCCACGTTCCCGCCGTAGACGGGAACATGATCACCGGGTGCTCGCCGAGGTAAGGCAGCGTGCCAACAGGACCGGTAAGCACACGAATGCCGTTCTCCTGCAACAGCAATAGCGACCTAGCGGCAATCGTTGAGACTGGCCGACTGGTAAAGCCGGTTTTACCTGACGGGTCGGCCCGTCACGCGTGGGCTGCTAGTGCGCCGTCGAAATCCACACGGCCGCAGGCCCTTCCAGCGCGGTACAGTGCTTGTTGAGCGGCGGCCCGTAGACGGTCTGGTCGCATGTGCGGCAGGTCCAGGTGGTGTGCCCGCCGCCGTGGCCGAGGCAGGCTTGATGCCGGCCCTCGGGTGGCGGCAGCACCTGCACCGCGCCGGCCATCACTTCCCGTGCAGGCGCCAGCGCTACTCGTCCGCACCGTATGTGCGCGGGAATATCCCCGCCAGCTTCGATTCGCTGCTCGTCGGTATCTCCGGTGTCGCCCAGGCGCACTTGGCGCGGAAGGTTCGGCGACGCAACCCCGCCGGTAAGCAATGTTGGGATGACCACTTCCGACACGTAATCGTGGATCTGCATGAGCTCGGCCCCAGGCGCCACCCATATCTGCCCGGGCCGTTGGACGTGCACCGCGGTCGTCGCGTCCACCTCGCCCGGACGGTCGTCGAGGCCCTCAGCGATGACAAAGCCGGGCTCGACCGGGTGCATCGTGATGTCATAGCGGCCCGGGGATTTGATTGGTGCGGTGAGGCATTGTGCGGCCGGACGCGACGCGGATCGCCCGGTGCTTGTCGGCGTTGGAGTAACCAGCAGAAGTAACAACGGATGCGCCCATCGCGGTGTGCTCGACGTCGTGGGCGGGATGCACCTAGCCTTCGGTAAGCACGGTGCCGAACACGGGGACTGGTCCCAGCGCATCTACGAGGCCGGGCTCACCCGCTTCCCCTTCGCGATGTCGCCACACCCACCATCGAATGCCTCGACGAGACACAGACCAACATCTCCTCGACACCGCTGGGCGTCCGCCAGCAGTGGCGCCACATCGACCGCACCACCCTGCGCGCTTACGCGCGACGCGTCCCGAGCGGCCGGCCCGCTGCGCGGCGGAGGCCTGCGAGATCGGACCTCACCGGGCTGCGCCAGAACCGATCCGAGCAAGAATCCCGATTATGATCAAGTTCCGCGAGGGCCTGCGCCCGCCGGTGCCGCTCGACGAGGTGGAGGACATGTACTGGGACGCCCGGCCGGACGATGCTGACACCTGGGTTCCGTATGCCCAGCTCGATGAGGCGGTTCGGTTGGCCCGGCGCACCGGCAAGCTGGTGTCAGCGCTGCCCAGCGTCGTCGAGCTCGGCCAGGACTGTACGGAGACACTGCTGTCTGGTCGGCCCCTGCTGCCGTGGCAGTTATCGGCAGAGCGAGCGCGTACCGACGAGATCACCGTCCAGTCGTCGATGATCGTCGTGGCGCGGATGCTCTGGCAGCGCATCGGCGGGTTCGATCAGCAGTTCGTCGGCTGGGGCGGGGAGGACAACGCCTTCTGGCAGGCGGCGCGGCATTCCACTTGTGGCACCCGAGCACTGATGTGGTGACGCGCAAAATGGATCCGCTGTACCAGAAGAACCTCGATCGCTGGCTGTGCTATGCCGAGGCGACTACTGAGGACGAGCTGCGGCAGATCCAAATTGCCTAGGGTCATCGTGTTCTGTTTCGGGGGCCGCAGAGCCAACATGGAGCTGCAGCTTCCGCTTGTCCGGCGCATTCTCGACGAGCACCCCGATGTCGAGTATCACCTCTGGAACCTGGCCCGCAACGCCGAGGACGCCGCCTACCTGAACACCATCGCAGGTGATCGGATCACGGTCCTCAACGACTTCTACGGCACCCAGCCTTGGCTGGCGTTCAACGACATCTACCGGCACTACGCCGCTGCCGAGTTTGCCGACCGGCTCTTCGTGAAACTCGACGACGACGTGGTGTTCATTCAGACCGACCGGTTCTCGGAGTTTATCGAGGCCATCGAGGACAATCGCGGCTGTGTCGTCTCCGCGAAGGTGATCAACAACGGGGCCTGCACACCGATCGAGTCCGATCTGCACACACAGTTCGCCACACTGGGTATTCCGTTGCTGGATGTCCACCTCAGCGGTGCCTATGCCGAGATGTGCCACCACTACCTGCTCAACAACTGGGTCGGCATGATCAACCAGCCCACCCGTCTCATCGCGACCGAGGACTGGCTGTCGATCAACCTGATTGGCTACGACTGGCAGACCGGCGTCCGGATCGCCGATCGGCTCGGAACACCGACACCGGAATTGATCGCAGGCCGCAACTTCTCGGCCGAGACACTGCTGGGTGACGAGGGCATGGTCAACACTCTGCCCCGCCTGGTGCTGGAGGGCTTCCTGGCCGCCCATCTGTACTTCGGCCCGCAGCAGATGAGCGATGCGCTCCTGGCCGACCTGCGCGCAGGGTACGCCCACGCCGGACAGCGATACCTGGAGGGCGAATGGGCGGCGACAGCGTAGCGGTTGTCATTCCTTTTCGCGATCGTGGTATTGACCCGAGGCGCGCAGCCAACCTCAAGCGTGTGGTGGGGCAGTGGCAGGCCTACAACTTTGCGCCCATGATCGTCAGCGACGGGCGGGAAGGCAGCGCCCAGTTCAACCGATCGGCCGCGTACAACACCGCCGCCCGTCACCTGGACGCCCAGGTGCTGATCTTCGCTGAGTCTGACATGCTCATCTCACCCAGCCAGATCACCATCGCCACCGCGATGGCCGTCGAGTCCCCCGGCTTGGTGGTGCCGTTCACCGAATACCGCTATCTGTCGGCGAAAGACTCCGTGAAGGTGCGTGGCGGTGACATACCGGAGCGTTTCACCCCCGAATCCATCATGAAAGACGGCGCGAGCATTGGGGCCATCAATGTGGTCTCCCGCCAAACCCTGGATGCCATCGGCTGCTGGGATGAGTCCTTCGAGGGGGCCTGGTACGACGACGTGGCGATGAAGATCGCCTTCGAGATGTGCGCAGGCCCCACCCGGTGGGTCGATGGCCCGGCCTCGCACCTTTGGCATAAACCAGGTTTGGGTGGGTCGCCTCTAACCGCAGAAGACAAGGCTGCTACTGCCCGGAACAAAGAGCGATTAGAGCTATATCGACAGGCCACCACCCCGGAGCGTATCCGCGAGCTGACTGCGGGTGGGCACTAGCTTCGCTTAGGTGGCGATGAAGGTGGCGAAGTTTGGTCATGTCCAGCGCCAGCCCGGTCGGGTCGAGCCCGAAGTCGGTGACCATGCGGCGGGAAAGCCGGGTCTCGATCCCGCGCAGCTGCCCCTCGCCGAGACGGTCCATCGCGTCCCAGAACCGACGGTGATCCACCGCGGCCCGGTTCAGCCGCACCCACCGCGGGGTTGCGATCAGGACATGCGGTGAAGCTACTGCTATCCAGGAGGGACTGCGGCGGTTATCGCGGATCGGCCCGAACGCCGACCTTCGAGGCGCTGAAAGTGCTTGCCGCGCAGACTGATCAGCGGTTATACGAGATTACACGCGGGCGAGCTCGCCGCCTTCCACCCTGCTCAGCCGCCACTCGCCGTCGCCGAGCAGTTCCAGACGCTCCTCGTGATGCTGGCCGACAGTGCTGCGGTGGGTGACACTGACCAGGACGGTGTCCGGGAGCTCCGTGCGCACCATGTTGTACAGCATGAACTCCAAGCCCTCGTCGAGCGCGGATGTCGCCTCGTCGAGGAATGCCACCTTGGGTTTGATCAACAGGATGCGCGCGAACGCGATGCGCTGCTGCTCGCCGGGCGAGAGTACCTTGGCCCAGTCGGCCACTTCGGAGAGACGCGTTGAGCACTGCGGGAGCGCCACCTTGGTCAGCACACGGTGCAGTTCCTCGTCGGGAAACTCGCCGGGTTCCTTGGGGTAGGACACCACCGCGCGCAGGTCACCGAGCGGTACGTACGGCATCTGCGACAGGAACACCGTCTCGTTGGCGCCGCCGGGACATCGCAAGGTGCCTGTGGTGTACGGCCACAGCTGGGCCAGGCTGCGCAGCAGCGTGGTCTTACCGACGCCCGATTTGCCGGTGATGATCAACGTGTCGCCAAGGTTCAGGCGCAGATCCAGCGGCCGGATCAACTGCTCGCCGGTCGGCGTACGCACCTCGACGTCGTCGAGTTCGACAAGGCAGTCCCTGCTGGGCGTGACGGTCAGCGACGGCAGCGCGCGACCCTCCTCGTTGGCCGTCACCAGCCCATGCAAGCGGATGATCGACGCGCGCCAGCCGGCGAAGCTGTCATAGGCGTTACGGAAGAACGACAGTCCGTTCTGGATGTTGCTGAACGCTGTCGCGGACTGCGTGACGTCGCCGAACTTGATCTGCCCGGCGAACATCCGGGGCGCCTGGATCAGCCACGGCGGCAGGGCGATGATCTGGCTGATTGAAAAGTTCCAGCCGAAGAAGCGGATGATCCGGTTGATGTAGCGCTTGTAGTTCGACACCACCGGTTGGAATCGGCGCTGCAGCTGCAACCGCTCCGCGGCTTCGCCGCGGTAGAAGGCCACCGATTCTGCGGCATCTCGCAATCGCACCAGGGCGTAACGGAACGCGGCGTTGTACTTCTCGTTGTTGAAACTCAGCCAGATGATCGGGCGGCCGATCCAGAATGCGACGATGGACGCGAGGAGGACGTAGGCGAAACCGATCCAGAACATCGCCCTGGGCATGGTGACGCCGAACAGCGTCAAGTCCCCGGACAGGCGCCACAGGATCGCGGTGAACGAGATCACCGAGACGATGGCGTCGATCGCGCCGAACAGCAGCGTGTTTCCAGTGGTGTTGTTCGGGGTGTTGGGCAGCGGCCCGACTCCGGCTGTGAAGATGTCGATATCGGACTGGATGCGCTGGTCAGGGTTGTCGATCGGCTCGTCGATGAAGCGCCCGCGGTAATACGCCTTGCCGGTCAACCAGTCACCGGTCAGCCGGTCGGTGAGCCAGACCCGCCAGGCCAGCATGAACCGCTGCATCATGAACAGGTCGAGCATGACGCGGGCGATGTGCACGATGGCCAGGATCGAGAAGATGCCCAGCGAGCTATAAAAGCCGTGCTTGCCAGACTCTTTGACCGCTTCGTCGCCTGCGCCGATGCCGGTGAACGCGGTCTGCGCCGCCGACATCATGTCGTTGCCCTGATAGCTGAACAACACGTTGAGGCGCACCCCGACGATCACCGACAGCAGCAGTGCCGCCAGCCACAGCCACACCTTCACGCTGTGCGGGCCGGTGAAGTAAGCGCCGGTGATGCGCCAGAACTGCCGGCCCCACGTCGTATAGCGCGCAATCAGCACCAGCACCACCAGGGTGCACACCGCGGCGATCGCCCACGCCGTGGCGATCCAGATCGCCGAATTGAACAGCGCGCGCCCCCAGTCGATCGAGAACGCAAACAGATCGTTCACCAGTGACTTCTCCTACCCCGGGGTTCTCCCGTATTGCGCGCAACTCTGCGGCGAAGCTACCGCAGCGACCGCCCGCGACGACGCCGCGCAGCTTTCAGCGGAACATCGCCTTCAGGTGGCGCACCAGCTCGTCGGTGTCGACGACGCCGCGCGCGGCGATACCGAGGTAGCCGTCGGGACGAATGACGAACACGGACGTGGCAGAGACGTCGTAGTTGCGCGCGAAGTCACCATCGGCGTCGCGGATCAGGGGCAGCACGGTACCTGCCACGTCCGCGCCCGGTGCCGCGACCAGGTAGACGTCCATCTGCCCGTGCGCGGCCTGCACCACAGCATCGGCGGTCGCTTCCAGGCCCGCGACGTCGTCCGCGCCGGCGGCGTTGCCGGCATGGAGGAGGGTGGTGTGATCGCGGCCCATCAGGGTGTACAACCGCATGGGGTCGCTGACCGCCTGGCGGGTCAGCCCCCTGGCGTCGGGCGCGCGGCCGCCTCCGTCGGACCCGACGATCGGGCTGTCCGCGTAGGAGATCAGCAGTTGCGCCTCTCGACGGATGACGAAGCTGGGATCCGTTGAGTCCGAACCGATTCCCTCGCGGGCATTGCGAACCGCGCGGCCGACCATTGCGGCATGGACATTTTCAAGACCCCACGTGACGCGGCCGTCGCCGCCCAGCGGAATCCGGTCCTGTGGCCGGGAGCGGTTCACCGGTTACGGCGTAATGGGCTGCCGTTCCGCAGCGGACGCTATCTGGCGATGCGGCACATATGCATCGCCCGTCGCGCCCAACAGGGGACGATCAATCCGTTCTGCCGGAAAACCGGCCCGAGAGGAAACCGACACAATGGAGTGGGCGTGGCTGCAAGCACTCAGCGCGAACATTCGATACGCGGCCCGGCCCCACGCCGGGGTCGCGTATCCGGGAAGCGTCGATGTAGCCCGTCAATCAGTCGATGTGCTTCGTAGAGTTCGTGGCGCAGACTGGCCACCCGGCGCCGGGCGACCAATGCAGCGTGACCTTGCACACGCCGCGTACGGCTTTCAGCGGATTCCACCTTCTTGGAGATTTCGTCGACGTGAGCGTGCAGCGACTGCAGCAGTTCCCTGGCTTGTGCTGTGTCGGCATCATCGATCACGTCGGCATCATCGCACCAACTTGGGCCTAGCGCTCGCCGTGAGGGATCCAGCAAATGACGCTGCCGCTGGTCCGGTGTCCGCCATCACGCTGCCGGTCGAGCGAAACGTTCAAATCTCGCCCGAGCAACACCCACCCAGTAGCCTATTAACGGTTGCGATAAATATTCGCGAATACCCTGTTCGCCAGCCGGGACTGTGCTATCACTCACATAACCGAACTTACACGGCGGATCTGAAAGGCATCTTCCCTGGTAACGGGCAAATGGCTTCCTAGCGGGTGTGCTGCGTAAAGAGGTGACAGGATGCTAATCTCCAGTTAGCTGGAGCAAATCACATGGCCCACCCGGGCCATGCGCACTACGAAATGAGGCCTTAGCTGATGACCCCCATCGACGCATCACTCACCGCGGGTGCGTCCGGCGCGGGTTCAGCTGACGACGTAACTGCGCAACAACCCGTGATGGTTTACACCTGCAATCGCCTCGGCCGCGTCGCCAACCCGCCCAGCTTCTGGTTCGCCGCTTGGTTCCGCGCTTTTCGCCGCTGACGCGAACTTCGTCAGCGTTGCCGAATGCGGCGGAAGGTGACCACCACAACCAGGACACCGACGCCTGCCAGCGAGACGGCCACCGCGGGCTTCTTCACGAACCTCACCACGGCGGCTTTGATGTCGTTCGCGATTCGCTGCGGGTTGGCGCGCTCGGCGAGGGTGTCCACGGTCGCCGCCAACTGATCACGAGCCACATCGATGTCCCGCTTGATGGTGTCGGGATCGCGGTCCGCCACTTCTTCCCTCCAAGCCATTCCGTGAGCGCTGCCTTGCCGAACTACCCTAGATCAGCCCGCACTCATCGGAGTGCACCGGTCGAAGAAGGGACGTTTACGCATGCCGCAGACCCCGCGACTCGAGGTGGGCGACAAAGCCCCCGCGTTCAGCCTGCCCGATGCCGACGGGAACACCGTCAAGCTGTCGGACTACAAAGGCCGCAGGGTGATCGTGTACTTCTACCCCGCCGCCGCGACACCCGGATGCACCAAACAGGCCTGCGACTTCAGGGACAGCCTCAGCGCGCTCAACGGCGGAGGGCTGGACGTCATCGGCATCTCTCCCGACAAGCCTGCCAAGCTCGCCAAGTTCCGTGACGACCAGAAGCTGACGTTTCCGTTGCTGTCCGATCCCGACCGCAAGGTGCTCACGGCGTGGGGCGCCTATGGCGAGAAGACGATGTACGGCAAGACCGTTCAGGGCGTTATCCGTTCGACGTTCGTCGTCGACGAGAAGGGCAAGATCGCCGAGGCGCAGTACAACGTCCGGGCTGCACATACGACAACAAAGATTCAGAAGATTTTGGCCCAGTTCGGGTGAGCTAGGCACACGGAATCAACATGTTTCGGGCATTCGTCGCTCGCCTGGTCGTACCGGCGCCCGACGAGTCCGGAATGCGAAGGTCGAGTATTCGATTGTCGAGCGATCGGCGTCGGCGTCATTGCGCTCGTCTGTGGACACGGCTTGGACCATCACGAAATCTTTTGTGCAGCGGGTTCAGTTCTGGGCGATCGCCAGGGGCTGTCCGCCTCGGATGACGTAGCGCAGTCGCGTCTCGGGCTTGGTCAGTGCGCTGATGTCGTCTAAGGGGTTGCCGTCGAGCACCAATAGGTCGGCGTGTGCGTTGGGTTGCAGTGTCCCGATTTGGCCTTCGAGGTCAACGAGTTTGGCGGCCGTCGTGGTGGCAGCGCGGATGATATCGGCGGCCGGCTGGACTTGGGCACGCAGGTTGAACTCCTCGAGCTGCGCGGAGTGCAGTTGGCCGATGAGGTCGCTGCCATAGACGAGGTTGACGCCGGCCTTGTGGGCCTTCTCCAGAGCGATCAGGCCGCCGTCGATGACGTCGGCGACTTTGCGTTGCGAGGCCGCAGGCATTCCGGCCTCTTTGCCGAAGCGGTGCATCATCTCGTAGGTGACCAGCGTGGGCACCAGGAATGCGTCGTGTTCGAGCAGCAGGTCGATCGTTTCGTCGTCGATGAGGTTGCCGTGCTCGACACAGCGGACACCGGCGCGCAGGGCCCGGTTGACACCGCGTGGATGGTAGGCGTGCACCGTCACATAGCGGTTGTGGTTATCGGCCTCCTGCACCGCGGCTCGCATCTCGTCGTCGCTGTACTGCACGGCCGACACCTCGTCCAGTGGAGAGGCCACACCACCGGACAGCAGCATCTTCAAATGTGCTGCGCCCTTGCGGAACTCGTCACGGGCGGCCTGACGTACCGCATCCACTCCGTCGGCGATGCGCGCGAAATCCGGTCGCTCCTGGCAGCAGGGTTGGTGGTCATCGGATTTGGCGCGCAGGTCGCCGTGGCCCCCCGTCTGGGACAGCGCCTTGCCGCCGAAAATCAACCGTGGACCCGTCGCCAATCCCTCGTCGATCGCGCGGGCCATGCCGTGATCGGCGCCACCGACGTCGCGCACCGTGGTGAATCCGCGGCGCAGCATCCGTTCGGCTTCTGCCAGCGCCCGCACCGTCGCGTAACCCGCAGTCCAGTTCTGCGCGTCGTGTGGGTCAAAGGTCGTCAGCAGCACGTGCACGTGCGCGTCGATCAGGCCAGGCATCACTGTGGCCCCGGCCGCGTCGATGACCCGGGTGTCCTCGCCAGATGCCGGTGCGGGTCCGGTGCCCGTCGCGGCGATCCGCCCGTCGGCGACTTCCAGCCACGACGCATCCGAGAGTTCGCCGGCGACCGGGTCGAGCAAGTGGGCCTGGGTGATCAGCAACGACGACATTCGAGACTCCTCCGGATTTCAATACATAATGTATTGAGTACATAGTGTACTGTAGTGGCATCGACCGTCAACGCCCCCACCGCATGCACTTCGCCGGCCCCGTCGGCGCCGATGGTCGGCGGCCGCTGCGCCGCCGGGTGCACACCCGCGAAATACTTCTGACCAGCGCAGAACAACTGTTCATCGAACGTGGATACGCACAGGTCTCGGTCAGCGACATTTGCAGTGCCGCCGGATTCACCCGCGGCGCCTTCTACTCCAACTTCGCCGACAAAGACGACCTCGTGCTGGCGCTGTTCGACCAACATGCAGGTGAGCGGCTGGACCGCCTTCAGGTGATGCTGGCTAACGCTTCCGCCCGCAACGCTGACGAATGGGCGCAGAGCCTGCTCGCTGTGACACCCCAGGACCGGGGATGGATCCTGCTGTTCCTGGAGTTCCGGCTGCTCGCTGCGCGACAACCAGAACTCGCCGCGAAACTCGACCAACATGACGAGGCAGTCACCGCAGCACTCGCCGACATCCTGCGCCAGCAGCCATGGGCCCGCCGCTTGCCTACCTCCGAGCTCGCCAAATTCTTACTGGCCGCACGTGAGGGCGTCCTGGTGCGGACCGTACGCGCCGATGGCTCCGCCGCCGACACGGTGCAAGCAGTCACCGCGGTGGCCAATGCGGCATTCGACGCACTCAAAACCGACCGGCAACCACCCGCTTGAGCATCGAAGTACCGACCAAGAACGTCAAGGCTGCACACACGACAACATTTATCAAGAAAGCGCTCAGCGCCTCGTAGTCGATAGAGCCGCCGCGCCGGCTGCCGAGCTGATTCGACGCCTAAGCGGAATGAAATAGGACCGCAGTCCGTTTAGCATCTCCGAAGGCGTCGGACAGGCTGACACCTCGACGGAGGACGACGCGAATATGACTGCGACTGAGCGAATTACTGAACTTGTCTATCGAAACCTTCAGGAGGTCTTCGGGGAGGGCGATCCAGCCCGTCGGCACGCCGCCATCGAAGAGTTCTACACAGACGACTGCGCGCTCTACGTCCCGGACGGCGTCCTCGTTGGACACGACGCACTGGACAAATTCGCGGGGGAACTACGTGCGACTCATCCCCATTTTGTCTACACACCCCATGGAGAGCCGCAGGCTCTACACAACGCGGGAATACTGGCATGGGGCTCGGGCCCGAAAGGTGAGCCACCTGAGTACACCGGGCTCGACGTTGTCGTTGTTCGCGAGAGCAAGATCGCTGCACTGTACGTCTTCCTCAATCCGAAATTGTCATCCGCCTAGTACAACGTCCGGGCGACCAGGCACGTCGCCAAGCTACGGCGCGACCTGTCCGTTTGAGCCCAGGTTAAGTCTGCCGAGGCTCAATGCCACAGCGCACTACTCCGGCCAGTGACGGGTTGGGAATCCGGGAGCTGGCCCTGCCCGGGGCGTGCCCGGTCTGGACGTGACTGTCCATCTCATCTGCGATCGCCTTTGCCCAACTGTGGCCTCGACCACATCGCGCAGCGCCAGGTTCGTAGTTGATTCCTGCCAACCACCGATCAATTTCTGCCATCGGAATTAATGCCTTGACCTCTCTGTTTACTCTATTAGACCGGCACGAAGAAGACCAAACCGGCCGAAACTTTCGACAAAGAAGAAGGCATCAAAATGAAGAAGTTCGGGTTTGCCACCATCGTCGCCAGTGGCCTCGCCGCCGCGGTTCTCGGCCTTGCCGGCCCCGCGCAGGCTGACATTGGTCACCACCAGTGGGTGCAGGACATCCAACAGCGCGCCTCCACCGGCTCGGTCACCTCAACCGTCGGCAACGGCCGCTAATCCACGACCTCCACTAGGAAGGGGTGCCCGCATACGGGCACCCCTTCTTCGCATGTTCTGCGCCAATGCTCGGTGGCAACTGACACCGGAGCTTGAATCAATCTCGACGGAGCCATCGACTCCTGCATTCGGTGCAACGTCCGGGCGACCGGGCACGTCGCCAAGCTACGGCGCGACCTGTCCGTTTGAACCTAGGTTCCGCAGCAGCAGCGCCTCGGCGGTAGCCGCGCGTTCCAGCACGCCGAGGTGCAGGCTCTCGTTGATGCTGTGTGCCTGCGTCTGCGGGTCTTCCACGCCGGTGACCAGGATCTTCGCCGAAGGGAAGGCCGCGGCGAACTCGGCGATGAACGGGATCGAGCCACCCACCCCGGTGTCGACGGGCTCGTTGCCCCACGCCTGGCGAAACGCGGCGCGGGCGGCGTCGTAAACCGGCCCGCTGGCGTCGATGGCATATGGCTGCCCCATGTCACCGGGCGTGACAGTCACCTGCGCGCCCCATGGCGCGTGCTGTTCGAGATGGCGGGTCAGCGCGGCAAGGTGCTCCCGCGGGTCGCCGCCGGGCGCGACGCGCATGCTCACCTTCGCCCGTGCCCGCGGGATCAACGTGTTCGACGATTTCTCGATCGACGTGGTGTCGATACCGATGACCGTGATCGCCGGCTTCGCCCAAAGTCGTTGCGGCACAGAACCTGAGCCGATCTCCGACACGCCGTCGAGCAGGCCGGCCTCCTCGCGAACCCGCTCAGCGGAGTAGTCGACGTCGCCGGCTTTCCCCTCGTAGACGCCGGCGATTGCGACGTTTCCGTCGTCGTCGTGCAGGCTGGCGAGCAGCCGCACCAGGGCGCTCAAGGCGTCGGGCGCCACCCCGCCCCACAGTCCGGAGTGCAGGCCGTGATCGAGCGTCGCGACCTCGACGATGCAGTCCGCAAGTCCGCGCAGCGACACCGTCAGCGACGGCACGTCGGTGCTCCAGTTGTCCGAGTCGGCGATGACGATCACGTCGGACGCGAGCACGTCGCGATGAGCGGCCAGCAGCCGGGCCAGCGACGGTGAGCCGGACTCCTCCTCCCCCTCGACGAACACCGTCACGCCGACGGGCGGCGCACCGCCATGGGCGCGGAACGCCGCCAAATGCGTTGCGATCCCCGCCTTGTCGTCGGCGGAGCCGCGACCGTACAGCCTGCCGTCGCGCTCTGTCGGCTCGAACGGGGGTGACTGCCACTGACCGTGGTCGCCCTCCGGCTGTACGTCATGATGCGCATACAGCAGCACCGTCGGGGAACCCGGAGGTGCCGGGTGGCGGGCGATGACTGCGGGCGCGCCGCCTTCGCTGACGATCTGCACGTCGCTGAACCCGGCCTCGGACAACAGCTTTGCCACCGCATCGGCGCTGCGCTGCACTTCAGGCCTGCGGGCCGGATCGGCCCACACGGATTCGATGCGCACCAGGTCCTCCAGGTCGCGCCGCACCGACGGCAGCACCTCACGCACCCGCTCCACGAGATCGCTCATAGTGACGAGACTAGTTGCACACTCGTCGGCGACGAAGGTGCGCAAAATGCACGCATTTTGCGGCGTGTCGGTGTGCAAACACGCGCGCTCGCGGAGGTTAGCGCTCCTCGAGAATCGCGACCGCCGCCGCGGTGTCGGCCTCGTGGGTCAGCGACAGGTGGATCGTCACATCCTTGAGGTGCTCAGCGATGGCGCCGGTAAGCCGGACCTTCGGCCGCCCCCACATGTCGGTGATGACCTCGATGTCGCGGTGAATACCCTCGGGCAGCACCGGCCGCTTGGCGAACCGCGAACCCGACCACGCCTTGATGACGGCCTCTTTAGCCGCCCACCGCGCGGCCAGGTGCCGCGCGGCGGACGAGCTCTTGTCGGCGGCATCGCGACGCTCACCGGGTGTGAACGTCTCGGCGAACACCGTGCCGGGCTGGTCGACCTGCTCGGCGAAGTCGGGAATGGAGACCAGATCGATCCCCACCCCGACTATCGCCATGCCGGAGACGCTATCTCACACCCCCGGCCGCACGTACACATCGCCGTCGCCCAGCCGCGACGCCGGGTCGAGAAGCATCTCGGCCTCCTGCTGCTTCTCCGGCGCCTCGTGGCTGAACCGGCGGTCGGCAGGCTTTTCGAACAGCGGCCGCCCACCGGCGATCGCCGACGCGAGCCTGTGCTGACCGGCCAGCACCCGAGCCTCGAATCGCTCCTGGTAATCCCGCCGCTGCTCAGGGTCGAGCGCGGCTAGGAACGCCTGCGGGTGCACGAGCGCCACCAGGCCGGACACGTGACCGAACCCGAGGCTGGTGATCAGGCCCGCCTTCAACGGGAACTTGTCCCCCAGCCGCAGGCTGTCGCGCAGCCAAACCAAGTGGGCGGCGCTGGCGAGTTCGTCGTCGACGCAGTCCAGGCTGCGGTTCGGCGGGATGACGCCGTCGCGCAGGATCTGGCACAGCCCCATCATCTGGAAGGCCGCCGCGCCACCCTTCGAGTGACCGGTCAGGCTCTTCTGTGACACGACGAACAACGGCGCACCGGCGGAGCGGCCCATCGAGTCCGCGAGCCGTTCGTGCAGCTCGGTCTCGTTCGGGTCGTTGGCCAGCGTGGAGGTGTCGTGCTTGGACACCACCGCGATGTCGTCAGCGCCGACACCCAACTTCGCGAGTGAACGCGCCAGCTGCGAATCCTTGCCTCCGCGACCGGCGGCCAGCGCACCGAGCCCAGGAGCGGGGATCGACGTATGTACACCGTCACCGAAGGACGACACGTACGCGACGACTGCCAGCACTGGCAGGCCCATCCTGAGCGCGAGGTCGCCGCGGGCGAGCAGGATGGTTCCGCCGCCCTGTCCCTCGACGAACCCGAGCCGACGACGATCGTTGGCGCGGGAGAACTTCGAGTCGCTGATGCCCTTGGCCCGCATCACCTCGGTGTCGGCGGTGGCCGCCATGTCACCGAAGCCGATGATGGCCTCCAGCGTCAGGTCGTCGTAACCGCCCGCCACCACGAACTCGGCCTTGCCGAGGCGGATCTTGTCCACGCCCTCCTCGACCGAGATCGCTGCGGTGGCGCATGCGCCGACCGGGTGGATCATCGACCCGTAGCTGCCGATGTAGGACTGAACCACATGTCCGGCAATGACATTCGGCAGGACCTCCTGCAGGATGTCGTTCGGCTTGTTCCGGCCCAGCAGGTTGCCGTGATACATGGTCTGCATCGACGTCATGCCGCCCATGCCGGTGCCCTGCGTACTGGCCACCAGGCTGGGGTGCACCCAACGCATCAGCTCGGCCGGGGTGAAGCCCGCGGACAGGAACGCGTCGACGGTGGTGACGAGGTTCCACAGCGCCAATCGGTCGATCGACGACATCATGTCCGGAGTGACGCCGTACACCATCGGGTTGAAGCCCGTCGGGATCTGCGCGCCGACCGTGCGGGACAGCTTCGTCTTGCGAGGCACCCGAATTTCGGTGCCTGCCTTCCGTGTGACCTGCCAGTCGCCGCTGTCCGGCAGTGGCGCGATCACCGTGTGCTCCGGATCGAAATCCACGAACGGCCGGGCCTCGGCCTCCGTCGACACGACGAACGTGAAGTCCTTGTCGAGGAACACCGAAACCAGCAGCGGTGAAGCGTGATCCGGATCTATCGCGCCGTCGTCAACGAACTCGCGGATGCCGACCCGCTCGATGACAGCGTCGTGGTAGCGCTCCACCAGCTCGCCCTCATCGACCAACTCGCCAGTGTCGGTGTCGTACCAGCCCGGCGTCGGGTCGTCTTCCCACTTGACCAGACCCGTGGTCCACGCGAGCTCGAGCACACCGGCCGCTGACAGCTCGTTGTCGACCTCCATCTCGAAACGGGTCCGCGATGAGCCGTACGGGCCGAGTTCGGCACCACCGACGATCACCACCAGGTCGGCCGGGTCGACGTCCAGGTCGTCCCACGCCGGCGCTGGCGCGGCCTTGTAGCCCCGCGGCGGCGACGGCAGCGCACGGATGGTGCCGTGATCCTCCGCCTCCTCCTCGGTTGCCTCGGCGGTCATCTCTTCGCGCGCCTTGGCGGCCAGTTCCGACAGATCGAGCTCGACGTCCGCCAGCCCGCCGGTCAGGTCGACCTGCAGCGGCTCGCGCGCCGCCGAGACCTTGGACTCGATGTCGCACAGGCCGAGCAGCATGCTCGCCATCTCGTCGGTCGTGTACGTCGTCACGCCGGCCTGTTCGACCGCACCGACGATCGCGTCGTTGTGGCCCATCAGCCCGGTGCCCTTGGTCCAGCCGATCAGCGCGTGCGCCAACGAAACTCGCTGGGCCCACGACGACTCGGCCTTCCACCGCGACACCACCGCGTCGAGTGCGGACTTCGACTCGCCGTAGGCGCCGTCGCCACCGAACATGCCGCGGTTCGGCGAACCGGGCAGCACGACATGCAGCCGTGCGGCGATGTCACGTTCGGCGCCGATGTGCGAAAGCCCGCCGATCAGCCGTTGCACGGCCCACAGCAGCACCTTCATCTCCATCTCGGCGCGCGACCCGGCGTCGGACAGATCACCGGCAACCCGCGGCGCCGCGAACGGGAACAGCAGCGTCGGCGTCTGGGCGTCCTTCAGGTGAATCGACTGCGGCCCAAGGCTTTCGGTCTGCTCGGTGCCAACCCACGAAACCAGCGCGTCGATGTCGGTGTAGGACGCCATGTTGGCGGGCACCACCCACAGCTTCGCGTCGAAGCGGGCATTGTCGCGGTAAAGGGTGCGGTAGAACGCCAACCGGTCGTCGTCGAGCTTGGACGTCGTCGCGATGACCGTCGCACCGCCGTCCAGCAACTGGGCCACCACCGACGCGGCGATGGATCCCTTGGACGCACCGGTGACAACGGCAACCTCGTCGGTGTAGCGACCCTTACCCGGGTTCTCCGCGCCTGCCGCGGCACGCCCGAACAGCGAGGCGTGGACGTTGCGACCCGCGGCCAGGGCCTTGCCCTGCCACCAGCTGGCCTGCGTGCCGACGACGTTCCCGGCACCCTCGAACCGCTCCGAGAGGCGCGGCCAGTCGGCGTCGATCTCATTTTCGTCGAGCACCCACAGCTTGGCCAGGTCCTCGCGGGCGCTGGCCCAGCGGTCGTCGAACAGCACCGCCTTGCGGCTGTCGAACGTCGGAGCCACCAAACGCGGCCAGTCCGAACCGAGTTCGGCGGTGACCAGTTCGATGAGCTCCGCGTCGGTGGCCTCGGGCACGCTGACAGGCTTCTCCAGGCCCAGCTCGCCCAGGATCAGGCGGGCCGCCGAGGCAAGTACGCCGTTGCGGCCGGTGACCTTTTCGGCGAACTCGCCCAGCGCGGCGGAGTCCACCACGCCGCCCCCACCGCCGGCAGCCGACGGAAGCGACACCGGTACACCCTGGCGCGCGCCAACCGCCGCGACAGCAGCGTCGATGACCTTGTCAACGGTCGCCGCGTCGGCAAGCGCACCCTCATGCAGGCCGCCCAACGCGCCGCCGCGGACGCTGGATCCCTCGCGGGTGCCCACCGCCACCTCGACCGTCACGTGCTTGACCCAGCCGTCGCCGAGCTCCCAGGTCTTCTTGACCCGCTCGCCGATATAGGCCGGACGCTTGCCGGACGGGCCGAGCACCGTGCGCAGCTGATCGTTGATCGCATCGGAAAGCACTGGGCCGAAAGGCTTGTAGGTGCGGGCCAGCTTGCTGACCTGTCCCTTCAGCCCCGCCAGATCGGCCTCGGCCGCGCCGTCGATGGCACCGAGGTTGAGCTCGGAGCCCAGGTCCACCAGCAGCTGGTTGCGTCGCGACGACGCACCGTCGGTGATCGACTCGATCGAATCCAGCGGCTCGATCTGGTCGATGCGCATCTTCGCCGACAACGCGATCAATGCCATGGTGGCATCGGCCGCGTCGTAGCCGATGTCATCGGGTCGCGGACCGCCGCTCGGAGCGGCAGGTGCGGGCGCAGGCGCCGCCGGTGCGGCGGCCTCGACGGGGGCGGCGTCCGCGACGGGCGCAGGCGCCTCCTCTTCCTCGGCGTCGGGCTCCGGGTCGGTGTCGGTCGCGAACAGCACCGCCGCATCGCGCTCGGAGTTCAGCACTTCCGTTGTGTTGTGGGAGTACTCGGGCAGCTTGAGCGTATTGGTTGCCAGACCCGCGACCGTCGGGGCCGACTTGACGCCGATCTCGACGAACCGCTCGATACCGAGGCCGCCCGCGGCCTCCTCGATGAAGAGCAGGTCCTGCGTCTCGATCCAGCGCACCGGGCTGGCGAACTGCCAAGCCAGAAGCTCGATGACGATCTTGCGGCACAGCTCGGCCGGCTTCTCGTTCCGCCACGTGTCGTAGTCGGCCAGGATCTCGTCGAGCGGCTCGGCCGGCACCAGATCCCTGATCTCCTGGATGAAGTCGCGGTCGAGCGTGAACGGCCGCGGCACCAGGTTGGGGATGTACTTGCCCACGATCAGGTCCGGATCCTTGTCGCGCGGCATGACCCGCTCCAGCGACCGCCGGAAGTCGGCAACGCCGACCCGCAGCACGGACGAGTGGAACGGCACGTCGATACCCGGCACGACGATGAACGAGCGCTTGCCGCCGGTGATCTCGCGGCGCCGCTCGATCTCTTCCTCGAGCGCTTCGAGGCCGCGCACCGTACCTGCGATTGCGTACTGCGAGCCACGCAGATTGAAGTTCACGATCTCCAGGAATTCACCTGTCCGCTCGGAGATGTCGGCCACGAAGGCCTTCACATCGGCGTCGTCGAGATCGATCTGCGACGGCCGGATCGCGGCCAGTCGGTAGTTGGACCGGCCCAGGTGGTCGCGCGGCACGATGTCGTGCATCTTGCTGCCACGGTGGAACACGACCTCCAACAACGCATCCAGTTCGTAGACACCGCTGACGCAGGCCAGCGCGGTGTACTCACCGACGGAGTGGCCGCAGGCGATCGCGCCCTCGACGAAGGCGCCCTGCTCACGCATCTCGGCCACCTGCGCGGCGGCCACGGTCGCCATCGCGACCTGGGTGAACTGCGTCAGGAAGAGCACGCCGTCTGGGTGGTGGTAGTGCACACCGCTGGCGATCAGGGTGGTCGGGTTGTCCCGCACCACGTGCAGCACCGAGAAGCCCAGCGTGTCGCGGGTGAACTTGTCGGCGGTGTCCCACACCTTGCGGGCGGCCTTGGACCGGGCGCGCACCTCCATGCCCATGCCCTTGTGCTGGATGCCCTGACCCGGGAACGCGTAGACCGTCTTCGGGGCGGCCAACTGCGCGGTCGCCGACATCACCAGTTCGGAGCCGATACGAGCGGCCACCTCGATGATCTCTGCGCCACGGTCGATTCCGACGCGGTCGACCCGGAAGTCGATTTCGTCGCCGGGCAGCACCATGCCGAGGAAGCGCGACGTCCAGCCGACCACGCGCGCAGGCGGGGCGGGCTTGCCGTCGGTGGCGGCGACGACGTGCTGCGCGGCCGCCGACAGCCACATGCCGTGCACGATGGGCGATTTCAAGCCGGCCAGCAGCGCGGCGGCGCGGTCGGTGTGGATCGGGTTGTGATCGCCGGAGACCACGGCGAACGCGCTCATGTCGGTCGGCGCCGTCACAGAGACGTCACGGCGGCGACGACGCGGCGTGTCGGTCGCGTTGTCGGTCATCGCGCCGCCGGCACGCGGCGGATCGGCGAGCTCGGCGGCACCCGTACGGCCGCGGATCGCGAACCGCTCCTCGAACGTGGCCAGCTCGGTTCCCTCGGCGTCAGCGATGGACACGGAGACGGGGATGACCCGGCCGTACTCGGTGTCGGTCGCCGCCGAAGCCGTTGCAATGACGGTCAATTGGGCCTTGGCCGTCGGCATCGCGGTGAGCAGGTGCGCGGCGTGGTCCAGATGCACCAGGCTCAGCAGGCCCTCGATGACGGGGAAGCCATCGTCGGTGACCGCGGAGCCGATGGCGGCGAACACCGCGGGCCAGCAGTGGCCGACCAGAGCGTCAGGGACGAGCGTGAGCCCGGGCGCCAGCGGCGCGCCGAACGTTGCGGTCACACCGGTGTGGTCAGCGACCTGCTCCGGATCCCAGTCGACGGTCACCTTGGCGGTGTTGTCGTGAACCGGCGGAAGGGAATCGGGCCCGTCGACGCCTGCCGCGATGGCCAGCACGGACCGCATCGCCGTCGAGGCGTCCTCGACCGTGACGACCGGCATGCCACCGTCGACCGTGCAAGACGGCAGCGTGAATCGGATGTCGATCCAGGTGTCGGACAGCGGAACGCTCAGCGCCACGGCATCACCGCTCAGCTCCAACCGTGCACCCGTGGATGGGTGTGTGGCGCTGCGGTTTTCGTTGACCTGCCACTCGTCGGGAGCGCCAATGCGGTGCACCGGGTTGATCGAGGTGCGGCCTGCCCACAGCACATCCGGCGAGTCGAGTACGACGGCGAGCGGCCCGGTGACGTCGGCGCGAGCCTGGCGGCGGGAGACCACCGAGACCGGCTGTCCGTCCGTCGCCAGCACCTCGTCGATGGCGGCCTGCTCGAAGCGGTCCAGCAGTTCGCCGACCGGCTCGTCGACGCGGGTGATGCCTGCCACCGACTGCGTGCCCGGAATGATGCACACCTGATCGGCCGAGTAGCGGGCGTCGTGGGCCTGCCACAGCGAGTCGCTGCGCCACCAGCGCCGCACGTCCTTGTCGATGACCGGCACGAAGTTGACCGGCTTGCCGAGCATCTTGCACAGCGTGACGAACCACGGCACATCGGCCGGGTGCAGCTTGAGGGTCTCGGCTTCGGGATAGCGCGCCAGCAGCATCGCGATCGCCTGATCCGGATTGTCCAGCAGCGCACCGTCATTGAAGAGCGTGTCGATCGGACCGGAATCCTGCGGATGCAGCCGGGCCTCGGCGCGCTTGAGCATCTCGTCGAAGCGGTCACGCCAGGTGTCGGCGACCCACGGGCTGCCGGGCAGCTTGGTGTCGGCGGTGCTGTCGCCGTCGCCGATCGTCAGCTCGACGTAACGCTGTAGCCACTGAAGGTAGGTCATCTCACCGACGTCGCCGAAGTACGGCTTGCAGGTATCGGCCATCGCGGCGATGATCTCGCCGCGGCGAGCCGCGACGGCTTCTGCGTCGCCTGCCACCTCGTCGAGCAGCTGGCCGCAACGCGAGGCGGCGTTGTCGATCTCGTGGATGTCCGCGCCGAGCTGGCTGCGGCTGGATGCCATGCCGCCCTTGGCTTTTCCGGCGCTGATCCAGTGGTCGGTGCCGGTCGTCTCGACCAGCATCTGCTTGACCGACGGCGACGTGGTCGCCTCGAGGGTCGCCATCGCCGCTGTGCCGACAAGGATGCCGTCAACCGGCATCGCGGGAAAGCCGTAGTACTCGGCCCAGCTACCGGACAGGTACTCGGCGGCCCGCTCAGGGGTGCCAACGCCGCCGCCGACACACAGGGTGATGTTGGGCAGCTTGCGAAGGTCGGCGTAGGTGGACAGCAGCAGATCGTCGAGGTCCTCCCACGAGTGGTGGCCGCCGGCGCGGCCGCCCTCGATGTGCACGATCACGTCCTTGCCGGGAACCTCGGCCGCGATCTTGATGACTGACTTGATCTGGTCGACGGTGCCCGGCTTGAACACCACGTGGCTGATGCCGACGCTGTTGAGCTCGTCGATCAGCTCGACGGCTTCCTCGAGTTCGGGAATGCCGGCGCTGACGACGACGCCATCGATCGGGGCGCCGGACTGACGGGCCCTCTGCACCAACCGTTTTCCGCCCACCTGCAGCTTCCACAGGTAGGGATCGAGGAACAGTGTGTTGAACTGTACGGCGCGGCCGGGCTCCAGCAGCCCGGTGAGTTCGGCGATGCGGTTCTCGAAGACCTCCTCGGTGACCTGGCCGCCGCCTGCCAGCTCGGCCCAGTGGCCTGCGTTGGCGGCCGCGGCGACGATCTTGGCGTCGACGGTCGTCGGGGTCATGCCCGCCAGCAGGATCGGCGAGCGTCCGGTCAGCCGGGTGAACTTGGTGGACAGCTTGACCGAGCCGTCCGGCAGCTTCACCGCCGTCGGCTTGTAGCTCGACCACGCTGGCGGCACCTCGGGCTCGGCGCCGACGGTGAACAGGTTGCGCTGTCCGGCTCGGGTCGCGGCCGGAACGATGCCGATGCCCAGGCCCCGGATGACCGGAGCGGTGAGGCGCGTGACGGTGTCGCTCGGTCCGAGATCGATGATCCACTTCGCCCCGGAGTCGTGCAGGCGCTGGACCTCGGCCACCCAGTCGATCGGGCGCACGAAGATGGCCTCGGCCATCTCATGCGCCATTTCGGCGTCGATGCCGCACTTTGCGGCCCAGCCGTCGACGACGTCGACGGCGTCGGCCAGACGTGGGGTGTGGAACCCGACCTCGACCTGCACGCCATGGAACACGGGCGAGAACACCGCGCCGCCGCGGATCTTGCTCTTGCGCTCGGCCTCTTCCTTCTCGGTGATCTTGCTGCAGTAGAGCTCGAAGCGGCCGAGCTGCTCCGGGGTGCCGGTGATGACCACGGAGCGCCTGCCGTTGCGGATCGACAGCACCGGCGGCAGCACGGTGCGCACGTCCTGGGAGAACTCCTCGAGTAGCTCGGCGATGCGGTCCGGGTCGACGTTGGTGACCGAGACCATCGGCGACTTGTCACCACGGCCGACCATGCCGCGGCGGCGGGAGACCAGCGACCCGGCCGCGCCGATGAGCTGCAGCAGCGCGAGCAGCTCGGCGTCCTTGGCGCCCTTGGCCCGCAGCGATTCGGCGGCCATGATGCCCTGTGAGTGACCGGCCATCGCGACCGGCGGGGTTCCGTACAGGTCGAGGCCCTGCCTCGTCAGCGCGCGAATCGCGGCCATCTGAGCAAGCAGGATGCCAGGGCCGGAGATCGCGGCGGTGATCAGTTGCTTGGTGGCGGGCAGCGGCTCTTCAGCGGCCAGCGCCCGGACCCATTGCAGTGGCTCGAAGCCGATCGGACGCACCACGACCAGCTCGCGGGCCACCGGCTCGAGAAGCAGCGCGGCCTCACCGACGATCTCACTGAGCTCGGATTCGATGCCCGCCGAGCTGACGAGCTCTTCCAAGTTCTCCAGCCAGGAGCCACCTTGGCCGCCGAACGCGACCGCATACGGCTCGCCGGCGTTCAACCGATCGACGAGGGCGCTAGCACCTGCCAGTCTCTCCGAGGACTCGTTCTTGCGGCCGTTCGTCACCCTGGTCTGTTGTTCGTTGATCGTCACGTCTTGTTATCTCCCTAGGCGCTGTCTCGCGCGTATCGCTCGTCGTCTGTGGTTGTCGTCTCTGGGCTGTGTGACCCGCGCTTCCCTGCGGAGGCCATGCGATTCGGCGTCGAATCCCGACTGGTCCAGGCGCGTCCAGCGTGCGGGCCATCCGACAGTCTTTCTCGACGGCCCCAGCGGACACTCCAGCCGTACTAAGAGTGGCATAAGAGACGACACCATCTTCGCGCTCGAAATGGTTACTGGCGAGTTCTACGCACGGGTAACCAGATCTTCGATAACACCCGCCTTCGCGGGCACCGAACGCTTGCGGGACAAACGTCCTGCATGCAGGTGGTTACGGTCGAGTAGGCGAAACACTGCAGATCAAGGCAGTATTGTTATGTAATCGTTATGTAAAAATTGCGACCTGTCTCGGCGGGCGCAATGTCGTGCCCAGAGTCGACAACTCGGGGAGATTTGTCTTCTCCTGAGCGCTGGCTACCGCGAGAAGTTTGCTGGTCCTTATTACTGATCAGTAATTTTTAGTCCCACTGCCCGAACCGCGGCTTCAGGATGTGGTTGATGTCCACCCCGACACCCCCCACATTCTGCTTGTCGATCTCGACCTGATGCAGGTGGGCGGCGGGATGCGTGAACCCCGGTGGCGAGCCCCAGTTGTGCTGCCAGAAGTAGGAACCCAGACCATCCTGCAACGCCCAGTCGATGGTCTTGGAGTTGGCGTACACACCGACGCGCTGTTGGCCGAGCACCGCCTCCCAGCCGCGCAGATAGGGCGCCACCTGGCTCTTGTATTGGTCGTAGCTGGGATCGTCGTCAATCGACGCATAGATCGGCGCCCCGTACGACCCGCCTGCCGCGACGTGTAACTGCCAGCCGCGCTTGGCGTGCGCGACGCCCGCATTCTGCCCGCCCAGCCAGTCCGCGGTGTCCTGCTTGCCGTACTGATAGCAGGAGACGATCTTCAGCCCGTTCTGGTAGAGGTCGCGGGCCTCAGGCAGTTGGATCGGCTTGCCCAGCATCCAGCCGCCACCTGGCCGCCGATCGGAGACGTACCGGATCGCGCCCAACGCGCCGGACGCCCGCAGATCGCCGGCCTTGATGACACCGGCCGCATAGTCGAGAAGGATCCCGAGCGGCGCCGCCGCCGCCTGAGGCGGTGCCAACGCCGACGACACCGCCTGCAGGCCGGCGCCGAGTCCGAGCACGGCGGGCGCGGCGGCCGCGTATTTGAGCACGTCGCGCCGGGTTACTGCCACGTGCCACAGGGTACGACAGGTGCATCAATTTTCACGCTAACGCCACTGGTCACAACTGCATCAAAATTCACCAACGGCCGTGGTCAAGCCATCCGCTACCTGACAAGCCGGGGAGCATGTGCGAAACCAGTGGTCGGTTGCGTCCAAGATCACGAAATCCGCGATGAAGCTGCGCCGACACCGTGGAATTCCTACGATGAGCCATGCCCTCGGGGACGGTCAGCTCACAGTCGGACGCGAATGTCGCTGCCGCCGTTGACGATCCGCAGATCGAGTTGATCGGTGTGCGCAAGGTGTTCGCGGACGTCGTGGCGGTCGAGGGCGCCGACCTGACCGTCGCAGACGGTGAACTGTTCGCGATCCTGGGCCCGTCGGGTTCGGGCAAGACGACGGTGTTGCGGATGATCGCGGGCTTCGAGCAGCCCACCGCGGGCGTGATCAAACTCGGCGGCGTCGACGTGACCGCGTTGCCTGCGCGCCACCGCGACGTGAACACCGTCTTCCAGGAGTACGCCCTGTTCCCGCACATGACGGTGGCGCAGAACGTCGAGTACGGGCTGAAGGTCAAGGGCGTGCCCAAGGCCGAGCGCAGGCGCCGCACCGCCGACGCGCTCGACATGGTGCGGCTGAGCGACCAGGCGCCGCGCCGCCCCGCGCAACTGTCGGGCGGCCAACGTCAGCGTGTGGCGCTGGCCCGTGCCTTGGTCGGACGGCCGCGCGTGCTACTGCTCGACGAGCCCCTCGGCGCACTCGATCTCAAGCTGCGCGAGCAGATGCAGATCGAACTCAAGGAGATCCAGCGCGAGGTCGGCATCACGTTCGTGATCGTCACCCACGACCAGGACGAGGCCCTGACGCTGTGCGACCGACTGGCCGTGTTCAACGACGGGCGCATCGAGCAGGTCGGCAAGGCTCGCGACGTCTACGAGAATCCGGCCAACCGCTTCGTCGCCGATTTCGTCGGCACCTCCAACGTCCTCGACGGTGCCGCGGCCGAGGCACTCATGGGCAGGCCCGGGATGTTCGTCATCCGGCCGGAACGCATCGGGGTGCTCAGTCCCGGTGCCGATCCCGGCCCCGGGGTGCGCAGGGTCGACGCCACGGTGTCCGAGGTCATCTACGCAGGCCCCACCACGCGCGTCGCCGCGACCGCTCCGCCAGGCGTCACGCTCACCGCGACGGTTCTGACGGCAAGCACATCGCTACCGCCGGACCTACACCACGGAATGCCGATCATGTTGGCCTGGCCGGAAATGGCCGTCCACCAGTTGAAATTTGAGGAGTAGCCATGCCATCCACGCGCCTGCGAATCGGTCTTGCGCTCGCCGCCTGCGCCGCCCTCGTCGTCGCTTGTTCGAGCTCGGAACAATCCGGCGGCGGCAGCAACGGCCAATCACCACCGAAGATGGAGCCGCTGTCGGCGCTCGGCAACGGCGAAGGTCAGCTGAACCTCATCGCCTGGGCCGGCTATGCCGAAAACGGCTCCAACGACAAGAGTGTCGACTGGGTGACGCCGTTCGAGCAGCAGACCGGCTGCAAGGTCAACGTGAAGCTCGGCAACACCTCCGACGAGATGGTGCAGCTGATGCGCAGCGGTCAGTACGACGGCGTGTCCGCCTCCGGCGACGCCACCCTGCGACTGATCTACGCCGGTGACGTGGCTCCGGTCAACACCGACCTGGTGCCCAACTACGCGTCGATTTCGTCGTTCCTCAAAGACAGGTCGTGGAATTCGGTCAACAACCAGATGTACGGGATTCCACACGGCTGGGGTGCCAACCTGCTGATGTACAACATCGACGTGGTGCGCGACGCGCCGAACTCGTGGGGCGCGGTGTTCGACGATTCCGGCAAGTACAAGGGCAAGGTGACCGCCTACGACTCCCCTATCTACATCGCCGACGCCGCGCTGTATCTGTCCAAGACGAAGCCCGACCTCGGTATCAAGGACCCGTACTCGCTGACGTCCGAACAGCTCGACGCCGCAGTCGATCTGCTCAAGAAACAGCGCGAGAACGTCAGCGAGTACTGGTCGGACTACACCAAAGAGGTGCAGGCGTTCGAGTCCGGAACGTCGGTGATCGGCACCACCTGGCAGGTGATCGCCAACACGATCGGCACCGACAACAAGGTCCAGGTCAATACGTTGCTGCCGAAGGAGGGCGCCACCGGCTGGTCCGACACCTGGATGGTCTCGTCTAAGGCCGCGCATCCGAACTGCATGTACAAGTGGATGGACTGGATCACCTCACCCGAGGTGAATGCGCAAGTGGCCGAGTACTTCGGCGAGGCACCGGCGCAAGCGAAGGCGTGTGAGCACACCAGCCAGAAGGACTTCTGCGACATCTACCACGCGACCGACGAGAAGTTCGCCTCCGAGATCCACTACTGGACAACGCCGCAAAAGCAATGCGTCGACGGCAGCGGCGACAACTGCACGGCCTACAACGAGTGGGTCGACAAGTGGCAACAGATCAAGGGCTGACGCAACGCGGTGCAGGGCGACCGATCACTTCATTGTCACTAGGGCGTCGTCTCAGCCTTGCGTTCCTGCTCGTGCCGCCGATGGCCTGGCTGGTGGTGGCGTACCTGGGTTCGCTTGCGGTGCTGCTGGTTTCGGCGTTCTGGAGCACGAACACATTCACCGGCGCGGTGGTGCACACCTTCACCACCGAGAACATCGTCAGGGTGGCGACCGACGCGGTGTTCCGGACGGCCACCTTCCGCACCGTGTTGATCGCGCTCGCCGTCACGGTCTTCTGCGTGACCCTCGCGGTGCCCTTGGCGCTGTACATGGCCAAGATCGCCTCGCCCCGGGTGCGGCTGGCGTTGGTCGTGGCCGTGACGACACCGCTGTGGGCCAGCTACCTGGTCAAGGCCTACGCCTGGCGGATGCTGCTCTCACCGGAAGGCCCGATGTCATGGGCCACGGGGTACAGCCCGGGCTACGGGCTCACCGCCACGGTCATCACGCTGACGTATCTGTGGTTGCCCTACATGATCATTCCGGTGTTCGCGGCGTTCGAACGCGTCCCCGATTCGCTCGTCGACGCGAGCTCGGATCTGGGTGCGTCCGACGCCGCGACACTGCGCATGGTTGTCGCGCCGCTGGTGTTTCCCGGCATCGCGGCAGGCTCGATCTTCACCTTCTCACTGTCGCTGGGCGACTACATCGCGGTGACGATCGTCGGCGGCAAGACCCAGATGCTCGGCAACATCATCTACGGCCAACTGGTCACCGCGAACAATCAGCCGCTGGCGGCGGCGCTGTCGATCATCCCCCTGGTCGCGATCATCGCCTACTTGTTGGCGATGCGGCGCACCGGCGCACTGGAGAACGTGTGATGCTGACGACCGGAGCGCGGCGAGCGGTGCGGGCGTGGACGGTGCTCGTGCTGGTATTCCTCTACGCCCCACTGCTTTTGGTGGTGATCAACGCCTTCAACGCCTCGCGGACGTTCGGATTCCCGCCCAGTGGTTTCACGCTTCGGTGGTGGACATACGCGGCGAACAGTCAGGGCATGTGGAAGTCGCTGGCCAATTCCGTGGTGGTCGGTCTCGGCGCGACGGCCATCGCGCTTGTGCTCGGCACGATGGCCGCGTTCGCGGTGCAGCGCTACGTGTTCTTCGGCCGCAACGTTGTGAGTTTCCTTGTGGTGTTGCCGATTACGCTGCCGGGCATCGTCACCGGCATCGCGCTCAACGCGACGTTCACCTCCGTGCTGGGCGTGACGCTCGGCCTTGCGACCGTGATCGTCGGTCACGCGACGTTCTGCATCGTCATCGTGTTCAACAACACCCAGGCCCGGTTGCGACGTCTGGGCACGAGCCTCGAGGATGCGTCGGCCGACCTCGGCGCGTCATCCTGGCAGACGTTCAGGTACGTGACGTTCCCGATGATGCGCGGCGCACTGGTCGCCGGCGCCATCCTGGCGTTCGCGCTGTCCTTCGACGAGATCGTCGTCACCACATTCACCGCGGGTCCGACGGTTCAGACCCTGCCGATCTGGATCTTCGGAAACCTGTTCCGCCCCAACCAGGCTCCGGTGATCAACGTGGTCGCCGCCGCGCTCACGGTCGTCGCGATCATTCCGGTATGGCTGGCGCAGCGCTTCGGCGGCGATCCGGCCACCACGCGGGTGTAGGCGCTACTCCTGATTGCGCGGCTCGGCCGCGCGAAGCGCCTTCGGGTCCCACTGTCCGCTCAACAGAATTGCTGCGGTGAAGTCGGACACCGCTGTGACCATCTGTGCCCGCATGGCCTCGTCGAGGTGGTTGGCAATCACCTTGTCACCGAGATCGCGGTAATCCAGCACAATCCGGCTCAGCTCGGCCATCTCCTCGGGCTTGGGCACTTGCGCCGCTCCGAACCGCGCCGTGTACAGCTCATCGAGCGCACGGACGAACTCGGCGGCGAGGTCGTCGATGGACTTTCGCGTCGACTCGAACACCCGCAGCATCGCCCGCACGTAGAGCATCGGATCGGGGGTTCGCGCGACGATGGCAGCCATCGTGCCGTCCTTCAATACCACCTCGCCGTCGACGAGCTCGGCAATGCCGTAATCGATCAGCTTGCGCGCCTCGTCACACCCCGGGTCGATACCGACAGTGGCAGTGCCGCTCGGCCGCACCGGGATGTCGCGGTCCTCGTCTGATCGCGGGCCGAGGATGGCTCGCTGAATGCCCAGGATGTCAGCCAGATCGGCACCCTGACGCATGCTGGCGAAGAATTCCGCGATGTGCGCGGAGTTGAAGCCCCTGCGGAGCAGTTGATTGATGGTCTTCAGCTGCGACAGGTGATAGTCGTCGTAGTACGCCGAACGACCGACCCGTCGCGGCCGGTCGAGCAGGCCGCGCTCCCGATAGGCGCGGATGTTGCGGGCACTGACCCCCGAGATCCGCGCCAATTCGTCCAACCGGTACTCAGCCAACGCGATGCACCCCGACTACGCCACGGGTGCGCTTCGGCTTTGCACCGCGACAATGCATGCGACCACTGTACCGTCGAATGATGTTTGTGAGCAAACTTTTGAGCGCTGCGATGCTGTTTGCTAGTTATCCGAGGTATACGCGCTTATCTGGGAATATGAGGTTGTGTTCTGTGTGATATCGACGAGCGCGTGCAGATTCAGCCAATCCGGCACCAAAGGGCGAGGCAGCGCCGAGTGAGTGATTTCACCGTCTCCGAATTGGCATCGGCGCGACCCGATGGAAGATGATGGAGCCGCAACGCGTTACAGCAGTTCGAGGTAAAGCTGTCTTCCCAGTGAAAGGTTCGGTGTGCGTCCCTGGATCGTCTGGGCCACCGGACTACTCGCCTACATCGTCGCGGTCCTTGACCGGACCACCCTTGGCGTTTCCGGTCTGGACGCCGCCGATCGCTTCGGCGCCAGCCCCAGTGTGCTGTCCACATTTGTGGTCCTGCAGGTCATCGTTTATGCCGGCGCGCAGGTGCCCGCGGGGCTGCTGCTCGACCGATTCGGCTCAAAGGCACTGATCCTCTCCGGCGCCGCGGTGATGGCGTCGGGGCAGCTGGTGCTCGCGTTCACCGAATCCCTGCCCACTGCGGTCGCGGCGCGGGCTGTGGTCGGACTCGGGGACGCGGTGACGTTCATCTCCGTGCTGCGGCTGGTGCCGAACTGGTTCTCGCCCAGGCAGGTCCCCCTGGTGACGCAGCTGACCGGCATTTGCGGGCAGCTCGGCCAGGTGTTGTCGGCCATCCCGTTCTTCGCGCTACTCGCCGAGGCCGGCTGGACCACCGCGTACGTGTCGGCCGCGGCGATCGGCGTGTTGTCGATGGTGTTGACCCTCGCGCTGGTCAAGAACACACCGGACGGCCCCGTGATACCGACACACACCACGTCGATCCGGGAGACCCTGGTCAGCGTCAAGACCGTGTGGCTGCGGCCAGGCACGCGGCTGGGCTTCTTCACCCACATGGGCACCCAGTTCTCCGTCACGGTGTTCGCACTGATGTGGGGCGTTCCGTATCTGACCGAGGCACAGGGACTTTCGACGGGTGCGGCCGGTGGTCTGCTGACGATCTCGGTCGTCGCCGCCATCTCGTCGGGCATCGTCGTCGGGATCTTCACGGGGCGGCTACCGCATCGACGGTCACGTCTGGTGCTCGCCATCATCGGCGCCAACGCGCTGGCGTGGACGGTCGTCCTTGCCATGCCGAACCGGGCGCCGCTGTGGCTGCTCGTCGTGCTGATCGTCGTCATATCCGTCGGCGGCCCCGGCTCAATGGTCGGGTTCGACTTCGCGCGCACGTTCAATCCAAGCGCGACGTTGGGCACTGCTCAAGGGATGGTCAACATGGGTGGGTTCGTCGCCGCGGTGTTGGTCATGCAGGCGATGGGCCTGATCCTCGACGCCGCAGGCGATTTCTCATTCGACTCGTTCCGGCTCGCCTGGACGGTGCAGTACGCGGTCTGGATATTCGCCGTGGTCGGCATCCTGGTCACCCGCCGCAAGACCCGCAGGCTGATGCGGCTCGAGGTGGGGGCACCTCCCGCTTCCGGGGGAGAACGGATGCTGCTGGAGAGTCTGGACGCCCACCCCGCGACGCCATAAGCGCTAGCGGCTGGCGGCGGTGGCGCGCCGGTTGGCCTTCTTGATCGCGGAGACGAGTTCACCCTTGCTCATCGTCGATCGACCCGGGATGTCCAGTCGCCGCGCGACTTCCACGAGGTGCTTCTTCGATGCGTTGGCGTCGACTCCTTCAGCGGACCTGCCACTGGGATTGGGTCCGCCGCTGCGCGCACGGGAATCGGACGGCCCCTTGTGCGCCTTGGCCTCCCAATGGTCGCCGATCTTCTCGAAGCTGTGCTTCAGCGCGTCATAGGCGACCCGGTGTGCACGCTCGTCGTCGCCGTACTGCTTGACGGCCGCGTCGTGGGCCTTGGCGAATGTGCGCTGCGCCTTGGCCGACGACTTTTGCAGCGTGCTCGGCAGCTCGCTTTTCTTGACAGCGCCGCTCCTGGTGGTCTTCGGCATCGTGACTCCTCATCGACTGGGTGAATCCTGAAGCTAGGGTCGACCGAGGCGGCATCGGCGAGATCCCAACACCTACCGGTGACTGCGGCCGCTTCTTGACCGCTCACCTCGTCGTGCGACCTCGAACGGCTGTCCTGAGGCTTACCCGGATGCCATCCAGGTAAACCCGCTAACCAAGCCCGAGGCTCCTGGCAAGGTCGTCCGCGGCGTGCCGATGGCCAAGCGTTTCGTAGCCCACGACAGTCACCATGGGCAGCAAGGTGACAACCAGCAGACAGTTCGCCATCGAGATCCCTGCCGCGGCCAGCCACACCGCGATCCCGAGCACGACGGCGGTCAGCACAAGCAGCAGCAGATGGAACGGGTCCACGATCCGCATCAGCCATGCGTAGAGGATGTAGACCGAAACGATGTACGCCGCGACCGGTAAGGCCACGGCCAACACCGTGTCCACCGAGCCGAGCTTCGAGTGGTGCTCGATGTAGTACGCGGCGGCGTGCAGACCGGCCCCGGTCGCCACGATCGCCCCGAACGGCACGATGTGGAAGTAGCCGAAGAAGAACGACCGCTCGCGATGGACATGCAACAGGTCTGACCCCGGCATCAGGAAATACGTCCACCACATCCCGAACGTGAGCCCGATGCCTGCGACCGCGACGAAGATCGCGTCGTACGACCATCCCTGCGCGCCGACCGCCGCCGAGACCGACGCAACCGTGCCAACCACGCCCTCCCCGAGCGCGATGATCGTCAGCAGGCTATAGCGCTCGGTGATGTGGTGCGCGTGCCACGGAGTGCCGCCCATGCGCTTCTCCGCCAGGATCGGGCCAAGGAATTCGATCCCTATCAACATCGCGACGATCGCGAAGGTGACCGACACCGAGGTGTGAAGGAAGATGCCGCCGGCCCAGCCGACCTGCGCGACGGTGACGAACGCGACGTACGTCAGGCACGCCGAGCGCCGGTCCGGGTCTTGCTTGGCAGCGCGTAACCACTGCCCCACCAACGAAATTCGCATCACCACATAGCCGGCCACCATGACCGTGGTGTCGACGTGCCCGCCGTGGTCGACCGAGGCGAACATCTGCGGAAGGCCCAGCGCCAGCACGATGACGCCGATCATCTGCAGCATGGTCATCACGCGGTAGATCCAGTCGTCGGTGTCGTAGGCCGACGCAAACCAGGCGAAGTTGATCCACGCCCAGCAGATCGAGAACACGGCGAGCGAGAACGCGAGCAGCCCGGCGCCGACGTGGTTCTCGGCCAGCATGTGCGCGAACTCGTTGGCGGCGATGCCGAATGCGACCACGAACGTCAGGTCGAAGAGCAGCTCCAGGGGCGTCGCCACCCGGTGTTCCTCGTGCGGGTCGCGGCCCGCCATCCGGCGGATGCGGTGCACCTGCGCAGCCACCGGCCGCCGCGGTTCAGCCTCGGTCATTGGTCCCGTCCTTTCACCGCTACATTTCACCCCATGGCGGGCGCGAAGAAGTTGGTGATCGGTGCGAGCGGGTTCCTGGGCTCGCATGTCACCAGGCAGTTGGTCGACTGCGGCGACGACGTGCGAGTGCTCGTCCGCCGGACCAGCTCGACCAAGGCGATCGAGGATCTGAACGTCGAATACCACTACGGCGACATCTTCGACGACGTGGCGTTGCGCGCCGCCATGGCCGACTGTGACGACGTCTTCTACTGCGTCGTCGATACCCGCGCGTGGCTGCGCGACCCCGCACCGCTGTTCCGCACCAACGTCGAGGGGCTGCGCCACGTGCTGGACGCGGCGGTGGACGCCGATCTGAGGCGCTTCGTCTTCACCAGCACGATCGGCACCATCGGCATACCCGCCGTGCGGCGCCCCGCCACCGAAGAGGACCAGTTCAATTGGGCGGACAAGGGCGGCGCCTACATCCGGTCGCGTGTCGAGGCCGAGGACCTCGTGATGCGCTATGCGCGGGATCGCGGGCTGCCTGCCGTAGCGCTGTGTGTCTCGAACACGTACGGGCCCGGCGACTGGCAACCGACGCCGCACGGCAAGCAGCTCGCGATCGCCGCCGCGGGCAAGTTGCCTTTCTACGTCGGCGGGCTGGACGGGCGAAGCAGTCGGTGTCGAGGATGCCGCCGCCGCGCTGATCCTCGCCGCGGAAACGTCACCGCGTTCGCCTCGCGAACAAAGGGCCGAAACGGCGAGCGCTACATCATCTCCGAGCGGTTCATGAGTGTTCGCGAGCTGTACGCGACGGCGGCTGACGCGGCCGGAGTCGATCCGCCGCGAATCGGCGTGCCGCTCTGGGCCATGTATGCGATGGGTTACGCGGGCGACGGCGTGCGCATCGTGTTCCGCCGAGATTCTCAGCTCACCAGCCGCAGCGTGCGCCTGATGCACATCTGGCCAAGGCTCGACCACGGGAAAGCCGAGCGGGAGCTGGGCTGGCAGCCCACCCCGGTGCACGACTCGATCCGGCGTGCTGCGCAGTTCTTCCGGGCCAATCGACCTCGCAGCAAAAACAGGTAGTCGACTACGCATGCCTACGTCGGGACGCGGAACAACGATCAAAGTGTGTCTGAGGAATTCTCGCTGCAGCTGTTAGGTCAGTTCTCGGTTCACCGTGGTGAGCAGCCCGTCGAGCTGCCTCCGGCATGCCAGCGACTGATCGCACTCGTCGCGCTGAAGCGCCGACCGGTCCACCGACTGTGGGTCTGCGCGATGCTGTGGCCACATGCCCAGACACGGCGCGCCATCGCAAGCCTGCGCTCCACCATGTGGCGACTGCGGCCGGTGGGCGCCGACCCGCTGCTGGAGGTCGACCCGCAATACGTCGCGCTGGCGCCCGACGTTTCGGTGGATTGGTATGACGCCGCGGACCGGATCGCGCGACTGCTCGATCATGCCGAGCCCGCCGCAGTCGACCCCCAGTTCGTCGCCGAACTGCTTCCGCTGCTTCGCGCAGGCGAACTGCTGAACGGTTGGGGTGAACCGTGGGCCACGGCGGAGCGCCAGCGCTACCGCTCGATCCGCAAGGCCGCGCGTGACACGTTGGGCCGCCACCCCGAAAAGCAGGTAGCCAATTACTCGTGCGGCTCGATGCGTTCGCTACATACGCTTCACAACGTCAGGAAGACCAAGTACGACTCGAGAGAACCATGAACGCGCTATTGATGATCTGCATGTCCCTCGGCACACCGCTTGCCGCAATGGGCCTGTACGACTTGCAGGCGCGGCTGGAGCGGTGGGACTACGACCGCCACGCGGAGGACTGAACGTCGACGCACGACTGGCCGCGGCCTAGCGTGATGGCGTGGAACAACTTTCCGACGACGTAGTCACATTCTTATCCGAAGGCACTCGAACTGGACTGCTCGGTTATCTCGCTTCCGACGGCCGACCCCTGGTAGCACCCGTTTGGTTCGTCGTCGACGGTGACGAGCTGGCGTTCAACACCGGCAAGAACACCGCGAAAGGCCGCGCGCTGGCCCGCGATCCGCGGGTGGTGATGTGCGTCGACGAGCCACGGCCGCCGTACTCGTTTGTCCAGGTCCAGGGCACCGCCGTGATCGGCGAAGATCCGCAGGACGTGCTTGACATCGCGACAAGGACCGGCGGCCGCTACATGGGCGCCGAACAGGCCGAGGAGTACGGCAGGCGCAACGGCGTTCCCGGCGAGCTGGTGGTGCGCATCAAGCCGACCAAGGTACTCAAGTCGTTCAATGTGGCAGAGTGACTGCGCGCGAGGCGCGTTCGATGCGTCCGCCGAAGCCACGTCCGAACCTGGCGAACAGCGGTAGCACCCGCATCATCTGGTTGCGCGCGAAGATCCCGAACCGCGAAGCGGGCAGCAGTGTCGACATGCCGTCGGTGGCCAGCGCCTGATTGAGCTCGACATTAGGCCGAAAACCCTTTTCCCACAGCTCAAACGCCGTTGTCGGATCCGGCTCCTCGGCGAGGTGGTGGGCGAGCAGGAAGGCGCCGATCAACGCGAGCGAGGTGCCCTGGCCTGACATCGGCGACGGGCCGAACGCGGCGTCGCCGAGCAGCGCTACCCGACCGGTCGACCATCGAGGCAGGCGAACCTGGCTCATCTCATCGAAGTAGAAGTCGTATGCGTCGGGTAGCGATTCCACCAAACGTCTCGTCTCCCAACCCATTCCGGCGAAACGCCGACGCAACACATCGTGTTGGGCGGCGGGATCGCCGAAATCGACGTCGAGCATCGGGCTGCGAAACAACAGCACCACCTTCGCGCGTTGGTTGCCGCGCACCGTGAACATCGCCGCCCCGCGGCCGGGTTCGTTGTACAGCACTGCCTGATCACGCAGCCCGAGCAGATTGTCGACGGTGTAGATCGACAGATACGCACCGAGATGGTGAGTGAGTCCGCGGTCGGCGCCCATCGTCAGTTCCCGAATGGCCGAGTGCTGGCCGTCGGCGCCGATGACCAAGTCGACCTCCCGTGCGGCGCCGCGCTCGAATTCGACGGAGACGCGGGCGTCGTCCTGGGCACTCAACGCCCGCACCGAGTCGCCGAACACCACTTCAACGTCGTCGTTGACCGCGTCGAACAGGATGCGGACCAGGTCGTCTCGCATGATCTCGATCTCGCGATCGCCGCGCGCCTCGTGCATCGGCCGCAGCGCGACGTCGTAGGTGCGAACACCGTCGGGCCGTACCGCCGAAAGGGTGAGGATCTGCGTGCGGGCATCACGCACCGCGGTGTCGAGCCCCATCCGTTCGATGACCTCGAGGGCGGTGCCACGGATGTCGACCGCGTGCCCGCCGACACGCAGCTCGGGGGTGCGCTCGACCAGCACCGGCCGATGGCCTCGCCGCACCAGCCAGTAGGCCAACGTCGGGCCTGCGATGCCGGCGCCGGAGATCAGGATCGTGAGCGGCCGCTGCACAATGCCAAAATATCGGCCATGAGTGCGCCAATGGGGTCCTACGCCGTCGGTGTGGTGCTGGCCGCCGGGCTCGGCACGCGTGTGGGCGCTGACGGCAACAAGGCGTATCTCCCGCTCGCCGGCCGCAGCATGGTGGCGTGGTCGCTCAAGGCCGTCACAGAAGCTTCGCAGATCGCACGCTCGGTACTGGTCTATCGCCGCGGCGAACGCCAGCTCGCGCAGGACACCGTGACCGCGGAACTGCCCGGCGCGACGGTGGAACTGGTCGAGGGCGGAGGCACCAGGCACGCCTCCGAGTTCAACATGCTGCGCTACCTCGCCGGCGACATCGAGTCGGGTGCGGTGGACGTGGTGCTGATCCACGACGCGGCCCGACCACTGGCAGGCGGCGACATGTTCGTCACCGCGCTTTCGGTCGCACGTGAGTTCGGCGGTGCGATACCGGCATTGACTATCGCGGACGTGGTGCAGCAGGGACCGGAGGGTATCCGGTCGACGGGCAGAGAAAGGCTGGTGCGGGTACAAACCCCGCAGGCGTTTCGCGCGCAACCGCTGCTGCGCGCGTACCGGGCAGCTACCGCGGACGGATTCGAGGGCACCGACACCTCGTCATGCATCGAGAAGTACACCGATCTGGAGGTCCGCACTTATCCCGGCGATGGGGGCAACCTGAAGGTGACCTACGCGCACGACGTGGCCGTCGCGGCGCGACTGCTCAACCGCCGGCTGGGTGAGGATCCGTATACCTGCAGGCGATGATCGCCTCGACAAAGGCGGTGTCCCTGGGCAATTCGACGACGAACGCGTCGGCGTCCCCATCGACCAAGGTGATCGGCGTGCCCGCGTGTAGGCACTCGTCAAGCTCGTCGAAGTCATCTGACGTACGTCCGGCCAGCAGCCGGGACAGCTCCTCGACGGCGAACCCGCGCGGGTACTGCACGGCCCGAAGCGTCGAGCGGTCGAGTGTGCGGGTCACCGAGCCGCCCGCGTCGACCGCCTTCACGCTGTCGGTCACCGACATCACCGGCATCACGACGGGGCTGCCGGCGCGCAGCGCGGCGATCACCCGGTCGCGCAGTGGCGCGGGGGCCAAGGGCCGACGGATGTCGTGGATGAGGACATGGCGCGACGTGTCGTTGAGGTACCGCAGCCCGGCCGCCAGGCACTGCGCCCGCGAGCCCGGATTCTCGGCCACGACGACACCAATGGTCGACAGCCCTTGGGCCGCAATCATTTCGCGAACGCCGTCGGCCAGCGGTTCGGCCACGGCCACCACCGCCGCGCCGAGCATCGTCGATGCCACGCGCGCCAGTGGCGCCTCCCCCGCCAACGGGGCGAACACCGCGCCTGTATTCTCCGCGTACATCGCCTGCAGCGGCACGATCGCCGCGATGTTCTCCGCCATCAGCGGAAGCGGTCGAGGTAGACGGCCCAATCCCAGGTCGACAGGAACTTCTCTGCGGCGGCATACCCTTTCGCGTAGAGGGCCTCGATCTCGTTGTCCGAGATGTCGAAGTCGAGGAAGCCGACGTCGGTCGAATCCACTCGAATGGCGCGGGCGTTTACCCACGGCTGACTGAGGTAGGCCTGGTCGCGGCCGACGAGCACCGTGGTGATCACGCTCTCCAGCAGATGCGGCGGGCCGAGCATCCGGATGGGCGCCAAGCCGGGAATGACTTTGTCGTTACCCTCGGGCAGGTTCGGCAACACCGTGACACCGAAACTCGGCCAGCGTGGTGTCCGGCCGTCCGCGCGGTCGAGCGAGTCGATCGGGAAGTTCGACAGGATTCCACCGTCGACCAATGTCGAAGTCAATCCGGTGGTGCTCTGCAACATGACCGGACGGAAGAAGAACGGGATCGCCATCGACGCGCGCACCGCGTCGGCCACCCATTGTTCGTCGGGGTCGAGACCGTAGACCCTGCGGTAGTCCCATGGCAGCCGCACCAATTGCCCCGTCGTCACATCGGCGACCGTGACGACCAGCTTGTAGCGCTGCTCTGGGGGCAGGCTGTCGTCGCGGATGGCCAGATCGCGAAACGTGCGCACGCCGAGATTCTCCAACTGGCTGCGGACCCAGTCGTGGGCGTAATCGCCCTTGTAGATGCCGTTCCCCCGCAGCACCGCCAACGGTGGGCCGAGCACCGGAAGACGCTCGAGCGGGCCGGGATCGGTGAACTTGTGGTAATCCAGCTGCAGCGCAAGCTCTTTGACTTCCTCGGGGCTGAGCTGATCGCCCATCGACGCGGCGGCCACGACGGCTCCGACGATGGATCCGGCCGACGTACCCGAGACGCGTTGGGCGCGGTAACCGGCGTCCATCAGCGCAACGACTGCCCCGACCAGACCTATGCCCTTGACGCCCCCGCCCGACAGCACCAGGTCCGCAGGCTTCGGGTCCGCCACGGCGCCGACGCTACACGGGGTCGAACGACGAAATCAGCCAGGCGTCGTTGATCTTCTTCAGGCCCACCTTGACCGCGCTCGCGGCGAAAGCGCCGTCGGGATTCTCCTTGCTGGTGGTGTTCTGGTTGATGAATACCAGCACCACCGCGGAATCCGAATGCATTTCCGACACCGCGGCCCGCACGACGGAGGCGGCGGTCTTCACCGACTTCTGCTTGGCGGCCGGCGTGACGATCTGCTGGGTGAACTGCGTGTAGTAGGACAGGAAGTCGCCAGTCAGATGCGACTTCGCAGCTGCGAAGTCCTTGTCCAGGCTCTCTGGTGAGTACGACAGCAGCGCGACCGTGCCGGTTTTCGCCGCGTCGAGCGCTACATTGGCGGCGGCGTCGTTCGTTTGCTGGCCGGGCCGGTATTGGCCGAAGTACAGCCAGGCTGCGACCCCCGCCGAGGCGAGCAGAGCAACCGCCAAGATGATGGCGCTGATTCGGCCCACCACCACACCCGTGGACCGACGCGAGATGCCATCGCGTTTCTCGGACTGCGTTTCCGTTTCGGTGGCCGCGTCGTCGACCTCGTCGACGGGTTCGTCGGTGACCGTTTCCGGTTCGGTCTCGTCGATTTCGGTCGCGTCGACGGCGTCCTTGGTGGTCACGGTACGAACTCCACTTTCGACATCTTGATTTGGTCGCCTTCACGCTGGAGGTTGACGGACAACCGCCAGGAGCGCGGTTCCTGCTTGGCACCCGCGGCGTTGGTGACACGCGAGGTGGCCGAAACCAGCACCACGGCCGAGTCGTCGGTCATCGACTCAACGCCGGTGGCGTTGACTGTGACCTCGGTGACCACCTTCGAGTCCTGCGCGACCTTGATGAAGTCATCCGCCTGGTTCTTGAAGTCATCCCTGAACTGGCCCGTCGAGTTGTCGATGATGCGCTGGACGTCTTCCTTCGCCTTGTTGAAGTCCAGCGACATCAAGGTCACGGCGCTCTGCCGGGCCGCCGCGGAGTACTCCGCGCGGCGCTGCTGTTCGGCGGCCTGGTGGCGGTGGTCGATCAGCATGAGCACGCTCAGCGTGATCAACGCGGCCGTGCACGCAACGGCAAGGGCAGCGACGAGAACCTTCAGGATCGGGCCGAGCCGCCCGCGGCGCCGCTTGCCGACCGGTTCTTCCTCCGATTCGTGGGCCGCGTCTTCCTTGACGTCTTCGGTGTCCGCGTCGAGGGGTTCGGCCACCACGTCGGCGGCCTCGGTCTCGGCGTCGGTGACCGGGGTCTCGACATCGACTTCGGTGGCCTCGGTTGCGACGTCCGCCGCGCGATCTTGCACCCTAGGAGCGGCGTCGCCGCCGGCGGCCTGCGCCTGCCTGCGCAGCCTGATCGCGCGCGCCTTGGCACGTGCGGCGGCAGCAATCGCCTCCGCCTCGACCGCCTCCGCCTCTGCTTCCTCGGCGAGGGCCAGTGCTTCGGCCGCGAGGGCCGAACGATCAGGTTCCTGCGGCGACTCATCGACGCGGTCAGCGTCGATCACCGACGCGCGGCGCCTGAAAGACGGCACAGCGACCTCCTTGTCTGCTGCAAAGCTCTACCTAAATTGAGAATGGCATTATTCATTTCTGAGTATTGCCGCGAGGATACCGCATCCCTGAATGGGGACCCACGCGGCGTTTCCTGCGGAAATGCTATTTACGCGCTGTACGAACGCTCAGCGCAACCTGTCTTTCATCACCTTGCCCGTGGCGTTCAACGGCAACTCGTCGAGGAACTCTACATACCTCGGCACCTTGAAACCGGCCATTCGCTGGCGGCTCCATGAAATGAGGTCCTCACTCGTGACGCCGTCGTTACCGTCCTTCACGACGATGAACACCTTGCCCACCTGACCCAACCGCTCATCGGGCACACCGATCACCGCGGCCTGCGCGACTACGGGGTGTTCCAGCAGGAACCCCTCGATCTCGGCGGGGTACGCGTTGAAGCCGCCGACGATGAACATGTCCTTCTTGCGGCCGACGATGCGCAACCGGCCCGCCGCGGTGAAGCTGCCGAGGTCTCCCGTGTGGAGCCAACCGTCGGCGTCGATCGCTTCCGCCGTGGCGGCCGGGTCGTCGAGGTAGCCCTGCATGACGCTGTAGCCACGCACGATCACCTCCCCGTCGTCGGCGACCCGGACCTCGATGTCTTCGCACGGGAGTCCCGCGGTGGTGGCGACGTCTTCGAACGAGTCGCCGGGACGGGAGAGCGTCACGTTGCCCGCCTCGGTGAGCCCGTAGCCCGTCATCAGCGTCTGGAACGGAAGTTCATCGTGTATGCGGCGCACGAGTTCGACCGGGATGTCGGCCGCACCCGTCACGCCCGCTCGCAGGGTCGCGAGCTTGCCCTTGTCGGCGACGGCAAGCAGCGAGTGATACAGCGTCGGCGGGCCGGGCAGCATCGTGATCCGTTCGGTCTCGATCAAGTCCACGACCCGATCGATGTCGAAGGCCGCGACCGGGAGCATCGTCGCGCCGCGCAGGAAGGAGGCGATCAGGCCCGCCTTCAAGCCGAAGGTGTGGAAGTACGGGTTGATCATCAGGTAGCGGTCGCCTTCGCGGAGATCCGCGAGAGTCGCCCATTCCTCATACATCCGCAGCGTCTGACGGTGATTCATCCTGGCGCCCTTGGGCCGACCGGTCGTACCCGAGGTGAAGATGATGTCGGAGATGTCAGTGCCTTTGAGGCCGCTGACATCCCTTCGAAACGGTGGACCGCTGGACAGGATGTCGGACTTCAGGTCGATGACCGGCACGCCGGCCGGCGCGGTGTAATCCAGGCCGAGAAACCCCTTCTGAACCAGCACCGCCTTCGCTCCGCTGCGACCGATCACGTCGGCCGCCTCCTCCGCCCTGAACCGGGTGTTGACCGGGACGAGCACGCCGCCCGCGGTGAGCAACCCGAACGCAGCGATGATCCACTCTGCGGAGTTGGGCGCCCAGATCGCGATGCGGTCGCCCTTGTCGACGCCCAGGTCGGCGAATGCACTTGCGGCGCAACGGATCCGCTCGACCACCTCGTTGAAGGTGAGGCGCAGCGGACCGTCGACCACCGCTTCCGCATCGCCGAAGCGGTCCGCCGCGCTCAAGACCATCTCGGGGATGGTCTGCCACGGACGTTGGGTCACACCGTGACGAGCCGGCCCAGGTTGCCGCCCATGATCTTGGCCTGATCCTCGACGGAGAGGTGCTCGAGCGCCGTCACATAGTGGGTCGGCTCGGCGAGTCCCTCGGGGTGCGGCCAGTCGGAGCCGTAGAGCACCTGCTCGACGCCGATCAGGTTGATCAGATCGTCGATGCCCTCCTCGTAGAACGGGCTGACGTAGATGCGGTTCTTGATCTCCTCGATCGGGTTGCCGAGGAACGCCTCGGGCGCCTTCTTCCAGACCTCGGCCATGCTGTCCAGCAGCGGGAACATCCACTTCGACCCCGCCTCGACGATCCCCACCTTCAGCTTCGGGAACCGGAACAGCGCGCCGTGAATCACCCAGGAGGCCACCGCATCCTGGATCGGGCGCCACTCGTTGAGGATCGACATCGCGTTGGTCTGGAACGGCAGCATCTCCTGGGCGGCGCCGTCCCACTCCGAGGTGTAGCGGGAGTAACCGCTGTCGCTGGAGTGCATTCCGACGAACACGTCGTACTCGACACACTTCTGCCAGAACGGGTCGAACTCCGGCAGCGCGAACGACCGCGGGCCGCGGAAACCGGGCACCGGCGCCGGGCGGACCAGGATCGCGCGGGCGCCGCGCTTGACGCACCATTCCAGTTCCTCGATGGCCTTCTCGACGATGGGAAGGGTGATCACCGGGGTGGTGAAGATGCGGTTCTGATAGTTGAAGCCCCACACCTCGTCGAGCCACTGGTTGAGCGAGTGGATGATGACGTGAATCGCCACCGGATCGTCACGCAGCCGCTCCTCGATCAGGCTGGCCAGCGTCGGGAACATCAGCGAGCGGTCGATGCCCAGTTCGTCCATGAGCTCAAGGCGCGGAGCGGGCTCGAAGAACGCCGGGATGGACCTCATCGGCTCACCGAAGAGTTCGCGCTTGCTCTTGCCGTCGGGGTTGCCGAACTTGAAGTACTCCTCCCAGGCGCCCGGCTTGGCGACCACCGAGAAGGTCGGGTTCGGGATGTAGTTGCTGATCTGACCGCGGATCGCGATCTTGGTACGGCCGTTGATCTCCACGTACTGGACGACGTCCTTGTACTCCTCGGGCAGATACTTGGTCAGCGCCTCTGGCGGCTCGTAGAGGTGGTTGTCCGCGTCGAACAGCGGAAACGGGATGTCGACCCGATGCGACAGTTGGCCCATGGAAGACTCCTTTTCTTATCGAGAGAATCTTATTCTCAGTTTTGACATGCCGCAATGCCCTTCCGCGCTGCAGCCGCTGACCCGTCTTGGATGGACTGGCGGACGCGAAACTTCTGCACCTTGCCGCTCGCGGTGCGTGGATAGTCGTCCACTTGATGCAGCTCCTCGGGCCACTTCTGCGTAGCGACGCCCGCCGCCTTGAAGTGCTCACGGACCTCGTCGAGCGTCGGCATCGCGTGCCCGGCCTTGACGCGCAACACCGCGGCCGCGCGCTCGCCGAGCCGTTCGTCGGGCGCGGCAACCACCACCGCCTCCACGACGCTGGGGATGGTGAGCAGCACCTCCTCGACCTCCAGTGCGCTGATGTTCTCGCCGCCGCGGATGATCACGTCGGCCTTGCGGTCGGTGATCGTGAGGTAGCCGTCGCCGTCGAGCACCCCCACATCGCCGGTGCGGTACCAGCCGTCCTCATCGAAGGCCTTGGCGGTCAGTTCGGGATCGGTGTAGCCCAGGCACAGATCGGGGCCGCGGCTGAAGATCTCGCCGTCGGGTCCGAGTCGGATCTCGACGCCGGGCCGCGGGTTGCCGTCGGTGTAGAGGCGCTTGTCCTCCGGCGCGGTCGGCGCGGAGCCGGTGATGGACGGGTGTTCGCTGCTGCCATAGGAGCGGAAGACGAACATGCCGAGATCGGCGAGCCGCCGGGTGACGGCCGCCGGGACCGTCGAGCCACCGAGGCCGACCGTCGTGAAGTGACTCGTGTGGTCCGGGGTGCAGTCGGGATGGTCCAACAAGCTGGTGACAAAGTAGGGCGGCCCGCCGCCGATCGACAGCCCGTCGCTCTCGATGAGCTTGAGTACCTTGCCGGGGTCCCACACATCGCACAGGTCGATCGGTGCGCCTTCGAGCACCGGGATGAGGAAGGCGCCCAGCATGCCGATGAAGTGACCAACCGGGGTTGCGGTGAGCTGGCGACCGCGGTCGGCCGGGTAGTTCTGCAGCAGTTGACGCGTCTCGAAACCCAGCGTCTGATGGCTGTGTACGACGCCTTTCGGGTTGCTTGTCGTGCCGGAGGTGAAGGCGATCAATGCCGGGTTGCCGGGATCGGTCGCAACCGTGCCCGCCATCGGCTCGGCGGCGAGCAGTTCGTCGTAGGCATGCTCCTCGCGCGAGCGCTCGTCGGTGTCCTTTCCGACCAGCCCGACGATGGGGATGCCCGCGCAGAGATCGGGCTGAAACTGCATGCGCCCGAACTCTTCCGCTGTGATGAACACACGGGGCTTCGCGGTGCCGAGGATGTGCGTCAGTTCCTTGCGTCCGTAGAAGTGAACGATCGGCACCGTCACCGCGCCGAGGAAGGTCGACGCCCAGAACGTGGCCGCCGCTTCCTTCCAGTTGGGCAGTTGGAGCGCGACCACGTCGCCGGGTCCCACGCCTCGTGCCTGCAGTCCGGCCGCGAGCCTGCGCGCCTCCAGTTCGACGTCGCGGAAGGTGCCGGTGAACGGCCGCACCGCCGAGTGCACGACGAAGCCGGCATCGGGGTTGGTTTGTAGCCCGCCGGCGACGAGATCGCCAAGCGTCTCGTTCGTCCACCACCCCTCTTGCGCGTAGCGTTTCGTCAGTTCGACGGGGATGTTTCGGATCGACTTCCCGAGAGTCAGGGCGCACCTCCAGATTCGAACGCGATGCTATTCTCCGCAATGGAGAATGCCAATACCGCAGACGGAGAACGCTTGATGGTCGACCTCGAGTTGGACGACGGCCTGGCGATCATCACCATCGATCGACCACACGCCCGCAACGCCATCTCGCTGGAAACGATGGACCAGTTGGACAAGGCGCTCGACGGGGCTGAGGGCGCCAGGGCGCTGGTCCTCACCGGCGCCGGTGACCGCGCGTTCGTGTCCGGGGGCGACTTGAAGGAACTGGCCGCGCTGCGCACCGAATGGGACGCATCGACCATGGCCTTCCGCATGCGTTCGATCTGCGATCGGATTGCGGGGTTTCCCACACCGACCATCGCCGTCCTCAACGGCCACGCGCTGGGCGGGGGCGCCGAGTTCGCGGTGGCCGCCGACATTCGGCTTGCCGCTGACGACATCAAGATCGGCTTCAATCAGGTGACGCTGGAGATCATGCCTGCGTGGGGCGGCGCCGAGCGCCTCGTCGCGCTGGTGGGTTACAGCAAGGCGCTGCTGCTTGCGGGCACAGGCACCGTGCTCGACGCCGCCGAGGCTGAGCGAATCGGCCTGGTGGACAAGCTGTTACCGCGGGCATCCTTCGACGACGACTGGCGGGCTCTCGCCAGGGCCCTGGCGAGCCGTCCGGCCGGCGAGATCAAGCGCGTCATAAAGGGAGTGTCCACAACCGAGGCCGTCGCGGCCTTCGCACGGTTATGGGTGTCAGACGAACACTGGGCCGCCGCCGACAAGGTGATGAAGCGCGACAAGTGATTCGCCGCTCAGCCCCGCCCTATGATCGCGGCCATGGCGCAAGTTACTTCCCTGGTCACTGGCCGTGCGTTCCTGGAGGGCCCACGCTGGCACGATGATGCCCTCTATGTTTCCGATATGCACGGCGACGCTGTGCTGCGCGTGGCGGAAGACGGCGACGTCTCGACGGTGGTGGAGGTCGAGCAACCTTCGGGTCTGGGTTGGCTTCCTGACGGTTCCTTGCTGATCTCTTCGATGGCTCGTCGCTGCGTGATGCGTTTCGACGGTTCGGATCTCCTCGTGCACGCAGATATCAGTGGCGTCGCGCCATACGAGATCAACGACATGTGCGTCGACCGCTACGGACACGCCTTCATCGGGCAGTTCGGTTACGACATGCGGGCGGGCGCATCGCCCGCGCCCGCACCGTTGATCCGCGTTGACGCAGACGGCTCAGCGCGCGAGGTGGGCGACGACCTGCGCATGGCCAATGGAATGGTGATCACCTCGGATCGGTCAACTCTCTTGGTTGCAGAGAGTTGGGGTAAGCGCATCACCGCCTTCGATCTGGCCGAAGACGGTGGCCTGAGCAACCAACGGGTCTGGGCCGAACTTCCCGATTATCCCGACGGCATCGGCATCGACACCGAGGACGGTGTGTGGGTGGCGAGTCCGGTATCGGACCGATTCGTGCGCGTGGTCGCCGGAGGCGAGGTGACGGCGACCGTGGAAACACCCGGCCGCCATGCGATCGCGTGCACAGTGGGCGGCTCGGACGGCCACACGCTGTACATGCTCACTGCCGCCACCCTCGGCCAGCGGGACGAGTCGAAGGCCGCATTGGACTCAGCCGTTGAGACGACACGCGTGTAGACCGGATCAGCCGCTCATTTCGCGGATCGGGTCGCTACCGTCCCAATTCGCCGCGGCGTCGCGAATGAACTTCGCGCTTGCCGCCTGCGCGTCGGTCAGTTCGGAGATCTCGACAATCGTAGAAGGCACAGCCGGGCTGTTCGGCGGCTCGACGTAGACGAATCGTACGCCGTATCCATCGCCGCCGGACCAGACGACCGGCCACCCGGCGTCCTCGATAGCCTTCATCGTGGCGTCGAAATCCTCTGCCCAGTAGGCCAACTGGTGATAGCCCGGGCCATTGGACGCGAGGAACTCCGTGTAGATGCTGGGAGTGTCGTCCTCCTGCTGGATCAGCTCGATCTGCAACTCGCCGCTGTTCGACATCGCCAGGGACAGCTTGGTGTCACACGGTTGCCCGCGATAGAGCGCCCGCATCGGCAGGCCGCGAATGACCAGCCAGGGGCCGACTCCCAGCTCAACCCAACTTGCCAGCGCCTGATCGAGATCGGTGACAACATAACCGATCTGGCGGATTGCCCCGGGAAGCGCGCTCATGATGCCGTGGGGTGGACGACGACACGCGGCGGTCCCTGCGACTTGCGCGCCTGATCGATCGCGGCGGGCACCTCGTCGAGACCGATCACCTTGCCGATGCTGGGCAACGGGTCGAGGCGACCGTCGACGACCGCGTCCAGCGTGCCGTACCAGTCGACGGGATGCGGGCCGCCGCCGAACTGAATGGTGACACCTTTGTGGGTGGCCTCGGTGACCGACACTGAATCGCTTCCGTGCCAGCCACCAGCGGCGTAGATCCGCGCCAGGAAGTCACACGATCCGATGATGTTCTGAAGCAGTCCCGGCGCGCCGACGCACTCAAAGATGACCTGCGCTGTCTGAATTCCGCTGTCCCTGGCTACTTCTCGCCACACCTCGAACGGTGAGCGTTCGCCGGGATTCACCAGCACCTCTGCGCCGAACTTCTTGGCATACTCCAGCCGTTCGGCGCTGTAGTCCGAGATGATGACCGGGCCGACGCCCCTCGCCACCAGGGCCGCCACCGCGGAGAGTCCGATGGCTCCTGCGCCGATGACGAGCGGCAGTTCACCCGGCCCGATCGCGGAACTGCGAACATAGAACTCCCCCACCGCGAATGCGTCGACAACCGCGACGGCATCGTTCGGGACGCCATCGGGCACCGTGCGGGCCAGCACCTCGGACACCAGCATGAGTTCGCCGAATGCCCCCGGCGCGTCGGGATCATGGCCGATAACGTGTGGTTCGGCACCCTCGCGGATCAGCAACGGCAAGCTGGTGACGCGTGAGCCGATGGGAAAATCACCGGAGCACTCCGGGCCGTGACCGACAACCTCGCCGATGAACTCGTGGCCCATGATGGTGTCCCGCCCGGAATCCCAGACGAACCGGGGCGCCGAGTCCGGGTGATCCATGTAGTGCACGTCCGATGCACAGATCGCGGCGCTCAACGGCCGCAGCAGCAGCTGGCCCGGCCCTGGTACCGGATCGGCCGTGTCGCGGACCTCTAGCCGCCCGTCGCGTAGGACCACCGCCCGCATCTCAGTCTTTCCTCCGGGACGCGAAATCCAATGACGCGGTGGACATCATCTCGACGAGTGCGCGTCGATCGATGGTCCAGACCGCCGACGCGGCGGCCCGGTTGTTCTCGCCGACGACGTGCACCGGCCCGTTTCCGATATTCGCGATGATCTCGCGGGCCACGTCTTCGGGCAGCATGTGCGAAGCGGGGTCGTACTCGAAACCCATCCGCTGAAAGGCCGGGGTGTACGTCATCCCGAGCGGCGTGCAGCACACGTCCACACCGTGCGGGCGAAGCTCGGCCCACAATCCCTCGGCGAAGTTGTGCTGGAAGGCCTTGACGGCCGAGTACATCGCGAGCGTCGCCGAACCGGCCAGGCAGGCCAGTGATGCGACCAGGACGATGCCACCGCGACCACGCTCGACCATGGCCTCACCGAAATGGTGCGCCAATGTGATCGGCGCGGTGCAGTCCAGCGCGACCTGCTTGAGCGAGTACTCGATCTCGTTGTCCAGGAACGGAGTTGTGCGCTCCGAAGCGCCCGCGTTGTAGATCAACAGCCCTACGTCGAGCCCGTCGGTGGCATCGGCAATCTTGGCGCCCACGTCGGGATCGGTGAGGTCCTGAACAACGGCGCGCGTCTGCACCCCGTGCTCCTCGCGCGCCCGGGCGGCCACATCGTCGAGCAATGGTCCGTTGCGTGCGATGAGCACGAGATCCAGTCCGAGCGCCGCCAATTGGTCGGCCAGGCTGGCGCCGATGCCTTCGGACGCACCGGCGATCACGGCCCATCGGCCGTACCTCTGGGCGAAGTCGGTCACTCCAGGCCCTCCACCCCGGCGGCCGCGGCCGCGGCGGCGAGGTCGCCGCCCGTGAGCGTTCGGGCCGTCCTGGACACCCGTTCGCTGATCCGCCAGCCGTCGGCGGTCCGCACGAACACGTCGTCGTAATGCCCAAGGGCGTCAACCCAATTGGTCGAGTCGCCCGGTTGAAGCATCAGCACGGCGTGGACGTACGAGCGGACCGTCGCCCGATCCCCCACCTCATCGATGTCGATGACGAAGTTCGACAACCGGTGGTAGGTCGGCCCCATGTTCTCGTGCAGCCGGGCCATCACTTCGGTGAGTGCGTCGGCACTGGTGAAGCGCCCCAGCTGCTGATAGTCCACGTCGATCTCGTCGGTCCAGCAGCTGCGCAGCAGCGGCCAGTCCTTGGAGTCGATCCCGGTGGCGTAGCGGATCAACACCTCGGCGATCTGCTCTTTGTCGGCGTCCACACGCCGAACCTATTCGATAAGTTAGACTCGGGTCAACTATGCGAATCACGGAAAATAGTTGCAAATGGCCGAGATAGCGAAGGCACAAGTTGCTGACCAAGGTCAGCGCCGCGCCTCGTTCCAGCAAGCTCGTTCGCACGTGACCAAGCGCTCGCTGGTACAGGCGGCGATGGCGTTGTGGCGAGCGAATGGGTACGCCCGCACAACGGTGGCCGACATCTGCCGGGCCGCCGGTGTGTCGAAGGCGTTGTTCTACTTCTATTTCCCGCGAAAGGAGGACGTGCTGTTCGAGGTCGGCGTGGTGTCCACCGACACCGCGCACAACGTGGCAACCGAGATGATGGCCAAGCCGTACGACATTCCCGCGGTCGTCACGGCGGTCCTCGCGAGCCTCGAGAGCACGATGCGCACGAGCACGCCGGAGCTCATCATCGAGGCGATCCTCGAGGGCTACCGGCAGGCCCTCGCCGGCCACGACCATCTGGAGCGGACATCCGTCATCTTTGCGGAGGTGTTCGAGCGGGCTCAGCGAGATGGCAAGCTCCCGAAACGCTTCGACGTTGCACACGTCGCCGACGTGGCGCAGTCACTCGTGAGCGAGGGCGCCCGGCACTGGGCGGCAGGCAACTACGGTGATCGTTCCTTCGCCGAGGTCGTCGGCCGCGACATCGTCGCGTTGGTCGACGGATACGCCTCGGCAAGCGGTTAGCCCGACGGTCTCGGCGCCGCCTGGCTTTCCTCGGCGAGCCCGATGCACTCGTATGAGTTGTTGCCGGTGCACAGCACTCCGTCGATCTCCGACAGGCCGACCCATGGCTCGGTGGTGATCTCCAGGTTGTCCGACGGCGCGGCCGGGACGCAGAACGGCCGCCGCCACCGATCCGCAGGCGACGAGGGCGAGGATCCGGCGGGCCGTGGGGTCCATCGACACAGCAATCGTGTACTTGATCCAAGAGATCGGCCGGTGAACAGATGGTGTTCCGCCGCTGCCCAGGTCCCGTTGTGGCCGGTTTGTTCTCTCTAGACGAGAATGCCATTTCCGGTTATCGTCAACGACGTGTCGACACAGCAGATAGCGCTCGCGCCGGAGATCTCCACCTGGCCTGACGAGAATCCTCAGCTCATCGGAAGCACCTGCGGCGAGTGCGGGGCAACCGCCTTCCCCGTCCAGCAGCGCTGCCCCAGGTGCAGCGCCGGGCAGATGTCTGATGTGCTGCTGCCGCGGCACGGCACCCTCGTCGCGTGGACGACCCAGGGCTTCCCGCCCGGCGCACCGTACAAAGGCCCGACGGGTAAGGACTTCGTCCCCTTCGGCGTCGGTTTGGTGCAACTCGGAGACGTGATCCGCGTCGAGGGCCGGCTGACCGAGAACGACCCGGCGAAGCTCCAGTTCGGCCAGGAGGTCGAGCTGACCATGGTCCCGTTCACCACCGACGAGGACGGCAACGAGATCGTCACGTTCGCCTTCCAGCCGGTTTAGAGAGGAAACATCGATGACGAACGACGTCGCCATCATCGGCGTGGGCCTTCACCCGTTCGGCCGATTCGACAAGACCGCGATGGAGATGGGCGCCGACGCGATCCAGGCCGCGCTCACCGATGCAGGCGTGGGGTGGAAAGACATCCAGTTCGGCTTCGGAGGCAGCTACGAGGTCTCCAACCCGGACGCCGTGACCCGCCTCGTCGGCCTGACCGGCATCACCTTCGCCAACGTCTTCAACGCCTGCGCGACCGCGGCCACCGCCATCCAGCAGACCGCCGACACCATCCGGTTGGGCAAGTACGACATCGGCATTGCGATCGGGATGGACAAGCACCCGCGCGGTGCGTTCACCGACGACCCGGCGAAGCTCGCGCTGCCGCAGTGGTACGCCGAGAACGGTCAGTTCGTCACCACGAAGTTCTTCGGGATGAAGGCCAACCACTACATCCACAAGCACGGCATCTCGCAGGCCACGCTGGCCAAGGTCGCCGCCAAGAACTTCCGCAACGGTGAGAAGAACCCGAATGCGTTCCGGCGCAAGCCGATTTCCGAGGACGAGATCCTCAATTCGGCCGTGCTGAACTACCCGCTGACGCAGTACATGTTCTGTGCACCCGACGAGGGCGCGGCGGCGGTGATCATGTGCCGTGGTGACATCGCGCACAAGTTCACCGACAAACCGGTGTACGTGCGCGCCACCGAGATCCGCACCCGGCGCTACGGCGCCTACGAGGTGCACGCAACATCAGCGCCGCTAGACGAAGACGCCTCGCCCACCGTGTACGCGGCCAAGGCGGCTTATGAGGCGGCGGGCATCGGTCCCGAGGATATCGACGTCGCCCAGTTGCAGGACACCGACGCGGGCGCGGAGGTCATCCACATGGCCGAGACGGGGCTGTGCGCCGACGGTGAGCAGGAGAAGTTGATCGCCGACGGCGCCACCGAGATCCACGGCTCGCTGCCGATCAACACCGACGGCGGACTGATCGCCAACGGTGAGCCGATCGGCGCCTCGGGACTACGGCAGGTGCACGAACTCGTGCGCCAACTGCGCGGCGAGGCAGGCGATCGCCAGGTGCCCGGCGGCCCGCGGGTCGGACTTGCCCAGGTCTACGGCGCCCCGGGCACGGCGTCGGCGACGATCCTGAGCCTGTAAGAGCGAGATCGCCGATTCGGAACCCGGTGCGAAAACAACGTTCTAGGATCTCGGAAATGATGTTTCCGCCTGCGCCCAACCGGACCAGGTCGTTGCTCGGCATGCTGTCGGCAACGGCGCTGGCGGCAACGTGCCTCAGCTTCGGCGCCGCCACCGCGGCCGCTGACAACGACCCGCCGCCGCCTCCGCCGCTGCACAATGTGCACTACACGGTGTGGGCCGAGCAGCCCTTCAACGTGGTGATCTATTACCGCGACACCGACCCGCCGAACTGGGCGGACTACAGCCATGACCCTTATGCGTTCAGCCCCAAGGTCGAGGCCGATGTCGGACCGAACCAGCAATGGAATCTGGACGTTGGACTAGCGAACCCCGACGAATGGTCGATGGTGGTGGCAGGCACCGGTGGGGAGTCGACGAAAGCAGTCCCAACATTCACTGTGCGCTCGCCGTGGACGGCGTGGTCGTAAAGACCAATCAGGGCCCTAAAGGTGCGCTCTGCTCGCTTCGCAACTGGTAGTCGTCCCGCGCCGGAAGTGGTTCGCCTTCGAGTCGCCGCAGCCATTCCTCGCAGTACTTGAACGTCTCGGCGTGACCTGAGGACATACCGAGCGCACGTTCCATCACGATGGCCTGTGACACGCTCGTCGCGAAGACCGTCCAGACGACCGGCGGGACGTCCGAGGTGCCCACACCGTAGCGTTCCAGCGCACTGGCGATCGCCTTGTTCTGCTCCTCGCGGAAACGTTCGGCGTAGTAGACGATTTCGGCCCGCAGCGCCTTGCGATGGTTGGCCAGACCCATGAACTCCATGGTCAGCCGCGTGGCCTCCGGCATGGTGCTGAACCTCCACAGCGCCCACAACGGCTGAGGCGATTTCAGCGCCGTCCGCAATACGCCCAGCCCCTCCTCGGCCCGCCTGCGGAACACCTCCAGGAAGAGATCCTCCATGGTGCGGAAGTAGTAGTGCACGAGCTGGGGTTTGAGCCCGGCCCGCTCGGCGACCCGACGCGACGTGACCGCGGCGTAGCCCTCCTCGAGGAGCAGTTGCTCGGCGGCGTCGAGCAGCACGCCGCGATTCTTCGCGTCCGGCGCACCGATTCTTCGCGCCGATGCCATGCGTTCCTCCCATACCTGCTGCCCGCCGCGGTCGACACGCAGATGGTAGACGGCAAACCGCGGTGTCACCTTGACCGTGACTCTACCGCCATGCTAAGCAGGTGCTCAGCATATTTTCGTTTCCCGCACATCAGCACACGTCCAGCCCATTGCCGCGACGTTCGGTCTCCGGAAGGAAGCGCACTAGATGACCACCGATTACGACTCTGTCGACTACTTCACGGATCCGTCGTTGGTGCCCGACCCACACCCGTACTACGACCACATCCGCGCGAAGGACCCGGTGTGCTGCCCGATCAACAACGGCGTGCTTGCGGTCACCGGCTGGGAAGCGGCGAACACCGTCTACAAAGACACTGAGAGCTACTCGTCCTGCGTCGCGGTGATGGGGCCGTTCACGCCGATTCCTTTCGTGCCGGAAGGCGACGACATCTGCGCGCAGCTCGAGGAGCACCGCACCGAGATCCCGATGTTCGAGCACATGGTGACGATGGATCCGCCACAGCACACCGACGCACGCTCCATTCTTTCCCGGCTGTTGACACCCAAGCGGCTCAAGGAGAACGAGGACTTCATGTGGCGATTGGCCGATCGCCACATCGACGAGTTCATCGCCGACGGCCGCTGCGAGTTCCTCGCCGCATACGCAAAGCCGTTCTCCCTCTTGGTCGTTGCCGACCTGCTCGGCGTCCCCGAATCCGACCACGAGGAGTTCCGCGGGGCCTTTGGTGCCCAGCTTGCGGGAACGAACATCGGTGGCCTCGACCACGAGGTGATCGCCACCAACCCGCTGGCGTGGGCGGACGAGAAGTTCTCCCAGTACATCGAGGAGCGTCGCGAGGCACCCCGCGACGACGTGCTGACCTCGATTGCCACCGCGAAGTACCCCGACGGCTCTACCCCCGAGGTGTTCGAGGTCGTCCGCACCGCGACGTTCCTGTTCGCCGCCGGGCAGGAAACGACCGCGAAGTTGCTCGGCGCGGCGCTGCGGGTGCTCGGCGATCGACCCGACATCCAGCAGCGCCTGCGCGATGACCGCAGCCTCATCCCGGTCTTCATCGAGGAATGCCTGCGGATGGACAGCCCCGTGAAGAGTGTCTTCCGGATGGCCCGTAAGTCGACAACGCTCGGCGACACCCCGGTGCCGGCAGGCACCACGGTGATGGTCAGCCCGGGCGCCGCCAACCGCGATGCGCGCCGGTTCGAGAATCCGCACGAGTTCTCACTAGACCGCAAGAACGTCCGCGAGCACATCGCGTTCAGCCGCGGTATCCACTCGTGCCCCGGTGCTCCGCTTGCGCGCGTCGAGGGCCGCGTCTCGATCGAGCGGCTTCTCGACCGGCTTACCGACATCACCATCAGCGAGGAGAAGCACGGTTCGATCGATGCGCGCAGCTACGCCTATGAGCCGACCTTCATCCTGCGCGGGCTCACCGAATTGAACATCGAGTTCACGCCCGCTGGGTAGGCTGGCAACGTGCGCAAGATCATCGCGGCGTCGGCGGTTGCTTGCGGATTGATCACGGCCGCACTGCCTCTCGCCGGTGAGGCATCGGCGGTTTGCGATGCGGCCGAGTGTGTGCCGAACGTCGCTCGTAACGTCGTCGAGGGCGCGCCCTGCGCGCCTCGGCCGTCTTTCGTCTTTGGCTTCGACGCAGACCTCAGAACTCTCATCTGTGCATCGCAGGGCACATGGGTCAGTGTTGGGCCGCTGGTCGGTGAGCGCGAGGTGACGCAGCCCTGCGATAGGCCCGGTGACACGGCGCAGCAACCCTTGGCAGGCAACGACTTACAGCTGCTGCGTACCCCAGGTGTCCCGCTGAGGTGTGCGGATGTGAATGGCGCCTTGCGGTGGGTGAACTTCTAGGTGTCCCCGCGCACCCAGCGACTGGCGCCTTCATAGGCCACGCACGTCAAGAACAGGCCGTCCGGCGCCTGCGCCACCTCGCCGTCGAAAGCCGGGACAGAAGTCGTTCTCGTTCTTGATTCCGTGCATTTCGGGCGAGCGGAACCAGCGCGGTTCGTAGCGCCTCGGCGAACCGCAGAACACCAGCCGTCCCCATGACGTCACGCCGAACGCGTAATAGGTGGTGTTGTCGCAGTAGGAACCCAGCACGATGATTGGGCATGATGCCCGGCGTGCAACTGGGGTAATTGCAGTCGGTCGGATCGTCATCGGCGGCGGCGGACGGCGCGACGACTACGGATCCGGCGGTGAGGACGGCAGCAAGCACTGCGACGGTGGATCGCACCGCGTCATTCTCACATATGCGGGAACGAAATTCTCCCTTTCGGAGAGGATTGCTACCAGCCCACGATAGGCTTGCGAGCTATGCGTGCAGTTGAGGTAACCGCCGGTGCCCTAGCGGCTATCGCCGTGGTGGGAAGTGTAGGCACGGCAACGCCGGCATACGCCTCGAATTACGGGGTTGAGCTCAACGGAACGTACCGGGTCACGTCGAATGGCGACTGGGCCAAAACGAACGACGTCTTCATCGACGAGCCGACGGTGGTTCAGACCTGGACCATGACCTCGAGTTGCACAAGCCCGCACACATGCATCGGCGAGGTGAGAAGCGACCAGGGCTGGACCGCACCGCTCAAGCTTGGCGGGGTGGAGGGACCGGGCGCGGTCGGCGACTACTGGGTAGTTGATCACATCGTGGACAACTGGGAACCGTGTCCCGACGGCACCGCGGCCCCCGGCGCCCAGAAGTTCTGGTTCTGGGGCGTTGACCAACTTACGAACAATCGGGACAACAAGAAGGTGGACCTGCTCACGGGCAGAGACGTGACCAAGGCTCCGAGCGGTGCGTGCGGCATCAACAAGCCGCTCGTCATCGACATGCCCGTGCGCCTGGACAAGCTGGCTTAACCCGCCGCCTACGGTCGGCTCCCTGCGTCAGATCGGCAGCAGGTCCTTCCACGACTTCGGTTCCGCTCCGGAAGCCATATTCGTCAGCTGTTGCACCTGACCGTCGGGCGTGACGTAACGGCCCGTGCGCGGGTCGTACGTCGTGATGGCGACTGACGGTCCGCCAGAACCCTTGCCGGAGAAGGCACTCGGCGCCGCGGGCACTGCTCCGCCATCCGTCGGCGGTGCCGGTACAGGTCCCGGAAGCGGGCCCTGCGGCATCGGCGGGACGTCGCCCGCTGCCGGTGCGAGCGGAGCCTCGACCGGCGGTATCGGCACCCCATTAAGCGAATTACCGGGCGGTGGCGGCGGCAACGGCGGCGCCGACGGCGGGGGCGGCCCCATGGCTGCCAGCGGATCCGTCGGCGTTCCACCGGGCATCGCGCCGGGGGGAAGCGGTGTGCCCTCTATCGGCGCGAAGATCCGATCGTTGAAGTCGACGCGATCGTCGGGCGGGACGCCCTGCGCGATCAGATTCGGGTCGAACGGGTACGGTCCCGTCGCGTGTTCGCGCATGGCCAAGCGGCTGAAACCCCTTGGGATCGTCGCAGAGTTCGACTGTGGGCGCGCGTTTACCGGGGTGTCCCATGCAGGGGTAGTTGCGGGCGCCGCGCACCGCGAGCGGGGAGTCCTGCGGCAGTTTGCAGTACAGATTGTCCGGTGTATCGATGCTGGTGATGTCGGCGGGGTTACGCCACTGCGACGGCGGCAGGAAGCCGACCGTGCACGATGGCGGATCACTGATGGTGAACGCGAAGTCGCCCGCCTGCGGGAGCCCCGTTGAGTTGTTCTTCGGAATTCCGAATGACTGCTGGGCCGCGACGACCGCGGGCAGCATCACCAGGAGTTGTTCCAGCGACGGGTTGTAGGTGACGAGGATCTGACCGAGCGTGGTGAGGTTCGCCAGCAACACCGGCAGTGTCGGCTTTACCTGAGTGAGCAGCCCCGAAACCTCCTGTGCGAAGCCGGGTCCCTGTTGCAGGATCGCGCGCACCTGCGGGTCGTTCTGAGCGACCTGCTGGGTCACACCCGCCAAACTGCGGGCCCAAGTCCGAATCGAGTCAGTGCGTCTCGGCTTGCGAATCCAGAAGCGGCCCAGTGTCATCGATCAGCGTCCGCGACTGGTCGGATACGTCGTTCAGGTATTTGGTGATGCTGGACGACGAGTCGAGCAGGGATTGGAAGTCTTCCCCTGCCCCGTTGAAGGCCTTGTACGACTCGTCGAGCAAGTCGCTGATCCTGTCCTTCGGAATGCTCTTCACGAGCGCGCTGACTTGATCCAGCATCGGACCGACCTGCTGCGGGATCGTCGTGTTGGCCATCGCGATCACCGAGCCATCCCGCAGATACGGGCCGGAGTCGGTGCGCGGACGCAGATCGACGTACTGCTCACCGACAGCCGAAACGCTGAGGACGTCGGCCTTCAGATCGGCGGGGATCTTCGGCGACGTGTCCAGCGTCAGTGTGGCTTCCGCACCCGTCTCGGTGAGCTTCACCTCCGTGACCTTGCCGACCTGCACGCCCCGGTAGGTCACGTTGGAGAAGCGATACAGGCCGCCGGTGGACGGCAGCTGCAATGTCACGTTGATGCGGCCGATACCGAGCAGGGTGGGCACCTGCATGTAGGTGAAGACCATCACCGCCACGCCGACGATGGACGCGATGGTGAAGATGATCAGCTGATTTCGAACGAAACGCGTCAGCATCAGCCACCACCTCCCGGTGTCGGTGGGACGTTAGGCGGAGGTAACAATGCGCTGGGGATCGCCGGCGCCGTCGGACCGGCTCCTGGGTACGGTCCCGCGAAGAATCTGTGACGCGGTGCTCACCGGGGCTGCGTTCGCCGGCGGCACAACCGGGACAAGCGGCTCGGTGACAGGCGGCATCGGCCCGGTGGGCGCGGGCAGACCTTGCGGCATCACCGTGTCCGGCGATGGTGGCTGGACACCCACGCCGAGCGGGTTGATCGAGTACTGCGCAAACCAGGGGTCGCCCGGTGCCGGAATGAGTTTTGCGTCCGTGTCGCCCCATCGAGTGCCGAGGAGGAGCGTCCGCTTCAGCCGTGGATAGGTGAGGTCGAAGATGGCGAACAGGTTGATGTAGTCACCGCGGGTGACCACGTCTGCGAAGGCGGGACCGTATGGGAAGGCGGTGGCAAACGTCAGCCCTGGGATGAGGTCGGGTCCGACATCTGCCAGTGCCTTGAGCGCCGGCTCGAGGTTCTTGAGGTTCGTCACCAGATCGTCGCCCGCGTCGTTGACCAACTGGGTGGCGGTGTCGCTGAACGTCCCGAGCTTCTGCAGCGCGCTCGTCAGATTGGGGCGCTCCTTGATCAATACATCGAGGGCCGGCGGAATGTCCTTGAGTGCACGGTCGAGCACGTCGCGTTGTCCCGCGAACGTCCCAGCAACTCGTCTCAGTTGTTGGATGGACGCGATGATGTTGTCCCTTTGCGCATCAAGGACTCCAACGAAGTTGTCGAGGCGCGTAAGCAGTTCGCGGATCTGGGGTTCGCGTCCGGACAACGCGGTGTTGAAGTTGTGGATGATGTCGCCGATCTGTCCCAACCCGCCCGCGTTGACGACCGTCGACAGAGACGACAGCGTCTGTTCGGTGGTGGGATAGGTCGACGACTGGTTCAAGGCGATGGTGGCTCCGGGCTGCAGTCGACCGCTTGGCTTTTCACCGAGCGGCGGGTTGAGCGCCAGGTGCATGGATCCCAGCAGGCTGGTCTGCCCAACGGTGGCTACCGCATTGGCAGGCACCACGACGTCGGGCTTGACGGAGATCTCCACGTTGGCGTGCCATGCATCGACTGTCATCTTGCCGACGCTGCCGACGACGACGTCATTGATCATGACCGGCGAATTCGACTCCAACGTCGCGACATTCGGCACCTCGACGTGGTAGGTGACCGCATCCGATCCCCTGCCCACCGCGCCGGGCAGTGGCAGTGAGTTCAGCCCCTGAAAAGAACAACCGGTCAGTGCCAGCGCAAGGCACGCCCCGACGACAGCCAATCGCTTCACACGACTCAAGTGAATCCTGCTCTCCCCCTGCCCTTCGGGCGGGCGGTACCCCCACGCGTGCGCGGCGCGAATCATGACGGCGCCCCCGCTTCCGCAGGCAACGGTGGACCGGGCGGCGGCGGTGGTGCGGCCGGCGCCCCAGTTTGGGGGAGCAACATGCCATCGACGTTCGTCGTCTGCGACGAACCCGGGATGATGGTGGGCGGCCCGGGTATCGGTGCGCCGGGGAACAACGCAGGCGATGGGATCGCAGGCACCTCGCCCTGTCCATACAGTCCTGGCGGTCCAGGTGGCGGTCCCCAGCCCGGACCCGGCGGCGGCACCACATCGCCCATACCGGTGTACGCCGACACCGTTGGCTGCGGTTCAGGCGCATCGCCGGGTCCTGCGCCTCCGGGTGCCAGCTTCGGATCGGTGTAGATCATGTATTTCGGGTCGAGGGCGGGGCGCAGGTACAGGTTGGTCGGGAACGGCAGGTAGTTGAAGTTGAGCAGGCGCAAGGCGGGACCGAGATATTGCGCGCAGAGTTTCGCCGTTTCGGGTGCGGTGGTGTTCTCGACAGCGCCAATCAGGCCGCAGAAGAAGTACACCGGATTCGCGAAGTTGGCCAGCGAAAACGCTCCGGTCACGGCACCGGCCTCCGGGTAGTAGATGTTCTCGTAGTTGGCGATTGCGTTCGGCGAGATATGAAGAACGTTCTCGAGAGCCATGCGGTTGTCGACCAGGTTTTGGGTGACGCTCGCAAGACTGCGGATCTGCTCGGAAGTTTGGTTCCGACTACCCGCCACGAACCGCTGGATCTCGCCGAGAGCGACTGACAGGTCAGACAGCGCCGCGTCGAGATCGGACCTGTTGTCGTTCACGACACTGGTCAAGCTGGCCAGCCGGTTCTGGAACATGACGATCTGTTCCTTGCTGTCGCGAAGGGCTGTGACGAAGACCTGCAGGTTCTTGATGATGTCGACGATGTTGCCGCTGCCTTCGGCGAAAATCCGTGCCGCGCCGGACAGTTGAGCCAGCGTCTGCCGTAGCTTGTCGCCGTTGCCGTCCAACGCGTTCGCGGCGCTGTCGATGAACCTGGAAACGGAGGTACCCGACACTCCTGTCTTCGGCCCCAATTCTGTTGCCAGGCGCATCAACTGGGTCTTGACCTCATCCCACTCGACGGGCACCGCGGTTCGGTCGCTGGGAATGACCGCGCCGTCCGCATGGTCGGTCCGCCACCCTTGCGGTATGCCGGTGTGAGTTGGACGTATCGCGCGGCAACCAGATTCTGGGCGACGATCACCGCCTTGGCGTCGGCCGGAATGGGCACGTCGTGATCCACTTTGAGGATCATCTTCGTCTGGGTGCCCTCGGGCGTGATCGAGTCGACCTTTCCGACCTTCACGCCCGAGACCCGCACTTCGTCGCCGGGGTAAATCGAGGTGGCCGTCGGGAAATACGCGGTGATGGTGTTGGGGCCGAAGTAGACCTGGCGCACCAGGAACGCCGCGCCGGCCACGAGAAGGGCGACCAGGCCAACGGCCGCGACAGTGACAAGTCTGCTTCTGTTCATCGCGGCGGCAGGTCTCCTGGTTGGGGAATACCGTTGACGGGGAATGGAATCTCTGCCCGCGGTCCGGCATTGTCCGGCGGCTGGCCGGCGTCGACGCCGCGGCGGAATCCGAACGCGTAATCGAGGAATGGCTGCAGAATCTGCGCCGGTGAAATGTTGGGGATCAGCGCGTTGTAGTAGGCACCGCTCGCCACGATCTCGCCCTGTGTCAGTTCGTATTTCGCTAGACCGGGCAGCGCCTTGGCTATGTTGTCGCGGTTGCGCTCCAGCATCGCGTTGAAGCGGTTGAGCCGCTCCAGCGTCGGCGCCAACACCTTCTCGTTGTCGGCTACCAGACCGGTCAGTTGCCGCGACACCGCCGAGGTGTTGGCAAGCAGGCTGACGATCGCTTGGCGGCGGTCGTTGAGCACCCCGAGCAGATCGTTGGCATTGAGGATCAGCGTGTTGACCTGCTGGCTGCGTTCGGACAGGATCCCGGTCACATCCCCAGCAGTCTTGAGCAGCTCGGCCAGGCTCTCGTTGCGATTGTTCAGCGACCGGGACAGTCGGCTCAGCCCGTCGAAGGTCGGTCCGAGTTGGGGAGCGATCTGGTTCAGGGTGTCAGCGAGTGTGTCCAGCGACTGGTTGAGCGAGCCGGTGTCCGTTGCAGCGGTATTCGCGGTGAGGTCACTGACCGCGTCGGTCAAGGAGTACGGCGACGACGTACGGGTCGTGGGAATGATCTGACGAGGGTTGAGCGTGCCGGTGCCCGCGGAATCCAAGGCCAATACCCGCTCGCCGAGCAGCGTTCCGGTGCGGATGTGCGCGGTGGTTTCGGAGCCGAGCGCGTACTTGCTGTTGATGGTGAACCCGACGAGCGCGTCGCCGTTGTCGAGTTCGATCGACGAGACCGTGCCCACCTTGATTCCCGACACCGTGACGTCGTTGCCGATGGCCAGAGCCGCCCGCCTCGGAGAACAGCGCCTGATATCGAGGGAGGTGGCGTACTGCACCAACCGCTCCGGCTGTAGACCGACGGCGATGACGAGGATGATCAGGATGACGCCGATGACGCCCGCCCTGATGAGGTTGGATCCGCGATATCTCAGCATTAGTTTTGCGCGCACCTCCCCGTATCTTGTCTGATCCACGGGAACTGCACGGTGCGGCCCTGGAGGTCGCTGGCGCGGAACGCAATCCCGCAGATGTAGTAGGGGAAGAAGGAACCGTAGGCGCCGACGCGTGCGAGCTTGCGATAGAGCTCGGGCGCGCGCTGAAGGCTGGCGTCCAGTCGGTCCTTGTCGTTATCGAGCAACGGTGCGAGCCGGTTCAGCTGGTCGATCGTGCCTGCCAATGGCGATCGCGCCCGACCGAGCAGATCGGTTAGCGACGCAGTTCCGTTGTCGAGCGACGTGATGGCCGCACCGATGGGATCACGGTCAGCGGACAGCCCCTTGATCAGCTTGTCGAGGCGATCGATCGCGCCGGAGAAGTCGTCACCGTCCTTCGACAGCGTGTCGAGGGTGTTCTTGAGGTCCTCGATCAACTGCTCGATCACCTGGTCGTTGTCCGCGAGAGAGTTCGTGAACGACGACGACTTCGAGAACAGCGAATCCAGGGTTCCCCCTTGGCCCTGCAGGACCTGGATCAGCGACGCGCTGAGCGCGTTGACGTCCTGCGGATTCAGGCCCTGGATAACGGGTTTCAGGCCACCGAGCAACAGATCGAGATCCAGGGCGGGCGCCGTGCGATCCTCAGGGATTTGCGAGCCGACGGGAAGAATCTTCGTCGATCCCGGGGTGTCGACGAGTTCGAGGTAGCGGTCGCCCACCAGGTTGAGATAGCGAATCTGGGCCTTGGTACCGGTCGTCAGCACGATGTTGCGGTCCGCGTCGAACTTCACCAGGACCGAGCGATCTGGCCGCAGCGACACATCCTTGACGGTGCCCACCCGGATGCCCGCGACGCGAACGGTGTCTCCGGATTCAAGCCGTGACGCATCCTTGAAGACTGCCGAATATCCGTTCGTCGCACCGGTTCTCACCTGGCCGAAGATGAAGAACAGGAACGCGGTCAGCATCGCCATCACAACGGCGAAGATGCCGAACTTGATTAACGTTCCGGTCGCCCGCGCCCTCATCCCGGCATTCCGATCTGTGCGGAGTTGCGTGGCGGCCCGTCGATCGGCCCGAACAACCAGTTCTTGAGGCCCTCGGAATCCAGCAGGATGCCCTGGTTCCCGTACCTCTTGGGGTTGGAGCCGACATCAGCGACGATGAACGGCGCCCGAACCTCGGGTTGAACGTCGGGCAGGCCGAGTTCCTTGCAGTACGGGCCGCCCTTGGCGGCGACCTTCGGCAGGTCCGCCGGATAGCGATATCGCTCGACTCCGAGCGTGAGACCGGCCGACACCACGATGCCCGGGAAAGAAAGTGGGGCCCCGTGCGTGAAGGTGCCGAGACCCCCGATGCCGCACCACAGTGCGTCGTGATACCGGTTGAGCAGATCGGTGGTGGGCACGAGTAGGTGCAGCACGTCGGTCAGCGCTTGCCGGTTGCCGCCGACCACGTCGTTGCCGACATCAGCCAAACCGATTGAGCTGACCAGGAACTCGTCGAGGTTCTGCTGCTCGTCGACGATGGAATTGCTCAGTTGCGTCGAATTCTTGACGGTAGATACGAGGTCGGGCGCCGCATCGGCGTACGCGTTGAGGGTCGGCACAGCGGCCTCGATGTCGTGGCTCAGGTTCGGCAGGCTCGGTTCGATCTTGGCCAGGAAAGCGTTGAAGTCGGTCAGCGTGTTACCGATCTTTTCGCCGCGGCCATTGAACGCCGTCGCGATCGCGCCGAGGGTCTGGTTGAGCTTGACGGGGTCGATCTTGTCCAGCACCTGCACCAGTTGCTGGAAGACCGTGTTGATCTCGACCATCACGTGCTGGCTCTGAATCACCTGTCCCTCACGCAGTTTCTCTGGAGAGGGTTTCGCCGGCTCCTCAAACTGCACGAACTTGGCGCCGAACACGGTCGACGATGCGATGTCGACGTTGACGTTGGACGGGATGAGATGAAGCTGTGAGGGATCCATGGCCAGGTGGATCGCCGCCGTGCCGTCGGGTTTGGCCTCGATGGACGACACCTTGCCGACCTGGACGCCGCGCATCTTCACCTTGGCGTCGGGGTTCATCACCAGGCCGGCGCGATCCGAAATCACGGTCACAGGAACGGTTTCGGTGAAGCTGCCCCGGAACAACCCGACGGCGAGCGCGATGATCGCGACGATCGCCACCACGGTCCCCAGACCCGCCAGCACGCGCACGGTATTCGGCTTCATCGGCTCTCCCTTACCCCGACAGGTTGAAGTTGCCGTTGGAACCGTAAATGGACAGCGACACCAGCAGGGTGACCGACACGACCACGACCAGCGAGGTGCGCACCGCGTTGCCGACGGCGACCCCGACACCGGACGGTCCGCCGGAGGCGAAATAGCCGAAATAGGTGTGTATCAACAGGATCGTGATCGCCATCAACACCGCCTGCAGGAACGACCACAACAAGTCGATCGGGTTCAGGAAGGTGTTGAAGTAGTGGTCATACAGCCCACCCGACTGCCCGAACAGCACCACGGTGGTGAACTGCGACGCCACGAAACGACAAGATGACGGCGATCGAGTACAGCGGGGTGATCGCGATCATCCCTGCGACGATCCGGGTGCTGACAAGATATTCGATCGGGCGGATCGCCATGGACTCCAGCGCGTCGATCTCTTCGTTGATCCGCATCGCACCCAGCTGCGCGGTCACACCCGCGCCGAACGTGGCGGCCAGCCCGATGCCCGCGACCACCGGGGCGGAGATGCGCACGTTGATGAACGCCGCCAAGAACCCGGTCAGGCTTCGATACCGATATTGCCCAGGGAGCGAGTAGCCCTGAACCGCCAGCGTGCCACCGGCGGCCAGGGTCAGGAAGCCGACGATGACCACGGTGCCGCCGATCATCGCCAACGTGCCCGCACCCATGGAAATCTCGGCGATCAGCCGGATGATCTCGCGGCGGAAATGCACCGCCGCGTGCGGCACCCCGGCCAGCGCCCGCACATAAAACAGCAGGTGATCACCGATACGGCCCAACACATCGGTCGGCCGCTTGAGCTGCCGGGTCAGCCGCGGATACGTCGACCGCAGGATCGTCATCGTGCCCATCAGATGCCCCCGGCTACTTCGTCGTCATCCGGATACCGATGGCCGTGACCACCACATTGATCACGAACAACGCCATGAACGCATACACCACCGTCTCGTTGACCGCATTGCCCACCGCCTTGGCGCCACCGCCGGAGATGGTCAGGCCGCGGTAGCACGCCACCAGGCCGGCGATCAGCCCGAACAGCGCCGCCTTCACACACGAGATGATCACCTCGGGCACCCCGGTCAACAGCGTGATGCCAGCGGCGAACGCGCCAGGATTCACATCCTGGATGAACACGGAAAACATGTAGCCGCCGAGGATTCCGATGATGACGACCAGGCTGTTGAGCAGCAGCGCCACCAAACCCGACGGCCAGCATCCGCGGCGTCACCAAGCGCTGCACCGGATCAATGCCCAGCACCTCCATCGCGTCGATCTCTTCGCGGATCGTGCGCGACCCCAGGTCTGCGCACATCGCCGTGGCAGCCCGCACCCGCAACGATCAGCACCGTCACGATCGGGTCCGACCTGGGTCACCGCGCCGAACGCCGCACCCGCGCCGGACAGATCCGCCGCGCCGAGTTCGCGCAGCAAGATGTTGAGCGTGAAGCTGACCAACACCGTGAACGGAATCGCGACCAGCAACGTCGGCGCCAACGACGACCCGCGCGATGAACCAGCACTGCTCCAAGAACTCTCGCCACTGAAACGGCCGCCGAAAGATGCAGCGCACCGCATCCGCCGACATCGCGAACAACCCACCGACCGCCTGCATCGGCCCCGAGAAGTTGCGAATCGAAGGCAACCCCGCAGACCACCGCTCTGCCCCGCTACCCCGCGCCATTGGCCGATCCTTCCAGGATGGTGACAGCCGACACCGCCGTCGGTCCGCCGATATTGTGCGCCAACGCAACTCGTGCGCCATCCACCTGGTTGGCCGCCTCTCCTCGGAGTTGCGCGAAAAGCTCCACGCACTGTGCGACGCCCGTCGCCCCTGGAGGATGGCCCTTGGCCTTCAGCCCCCCGCTGGGGTTGACCGGCAGCGCACCGCCGACACTTGTCACTTCAGCCTCGACAAGCTTGTAGCCCCCGAATCGCTCGGCAAAGCCGAGATCTTCATAGCTGATCAACTCAATTCCCGTGAAGAAATCGTGAACTTCGGCGACGTCGACGTCGGCGGGTGTCATGCCGGCCATTGCAAACGCCTGCTTGGCGGCACGTGTGGTCGCCGGAAACGTTGTCATGTCCGGCTTGTGCTGATGCATCACGGAGTCCAGACCGAGACCGACACCGCGGATCCACACCGGGCGATCGCTGAATCGATCCACCACATCCTCGGCCGCCAACACGAGCGCGGCCGCGCCGTCGCTCTGCGGGGCGCAGTCGTACAGTCCGAACGGTGTCACGATGGTCGGCGCCTCGAGCGCCTGCTCGAGGGTGATCTCGAATCGCAAGCGCGCCTTCGGATTGTTGACACCATGGCGGTGGTTCTTCACCGCGACCATGGCCATGTGCTCGCGCGTCGCGGGTGATTCGTGAAGGTAGCGTCGAACATGCAGCGCGAATCCGGCGGGCGACACCAGGCCGAGCGGGTAGTCCCACGCCATGTCGCGCGCCATCGCCTCCCACTTCCACAGCATGTCCTTGGAAGTGGTATCGCGCAGCTTGTCGGCACCCATCACCAGTGCGACGTCGAAAGCACCCGAGGCGACCCCGAACAGCGCATTGCGGACGGCATCATTGCCTGTGGCACAGGAGTTCTCGACACGGGTGACGGGCAGGTTGGGGAGACCGAGCGAGTCCGCGAGGATGCCCGACGGGAAGCCGTCCGCCGTTCCCATCGCGCCGAACCACGCACCTTGCACGTCGGCCTTCACCAGGCCCTTGTCGACGCTGGCTGCGCACTCGGCGAACGCCATCGGCAGCAGGTCCTTGATACCGAGGGCGAAGTGCTCACCAAAAGCGGTCATGCCCGCACCGACGATCGCGACCTTTCTCATGCCGCGACCCGTTCGGGCTCGAACATGTAGCCGTAGTCCGGTACGCCCGAGCGCAACGCGACGCGGCGCAGCGCCAGTCGCCCACGGTCCCCGATCTCCACGGTGCCCGGCTCGGCGCCGGTCACCTTCACAAGGGCGCGGACACCGACACCGTCGAGTTCGACGATCACGAGCGAGTACGGCGTTCGCAGCCCGGGCACCGGCATGTGGACGGTGGTCTCGGTGTAGACCGTTCCGGTCCGCGGCAACGGGATCAACTCGTAGTTGGTTGCCAGCGTGCCGTCCTCGGCGACCCGGTAACGCGGCGGGAAGTCCAAGTCTTCACTGGAAGCGAACCGCCCTGCCTCCCAACGGGTCTTGGCCTCGAAGGCTCGCTCGTAGGCGGCCAGTGAGATCGGGATCTCCGCGCCTTCGACATACGTGCCCATCGGCGTGGGCCGCGCAGACGGTTCACGGCGATGAAGCTCGGCCACGCCGTTGCTCACCGTCATGCCGGACAGGCTGGCCTGTTCGACCGCGACCAACGGCCCGGTCGTGCCTGTGTCGGCCATGCCTGCAAGTGCGAACAAGCCGGCGCTTGCGCCCGTTGTCGGCAACGGCGGTGGATCGCCGACGCACAACTCCACCGCGCGGTCGTGGTCGACGCCTGCCACGGCGGCCGGAGTGTCGAGCCACGCGGCGGCGAGCGAGGCGACCAGGCCCCGCTCATGCAGCAGCCGCGGGTCGCCGTAGTCGTGCACGTCGCCAGTGGCGTTGCGGGTGCGCACCGGAAGGCTGCGCGCGACCCGGGCCGCGGTACGAACCTGCAGCCCCCGCTCGGCGGTCAGGATGGCTGCCGCACCCGCCGGGTTGAGATCCGTGCCGATGATCAGTGTCCGCGGCCGGGCGGAGCTGACCGCATCCAGTGTGGCGGGTGCGCCGCCGAGGCGTTCGTCCACCTCGAGCTCGGGGTCGAGCCCCAGACCCGCCAAGAGCACCGCGGCGTTACTGCTCTCCAGCAGCGGTAGGTCACGACTCACCAGGACGACTCGCTCGACCGCACCGCTGGCAATCAATGCGGCACGGCCGGCCTCGACCGCAAGGGTGATCGCGTCCTCGTCGTCACCGGCCACCCGGTGCTGGAGCGCGCCCCAACACGGCAGGTAGGTGCCGATCGACGCGACGTAGGGCATTGAGATCTCTCCCGAAGGCTAGGTGACGGCGCCGGCCGTCTTGAGCTCGATGATGCGATCCCAATCCAAACCGAGTTCTAGCAAGATTTCGTCAGTTTGCTCGGCAAAACCTGGCGCGGGTCCCGTTTGTGGTGCGCTGACATCGAACTGCACCGGATTCGCGACCAATTCGAGTTCACCCGTGGAGACGATGTACTCGTTCGCGCGGATCTGCGCGTCCTCGGCCGCCTGCAGGGTGTCCTGCACCGGCGCCCACGGTCCCGCAAGGGTGGCGAACCGTTCGCTCCATTCGGGCAGCGTCCGCTTGGCCATCGCCTCTCGTAGGATTTCGACCGCCGCGGGGGTGTTCTCGGCGATCGCCTCGACCGTCGCGAAGCGCGGGTCGTCGATGTAGTCCTCGAGGTCCATGTGCCTGCACACGTCGGCCCAGAACTTCGTCGGTTGCATCATGACGAAGGAGATATAGCGGTCATCAGCGGTCGGGTACACACCCACCAGCGGGTTGATCGGCGAGCCGTGCACGCCCGGCGGAGGCTGCACCATCAGCTGACCCAGATGCGACGTCAACGCGACGGTGTGGCCCATCGACCACAGCCCGCTGCCGAGCAGCGACACGTCCACGACCGATGGCTCACCGGTACGTTCCCGCTTGAGTAGCGCGGCCGCGATCCCGCCCGCGAGGTTGGTACCCGAGATGGTGTCGCCGTAGGCCGGTCCCGGCGGGCCGATCATGCCTTCGATGCCGGGCGGGGTGATGGTCGCCGCGGTGCCTGCACGACACCAGAAGGCGGTCATGTCGTAGCCACCTTTCACCGACTCCTCACCACGCGGGCCCAATGCGCTGCCCCTGGCGTAGATGATCTTCGGGTTCACGGCGCGGATGTCGTCAACATCGATGCCAAACTTCTGCCGATGTCCTGGGAGGAAGCTGGTGAGGAACACGTCGGCGCGGCGCGCGAGCTCGAGAAGCACCTCCCTGCCCTCGGGCACCGACATGTCCAGCCCGATGCTGCGCTTGCCGCGGTTGGCGTGCTCGATATTCGGATTGGGTTCGCCCTCGACGCGGAGCGGGCCGGTCTGCCGCAGACCGCGCTGCGGGTCACCGGTCACGGCGTGCTCGACCTTGATGACATCGGCGCCCCACTCGCCGAGCACGGCGCCCGCCGAGGGAACGAATCCGTACATCGCGACCTCGAGGACGCGGATGCCCTCGAGGGGTCTCATTGGGACGCCCCAGAAACAACCTCAGCGAAGGTCTTCGATTCCAGGAACTCCTCGAACCCCGCACTGCCCATCTCCCTGCCGATGCCGGACTGCTTGTAGCCGCCGAACGGGCTGTCGGGGCTGAAGTAGTTGCCGCCGTTGATGGAGAAGGTCCCGGTCCGGATGCGACGGGCCACCGCCAGCGCGCGATCCTGACCGCCGAATACGGCACCCGATAGCCCATAGATCGAGTTGTTGGCGATGCGCACCGCGTCGTCGTCGTCCTCGTAGGCGATGACGACCAGTACCGGCCCGAACACCTCCTCCTGTGCGATCTCGCTGTCGGGGTCGATGTTGGTGAGCAGCGTGGGGGTATAGAAGTAGCCGGGGTCGACCTTCTCGCCGCCCGTGACCAGTGTGGCGCCGGCCTCGACGGCACGCTTGACCATGCCGTCGACCTTGTCGCGCTGCATCTCACTGATCAGCGGGCCCATGTAGGTCTTGGGATCGGACGGGTCGCCGTACCGGACCAGGCCGAAGTTGTTCTTGATCAGCTCGACGATCTCGTCGTGGTTCTTGCGCGGCACCAACAGCCGCGACGTCAGCGCACAGCCCTGGCCGGCATGGGTCACCATCGAGAACGCCGAGAACAACGCGGCGGAGTTGAAGTCTGCGTCGTCCAGCACGATCGCCGCCGACTTGCCGCCCAGTTCGAGGAAGACGCGCTTGAGGGTGTCGCTCGCCGCGGCCATGATCCGCCTGCCGGTCGGCGTGGAGCCGGTGAAGGTGACCATGTCCACGTCGGGGCTGGTGGTCAGCACGGGGCCAACCTCCGGATCGGCACCACTGAGCACGTTCACGACGCCTGCCGGAATGTCTGTGTGGTTGGCGATCAGCTCGCCCAGCGCCAGCGTGATCAGCGGGGTATCCGGCGCCGCCTTCAGCACGACAGTGCAGCCGGCCGCGAGCGCAGGTGCCAGCTTGGCGAGCGCCAGCTGGTTCGGATAGTTGTAGGCGATGATGGCCGCGACAACTCCGGCGGCCTCTTTCTCTACCCAGCGGTGGTGCTGCATGCCGCGGCTCTCGATGTTGCCGAGGTCTTCGGTCATCGGATACGTCTTCAGCAGATCCGCGTAGAACCGCACGATCTGCACCGGCTGGTCCAGCTGTGCGCCTGCGATCAGCGCGGGCGTCGCGCCGACCTCCGCGATGGTCAGCTCGGCCAGTTCGTCGCGGTGATCGACCAGCGCCTGGTGGAACTGTTCGAGACAGCGGATACGCAGTTCGGTGTTGGTCGACCAATCGGTCGTGTCGAACGCGCGCCGCGCCGCGGCAACTGCCGCCTCGGCGTCGCTGACGGTCGCGTCGGGTGCATACCCGAGAACCTCGCCCGTGGCGGGATTAATAGAAGGAAACGTCCGTTCCGTGTCGAGCAGCCGTCCGTCGATCAGAAGGCGCCGATCGGCCGTCTCGGCACTGGCTGCATCACTCGAAATGGTGGGCGTTTCCTGCACGATCCTCCTCAGCAAGCATCCTTGTGTGATGGAAACTTCATTCTCATCCTCGGCGAATCATACATTCGCGTACAGAGAACTCAAGCAGATGCTTGGAACTCCAACTGCCTGCAATAAACGCTGCGACAAATGACCCACAAACGTCTCACCAGTGCGAACGAGACTGCATTCCTGTCTTGCGGGAACGCACACTCCGAGAGTACGGTTCTCATAATCGGAAGGGTGATTCTTGGTAACTGAGGCCAGCGCGTGAAAACCGCAGTTGTGACAGGTGGCGGCTCCGGCATCGGACAAGCCGTCGCCCGCAGGCTGCGCGCCGACGGCTTACACGTCGCCACTATCGACCTCAACCCGTCCGACGACGAATTCGCCTACACCGCTGACGTCACCGACCGCGCCGCGGTCGAGGACGCGCTGACCGCCATCCGCGCTCAGCTGGGGCCGGTGACCGTTCTGGTGAACGCCGCGGGACTCGAGAAGTTCAAGCGGTTCACCGACCTCAAGTTCGAGGACTGGCAGCGGGTGATCGACGTCAACCTCAACGGCGTCTTCCACTGCATCCAGGCGGTGCTGCCCGACATGATCGAGGCCGGTTGGGGCCGGATCGTCAACATCTCGTCCTCAAGCACGCACTCCGGGCAGCCATACATGTCGCCATATGTGGCCGCCAAGTCGGCGGTCAACGGCCTCACCAAATCGCTGGCATTGGAGTACGGGCCCGCGGGCATCACCGTCAACGCGGTGCCGCCCGGCTTCATCGACACACCGATGCTGCGCAAATCGGAAGCGCGCGGCTATCTCGTCGTCGAGAAGAACATCGAGGCGACACCCGTACGCCGCATCGGCAAGCCCGAGGACATCGCCGCGGCGTGCGCATTTCTGATCTCCGAGGAAGCCGGCTACATCACCGGACAGATCTTGGGCGTCAACGGCGGCCGAAACACATAAGCAATCGATACGAAAGGACAACCTTCGAATGGGACGCGTTCAAGGGAAAGTCGCATTTGTCACCGGCGCGGCGCGCGGCCAGGGCCGTAGCCACGCGGTCCGGCTCGCCGAAGAAGGCGCGGACATCATCGCGGTCGACCTGTGCCAGGACATCCCGACCATCGGCTACCCGATGGCGACACCCGAGGATCTCGAGGAAACCGGCAAGCTCGTTGAGAAGACCGGTCGCAGCGTCGTGACGGCCCAGGCCGACGTCCGCGAGGCGGCCCAGCTTCGTGTGGCGTTGGAGCGCGGCATCGCCGAGTTCGGCAAGGTCGACATCGTCGTCGCCCAGGCAGGCATCGCGGGCATGAAAGGCCAACCGCCGCTGCAGGCTTGGGTCGACGTCATCAACACCAACCTGATCGGTACGATCAACGCGATCAACGTCGCGCTGCCGCACCTGTCCGAGGGCGCCGCCATCGTCGCGACCGGGTCGACCGCTGCACTGATGGACACCCACAACAAGCCCGATCCAGGCAACGACCCCGGCGGCATGGCCTATGTGCACTCCAAGCGGGCGCTGTCGACGTACGTGCACGACCTTGCGACCGAGCTCGCGCCGCGCGGCATCCGCGCCAACGTGGTTCACCCGACCAACTGCAACACCGACATGCTGCAGAGCGAGCCGATGTACAAGTCGTTCCGGCCGGACCTCGAGCACCCGACCCTCGCGGACGCCGAGCCTGTGTTCTACGTGCAGCAGGCGATGAAGGTGCCGTGGATCGAGCCCGTCGACATCAGCAACGCCGTGCTGTGGCTGGCGTCGGACGAGGCCCGCTACGTCACCGGCATGCAGGTGCGGGTCGACGCCGGCGGCTACCTGAAGTGGTACGACTACCACAACTGACGAAGGAGCTTTAAGTGAAGGTCTTTGTCGACTCCGGGCGCTGCCAGGGCCACACGCTGTGCTCGATGATCGCCCCGGATTCCTTCGAGCTCAGCGACATTGATGGCACATCGTCACCCGTGAACGAAGTGGTTCCGCCCGGCCAAGAGGATGCGGTCCGCGAGGCAGTGCATTCCTGCCCCGAGCAGGCCATCTCGATCGAAGAATGAGCAACAACCGAAAGCCAAGGGAGACAAGGTCTTGAGCGTCGACGACCTCACCGCCGCCGACGGCGACCGCAAGAAGAACACCTATCACTTCGACCGACATACGCCGGAGTACCGGTTGCAGTTCGAGAAGATCACCGAGGAGATGCAGTCCCGGTGCCCCGTGGCGTGGTCGGACACCTACAACGGTCACTGGGTGGCGGCAGGCAGCAAGGAAGTCTTCGAACTCGCGCGCTGTCCCGTGGTGTCCAACCATCACGATCTGACGGGCGAGACGCCGTACCAGGGCATCACCATCCCGAAGGCGCAACGGGCGACGGTCGTGCGCGGCGGCATCCTGGAGATGGACGAGCCCGAGCACAGCCTCTACCGGGGTGCGTTGAACCCCTACCTCTCCCCCGCCGCGGTCAAGCGGTGGCAGCCGTTCGTCGACGAGATCGTGCGCGCGGCGCTCGACGAGAAGATCGAGTCCGGCCGGATCGACTTCGTCGACGACCTCGCCAACATCGTCCCCGCCGTGCTCACCCTCGCGATGATGGGCATCGAGCTGAAGAAGTGGCCGGTCTACAGCGAGCCGGCCCACCTGTCTGTGTCCACCCCGGAGCACTCTCCCGACGCACCACGTGTTGCCGAGATGAACCGGCAGATGGGCATCGACATGATCAACACCATGATGGAGGTCCGCGAGAATCCGCGGCCGGGGCTTATCAACGCGTTGTTGCAACTGCGCATCGAGGGCGAACCGGCCCCCGACCTGGAGATCCTGGGCAACCTCGGGCTCATCATCGGCGGCGGCTTCGACACCACCACCGCACTCACCGCCCACTCGCTCGAATGGCTTTCTGACCACCCGGACCAGCGCGAGTTGCTCAGCCTGGAACGCGATTCGCTGCTCAACCCCGCGACGGAGGAGTTCCTGCGCTTCTTCACGCCCGCGCCGGGTGACGGCCGCACGTTCTCCGGCGACGTCGACGTGGAGGGTACGAAGTTCAGAGAGGGCGAGCGGCTCTGGATCTCCTGGGCCATGGCCAATCGCGACCCCTCGGTGTTCGAGAAGCCCAACGAGCTCACGATGGACCGAAAAGGCAACCGGCACTTCAGCTTCGGCATCGGCGTGCACCGCTGCGTCGGTTCGAATGTCGCCAGGACGGTGTTCAAATCGATGCTCACGGCGGTACTCGACCGGATGCCCGACTACGTGTGCGACCCCGAGGGCACCGAACACTACGAGACCATCGGGGTGATCCAGGGCATGAAACGCCTGCCCGCGACGTTCACCCCGAGCAAGCCGCTCGGCCCCGGCCTCGACGAGACACTGGACAAGTTGCAACGGATCTGCGACGAGCAGGAACTGGCACGGCCAATCACCGAACGCAAGGAAACCGCCGTCATCGATTGACACCGAGTGATTTGATAGGCAGCCAGCGGGTTGAGGTAGACGAAGGGACGACCATGAAGTCGGTGAAGCTCGCGATCGCGACGACCGCCCTTGCCGCGGCGGCGGCGATGGTTGCCCCGCCCGCCAACGCTTACGTGCTCGGTAACTACGACGTACTGACCAACAGGTACGAACGGGCTTCATGGTTCTGGGCCTTCTATCCATGTCAAACCGCGGCACCCGACTGCTTGAAAATCAGCGCGGCTCCGCGGCTGAAGTTCTACAACTACTACGACGGCACCGCGCACCTCGCCAACGGCCGCTGGACCTTGAACGTCGACGTCTCCGACGGCCTGCAGTGCCTTCCCGGCTACGCAATGCCGACGCACGAGACGTGGTCGTGGGACGATGCCACGCTGGCCGGAACCATTGAGTCGAATTACGACGTCGGCTGCTTCAATGGCCCACCCGGATCCCAGTTCTGGACCTTCGCCCTGCAGCGGTTGTGATTTCGTTCTAGCACCCCGGCGGCGGCACGAACCCGCCGAGCAATTCCTCGACACATCGTGCCGCCGCGAGCGTCGTGCGGTCCTCGAGATAGGGCCCGACGATCTGGATCCCCACCGGCAGACCCGATGGCGTGCGCCCGACGGGGACAACCGTGGCGGGCAGGTAGGCGACGGTGGCCAGGCCTACCCAGCCGAACATGTCCAGGTATGGCCGGGTGCCGTCGTCCGTGTGGATCTTTCGGCGGGCCAACGGCTTGTCGTGGTTGTGCGCGATCGCGGAAACAACGGCGACCGGCATGAGCAGAGCGTCGACCTCGCGGAAGAAGTCCGCTACCCGGGCACGCAGCTGCTCGCGTTTCTCGTTGGCGGACAACCAGTCTCGATGGAGCAGCTTCGACGAACGCTCCATCAGCGGGTACAACAGCTCCATGTGCAGCCCGACCACCTCCGGCAACGCCACCGGCGGCCGCACATCGACGATGCGGGCACCGGCCTGGCGGACGGCGGTCACCGCCGACTCGAGCACGCTGCGCACGTCATCTTCGACCGGATACGCCGGATCATCAAGCCACACCGCCAATCGCAACTCGGACAACGCCTTTGCGCGCGCGGCAGGGAGTTCCAGCCGCCACCCCGTTGCGCGGTGGCCGTCCGCCCCGGCGAGGATGTCGAGCGCCATCTCGAGGTCGTCGACGTCGCGCGCCATCGGGCCGACGACATTGAGGTCGATGTCGGCGAGCGCCCCTGGCGGCGGCGGCAGGTGTCCCCGCTGCGGCACGACACCCCAGCTCGGTTTGTGTCCGCAGGTGCCGCACCAGTTCGACGGCACCCGTATCGATCCTGCAATGTCGCTGCCCAATTCGAGCGCCGTCAGGCCCGCTGCGAGCGCCGCGGCAGACCCGCCGGACGACCCTCCGGTGCTCCGCGTCGTGTCCCACGGGTTGTTGGTGGTACCGAAGATCGGGTTGAACGTCTGCCAATCGCCGGCCAGTTTCGGTGTGTTGGTCTTGCCGAAGATCACCGCGCCGGCTTCGCGCAGCCGCCGCACAGCCTCGGCGTCACGCTCGGGCACGTGGTCCCAGGCCTCGAGGCCGCAGGTGGTGCGAATGCCCGCCGTCTCGTACGTGTCCTTGATCGTCATCGGCACTCCGTGCAGCGGACCGTAGACGTCACCGCGGGCCAACGCAGCATCGGCCGCGTCCGCCGCGCGCTGCGCCCCGTAGGGATCCAGCGTCACGACAGCGTTGAGCAACGGATTCAACCGTTCGACGCGCTCCAGATAACAGTCGAGCAACTCGCGGCTCGACACCTCACGGCGCCTCAGCGCAACCGCCAGTTCGTGAGCGGGGCGCGTCACGATCTCCGACATGGTGTCCTCATGATGCCCGACGGTCGATTCCGCCGAGGACGGGTCGTGAGACTTTTAAGCAAACAGTACAAATTGCCCCAACGTTGTCCAACGCTGCCAGACTGGCCGCGGGATCGATTGCGGCACACAGTGCATTCGGTTACCGGGCGGTGCAGGGAAAGGCGGAAACCGGTGACACTCAGCACAAACAGTGACCTCTTCAAAGACGTCTACTACGACCCGTACGACGTGGATCTCAACACCGATCCGTACCCGATGTTCCGGCGGATCCGCGAGGAGACGCCACTGTATTTCAACAACCGCCACGGCTTCTACGCACTGAGCCGATACGACGACGTCGACGCCGCACTTGTCGACCACGACACGTTCAGCTCATCACACGGTGCCGTGCTGGAAATCATCCAATCAGGCATGGAGATTCCGCCGGGCAGCCTGATCTTCGAGGATCCGCCGATCCACAACATCCATCGCAAGCTGCTCTCCCGGATCTTCACGCCACGGAAGGTCAGCGCGCTGGAGCCGAGGATCCGGGAGTTCACGGCACTACTGCCTCGATCCGCTGATAGACACCGGACGGTTCGACTTCGTCAAGGATCTCGGCGCGCAGATGCCGATGCGGGTGATCGGGATGTTGCTCGGCATCCCCGAATCCGATCAGCAACATGTCGTCGACCACGGCGACTCGACGTTGCGCACCGAGCGGGGCGGCAAGATGACCGAGAACCCCGACGGGGCCATCGCCACCGGCGAGGTGTTCGCGTCATACATCGACTGGCGCGCCGAGCACCCGTCAGACGACATCATGACCGAGTTGCTCAACGCCGAGTTCGCCGACGAGACCGGCGCCACGCGCCGCCTCGGCCGCGACGAGCTGCTGCTGTACCTCCAGGTCATCGCGACAGCAGGCAGTGAGACGACGACCCGGCTGCTCGGCTGGGCGGGCAAGGTGTTCGCTGAGCACCCCGACCAGCGTCGCGACATGGTCGACAACAGGGCGCTACTGCCAGCGGCGATCGAGGAGCTGCTGCGGTTCGAGCCGCCCGCACCTCACGTCAGCAGGTATGTGACCCGGGATCTGGAGTACTACGGGCACCAGGTGCCCGCGGGCAGCGCGATGATGCTGATCGTGGGCGCCGCCAACCGCGATCCCCGCCGATTCGGGCCGGACAGCGAGATGTTCAACATCCACCGCGAACCGCACCAGCATCTCGCCTTCGGCGTCGGCACCCATTTCTGCCTTGGCAACGCGTTGGCCCGGCTCGAGGGACGCATTGCTCTCGAAGAGATCCTCGATCGATTCCCCCACTGGGATGTCGACCTCACCAATGCGGAGCTGAGCCCGACGTCGACGGTGCGCGGCTGGGAATCGATGCCGGCCGTGGTGTCATGACCGGCCGGGTCGAGGGCAAGGTCGCCTTCATCACGGGCGCCGCGCGCGGTCAGGGCCGCAGCCACGCGGTGCGGCTCGCACAGGAGGGTGCCGACATCATCGCTGTCGACATCTGTAAAGCGATCGACAACGTGGTGTATCCCGCTTCCACGCCTGAGGATCTCCAGGAGACCGTGAGCCTGGTCGAGCAACTAGGTCGACGGATCGTGCCCGCGCAGATGGATGTTCGTGACTATGACACGCTGAAGGACACCGTCGACGCCGCCGTCGAGCGACTCGGGCGACTGGACATCATCGTGGCCAATGCTGGTATCGGCAACGCGGGCAACAAGCTGCACAAGATCCCCGAACACATCTGGGATGACATGATCGACATCAACTTGACTGGTGTGTGGCACTCCGTGAAAGCCGGTGTGCCACACCTACTCGCGGGCGGACGTGGCGGATCGATCATCCTCACCAGTTCGGTCGGCGGCATGAGGGCCCACCCCCACACCGGTCACTACATCGCCGCCAAGCACGGTGTCGTCGGCCTGATGCGGACGTTCGCAGTGGAGCTCGGGCAACACATGATCCGCGTCAACTCGATACATCCGACCCAGGTCAACACGCCGATGGCGATGAACGACGCCACTTTTCGGCTGTTCGCGCCGCACAAGGAGAATCCGGGGCCGGAGGACTTCGCCCCGGTCTCACAGATGATGCACACGCTGCCAGTGCCCTGGGTGGAACCCGAGGACATCAGCAACGCAGTGTTGTTCTTCGCCTCTGACGAATCTCGTTACGTCACAGGCGTTCAGCTGCCCGTGGACGCGGGCTGCCTACTCAAATAGGACGAGATAGAGGAGACGAGCATGCCTGATTACGACTACGAGGAAATGAAGAAGGAAGCCGAGCAGTACATCAAGTTCGAGAAAGACGTCAAGAACCGAATCGCCTACATCACGTTCGATCGGCCCGAAGCGCAGAACTCCACCACCCTCGGCATGCGCCAGAACTATGCCGACCTGATCCACAAGTGCAACGTGGACGACGACGTCAAGGTCGTCGTGATTCGTGGTGAGGGTGAGGATTTCGGAAGCGGCGGCGACCTTCCCGAACAGCGCGGCATGTTGGAGAACCCGGGGATGCCGCTACTGCACGAGCTTGCGATCAACGACGACGACGTGAAGTACCCACCAGGCGGTTCGTATCGCTATCTCTCCACGGTCACCGACTTCTATGCAAAGGCCCGTGCCGGCAACCGGCCGCTGCAGGAACTGCGCAAGATCAGCATCATCGAGGCGAAGGGCTATTGCTACGGCTGGCACTTCTACCAGGCCGGCGACGCCGACCTGGTGATCTCCTCCGACGACGCGCTGTTCGGGCATCCGGCGTTCCGCTACGTCGGGTGGGGGCCGCGGCTGTGGTGGTGGGCGGAGACGATGGGCCTGCGTAAGTTCTCCGAAATGCTGTTCACCGGACGCCCTTTCAGCGCGAAGGAGATGTACGAGTGTGGATTCGTCAACAGTGTGGTGCCTCGGGACAAGCTCGAAGCGGAGACGCAGAAGTATGCGTTGGCGTGCTCGAAGTCCCGTCCCACCGACACGGTCGCAGTGCAGAAGACGTTCCTGGAGCTGTACAAGCAGCACAAGGGTGAGTACTTCGGCAGCTTGCTGACCGGCATGGTCGAAGGCATGCTGCCGCTCATCCAGAACGACCAGGTGAACGAGGTCGACCTGACCGAGGGCACGTTTGCAAAGGGCCTCAACAACGTGGTGAAGGACAACGACTTGAATTTCCCGCCCGAGTGGCGGCTGAGCCGCTCGGGGCGCAGCAAGCCCTGAGTCCATGTCGGCACTGAACGGCATCCGCGTCGTCGAACTGGCCGAATCGGTGGCCGGGGAATACTGCGGAAAGTTGCTGGCCGACTTCGGCGCCGACGTCATCAAGATCGAACCGCCCGGGTGGGGCTGCGCCACCCGGGCCATGGCGCCACACGTCGGCGAGGTCGGCGGGACCGAGCGAAGCCAGGTCTTCGCCTACCTCAACACCAACAAGCGGTCCGCCATGTTGGACGTCACACGCGACCGCAAGACCCTGCATGACATCCTCGCCTCGGCCGATGCCGTCATCGACGACCACGTCCGGGTGCCCGACCTGGCGAGCCGACATCCAGATGTGGTGTTCTGCGCAATCACCCCGTTCGGCCAAGGCGCACCCGCCGATCTTCAGAACGCGAAGAGCATCAACGTTTTTCACGCCAGCGGCTGGGGATACCACACGCCCAGCCACCCCGACCCGGCGAAGCCACCGCTGAAGGGCCCAGGCCGCTTCCTTGCCGACTACGAGGCCGGTCTCGACGCGGCGCTGTGCGTGGCCTCGTCGTTGTTCGCTCGACTGCACCATGGAGACGGCGAGTTCATCGATCTATCGGCACAAGCGGTGCTGGTTTCGCGCGCCGACTGCATACTGGGCCGGTTCGTCACGGGCGAGATCGCGCCGGAGAACACCCGCGACGACTACGACCAGCAGGGCCCGGCGTCGTTCTTCGCATGCCGCGACGGGCACGTCTACCTGTACATGACGAGCCGAAGCCACTGGGTCCAACTCAAACAACTCATGGACCATCCGCCTTGGCTCGACGAATTCGACGATGACTGGCTCGAGTTCTCCGTGACGCCCGAGAAGGTCGAGACGTTTCACCGTGGGTTTGCGGCGTGGGTAAAGCGTCAGACGAAAAATGCCGTCGCCGATACGGCTCAACGCCTAGGGGTGCCACTGGTGCCGGTGAACGGCGCTGCCGACCTGCGGCGTTCGGCGCAGTACCGCCATCGTGGCTTCTTCCGGGACGTCGCACATCCGGTGCTCGGCACTGCGGCGTACCCCACAGTCCCATACAGAATGAGTAGCTCGCCGGTCGAGATCACCTGCCCCGCACCGGCTCTCGGACAACACACCGCGGAAGTCCTCACCGAAATTCGACCCCCTCGAACACGATTGAGCGTCAAGTCGCCGCAACTCAAACCACCGAAGGCCTCGCGCGGTGGCCCGTTGGAAGGCGTGCGCGTCGTCGAACTCACCAAGGTGTGGGCCGGTCCGTATGCCGGCAAGCTGCTGGCATTCCTGGGCGCCGAGGTGATCAAGGTCGAGAACGCCGCCACCCCCGAGGAAATGCGTGCCTACGGTGGCACCGACATCAACCACGCTCCGTTCTTCCTAAGCATCAATCCCGAAATCCTCAGCGTCGACCTCGATATCAAGACGCCCGCAGGGCTGGATCGATTGCGGGACCTGATCGGCCGGAGCGACATCGTGATCAACAACCTGCGGCCGGGCGCAATGGAGCGGCAAGGGCTGAGCTACGACGACCTCAAGGACATCAAATCCGACATCATCTCGGTCTCGATCAAGATGTGGGGCAACGACGGACCGCTCGGCTATCAGACGGGCTACGCGCCATGCTTCGCCGCACTGGCGGGCCTCGCATCGGTAATCGGCTACCAGGGCGGTCCGCCACTCGGCGCGAGCATGCGCTACGGGGACTCCACGGTGGGCGCCGCCTCGGCCTTCGCCGCGGTCGCGGCGCTGCTGCATCGCGAACTGACCGGAGAAGGCCAATTCGTCGACGTGTCGGCGGTTGAGGTGCTGTCGTCGATGATCGGCGACCTGCTGCTCGAACAGAATTCGGCGGGCAGGGATCTGGGGCCCGACGGTAACCGGCGTTCAGATATGGCCCCTCATGGCTGCTATCCGTGTTCGGGTGCGGACTGGATCGCGATCGCCGTCGCCGACGACGCGGAATGGCATCGGCTGTGCGACGCTCTGGGCGCAGGCATGCTCGCCAACGACCCGCGGTACGCGACATCTTCGGGGCGGATCGTGAACGCCGAGCCGCTCGATCGCGACATCGGCGAGTTCACCCGCGCACACGACGCCGCCGATCTGGCTCAGCGCTTGCGTCGTGCCGGAGTCTCTGCGAACAAGAGCGCGACCTCGATCGACGTCATCGGCGACGAACTGCTGTGGCAGCGCGGCCTGTACCGGTTCGTCAGCGACCACCGCGAGGGGCAACGCCCCGTCCTGGGGCCGCCGTGGCGGATGTCGCGCGAACCGGCGCGGGTCGAGCGAGGCGCCCCGGACCTCGGTGAAGACAATGACTACGTGTTCAACGACATTCTCAAGAAGGTGACGAAGTGACAGCCACGCTCGCAGGCACCGTGGCGTTGGTCACCGGCGCAAGCAGCGGTATCGGCGCCGCGACCGCTCGGGCGATGGCCGGGCAGGACGCGGCGGTCGCCTTGCTGGCGCGCCGTGCCGACCGACTGCACGAACTGGTGGCCGAGATCGAAGCGGCGGGCGGCACGGCGCTGGCGGTGCCTGCGGATGTGACCGACGCGGACCAGGTCGCCAGCGCCGTCGCGGCCGTCGTCGGCGAGCTGGGCCGGCTCGACATATTGGTGAACAACGCCGGACTCATGCGCACGGGCGACGCCGCGGACGCACCATTGAAAGACTGGGACGATCTGGTGGCGGTCAACATCCAGGGCGTCCTGTACGCGACTCGTGCCTCGCTCCCCCACCTGATCACCGCCGCGGCGGACTCACCCCGCGGTGTCGCGGACGTCGTCACCGTCAGCTCCACCGCGGGCAGGGTGGCCCGGCCGAACACGGCCGTGTACTCGCTGACCAAATTCGGCGTCAACGCCTTCAGCGAAGGCATCCGGCAGGAGCTGATCGGCAAGCGCGTCCGCGTCGGCATCGTCGGACCGGGCACTGTGGAGACCGAGATCACCGACCACCTCCCGGCGGAGGCGCGGGAAGCCTTCAACCAGCGCACTGCGGGCATGGTCAAGCTGCACCCGGAGGACATCGCTGAAGCCGTCGTCTACATGGTCACCCGGGACCGCAGGGTCGCGGTCAACGAGATGCTGATTCGCGCCGCCGAGCAGACCTGGTGAACGACGGCTGGGTCACCGGCGACCGGATCAAGGTCGCGTTCCCCGCACACCCCGCTGCCCTTCGCGACGGCGGTGTCACCTTTCTCACCAACGCATTTCACGCATCGGGTGCGCTGGGCGGACAGAACCGCGTCGCGCGGATCGCCTTGTGTGAAGAAGTACCCGGCGGCAGCACGGGTAGGAAGCTGGTCCTTGACGTCGAATATGAAGAGCCCCAGCCGGGCTTGCCCACCGAGTTGTTCGTGAAGTTCTCCCGCGACTTTGACGACCCGATCCGCGATCGGGGCAGAACCCAGATGGACTCCGAGGTGCCTAGTGAGAGGCGCATCGGATGAGTACGGAATGGGATATCCCGAAGAACAAGTTTGCGAGCGGCCTACTGTGTGGCGCGGTGGCGTCGGGAGTTGTGGCGGCGGCATCACTGGGTGGGGTCGGAACGGCCAACGCCACGTGCGTGTCGTTCAGCGGATTCAGCTTGGGTACCGGCTGCACGAGCAGCCTCGGCCCTCAAGCCGGTGTCGACGTTGACTTCCGCGTCGTCGCCCACCAGGCGGCGAAAGCCCGAAATGCGCAACGTTGCGCAATTCTGCGCAAGGCTGGGGCTGCAGACTCTCGGGCATGTGGCAGAAGGCCCTGAAGCGCCGCCTGTGCGCCCCGTTGAGCGATCGGAAGCCCCCGGCGGTGCCATCAGTCGTCCGAGGCTCACAGAGGATCTGGGGGCCGAATACCCTTGCTTCCCAACCCTATAGCCCTGCCTATAGAACGACGGAGTGCGGTGGAGGACGTCGACAGGCGCCTCACACCGGGGCAGACGCGCCCGCCGGAGGGGATTTCCACCATCCCCGCTCGTCATCGAGGTCGGCACGGTCCGTCGCAGACCCTCGCCTCGAGTCGCTGAGTGGCGGACGTGAGGTGTCCTGAGGGTCGAACATATCGGGTCGCCAGCGGTGGTTGACGAGCCGCCTGGCCATGGTGGCGCCGTAGCGTTGAGCCCGCGCCTAATCGCCAGGTACATCGAGCGCGGCTGCTCAGGCGATCGGCCCTACTTGATCAGTTGAATTACGGCAGAGCGCCCTTCAGCGTCGGGTGGCGTGCCGGATCGCCCCGTCCACACCGGCAGCGGTCCACAATCGCCCTCGGTGACGGCGGGCGCTGCGGAGGTCAAAACTCGTCGTGCTCCTCGGCGAACTCGGTCGGGTCGCAGGGTATCGTCGAGGAGCGGCCGAATCGACGGCTAGCAACCCTGGATGTCGCTGCATGTGGTCCACACGACAGTTCAGCGTTGCGAAAGAGGATGTTGCTCAACAAGGATCACCTACCGACGTGCGTATCGGCTTGCGTCGCGTGGTGACCCGTGTCCGGGTTGGCCTCCCGGAAGACTCCCGGCGCTTCGCAGATACCGAGCTGATGTCAGTGTGGAGCACTGCGCCGACATCACAGTTCGGCCAGCTCCTCGGCGTGCGCCACAAGGATGCGGATCTCGGCGATGGCGTCGGCGCGGTCGCGGTAGGTCAACAACCAGGCCCGGTTCGCGGTCTCGGTGGCGGCCTGGTCCCCAACGCACCGCAGCAGCTCCACCACATACAGGATCGCCTGACGGTCGTGGCGGGCGGTGAACGCCGACAGGACGCGCTTCCACCACAGGGCCTGCAGTTCGTACTCGTTGGTCTCAGCCATCGGAGTCGTCGTCCTCCTCGTCTAGCCGGGCGATTAGTTCATTAAACGCCGCGTCGTCGCGGGCCGCTTGTCGGCGCTGGGACAGGTGAAAACAGGCATGCAACTCGGCCATGGACGGCCAGATCAACCGGAGCACGGATTCGAGGTCGTCGCGGTCGAGGCGGCGGTGGCGAGTTCGGCGGCGGTGGTCGCGCTGACGGGGTCGTCGATGGGCTTCGCGTATCCCATCAGCCCTAGTGCGGCGCTGACTGATGTGTTGGTCATGCTGGTGCTCCTTTCCTGTGATCTCGATTCCGTTGGGCCAGCGGCGAATGCGGGCGTCGCTGGCGTACGTGTACAGCTTCCCAGCGACGACGCCGTGCAATCGGTTTTCGGGCAACGAGTCCGCCCACGCGCGGCGGCGGGCGAGGGGCGGATCGCCCGACACGCGCCACGTGGTGCCGGTGCACCCCGTCGTGGTGGTGCTGCTGCGCCCGCATATGGCCGCGCCCGGCACCCGATCCCGTGCCGTTGAAGATCCTCAAAGGCATCGGTCACGGGCGTGACAGCATGGGCCGGTTGATTCCCGACGTGCCGCGCTTCGAGCGCAGCGCGCCCGAGCCGCCGCCATGGCTGTCCGAGCAGGCCCGGGCGGCATGGGAGGCCATCGCGCCCGAGTTGGAGGCCCTCGGGTTGATAAAGATCCAAGATGGCCTGATGCTCACGGCACTATGCGAGTCCTGGGCGACATATGTGGCGGCGCTGGCCCGGGTTCGGGCCGAGGGATTGACCATCGTCAACCCGAAAACGCTGATGGAGCACAAGAATCCGGCGTTGACGGCGCTTGAGGTCGCCGGCCGTGATCTGCTGCGGCTCGGGTAGCAGTTCGGGTTGACGCCGGTGGCGGAAGTGAGTTTGGCGAAGCCGGCGAGGCGTGACGCCGGTGATGACGATCCGTTCGGCGCCTGAGAGGGAGATCATGACAAGTTTCATGTGGCCGCCGGCTGATCGGCACCGCGCCGCACAATTCCTCCTGCTGTCAAGGAAGGAAATCTCAATATCACTTCGTCGAGGGTGTGGCGGCCCGCTGATGGAATAGCGCACGTTCGGAATATGTCCACTCCGGCAGTAGGCGAGCGGAACTGCCTACACACCAATGCTTTCCGAACATTGCAGGATGCGGAACCTCGACAAGAGGTGAGTGCCGTCCAGCTGCGGGGCGAAGCATCCGGCGGACGCCGCAGCAGCAGGTTCAGTCCTCGCATCGGCTGGCGTACGTCAGCGGCCCCTGCCGACAGCGCCTGACCGTGTGACCGGCGCAGAGCCTACGAATGATGACACGGCGGCTGGTGTGTGCCGACGGTCATTATCAGGTAGACCTGGGGTGTGCTCGAGCTGCGCCCCAACTGCGAATGTTGCGACGTCGATCTTCCGCCCGCGTCGACGGAGGCGATGATCTGCACTTACGAGTGCACCTTCTGCCGTCGCTGCGTCGACGGCCATTTAATGGGTATTTGTCCCAACTGCGGCGGCAACTTGTGCCCGCGACCGATCCGACCCACTGTCCTGCTTGACCGCAACCCGCCGTCACCGCAGCGCATCCACGCCGCGACCCCGTGCCCGCTGCCGTGAGCCAACGGCTAGGCCGCCTTGGTCAGTCGCTACGGTCTGAGCGCCGAGCTCGCAGGTATCGATGCGCTGACGAACGCGGCGATCGCGAGGTGACTGGTCTGCAACGGTGGGCAGTCAACCCGCCGCGGGCCGGGATCAGGCCTCCGACCTTGAGCACTGCGACCGCTAATGCCGAGGCGGCACGGCGAAGGACCCACAGATTCTGTCGCGGCGCGCTGAGACGAGCCCCCAGACCGCCGCAGGAATAGCGCACGTTCGGAATACGTCCACTCGACCAGCAAAGCGGCGAAACTGTCTACACACCAAAGCTTTCCGAATGTACGATGCGAAACCTGGATCAACGGTGAGCGTTGGCCGCGCGCGGACGGGGAGGACCGTATGATGCGTAAGGCGAGCGGAATTGCATCTGCGGTAACAACTTTGCGTACTCGGCGTGGCGTCCATCGCTTGTTGGTTCGAGCCTGGGCGGTGTCGTCCGCTTGGGCTTGTATCGCTTGAGTGGCGCGGTTCTGCCCGGCCACGTCCGCAGGCGGGCCGATCACTCACACCCATCCGCCTGACGAGGTGCACGGCGGCCCGCCGGCACTATGGGCTCAGAAGTTTCCCCTTCGACGATCCGCTTCCCTTGCTTGGTGCGGGTCCTGATCAGGTCACCTTCGAACTCGGCGACCATCGCAAGGACGTTGAAAGCGCTCGCCCTCCCGGGTCTATGGGATCGCACTAGCGCGAGCACGCTTGTTGCTGTGTGGTGAGATCTTGGTCAGCGGAAACTCGTGCGTATCCGATGTACATGGCGAACTGCTATAGGGCCTTGGTGTCACCCTCTGGAACCTGTCACCGTTTTGCCCGCACGGGCCTGACCGCCGCAACGACGCCCATCCAACCCGTCCTCGTCCCGTTCCCGCCCCCCGCGGCTCCAACCAGGTTGACGACGACGCCCACGGGATAGACAGCCCCGCATTCGCGGCGGAGGATCAACGGAGACCCGGCTGTCACCTCGACTGACCAAGTACCCAGATGGTGGTCCGGCGAATGGGGCGCGAGCCGAGGAGGAATCATGCCTGCGATAGATCCCACGTTTTACCGCAGCCCGGGTGCCGCTGTGGCGGCTGCGCCCGAGCAGTTGGCCTATGTTGTTGCTTTCGACCCAGCGGGCCAGGCGAAGGATGCGCTCGCGGTGGTGGATTGCGACCCGGAATCGTCGACGTACGGCGGCGTGGTCGGCTGGACGGAGCTGCCGACGGCGGGCAACGAGCTGCACCACTTCGGGTGGAGCGCATGCTCGAGCGCGCTGTGCCACGACGGGCATGGCGGCCACCACGCCGGCGATCACGGGGTACCGCTCGAGCGGCGCTACCTGCTCGTCCCCGGCATTCGCTCGTCGACCACCTATGTCCTCGACACCAAGCCCGACCCCCGCGGGCCGGTGGTGACGCGCACGATCGACGCCACTGAGCTGGCAGCCAAGGCCGGATACTCACGCCCGCATACCGTGCACTGTGGCCCGGGCGGCATCTTCATGTCGGCGTTGGGTGGAGCGAATAGCGACGAGGGTCCCGGCGGCGTCGCGCTGATCGACCACGACACGTTTGAGGTGATCGGACGGTGGGAGCTGGACCGCGGATCGCAGTTCTTTGCCTACGACGTGTGGTGGCACCTGCAGTACGACACGCTGGTGACCTCGGAGTGGGGTCCGATCTCGATAATCGAGAAGGGGCTCGACCCCGAGGACCTGCTCGGCCGCAAGTTCGGCCACCACGTGAACTTCTGGAGCATGTCCGAGCGGAAGCTGACCCAGCGCGTCGACCTCGGCGACCAGCACCAGATGGTGCTCGAGCTGCGCCCGGCCCACGACCCGTCCAAGGCGTTCGGCTTCGTCGGGGTGGTGATCAGCGCCGAGGATCTGTCGGCGTCGGTGTGGCTGTGGCACCAGGACGGTGATCGGTGGGCGGTCGACAAGGCGATCACCATCCCCGCTCAGCCCGCCGACGCCGACGACCTGCCGCCGGCGCTGAAACCCTTCGGTGCGGCGCCCCCGCTCGTCACCGACATCGACCTGTCGGTCGACGACCGATGGCTGTACGTATCCTGCTTTGGCACAGGTGAACTCAAGCAGTATGACGTCAGCGACCCGTTCCACCCCCGGGAGACGGCATCGGTGCGGCTCGGCGGGATGGTGCGACGCGAGCCGCACCCGGCGGCGCCGAACCTGCGGCTCGGCGGTGGGCCGCAGATGGTGGAGATCAGCCGCGACGGCCGACGGGTCTATGTCACCAACTCTCTCTACGCGTCCTGGGATGACGTCTTCTATCCCGACGGCGTCGGGGCATGGATGGCGAAACTCGACGCTGATGTCTCCGCGGGCGGTCTGGTCGCCGATGCCGGGTTCTTCCCGCACGGCGACGACTTCCGCGGCCACAGCATCCACCAAACCCGACTCCAGGGCGGCGACGCGTCCAGCGACTCGTACTGCTTCACCAGCTGAACGTCCGCGAGCGAGGTCGATGTCGGCACGATTCTCCAAGCGCGCATTCGATTAGAAGCGCGGGCCGACCGCGATCCACCGGAAGGTCCCGGTTTCAGCCCTGTTCAACCCGTGGACGCCGGGTCAGGAACACCAGGCGAAACTTGCCGATCTGGATCTCGTCGCCATCGGCGAGCACAGCAGAGTCGACCGGTTCGTGATTGACGTAAGTGTTGTTGAGGCTGTCGAGGTCGACGAGCAGGAATTGTCCGTTCTCCAGCCGAAACTCGACGTGGTGACGGCTGACGGTGGCGTCGTCGAGGAAGATATCGCTGTCCGGATGCCGGCCCGCAGATGTGACAGGTTGATTGAGCAGGAACTGGGAACCGGCGTTGGGGCCGCGTATCACGAGCAGCAGCGCCGAGCGGCTCGGCTGGCCTTGCTCGGCCGAAACGCGGGGTTCAACACCTTCGGCGGCCGGGGCGTCCAACTCGCCGAGAAGGTGGAGGGGGAACGCGTAGGTGGTGTCCCCTGTGCCTTCGTCCGGCGTCTGGGCGTTGTCGTTGCGACTCACTTGCTGTCCTACCCTGTTGGCGCTGCGGCAGGGCTAAGGCCCTCTTGGAGCGCTTCTGGGAAATTACCGCGCCGTCCCGCGTGCTGTAGTCGCTTTGCCGCAATGACCCCGGAGGATGGTTCGAGCCGAGATCGACGCGCCTTGATCTCGGGGACAAAAACGGACGGTAGGTAGGCCTGCTCCAGTAGCAGGGCGCCCAACTGGGGCCGGGGCTGCGGCCGGATTCGAGCCTCGACGCCGGTCAGGTTCGGTGCCCAGGCGGGCCGATCGGAGCTGTCGAGCCAACTGCCGCGAACCTATTCGTCACCGTGACCCTTTTGCCCGGCGGATGTACCCCAAATATCGTTGTCCGATAACAGATTCAATGACATCCGGCAGGTGCACGTGTTCCCGAGGTAGACATCGAGGCACCCTCCTTCTAGCGGCGTCATAATCTGTTGACGGCCCGGGGGAGGATGCAGTGAGCCTTCACCGAATCGGGCAACGAGTCGGCCCGCCTGCCACGGTCAGGTCAACCAACCGGCCTCGCGCAGAAACGCCTGCGTGTGCGCGATCCGTCCGGTCAGCACCTTGGGATCGCCGGTGCACAGCATGAAAGCGGTCTGGGTGATCAGCTCGATGTCCTCGGTGTCGATCTTGGCCAGGTCCAGCGTGCCCGCACCCGGCGTCGCGACCGGTTTGGTGGGCGCGGCGGCATTGACGGCGATCCCGTCGTCGTACAGTTCGGCCGCAAGGCTTTTCGTCAGCCGGTTGAGCGCCGCCTTGACCGTGCCATAGACACCGAAGCCCGCCGTGCGATCGAAGTCGGAGAACGGTGGGCCCTCAGGCAACTCGCCACCGACCGACGTCACGTTGAGTATCCAGCCGCGACCACGCTCACGCATGGCGGGAATCGCCAGCTGGGACAAGTGCAATGGCGCCAGCACATGCATCTCCATCATCACCCGCACCCGCCGGTCGGGAAACTCATCGAGCGGACGCAGGAACGTGACGGCGGCGTTGTTGACCAGTATGTCGGGCGCCCCAACGCGTTCGACCACCTCGGCGAATAGCCGCTCGCGGTCCTCGACCTTCGACAGATCGGCCTGCATCGCGACGGCCGTGCCGCCGGCGACTTCGATCTCCTCGAGCGTCTGACGAAGGGACCCTTGATATTTGGGATCGGGTTCCATCGTGCGCGCGGTGAGCGCGACCGTCGCTCCTTCGCGGGCCAAGCGCTGTGCGATCGCCTTGCCCAGACCCCGGCTGGTACCCGTGACCAGCGCCACCTTGCCGTCACATGATCCGTTCACATGCACACCTCCTCGAGATCAGTTACGGGGTATGCCGGCAAGCTTGTCGGCGAATTTCGCCTCTGCCGCCTCCCGCAGCCGAAGCAGGTGCTCCGACGGGAACATGTCGGGTGCCGGCTTCTGGTCCTTGAGCAGCAAGCGGGCCAGCGTGACCTTATGCACCTCGGTCGGCCCGTCGGCCAGTCCGAGGACGAAGGACTCCACCAGATACGAGACGAACGGCATCTCGTGCGTCGTGCCGAGCGACCCGTGCACCTGCAGCGCGCGCGCCGACACGTCGTGAAGCACCTTCTGCATCATCGCCTTGACCGCTGAGATATCCGCGCGAACGGCCTTGTAGTCGTTGTGCTGGTCGATCTTCCACGCGGTCTGCAGGGTGAGCAGCCGGAACGCCTCGATCTCCATCCACGAATCGGCGACCATCTCTTGGACCAATTGCTTGTCCGAAAGCATGCCGCCCTGGGTGTATCGGGAGACAGCCCGCTCGCAGAGCATGTCGTAGATGCGCCGGACAAGTCCGACAGTCCGCATCGCGTGGTGGATTCGCCCGCCGCCAAGCCGCGTCTGGGCGACGACGAACGCTCCGCCGCGCGGCCCCAGCACGTGATCGGCAGGGACGCGAACGTTCTCGTAACGGACGTAGCCCTCCCGGCCACCGCCACCGAGCGCCTGGTGGCCGAGCCCGACATCACGTAGCACGTTGATGCCAGGTGTCTCGCCGGGCACGACGAACATCGAGTACCGCTCATACGGCGGCGCGTCGGGATCCGTCATCGCCATCACGATGATGAAGGATGCCATCGAGGCGAACGACGAGAACCACTTCTCGCCGTTGATGATCCAGTGATCCCCGTCCTGGGTCGCCGTGGTGGTGAACACCTTCGGATCGGCGCCGCCCTGCGGCTCTGTCATCGAGAAGCAGGACACGATTCGGTTGTCCAGCAGCGGCTCCAGGTACCGCTTCTTCAGCTCGGGTGTGCCGTAGTGCGCGAGGATCTCACTGTTGCCGGAGTCGGGGGCCTGCGAGCCGAACACGATCGGCGCGCACTCGGACCGGCCGAGAATCTCGTTCAGCAGTGCGAGTTTCACCTGCCCGTAGCCAGGACCACCCAGGTGCGGGCCGAGGTGGGTGGCCCACAAGCCGCGCTCCTTGACGATTTTCTGCAGCGGCGGAATGAGTGCCTGGCGGACCGGATCGGACAGGTCGTGGGACTCCTTGACGATCAGATCGATCGGCTCGCATTCCGAACGCACGAAGTCGTCCACCCACGCGAGTTGCTCCGCCCACGCGGGGTCGGTCGAGAAGTCCCACGCCATAGGAAATTACCGTCCTTCCGTCAGTGTCAGCGCTTCCGTCGTGCCGCGGCCTCGTCGGTGGCGTGGGTAAGCACCTGATTGCGGTTCTCGAGCTCCATGGCCACGCCGGGGCCTGCCGCGTCGGTGTTCACCTGCAGCGCGCGCTTGGTCAGCTGCACTCCCAGCGGCGCCAATTCCGCAATATTCCAAGCCAATTCCAGGGCCCGGTCCGTGAGACGGTCGGGTTCGACGAGCTCGCTCACCAGCCCGCGCCGGTCGGCCTCGGCCGCGGATACGGTACGCCCGGTCAGCATCCAGTCGGCGGCGACGCTCGTGCCGACGATCCGCGGCAGGTGGTAGCTCATCCCCATCTCGGCGCCCGACAACCCGAGCAGAATTGCGCCATTGCCGAACGAGGCCGCCGTCGAGCAGATCCGGATGTCGGACGCCAGGCACAGCGCGAAGCCCGCACCGACGCACGGCCCGTTCACCGCGGCGATGACCGGCTGCGGAAGATCCCAAATCGTCTGCGGCAGGGCGGCCATCGCCTCTTGGAACCGCAACCGGTCGATCGCCGGGTCGGACGCCTCGAGCGTCCTCGACCCGAAGTTGCGCACGTCGATACCGGAACAGAACCCGCGGCCGGCGCCCGTCAGCACGACGACCTTCGCCGACGCGTCCGCCCCGATCGTGGCGAGGGTCAGCATGAGCTCGTCGCGCATGATCTCATTGATTGCGTTGAGCCGGTCGGGCCGGTTCAGCTGCAGGACAACGACACCGGGCTGCGGCCGGTCGATGATGAGGGTCTCGGTCACCGGGCTCAGCGTCGGGGTAGTCCGAGCACCTGAGTGGCGATGATGTTGCGCTGAATCTCCGACGTGCCGCCGGCGATGGTGCCGCCGAAGCTGCGGGCGTAGCGCTCGAACCAGCTGGCGAAATAGTGATCGAGGTTCATGTGAGCATATGGACCCGTCGTAGACGGATGCAGCAGCCCGTCCGCGCCCGCGGCGGTGAGAGCGTTCTCGAACGCCTGCCGTTCCGCCTCGGAGCCGAACAGCTTGAGCACCGACACGGAGGCGGTGTCCATCTCTCCGCGGGCGGCCCGGGCCAACGCCGCAGAACCCATGGCCCGCAGCGCCAAGTAGTCCATGATCGTCGTGGCGTACTGGTCGCGTTGCAGCTCGGTGCGTGGCCGGAAGTCGGCGATCATGTTGTCGATCCGGTCGGCGAAGCCGAGCCACATCATCGTGCGCTCATGTCCGAGCGACCCGTTGGCCACACCCCAGCCGCCGTTGAGCGGGCCGACGAGGTTCTCGGCAGGCACCCGCGCGTCGGTGAAGAAGACCTCGTTGAAGTCCAAGTTCTCCTCGCCGCACAGGTCGGCGAACGGCCGGCACACCACGCCTGGGGTGTCGGTGGGAATGATCAGCGCGCTGATCCCTTTGTGCTTGGGCGCGTCGGGGTCGGTACGCACGAAGGCCAGCAGGAAGTCGGCGTGGTGGGCGCCGGAGGTCCACACTTTCTGGCCGTTGACGACGAAGCAGTCGCCAGACGAATCTGAGGTGCGCACCGCGCGGGTGCGCAGCGACGCCAGGTCAGATCCGGCGCTTGGCTCGCTCATGCCGAGCGACGCGGTGAGTTCCGCCTTGAGCACCGGTACCGCCCAGCGGTGCTTCTGCTCCTCCGATCCGAACGAAATCAGCGACGCTGCAACGATGTTCACACCCTGTGGATTGAGGCTGTGGTAGATCCGGCGTCGGCACAGCTCGTCGAGGTGCACGAACTGCTGCAGCACAGTCGCGTTGCGGCCGCCGAATTCCGGAGGTTGTGCGGGCAGCAGCCAGCCGTTGTCGAACAGCAGCCGCTGCCAGTCGCGCGCCCATTGCGGCATATGCGACACCGACGTCGGCCGTTCCAGTGTCAGCGCCTGCGACGGCAGGTGCTCGTCGAGGAACGCCGCGAACTCGGCGCGGAACTCCTCGACGTCGGAATCAAAAGTCAGCTGCATGGAATTCCTCCGCGATGATCGCGCGATGTTCCGCCGCCCCGCCAAGCAACAGTTCGCCGGCTTTGGCGCGCTTGAGCGCGAACTGCAAGTCGTTTTCCCAGGTGAATCCCATGGCACCGAACAACTGCAGGCCATGGCGGAACACCACCGCCTGGCACTCCCCCGCAGCCGCCTTGGCCATCGCGGCCGCCAGTCGGCGGCGTGGATCATCGGCCGAAATGGTCAGCGCGGCAAAGTAAGACAGCGCTCGGGCGCGCTCGGTGGCGACGTGCATGTCGACGGCCTTGTGTTGGACGGCCTGGAACGACCCGATCGCCACGCCGAACTGCTGACGCTGCTTGACGTGCTCGAGCACCAGGTCCAGGATCCGCTGGCACGCCCCGACGGTGGTGATGGCCATGCCGGTGAGCGCGACGTGACGGGCCTTCTCCGCGTCGACATGCACGCGAACGTCGTCGGCGACGTGCACACCGGCGAACGACACCTCGGCGATGTGCAATACCGGGTCGAAGACCTGGGTTCGCCGGACTGCCACGTCACCGCTGTCAACGACGAAGACTCCGGCATCGGTGACGACCGCGAGCCGCTGTGCGCGGTCGCCGTCGAGGACATGATGCGCCGTTCCGTCGAGCACCCACCCGTCGGCGTCGCGATGCGCGGTGACGCCGCTGTATATCGCGGTGCCCGCGTGCTGCGGGTCGAATCGGTCGCCTGCGAGCGGTGCGAACTGGGTCAGCGTCGCCAGAAACGGCGTCGGATCCGTCGCCCGGCCAAGCTCCTCCAGCACGATCGCCAGCTCAACCGCGTGCTCCGGGTCGGTCAGGTCTGTCCAGCCGGCATCGATGTAGGTCTGCCACAGCGGTGCCGGATCGACACCGTTTTCGGCGATGCTGCGAACCAGCGTGGGCGGGCACTGTTTGGTCACCGCATCGCGCACGGTCTCCTGCCACAGCCGCTGATCGGCGTCGAACTCCAGTAACACCAGGCCTCCCGGGAACCTCGTCAACACGCAGTCGAGTCGTCCGAGAATACCATTCTCCTTAGGTGCTGTAACCGTTCTCGTGATTCGACTACCACGTTTCGCGGTCCGCACGCCATGCGACTGACCAGCACACACCCTGACCTGCGCAGGAGTAAGCGATTCGCTGAGAACTAGATTCTTGCTATCGAAGAACAACGCTTTACACTAAGAAGGATCCGGCGCGCTTCGCGCGGCGCTCGAGTGCGCTCACGTCGGCCGGATGACATCGGAGGACAGCTTTGGTGATGCAACACCAGGACGGGACGAAGACGCCCGTCATCGATGCCAGCGTGCACATCTTCAGTAAGTCGAACAAGGACTTGCGCAGCTTCCTTCGCGAGCCCTTCAAGAGCCGTGGGTTCCCCGACTACGAGATGGACTGGTATGGCGCGCCCGGTGGCGAGTACGCGCGTGGCACCGAGGGCGATCGGCGTTACCCCGGGTCGGACCCCGAATTCGTCGGCGGCCAGCTATTCGCCGAGCGTGCGGTCGACGTCGCGATCCTGCACCCGATGACCCGCGGCATCATGCCGGACCGCCACCTCGGCACCGCTATCGCGGCGGCACACAACGAGATGCTGGTGTCGCGCTGGCTCGAAGACAACCCGTACGCGGATCGTTTCCGCGGCACCATCCGGGTCAACCCCGACGACATCACCGGCGCCCTGCGCGAGGTCGCGAAATACCAGGACCACCCGCGTGTGGTGCAGATCGGCGTCCCGCTGCAGTCACGTGAGTTGTACGGCAAGCCGCAGTACTGGCCGCTGTGGGAGGCGGCCGCCGCGGCGAACCTTCCGGTTTCGGTGCACATCGAGGTCGGTGCGGGCGTCCAGTTCGCGCCGACGCCGTCGGGGGTGCCAAGGACCTATGAGAACTACGTCAGCTTCATGGCCCTGAACTACCTGTATCACCTGATGAACCTGATCGTCGAAGGGGTATTCGAAAGGATGCCCACGTTGATGTTCGTCTGGGCCGACGGGGCCGCCGACCTGCTCACGCCGTTCATCTGGCGGATGGACTGCTTCGGCCGTCCCCACCTCGAGCAGACGCCGTGGGCGCCGAAGATGCCGAGCGACTACCTGCCCGGCCACACCTATTTCGTCCAGGGCGCCATGGACGGCCCCGGCGACACCGAGTTCGCAGGGGAATGGTTCGGCTTCACCGGCAAGGACGACATGGTGATGTACGGATCGAGCTATCCGCACTGGCAGCTCAACGAGCTGAAGGTGCCCGCTTCGTATTCCGACGAACAGCGAGACAAGCTCTGCTGGCGAAACGCCGCCGAGCTGTACGGCATAGACGTCGGGGCCGGCGTCAGCGCACAGTAAGAAAAGACTTCGCGAGCAAGGAGACCACGATGACGGTCACAGTGACAGAGCGGAAGCCCGCCGCGGAGCGAATCGCCGTGCGGTGCGTCGACTCCGACGTGCATCCGGTGCCCAAGAGCGGGGTGTTGGCGCAGTACATCCCTGAGCCGTGGCGCAGCAAGTACTTCATGCCACGCCGAATCGGCGAGCAGATCTACTATGACGCGCCCGATTACGCGCACGCGTACGCGATGCGGGTGGACACCTTTCCTGCTGACGGCGAGTTCGCGGGCAGTGATCCGGATCTGGCCTTCAGGCAACTGATCATGGAGGCCGGCGCCGACATCGCGATCCTCGAGCCTGCCGCCTACCCGGCGCGCTTCCCCGAGGCCAACCACGCGATGAGTTGTGCGCTCAACGACTGGCAGGCGAACCACTGGCTGGACGGCCACAACAACTGGCACGAACGTTGGCGTGGCTCCATCTGCGTCGCAGTCGAGGCGCCCGAGGACGGCGCCAGGGAGATCGAGCGCTGGGCCGGGCATCCCTACATGGGCCAGATCCTGATCAAGGCCGAGCCGCGGCCGTCATGGGGCGATCCGAAGTACGACCCGATCTGGGCCGCGGCCACCACGAACGACATCACGGTGAGCTGTCACCTGTCCCGCGGCCACCACGAGGAGCTGCCGATCCCTCCGGTCGGATTCCCCAGCTACAACCACGATTTCATGGTCACCTACTCGCTGCTGGCGGCGAACCAGGTGATGAGCCTGATCTTCGACGGGGTCTTCGACCGCTTCCCCACGCTGCGAATCGTGTTGGTGGAACATGCATTCACGTGGATCCTGCCACTGATGTGGCGGATGGACGCGATTTACGAGGCCCGCAAGTCCTGGGTGGACATCAAGCGCAAGCCGTCCGAGTACGTCAAGGACCACATCAAGTTCACCACCCAGCCGCTGGACTACCCGGAGGACAAGACGGAGCTGACGCGCGCCTTCGAATGGATGGAGTGCGAGAAGATCCTGCTGTTTTCGTCGGATTACCCGCACTGGACGTTCGACGATCCCCGCTGGCTGGTGAAGCATCTGCCCGAGCACGCCAGGGAGGCCGTGATGTTCCGCAATGGCATCGCGACGTATCACCTACCCGAGACGGTTCCGGCCCTCGAGGGCCAGGTTCGGGTGTTCTGAGTTGACGAACACGGAGAAATCGCCTCGGCTGGCGCAGGGGCGTGAGCATGTCGTCGCCACGGTCGACGAGATCCCGCCCGGCACACACAAGTTGGTGCCGATCGGACGGCATGGAGTCGGGGTCTACAACGTCAACGGCACGTTCTATGCCATCGCGAACTACTGTCCGCACGAGGGCGGTCCGCTGTGCTCGGGCCGGGCGCGCGGTCGCACCATCGTCGACGAGGGCGTGCCGGGCGATGCGGTGATGGTGCGTGACCTCGAGTACATCTACTGCCCGTGGCATCAATGGGGTTTCGAGCTGGCGACAGGAACCACGGCGGTCAAACCCGAGTGGAGCATCCGCACCTACCCGGTGAGAGTGGTCGGCAAGGACGTGTTGGTGCAGGCTTGACGTCCTCCCCGGACTGAGTCCAGGGATTCCAACCCATTCCATCGGCTTACGCGGCAGGAGTAGTGAGTTGAGGTTCACGGTTCGCAGACCGCCCAACGGCGAGGTCTCCCCGTGCTGTCACCGCCCGTCCGGCGGCGATGTTGCGTGCAGCGTTGACGTCGGCGTTGCACCGGCCTGCAATGCAGGCCTCGCACTCGAAGACCGCTTGGCTCTTGCGGTTTCCGGGTGCGATGTGCCCGCAGGCGGAGCAACGTTGCGACGTGTAAGCAGCCGGGATCTGTTCGACCCGGCCGAAAGCCGTGTTCCGCAAACGTGTGACCAGCTTGCTCCAGCCACTTCGTCTGATCGCGCGGTTGAGCCCACGTTTCTGAGCGACTCCCGCCCCCGGGTGCGCGACGGTGCCGCGCGCAGACCGGGTCATCGCCCGCACGTCGAGCTTTTCGACTCTGATCACGTCGAACCGCCGCGCCAGGTCGGTGCTGATTTTCTCGACCCAGTCGTTACGCCGGTCCCTCTCGCGGGCGTTGAGCTTCGCGATCGCGAGTTTCGTCTTCTGGCGACGACGGGAACCGCGCTTGGCGCGCGCGAGCCGGTGCTGCAACACCTTCAACCGTTTCGACTCACCCGGGGTAAGCAGGGGTGCATGGAGCATTTCTCCGGTGGACAGTGCGACCGACACGGCAACGCCGCGGTCAATGCCGACAACACTGCCATCGCCGGGACCCGCGATCGGGCGGGGGATTTGTGCGAATGCGACACGCCAGCGGCCAGCCCGATCACGGGTGACGCGGTAGGACTTGACATCTTCTGGCACTGGTCCCGACACGCGGAACCGCACCCAGCCGACCTTGGGCACCCAGACCTGACCGAAACGTCGGTTCAGCCGCTCGACATGACGCGGCTTCACACCGACCTGCCGAAACCCTTCATGCACGCCGGGCTTACGCCACGTCGGACGGCGATGCGTGCCGGCGAAGAAGTTCTTCATCGCCTGCGCGAAATCCCGCAGCGCTTGCTGCTGCACTGTCTGACTTCCGGTCCGAAGCCACGCGTACTCAGCCCGCGCCTCCGTCAACTGCGCGGCCTGCTCGAGATAGCGGGGAGCCTGGCGGCCGGGTTGCCAGTGCCGTTGCTGCTCCACCGCGAGATTCCACACGTACCGCGCGTGCTGACAGTGCGCCAACATCGCCTCCTCCTGCTCGGGGGTCGGCAACAGTCGGAACCGCGACATATCCGCACCGTAACCACCGCCACCGACATCCCGGACTGGGGCAGGCCCACTTCCCTCTGGATCGGCTTCCTCGCCGCACCGAAATCGACTGTTTCCAGCCGAAGGACACTCCGATGACTCCTCCGAAGACGGACGCTCAAGCGTCCGCAGGACCCAAGCTCAAGCGGGGTGAGACGACGTTCGAGATCAACGGCGGCAACGTCGTCTACGAGATTCTCGGCAAGGAAGGCGAATTCATCGCGCTGACGCCGGGCGGCCGGTTCAGCAAGGACATCGAGGGATTGCGGCCTCTCGCACAGGCACTGGTCAAGGGCGGCTACCGGGTGCTGCTGTGGGATCGGCCGAACTGCGGGAAGTCCGACGTTCAGTTCTATGGGCAGAGCGAGTCCCACATGCGCGCGGAGACGCTGCATGCGCTGATCACCGGGCTGGAGATCGGACCGTGCATCCTTGCAGGCGGTTCGGGCGGCGCCCGTGACTCGATGCTGACCACGATGCTCTATCCGGAGATCGTGCGAAAGCTGGTGGTGTGGAACATCGTCGGCGGCGTCTACGGGACATTCGTCCTTGGCTCGTTCTACATCGTGCCGAGCATCCTTGCGGTACGGGGCACCGGGATGAAGGGCGTGGCACGCGTCAGCGAATGGAAAGAGCGAATCGCCGAGAACCCCGCCAACGAGGACCGTCTGCTGTCATTCGACTCCGACGAATTCCTCACGCTGATGTTGCGCTGGCTCAACGCATTCGTGTCGAAGCCGGGGCAGACCATCCCAGGCGTGCCCGACGAGATGTTCGACAACATCAAGGTGCCGACGCTGATCATCCGCGGCGGCGAAAACGACCTGGATCACCCCAAGCGGACGTCATTGGAGGTGAGCTGCCTGATCAAGGGCTCCAAGCTCATCGACCCGCCGTGGCCCGAGGACGCGTGGGAGCGTGCCAGCGAGGCTCGTGCGCAGGGAAAGGTCAAGCGCTTCAACATGTTCGACACTTGGGTGCAGGCCGCGCCCGCGATCCTGAAGTTCCTGGACGGCTAGATGACGTTATGTCGTGCGGATGTGCACTTCGCAGTTGAGAGACGCCTCGAGGGCGGTGTGAACGCGGCTTTCGGGGACGCGCTCCAGGTCCGCCTTGCGCAGCGTCACGTGCACCACGTCCCAGCCGTCGTCGCCGGGCACCCGTTCGATATCGCCGGTAAGCCCGAGGCCTGCCAGCACACCGTGGGCATCGTCGTCGGTGCCGCGGCTGATGAAGGTCACCACCCCGGGGATTGGGGTTGTACCGAACGCCTTGGCGCACAAGCCGACCGCGACCCGTTGGAGCTCGTCGGGTTCGTCACCGGCGATCAACAGCTCCACCTCGCGGCGCTGCGGCGGCAGGGCGGCGAGATCGTTCTCCACCAGCTCGATACCCGCCGCGGCGGTCAACTCCCGGAGGCGTGCCATGCCGTCGCTTAGCTGCACGGGTGCGAGTTCACCGGCCCGGTCGACACCGACCCGCACCACCGCCGTCCTCATGTCCGTCAGCCTATCCGCGGGCCGGAAGGACCTCCCATGACCTCCACCGCAACCGATCTCACCGTCGCCGCCTGGCCCGGCTGTGCGCCGCGGCTGCTGCGCCTGGCACAGGCGGCAGCAGAAGACTTCGCCGAATATGCGCAGGCAGGGGGATATCGGCGGGTCATCGACGCCGACGCGCTGTTGGGGCAAGTCGACCTGTCCGGACTGCTCGGACGCGGCGGCGCGGCGTTTCCAATGGGAACAAAGCTGCGCACCGTGCGGGATGCCGGCCGCCGCGGCGTCGACACGGTTGTCGTCGCGAACGGCGAAGAGGGCGAACCGGCATCGGTGAAGGATCGCTGGCTGCTGCGCAACCGGCCGCATCTGGTGCTCGACGGGCTGCGCATCGCCTCCGCGATAGTCGGAGCAAGCCGTGCGTATGTGTACGTCTCCGACCAACAGTCGGCCACCGCGGTGGCAGGTGCACTCGGTGAACTCAAGCCGGAGACGTTCGGTGCGACTGCCGTCACCGTGGTCACCGTCGAACCCACTTACGTGGCAGGCGAGGAAACGGCCGCCGTCCGCCGAATCAACGGCGGACCGGCGAAACCGACCGACAAGCCGCCCCGACCCTTCGAGCAGGGAGTGTCGGGACTTCCGACGATGGTGAGCAACGTCGAGACGCTGGCCGACCTGCCCTTCATCCATGAGCACGGCTCGGACGGGTTCCGCGCGGTCGGCACGTCGATGTCGCCGGGCACATTCCTCGCCACCATCACAGGCGGCGGTCGGCCCGCGGCATTGTACGAGATTCCGCATGGCGCAGCGTTTTCCGATCTGCTCACGCTGCACGGGCTGGCGGCCGACGCGGTGCGCGGGGTGTTGATGGGTGGCTATTTCGCCGGCCTGCTCAACACCGACATCCTCGACGCGACGCTCGACCACGAGAGCATCCGCAGGCTCGGCAGCGGCCTCGGGTGCGGCGCGATCTCGATCCTCACCGAGGACTGCCCCGTCGCCGTCGCCGCGTCGGTGATGTCTTACTTCGACCGTGAGAACGCCGGTCAGTGCGGATCGTGTTTCAACGGCACAGCGGCGATGGCCGCCGTGACGTCTGCGCTGCGCGACGGCGTTGCCACCAAGGAAGACTTGACACGCCTGGAGCGATGGTCGGTCGTCCTGCGCGGCCGCGGCGCCTGCGGCACCCTCGACGGGGCCACCAACGTCGCCGCCAGCCTGCTGCTGCGGTTCCCCCAATTAGTCGCGCGCCACCTCGCGAACGACTGCCCAGCGTGCCGGACCGGCGCGTTCGACGCCCTGCGGCCCTACGAAGTGGAGGCGGTGGCTCAATCGTGAGTGACGGCTTGAGGATTCGTCTCGATCGGACGATGTGCGACGGCTTCGGTGTCTGTGCCAAGCACGCACCGGAGTACTTCTCGCTGGACGATTGGGGCTACGCGTCGCTGATCGGCGACGGAACCGTGCCCGAGAAGGACCGTGCTGCGGTGATGCGGGCCCTGCTGGACTGCCCCGTGCACGCCATCATCTACATGGGTGAGCACCGGCCGTCCAGTGACGGAGCGGCGCATCACGATCCGCAGGAATCGCCCGAACCCGAGCCGAAAACCGATGATAACGAAGCGATTTCGGGATTCATCCGGTGACACGACCTCTTCCCCAACTCAACGCGCAGAATGAGTTCTTCTGGACGGCGGGCGCAGACGGCGTCCTGCGTATCCAGGAGTGCGGTGATTGCGAAGCGCTGATCCATCCGCCGCAACCGGTGTGCCGGTACTGCCGCAGCCGCAACATGGGTGTGCGCGATGTCTCCGGCAAGGCCACCCTGACCGCGTTCACCGTGAACCATCGGTTCGGCTTCCCCGACCTGCCGCCGCCGTACGTGGTGGCTCAGGTCGCCGTCGTCGAGGACCCGCGAGTTCGGTTGACCACCAACATCGTCGACTGTGAACCCGATGAGCTGAAGCTGGGGCAGACGCTCGAAGTCGATTTCGAGAAACTCACCGACAACGCTGGAGCTGTTTGGCTGCCGGTCTTCCGTCCGTCCGCGGACAAGCAGCTCGCTCCGCTGCCCGATGACGAGATCGCCCCCACGGATTTCGGCCGCCATGTGCGTTCGCGGCTTACCACCGAGAAGTTCGAGGAGCACTCTGCCATCACCGGCATCGGCGCCTCCCGCCTCGGGCGCCGGCTGATGGTGCCGCCGCTGTCGCTGACCATCGATGCGTGCGAAGCCGCGGTCGCAGACGCCGGATTGACATTCGAAGACATCGACGGGCTGTCCACTTACCCGGGACTCGACATCGCGGGCATGGGCGAGGGCGGGGTGTCCGCGCTGGAGGGCGCATTGGGTTTACGCCCGACGTGGATCAACGGTGGCATGGACACCTTCGGGCCAGGCGGCTCGGTGATCGCGGCCATGATGGCCATTGCGACGGGCATGGCCCGACATGTGCTGTGCTTCCGCACACTGTGGGAGGCGACGTTCCAGCAGCTGATGAAGGAAGGCAAAATGGCCCCGCCAGGGGGCGCCCGCACCTCCAGCTGGCAGATGCCGTTCGGCGCCACGTCGGCGGCCCACACGTTGGCACTCAATGCGCAACGCCACTTCGATCGCTACGGCACCACCAGGGAAACCCTCGGCTGGATCGCGTTGAACCAGCGCGCGAATGCGGCGCTGAACCCGACGGCTATCTACCGCGATCCCATGACGATGGATGACTACCTCGACGCCCGAATGATCACCACCCCGTTCGGCTTGTACGACTGCGACGTCCCATGCGACGGCGCGGTCGCGGTGGTCGTCTCGGCCGTCGACGTCGCCAAGGACATGCCCAGAAAGCCGGTGCTGTTCGAGGCGGTGGGCACCCAGATCATCGAACGCACCGACTGGGACCAGACCACGATGACGCACGAGCCACAGGTGCTGGGCCAGTCCGCACACCTGTGGACGCGAACGTCATTGCGGCCGAAGGACGTCGATGTTGCCGAGCTGTACGACGGCTTTACGTTCAACTGCCTGTCATGGTTAGAGGCGCTCGGCTTCTGCGGTATCGGTGAGGCCAAGGACTTTCTCGACGGCGGCACGGCGATCTCCCGCGACGGCGTGATTCCGCTGAACACCCACGGCGGCCAGCTCTCGCATGGCCGCACTCACGGCATGGGCCTGATCCACGAAGCCGTCACCCAACTTCGCGGTGAGGCCGGTGAGCGTCAGGTGAAGGACGCCCGCGTCGCCGTGGTCAGCAGCGGCGGCCTCACGCCGAGCGGAGCGATCTTGTTACGGACGGACGCATGAGCGGAACGGCACCGCGTCCACGCGTCGTCCTCGTCGACGGCGTGCCCATGTCTGGACTCGTCGCCGAGGCCCCAGATCCACGCGCCGTCATCGTCGCATTTCACGGAGGGGCAAGCACCGCAGCGTATTTCGACTGTCCCGGGCATCCGCGGCTGTCGATGCTGCGCGCCGGCGCGGGGGTCGGCTACACCGTGGTGGCTCTGGACCGGCCGGGCTACGGCGCCTCGGCGCCCTATCCCGATGCGGTGCAGCGCCCGGAGCAACGCGTCGCACTGGCCTACGGGGCGGTCGACAAGATCCTCGGAGCGAGTCCGCGCGGTGCCGGTCTGCTTCTACTCGGCCACTCCGCCGGATGTGAGTTGGCGGTGCGGATGGCCGCCGACGAGCGCGCCGAACAAGCAAGCGTCATTGGTCTCGAATTGGCGGGCACAGGTGTGGAATACCACCCCGCGACGGCGGAGATCCTGAAGACCGCGACCGCTACCGAGCGGCCCAAGGGTCTGCGCGACATCCTTTGGCAGCCCGCAGACCTGTATCCGAACGACGTCTTGTCCGGCATGACGAACTCGACGTCCGGCGCCACGTACGAGGTCGACATGACCAAAAAGTGGCCGCAACAGGACTTTCCCGCGCTTGCTGCGCGAGTGAGCGTGCCCGTGCAGTTCACGGTCGCCGAACACGAGCGGGTGTGGCGGTCGGATCCGCAGACACTCGCGGAGATCGGCGCGATGTTCAGCTCGGCGCCGCGGTTCGTGATCAACGAACAGGCCGGCACGGGACACAACCTGTCCCTTTCGCTCAGGGCCGCCGACTACCACGCGAAGGTGTTGTCGTTCGTCGGGGAATGTGTTGCAGCGCAACAGGGCACATCGAAGGAACTGGAGGCGGGTTGATGCGCGTCGGATTCATCGGATTGGGCAGCCAGGGCGGCCCCATGGCGCGGCGGATCGTTGAGGGCGGCTACGAGACGACGCTGTGGGCGCGCAGAGCGGCCAGCCTCGAACCGTATGCGGACACCGCCGCGAAGACCGCGGGCTCCCCTGCCGAACTCGCCGCCGCCAGCGACCTGGTCTGCCTGTGCGTCGTCGGCGACGACGACGTCCGAGAGGTGCTGTACGGCGAGACCGGAGTACTTGCCGGCCTGGCCTCCGGGGGAATCGTCGCCATCCACAGCACCGTGCACCCCGACACCTGCAGGGAGATCGCCGAGAGGGCTGCCGCACAAGGGGTTTCGGTGATCGACGCCCCGGTCAGCGGTGGGGCGCCTGCCGTGGAGGAAGGCAAGCTGCTGGTCATGGTCGGTGGCGATGAGGACGTCATCGAGCGGTGCCGTCCGGTGTTCGCCACCTACGCCGACCCGATCGTGCATCTCGGCCCGTTGGGCAGCGGGCAGGTCACCAAGATCCTCAACAACCTGCTCTTCACCGCCAACCTCGGCAGCGCGTTGAGCACCCTCGACTTAGGCGAGTCCCTCGGCATTCCCCGCGTCCGCCTCGCCGAGGTCCTCAATGGCGGGTCCGCCACCAGCAAGGCGCTCGGGAGCATCGCCATTTTCGGGGGCACCGTCGAGGGCCTTGCGCCGATCGCAGGTGCGCTGCTGCAGAAGGACGTTCGGCACGCGGCCAACATCGCGGCCAACGCCTCGGCTCCCGAGGGTTCCGTGTTCAGCGCGGCCGACACCGCGCTGAAGTCGATGGATCATCCACGTTGAGTCGGGTCGGGTTCGTCGGAGCGGGCCGCATGGGCGCACCCATGGTGCGCCGCCTCGTCGAGGCCGGCCACGAGGTCCGCGCGCTCGGCAGATCAGTCGAGAAGCGGCACGCCGTAAGCGAACTCGGCGCGCAGCCGGTCACCGACTTGGCCGACGTCGCTGCAGGCGCCGACATTGTCATCGTCTGCGTGTTCACCGACGACCAGGTGCGGCAGGTCTGCTTGGAAAGCGATCTGCTGTCCACGATGGGAGCCGAAGCTTCGCTCGTCATCCACACCACCGGGAGCCCGCGCACAGCGGAGACGATCGCCGCCGAGGCCGAGTCGCACGGCATCGGGCTGGTCGACGCGCCGGTCAGCGGCGGTCCGCACGACATCGCCGCTGGGCAGGTGACGCTGTTTGTGGGCGGCTCCGACGTCGTCGTCGAGCGCGTCCGTCCCGTGCTGGCCAGCTACGGCGATCCCATCCTTCACGTCGGCGCGATCGGCGCCGGGCAAGGCGTCAAGCTGGTCAACAACACACTCTTCGCCGCGCAGATCGGGCTGCTGCACGAGGCTGTGCGACTCGGCGACCGGCTCGGTATCGACGAGCAGAGGCTGCTTGACGCGATCGGTCACGGCAGCGCGGCGAGCCGAGCGGCGAGCATCGTCGGTGCCCGTGGATCGGTCGACGCGTTCATCGACATGGTCGGCGAGTTCGTCGGCAAAGACGTCGCCGTGGTGCGTAAGACCGCGGCCGCACTGGGCAGCGATCTCGGGCTCCTCGACGACGTCATCAACGCAGGGTTTCAGGGGTAAATCGATGAAACGCCTCGTCGTACTCAGCCCATTTCGGTGTGTATGGACAACGAAACTGTTAGCGTTACAGTTAGAGCGTCGAGCGTAACGCTGCCGGCCATCAGCCAGCCGCGAAGGAGGAGTTCATGACCAAGCCCAAATTGGTATTCAATCCCGTTTCGCAGGATTACTTCGACAACCCGTACGAGATCTACAAGCGGATGCGGGACGAAGCACCCGTCTACTACGACGAGGTAGAGGACTTCTATGCGCTGACCCGGCACGCGGACGTGGCCGCGGCCTTCAAGGACTACGAGTCGTTTTCGTCGGCCCGCGGGTGTGACCTGTCGATGGTGCGGACCGGCGAGGTTCCGCAGAAGTCGATCATTTTCATGGACCCGCCCGACCACCGCCATATGCGCAGCCTGCTGAACAAGGCGTTCACCCCGCGGGCCATCCAGTCGCAGCGCGAGACGGTTATTGAACTCGTCGAGCATTACCTGAGCAAGGCAGATCCCGACCACTTCGACGTGGTGCAGGACTTCTCCGGCCCGTTCCCGGTGGAGGTCATCACCCGGATGGCCGGCGTGCCCGAGGAGTTCCGTCAGCAGGTCCGGCACTGGATCGACACCAGTCTGCAGCGCGACCCGGGTCAGATCGACTTGAGTGAAGCGAACATGCAGGCCAACATCGACTCGGCCGTCTACTACTACGGGCTGGTCCAGGAACGGCGCGAGAACCCCCAAGACGACATGATCAACCGCCTGATCGCCGCGGAGGTCCCCGGCGAAAACGGCGAACTGCGCAAGCTCGACGACATCGAGATCACGGGTTTCTTAACGCTATTGGGCGGTGCGGGCGCGGAGACCGTAACCAAACTGGTGGGCAGCGCGGTGGTGGAGTTCGCCCGGCATCCCGAGCAGTGGCAGAAGCTGCTCGACGACCGCAGCAAGATTCCGGACGCGGTCGAGGAGTTACTGCGCTACGTCGGCCCGGTGCAATACAACGTCCGCTACAGCATCAAGGACGTCGAACTGCCCAGCGGCATCGTCCCGGCCAACAAACCGGTCTTCCTCATGGGTGCCGCCGCGAACCGTGATCCCCGCGCGTTCGAGGACGCGGAGACGTTCGACATCACCCGCGACCGCAGCCAGGCGCAGAACCTCGGGCTCGGCTACGGCATCCACAGTTGCCTCGGTGCCGCGCTGGCCCGCATGGAGAGCGCGATCGCGCTCGAGCGCCTGCTCGACTTCATGCCTCGCTACGAGGTCGACTTCCACGGCCTGGAACGCGTGCACATGCAGAACGTCGCCGGCTACCATCATGTGCCCGTAAAGGTGTTGCGGTGACACAGAAAGTCGTTGTCGACTTCGGCCTGTGCGAAAGCAACGGGGTGTGCATGGGCATCATCCCTGAGGTATTCGACCTCGACGACCAGGATTACCTGCACATCCTGCAGGACGAAGTCACCCCGGAAAACGAGCAGCTGATCCGCGAAGCGGTCCGCCAGTGCCCGCGGCAGGCCATCTCGATCGCCGACGAGTGACGCGCGGCCAGATGCGATTCGTCTTTGTGCACGGCGGTTTTCACGCCGCGTGGTGCTGGGAGCGGACGATTGCCGAGCTGGAACGGCTGGGCCATGACGGCGTCGCCGTCGACCTCCCTGGGCACGGCGCACGGGTCGATGAGGAGTCGACGCTCGCCAACCGCCGCGACGCGATCGTCTCGGTGATGCGGCCCGGCGACGTTCTCGTCGGCCACTCGGGCGGTGGCTTCGACGCGACGTTGGCCGCGGATGCCGCCCCGGATCTCGTCAGTCACATCACCTACCTCGCCGCGGCGCTGCCACGGGAAGGGCGGACCTATCCCGAGGCGATGGCGATGCGTGACAACGAGGACGGCGAGTTCGAGGCCGACGTCGGAGAAATGTTGGGGTACTTGAAATTCGACGACGACGGCGCGATGTGGTTCGCCGACTTCGAGGGCGCGTGGAAGTACTTCTATCACGACTGCGACGAAGCGACCGCCCGCTGGGCTTTCGAGCATCTCGGCCCGGAACGGTTCGGCGACACGACCGTGACACCGGTGTCGGTGCCCACGTTCTGGGCGGCCGACCTCCCCCGCAGTTTCATCCGCTGTCTACAGGATCAGTCGATGCCACGTTGGCTGGCCAATACGGTCAGCCGCCGACTTGGCGTGGAGCAGTTGACGATCGATACGTCGCACTCGCCGTTCCTGAGCCGTCCACGCGAGGTGGCGGAGCTACTCGTGCACGCGACGACGACGAACCCCGTAGGTCCGCTCGTCCCGAACTGATGCACGTTGAAATGGAATGCCGCGTCGTTACGTGCAAAGCGTAATAGGTTGTCCCACAGCAGATCCCAGTTGCGCATCGCATATCTTGACCGTGGTTTGACCGTGCCTCGGCGACATTATCTCGCTTCCGGTCTAGCTATCCCGCGCTATTGCCGTAGTGCTGGGCGGATGACTGACTGACGGGCTGCCGACACCGCTGCCTCAGCACTCGGCAGCATGGGCCGTGCCAGTGGCTGGACGGCGAGCGGGTTAAAGGGTGCGGCTTTCCCTCCACCCTCAACCGAGGCATCGTGCCTCAGTTTGTCACCTGTCGCATCGTGCGGCAGTACGTCAACTGGGACGCTATGTCCCAGTTGACGTCACGCTCCGCATTGATATGGACCGGTGATCCAACCATTCTCGAAATGAGTTATTGCCATCCGGCTCGTCACTCAGAATCTTTACGTCGATTGGCTCGTTGTTGAGATAGGCCGGGAGATCTACGCCGCCTGCCTCAATCAAGGCGTCTTCCGAATCCGGCGAAACCTGGGTTTGCGATTCGGTTCTTTCGGTTCCGGAATCTGTTTCGCCACTATCAGATCCTTTTCCCGATACTGCGGCTATCCTTCGCGTGATCCTGCCGTGAGTTTGGTCTAGATCTGCTCCCACGATTTAACCGAAATATCCAGCTCCACAGTCGATTTCGTCGAGATGCCAGCGCAGTCCAGCCCATCTCTCGTCGCCGCGAGTACGACTGCTGGCGGTACGTTGTCGTCAAATCCGATGGCGAGCACACGTTTCTCCATGCAATCCGCAGCCTCTTCCAACTGGCCGATGCGTCGCGGTGCCGCAGGCGGACTCCCCGAGCCACGTGCCGGTCTCCATGGTGTCGGGCTCGTCGCGGCGAGCCATCCTGATCATGCCGACGACGTCGCCGTCACAAACGATCGCGTACATCAGGGTGCTTGTCGGTCCACGGAGCCCGCCGTAGCTTGCCCGGTCGAACTCGCGAAAGGCTTCCCGGCGCGCCTGCGACCAGCCGCCCGGCGCCTTGACCGGTGGCATCACCTCGTCCGGCTCCGTCTCGGCGATAACCACGGACGACAACGGCTCGAGGATCTGCTCGTCAACCGGCGTCAGCCGCACATTGCCCGTCACGAGGCGCAGCGTGCTCGCCAGTGCCAACCGCGGCCAGCCGACTACATGATTTCGCCCGAGGCCGCCCAACCTGCGTCCGGTTCGCTGTCTTGACGCCCGTCGAGCGTTCCATGCCAACGCGCTACGCTTTTGCCAGGCGATCGAGCGCGCGTCCACCTCAGGACAGCACAATCATGATCTTTCGCTCCAGATCAGGGAGAATTCGCGCAAATAGTCTTTATCAGGCTGCTTTCCGACACTACAATCAGGGTCTTAGGTTTACCAGATCGCGTACAGCGAACATTGTTGACACATCGGAAATATTGCTCAACGTCTCGGACAGTTGGCTGACTGGCGAGGAGGGTGGTGCAGTGGTCGATTTGCCATTGGACGATTTCGAAGTCGAATACAGCCACTTCCCACCGATCGAGGATTACGCGTTTCTGTCTGACTGCGACACGACGGCGCTTGTCGCGCCCGACGGGTCGGTGGAATGGTTGTGCCTGCCGCGGGTTGACTCACCGAGCGTCTTCAGCGCGATGCTGGATCGGGATGCCGGCCGGTTTCGGGTAAGTCCCTCCGGGGTCGACGTTCCGGCTGCGCGCCGGTACATCCCCGGAACCCTGGTCATGGAAACGAGTTGGTGGGCGCCCGGTGGCTGGCTAGTGGTCACAGATGCCCTACTGATGGGACCTTGGCATCACGAGAACAGGCGATCGGCCACCCATCGTCGAGCCCCGACTGACTATGAAGCCGCGCACGTCCTGCTTCGTTGGATCCGGTGTGTGAACGGGCAGGTCCAGGTGAACATGGAATGCACCCCGGTCTTCGATTACGGCCGAATGCCTGTCACGTGGACTTATAACAACCATGGATACAACGAGGCGGTGGCCCGGGCCGAGGAAATCGATCTTGAGCTGCGGTTGACCACCGACATGAACGTCGGCTTCGAAGGGACGGCAGCGACGGCACGCACGTTGCTCAAAGAGGGACACAGCCGGTTTGTCGCCCTCTCTTGGAGCGAGCACGCGCCGCCCCGCACATCGACGGAAGCTTCGGATGGCTTGCGGTGGACCTGTCATCACTGGCAGCACTGGCTGGATCGCGGGAAGTTTCCCGACCATCGCTGGCGCGCCGAACTGCAGCGAAGCGCCCTGACGCTCAAGGGCCTCACCTTCGCCCCGACCGGTGCCATGGTGGCAGCCCCGACTACCTCGTTGCCTGAATCCCCAGGGGGGGAACGTAATTGGGATTACCGATACACGTGGATTCGAGACTCGGCCGCAACGCTGTGGGCGTTCAAGACTCTGGGGCTGGACTGGGAAGCCAACGACTTCTTTAACTTCATCGCCGACGTCGCTGAGGCAGAGGGCGGGGATCTGCAGCTGATGTACGGCGTCGGCGGAGAGCGGGCGCTCCCGGAAACAACCCTGGACCAGCTGTCGGGGTACGAGGGCGCTCGGCCGGTACGCGTCGGAAATGCCGCATTCAGCCAGCGCCAGCATGACGTATGGGGCTCGATTGTGTCCGCCATCGACATGTACACCGGTGCTAACCACCGCGTCGACGATCGCTTGTGGCGGATCGTGCAAACTCAGGTCGAGCGCGCGCTCGAGCACTGGTGTGAGCCCGACCAGGGCATCTGGGAAGTGCGCTCGGCTCCACAGCACTTCACGTACTCAAAGGTTTCGTGCTGGATGGCCGCCGACAGGGGCGCGCGAATCGCTCGTCGCCAGGGTGAGAACTCATTGGCCGCGCGGTGGCGACTGGCCGCTGACGAAATCCGCGAGGATGTGCTCGCCAATGCCCTCGACGAGCGAGGTGTCTTCACGCAGCACTACGGGACCAAGGCTCTCGACGCTTCCGTGTTGCTCATCCCGCTGGTTGGCTTCCTGCCGCCCACCGACGAGCGCGTCCGAAACACAGTGCGCGCGATTGCGGACGAACTGACCGAGGACGAAATGGTGCTCCGCTACCGATTGGGAGACACCGAAGACGGGCTTACCGGAAAGGAAGGTACCTTTACCGTCGGCTCGTTCTGGCTGGTATCCGCGCTCGTGGCGATCGGCGAATTGTCAAGGGCGCGAGCGCTCTGCGGGAAACTGCTTTCCTCCGCAAGCCAGTTGCAGCTCTACGCCGAAGAGATCGACCCACGCAGCGGGCGCCATCTCGGCAACTTCCCGCAGGCGTTCACCCACCTGGCGTTGATCAACGCGGTTACCGCAGTCATCAGAGAAGAGCGGGCGGCTGATCGCGAATCGTCCGTGGATTACCGAACCGCCACCCGGCGCATGAACAGCGACCCTATGCCCGGGCACAGCGACACTGATGGTTGCGCGACGTAACACGGTGCCCGCCATAGCGATTCAGTGGCAACCGGCAAACCGGGCGTCGCAGCCCATCGCCGTAGTCCTCGTACCCCGCTGGTACCCCCATCGGGGCCGTACCGGTACCGTACCGTAAGCGTATGCCAGATGTACCAAAGCACCAGGTACAGTTGGCTTTTGAGTTAGCTAAAACCCGCCGACCAGGCGTTTTCAAACTGGCGTTCGACCCGCGGAAACGACCGGGAATTCCATTTCGCGGGCCTAGCCGATGCCCGAGACGATCACGCCGTTGCAGTCGGCCGCGGCCTGCCGAAGCTTGACTGCCTCCTGATAAGCGTCGGAGTTGTACCATTCGCGGGCGGCTTCGACAGAGTCGAACTCGAGCACGACGGTCTGGGTGCCGTGCCATTCCCCCTCGAGCACCTCGGGCTTCGAATCGAACGACAACAGGGTCGAGCCGGCCATCGCCTTGGACGCGAGCTTGCCGTACTCGGCCATACCCGCAGGATCCTTGACGTCCTCGGTGATGATGATGTAGCCCTTAGGCACGTGATCTCCTTGGCTTTCAGTCGATTTCGCTGATGGCTTGCTCTGGGCAGTTGTCGATCGCATCGATGGCTGCGGCTTCCAGGCCGGCAGGCACCTCGGACGGGTCGGCGACGGCGTAACCGTCGTCGTGCATGTGGAAAACCTCCGGGCACAGGGTCAGGCACATACCGTGGCCGCGGCAACGGTCTTCATCGACCGTGACTTTCATGAATCCTCCTCGGCGAGGTCGAATTCCAGATGCAGCTCGGTGAGCCCGCGCAGGATGTAGGTCGGAATGTATTGGTAGCGACGGTCTCCGGCTGGGCCGTGGTGCTTCTCGCTGATCCGGATGTCCGTGGTGCGATCGAGTAGCCGCTCGAGCCCGACCCGGGTTTCCGCGCGGGCCAGCGGCGCGCCGGGGCAGCTGTGGATGCCGCGGCCGAAGGCCAGATGCTGACGGGCGTTCTTGCGGTCGGGATCGAAGGTGTCCGGATCCTCGAAGCGTCGCGGATCGCGGTTGGCCGCCCCGTTGATCACCATGAGCGTGCAGCCGGCGCCGACGGCTTCCTCGCCGACGGTGGTCGGCACACGCGAGAGCCGGAAGTCGCCCTTGACTGGGCTCTCGATGCGCAGGCACTCCTCGATGAAGTTCGGCAGCAGGCTGCGATCGTCGCGAAGCTTGCGCTGGATGTCAGGGCGGTCACCGATCACCTTCAGCGCGGTGCCCAGCAGGCGGACCGTGGTCTCCTGCCCGGCGGAGAAGACGTTCGTCGCGACCCGGACGACGTCACCGACCTCCGGCATCGTCCCGTCCGGGAATGTCGCCGTCGCCAATCCGGTCAGCACGTCGTCGCGGGGCTCGGCCCTGCGGTCCTCGACGTAGGTCGCAAAGACTTCGTAGAGGTATTCCAGTGGCGTCTTGGTCAACGTCTTGTCCGCGTTGCCGAGACCGCCGCCGTGCGTGCCACGGGCCAGTCGTTCGAGCAGCTCGGGGCGGTCCTCGTCCGGCACGCCAAGCAGGTCGGCGATGACGCGCAGCGTGAACGGCCCGGCGAAACCTTTGATGAACTCGCCCTCCCCCGGGGCGAGGAACTCGTCGAGGATGTCGTCGGCAAGCTGCCACATCGCGTCCTCGTTCTCCTTGAGGCGCTTGGGGGTGATCAGCCGCATCAGCAGTGCGCGGTGATTGGTGTGCGTCGGCGGGTCGAGGGTGGGCAGCTGGTCGCTGAACGGGATTTCATCGCGATGTTTGACGATCAGGTCGGTGACATCGTCGCCCTCGAGCGGTACGGGGAACCCGGGGAACGGTCCGGTCACCGAGATACACGACGAGAACGTCTCGGCGTCGTTGTAGACGTCGACGGCCTCCTGCCACCCGGTCACCATCGTCACGCCGTAGTGGTCCTCGCGGCTGACCGGACACTTGTCGCGAAGTGCCTCGTAGAACCGGTACGGGTCATCAGTCAGACGACTGTCCCGGAAGAAGTCAACCGAGGTGAGGTCCTCCGCCATGCGCTACTCCGTTTCGGCGATCTCAGGTACGAGAACGTGATTCTCATATGTGGGCATTAGATTTCCACAGTGGTCGGTCGGCGTCAACGAGGGGCTGTGCATCTGCTCAGCGCGTCGGCTTGATCACTGGATCGGCTCGTCCCCCAGCACCGTGGTGCGAAGCATTTCCCGAGGTGAGTCGGGGTCGTACGGTGCCGCACGATGCAAGACGCCGCGGTTGTCCCAGATGACGGTGTCGCCGACGTCCCACCGATGGCTGTACACCTTGTCCGCCACGGTGGCTCGGTCGAGCAGTTCGGCCAGCAGCGCCCTGCCCTCGCCGTGGTCCATGCCGACGACGTAGTCGGCCGACGCGCCCAGCACCAGCGACTTGCGGCCACTGCGATGCGTCCACACCAGGGGATGCTCGTGGGTGCGCCGCGACCGCCACCGGGCCAGCACCTCTGGCGATGGGTCCGGGGTGACCCTGCGCTGGGACGCCTCGAGCGAGTGCACGACCTGCAGCGACCCGTACCGCTCCTTCTCGTCGTCGCTCAGTGCGTCATACGCGGCGTACGAGCTCGCGAACTCGGTCTCGCCGCCGCTCTGCGCGACCTGGACCGCAGACAGCACGGTGGCCGTCTGGGGGAAGGTGTCCTCGATCGGAGTGCATCCGTCGATGTGCCAGTCGAAGGTGGCGCGCAGATAATCGGCGGAGGCGTTCTTCGACTTGTCCAGAGTGATCGGGTAAATGCCCGCCACCGGGTGATGCCCGTCGGACGAGTGGTCGACGTCCCCGAGTCGTCTGCAGAAAGCCACCTGGGCTTCGGGATTCAGCCCGAGCTTCGGAAAGACCAGCACGCCATTGTCTTCGAGGGCCGCGAGCACCGCCTCGCCAAGCAGGTCGTCGGTGGCGAGCCGGTCGGGATCGACGCCGATCACCTCGGCGCCGACCGAATCCGTCAGCTTGTTGATCGTCAGCAGACTCATGGCACAGGCTCCCCCACTCGATCGATCACCGCGTCGGCGGAATCAGTGGGTTTCTGTTGGCCGAACACCTCGATGGCCATCGAGACCATGATCATCGAGTAGACGAGGTGCAGGAGGTTCAACGCGTCCTCGGGGACCGCATCAAGAGGGAACTTGTCGCAGTAGTCGATCGCTTCCTCGAGCCGCGGTGAGAACGCGTCGTAGAACTCGCGCATCACCAACATCGGGGTGGTCATGCGCATGTTCCATCGTTCGGCTTCGGTTGCCAGGCACCACTTTTCCGCGTATGGCTCCAGTTCGGCGAATGCGCTGGGGAGTCGGGTCTCGGTCACCGTCACACCCCCACCGGCTTGCGCTCGCTCTGGTATGTCTCGACCCAGTCGACGGCGACCTTGTGCAGATGACGGACCAGGATCTCCTGGTCGCTGAGCGGGAACTCGTCGACGATGCCGGTCTCGAGTGCCGCCTGCGTGCCGCCGAGCATGCCTGCGTCCTGCAGCGCGAACTCCTTGAGCACCACCGCGGCCACCTCGTGTTCGATGCGCTCGCGCACACTACGTGCAGGATGAAATGCCGTGTACGCCTCGAACTTATGGGTGTTGTGCGACGTCGGCCAGTATCGGTACAGCAGGTACCAACCGTGGTAGATCAGGATTTCCAGGTTCGGGAAGATCTGGAAGTTGGTGATCCCCCACGGTTCGATGCCGCCTGGGTTCAGCCCGGCCGACATATGCGTCTCGGGCGTGCGCCACGGCCCGACCAGTCCGCTGCGGGTGGCCCGTTCGATCGGATACATGTACTCGGGAGCAAGTAGCCATCTGCGGGTACCGGCCGTGGACACCAAGCGGTGTGGTCCGCCGATCTGGAAATGCGCACATTCAAAGCCTGCGTTGGGTTGGCGGACCGCCGTCGGCACCTGCTGCGGATGCAACGACGGCACGTGGTAGTACTCCTGGAACGCGTCGGCGAAGATCTTCCAGTTGCTGTTGTTGTGCGCGACGAAGTCGTAACGCTCGGTGAGCAAGTCGAACGGATAGTCATCCAGTGCGGTGATCATCGGCCCCAAGAACTCACGTAGGCTCTGTCGTGGCGTTGGGTCGAAATTGATGAAGATGAACCCGTTCCAAACATCGCAGCTGACCGGCCGCAGTCCGTACCGCTCAGTGTCGAGATCGAAGAACTCATGAGGCTGCTGCACGAACGTCAGGGCGCCTCCGAGATCGTAGCGCCAACCGTGGTATTTGCAGGTGAACTGCCGGCATGTGCCGCTGACTTCGTCATTCGGAAAGTCGTTCCATACCAACTTGTTCCCGCGATGGCGGCAGATGTTGTAGAAGGCGCGGACCTTCTGATCTTTACCTTTGACGACGATGACCGACGTCTTGGCGGCGTCGATCTCCTTGGTGAAGTAACTGCCGATCCGCGGAACGTCCTCCACGCGACCGACGTTCAGCCACGCTCGCTTGAAGATGGCTTCCCGCTCGAGTTCGTAGAACTCCGGTGACGTCGAATCGCGAAATGAGATGGGCCCTGTCCCGAGTTCCGGATAGTGCTCAGTCCAGCTGCCCTCCGCGGGTTTGGGCCACTTACCCATGCGAACCTCCCTGTCGTGTCACAGCACCTGCCCACCGTTGACGCCAAGAACTTGACCTGTGATGAATCCCGCCTGCTCCGAACAGAGGAAGCCGACCGCAGCGGCGATGTCGTCGCCGGTACCGAGGTGACCGACCGGAATGCCGGCGGCCATCTGCTCATTCGAGGGCAGGAAACCTGCCGCCTGCGACTTGTGCTGCATCGGAGTCTCGATGCCTGACGGCGGAACGTTGTTAACCGTGATGCCCACCGGACCGTATTCGCGGGCAAGCGATTTGGTCAGCGATAGCAGGGCGCCCTTGCTTGCCGCGTAGTGCGCCATCTTCGGGGAACCCCGCTGGGCGCTCGATGACGAGATCATCACGATACGACCCCAACCCGCCTCGACCATGTCCGGTACCGCGACCTGACAGCAGTGAAACGTCCCGGTCAGGTTCACCGCGAGCAGACGGTCCCAGGACTCGACGGTGATTTCGGTGAACGGCGCGAAATCCACCAACCCGGCGCTGGTGACCAGGATGTGCACCGGGCCTAGTTCGGTTCGGACCTTGGCGAATGCCTCCTCGACGACCGCACGGTCGCTGACGTCGACAGCAACGGCAAGCGCGGTAGCGCCTTCGGCCCGCAAGTCATCGCAAACCCGTTGGGCAGCTTGGCCGTCGATGTCGAGTACCGCCACCTTGTGACCGCGCCTGGCCAGCTCGTGGCAGGTCGCCTCACCCATTCCGGACGCACCTCCGGTCACCACTGCCACTCGACTCATGCCTCGGCTCCCGCTCGCTCCGGTCCTCGCTGCGCTGCGATCCTCACTGCGCTCGCCTTCGGGTGCTCATCCTCGGCTCCCGCTCGCTCCGGTCCTCGCTGCGCTGCGATCCTCACTCGCGCTCGCCTTCGGGTGCTCATTCCTCGGCTCCTACTCGTAGACCACTCGAACCGTGCCGCTGGTCGGCAACGCCTGACAGGTGAGCACCCAGCCTTCGGCCACTTCGTCGTCCTCGAGTGCGTCGTTGTTCACCATCCGGGCGCTGCCCTCGACGATGCGCGCCATACACGTGCCACAGGAACCTGTCTCGCACGAATACGGTGCGACCAATCCGGCCGAGCGCGCGGTCTGCAACAGCGTGTCACCCCGCCGATACATCGCGGTCGTGATCCGGCGGTCCAGTTCGATGACCACCTTCTCGGTGTCCTCATTCATCGAGGCCAACATTATCAAGTACTTGTCATTAATATCAACTACTTGCTACTCGGGGCCGATGTGATCGGGGTTCAGCTGGTGGCCGGTGCCCTGTTCGATGACGCGACCGAGCAGTTCACGCAGCGTGTCCTGCTCGGCGCTGGTGAGCACGCCGAACACCTTCGCGTGGGCGGCGATCGCGTCGCTGACCACCGCTTCGGCGACGTTGCGTCCCTGATCGGTGAGGAACGCTTGGAGTATCCGGCCATGCTGTGGGTCCTGTTTGCGCTCCACCAGTCCGCGTCGCTCGAGCTCCTTGAGGGCCAGCTGCACACCCTGCGGGCTGATCAGCAGCCGGCGCGCCAGGTCCGCGCCGGACAACCCCGGCTCGGTGGCCAGTTGGCGCAGCATGCCGATCTGCGCGGTGCTGACGCCGTGCTCGCTCACCGCATCGTTGACCGTCGTGAGTGAGAAGTACCAGGCTTGTTTGAGCAGCCACAGGATGTTGTCGGTTTGTTCCACGCTCGCCTCCTTGACCAGCTAGCGCTTGTAGACCACGCCGTTTTTCATCACGAACCGCACATCGAGTGTGGTGGCGATGTCACGCGACACGTCCCCTGGCACGGCGACGATGTCGGCGAGGTACCCCGGCGAGAGGCGACCGAGCTCGCCGTCGGCCTCGATCAGCTCGGCGCTCGTCACGGTCGCGGCCCGAATCGCTTCCATCGGCGTCATGCCGCGATCCACCAGCGCGCACAGCTCTTTGGCGTTCTGCCCGTGTGGAATTGCCGGGGCATCGGTGCCGCACGCGATCCGCACCCCGGCGGCGATCGCCTTCGGCAACATCGCCTGAGCGCGCGGAAAAACCTCTTCGGCCTTCTTACGCAGCTCGGGGGCGATCCGGTCGACCGCCATCGCTTCAGTGAGATAGGTCGTCGACACCAGGAACGTGCCGTGGTCGACCATCATCTGAATGGTCTCGTCGGTCGCGAGGAAACCGTGCTCGATGCAGTCGATGCCGGCCCGGATGCAAGCCCGGATTGCGCTGTCTCCAACAGCGTGGGCCGCCACGCGCACACCGGCTCGATGTGCCTCGTCGGCGATGGCGGCGAACTCGTCGTCCGAATACTGTTGCGCGCCAGGGGCGGTACTGTGCGACATCACGCCGCCCGACGCCGACACCTTGATCAGCTTGGCGCCGTGCCGGACCTGATACCGCACGCAGGTGCGGACGTCGTCGACACCGTTGGCGATGCCCTCGGCGACCGAAAGCGGCATGATGCCCGGCGCAAGCCGTTGAAACACGGTGGGATCGAGGTGCCCGCCGTACGGGGTGACCGCATGGCCCGCCGGATAGATCCGCGGCCCGACGTGCCAGCCCGCATCGATCGCGCGCTGCAGGGCGACGTCGAGCAGATAGCCGCCGGTCTTCACCATCAACCCGAGATTGCGCACGGTGGTGAAACCGGCCTCGAGCGTGGTCCGCGCGTTCACCGCGCCGCGCAGTGTGCGGTACGCGGGGTCGTCCTGCACGCCGTGCATGGGATTGGGCAGGCCTTCGGGTCCGCCAGGTCCTCCGATAAGGAGATTGAGCTCCATATCCATCAGACCCGGCAGCAGGGTCACATCGCCGAGGTCGATATCCGTCGAATCAGCAGGCAGCTCAACCGGATTCACCGCCCGTATGCGGTCACCGTCGACCACTACCACCGCGGGTGAGCGGACCTCGCCTGCGTCGACGTCCGTCCAGCGAGCGGCGTGCAGAACGGTGGTCACGGGATCGGTTCGGACAAGCAGTCCAGCGACGCAGCGCCGGAGTCGGGGACACGCGGCTGCTTCCAGCACTCGACAGGAAACGACACCATGATCATCGAGTACAGCAGATGCATCAGGTTGAGGACGTCCTCCGGCATGTCGTCAAGGGGGAATTTGTCGCAGTAGGAGATCGCCTCTTCCGCCCGCGGTGTGATGGCGTCATAGAAGGCCTGCATCTCGCCCATCGAACTGGCCAGCCGCTTGGCGTAGCGCTCGGCCTCCGTCGGCAGGCACCACTGGCAAAACCGTTCCAGATCGGCGAATTCGCTTGGCAGCATTGCAGACATCGCACTCACACCCGCACCGTCTTGCGCTGGTAATCGCCCACCCATGCCGCGGTCTCCTTGTGCAGGTGGCGGATGAGTACCTCCTGGTCGCACAGCAGAAACTTGTCCACCACACCGGATTCGATCATCGTCTGGGTCGCCTCCAGCGTGTTCGCGTCCTGCAGGCCGTACTCCTTGAACGAGACGGCAGCGAGTTCCTGAGCGATGCGTTCACGTGGCGTGCGCGGCTGCGGGAAGTACAACGTGCCCTCAAAGATGTGTGAGTTGACCGACGTCGGCCAGTAGTGGTAGGTGAGGTACCAGCCCTGGCCCCAGATCAGAATCACGAAGTTCGGGAACAACTGGAACGAATCCAGGCCCCAGGGATCGCATTTCGCCGGATTGAGGCCGGCGGGCATGTTGCCGAGTTCGGGTTTGTCCCACGGTCCGAAAAGTCCACTCTGGCAGATGTCCTCCATCGGCTTGCGCATCTCGGAGTCCATCTCCCATGCGCGAATGCCCGAGGTGCTGACCAGCCGGTGCGGACCGTCGATACGGTAGTGCGGGGCCTCGAAACCCGCTTCGGCGGCGGCCTTCGAATACTTCGCCGGCGACTGGTTCGCGTGCAGCACTGGTGCGTGATAGAACTCCTGGAACGCATCCATGTAGAGCTTCCAGTTCGCCTTCACCTCCGAGCGGTAATAGAACCGCGAGGTCATCTGATCGAACGGATAACCCTCCAGGCCAAGGATCATCGGGCCGAGGAAGTCGCGCAGCGGCTGCTCGGGTTATCCGAGAGGTTGACGAAGATGAACCCCTCCCACACGTCGCAGTGCACGCTCACCAAGCCGTAGCGGCTCTTGTCCAGGTCGAAGAACTCGCCCTCTTGCTGCACGAAGGTGAGGTTGCCGTCGAGGTCGTAGCGCCACGCGTGGTACTTGCAGGTGAACTGTCTGCAGACGCCGCTGGTTTCCTCGAGTGGCATGTCGTTCCATACCAGCTTGTTGCCGCGGTGCCTGCAGATGTTGTGATACGCCTTGACCTCCCCCGCAGTGGTGCGCACCACGATGATGGAGGTGTTGGCGACCTTCAGTTCCTTGGTGAAGTAGCTGCCTTTGCGCGGAAGTTGCTCGACGCGACCGACATTCAGCCACGCCCGCTTGAACACCGCTTTACGTTCGGTCTCGTAGAACTCGGGGCTGATCGAGTCCTCGTAGGAAACCGGCTCGGTGCCCAGCTCTGGATAGTGCTTTGTCCAACTGCCTTCGGGCGGTTTGGGGAAACGAGGCATGTGCTTCTCCTATCCACTCGCGTAGCGCCGACGGTATATGCTTGCGGCCACAATCACAAGTAGTTGATATTGTGGTTCCGTCATCGTCGAGGGAGCGTCCGCATGCGTCAGAATGAGCTGTTCATCGGCGGTGAATGGGCAACGGCGAGCACCGATCGGCGCATCGAGGTCATTTCGCCGCACACCGAACTGCCGGTGGCACGCGTCGCGGCCGCGGGGCCCGACGACGTGGATACGGCCGTCGAGGCCGCGCGGGCGGCATTCGACGCCGGGCCATGGCCGCGGCTATCACCCGCCGAACGCGTTGACACCGTACGCAGGCTCGCCAAGACCTACGGTGATAGGCGCTCTGAGATGGCCGCGCTCATCACCTCTGAGATCGGCGCCCCGATCAGCTTCGCCCAGCGGGCCCAGGTGGCACTGCCGTGGACGATGATGAATGCGTTCTGCGATCTGGCCGAGGCGTATCCGTGGCGTGAAGCCAGGCCGGGCCTGTACGGCTCCGACATTGCGATCCGTCGTGAGCCGGTCGGTGTCGTCGCCGCCATCGTGCCGTGGAACATGCCGCAGTTCCTGATCGTCACCAAGCTGATCCCAGCGCTGCTGGCCGGCTGCACGATGGTTCTCAAACCCGCGCCTGAATCGCCGTTGAACGCCTTGCTGCTCGCGGAGATGATTGCCGAATCTGGACTACCGGACGGCGTGGTCAGCGTGCTGCCCGGGGATGCCTCCGTCGGCGAGATGCTGGTGAAACACCCTGGGGTGGACAAGGTTTCGTTCACTGGATCCACCAGTGCGGGCAAGGCCGTGGCCGCGGCGTGTGCCACCGACCTGCGCCGCGTGAGCCTCGAGCTCGGCGGCAAGTCCGCCGCGATCGTCCTCGATGACGCCGAGCCGGCCGCGGTCGCGACCAGCGTGCGGTCGGCGAGCCTGTCCAACAGCGGCCAGATCTGTAACGCATTGACCCGCATCCTGGTCCCGGCTGCTCGGGCGGAGGACTTCACCGACGCGTTGGCCGCCGAGATGGCGTCGTTGGTGGTGGGCGATCCGACGGATAGCGCCACGCAGGTTGGCCCGCTGGTCGCGCGGCGTCAGCAGGACCGGGTGCGCGGCTACATCGAGACCGGCCAGGCCGAGGGTGCTCGCCTGGTCCTCGGCGGCACCGCGATGCCCGACGGGTTGGATCGAGGCTGGTACGTCCAGCCGACGCTGTTCGCCGATGCCGACAATTCGATGAGGGTCGCGCGGGAGGAGATATTCGGTCCGGTGCTGACCGTGATCCCCTATGCAGACGAGGACGACGCGGTGAACATCGCCAACGACTCCCAATACGGCCTTGCCGGGTCGGTGTTCACCGCGGACAACGAACGCGGCCTGGCGATCGCCGCCCGCATCCGCACCGGCACGTTCGGCGTCAACCAGGGCTACACGATGGATCCCTTCGCGCCGTTCGGCGGCGTGAAGGGCAGCGGCTACGGACGTGAACTCGGCCGCGAGGGCATCGACGGCTACACGGAAACCAAATCGATTGCGGTGGCGCTCCCACCCAAGTGAATCAGCGCGCGGGCAGGCCGAGGATCCGCTGAGCGATGATGTTGCGCTGGATCTCCGACGTGCCGCCCGAAATGGTGCCCGCGTAGGTGGCGATGTAGCGGGTGAACCAGCTGCCGGTGAAAAGGTCTGGGCTGTAAGGGTTATACGGTGCGGTGAGCGTCGGGCTGCGCAGTCCGTCGACGCCCGCCGCGTCCAAAGCATGCCTGAACGCAGTCTGCTCTGCCTCGGATCCGAACAGCTTCAGCACCGAAATGCCGGGTATGTCCCGCTCGCCGCGCGCCGCCTGACCGAGCGCCACCGAGCCCAACAGCCGCAGCGCTTGATAGTCCATGGCGATGGTCGCGTAGCGGTCCCGGTTCAGCGCCCCGTCGGGCCGGTAATCCTCGAGTAGCTGTTCCAGCCTGTTGGCGAACGCCATCCACATCATCGTGCGTTCGTGGCCAAGCGATCCGTTGGCCACCTTCCAGCCACCGTTGAGTGGGCCGACGAGATTCTCGGCAGGCACCCACACATCGGTGAGGAAGACCTCGTTGAAATCCGGGCTGTCTCGGTCGTAGACGCACGCGAACGGCCGACACACCACGCCGGGGCTGTCGGTGGGAATCAGAAGTGCGCTGAGCCCCTTGTGTTTCGGCGCGTCCGGATCGGTGCGGACAAAGGTGAGCAGGACGTCAGCGTCATGCGCACCCGAGGTCCAGACCTTCTGGCCGTTGACGACGAAGTGGTCTCCGTCGACGACCGCACGCGTGCTCAGGCCCGCAAGATCCGAGCCCGCGCCCGGTTCGCTCATGCCAAGCGACGCGGTCATGTCCGCACGCAGAATCGGCGCGGCCCACCGCCTCTTCTGCTCCTCAGTTCCGAATGACAGCAGAGACGCCGCGATGATCCCGACGCCTTGCGGGTTGAAGCAGTGGTAGATGCGCCGACGCGCGAGTTCTTGCCGATGGACGAACTGCTCGAGGATTCCGGCGTTGCGGCCGCCGAACTCGGGCGGGTTGCCCGGCAGCAGCCAGCCGTGGTCGAACTGAATCCGCTGCCAGCGCCGCGCCCATTCCGGCACGTGCGCCGTCGAGCGCGACCGCTCCGACGTCGCCTCGACCTCGGACGGCAGGTGCTCGTCGAGGAATGCGACGAACTCGGCGCGGAATGCCTCGACCTCGTCGTCGAACGTCAGCTGCACAGGGACAACATATCAAGTACTTAACATTTCTGCCGCAGTGCGCTATGACTGAGGGGATGCTCGATTCGGCGAAGGTTCTGATCACCGGTGCGACCGGCAAGATCGGATTCCCCATCGCGCGGGCACTGGCCGAGCGCAACGAAGTGTGGGGTGCCGCACGGCTGCGGGACCCGGCGGATCGGGGCAGACTGCTCGACGCCGGCATCAAGCCCGTCGTGCTCGACATCGCCGACCCCGATTTCTCGGATCTGCCGAACGATTTCGACTATGTCTTCCACGCCGCGGTCGACTCCGGCACCGGCGACTGGAGCCGCTGTGTCGAGACGAACGCGCACAACTCGGGCGAATTGCTCTACCATTGCCGGTCCGCGAGCGGCTTCGTGTTCTGTTCGACCGGATCGATCTACGGCTACCAGGGCAGGCGCCCACTGCGAGAAACTGATCCGCCCGGCGTGCCGTTGCGGCCGAACTACAGCTTCTCGAAAGTGGCGGCAGAGGCGGTGTGCACCTGGGTCGCGCATCGCTTCGACATTCCGCTCACGATCATCCGCATCTGCTCCACCTATGGCCCGCAGGGTGGCGCACCGGCGGATCGCCTCGATGCGATGCTGGCGCGCAAGCCGGTACGGCTACACCCTGACAAGCCGAACAACTACAACCCGATCTACGAGGACGACTACGTCGAGTTCGGGATCCGGGCAATGGAGGTCGCCGATACTCCGCCGGTCGTCGTCAACTGGGCGGGCAGCGAAACCGTCAGCGTCGAGGAGTACTGCACGTACATGGGCGAGCTGGTCGGCGTCGAGCCCGTCTTCGAATACACCCCCGATGCGCACACGGCGCTGTGGCCCGACGTGACCCGGATGCACGAGGTACTCGGCAGGACGAAGGTGCCGTGGCGGGACGGTTTCCGCCAGATGATCGCGGCCCGGCACCCTGAAATCCCGTTGCACCAAGTCGATTCGACATCGTGAAGGGATCCTGATGCAGCTACCCGGCAGACCCTCGGATGACGTCGCCGAAGTCTTGGCGACCGGTGGTGGCGACATCACCACACTGTTCGTGTCGATGGCTACCCGCCATCCGGATGGCACCGATGCCGAGTACCTGCGTTGGCACACGCTCGACCATCGGCCCGAACAGCACCGGCTATCGGACGTACGTGCATCCCTGAGATTGGTGTCGACGCCTGCCTGCCGGTCCGCACGTGCCGCGAGCACCGGCCGCTATGACGCGATCGATCACGTGATGACGTACTTCTTCAGCGACCTCGGCGGAATGAAGGGTTTTCTCGAACTCTCCAGGGCGCTCGGTGACGCCGGCCGCAAACTGCCGCTGCTACCTCCCGTCGAGCGCGGGATCTATGAGGTCGGTGAAAAGACAGCCTCTGCGCGGGTCAAGATCGGTGCCGACGTGCTGCCGTGGTGGCCGGCCCGAGGGGTGTACCTCCTGCTGGAGGCCAACGCGTCGGCGCCGCCACAGCTGGCCGACATCGATGGCGTCGCAGGTGTCTGGTCTGCCACGTCGCGGCCGGTCGACGCCAGATTGGCGAGCGCGCCTGCGGGCCAGATGATTTCGTACTACTTCCTCGACGGGGACCCCGTTCTCACGGCTGAACGACTGCGCCCTGCCTTCGAGACGCGGTGGAGCGACCAAGGAATCGCACCGCTCTTCGCGGCGCCGTTTCACACCGTAGTGCCCTATGAATGGGATCGCTATGTGCCGTAGGAGGTTTGGATGCGGATCGGCTTGATGGTCGGCTCCGACAAGGAGCGCCCCCGTGCAGGCCGGCTGACCGGGCTGCTCGACGACGGAAAATCGGCCGAAAGCCAGGGCTTCGCCTCCTTCTGGATCCCGCAGGTGCCCGGCTATCTCGACGCGATGACGGCCGTCGCGCTGCTCGGGCAGGTCACCGAGCGGATCGAGATCGGAACAGCGGTCGTACCCATCCAGACCCGTCACCCACTCATCATGGCGCAGCAGGCGTTGACCACCCAGGTCGCATGCGCGGGCCGGTTCGCGCTCGGCGTCGGCCCGTCTCACCACTGGATCGTCGACGGCCAGCTCGGACTCCCCTATGATCGGCCTGCGCGATTTGTCCGCGACTACCTCGACGTACTGGACGCCGCACTCGCAGGTCCCGGCGCGGTGGCCGTCGACAACGACAGCTTCCGGGTGCACAGCCCGGTCGACGTGACCGACGCGTACGAGGTGCCTGTTCTCATCGCTGCGCTCGGGCCGACGATGCTGCGGATCGCGGGCGAGCGCACGGGCGGAACGATCCTGTGGATGGCCGACGAGCGAGCGATCGGCGACTACGTGGTACCCAGCATCACGAAGGCGGCGACGGCGGCGGGCCGGTCGAAAACCCGGGTCGTCGCAGGCGTTCCCGTCGCACTGTGCGCAACAGACGAAGTCGGTGACGCCCGCTCCTACGCCAGCGAGGTGCTCGGCCATGCCGACTTCTCCCCCAACTACGTCCGGCTGCTCGAACACGGCGACGCAGAAGACGTCGGCGACACCATGGCGGCGGGCGACGAATCAGCTGTCCTCGCCCGGCTGTGCCGCTACCGGGACGCGGGCGTTACCGATCTCGCTGTTCGCGTGGTGCCACTCGGACAGGACGCGGACACACGCAGTGCCTCGCGGCGCCGAACTCAGGAGTTCGTGGCGTCGCTGTTCTCCGAATTTTGTTCTGGGGCATAGCCGCCCGCGAATTCGATCGGCACACCGCCCATGGTGCAGAAGAACAGCTCGACGCCGGGAAACCCGGCTTCGAAGCGGGTGACGTCAGAAGCGAAGGTCATCGCCCTGTCGTGGGTACCGTCGAAGTCCTCGGTCAGAAACGACAGCGCGGCGAGCCCTTCGGGTGCGATGTCCCGCAAGTGCTGGGGCACGTCGAGCACCTCGATCAGGCCGGCGGCGCCGCTGCCGAGCATCGTCACGTCTGCGCCATCGGACGGGGGCCAGCCCAACGTCGCCTCCAGCACCTGGCTGGGCACGCGCATCTGGAACTGGACCTCCATGCCGACGACATCGGTGAGGAAGGCGAGGAAGGTCTGCGCCGAATGGCTCTGCATCACGACGTGATGCAGTTGCTTCACGGCAGAACCAGCCGCAGCTCTTCCCAGCCGCGGACGGTCGAGGTCGGCGCAAGCCGTGCCGTCTCGTAGTCGATGTCCCATTCGGGCCAGCGGTTGAGCAACTCGTCAAGAGCGACCGTGCCCTCCAGCCGGGCCAGATTCGCGCCGAGGCAGTAATGCACACCCTTGCCGAACGTCATATGCGAAATGTTGTCGCGATGGATGTCGAACGTGTCGGGATCGGAGTATCGCCGGGGATCACGGTTGGCGGCACCGAACAGCAGCAGGATCGCGCTGCCGGCGGGCACGGTGGTGTCGTAGATCTCGAAGTCCTGTGTCATCCATCGTGCGATGTGCGGGCCCGTCGGTTCGAACCGAAGGGTCTCGTCGACCGTGCGCGTCAGCAAGCTCCGGTCTTCGCGCACCTCCCTGCGTTGATCCGGGTGTTCGGCAAGGACTTTCGCAAGCCAGCCGATGAGTCGGCCCGTCGTCTCGTTGCCTGCTCCCGCCACCACCTGGGTGTAGTGCAGCACCTCCTTGCGGGTGAGCTTTCGGGTCACCCCGTTCTCGTCTTCGAACTCGACATTGAGGAGCGCGGTCATCAGATCGTCGGACGGGTTCTTAGCGCGCCAGTCGACGTAGTCGGCGTAGATGCGCCCGTCGGCAATCGCGTCGGCGTCGGCGACCTTCATGGGCCTACCCGGCTTGGTGCGCAGGTTCGCGTCGTTGGCGTCGCGGACATCGATCTGCTGTTCTTCGGGAATTCCCAACAACATCCCGATCACCCGCATCGGCATCATCGACGCCAGCTCGGCGATGATGTCGAATCCGTCCGAGCCGACGTGGGGATCCAGGCAACGGACGCAGTACTGCCGGATCTGGTCCTCGATCGCCGCCATCCGCCGCGGGGTGAAGACCCGTGACATCAACCCGCGCAGCATGGTGTGCATGGGCGGGTCCTGGAACATCATCACTCCGGGCGGCATGTCGAACTTCGACTTCACCAGTTCGAGGATGTCGCTTCTGCTGTTGGAGAAGGTTTTCCAGTCCGCCAGCGCCTTTTCCACGTCGGCGTGCCGGGAGATCGCCCAGAAGTCATAGGGATCGTTGTAGTAGATCGGCGCTTCGTCCCGCAGCCGCGCGTAGACCGGGTAGGGGTCGTGCACGATGTTGATGTCGTAGGGGTCGTAGTACACCTCGGTGTCGGGCGCAATTGTCATGCCTTGGTGATCCTTTCGAAACGCTTACTTCAGGCAGCTGCCTGCGTCGACGGGAAGCGCAACGCCGGTGATGTAGCGGGCCTCGTCAGAGGCAAGGAAGAGCACCGCGTTGCTGATGTCTTCGGCGGTCACCCACGGAATGGGCAGGATGTGGAAACTCTGGCAGACCGGGGCCATGTCGTCGGGGCCAGGATTTTCCAACTCGGGCCGAAACATCCGGAATGTCTTCTCGTTGAGCAACAGTGGCGTGTTCACGTGGGTCGGATGCACGGAGTTGACGCGGATGGACTGCGCGCCGAGCTCGACGGCGAAGGTCCGCATCAGCCCGACCACACCATGTTTGGCTGCCACGTAGTGGCCGGTGTGCGGGTACGTTTTCAGGCCTGCGACCGAACTGGTCAAGATGATCGAGCCGCCCCGGCCGCCGGCCAGCAGATGCGGGACTCCGGCCTTCACCGACTTCCACACCCCACTGAGGTTGACGTCGATCATCTCCTGCCAGACGTCCTCCTTCATGCGGTCGAGTCGAGTTCCGACCGTGCCAATGCCCGCGTTGGCGACGATGATGTCCAGCCCGCCGAGCTGCTCGACGCCGCTGTCGACGGCGTCCTTCACCGCGTCGTAGACGCGGACGTCGACCTCGGCGGTGACGATCCGCCGATTCTGTGCCTTGACGAGGTCAGCGGTTTCTGCAAGATCTTCGGGAGTCGCAGGCGGGGCCGGTGAGTCGGAAAAGGGTTGGCAGATGTCGACTGCGATGATGTCGGCGCCTTCCTGCGCCAGCCGCACAGCATGACTACGGCCTTGGCCGCGTGCTGCGCCGGTGACGAACGCGACCTTGCCTGCGACCCGCCCCGTCATAGGCCCTCCTCCGTGACGTTGCCCATCATCTTCACCGCATGCCGATGCGAATGTTCTTGACTTGCAGGAATTCGTGCAGTCCTTCGAGGCCGCCGGTGCGGCCGAACCCGCTCTGCTTGCAGCCGCCGTACGGGCCCTGCGGGGAAATGTCGCTGAACGTGTTGATCCATACGGACCCGGCCTCGAGCTGGCGCGCGACCCGGTGCGCCCTGCTCAGATTGGTGGTCTGGACGAAGGCGTTCAGGCCGTAGTTCGTGTCGTTGGCGACACGTACCGCCTCCGCCTCGTCACTGAATTTGATTACGGAAACAACCGGCCCGAAGGTCTCGGTCTGGGCCAGCGCGGATGCGTTGTCGACGCCGATGAAGACCGTCGGCTCGATGTAGTAACCCTGCGCCAGTTCACCGCCCAGGCGTTTGCCTCCGACGATCAGCTCACCCGAGCGCTGGGTGACGGCCTGCTCGATCACAGCGAGGATGCGATCGGCCGCGCCCTGGCTGATCACAGGGCCGCACACCACCTGCGGATCGAGCGGGTCGCCGATGGTCGACGCCTGGATGACGGCGACGAACTTCTCGACGAACGCGTCGTGGACCGATTCGTGCACCAGCACGCGGCTGGCGCATGCGCAGCTCTGCCCCGACTGCATGAGTGGACCTTGATGCGCCGACAGCATCGCCGCGGCATCGAGGTCGGCGTCGCCGAAGATGATGTTGGCCGACTTGCCGCCGAGTTCGGTCACCACGGGCGTCAGATTGGCGGCCGCGGACTGAAGTACCTTGCGGGCGGTGGCGTCGCCGCCGGTGAAGTGGATCTTGCGGATCCCTGGGTGGCGCACAAGAGCGTCGCCGCCCTCGGGCCCCGCGGGTACGACGTTGACCAACCCCGCAGGCAGGCCGACGTCCATACACAGTTCGCCGAACCGCAGGGCGGCCAGCGGTGCCACTTCCGACGGCTTGAGCACGACCGCGTTACCCGCGGCGAGGGCCGGCGCAACACACGATCCGCTCACGACGAGTGAACCGTTCCACGGCGTGATGACGCCGACGACGCCGTACGGCTCGCGCTCGATCAGGTTGATGTCGAAGGAACCGGTCACCGGCGTGGTGGCGCCGTGGAGTTTGTCGACGTAGCCGGCGAAATGACGGAGGAACCGTTCGAGCAGGATTGCATTGCCTGCGAAGGAGATCGGCACCGCGTAGTCGTGAACATTGAGACGAGCCAGGTCGTCGAGGTTCTCACGAACCGCGTCGGCGAGGTCGACCAGCAGGTCGCGGCGGCGATCGACGGTCAGCGACATCCATTCTCGATGGGCCTCCCACGCCGACGCGACCGCACGGTCGATATCGTCGGGGCCGGCCAATCGAATGTGGGCGTTGGGCCGCCCCGTCGCCGGATAGATGTGGGCGTGCGTCCCACCGGACCCGTCGGTGATCCGTTCGCCGCCGATCAAAAGCCCACTGGGCACACTGAGCACGTCCGACGTCATTGCGCCTCCGCCCGCCACTCGTCGAGCACGCGCTGCTTCTGCTCGCCGATCACCTGGTTCAGGTGCGACGCCTTCGCCCAGCCGTAGTAGGCGCCGAAATGCAAAGCCACTTCGTCCATTTCGTCGAAGGACACATCGCGACTCTTGAGCGCTGCGTAGACGTGGCTCAGAATCGGAATGGGTGCGTCCTGGAACGCCACGCACGCCACCGTGATGAGACGACGTTCCTTCATGCCGAGTCCCGGCCGCAGCCACATCTCGCCGAATACGAAGTTCAGAATGCCGGCGCCGGAATACGGGTTATCGCGTATCGGCGCGAAGGGTATGCAGTTGATGTCTCTGAATGATTGCTCGCCGGTCAACAGCCGCTCTTCCGGGTCGCTCGGTGTGACCAGTGGCAAGAGTGGGTCGGGCGGCGGCACGGTCTGTCCGCGCTCGCGGTGGATGCGGTCCCACTGCTCGTCGACCACGATGTTGAAGCGCGACGCCTTCGGCCAGCCGCTGTACACCGCGAAATGCAAGACGGTTTCCCGCATTTCGGCGATGCTGATATCGCCGCTGTTCAACGCTGCGTACACATGGTCCCGCAGCGGCTCTTCTGTGTCGGCCGCCGCCACGCACGGCAGCGTCACGAAGCGGCGATCCCGCCTGCTCAACGTCGGACGCGACCATACCTCGCCGAACACGAAGTCGATCAGGCCGTGCTCCGTCGCCGGGGTTGAGTCCTCTGGCGCGGCGAAGGTCATCACCTCCGCGAACGCGCGTCTGCCGCGCTCGGAGCGATCGGCGCCGACTGTCGTCATCGCAACGTCACCCCCGCGTCGACCTTGAACTCCAGACCTGTCACATAGCGCGACTCGTCGGACACCAGGAACAGCACCGCGTTGCTGATGTCGACGGCTTCCGCCATGAGCGCAGGCAAGGCATTCAGGAAGATCGGGATCAGATCTGGGCGCCTCTCGGTGAGGATTTCCTGAAGGTTCTCGGGTCGCATACCCGTCTCGACACCGGTCGGATGAACCGTGTTGACCCGAATATTCTGTGCGGCAAGCTCGTTGGCCAAGGCGCGGCTCAGGCCGACCACACCGTGTTTGGACGCCGTGTACGGCAGGTGCAGCGGCGTGCCCTTCAGGCCCGCGGACGAGCTGACGTTGACCAGGCTGCCGCCCCGCTCCACGAGATGTGGAATCGCGGCTGCACACGTATTCCACGTGCCGATCAGGTTGACGTCCAACACCGTTCGCCACTGCTTCTGTGTCGTCTGGTCCCAGGTACCCACGGTCAGCACACCGGCGTTGGCCACCGAGGCATCCAACCCACCCAGTTGCGCAACCCCGTCGCCGACAGCAGCCGCCAACGCCTCCGAGTCGCGGACATCGAGCACATGCGTGATCACCCGACTACCGTGCTTTTCGGCCAGCCGCGCCGTTTCGGCCAGATCCTCACGTGTTGAAAGTGGGTACTCCAACTCCGGCAGCGACTCGCAGATGTCGACCAGGATGAGGTCGGCGCCCTCCTCGGCAAGCCGCACCGCGTGACTGCGGCCCATCCCCCGTGCCGCCCCGGTGATCAGGACCCGCTTGCCGGCGACCCGGCCTGGCCGAGATTCGTTGTTGCTCATAACTTGTTGCAAAAGCCGGCATCGACGGGGAAGGTGACCCCGGTGACGTACTTGGCCTCGTCGGAAACGAGGTAGGCGATCGCGGCGCTGATGTCCTCGGGCTCCAAGAGCTCGACCGGCATCGGGTTCTGCAGGTGCGGGCCGCCGTCTGGATAGTGCTCCAGGAACGAGGTCATCGCAGGGTTGACGGCCATCATGGTGTTCACCGCGGTCGGATGGACTGTGTTGACCCGGATACTATGCGACGCAAGCGCATTGGCGAGCGTACGCATCAGCCCGACGAGTCCGTGTTTGGACGCCGCGTACCCCAGCCCGCCACCCTGCAGTCCGCCGAAACCCCGCAATCCGGCTGTCGAGCTGGTGAATACGATCGATCCGCCCTGTCCCCCGGCGATGAGATGCGGTATCGCGGCCTTCGCAGTGTGGTACGCACCGACGAGATTCACGTTGAGGACATCGGTCCACATTTCGAGATCCTCGTCGTCGGTCAGCTCCCGAAACGCCATCGCAGCGATGCCCGCATTGGCCAGCACGATGTCCAGCCGACCGAACTGCGCCACCCCCGCGTCGAGCGCGGCTTTGAGTTGATGAAACTCGCGGACGTCGGCGACCGAGCCGACCATCTTGCCGCCCTCGGTCTCCACCAATGCGACCGTCTCGTCGAGCTCGTCGCGGCTGGCCATCGCGTAGCCGTTGGAGGCGATGTCCGCGCAGATGTCCACGCCGATGATGGCGGCGCCGTCGGCGGCGAGCCGCACGGCGTGGCTTCTCCCCTGTCCGCGCGCCACCCCGGTGATGAAGGCGACCTTGCCGTCCAAAGACCCCATCGAACCTCGCTTCGTTGCGTGCGTAACGGTGTTACAGTAACTTGGTTACCCATGGACGGCAAGGGTGTTCGCAGAAGTGGCTAGTACCGACCGAATCCTCGACATCGTGGTCGAGTTACTCGAAACCGAGGGCTACGACGCGGTGCAACTGCGCGAGGTCGCGCGGCGCGCCCGCACCTCGCTGGCGACCATCTACAAGCGATACGGCACGCGCGACGAGTTGATCCTGGCGGCGCTCGACTGCTGGATGGAAGAGAACCGGTACTCGGGTTTGACCAAGCCACACGACACCGACGAGTCGATCTATCTCGGGTTGATGCGCGTGCTGCGCACGATCTTCGAGCCGTGGGAGCGCCACCCCGCGATGCTCAAGGCCTACTTCCGAGCGCGTACCGCGCCAGGCGGCAAGAAGCTGGTCCGTCGCGGCTTCGACGCCGTGGTGCCGGCCGTGATGGAGGTGCTCGCCGACGCCGACCCAGAGTTCGTTCGCGATATGGACGCCATCGTTTCCAACGTCGCATACGGGCTACTCGGGCGCTTCGCGGTCGGAGAAATCGAGATCACCGAGATCGTGCCCGGCCTCGATCGGACCGTGCAGTACCTGACCACTGCGTACGAGCGCACGAGGTGAGTCGCTGGAGCGGCGGGATGGCCATTCCGGCCACACCGCGCAGCGCAGCCTTGGCCATGTCAAGAACGTCGAAATAGTCACGCCACAAAGTGATCTTGCCGTTGCGAACCTCGAACACACCGCACACCCAGATCTGCAATATGAACGGCCCAAAGACCATCACATCGGTGCGCTCGGTGAGCACAGACACGCCCTCGACGGCGATCCGGTGGATCTTGGCCTCGAAGCCGCCGCTTGGCCGGTCGAAGATGCGCCGCCAGAATCTCATTACGCCTCGGCGCCCCTTGATGATCGGGTAGCCGACGTTGTGATAGACGATGTTCTCATCCATTGCCAGGCTCGCTGCATGCCAGTCCTCGTCATGCAGCGCAGAAAGGAACCCCTCGACGACGCGCGAACGATCGCCGATTTCGGTTCCTTCGGGATGCTCGTCGGTCATCGATCAGAGCGTAGTGCGCCCCGGCTACGGCAGGTACACCTCAAGTCGGCACTCTTCTATGCGCCCAACATCACCAGGCCGCCGTCGATCGCGATCAGCTGCCCGGTGATGAAGCGGGAACCCTCGCTGCACAGGAACACCAGCGTCGGTCCGAGGTCGTCGACCGGATCCCCAAGTGCGCCTCCGAGCGGGATCGTCTTCTTGATCTCCTGGTCGATGAACTCTGCGGCTGCAGGCCCGAGGAATTCGCGCAGCCGGTCCGCACCGGGCGTCTGCACGGCAGGCGCAAGCGCGATCGCCGAAATCTTCTCCGCCGCCCACGCACGCGCGACGGATCGCGTCCATGCCGACACGGCGCCCTTGGTCGCGGCGTAGAGAGCCGAGATCGGGCTTCCCATCACGGCTTCGCCGGAGCCGAAGTTGATGATCCGGCCGCCACCGTCTTTGCGCATCACCGAGTACGCCGCCTGGTTGGTGAAGATCGTGGCCTTCAGATTCGTGTCGACGAGGAAGTCGATGTCCTCAGCGGTGAGCTGACCGGGAATCCCGGGCTGCCACAAGCCCGCCGCGTGCAGCAGCACATCGAGCCCGCCGAGCGTCTCGGCCGCCTCGCTCACCATCTTGTCGACCGCCGCGGAGTCGCGGACGTCGCACTGCACCCACGAGACGCCTGCGCGCTCGGGTGGCGCTGTCCGGTGATACGTCGCGACGACGGCAGCCCCCGCCTCGCTCAGCACTTGAACCGCGGCCGCGCCGATACCGGTTGCGCCGCCGGTGACGAGTATCCGCCTGCCATGCAGTGGTTGTGTCATGTGTAGATAGTTAGACAAACGTCAACTATATGCAAGGGCGAATTCGGCTGTTAGAGTCCGATTGTGCCGAAGTCAAGCGCGGTTGCAGTTGCTGACGGTAGTCAGCGCCGCGCCTCGTACCAGCGGGCACGGTCGCACGAGACCAAACGCGCCCTCGTACAGGCGGCCATGGCGTTGTGGCGCACGAACGGCTACGCGAAGACGACCGTCGCCGACATCTGCCGGGCCGCAGGCGTGTCGCGCGCGTTGTTCTACTTCTATTTCCCGGCCAAGGAGGACGTGCTCTTCGAGGTCGGCCTGCTGTCGACCCGCGCCGCGCAGAAGAAGGTGCGTTCGCTCCTGCAGACGGACTACGAGGTCGACGTGGTCATCGCCGAGGCACTGCGCAGCCTCGAACGCTCGATGGCGCGAAATCCCCGCGAGTTGATCATCGAGACCATCCTGGAGGGCTACCGCCACGAGCACCGCATCCTTTCCGGTGAGCTGGCGGACGACACGGATGCCGATATGTTCGGTGAGCTGTTGGCGAAGGCGCAGCAGGACGGCAAGTTGGCCGCACATGTCGACGTGCACCACCTGTCGCATCTCGCAGGGATGCACGTCAGCGAAGGCGTGCGGCACTGGGCCGCGGGCACCTACGGCGACCGCTCATTCGCCGACGTGGTCAGCCGCGACATCGCGGCCTTGATCGCCGGCCACAACCGACTTCCCGAGTAGAGGAGCGTGCACATGAAGGTGTCCGTCGTGACAGCGCCCGGGGAGACACGGGTGGTCGACGCGCCGAAGCCCACCGTCGGGCCGGCGGATGTCCTCGTAAAGATCCGGGCCTGCGGAATCTGCGGTACCGACGCGTTTTTCATCTCGATGGGCGGTATCCCGGGCCATGACGGCGGCATGCCGCTGGGTCACGAGCCTGCGGGCGAGGTCGTCGAGGTCGGCGGCGACGTCGTTGGCATCGCAGTGGGCGACCATGTCGTCATCAACCCGATGGCGGCACCGCGCGGGATCATCGGCAACGGCGGACCAAGCGGCGCACTGTCCGAGTACCTGCTGATCGAGAACGCGGTGCGGGGTACCAGCCTCGAGGTCGTGCCCGGCCACATTCCGTTCGAAGTGGCCGCGCTCAACGAACCCATGGCGGTGGCCCGCCACGGGGTCAGCCGCTGCGAACCGCAACCGTCCGACAAGGTGCTGGTCTTCGGGGCAGGTCCGATCGGACTCGGCGCCACGATCGCGTTCAAATCGCTTGGGGTCAGCCATGTCGTGGTCGCCGACCTGATCCCGGGACGCCTGCAGAAGGCCTTGAAGGTGGGCGCCGACGCGGTGATCAACTCGGCCGAGGAAAACGTCGCCGAACGGCTCCTCGAACTACATGGCGCAAGCGAGTCGATTTTTCCCGGCAAGGTGGGCACAGACATCTATTTCGACGCGGCCGGAGCACCTGCGGTGATCGACACAGCGCTCGCGGCCGCCAAGCCCGGTGCCCGGCTCGGGGTCGTGGCGGTGCACAAACAACCGGTGCCGGTGGATTTTCTCAACATCATGAGCAACGAGATCACCATCGTGGGGTCGATGGGCTACCCCGACGAGATCTTCGAAGTCACCAAGGATCTGATCGCCAACTGGGAGAGATACGCGGTGATCGTCAGCCACACGATCCCCTTCGACGACGTCGTGGAGGCGCTGAAGACCGCCTCGACACCCGGCGCCGCCGACAAGGTCGTCGTCACGTTCAACTGAGAGGAGCCGGAGATGGCGTGGGATTTCGAGACCGATCCGGAGTACCAGAAGCTGCTCGACTGGGCGGACGAGTTCGTCCGCGAGGAGGTCGAGCCGCTCGACCTGGCGTTTCCCCACCTGCAGTTCGTTCCGCTGGATGACAAGCGGCGCAAGGTGATCGACCCGCTGAAGGAAGAGGTACGCCGAAAGGGATTGTGGGCCACCCATCTGGGGCCCGAGCTGGGTGGACAGGGATACGGCCAGCTCAAGCTCGCGCTACTGAACGAGATCCTGGGCCGCTCGCAGTGGGCGCCGATCGTCTTCGGCTGTCAGGCGCCCGACACCGGCAACGCCGAAATCCTCGCCCATTACGGCACCGACGAACAGAAGCAGAAGTATCTGCGTCCGCTGCTCGACGGCGAGTTGTTTTCCTGCTACTCGATGACCGAGCCGCACGCCGGCGCTGATCCGACGCTGTTCAAGACCAGCGCCGTTCGCGACGGCGACGATTGGGTGATCAACGGCTGGAAGTTCTTCTCTTCCAACGCCAAAACCGCGTCATTCCTGATTGTCATGGTGGTGACCAACCCCGACGTAAGCGCCTACCAGGGCATGTCGATGTTCCTGGTGCCCGCCGACACCCGGGGCGTCAACATCGTCCGCAACATCGGCCTGCACGGCGAGGGTGAGAACGAGGGCTCACACGCGCTGATCCACTACGACAACGTGCGGGTACCTGGCGAGGCGCTGCTCGGCGGCGAGGGCCAGGCGTTCGTGATCGCGCAGACGAGGTTGGGCGGCGGGCGAATTCACCACGCGATGCGCACGATCGGCCTGTCACGCAAGGCGCTGGACATGATGTGTGAACGCGCGTTGAGCCGCGAGACTCAGGGCAGCCGGTTGTCGGACAAACAGTTCGTGCAGGGCTACATCGCAGATTCGTACGCGCAGCTGCTGCAGTTCCGGTTGATGGTGCTCTACACCGCGTGGGAGATCGACAAGTACAACGACTACAAGAAGGTGCGCAAGGACATCGCCGCGGTGAAGGTGGTCATGCCGACCGTGCTGCACGACATCGCCTGGCGGGCAATGCAAGTGCACGGCGCGCTCGGCGTCACCGATGAGATGCCGTTCATGGCGATGGTCACCGGGGCTGCGGTGATGGGGCTGGCTGACGGCCCCACCGAGGTGCACAAGACAACCGTCGCCAAGCAGGTGCTGCGGAACTATCAGGCCACCGATGACACCTGGCCCACCGAGTGGACACCGCGCAAACGCGAAGCGGCCAGGGCCAAGTACGCCGACTACCTCGAAAGCGAAGTGGGGAATCTGTGAGCGATATAGCCGTTGCACACCTTGCCGATTGGATGGATGGCGAGGCGCTGCCGGGCAAAGGTGAGCCGCTGGAGGCGCGGTTCCTGTCCGGCGGAACGCAGAACGTGATCTACGAGCTGCGCCGCGGCGAAGAAAGCTGCGTGCTGCGGATGCCACCGCCCGGCGCTCCCCCGGACCGCGACAAGGGCATCCTGCGCGAATGGCGGATCATCGAGGCGCTCGACGGCACCGACGTGCCGCATACGAAGGCGGTCGGGGTGTGCCCGGACGCGTCCGTGCTCGGAAGGCCGTTCTATCTGATGGGGTTCGTCGACGGCTGGTCGCCCATGGATCAGCACGGTAAGTGGCCCGAGCCGTTCGACAGCGACCCCAGCAGCCGTCCCGGGCTGAGTTACCAGCTGGCCGAGGGCATTGCGTTGCTGTCCAAGGTCGACTGGCAGGCGAAGGGACTGCAGGATCTCGGTCGCCCGGAGGGCTTCCACGAGCGCCAGGTCGACAGGTGGATCGGCTTCCTCGAACGGATCAAGAAGCGCGAGCTGCCTGGCCTGGACGTGGCCACGCACTGGCTGCGGGCGCACAAGCCGCTCGACTACATTCCCGGGCTGATGCACGGCGACTATCAGTTCGCTAACGTCATGTACAAGCACGGCGCCCCAGCGCAATTGGCAGCCATCGTCGACTGGGAGATGGGCACGGTCGGCGACCCGAAGCTGGATCTCGGTTGGATGGTGCAATCGTGGCCCGGTGGCGATGGAGCCGGCAATTCTTCCAGCGAGATGAGCTACGTCGACATGCGCGGCATGCCGTCGCGTGACGCGGTTGTCGCCCATTACGCCGAAGTGTCGGGTCGCCAAGTGGACGACCTGGACTACTACCTGGTGCTGGCCAAGTGGAAGTTGGCGATCGTGCTGGAGCAGGGTTTCCAGCGTGCAGGCGATGACGAGAAGCTGCTGGCGTACGGCCCCGTCATCACGCAACTGATGCGGTCGGCCGCCGACCTCGCCGAATCCAGCGACTATCGGGGATGAGGGCCGCGGTCTGCCCGGCGTACGGGCCGCCGGATGTCGTCCGCGTCGAGGACAAGCCGTCGCCGACCGTCGCGCCGGGGCAGGTTCGTGTCAAGGTCGGCGCGGCGGCGGTGAACTTCCCCGATGTGCTGCTGATCGCCAACGAGTATCAGATCAGCGTGCCGCCCCCCTTCGTGCCGGGAAGTGAGTTCGCCGGTGTGATCGTCGAAACCGGTGAGGGCACAGAGGGTTTCGCCGTCGGCGACCAGGTCACTGGCACGGGACTCTATGGCGCCTTCGCCGAGGAGGTCGTGGCGCCCACCGCCGGGCTCATGCGGATCCCCGACGGCATCGACGAGCCCACCGCCGCGGCGTTCGGCGTCGCGTACCGGACGGCCTACCACACGCTGCGGTCCATGGCCCACGTCCAGGAGGGCGACGAGCTGATCGTGCTCGGTGCCGGCGGAGGCGTCGGACTGGCGGCGGTTCAGCTCGGCGTGCAGCTGGGCGCCTCGGTCACGGCCGTCGCATCCTCGGCCGAAAAGCTCGATGTGGCAGCGGGTTACGGCGCCAAGCACTTCATCAACCACAAGACGACTGAGCTGCGTGCAGCGCTGAAGGACGCCCTGCCCGGCGGAGCCGATGTCGTCATCGACCCGGTCGGCGGTGAGCTGTCCGAGCCCGCGTTGCGGTCGCTGGGCCGCGGCGGGCGGTTCGTCACCGTCGGCTTCGCGTCCGGTGTCATCCCGCGTATCCCGCTCAACCTGATCCTTGTGAAGGGCGTGCACGTCCTCGGGTTCCAGTTTCAGGATGTGCCGCCAAAGGAATTCACCCGCAACGAGAACGAATTACGGGAGCATCTCGTCAGCGGCCGTGTCCGCCCGCACATTTGCGCCGTTTATCCGCTGAGCGAGACTGCGGCAGCGCTACGGCATGTTGCCGACGGCCGCGCGGTGGGCAAGGTCCTGATCGACATGACTTCATAGCGCGAGCAGACGCAGAAACGTGCTCCGAAGGGCTTGCGCGTACGTTTCTGCGTCTGCTCGCGCAAAATAACTAACTCGCCGGGATCAGGTCCGCGGCTACCGACGCCATCATCCCGCAGCGGAACGTCTCGCTGTGACCGACCGCGGCGGCCTCCGAATCGTTCGCGGCGGCGAGCGCCTGCGTCTTGAAAGCCCTTGCGGCCGCGCTCAAATGGTGCTGCGCGGAATCGACGCTCTCGTCGAGCTCGGCGGGGAGCGGCTCGCCCCAGAGCGTCACCTCGGTCGCCCCCTGCTCGAGCGCGCTGAGGACGTGTTGGCGCACCCGCGAATCGCTGTCGAACAGATCGGCGGCAACCGCAACGGTCTGCGGATGCGCGCGGTCCTCCCACGACTCCAGCACTGTTTCGAGATCGCGCACCTCGGCGCCGAGAATCTCGAGAGGCCGGACGTCCTCGTCCGTGCCGATCAGGACGGTGACGTCCCAACCGGCCATCACTCGGTCGTAGATCCAGCCGCCTGCGAACTTCACCGCGTCCAGCACGGTGGGCGCAACCACGTCCAGCCGGTACCTCATGTCGAGCTCCTGGGCGCCAGCTCGCGACCCAGCGACTCGGCGTACCCCTTGAACACCTCGGTCAGCGGGAGTGAACGATCGAGTAACCATAGGGTCTCCATTCCGTTGATGAAGGCGAGTATCTCCACGGCCTTGCCGGCCGCGTCGAAATCGGGGCGGAACTGGCCGTCGCTCTGACCGCGTTTGATGATCTTGGCGATGATGTCGACGGCGTCGCGATACCGCTTGTGCAGGCGGTCGTGCAGTGGGGCGTCGGGCGCGATGTTCTCTACGAGAAGCACCGTGAAGGTGCCGATGAGTTCGGGGGCGCGGTCGAACCGCTCGGGCACACGAGACAGTTCGGTGATGAGGTCGCCGGAGAGATAGTCTGCGTGGATCTCGTCGTCGGCGTCGCGGGCGTCGAGCACCGCGTTGAGCAACTGCTCCTTGGACTCGAAGTGATGCAGCAGCCCGGCGGGTGTCACCCCGGCCTCCTTGGCGATCTGCGCCAGGGAGGTGTTGCGCCAGCCGTTGCGTGCCAGCAGCCGCTCGGCAACGGCCAGAATCCGCTGCCTGCGGTCCTCGCCTTTGGCGAGAAGCGAGGCATAGGGCCTTGGCGCGGACACTGAACTCCTTCGTTCAACCAACCTAGTGAACACACAGTAGGTAGGTTTGCGGCGTGTGACAAGGGTCTCAGCGAAAATTGGTTTAGCGAGTCATCACTCCGCAGGTCAGCGCGTTTGTCCTGGCAATAGCACTTTGTTGCCCTCGGGGTGACCATGCAGTTCTGCGAGCGCGTGGAGCTGTTCGAGGTAATGCTCGAGCGAGTGATGGACGAAGCGCGCAGACAATGTCGTCGTGCCGCCTGCGGCCATCGTCTCGAGCGTGTCCTTGGTCGCCGCCGGTTCGCCAACCGGGTCGAGCGAATGCTCCGCGGGCATGACCACCTCGAAACCGGGTGGCACGTCAAAGGATTTCAGCCACTCCGCAGCGGTGTCGATCGAGACGTAGAAGGGGCACCAGCCGTCGGCCAACGTCACGGCTCGGCGCAACGAGCGTTTGGTGCGTCCGCCGATCCAGAACGGCATGTGCGGCTGTAAGGCGCAGGGATCGACGGTGAGCCCGTCAAATGAGTAGTACTCGCCCTGGTACGACGGTTGATTCGTCGGCAAGGCTGCCCGCAGTGCCCGCAACGCATCGTCGCCGCGCGCACCTCGATCCTCGAAGGGCGCACCCAGCAGGTCGAACTCCTCTTTGAGAGACCCGACGCCCAGCCCGAGGATCACCCGGCCGCCGCTGATGTGATCCAAAGTGCCGTAACGCTTCACGATGGCAAGCGGATGGTGATATCCGAGCACGAGCGTCATCGTGGCGAGCCGGATCCGGGCGGTGCGGGCGGCGACATAGCCAAACGTCGCGAGCGGATCCCAGTATCGGGTGCCGCGGCGTGCGCTTTCGGAAGAGGGCAGACCGATGTGCTCGCTGCACGTGAGGTGGTGGTAGCCGAGTCGGTCGGCCGTTTCTGCGACACGGCCGATGTCTTCGATGGAGGCGTCCTTCTCCCACGTCAAGGCGCCACCGGCGACGTTGGTGACGACCGGCGTCGTGATGCCGAGTTTCACTGGAGGGGCTCCTCGCCCGCCAGAATGGTGCGGTGCATGAGGCGGCCGCTGTCGACCGCGTAGGGCAGCGCGCGGTGCATGGTGCCGGTGTTGTCCCAGATGAGCAGGTCGCCGAGTTGCCACTGGTGCCGATAGACGTACTGCGGTTGTGTGGCCCAATCGCGAAGGCGGGCAAGCAATGCGCGGCTTTCCTCCACCGGCAGCCCGATGACGTAATCGGCGGTCGCGCCGAGCAGCAGTGACTTGCGCCCGGATTGGTGGGTCCACACCATCGGGCAGGCCTTCGTCGGGGACTTCTGCCAGAAGGTGATTTCCTCGTAGCTCATTTCGGGTGTCACGTAGTACTGCGACCGCTCGGCACTGTGCACCACCCGAAGGTCGGCGATGAGTTCTTTGTCGGCCTCCGGCAGGTCGTCGTATGCCGCATAGGTGTTGCAGAATTCGGTATCTCCCCCTGTCTCCGACAGTTTCATCGCGCGCAGCAGGGTGGCGAGATTCGGATAGGGCTGTAACGACCCGTCAAAGTGCCAGAACAACGAGCCCTTCAGGTACTCGGCACGCTGATTGACGTTCTTGTCGAGCGAGATCTTGTAGATGCCGTCCTCACCCTCGTTCTTGACGATGTTGCCGAGGGTCTTGGCGATGGCGACCTGTTGCTCATCGCTGATCTCCAGCCCGCGGAAGAACACCACGCCCCGCTGCTCCAGGATCGCGCGGATCCGTTCGGCTTCCCCGCCGCTGAGCAGTGTGTCGATGTCGGTTCTGATCTCGCTGCCGATCCCCGGGGTGAGATCGACGACGTCGAGTTGTGCCGAGGTAAGTCCCATGTCGAATCAGCTCACTCTCGTGAGAATGGTGTTGGCGGAGTGCTTTACCCGCGGCTGCTTCCACAGCTCGACCGCCAGTGACACGGTGATCAGCGAGTAGAGCAGGTTGCGTAGGTTCGCGACGTCGTCGGGCAGGGGTTCGGAGTAGTCGAACTTGTCGATGTAGGCGACCGCCTCCTCAGCGATGGGAAACACCTCGTCGTAGAACGCCTGGATCTCGGCCATGGAACTGTCCACGCGTTTCACATAGCGCTGGTGCCCATCCTCGATCGCCCATTCGGGCACCAAGTGCTCGAGTCGCGAAAATTCAGGTGGCAGAGTCCCCTTCATCGGCCTGCGTCACCCGCCTCGACGTAGTCGGCCACCGTTTTGTGTAGGTGGCGCAACAGGATCTCCTCGTCATTCATCGTGAAATGCGTGAGCGCACCGCTGTTCAGCATCGCCTGCAGACCTTCGGACGGGCTGGCGTCCTCCAGAATGATGTCGTTGAGGAACGTCACCGTCAGCTCCTGGCCGAGCCGCTCCTTGTGAGTCTTCGGGGGCTGATAGAACATCTCGACTTCGAAGATGTGTGAGTGCGGTCCCGTCGGCCAGTGCACGTGAGTGGAAAAGCCCGACGAGCCGAAGATCAGCACGAAGTTCGGGAAGAACTGGAACGAGTCGAAGCCGTACTTCTCCGACCGGGTGGGGTTGAGCCCTTGAGGCATCGGACCTCGATCGACGCGCTTGTTCCATGGGCCGGCCGCGCTGGCCTCCATCACGCATTCGATCGGCTTGGAATACGGGGTCTTCTGCGACGGCTCACCGGAGAACGAGAACATCCGATGCGGCCCTTTGAGCTGATAGGCCAAGGCGTCCGTGAACGGATTGGGCTTATCCAGTGCCTCCTTGGCCTCGGCGGTAAGGGTGCCGAAGGAGGAGGCATGTAGATACGGCCCGTGGTAGCTCTCGGCGAAGCTGTCGACGAAAATCTTCCAGTTGCACTGCAATTCGGTCTTGAACCGGTAGACCTGGTGCGGCCCCGCAAACGGATAGCCCTCGATGCCGTGCGCCAGCTCACCGAGGAAGGAGCGCAGCGGCTCGGTGTTGTCGGGGTTCAGGTTGATGAAGATGAAGCCTTCCCACACCTCGCATTGAATCGCAGGCACTCGGCAGCTGTCGGCGTCGAAGTCCAGAAGCAGATCCTTGCGGGTGGCCGAATGCAACGAGCCATCCAGCTTGTAGCGCCAGCCGTGGAAGCGGCAGTACAGCAACGGGGCGCGGCCAGACACCTCTTGGAACGGATCATCCTCCCACAGCATCTTGTTTCCGCGGTGCGGGCAGATGTTGTGGAAGGCGCGGATCACAGGTTCATTCCCCGAGTCCTTGCCGCGCACGATGATGACCGAAGTGTTGAGGAACCTCAGCTCCCGCGTGAAGTAGCTGCCCGACTTCGGCACTCGCTCCACCCGGCCGACGTAGAGCCAGGTTTTCTTGAAAACGTGCTCGCGCTCTTTTTCGTAGAACTCCGGCGATACGCAATCCTCGAGTGAGACCGGGCCGCGGCCCAATTCGGGATACGCATCCGTCCAATGTCCACCCGCGGGCTTTGTCACCAGGCTGTTGTGACTCATGAGGCCCTCCTCCGCGCCGACGCTAACAGCGCGAAAATGGTCAAAACAGCCGCAAAACCGCAACACCCTGTTGCATATTTGGAACACCAATCATGGAACAGAACCTGCCCTTCGACGTCGACGCCCTGCTGGTATTCGGCAAGGTGGTGGAATGTCGCAGCCTTTCGAAAGCGGCGGCATTGCTCGGGATGCCCAAATCCACCGTCAGCCGCAAGCTCACCAAGCTCGAGGCCGACCTCGGCATCAAGCTGCTTCGCAAGAACACCCACCAGCTCACCGTCACCGACCTCGGCGAGAAGGTTTACGACCACGCCGTCAACATCCTGGCCGAGGCCAACGGTGTGCGCGCATTGGTGGAGGGCAGTAGACAGGAACCGCAGGGCGAGCTTCGGGTCGCCATCCCGGTCTTCGTCGGCATCGACTACGCTTCCCGGGTCGGCGCCACGTTCCTCCAGCGCTATCCCCACTCGCAATTGGATATTCGCCTGGTGGACAACATGGTCGACCCGGTCAGAGACGGGTTCGACGTAGTCTTCGGGACCGGGCCATTACAAGATTCGACGCTGATCGCGCGGAAGGTATTCGACCTCGAGCTCTTCCTATGCGCGTCAGCGCATTTCGTCCACCGGCTGGCGAAACCGGTCACCGATCCGGCGCAATTGGACAGCTTGCCCTTCATCGATTTCGGCTTCTTGGGCCGGCGCAGGCTCGCGGTGGCGAAGAACAAGCGGCGCTACGAGCTGGCGCCACAGGTGCGGGCCCGCGCCAACAACTTTCAGGTGTGCAAGCAGTACATTCTGCAGGGACTCGGCATCGGCGCCATGCCCACCCAGATCATCTGCACCGAGGAACTGCGCGACGGCACCCTGGTGCCGGTGCTGCCGGACTGGAAGCCGGATCCGTTGGAGGTCCACATGATCTATCCGTTCGAGCTGTCGTTCTCGACGCTGATCAGTGCGTTCTACGAGGCGGCCTGCGAGATCATCGTCGAGAACATCGCCCGCAGCTAACCGACTACGCGAGACTGCATCCGCGCAGGGAAAGTGCGAGTGAAGGCCTGCTGGAATGCAGTTTCGGCGCTACCGGCGGGTGGGCACGCACCATGAAGTCCCAGACCTTGTGCCGCTCTTCGCCTTCGGGCTCACGCCATGTTGCCCGGAAGGCTTGGGTGGCAATCTGGAAGTCGATCTCGGGGGGCCGCGCGAAGGTTCAGATACCACTCGGGATGTTGGTCGGCGCCGACTCGTCGCTCATGCTCAAAGACCCAGCGACTTGGCGATGATCACCTTCATCACCTCACTGGTGCCCGCGTAGATCCGGGCCACCCTGGCGTCCGTGTACAACCGGGCGATGGGGTATTCCATCATGTAGCCGTACCCGCCGAACAGCTGTAGGCAGCGATCCACCACACGCTGTTGCATCTCGGTACAGAACAGCTTCACCCGCGCGGCGTCGGCCGCCGTCAGCTCGCCATCGACATGCAGCACCACCGCGCGGTCCAGCATCGCCTGGGCGGCTTCCACCTCCGTCGAGCACGCGGCGAGCTCGAACTTGGTGTTCTGGAACGACGCAACCGGGGTGCCGAACGCCTTGCGGCTCTTTGTGTACTCGATCGTGGCGGCGATCGCCGATCTGGCCTGCGACACCGACCCGACGGCGACGGTGAGCCGCTCTTGCGGGAGGTTGTGGCCGAGGTAGCCGAACGCCTCACCCTCGTCGCCCAGCACGTTGGCGTTGGGGACGCGGACGTCGACGAACGACAACTCAGCGGTGTCCTGCACCTTGCAGCCCATCTTCTCCAGCTCACGGCCCCGGGTGAAGCCGTGCATGCCGTCCTCGACGACGAACAGCGTCAAACCCTTGCGGCGGTTGTCCGGATCGGTAGCCGTGCGGGCGACCACGATCACCAGGTCGGCCTGCATGCCGCCGGTGATGAAGGTCTTGGCGCCGTTGATGATCCAGTCGTCCCCGTCGCGCACCGCGGTGGTGCGCATGCCCGCCAGGTCGGACCCGGTGCCGGGCTCTGTCATCGCAATGGCGGTCAGCAGGGTGCCGGCCGCCAGGCCCGGAAACCACCGTTTGCGCTGCTCCTCGTTCGCGTAGTGCAGGAAGTACGGCAGGATCACCTCGAGCTGGGTGCGCACGGTTGACAGCGTGACCAGTGCCCGCGCCGCCTCCTCCTGGAGCACTACGTTGTAGCGGTAGTCGGGCACGCCGCCACCGCCGTACTCCTCCGGGATGGCCATTCCGAGCATGCCGAGCGCACCCATCTGCTTGAAGACGTCGCGGGGCATCCGTCCGCCCTTCTCCCACTCGGGATAGTGCGGAACCACCTCCTTCTCGACGAAGTCGCGGGCGAGTTCGCGGAACGCTTCGTGGTCTTCGGTGAACAGATCGCGACGCATCCGATCTCCTTATCTATGCGATGAGTTCGACCAGCGTGGCGTTGGCCGTGCCGCCGCCCTCGCACATGGTCTGCAGGCCGTAGCGAATCCCGTTGTCGCGCATGTGATTGATCATGCGCGTCATCAGGACCGCGCCCGACGCGCCGAGCGGGTGTCCGAGTGCGATCGCCCCGCCCAGCGGGTTGAGTTTGTCTTCGTCGGCGCCGGTTTCGGCCAGCCACGCCAGCGGCACCGGCGCGAACGCCTCGTTGACCTCGAACACGCCGACCTCGTCCAAGCCGACACCCGCCTTGTGCAGCACCTTCTCGGTAGCGGGGATCGGACCGGTCAGCATCAGCACCGGGTCGGCCCCGGTCACAGCGCCTGCGCGGTATCGGACCATCGGCGTCAAGCCCATCGCGACCGCGTTCTCGGCCGTCATCACCAGCAGTGCCGCCGCGCCGTCGGAGATCTGCGAGGAGTTGCCAGCGTGGATGACGCCGTCCTCCTTGAACGCCGGTTTCAGACCGGCGAGCTTCTCGACGGTCGTTCCGCGACGGATGCCCTCGTCGGCCACCACCGGCTCGGCGTCGGTGAACACGGGCATGATCTGCGTCTCGAACGCGCCGTCGTCCTGCGCCGTGGCCGCGAGTTCGTGTGAGCGCGCGGAGTACTCGTCGAGGCGGGTCCGCGAAAATCCCCACTTCTGTGCGATCAGTTCCGCGGAGATGCCCTGGTTGAACGAGAAATCCGCATATCGGGCAAGCACTTTCGGCCCGTACGGCATGCCCGTCGCCCGCGCCGAACCCAGCGGCACCCGGCTCATCACCTCGACACCGCCCGCCACGACGACGTCCTGTTGGCCGGACATCACGGCCTGCACGGCGAAGTCCAGCGCCTGCTGGCTCGACCCGCAGGCCCGGTTGATGGTGGTGCCAGGGATGGTCTCGGGCCAGCCGGCGGCCAGCACCGAGTAACGGCCGATATTGCTCGACTGGTCGCCGACCTGCGAGACGCAGCCCCAGACCACGTCGTCGACGATCTCCGGATCGATGCCCGCGCGCTCCACCAGCGCGTTGAGCACGATCGCCGAAAGATCGGCGGCGTGCATGTCGGACAGTCCGCCGTTGCGTTTGCCGACCGGCGTGCGCACCGCCTCGACGATTACGGTTTCACGCATCTTGTTACTCCGATCTGGGTGGTACAGCCCATCGTCCAGTGAACGCCGCGTCTCGCTTCTCGGCGAACGCCGCGTACGCCTCCATAGAGTCTGCGGTGGCGAAATTGCCCGGTTGCGCGCGGGCCTCGTTTGCGAGCGCCTCGCGCAGTGTCGCATTGGCGCCGTCGTTGAGCAGCGCCTTGCTCTGCGCCAGGGCGACGGGCGGCCCTGCGGCCAGCCGAGCCGCAAGTTCGGTGACGAACGCGTCGATCTCGTCGGCCGCCTTGACCCAGGTGACCAGCCCCAGCGTCCTGGCCTCGTCGGCGTCGATCATGTCCGCGAGTAACACCAGCCGCTTGGCCTGTTGCAGGCCGACGAGCTTGGGCAACAGCCATGAACCGCCGAGGTCCACAGACAGGCCGCGTTTGGAGAAGATCTGGCAGAACCGGGATTCGGGCGTGGCCACGACGAAGTCGCAACCGAGAGCGAGGTTCCAGCCCGCACCCACGGCCACCCCGGTCACCTTCGCGATCGTGGGCACCGTCAGTTCGTGCAGCGCGAGAGCGACGTCTGTGAGCCTGCGCAACTTGTGTCTCGGGTGGATGTCTTCTGGTGTGGTGATGTCCGCACCGGAGCAGAACGAGCCGCCGGCACCGTTGATCACCAACGCTCGCAACTCGGTATCGCGCGCCGCGGCGCGTAGCGCGTTCGCCAGCGCCTCCCACAGCTGCCGGTTGATCGCGTTCCTGCGGTCGGGCCGGTTGAGGGTCAGGGTCCGGACGCCGCCGCTGTCCTCCGACAACAGCACCTGCGATTCGCTCATGGCTGCGCAGGTCCGATCACTTCGTCGGCGCGCAGCCGGCCGATCTCCTCTGCAGTCAACCCCAGTTCCGCGAGGACCGCGTCGGTGTGCTCGCCGAGCCCGGGCACCGCACCCATCGGCTGTTCGAATCCGCTGATCACCGGCGGAGGTCGCAATGCCTGAATGTCCCCCTTGGAGGTGCCCACGGTGCGCCACCGGTCGCGCGCGGTCAGCTGCGGATGGACCACCACCTCGCTCGGCAGGTTGTAGCGCGAATTACCGATTCCGGCGTCGTCCGCGACCTTCTGGATCTCTGCGAGATCATGCTGCGCGCACCAGGATCCGATGGCCTCGTCGAGGATGGCTCGATGTCTGCACCGGTCGGGGTTGGTGGCAAACCGCGGGTCGTCCGCCAGATCGGGGCGGTCGATGATCTCGCGGGCCACCCGCTGCCATTCGCGGTCGTTGGTGGTTCCGAGCACGACGGTCTGGCCGTCGCGTGTCGGAAACGCGCCGTACGGCGCGACCGCGGGCGATCCGACGCCCAACGGCTCCTGGTCGATGCCGGAATGTTGGGTGTATGTGAGTGCGTAACCCATGACGTCGGTCATCACGTCGAACAGGCTCAATTCCACGGCGGGCGCCGGAGCCTCGTCCGAACCTCTACCCCGCGCGACCAACAGCGCCAGGATCGATATCGCGGCGTAAAGCCCCGTGGTGAAGTCGGCCATAGCGGGCCCGGGCTTCGCCGGCATGCCCGGGTAGCCGGTGACAGCGCATGATCCTGATTCTGCCTGTACCAGAAGGTCGTACGCGCGCTTGTGTGAGATGGGACCGCCGGGTCCGTACCCGTCGATCTCGACAGGGATGACGGTGGGATGGCGTCGCGCGAGATCTGCGGCGGCGATGCCCATTCGGGCCGTCGAGCCCGGTGCGAGGTTCGATACGAACGCGTCGGCTCGGTCCAGCAACTGGTGCAGGATGTCCATGCCCGCCGGTGATTTCGTGTTGAGGGTCACCGACTCCTTGCCGCGGTTGCACCACACGAAGTGTGCGGCCAGGCCGCCGGGGCCGTTGACGACATCGTCGTAGTCGCGCGCGAAGTCGCCGCCCTTGGGGTTCTCCACCTTGATGATGCGGGCGCCGAAGTCGGCGAGCACACGGGTGCAAATCGGCGCGGCGACGGCCTGTTCCATCGCGACGACCGTGACACCGGTGAGCGGTGCCGCACCCGCGGAGGGTGACATTACATCACCATGCCGCCGTCGACCGGCAGCACCTGGCCGGTGATGTACGACGCGGCATTGGACGCCATGAACACGAACGCCCCTGCGATCTCCGACGGCTCCGCCCAACGCTTCATCGGGATGCGGTTCATCATGTTGGCCGCGAATTTCTCGTTGGTGCGGATGGTTTCGGTCATCGGCGTGGCCGCCAGCGGGGCCAGCGCGTTGACCATGATGTTCTTGGTGGCCAGTTCGCGAGCCAGCGATTTGGTGAAGCCGATGATGCCTGCCTTGGCCGCCGAGTAGTTGACCTGACCGAGGGTGCCGGTCAGGCCCGCCGCCGACGTCACGTTGACGATCCGACCGGTGCCGTCGGTCGGAATGTAGGGCAGCGCCGCCTGCGTGACGTTGAACGCGCCCATCACGTGAATGTCGAACAGCAGCCGGAACGTCTCCTGCGTGGTCTTCTCGAACATCGCAGGCTTGGTCACACCCGCGTTGTTGATCACGATATGCAGCGCCCCATCGGCCAGCGCGGCCGCCTGCGCTGCCGCCGCATCAGCAGAGTCGCGATCCGACACGTCCAACGCCGCCGACTCAGTCCGGCCACCGGCATCCGAAATCCGTTCGGCCACAGCGGCGGCAGCGTCCTTGTCGACGTCGGTAACGAGCACGGCCGCACCCGCATCCGCCAGCGCCGCGGCGACCGCGGAGCCGATGCCGCCCGCGGCACCCGTCACGAGGGCCGAACGGCCGGTCAGGTCGAAATAGTTGGTCATCAGTAGCTCCTCGGCATTCCGAGCACGTGTTCGCCGAGGAAGTTCAGGATCATCTCCTGGCTCACCGGCGCGATCTTCATCAGTCGCGATTCGCGGAAGTACCGCGACACGTTGTACTCCTCGGAGTAGCCCATGCCACCGTGGAGTTGCAGGGCGCGGTCGGCGGCGCCGAAGCCGGCGTCGGCGCACAGATACTTGGCCGTATTCGCTTCGCGGCCACAGGGTTTGCCGTTGTCGTAGAGCCAGGTCGCCTTGCGCAGCACCAGTTCGGCGGCGTCCAGTCGGGCCAGCGAGTCCGCCAGTGGGAACTGCAGCCCTTGATTCATCCCGATCGGGCGGTTGAACACGACGCGTTCGTTGCCATACCTGACGGCCTTCTCCAGCGCGACACGCCCGATGCCCAACGCCTCGGCGGCGATCAGCATGCGTTCGGGATTGAGCCCGTCGAGGATGTACTTGAAGCCCTTGCCCTCCTCGCCGACTCGGTCCTCGACGGGCACGATGAGGTCGTCGATGAACACCTCGTTGGAGCTGACCGCGTTTCGACCCATCTTGTTGATCGGCCGGATGTCGACGTGGTCGCGGTCGAGATCGGTCAGAAACAAGGTCATGCCGTCGGTCTTCTTGGTGACCTCGTCGTAAGGAGTGGTCCGCGTCAGCAGCAGGATCTTCTCCGACTCCAATGCCTTGGAGATCCATACCTTTCGGCCGTTGACGCGGTAGTTATCGCCCTCACGCTTGGCGAAGGTGGTGATGCGCGAGGTATCAAGGCCTGCACCGGGTTCGGTGACGCCGAAGCACACATGCAGATCACCGTTGACGATGCGGGGCAGCGTCGCCTTCTTGAGTTCGTCGGAGCCGTGTTTGACCACCGGCTGCATGCCGAAGATCGAAAGGTGGATGGCGCTGGCGCCGTTCATCGCCGCCCCGGACCGGGCGACCTCCTCGAGCAACAGTGTCGCTTCGGTGATTCCCAACCCGTGGCCGCCGTACTCCTCCGGGATGGTCATGCCGAGCCAGCCGCCCTTGGCGATGGCGTCGTAGAACTCCTGGGGGAATTCGTGCGCCTGGTCCTTCTCCATCCAGTAGTGGTCGTCGAACTTGCCCGCCAACTCGGCGACGGACTTACGGATCAGCTCCTGATCCTCGGTCAGCTCAAAGCTCATCCCGGGCACGATGACTCTCCTCTTATCGATCCCGCACAAAAACCAGTGCGCCGGTGCGTTCACGGTCCGTCCGCACCGGCGCACTTGACACTTGAAACTACGACTCAGTCCGTATTGCCGGTCAGCTCCTTGGCGTTCGCGGCGAAATCGGCGAAGGTCGCGCCCGTCTTCTCCTTGTGGGACAGGGCCCGGATGGAGACGTCGTGGCCTTCGGCGGCTTTGCGCAGGGCGCCGACGGTGGCCTGTTCGCGGGGGATGTGGCCAAACGGGTCCCAGTGATACCAGCGCATGGCGTTCTCGAAGGTCATCTTGTTGACCTCGTCATCGGGCACGTTGTTCTTGGTCAACACCTCATGGAGCTGCTCGGGGGCACCCGGCCACATGCTGTCGGAGTGCGGGTAATCGGCCTCCCAACAGATGTTGTCGATACCGATCTCATTGCGCAGCGCCACCCCCACATGATCGGAGATGAAACAGGTCAAGAAGTGCTCCCGGAACACCTCCGAGGGCTTCTTGCCCTTGAAGTCCTGACCGGTCCACGTCGAGTGCATCTCATAGGTGCGATCCGCGCGCTCCAGGAAGTACGGAATCCACCCCGTCCCACCCTCACTCAAGGCGATCTTGAGGTCGGGGTACTTCTTGATCGGCTTGGACCACAACAGATCCGCCGCCGCCTGCACGATGTTCATCGGCTGCAGGGTGATCATCACATCCATCGGGGCATCCGGGGCGGTGATCGCCAACCGGCCCGAGGACCCGATGTGCACATTCATCACCGTGTCGGTATCCACCAGGGCCTCCCACAACGGCGTCCAGTAATCGTCGTGAAAGCTCGGATACCCCATCGCGGCCGGGTTCTCGGTGAACGTCAACGCATGCACCCCACGCTCAGCGTTGCGGCGCACCTCCGTGCCGCAGGCCTCGGCATCCCAGATCACCGGCAGACACATCGGAATGAACCGCGCCGGATAGGCCGCACACCACTCCTCGACATGCCAATCGTTGTAGGCCTGCAACAACGCCAGCGAAAACTCCGCATCCTCGGTGGCGAACAACCGACCCGCGAACCCCGGAAACGACGGGAAACAGATCGACCCCAGAATGCCGCCGGCATTCATATCCTTGACCCGCTCGTCGACCTGCCAGCAGCCCGGCCGGATCTCATCAAGACCCTGCGGCTCCAGCCCGTACTCCTCCTTCGGCCGACCCGCCACCGCGTTGAGCGCCACATTGGGGATCACCACATCACGGAACTGCCACGTGTCGCTGCCGTCCGGGTTGTGCACCAACCGCGGCGCCTCATCCAAATACTTCTTCGGCAGATGGTTCTTGAACATGTCCGGCGGCTCAACGATGTGATCGTCAACGCTGATCAGGATCATGTCTTCTTTGTTCATGCCTGTTCCTTCCGTCGACGTCGAGGCGTCTATGGAGCAGTGCTGTTCTCTATCTGAGGAAACTATCTTCTCATAGTACGAGAATCAACGTCCGAAACCCACCCCATGGGCATCTGGCAGCACCGTTGCGCTCAGGGCGGGCACCGTCGTGACCGGCGCTTCTGGCCTCTGGCATTGACCAATTGCCGGAAAAGTGGAAACCTATTGGCGAAATATGAGAATCTGATTCTCGCGAGTGAGAGGAGACGGCCGGTGCGACTTGCCCCGCTGCCAGCGGACGAGTGGGACGGCGCTGTCGATGAGGCGCTCGCGGTGATGCTCCCCAAGGAGCGCCGCACCCCTGACAAGGCGAGCAACATCCTTTCGACCTTCGTCCACCACCCCGCATTGCTCAAGGAGTTCCTGCGGTTCAACGTCCACCTGCTGTTTCGCTCGACGCTGCCGCCGCGAGAGCGCGAACTCGCCATCCTTCGAGTGGCACACCGCACCGGCTCCGAATACGAGTGGGTACAGCACGTCAGGATGGGCAAGAACGAGGGGCTCACCGAACAGGACGTCGCCGGCGTGCAACGCGGCGAGGCGGCTGACGACTTCGACCGGACGATCTTGGCCGGGGTCGACGAACTGATGGACTCCTACGAAATGTCCGATGCGACGTGGGCGGCGCTGGGTGAACGCTTCGACCAGCGGCAGCGGATGGACTTCGTTTTCACAATCGGCTGCTACATCACGGTGGCGATGGCCTTGAAAACCTTTGGCGTAGAACTAGACCAGGAGAGGTAAGTAGCGTGGCATTTTTCCCAAAGCCGGCGGCAGGCAGTTGGACTGAGAACTGGCCGGAACTCGGCACTGCGCCGGTCGATTACACCGACTCGATCGACCCGGAGCAGTGGAAGCTCGAACAGCAGGCCATCTTCAAGAAGTGCTGGCTGAACGTCGGCCGGGTGGAGCGGCTCCCCAAGAAGGGAAGCTACTTCACGCGAGAGATGCCGTCGGCGGGCGCCGGAACGTCGGTGATCATCGTCAAGGACACCGACAACGAGGTCCGGGCGTTCTACAACATGTGCCGCCACCGCGGAAACAAGCTGGTGTGGAACGACTATCCGGGCGAGGAGGTGGCCGGCACGTGCCGTCAGTTCACCTGCAAGTACCACGCCTGGCGCTACTCCCTGAAGGGCGACCTGACCTTCGTTCAGCAGGAGGGCGAGTTCTTCGACCTCGACAAGGCGGATTACGGGCTGGTTCCGGTGCGCTGCGAGGTTTGGGAGGGCTTCATCTTCATCAACTTCGACAACGACGCCGAACCGCTCACCGACTATCTCGGCGACTTCGCGAAGGGCCTGGAGGGCTATCCCTTCCATGAAATGACCGAAACCTATTCCTACCGAGCTGAAGTCAACTCGAACTGGAAGCTGTTCATCGACGCGTTCGTCGAGTTCTACCACGCGCCGATCCTGCACATGAAGCAAGCGGTAAAGGAGGAAGCCCAAAAGCTGGCCGGGTACGGCTTTGAGGCTCTGCACTACGACATCAAGGGCCGTCACTCGATGATCTCGTCATGGGGCGGTATGAGCCCACCGAAGGACGAGAACATGGTCAAGCCCATCGAACGCGTACTGCACAGCGGGTTGTTCGGACCGTGGGACCGGCCGAAGATCAAGGGCATCCTGCCGGACGAGCTGCCGCCGGCGGTCAACCCTTCGCGCCACCACTCCTGGGGCCAGGACTCGTTCGAGTTCTTCCCGAACTTCACGCTGTTGCTCTGGGCGCCGGGCTGGTACCTCACCTACCACTATTGGCCCACCGATGTGGACAAGCACATCTTCGAGTGCACGCTCTACTTCGTTCCCGCGACGAACACCCGTGAGCGGCTCGCGCACGAGCTAGCGGCGGTCACGTTCAAGGAGTACGCGTTCCAGGACGCCAACACTCTGGAGGCCACCCAGACGATGATCAATACGCGGGTGGTCCAAAAGTTTCCGCTGTGCGACCAAGAGATTCTGCTTCGCCATCTGCACAAGACGGCGTGGGACTACGTGAATGCGTACAAGAAGGAAAAGGGTTTGGCCAATGGCCATGCCACGTCGACCGCCAGCGAGAAGGACGCCATCAATGCCTAAGTTGCCGGAGGAATTCGCCGACCTCGAGCGGTTCACCGACTGGTGCCTGCCCGACGAGGAGGACCGCTACCAGAAGCGGCTGGCCTCGACCATGGCGGAAATGCAGGACTTCTACGACACCGCGTTTCCTCGCCTCGAGGAGGTCATGGCCTACTGCGACGCCAGGTTCCCCCTGGACGGAATGCCTGATGACGCAAAGGCTCTCATCCACATGATGCAGTCGCTGGTGAACGTGTCGTTCCCGGTTGAGGTGTGGAAGCAGCCGCGCGTTCTCGACAGTGGCGCCACATACATCACTTGCATCAAGGAGCCGGTGGTCTGACGGTGCTGACCCTCAAAGCAGCGGGTCTAGTCGACGTCGATGCCGGCGAGATCGTCCGGCCGGGGATCGTCCGTGTCGACGGTGATCGCATAGTCGGAATCGGAGGCTCAGTCGAAGGTGACGTCATCGATCTCGGGGACGCCATCCTGCTTCCCGGCCTGATGGACATGGAGGTCAACCTGCTGATGGGCGGGCGGGGCGAGAATCCCGTCCTGTCCCAGGTGCAGGACGATCCCCCGACCAGGGTGCTGCGTGCGGTCGGCAACGCCCGCCGCACCCTGCGCGCCGGGTTCACCACCGTGCGCAACCTCGGATTGTTCGTCAAGACAGGCGGTTACCTGCTCGACGTCGCACTGGGCAAGGCGATCGACGCGGGGTGGATCGAGGGGCCGCGGGTGATCCCCGCCGGGCACGCGATCACCCCGACGGGCGGGCACCTCGACCCGACGATGTTCGCGGCGTTCATGCCGGGCGTGCTGGAACTGACGGTCGAGGAGGGCATCGCCAACGGGGTCGATGAGATCCGCAAGGCCGTGCGGTACCAGATCAAACACGGCGCCCAGCTGATCAAGGTGTGCTGCTCCGGTGGGGTCATGTCGCTGACCGGAGAGGCAGGTGCGCAACACTATTCGGATGAGGAGTTGCGGGTCATCGTCGATGAGGCGCACCGGCGCGGGCTGCGCGTCGCCGCGCATACGCACGGCGCGGAGGCGGTCAAGCACGCCGTCGAGTGCGGCATCGACTGCATCGAACACGGATTCCTCATGGACGACGAGGCCATCAAGATGCTCGTCGACAACGACCGGTTCCTGGTGACCACCAGGCGGCTGGCGGAGGCGATGGACGTGTCCAAAGCCCCCAAGGAGTTGCAGGACAAGGCCGCCGAGATGTTCCCGAAGGCGCGGACGTCGATCAAGGCCGCCTACGAGGCGGGGGTGAAGATCGCAGTCGGTACCGACGCACCGGCGATCCCGCATGGCAAGAACGCCGATGAACTGGTGACACTGGTCGAGTGGGGCATGCCCCCCGCGGCAGTGCTGCGCGCGGCGACCGTCGTCGCGGCGGATCTGATCAACAAGCCCGATCTCGGTCGCATCGCCGGGGGCTACCTCGCCGACATCATCGCCGTGCCGGGTGATCCGCTGGCGGATGTTACCGTTACACAGAGGGTCAATTTTGTAATGAAGGGCGGTAAGGTCTTCCGACATGATGCAGTCAACGCGAACTGAAGATCTGGTCGAGATCCAGCAGCTCCTCGCGAAATACGCCGTCACCATTACACAGGGTGACATCGACGGGCTGATCAGTGTTTTCACCCCCGACGGCACGTACAGCGCGTTCGGCTCGACCTACACGTTGGCCCGCTTCCCCGAACTCGTCGACGCGGCGCCCAAGGGTCTGTTCATGACCGGCACGTCGCTGGTCAACCTCGATCCGAACAATCCGGACACCGCAACGGGCACACAGCCGCTGTGCTTCATCGAGCACTCGAAGCACGACATGCGCATCGGGTACTACAACGACACCTATGTGCGCACCGACGACGGGTGGCGGTTGAAAACGCGTGCCATGACGTTCATCCGGCGCAGCGGAGACCACGACTCGGGTCGGCCACACGCGATCGGGAGGCCAGAGGCGGGATGACGGTCCCATCGACAGCCGAGTTCCGGTCACAGTTGGTGGCGTGGCTCGACGACAACGATCTGACCCCGCCCGCCGACCATTCGCTGCAGGGACACATGCGCCAGTTCGCCCGGGTGCAGCGGGCGCTCTACGACGCCGACTGGGGTCGCTATGGCTGGCCCGAGCACGCCGGCGGGCTAGGCGGTCCTGCGATACTGCGGGCCATCGTCGGCGAGGAGGTGGTGGGCCGCCGGTTGGCCGAGCCGGGGCCGTACTCGATGCTCGAAGTGCTGGCACCGACGATGATCGACTACGCGCCCGCTGAACTGGCCGCCGAGATGGTGCCGAGACTGCTCAGCGGCGAAGAGCAGTGGTGCCAAGGGTTTTCCGAGCCGGGCTCGGGCAGTGACCTGGCGTCGCTGACAACGCGTGCCGTGCAGCGCGGCGACGAGTGGATCGTCAACGGCCAGAAGGTGTGGACGAGTTTCGCCCAGTACTCGCACCGCTGCATCCTGCTGACCCGAACCGGCGACGCGGATACCCCCAACCACGAGGCGATCACCGCCTTCTTCGTCGATCTCGACACCCCGGGCATCACCGTGCGCCCGTTGCGCACCATGCATGATGTCGACGAGTTCTGTGAGGTGTACTTCGACGACGTGGTGGTCGACGCGAGCCGGATGCTCGGCAAGCCCGGCGACGGCTGGCGACTTGCGATGGATCTGCTGCCGTACGAACGCTCGACCTGCTTCTGGCAGCGCATCGCCTATCTGTACTCGCGGTTCGACGCACTGATCGGTGAGGTCGGCAAAATCGGAGGACTCGGCCAGCCCGTTGACGCGGATCTGGGTGAAGCGTATCTGGCCCTGCACACGCTGCGCTGCCGGTCGCGGGCGACCCAGCACCGGCTGGCGGACGGTCACAAGCTCGGCCCCGACACCTCGATCGACAAAGTGTTGCTGGCCAACGCCGAACAGCGGCTTTACGACACCGCACGCGACCTGCTGCCGGGCGCCGTCGAACTCGACAACACCGACTGGCGCACCGAGTTCCTGTACTCGCGGGCGGCCACCATCTACGGCGGCACCGCCGAAGTGCAGCGCAACATCATCGCGCGTCGCCTGCTGGACCTCGGGAAGGAATAGGCGTGGACTCCGAATCAGATCTAGCACCGGATTCCGAATCGCTTCAGTTACTCGAAGACGGACTGCGCAAGACCATGCTGTCGACCTCCGGCGCCGCGCTGGACGCGGCGCTGGCCGACCTGGGCTGGGCCGACATGCTGGCCGACATGCCAGATCTGGCGATACCGCTGGTGTTCCGGCTGCTGGGCGAAACAGGTTCGCACGCCTCGGTTCTCAACGACGTGCTGTTGGAGACCATCGGTGGTCTGCCCGGCGGCACTCCGCCGATGCCGTACGCCGGCGGCGGCTGGGTGGTGTGGGAACGTCAGAACAGCGACAACTCGACGCTGGGTGGGCTGCCGCTGCGCCAGGTGCCCGACGGCGAGCTGATGCGGATGGGCGATGCCCGCCGGGCGGTGGGCTGGTGGCTGGTCGGTTCGGCCAGGGCGATGTTGACCCTGGCCCGTCAGCATGCGCTGGACCGGGTGCAGTTCGGCAAACAGATTTCGTCGTTCCAGGCGGTGCGGCACCGGCTGGCCGAGACGCTGGTGGCCATCGAAGGCGCCGAAGCGACGCTGAGCCTGCCCGGCGACGACAACCCTGATCTGACCGCGCTGCTGGCCAAGGCCGCAGCGGGCAAGGCCGCGCTCACGGCGGCTCGACATTGTCAGCAGGTGCTCGGCGGTATCGGCTTCACCGCCGAACACGATCTGCACCACCACGTGAAGCGGTCGCTGGTGCTCGACGGATTGCTCGGCAGCTCAAGGGAACTCACGCGGAAGGCCGGGGCGGGGCTGCGGGCCCGCGGTTCGGCACCGCGACTGGCCCAGCTGTAAGCGCGAGCTGGGCCCACGCGCAAGCTGGGGAACGCAAAAGCACCCGACACGCCGACAAAACGGGGACGTTTGCGTCTGCTCGCGAAAAGAAGCCCTACTTGATGTTGGCCTTCATCTCATCAAGATTCACCAGCACCGGCCACCCGCTGACACTCAACGCGTTTCCGTGTCCGGTCTGATGGATGTCGAACACGGATTGAATCGCCGCGTAGAAACCCTGCACGTCCAGCGTCTGGTTGACGGCGCGCTTGGCCTGGCGCAAGGCGAACGGCGGCATCTTGGCGATCTGTTCGGCCAAGGCCCTGGTCTCAGCATCCAGCTCGTCGCGGGGCACCACCCGATTGACCATGCCGGTGCTCATCACCTCTTCGGCGGTCATCGCCCGCCCGGTGAACAGGATCTCCTTCGCCTTGCGAGGGCCCAATTCCCATGTGTGGCCGTGATATTCGACGCCGCCGATACCCATCAGCACGACCGGGTCGGAGAACTGCGCGTCGTCGGCGGCGATGATCAGATCGCACGGCCAGCACAACAACAGTCCGCCGGAGATGCACCGGCCCTGGACCGCGGCGATCGACGGCTTCGGGACGTTGCGCCAGCGCAGCGTGTACTCGAGATAGCGCTTGGCCTCGTGCTGGATGATGAAGTCCAGCGTGATCTTGTCGGGCACCGGCCCGCCGCCTCTGAGGTCATGGCCGGCGGAGAAGTGTTTTCCGTTGGCGCGCAAGATGATCACCGAGACGTCGTTGTCCTCCGCGGCGCGCGTCCAGGCCGCGTCGAGTTCGTCGAGCAGCTCGGGGTTCTGGGCGTTGGCGGCCTCCGGCCGGTTGAGTGTGATGGTCGCGATGCGATCGGCGACGTCGTAGTCGATGTACACGGCTGCTTCCTCAATTTCGGGGCAAGCCCAGCCCTCGCTGGGCGATGATGTTGCGTTGGATTTCGGACGTTCCGCCTGCGATGGTGCCGCCGAACGACCGCACATAGCGTTCGAACCAGCCGGACCGGTACAAGTCGAGGTGGAACGCCGAGTACGGACCGGAGAAGCCCGGATGCGCGAGGCCGTCGACTCCTGCTGCGCCCAGTGCATATTCGGATGCCAGCTGCGACGCCTCCGACCCGAACAGCTTCAGCACGGATAACGCCGCCGCGTCTTCGTCACCACGCGCAGCGCGAGCCAGCGCCATCGAGCCCAACAGCCGCAGCGCCTGATTGTCCATGACCAGCGTGGCGTACCGGTCGCGGTCCAGCGCCGACCGAGGACGGAAATCTTCGACGAATTCCTGCAGGCGGTCGGCGTAGCTCAGCCACAACATGTTTCGTTCGTGTCCGAGCGAGCCGTTCGCCACCCGCCAGCCCTCGTTGAGCGGGCCGATGAGGTTCTCGGCGGGCACCCGGACGTGGTTGAAGAAGACCTCGTTGAAGTCCAAGTCGTCTTGATCGCATGCGGACGCGAACGGACGGCGGACGACCCCCGGGAGGTCAGTGGGGATCATCAGGGCGCTGATGCCCTTGTGTTTGGGCGCATTTGGATCAGTGCGAACAAACGTCAGCAGCACATCGGCGTCGTGGGCTCCGGACGTCCACACCTTCTGCCCGTTGACCACGAAGCAGTCCCCGTCGCGGTCGGCACGGGTGCGCATGGAGGCCAGATCGGAGCCGGCACCGGGCTCGCTCATGCCAAGCGACGCCGTCAGCTCGGCGCGCAGGATCGGCACCGCCCAGCGCCGCTGTTGCTCCGGCGTTCCGAACGAGATCAAGGACGCGGAGATGATGCCGACGCCCTGCGGGTTGAAAGTGAGATAGACGCGTCGGCGGGCCAGCTCTTGCTGATGGACATACTGCTGCAGCAACGTGGCATTCCGCCCACCGAACTCCGGTGGGTTTCCGGGCAGCAACCAGCCGTTGTCGAACATCAGCCGCTGCCAGCGGCGCGCCCATCCCGGGACATGACTGCTCGATCGCGACCGCTCCAGCGCCTCCGCTTCGGACGGCAGGTGCTCGTCGAGGAAGGCCACGAACTCTGCGCGGAAGGCCTCGACGTCAGCGTCGAAGGTCAGCTGCACGGTGCTCCTGGAGAAGAAAATTCGAAAGACTACTGTTATCTACAAAATGAGAATACTATTCTCATGATGAGAAAGTTACAATCTCTGACACGTGAACCGCGAGGGGGTCGAGGACCGCAATGGCAAGGCGTTCTCCGGTACAGTCTGTGCATGTTCTCCCTAATCGGCCTGGATCCGAGCCGCCGGTGACCAGTCCCAGCGAAGAACCTGCCTGGAAGCAGCGCGCGGTCGAGCGATCGATCAAGACAGCGAAGCTCCGGGCCGCACAGCGCGTTCAGCGTTTCCTGGATGCCGCACAGGCGATCATCATCGAGAAGGGCAGCACCGACTTCACGGTCCAAGAGGTCGTCGATCGGTCGCGCCAGTCGCTACGAAGCTTCTACCTGCAGTTTGATGGCAAGCACGAACTCCTGCTTGCGCTGTTCGAGGACGCGCTTAGTCGGTCGGCCGACCAGATCCGCGCCGCGACGACGAGCCAGAAAGACCCGATCGAACGCCTCAAAGTGGCTGTCCAGCTGCTGTTCGAGTCTTCGCGGCCCGACCCGACAGCGAAGCGGCCGCTGTTCACCGACTTCGCCCCGCGCTTGTTGGTGTCGCATCCTTCGGAGGTCAACATCGCGCACGCGCCGCTGTTGGCCCTGCTCACCGAGCTGATGGAAGCGGCAAGCGAGGCAGGTCAACTGCGTGCCGGCATCAATCCCAAGCGGATGGCCGCGATGACGATGCAGACAGTGATGTTCGTCGCACAGCACAGCGGCGAGCCCGAAGATGGAGCGGGACACCCGATCACGGCCGACGAAGTGTGGGACTTCTGCGCCAACGGATTCGCCGCCAGCTAGTACGAGAATTACGTTCTCACTGACGTAGAACCAGGCTTACACTCAGTGAGTGCCCGATCTCTGGTCCGATCTGCTCGCGTGCCTTGATCCCCAACCGGTGCCATCGCGGGACACCGGAGGCGAGGGCACCGGCGTCGGACGTTACCGAGTTCGAAGGCAGCAATCAGCGACTGGAGTACCACCGTGTATTCGGTGGGCAACTGCTCGCCCAATTCATCCGAATCGCAACGGCAACCTGCCCGGACAAGGACGTCAAATCCCAGCATGCGGTGTTCAGCCGCGAAGGCCGGGCTGACGAACCCATCCGGTATCAAGCCACCCGCCACCACGAGGGCAGATCCTTCGCCACCATCACCATCACGGCCCGGCAGAGTGGCGGCGCCGTGGCGACCTCATCGATCTGCATGCACACATCGGAGGACGGTCCCGAGCACCAAACGGTCGACGAGGTGCCGCCGGTCCTCGGCCCAGACCATCAAGTCGCCCTCGACCTGATCCCGTGGGAAACGCGAGCGACCGTCGATCTCAACGCCACCACCACCGGCCCTCCGGAGTTCGAGGTGTGGATGCGGACCCCGGCCGTCGATCCGGCGCTGGCTCCCGCGCTCGCCGCTTACGGTACGGATCTCACGCTCATCGGTACGGCTGTGCGACCGATGGACGGTGTCAGTCAGCGAGGTAACGGCACATGGTTCACTTCCGCGGTCACATCCCACACCATCTGGTTTCATCGGCCGTTTCGCACTGATACGTGGTTGCTGCTCAGGCAGCACAGCCCGCTACTCGCGCACGGCCGCAGCTTCGGCCGCGGCGACATCCTCACCGAAAACGGCACGCTGGTCGCCTCGTACGCCCAGGAAGCCTTACTGCGATTCGCGAGCTGAGGTCTTCGATGCAGGTAAAACCGTTGTCTCCCAGCCCTGCTGACGAACGCGCGACTCGCGAATACCGAGTGGTGCAGTGGTCCACCGGGACGATCGGCGCCCGCGCGCTGCGCGCCGTCATCGAACACCCGCACATGGTCCTCGCCGGTGTCTATGTGCACGGACACGACAAGGCGGGCCGCGATGCCGGTGAACTGTGCGGCACGGCATCGACCGGGATAACGGCCACCGCCAGCATCGATGAGATCGTCGAACTCACACCGGACTGTGTGCTCTACATGCCGAACTCGCTCAGTCTCGACGAGTTGTGCCGGCTGCTCGCGGCGGGCATCAACGTCGTCACAACCTGCGGCGCGTTTCACCATCCGCCGTCGATGGATCCCGACATCCGCGCGAAGGTGGAGGCGGCCTGCAAACTCGGCGGCACATCGGTGCACAGCACCGGCAGCAGCCCCGGTTTCATCACCGAGGCGATCCCCCTGGTGCTCACCTCGATTCAACGTGAGCTGACCGCACTTGAGATCGACGAGTATGCCGATCTCTCCCAACGGAATTCGCCGGAGCTCCTCTTCGACCTGATGGGCTTCGGCCGCCCTGCCGGGCCCTTCGAGCAGTTCCGAGCCGACTACCTGCGCTCGAGTTTCGGCCCGTCGCTGCAATTGGTCGCCGATGCGATCGGGCTGCCCCTCGACTCGGTTGAAGCGAGCGGGGAGCTGGCGATGGCGAGCCGAGACACGACGATCGCAGCAGGCACTCTGCAAGCGGGAAGCGTTGCTGCTCAACGGATCACCGTCTCAGGCATGCGCGCAGGCCAACCGCTGCTACGGTTCCGGGCCACGTGGTACTGCACCACCGCTCTGGACCCTGGATGGGAGGTCCGGGAGACCGGCTGGCATGTGTCGGTCGACGGCGACGCACCGCTGGAGGTCACCCTCCGGATGCCGATCCCGCTCGAGCGCATGGCCGAGGTGTCGCCCGCGTACACCGCCAATCGCGCAGTCAACGCGGTGCCCTACATCTGCGCCGCTGCGCCTGGCATCCATTCGACGCTGGACCTTCCCCAAGTCGTCACCGCGCTGGGATGAAAGCGATCTCGGGACTCGGTCAGCATGTTGGACTTAACCGAGCAGGCCTCCGCAGCCACCGGGAGGGGCAAGCGGCGGGGTCATCGAACCGTCGGGGATTATGCACCGGATCGGCTGCCAGAAGTACCCGAGGCGGTACACGTTCAGTCGCGTGCCGTCGGGGAAGGTTTTGCCCTCGCAGTAGCCGCCATACCCGCTGGCCGACAAGCCTGGTCCGTTGCCTGGGCACCAGAACGGCGGGTTTGGCACTAAGGGGCTGAGCGGATCGGCGTGCGCCGTGTACCCGACCCCGGTGATGGTGAGGGCCGTGAGGGCGCCGGCCACGGCGATGATTCGTTTGATCTTCATAGCGATTCTCCCCGGTGTTGGACGCGAGCGGCTCGCGTCGCCCGTAAGAAGGCGGACCGGTGCGCTGGCAACATCGACCAGCTCCTACATGAGGCCGTCGATCTACCTCTCCTCGGGCATGATCTCGGTGTGCGTTGAGCGCAGCCCATAGCATCGTCGCGGTTGCGGAACCAAGCGGCGAGTTGTTCGCTGACCTCGAGGTCACATCTATTGACGACCATCAGACGATCCCCACTCGAGCTGTATCGTATGCCGCCTCGACCCGGCTTTTTGCTGAATTGATGGGTTAGCTCTACGAAGGAATCTGGCGCCTGTTCGAATAGCCAGCTCCGACGTGAACCTCGGTCACCACCGTGGTGTCACAGGCGTGACGGTCAGCCGGATCGGCATCGATCCAGCGAACCTGCAAGGTGCGGTCCAAGCCGGCTACATCGGCTCGGTTTCACCGTTTCGATGCCTGGTCACCGTGCCCGATGAGAAGCTGATTCTTGTAAGCAGAGAGCTTAAGTTGTCAGAAATGAGTCTCTTATTGACACCTATGCGTGGCCGATGCCAGAGTTGTGAGACAAAAGCGGCCCTTTTGTCTTATCTATGTCTGGTCCAGAAAGAGGCGACACTGTGACGGTCAGTGCTGCAAGCGATGTCTACTTCGATCCCTATGACGTCGAGATCAACGCCAACCCATACCCCGCGTTCGCCCTCCTGCGCGCGGAATCGCCCCTGTATTACAACGAGCAGTACGACTTCTACGCACTGAGCCGCTTCGCCGACGTCAACAAGGCGCTCGTGGACCACGAAACCTTCAGTTCCGCACGCGGCGCGATCGTCGAATTGATCAAGGCCAACATCGAGATTCCCTCTGGCGCATTGATCTTCGAGGACCCGCCGATCCACGACATCCACCGCAAGCTACTCGCGCGGATGTTCACCCCGCGCAAGATCAACGCACTCGAGCCGAAGATCCGCCAATACTGCGCAAACGCCCTCGATCCGCTCGTGGGCACGGGCAGGTTCGACTTCGTCATCGACCTCGGTGCCGTCATGCCGATGCAGGTGATCAGCGCGCTGCTCGGCATCCCCGAGGGAGACCAGGAAAAGATCCGCGACCACGCCAACGCGCAGATGCGCACCGAAGCGGGCAAACCCATGGCGGCCGCCCACGACGGGCTCGTCACGGGTCAGATCTTCGAGGCCTACATCGACTGGCGCAGGGACAACCCGTCCGACGACATCATGACCGAACTGCTCAACGTCGAGTTCACCGATGAGGACGGCGTGACTCGGCGGCTGACCCGCGAGGAACTCCTCATCTACGTCAACGTCGTCGCGGGCGCAGGCAACGAGACGACGACGCGACTCATCGGCTGGGCAGGCAAGGTGTTGGCCGAACACCCCGACCAGCGTCGCGAACTGGTGGAGAACCCGGCACTCATTCCGCAGGCCATCGAGGAGCTGTTGCGCTTCGAGCCGCCCGCACCTCACGTGGCCCGCTACGTCACTCGCGACATCGAGTACTACGGACAGGCAGTGCCCGAAGGCAGTGTGATGATGATGCTGATCGGCGCCGCGGTGAGGGACAGTCGCCAGTTCCCGCCCGACGGCGACGTCTTCGACATCCATCGCGAGCAGCGTCAGCACCTCGCGTTCAGCGTCGGCACCCACTACTGCCTCGGATCGGCGTTGGCCCGGCTCGAGGGCCGCATCGCGCTCGAAGAGATCCTCAAGCGGTTCCCCGAATGGGATGTCGACATGACCAACGCCTCGCTATCCCCAACGTCAACCGTCCGCGGCTGGGACTCCATGCCCGCGGTGATTCCGTGAAAACCCTTCCACTAACGACGAATTGGAGTAGTCAATGACTGGACGTGTTGAAGGCAAGGTCGCTTTCATCACCGGTGCGGCGCGCGGTCAGGGCCGTGCGCACGCGGTGCGGCTCGCGCAGGAGGGCGCCGACATCATCGCCGTCGACATCTGCAAGAAGATCGACACGGTTGACTTGATCGCCGCATCGACGCCGGAGGATCTGGCCGAGACCGCCGATCTCGTCAAGGGCCACAACCGGCGGATCTACACCGCCGAGGTCGACGTGCGCGACTTCGAAGCCCTCAAGGCTGCGGTGGACACGGGCGTCGAGCAGATGGGCCGGCTGGACATCATCGTTGCCAACGCCGGCATCGGCAACGGCGGCCAAACGCTGGACAAAACCAGCGAGGTCGACTGGACCGCCATGATCGACATCAACCTCGGCGGCGTGTGGAAGAGCGTCAAGGCGGGTGTCCCCCACATCCTGGCCGGCGGCCGTGGCGGCTCGATCATCCTCACCAGCTCGGTCGGCGGCCTGAAGGCCTACCCGCACACAGGTCACTATGTGGCCGCCAAACACGGTGTGGTGGGCCTGATGCGGACGTTCGCGGTTGAACTCGGTGCGCAGAACATCCGCGTCAACTCCGTGCACCCGACCAACGTGAACACCCCGCTGTTCATGAACGAGGGCACCATGAAGCTGTTCCGCCCGGATCTGGAGAACCCGGGCCCCGACGACATGAAGGTCGTCGGGCAGCTGATGCATACGCTGCCGATCGGCTGGGTCGAACCCGAGGACATCGCCAACGCCGTGCTCTTCCTGGCATCGGACGAGGCCCGCTACATCACCGGTGTGACACTGCCGGTCGACGGCGGCAGCTGCCTGAAGTAAGCGCGTGACCGTAGCCGAGTCGTCCATTCCGCAGGGATGGGAAGAGATCACTGCGGAATGGATGACGACCGCCCTGGCCGATCACTTCCCCGGCGCCCGGGTCGACGATGTCGCGGTCGTACTGCGCGACGACGGGACCAACCGCCGTGCCCGGCTGCAGTTGAAGTACTCCGCCGGCGCCGGGCCGGCGACGGTGTTCGCCAAGGCCGTCGACCCCGAGCACGCCGATCTCGTTGCGCTCACCAGCGGGCTCTATCACGAGCCGCGGCTGTTCAGCTCGGGAGTCGTTCTGCCACTTGACCATCCAACTGTCTACACGGCGATCCTCGATGAGGATCGCCGCGACTTCCTGATGATCATGGAGGACGTGGTCGCGCGGGGCGCTGAACCCCGGGATTCGACACGGCCGATGACCGTCGCCCAGGTGGCAAACGGCGTGCGAGGCCTTGCGAGGATGCACAGCCGATACTGGGGCGAGCGCCTGACGAGCGACCCCTCACTCGCATGGGTCGAACCCTTCGTCGCCTTCGCCGGGCTCGAATACGCCCCGTTGCACATCGCCCACGAGCGATTGGGCGACACCGTGGCCGCCGAGATCCTTGCGCTCAGCGGAACCGAGTTGTTCGTCGACATCTGGGCCCGCTACATCGGAACACTGACGACCTCGCCGCAGACACTGCTGCACGGTGACCCGCACATCGGCAACACCTACGTGTTGCCCGACGACGACGTCGGGTTCCTGGACTGGCAGATGGTGCGCCGCGGCAATTGGTCGCTGGACCTCGGCTACTTCCTGCAAGGCGCGCTCACGATCGAGGAGCGCCGCCAAAGCGAACGGCAGCTGCTCGAGGAATACCGGGGCGCGCTCGAATTGCCTGCCGACGAGATGCCCACCGCCGAGGAGGTGTGGCTGCGTTACCGTGCATCCGTCGCGCACGGTCTGGCGATCTGGATGGCGACGCTGTCGGGCGGCGACGCCTGGCAGCGTCCGGACATCTGCCTCGCATTCGCGCAGCGGTACTCTGCAGCGTTCATGGACTTGGACACCCGCGCCGCATTGGACGCCATCGATGCCTGACGTCACGGTCATCACCGGTGGCGCGGGCGGGATGGGACTCGCCGCCGCGAAGATCGTCGGACGCGATCACCCCGTGGTCATCTGCGACGTCAGTCAAGATCGATTGGACGCTGCGGTCGCGGCGCTCGGGGAAGCCGACGTCGAATGCACCGCCGTCGTCTGCGACATCACCGACCAGAAGTCCGTGACCGAGCTTGTCGAGGCGTCGTCGGCAGTGGGACCGGTCGCCTCGGTGATCCACACCGCCGGCCTCAGCCCCAGCATGGGCGCGGCAGATCTGATCATGCGGGTCAATGCGGTCGGGACGGTCAACATCAACGAAGCGTTCCTACCGCTCGCGCATGCGGGCTTCGCCATCGTCAACGTCGCCTCGATGGCGGCCCACATGCTGCCCCAGACAGTCATTCCGACCGACAGTTTCGGGTACGCGCTTGAGAATCAGGACGTCTTCATGGAGAAGATGATGTCCGCGTGCAATGTCGCTCCAGACGAGGCGCGACCGGGCCTGTCCTACTCCCTCAGCAAGAGTTTCGTTGTGTGGTACTGCAAGTCGCAGGCGCCGCGATTTGGTAGCCGAGGCGCCCGCGTCGTGTCCGTCTCCCCTGGTTCGATCGACACGCCGATGGGGCGGTTGGAGGAACAGAGTGGCGCGGGCGCCATGATCGACTTCGCCGCCTTGAAACGCTTCGGCAAGCCGGAGGAAATCGCCGAGCTGCTCGCGTTCTGTGCCGGCGAGAAAGCCGGTTACCTCACCGGCGCCGACATCTTGTGTGACGGTGGGGTGATCGCGGCCATTGACCTTGCAAAACAAGCTGGCGGCTGATCAGGGCTAGGCACCTCACCACCCGAGGCCTTTTGTCAAAGTCCCGGATTCGGGGCCCCCGAGTGGTTCGATAGTCATTCCACAGGGGGTGGGATATGAAGCGACTCAACGGCATGGACGCCATGCTGCTGTACAGCGAGACGCCGAACCTGCACACGCACACGCTCAAGGTCGCGGTCGTGCACGCCGCGGACTTCGACGGCGAGTTCACCTTCGACGTGTTCCGCCGGACCATCGCTCGGCGGCTGCACCTGCTCGACCCGCTGCGATATCGGCTCGTCGACATCCCGGCCCGGCTCCACCACCCGATGTGGTTGGAAGACTGCCCGGTCGACCTCGACTACCACCTACGACGGGTTCGGGTGCCCGCCCCCGGTGGCCGGCGAGAACTGGATCAAGTCATCGGGGTGATCGCCAGCACTCCCCTGGACCGCAGCCGCCCGCTGTGGGAATTCCACTTCGCCGAGGGCATGGCCGACGACCGCTTCGCTCTGATCGGCAAGGTGCACCACACCCTGGCCGACGGGATCGCGTCGGCCAACCTGCTGGCACGGTTGATAGACCTGGCCGGCTCCCCACAGGACGAGCACGTCGACTACATCACCTGCGACCCGCCCACGAAACGGCAGCTGCTGTGGGAGGCGCAACTCGACCACTTTCAGAACATGGCCGCGTTGCCGCGGCTGATCTCTGACGCTGCCCGCGGGATCGCACGCGTACGCAGGCGCACCAAGGAGCGGCCGGACCACCCCGACATCGCAAGGATCTTTCAGGCGCCGCCGACCTTTCTCAACCATGTGGTTTCTCCGGTCCGGACATTCGCGACGGCCACGCTGTCGCTGGCCGAAGTCAAGGAAACCGCAAAGCATCTCGGCGTGACATTCAACGACGTCGTGCTGGCCATGGCCGCGGGCGGACTGCGGGACCTGTTGCTGCGCTACGACGGTCGCGCTGATCGACCGATCCTCGCGACGGTCCCCGTCAGCACCGACAGATCCACCGACCGGATCACCGGCAACGAGATCAGCGGCATGACCGTCTCGCTGCCGGTGCACATCGACGATCCGCTGGAGCGTGTCGAACTCACGTCGCTGGCCACCACACACGCGAAGGAAGACCACGATCTGCTCGGTCCCGAGTTGCAGGGCCGGATGATGGAGTACCTGCCTCCCCCGCTGGCGCCGGCGATGTTCCGGCTGCAAGCCAAGCGTGCCGCCCACAACCGGCTGATGAACGTCGCGGTCTCGAACGTGCCCGGGCCGCGGGAGCGGGGTCACATCGGCGGCGCACCCGTGAGCGAGATCTATTCCGTCGGAGTGCTTTCCGCGGGCAGCGCGTTCAACATGACCGTGTGGAGTTATGTCGACCAGGTCGACATCGCGGTGCTGGCCGATGACCACACGTTCAAGGATCCGCACGAGGCGACGGATGCGATGGTCCATGCCTTCGGCGAGATGCGGCGGGCGTGCGGCCTCGCGGAGCTGACCACCGTCGGGACGGCGATGGCGCCCGCAACCGCGGGAAGTTAGCCCAGCACCGGGAACCGGCGTTCGCGCGCCAACTCATCGAGTGCAACCTGCATCACGGCTCGCACGTGGAGGTCGACTTCCTTGACATCGGGATCCTCGCCGAACTGCGCCGCCACGTCGATCGGTTCGAGCACCCTGGTGACGATCTTGGACGGCAAGGGCAGATTCGGCGGGAAGATCATGGAAAGCCCGAACGGGAACCCGATGCTGATCGGCAGGATCTCCATGCGTGCCCGTGTGAGACCCAGCCGCCTGGCGATCGAATCGCCTCGGGCAAGGAACAATTGGGTTTCCTGCGCACCGATCGACACCATCGGAACGATCGGCACGCCGGTCTCGATCGCGGTTCTGACATAGCCGGTGCGTCCGGCGAAGTCGATGACGTTCTCGGTGAAGGTCGGCCGGTACGAGTCGTAGTCCCCGCCAGGGAAGACCAACACGACCGCGCCCGATCGCAGCGCCTTGGCCGCGTTCTCACGGCTGGCCTCGATCACACCGGCGCGGCGCAACCACTCGGAGAGCGGCCCGATGAACACCCCGTAGTGAGCCAGTGTGTAGACGGGCCTGTCAAAGCCGAACTTGTCGTAGAACGCGGGCGCGAAGACCAGCACATCGGGGGTGAACATACCGCCGGAATGGTTCGACACCACCAGCGCTCCACCGGCGGCCGGCATGGAGTCCAGACCGCGGACCTCGGCACGGAAGTACCGCTTGATGACCGGGCCCACCCAGTTCTTGATCTGCCGGGTGAACCCGGGATCCCACTTGGCGACCTCTGGTTTGTCCGCGCCGTCGCTGTTCATGTCGTACTAGTTCCCACTTCTCGCCTCCAGCCATCAGAAACGCGTCCGAGTATGATACTCTCGCAAAAAGAGAATACCATATCCGCAGGTAGGGAGTGTGATGACGGGAACCGTGCTCGTCACAGGAGGCTTCGGCCTGGTCGGATCCGCGACGGTCAGACGGCTGACGGAGCTAGGCCGCCATGTGGTCGCCACCGACCTCGACACCCCCGCCAACCGCAAAGCCGTCGCGCAGCTGCCCGGCGGCGCCGAGGCGAGATGGGCCGACCTGACGGATCGGAACCAGGCCGAGCGGCTTGTCGCCGAAGTGGCTCCAGAGGCGATCATCCACCTTGCCGCGATCATTCCGCCCCCTATCTATCGGAATCCGAAACTCGCGAGACGCATCAATGTCGATGCGACCGCCACCCTTGTGCACATCGCAGAAGCGCAACCGTCGGCCCCGCGCTGGGTCCAGGCGTCGAGCAACGCGGTCTTCGGCGCACGCAACCCGCACCGGTTCACCGCACCGCTTCGCGCGGATGAACCGATGAAGGCGTCGGATCTCTACAGCGCACACAAGATCGAGGCCGAGCAGATCGTGCGGGCGTCGAGCCTTGAGTGGGTGGTGCTGCGACTCGGTGGTGTACTGAGCGTCGACCCGTCAGCCATGAAGTTCAACACCGACGCGCTGTACTTCGAGAGCGCCTTGCCCAGCGACAATCACATGCACAGCGTGGATGTCCGCGACGTGGCCTGGGCGTTCGCCGCGGCTACCACCGCCGACGTCGTCGGCGAGATCCTTCTGATCGCGGGCGACGACTCACACAAGATCAAGTACGGCGACGTCGGCGCTGCGCTGGCCGCCACGCGCGGGCTGACGGGCGCGCTGCCCAAGGGGCGCCCAGGTAACCCCGACAACGACGACGCCTGGTTCGTCACGGAGTGGATGGACACCACACGCGCGCAGGAAGCTCTGCAGTTCCAGCACCATTCGTGGGACAACATGCTCGCCGAGATGCGCGCGAACGCGGGATGGACTCGTTACATACTGCCGTTCTTCGCTCCGCTCATTCGAGCGATACTGACGCGCCGCGGAGCGTACTGGAAGCAGCCGGGCCAGTACGCCGACCCGTGGGACGCGATCCGCCGCAAGTTGGGTGAACCGGGCCCAGACAAGCCGTAGTGTCGCCGCGTGGAGAATTTCGACGAGCGCGCAACAGTCATCACCGGCGGTGCGAACGGCATCGGCTTCGCTACGGCAAGGGAGTTCGCGCGCCGCGGCGCCCGGGTGATGCTCGGCGACATCGACCGGTCCGCGCTGGACGACGCGGTCGCGATACTGCGCGCCGACGGCGTCGACGCATACGGCGTCGTCTGCGACGTGCGCAAGCTCGACGATGTCGAGCGCCTGGCCGATGAGGCGTTTCGTGTGTTCGGTGACGTGCACGTGGTGTTCAACAACGCGGGCATCGCCTACGCAGGCCCGATCGTGGACACCAGCCACGACGATTGGCGCTTCGTGATCGACGTCGACCTGTGGGGGCCGATTCACGGTGTCGAGGCGTTCCTGCCCCGGCTGATCGCCCAAGGGGGCGAGCGCCACATGGTGTTCACGTCGTCGTTCGCGGGGTTGATCCCCAACGTTGGACTCGGACCGTATTGCGTTGCGAAATACGGTGTGGTCGCGCTCGCCGAGACGCTGGCCAGGGAGGCGAGGCCAAACGGTATCGGGGTTTCGGTGCTGTGCCCGATGATCGTCGAGACCGACCTGTTGGCGAACACCGAGCGGGTCAGGAGCGCGGACTACGGGCCGGCCACCCCCTCACCGGCCGAGACCGTTCAGCAGTTGGCCTCGGCCCCCACCGACGATTCCGTGCTCAACGTCGAGGATGTCGCGCGCCTGACGGCCGACGCGATCCTGGCCAACCGCCTCTACGTGTTACCGCACCGCGCCGCGCGGGATTCGATCCGGCGCAGGTTCGAGCGGATCGACCGCACCTTCGAGGATCAGGCCGCCGAGGGCTGGGCGCACTGAACTAGCCGGGTCCAAGTTGGTAGTCACCGGTCTGCGGGTTGTGGTACCAACCGCTCGCCGCCTGCGTGCCGCCGTCGACGTGGATGGTCTGCCCCGTGATGTAGCTGGACATCTCGGAGGCCAGAAATACTGCAGCGCCTGCCATTTCGTCGACATGCCCGGGTCGACCCATCGGAATCATGTGACTTGCGCTCTGCGGCAGACCGTTCGGTGACACTCGCAGCAATCCTTCGGTGACGGTGAGGTCGGGCGCGAGGGCGTTGACCCGAATGTTGTGCGTGGCCAACTCAAGAGCCGCGGTCTTGGTGTAGTTGATCACGCCCGCCTTGGCGGCCGCGTATGCCGCGTAACCCGGCGCCGCGCGCACACCCTCGATCGACGTCACATTGATGACGCTCCCCGGCAGGCCGGCGGCCACGAGGCGCCGGGCCACCTGCTGCGTGCACAGCAACACATGGCGCAGGTTGCTTTTGTACAGAGCGTCCCAACCGTTCTCGGAAGTGTCGAGCAGCGGCGAGTCGAACACACCCCCGGCGTTGTTGACCAGAATCGACACTTCACCGAGCGCGCCTGCGGTGCGTTCAAGCGCGGCGTCGACTTGCTCGCTATCGCGGACATCGGTTGTGATACCCAGCGCCCCAATGCTTTCCGCAGTGGCGGCACAGGTGTCGGGATCACGCTCCCAGATGGCTACCGACGCTCCGAAGGCAGCCATACCCTCCGCTATGCCGCGGCCGATGCCAGCTCCCCCACCGGTGATCACCGCGACGCGCCCGGTCAGCAGAATCTTGGACGGATCGATCGCCATGCGTCGAGGTTAACCGCTTGCGCGCCGCCCAGCGTCACGAGGTCACCCGGTCTTGGTGGTACGGATGGCAAGCCCCGCAGGAGCGTTGCCGATGATTCCCCGCTCCTCGAGATCGGCGATATCGTCCTCGCTCAGCCCCAGCCCCGACAGCACCTCATGGTTGTGCTCTCCGAGCAGCGGCGCGGCCGTCCGGTGGAAGCGACCCGGCCCGGAAGAGATCCGCATGGGAAGCGTGCTGTGCCTGGCGGTGGGGTTCACCGGATGGTCGACGAGTTCGTAGAAGCCGCGATGCACGAGTTGCGGCAAGTCGCCGACGCGGTGTGGCTGCATTACCTTGGCCACGGGCACGCCTGCCTCCCAGAGTGTTTCGATGATTTCGTCACTTGTTCGTGCGGCACACCACGTGCTCAGGTGCTCATCGATATCATCGTGGCGCCGCCGTCGTCCGGCGATGCTCGCAAGCTCGTCGTCCGTTGCCCATGCGGGGCTGCCCAGGGCGGCAACAAGGTTCACCCATTGCTCATCGGTGGCGACCGCGATCGCCACCCAGTCGTCGGGACGTCCGAACTCGTTGTCTTCGCTCGTGCGATACAGGTTTTGGGGTGCCGCCGTGGGGCCGCGGTTCCCTTCGCGTTGCAGCACGTTGCCGTATGCCGAGTACTCGATGACCTGCTCGGCGGCGACGTTGATCGCGGCGTCGACCATCGCAGCCTCGATCCGCACGCCTTCACCCGTGCGCCGGCGATGCGCCAACGCCAGCATCAGCGCGTTGAGCCCGTGCACACCGGCGTTCGGATCACCGACGGAATACGGTTCCACCGGATTCTGGTCGGGGTGACCGGTCAACCAGGTGATCCCGGAGGCATCCTCGATCACATACGCGAATGCCGGCTTGTCCCGCCACGGACCGCCGAGCCCGAAACCGGGCATGCGCATCATGATCGCGTCGGGGCGCAACTCGTGCACTGCGTCGAAGTCGAGTCCGATCTGGTCGAGCACACGGGGTGTGTAATTCTCGACGACGACGTCGCACGTCTTCACCAGATCGCGCAGCAGTCCGACACCTCGCTCGGACCGGATGTCCAGTGTCACGCTCTTTTTGTTGGTGTTCAGGCCCGAGAAGATGGGAGAGCGCTCCCACCACTGGTCCTCCGTCACTGGTACGCCTGCGATCAGCCGGGTGCCATCGGGGCGCGCCGTCGACTCCACATGGATGACCTCGGCCCCCAGCTGCGCCAGCACGTGCGTGCAAGACGGCCCGGCCCAGAAGCTGGTCATGTCCAGGACCCGCAGTCCCTCGAACGGCAATTTCGCCGAAACGTCCATTTGGGTGCGAATTCTCGCCGATTTTCGACTCGTATGTCCATTTCGGCGATGGTGGTCGGTGTGCTCGCCGAGCCGAGGCGCCGGTTGCGGTGCACGCACCAGGGACGGAGTGGTGCGGTAGGGGGCTCCGGGCTGAGTGAACCCGTCGCGCGGATTGGTGACAAAGCTGCCTCGTTCGACGAACTGGTCGAAAGAGGTGACGTTGGCGCCGTTTCCGACGGGTGCGTTCGGAATCCGGAAGGCGGTCGACAAGTCAAGAATGTCGTCGACGCGGTTCTCGCGCACCCACCGGTAGATCTGCTCCGCGTGAATGTTGGCCTGTTCGGTGATGGACAGCTCCGACTCTTCGTCGATCCACTCTTCGTAGCCAATCATGGCGCACAGGTCGAACCATTGTTGTGCGGTGCCGCATCCCAGTGCCACCAGACCGTCGGCCGCGGTAGCGACCCCGGGAATGGTGAGGCGCCGAATGTCACGGAACGGCCGGTCCAGCGCATCGTGAAAGGACACCGAATAGTAAGTAAGGCAGAGGATCTCAACCTCGAGCATCGACACATCCACGAGGCCGGAGGACGCAGCCATCGTGCCGGCCGCCGCATACGCACCCGCGAGCCACTCCCCGATTCGCCCCGCGACAAACAGCGGCGCGCGGTCCGCGGCACCGCGACCGAGTCCGATCACCCCGCCTGACCACGCCTGCACGGTGAACTCGGTAGCGGGCTTGTCCGCCCACGGCCCCTCGAGGCCGAAAGGGGTGATCGATGTGACGGTCAGCTGAGAATAAGCACCAGCCAGTGCCATGGGGGCGAACTCGTCGAGCGCCACAATGGCAGATCCTCGCGACCACACCACCGCGTCCGCCGTCCTGAGCAGCCCGCGTAGTAGCTCTTTATCGTCGGCGTTCGCCGGATCAACCACGACACTCTGCTTGGCACCGGCCAGGAAGCTGAACAGTGCACCGTCCGCGTCGGGCTTGATCTCGGCTCCGGATGCTGACCACTGCCGCAGTGGATCGCCCTCGGGAGCTTCGACTTTGATAACTTCGGCACCACCGTCGGCGAGCAGCTTGGTGCAGTATGCCCCGGCTATGCCAACGGACAGATCGATGACGGTGAAACCATCCAGTGGCAACAACAGTCAGTCCTTCTGCTCGCGTCTGGTCTTGCTCAACCGGAATTCCGGCGGAAACTTCGCGTCGTTGTCGTTGACCGCGTCGGCGAGCCCGGCGTCGATGGCGTCGCCCAACATGAAGTCGCTACCGTCGGGTCGGGCCATCCCGCCCATCGATTCGAAGACCGCGGACAACAGGCTGCCGAGGTACTCACCCTGGAACTGCTTGACGACCTCGAAGAACATTTTCTGCTGGAACACGCTGTCAACCGGCCGGTTTCGTGCACATGCCATTGCATACTTCTCGACCTCGGCCTCGAGTTGATCCCGAGGAACGACCTTGTTCACGAAGTTGCAGTGGAACATCTCTTCGGCCGTGAACGGACGTCCGGTGAAGACCATCTCCTGAAAAGGCCGCAGCCCCATCGTCAATACCCATGTCCACATCCGGGGACCCCATCCGAAGTAACGGAACGAGGGGTGACCGAACAACGCGTCCTCGCTCGAGATCACCAGGTCTGCGTCGGCGCACTGGTAGAAGTGCCACCCATAGCAGTAACCCTTGGCCTCGACGATGCTGATCTTCTTCAACTCCTGGAGCGCGCGGTTGCCTGCCGCGACGTTCGCATACCACTGTCCCATCGTGGCGCCATGCCGAAACGATTCCTTGGGCGGATACGTGACGGTTGGGTCGTCGACTCGTAGCTCGGCGAGCCGGTCCTCCTCCGTGCCCGCGAGGAAGTCGGGCAGATCGGCCCCGCTGCCCAGGTCGTCCCCGACTCCGCGAATCACCACCACCTTGACGTCGTCGTCGACGGTCGCCCCGCGCAACAGATCCGCGTACCGCAGCCGTGCCGCAGACGTCGGCGCGTTCAGGTACTCGGGACGGTTGAACGTGATCGTCGCGATCTTGGTCTCGGGGTCCTTGTCGTAGAGGACGATCTCCTCGGGTGCGGGTCGCTCTGTCGCCGACATTTGCGGTCGGCTCAGGTCTTTGCGATCGCGGAGCCGTATGTAGGGCTCGACGTGAGCACCTCGGGGCCGCCGTCGCCAATCAGCACCGCGTCGCGACTGAACACCGCACCGACGCCGGCCTCCCACGCGTAGGCGGTCACCGCGAGCACCATTCCGGGCTCCAGCCGCTCCTCGGCGCTTGTCGTCGGTAGATCCGCCGAGACGACCGGCGGGTCGAAGCCCAGCCCGAGGCCATGCGCAACGGGCATGGCGGGCAACGATTCACCGGCCTTCTCGTACGCGGTGAGCAGGTCGCCTGCCGCGCCGCCCGGTGTGCACGCCTCGAGGAGCCGCGCCCACAGGTCAGCCGAACGGTGGAACAGCTCGTCGGCCCCGGCCACCTGACCCACCGGCCACGTACGGCCGACCTCGCCGACGTAGCCGTCGGCGAGCGCGCCCGCCGAGAACGCAACGAGGTCACCGCCCTTTACACGGCCCTCCGTCGCGTCGCGCCGCCACGAGTGTTCCTTCGGGGTGATCCACGCGCCGTCCTGCGTTGCAGGCGTGGTGACGCCGCCGGCGGCCATCGCCTCCAACATCGCTCCGGTCAGCGATTGCTCGGTGACGCCAGGCGCCAGTTCCGAGCGCGCCGCCTCGAGCGCCCGCTCGGCGACCCCGAGAGCCCCTCGCAACACCGCGATCTCTTCCGGTGTCTTGATCCGCCGCGCGGCCCGAAGCGCCGGCTCGGCGTCGACCAGTTCGGCGTTCGGGAACGCCATCGGCAGTAGCTGTGCGAATGTCGGTGTCAGCGAATCGGTTCCGACCCGCTGCGCGGTGGCCGCGCCCGGCAGTCCCTTCAGCACCTCGATGAGGGTCATCGGGTTCCACGCCAGCCCGTAGAGGTGGTCGTGCGGGATCTCGTCGGGGATGCCCTCGTCCCACGTGCTGTTGAGGTAAATCTCACCCGTCGACCGGACGACTTCGCAGATCGGACCGAACGGCCGAGTACCCGCCACCCATAGCTGCGGCGCCCCCGTGACATAGCGGACGTTGGCCTGCCTGCCGAGCACGAGGATGTCGATGTCGTTGGCTTCCATCTGGGCCAACGCCCGCTCACGCCTGCTACTGCGTAAAGCCCTTGCGTCGGGCAGAATTTCGAGTGCCATCAGAGCCGTCCGTATGGGGCGTAGGGGTAGTCGGTGATGGACTGGTAGCCGTCCTCGGTGATCACCACAATCTCCTCGCTTCGATAGCCCCCGGTGCCGTCCTCCCAGACCACCGGTTCCAGCACAAGCATCATCCCGGCTGGGAAGACGAAGCTGTCGTCGAACTCCTGCCCGAGATCCGTTCCGATCATTGGCGTTTCGGCGGCATTCGTGCCGATCCCATGTCCGAGGTAGAAATGCGGAAGCCATGGCTTGGTGCCGCCGTTGGCGGCGATTGCCGCGCGGGCCAGATCACCAGAAGTCGCGCCGGCCTTCGTCACGGCGAGCACCTCGTCCAAGATCTCACGCCACTTCTCGAACTGAGCGTGCTGGCGGTCCGAAGGCTCCTCACCTACCAACCAGGTACGGCCGAAGTCAGAGCAGTACCCGTCGTAGGTGATGCTGATGTCGGTCCATAACACGTCGCCGCGGTGCAGCTCACGTTCGGTGGTCAGCAGCGGGAGGGCCAGGTCACCAGTCGTGGTCCAGGTGCCTTCGGCCTTTGACGTCGGCATGACCTGCCAGATCGACTCCAGCATGTTGGCGGTCGCACCTAGCTCAAACGCGCGCCGCACGAACGCTGCAGACAGGTCGACCTGTCGAACACCTGGAGCCAAGGACTTTTGGACGTCTGAAACCGCCTCTTCGGTGATGCGACATGCCTTGCGGATGCACGACATCTGGTCGGGCGTCTTGACCAGCTTGGCCGGGCCGACCACCAGGCCGGCGTCCGACGGCGGCCCGCCGGGGAACAGCCTCGCCTTAGCGCTGCGCATTGCTCCGGTCAGTTCGTCGACCGCGACCTTCGCGCCGGCGGGCACCAGGTCCGCAAGCACCTTGGCGAAGCGTTCGACGCCTTCGTCGAACTCCAGATACAGCGGGCCATGCATGTGGTCGGCCGGTACCTCGCACTCCGAAGCCGAGCCCTCCCGCAGCGGCATGAACAAGTGGGGGTGCTCGTCATCGGCGAGGACAATCGCGACCGGGCGCTCGACATGGGACAGGCCGGCATCGAGCAGCGGCCAGCTGATGCCGGTCGAGTAGACGACGTTCCCGTTGCCCAGCAGAACGAGCGCGTCGACGCCCTTCTGCCGCATCGTGTCACGAAGTCGAGCACCGCATTCGCGGTACATTCGCGACCGGTCCGGCAGGTCGGGGATGTCGATCAGAGACGACCCCGCCGACTGCGCGAACGTCGTCATGAGATTCCCAGGAATTGCTTGATGTTCGTGCTGACGATCTTCACCGCATCATCCGGACCGACGGCTTCGACGACCGATGCCAGTGACTTCTCCGAGTAGCCGAACGTCGATTCGTTGTGCGGGTAGTCCGAGGACCAGAACACGTTATCGACACCGATCCGGTCGATCAGCCGCAGTCCCAGTGGATCCACCATGAACGAGGCTTTCATGTGGTTGTCCCAGTAGTGTCGGACGTCGTGCTGGAGCTGGTGGTTGAACATGTGCCGGTACGACGCCAGCATGTGCTCGGCGTCCTGCAGTGCCGTTGGCACCCAGGCGATTCCGCCCTCGAACCAGCCGATCTTCAGCGTGGGGTGCCGGTCCAGGATGCCGGAGAAGACGTACTTGGCGAACTGCTCGCGGAACGAGTCGACGTTGATCATCATGCCGACGACCACGCTGTTGTTCTCGCAAGGTGTCTTGGGCGGGGTCTCGCCGATGTGGTGGGTGACCGGCAGCCCGGCCTCCTCGATCTCGTCCCACACCGCGTCCATTGCCGAGCCGCCGTAGTCGTAGATGTTGCCGTCGTCGTCCTTACCCGGGTTCAGGGGCAACAGGAAGGTCTTGAGCCCCAACGCCTTCAGCTCTTCGAGTGTGCTACGGGTGCCCTTCGGATCCCACCAGTTGATCAGCCCGACGCCGTAGAAGTGTCCGTTGGACTGCTCCTGAAGGTCCGCCATGTACTCGTTGTAGATACGGAACACCCGCTCGCGCAGCGCCTTGTCGGGGTAGTGGAACAGCGCCAGCACGGCATTCGGGAATGCCAGTTCCTTATCGATGCCGTCCTCGGCGAGCTCGCGAATGCGCGCGTCGATGTTGTTGGACGCGGCGCCGGCCAGGTCGTCGTACTGCATCAGAACCCGGCCGAAGTCACCCCCGACCCAGGACTTGCCCTTCATCCCGACCATGTACGCGCCGTCCTCGTACCAGATGCGCGGCGCCTGGCCCTTCAGGTCGTCGGGAAAGCGTTCGAAGAAGATGTCGTCGGCCACCGAGATGTGGTTGTCCGCCGAGAAGACCTCGGTTCCCGCCGGCAGTCCGACGGATACGCCGGCGGCATGGCCCTGGCGGTTCTTTGGTGCACCCCAGCCTTCGGCGGGATAGAGCGTTTGTGTCGGGGGGTGGGTGGGCGTTGTTGAAGCGGTGGACATCGTCGGTCTCCAATCACCAGGTCACGGGAAGTTCATAGACGCCGTAGGCGAGGCGGTCGTGTTTGAACGGCACCTCGTCAAACGGGATCGCCAGCTTCAGGGCGGGAATGCGGCGCAGCAGAGTGGGGAACACGATCTGCATCTCAGCGCGTGCCAGTTGCTGCCCCACGCATTGGTGGCGGCCGTAACCGAAGCCCAGCTGTTGACCGGCATCTCGGGCCAGGTCGAGTTTGTCAGGGTCGGGATATGCGTTCGCATCCCAGTTGGCGGGTGCCAGGTCGAGGATGACTCCCTCGCCTGCACGGATTGTCTCGCCACCGATCTCGATGTCCTCAATGGCCACCCTGCGCTGGCCGGTCTGGATGATCGACAGGTAACGCATCAGCTCTTCGACCGCGTTGGCGATGAATTTGGGGTCGTCGGAATCACGAAGCAGCGCGGCCTGTTCCGGGTTCTCGAGCAGGGCGAGGATGCCGATGCCGATCATATTGGCGGTGGTTTCGTGTCCGGCGATCAACAGCCCGGTGCCGAGCTGCGCCGCTTCCTTGACGCTGATCTCGCCCGCATTGACGCGTTCCGCCAGATCCGACACCGCGTCTTCTGTGCCTTCCCCCCGGGAAGTCTCCATCTTCTTCTTGACCAGGTCGATCAGATACTGGTGAAGGCTCATCGCCCCCTTCTGCCCGGCCTCCGCGGTCGCGTACCGGGCGAGCCCGACGTTCGCGTGATGCTGGAAGAACTCGTGGTCTTCGTATGGGACGCCGAGCATCTCGCTGATCACCCGGGTGGGCACCGGCAACGCCAGCTTAGCGACCATGTCCGCGGGCTGCGGCCCCGCGAGGATCGCGTCGATGCACTCGTCAGTCACCTCTTGGATCGCGGGGCGCAGCCCTTCGACGCGCTTGAACGTGAACGGCTTCGACAGCATCCGGCGGAACCGGGTGTGTTCCTCGGCGTCGGATGTGAACACCGACCGCGGCCGCTTGTCGACAGTGGACAGCATGTGCTCGTTCCAGTGTGGGAAGCCATCCCGTCGGTCGTCCACGCTGATGCGGGAGTCGGCGAACAGTTCACGAGCCACCTCGTGTCCCGTGATCAGCCACGGGGTGCTGCCGTCCCAGATCCGCACGCGGGAGAGCGGTTTCGTTTCGTTCATGTCCAGCATCTGGGGCGGCGGCGCGAACGGGCAACGTGCGTCGCGCTCCATCGGGTACTCCGGGATTTCCGCGGATACGTCGGAAGTGGAAGTCAAGGTGTCGGACATACGGTTTCTCGTCATTCCTCGATGTCGATGGCCAGGGCAGGACACGCCGCAACGGCTTTACGGACGTTCTCGGCCTGTTCGGGTGGCGGGCTGTCGGCCAGGAGCATCACAACGCCGTCGTCGTCGCGCTGATCGAACACGTCGCCGGCGTTGAGCACACACTGGCCGGACGAGACGCACTTGTCTTGGTCGACAATCACCTTCACGTCAGGGGTGCTCCGTCACAGGTGCGCGCCACAGTCCGACGATCGCGTCGATCAGGCCGGATCCAACGGCGGTCCACGTGGTCCGCGGGACATCGGCGCCTTCGGCGAAGGCACGCTCGAAGTCCGCGCACGTGTGCATCATCAGGTTGCGCGCCATGATGTTGCGTTCGGTCACGACGGGCATCGGCAGATCGGGCAGGCAACGGGTGATGCCGTCGACCACTGCCACGAGCGATCGCGACGCGAGCGCATCCTTGATGACGATCTTGTGATACTCGGGGTCGGTCAGCGCCTGGGCGGCGAAGCGCGCATACCAGGTGGGGTTGCCGAGCTGAGCCAGATGCTCGGTAAGGGAACACACCAGGCACGCGACCCAGTCACGCAGATCCGCCGAGTCGCCGGTATCGGCGACCATCCGCTCGAGCAGTCGCTCGATCGACGCGCGGTGCTTTTGCTCGATGGCCCGCACCAGATCGGTCTTGGTACCGAAGTGGTAGCCGACCGCTGCATTGTTGCCCTGCCCCGCGGCCTCGCTGACCTGCCGGTTCGACACGGCGAACACACCGTGCTCGGCGTACAGGCGCTCGGCGGCCTTCAGTATTGCTTCCTGCGTACTGCTGGCCCGATCGGCGCGCACGGTCCTGGCGGTGGTCACACAACCAGTCAACGCACCCACGCGTCTTAAGTCAAGCGACTGATTTAAACGAGTCACTTACGGACGATCACCTTGCCTGCGACCGTGCCACCGTCGACCGGCAGCACGGTTCCGGTGACGTATCGCGAACGGTCGGTGGCGAAATAGAGCGCCGCCTCCGCGACGTCCTCGGCGGTGCCCTCGCGCTTGAGCGGGCGGTCCGCCCGCATCTGCGTGCGGATTTTCTCCTCGAACTCCTCCAACTTCTCGAGGTCCTCACCGGCAGCCGACTTACGGACGATCGCAGTCCTGATGTTGCCGGGAGCGATGGCATTGACACGAATCTCGTAGTGCGCCAGCTCAATGGCCGCTGACTTGGTGAACTGGATGACAGCAGCCTTCGAGGCACGATAGGTCATCACACCGCCGCCGGCCTGGATCCCGCCGATCGAAGTGATATTGACGATGGATCCACCACCGTGCTTCGACATGTGACGCGCGGCGTCGCGTGTGCCCGCCATCACGGCCTGGACGTTGACCGTCATGACCTTGTGAAAATCGGCCAGGTCGTCGTCGAGGAAGCGGCGGTGCATGGTGCCGGACACACCCGCGTTGTTGACCATGACGTCCAGCCCGCCGAAGCGCTCGACCGCCGTCGACACCAGGCCGCCGACCTGGCCCATGTCGGAGACATCGGTTTCGACGAACAGCGCGTCGGCACCGATGGCCTTGGCAAGCGCGGAGCCGCCATCACGGTCGATATCGCCGATAAGCACTTTCGCGCCTTCGGCGGCGAACCGACGTACCAGCCCTTCGCCGAGCCCGGACGCGCCGCCTGTGACGATCGCGACCTTGCCCGTCAGTTCGTTGACCATGAGGCCGGCACCTTTCGTTGCACCTCGCTCAGGAAGTCCACCACCACGTGGTCGACCACCGAAGGCTGCTCAATCTGCGGGCAGTGGCCGGCCTTTGGCACGACACACGAACGACCGCCGGAAATCTGACCCGCGATCTCCGCCGCCCATCCGGACGGCAGGAGTTTGTCGCACTCCCCCTCGACCACCAACGTCGGCACGGCGATGCGCTCGTAGGGACGAGCACTCGACGGAAGCGGCGGCGGCTCCAAACCCGGCCGCCGAAACCGTGCCGCCGCGAGCGCCTCCCACGCTCCCGGCGCGATGCTGGACTCGTAGCGCCGCTGCACATACGCGTCGTCGGCGGGGTACGACGGGTCATGAAAGAGCGCCTCGACGATGCGGCGCATGCCGGAAAGCGTTGCGTCGTAGTCATAGAGTGCGGCCGAATGCTCGTTTCGCTGGATCTCGCCACCACCGCAGATCGTCACCAGGCTGCGCGCAGGCAACAGAGGATCTCCCGATGTGGCATCGACGAAGAGGTTGACCGCGCCCATGGAGTTGCCGACGAAGTGGGCTGATTCGACCCCGACCGCATTACAGAACCGCGCGATGTGCCTGATCCGCATGCCGCGGCCGTCATTGAAGTCGATGACCTTCGCGGAGCCGCCGAACCCAAGCATGTCCGGTGCGAGCACGCGGTGATGCGGCGCCAGCGCGGCGATGTTCTTCTCCCACCCGATCTCCGCACTGACGCCGAACTCACCGCCATGAAGCAGGACCACCGGATCGCCCTGTCCCGCTTCGAGATAGCTCGTGACGAGGCCGTCGACCAGGATGGTCTTGCGGGCGAATTCGGTCACGCCGTTTCCCAGGCTGCGCGGGCGAACGTGAGAAGTTGGGTGGCGAGCAGGTCGAGCTGACCCTGCACCCCGGTGTCAGTGAGCAACCCCGCGCCATCCCATATCTCGTCGGCGGAGTTGATGGCAACCCCAAGTGGCGTCGGCCACGCACGCAGCGCATGCCCGATGCTGCGCAGCTGACCCAGCGTTCCGACCGCCGCCTGCCATCCGTACGCACAACTGATGCAGCCCCACGGGGTGTTGTCGAGGTAGACCCGCGGATCCTCGCGGAGATCCTCGATGTAGTCGAGCGCGTTCTTGACGAGTCCGGACACCGCACCGTGGTAACCGGGTGAGCCGACGACGACGGCGTCGGCCTCGCGTAGCGCACTGACAAGTTCGAGCGCCTTGGGTGTGCGTTCCAGTTCGTGCGGCGCATACATCGGAAGGTCGAGGTCGCGCCCGGCGAAGAACTTCGTCCGTCCGCCCTGGCGTTCGACCGAGTCCAGGCAGTACCGCAGCGCGCGCTCGGTGGACGAATTGGCCCGCAGCGTTCCGCCGAGGCCGACGACCAGCGGCGCACCGCCGGTGGTTGTGCTTGCAGTCATGTCCTACCTACTTGATGGCGATCGGGTTGATGGGTGAGCCGACCGCACCGGTCACCCTCAAAGGCGGTGCGATGAGCTGGAATTCGTATACGCCGTCAGCGGCGCAGTCGGCGGCCAGCGCCGTGAGGTCCCAGTACTCGCCGAGCATCAGGCCCATGTCGCGCAGGCACAGCATGTGCATGGGCAGGAACGCGCCATCGACACCGGACACCGGGTTCTCGACCATCAGGTTGTCGGCCGCTACCGCGGCCGCCTCATTGTCATGCAGCCATGACGCACATGTCCAGTCAAGGCCCGCGCCTGGCTCTGCGCCGTCGCCGGTCTCCAAAAAGCGTGCCCACCAGCCGGTTCGGACCAGCACGATGTCGCCCCGCCCGATGGTGACGCCCTGCGCCCGGGCCGCCGCGTCGAGTTCGTCCGGGGTGATCGGGTCTCCGATCTCGCAGTAGGTCTCCACGCCGCGCAGGCGGACGATGTCTAGCAGCACACCGCGGGACGTGATGCCCTTACTGTCGACCTTGTCGATCCCGCAATGGAAGGCACCCGCGCTCGTTACGGAACTCGCCGGGAAACCGTTGTAGAGGTAGTCCTCGTAGTAGACGTGCGACAGTGCATCCCATTGGGTGGCGGCCTGCAACGGCATGATGATGATGTCGTCGTTGAACCGCATCGGGTTGCCCTCGAAGTAACCGGCGAGCTGGCTGGCGCCGGGGTTCTTCAACCACCTCGGGCCGTACTCCAGCAGCGTCGCAGCGTCACCGCCGTCGATGGTCATCACGTGGGTCGGATTCTGCCGGAAGTGGAACGCGCCCTGGGGTCCCGACGAACCAAAATCGACACCCAGCGGAAAGACCTTGCCGTGCTTGACGAGGCCGGCCGCTTCGGCGACCTTCTCCGCGGTGATGAAGTTCAGTGTCCCGAGTTCGTCGGCCTCGCCCCAGCGCCCCCAGTTGCGGACGTCGTCGGCGACCCGACGGAAATCACTCATGCCGGCCATCACTCCGCCTTTCGCCGTTGGGCTTCGCGCGCATCCGACATGTCGCCGAATACTCGCTCCGCCACCGAACCGCCGTCCACCCAGATCACCTGGCCGGTGATGTAGGACGCCGCGCCGCTATTGAGGAATACCAGCACGCCCGCCTGCTCGTCGGGGCCCGCCACGCGGCCGAGGGGGGTCTGGAAAGAGTCCAGGAACTCCTGTCCGTAGGCCGACCTGAGCTGGTCGAGGATGGGTGTATCGGTGACTCCCGGGGCGGTGCAGTTGATCCGAATTCCCTTGGCACCCAGTACCACAACCTTGGCCATCCCGTAGAGGATCATCGCTTCCTTGGACAGCCGGTAGCCGCCTCCGTCGGCAACCGCCTCCGGGTTGCGCCGACACCATTCGATCCCCTCGGCCATCGTCACGGTGTCCACCAGGCCCACGGTAACGGTGGCGTTCTCCCGGTACGCGGCGGCTGCCAGCGACGACACGTTCGCGATGGCCGATCCCGGCGGCATCGTCGGCACCAACGCCTCGGTGAACTGGCGGGTGCCGAGGAAGTTGATGGTGACCACCCGCAACGGATCACCGATGCCCGACGACACTCCGGCGATGTTGAACAGCGCGTCGACCTGGCCGTCGATCGACGCCGCGGCTTGGTCGATCGACGCCGGGTCGGAGAGGTCGATTTCGTGAAACTCCTTGAGCTGCAGTGCAGGCCGCCTCAGGTCCAGACCGACGACCTCGGCGCCCAGCTCGGTCAGCTGGCGAGCGACGTGCTCACCGATGCCCGACGCACAACCGGTGACGACGACTCGCCGACCGTCGTAGCGCAGGAGGTCGTCGATCTGACCCATGGTCTACTTCTTGGCTCGGGTAATCATTCAGCGCTCCTCACGTCCGCGCTTGGGTTTCTGCTGTCCCAGCCTTGCCCGGACTTGAGCTTCGCCGCAGCCGCTTCGATACCGGCGTTCATCTCGTCCATCGCCAGGGACACCTCGTTGGCCGTGTAGTTCTCGCGACCGGTCGGCAGGCCACCGAAGGCGTACGTCTCGTCGAAATCGGGTGCGTTCGACGCAGGCCTGCGCGCCTCGGCCTTCTCCAGGATCGGTTCCATCCGCTTGGCCTTCTCGGCGGTCGCCTTCTCATGGCGCTCGATGAACTCGGGCAGGACCTCCTTGCCCATCAGCTCGATGGACTCCATCGTCTCTTCGTGACGGCGGGGGGTCAGCAGCAGGATCAGTTCGTCGACGCCGCTTTCCTCGTAGCCGCGCAGGAACTCACGCACGGTGGCGGGGCTGCCGATGGGTCCTCGGCCGGGGCCGTAGACGATGCTTGGGTCCTTCTCGATCTCCTCGAGATGGCGCTTCCAGACTCCGGTCCGTCCCGGCGTATGCATACCCGTCATGTAGTAGTGCATGATGCCGAACGCGAAGAACCCGCCGCCCTTGCCGAGCCGCTCGATGGCCTGCTCGTCGGTGGGGGCCACCATCATCGACAGGTCGCCGCCGATAGCAAGGATGTTCGGGTTCATCTGCGGCGTGACGGGGACAGCGCTCTCTTCGAACTCCTTGTAGTAGCCGTTGACCCGCTCCGTCAGCGGGCCGGGGCCGGTGTAGGCGAAGCTCAAGGCGCCCAAGCCCTTCTGCGCGGCCATGGACACCGACGCAGGTCTGGTGCACGCGACCCACACCGGCGGGTGCGGCTTCTGTAGCGGTTTGGGAACCACGTTGCGCGGCGGCATCTCGATGTGCTCACCCTTGAATCCGGTGAAGGGTTCCTCGATCATGCAGCGGATCGAGACTTCCAGAGCCTCTTCCCACATCTTGCGCTTGTCCGCGGGATCGATACCGAATCCGCCGAGCTCACCCACCGACGACGACTCACCGGTGCCGAACTCCACCCGGCCGTTCGAGAGAAGGTCGAGCGTCGAGACACGCTCCGCAACGCGGGCGGGATGGTTGACGGCGGGCGGAAGGTGCATGATGCCGAAGCCAAGCCGAATGTTCTTGGTGCGTTGGCTCGCTGCGGCGAGGAAGATCTCCGGTGCCGTCGAATGACAATACTCCTCGAGGAAATGGTGTTCGGTCAGCCACACCGTCGAGAAGCCCGCTTTGTCGGCCAGCTCCACCTCGTCGAGCCCGTCTTGAAAGAGCTTGTGCTCGTCGTCCGGGGTCCACGGCCGCGGCAGCGGAAATTCGTAGAACAGGGAAATCTTCACTTGCTTCCTCCTTGGAAGATCGAGCGGTCTTGCTGATTGTTCTCGGATGTGCTTGCGAGGTGTTTGGCGGCCACATAGCCGAACGTCATGGCCGGGCCGATGGTGGCGCCCGCGCCTGCATAGCTGCGTCCCATCACGGCAGCCGATGTGTTGCCCACGGCGTAAAGGCCTTTCACGACGCTGTCGTCGTCGCGAAGGACGCGCGCGAATTCGTCGGTGCGCAGCCCGCCTGATGTGCCGAGGTCGCCAAGGATGATCTGGAATGCGTAGTACGGCGGCTTGCCCAGCGGGTACAGATTCGGGTTGGGCAGCGTCGGGTCGCCGTAATAGTTGTCGTAGGCCGAATCGCCGCGGTTGAAGTCGTCGTCGTGGCCACTGCGCGCCAGCGCGTTGAAGCGCTCGGCGGTCGCTCGCAGATTCGCCGCGGGCACTTCGATCTTCGCCGCGAGTTCTTCAAGGCTGTTGGCCTCCTTGACGACACCGGAATCCAGCCACGCCTTGGGCACCTTCCGGCCGGTAGGTACCGGCGCGAACGGAACCTTCGGGATCGGCAGGTGACCGGCGACGACATATCGGTGGAACGACCGGATGTCGGTGACCAGCCAGCACGGAATGTGCTCGACGCCGGAACGCTGGCCCTCGATCATCGCGTGGGCGAAGTCCATATAGGGCGCCGCCTCGTTGATGAAGCGCTTGCCGTCGCCGTTGACGACGAACTGCGACGGCATCATGCGCTCGTTGAGCATGAATTGCAGCCGTCCGTCCGGCCAACAGATCGCCGGGAACCACCAGGCCTCGTCGAGCAGATCGGTTGAGCCACCGACCTTCTCCCCCGCTCGGATGCCGTCGCCCATCGCGGCGGGATTGCCGAAACTCCAGTCCTTCTCAAGTACCGGCAGATGCTGCCTGCGCCATGACATGTCGTGGTCGAATCCGCCGCTGGCCAGGATCACGCCGCGCCGCGCGTGGATGCGTCGTTGGCGCCCTTCCTGTTCGACCACCGCGCCCGTCACCGTCCCGTCGACGTCGGTGACGAGTTCCGTCATGGGTGAGCTCAGCCACAGCGGAATGCCCTGCTGCTTGAGCGCCAGCCGGAGCCGCGCGGCCAGTGACTGGCCGATGGCGGCCATCCGGTCACCGAACACCCGCGCCCGGAACATCCGCCAGATCAACTTCACCAGAACAGCTTTGCCCCGCCAGTTCTGGCGTACCTGGTAGAACAACCGAAGGTCCTTGGGGGCGAACCAAATACCCTTGGGCGCCAACGCCAGCGGGTGCAGCAGATTCTGTTCCTCGTCGCCCAGCTTGCGCAGATCTATCGCAGGCACGTTGATGGTGCTGCCGAGCTCGGAACCGCCGGGCAGTTCGGGGTAGTAATCCGCATAGCCCGGTTTCCACACGAATTCGAGCCACGGACTGAGGTTCTGGAGAAACTCCATCATCTCGGGCGCCGCCTCGACGTACTGGCACAGCCGCGCGTCACTCACCATGCCGCCGGTGATCTGCTTCAGATACTCGAAGACGGCGTCGGGGTCCGGGACGTATCCCGCCTTGCGCTGGCTTGGCGCGCCGGGCACCCAGATGCCTCCGCCGGATAACGCGGTGGACCCGCCGAAGTGAGGAGACTTCTCGACAATGAGCGTGTCGAGGCCTGACGCGTCGGCAGCGAGCGCAGCGGTCATGCCGCCACCGCCGGACCCGATCACCAGCACGTCGACGGTGTGGTCGAACGACACGCCGGCCGAGCCGGCAATTTCGGCCTCAGACATCGAGCACCGCCGTCCGGATGGCGAACCCCGCGATCAGTTCGGGTGCCGCTCGGTAGAAGCGGGCCTCGGTCTTGTACCGTCCGTGCGCGGCCATCGCGGCGAATGCGGCCACCCAGGTACGGATTTCGTGCGCCGAGTGACCCGCCTCCTGCTCGATCCAGCTGTTCGACCAAGCATCGACCTCGGGAAGCCGGTTGGTGTCGAGCAACTCGAGGAAGGCGCGGTCCCAGTCGGGATTGAGTGGCTGAAGCGAACCCTGCCCGCCTGCGAATTCGCGCGCTGCCTCCATCACCGCGACCTGCCGGGCCTGCCGCTGCTCGGGTGTCATCGGCTGACCGTGCACGATCCGGTCCAATGCGGCCGGTGGGGCTGTAGCCAATGTCGGCACGGGCGGATCATGCGACAGCCCACCGGATCCGATGATCAGCACCCGCTTGCCCAGCGTCGCCACGTACGTTCCGACCGCTGCGCCCAGCGCTCGCACCCGGCGCAGTGGTCCGAGCGGGGTGGCCACCGAGTTGATGAAGATCGGGATCACCGGCCGCGCCGTTGCGTCGCCGAATAGCTTCTCTAGCGGTTGCACCGTGCCGTGATCCACGTCCATGCTGGCCGATATCGCGATGTCGATGCCGGATTCGAGAACGGCCCTTGCGCAGTCGGTTGCGACGTCGGCAGGCACGTCGAGCGGCCCCGCGTGGGTGCCGTAGTCGCCGACGCCCTGTGCCGCGGTGCCGATGCAGAACGGCGGCATCGTCCGGTAGAAGAACCCGTTGTAGTGGTCCGGCGAGAAGATGACAACCAGTTCGGGGTCGTAAGCGGCGACGAAGTCGCGCGCCCCAGCGAGAGCGGTCTCGATGTCGTCAAGAAGATCCTGCGACGGTCCCGGAAGATTCAGTAGTGGGCTGTGCGACATACAGCAGAGGGCGAGTGTCGCCATCAGAACCGGAGCCTCCTCCCTGGGTCAAACAGAGGACTTTGAAGAGTGATGCGGACAGTTCGGGCGCGCGTTGTGCGATGCAGGATCCGGCGACGCATCGATCGGGGCGCAGGAACAGCACGGAATCGGTGTGGGTGTCGAACCACGACTTCAGTGCGCCGGTGCGATCGCCGACAATGACGACGTCGGGGTCGTCGTGGCCCGTCCAGTGCAGCTGGGTCATGGGCCGGGCGGCAACAAATTTGGCCCCCAACGCTTTCCACCGGTCGAACGCTTCCTCACCGAGGAACGCGCGCGGGTTGTTGCTCCAGCACAGTACGGCGAAACCGGGGCCCAGCACATCGTCGAGCAGGACGTTCTGCTGCTCGCGTGTGTCGACACGGGGCTGGATGAACAGCGTGCCCGTCGGCGAGGTGTCAGACGGCGGCTCGGCGTGGAAGACGGCGCCCTGCTGATAACGCGGCATCGGCTTGAACCGCATCTCCAGGATGTAGCGCTTCAAGGTCGGCACGACCGACGCGGCGTGAATGACACGATCCCGCAGCGCCGCCACGCGTCGATTGGTCGGTGAAATGACCCGTCCGACCAAGGTGGACAGATCGATCATCGCGCGAGCGTGCTTGCGGCGTTCGACGTCGTAGGTGTCGAGCAGCGCGTCGTCGGCGTGGCCGTTGACCACCGCGGCGAGCTTCCACCCCAGGTTGGCCGCGTCCCGGATGCCGCTGTTGTAGCCCTGCCCCTGCCATACCGGCATCAGGTGCGCGGCGTCGCCGGCCAGCATCAGCCGGCCCTTGCGGAACGCGCTCGCGATGCGCGAGTGGTGGGTGTAAACCCGGTGCCGGATGATGTCGACGCGGTCCGGGTGCGGGACCAGTTGCGCGAGCATGCGCCTGACGAAGGCCGGATCCTCGGCTTCTTCATCGGACTCGTCGCCGTGAATCATGAACTCGAAGCGCCGGATTCCGTGTGCGATGGAGATCGAGACGTACGGCCGCGCGGGGTCCGCCCCCACCTCACTATTGGGATGGCCGAGCGGATCGTTGGCGCAGTCTATGACGAGCCACCGTGTAGAGGACGTCGTGCCGTCGAACGACACACCCATCAGACGGCGGGTGACGCTACGGCCGCCGTCGCAGCCCACGACATAGCGTGCCCGCACGGGCTCGTGGCCATCCGCGAACTCGACCGCGACGCCGTCCTCGGTCTCGGTGCAGTTTTCCATGCATCGGTTCCACGCCAGCTCGACGTGGTCGAATCGGTCCAGCCCGGCGAGCAATTCGGCGTCGACCATCGGCTGGACGAAGCCGTTGCGCTTGGGCCAGCCGAATCGTGCGTCGGGCGGCGCCATCTCGGCAAGCAGCCGGCGTTTGGCGTCGAAGAACCGAAGGATCTGGTTGGGCACAGTGTGCGGCAGAATCCGGTCCACCAGCCCGATCGCCTGGAAGGTGCGGATCGCCTCGTCGTCGAGACCGACGCCGCGAGGGTAATCGATGAGCGTGGGCCGTTCGTCGACCACCAAGGCCCGAACACCTTGCAGGCCAAGGATGTTCGCCAGAGTCAGTCCGACGGGTCCGGCCCCGACGATGACGACGTCCGCTACATCCGCGTCCTGGCCCATCGTTACCGACCCAACAGGAAGTCGACGTGTAAGGCATTGAACGTCTTGGCATCCTCATACTGAGGCCAGTGTCCGCAACCGGGCATCACCTCGAACCGCGCGCCGGGGATCATCGACGCGATGCGACGGCCTTCGGCGACGTCGGCAGTCGGGTCGTCGCTGGTCCACACCACCAACGTCTCCGCGGTGATCGCCCCGTACTCGGCGGCACCCAGCAGGTTGCGTGCGCGGATCTCGGGATCCTGCAGCGCCATGATGTCTTTCATCGCTGCGACGAAACCGGATTGCCGGTAGATGCGTTGCCGGCTCGCGACGACGTCGTCGTAATCCTTGGACTTGTCGGCCATCAGCCACTTGATGCGGGCCTGTACGGTCTCCCATGTCGGGTGCTCGGCGGCCGCCATCGACAATGTGATGATCCGCTTCATCACCTCGGGGTCTGCCTGCGAGCCGCCCGCGGTGTTGAGCACCAGTCGGTCGATCCGGTCGGGGTGATCGATGGCGGCGCGCGCCGCGACCCAGCCGCCGAGTGACTCACCGCTGATATGGGCGCGCTCGACGCCGATCGCGTAAAGAAACGCCATCAGGTGGTCGACGTAGTGCCTGACCTCGAGAGGATGCCCCGGCTTGTCGGTGTATCCGTGGCCGAGCATGTCGATCGACCAGGTGGAGAAGTGCTCGGCGTGGGCCTCCAGGTTGCGCACATATGCCTCGGCGTGACCGCCGGAACCGTGGAGAAACACAAGCGCAGGGCTGCCGGGATCACCGGCGTGCAGGTAGCGGGTGCGCACCCCGCCCGCGTCGAGATAGCCCTGCGAGAACGGGACGCCCTGAAGATCGCTCCAGACGCTCTCGAACTCCCCCACTCGTCACCCTCTCTTGACTACGAGAATCCAATTCTCGTATTTTGTAAGCACTCTGCTCATTTATCGCACATCCACGTGCACTATAGTCAGAGCATCACTCTCGCGAGTGCGGATGTCAAGGAAGGGGCGCAATGCCTTCGGAGGGCGGAGCCCGACATGGAGCCGAGTCGAGGGCTAACGGTGCGCCGGGCTCGCAGACCCTGGCCAGGGGTTTGGCGGCGTTGCAGTTGGTCGCGTCTTCGCGGACGGGGCTGACGGCGCAACAGGTCGCCGATGACATCGGCGTGCACCGAACGATCGCCTACCGACTACTGACCACGCTCGCGCAATATCGGATGGTCGCCAAGGGAGAGGACGGCCGATACCGGTCGGCAGCCGCGCTCGCCGTACTCGGAGCGTCGTTCGACAACAATGTCCGGCAGCTCAGCATGCCGATCTTGCGAGCGCTGGCGGACGAACTCGGCACCACGGTGTCGCTGCTTGTCGCCGAGGGCGATCAACAGGTGGCGATCGCGGTCGTCGTGCCGACCAACGTCTTCTATCAACTGTCCTTCCACGAAGGCAGCCGATATCCGCTGGAACGGGGAGCCGCCGGGATCGCGCTGCTCGCCAGCATGTCGCAGCGCCCTGGAGAGCGTGACCTCGTGCCCCTGGCGCGCCAACAGGGTTGGGTGATCACGCATGGCGAGGTCGAACCCAACACGTACGGCCTTGCCGTACCGGTGCGGCGACGACCGCCGTCTCCGCCGACATGCATCAACCTCATCTCCCATCGCGAGGATGTGGTCATGGGCGGCAGGGACGCGGTCATCAAGGCCGCCGACGAACTATCCGCAATCCTGAGCTGAAAGGACGAAACCGTGACCGACTGGGACAACGACGTCGACGTGGTCGTGCTGGGAAGTGGCGGTGCGGGATTGACGGCCGCGCTGACCGCGGCGAGTAACGGCGCGTCCGTCGAGGTCTACGAAAAGGCCGCGACCGTTGGTGGCACGACAGCGGTTTCCGGCGGCATCGTCTGGATTCCCGCGCATCCACGCTCCCCCGACGGCGAGTTGCCGGTCGAAGACGCGATGGACTATCTGCGCGCGCAGTCACTGGGGTTCATGGACGACGACTTGATGGAGACGTTCGTCCGGACCGGCGCCGAGATGCTGGACTTCGTCGAGGCGCACAGTGAGCTGCAATTCGAGATCGCCGAGGGTTTCCCGGATTACAAACCGGAACTGCCCGGCGGACGGCCCGCCGGTGGACGGTCACTGAATGCGAAGCCGTTCGACTTGTCGCGGCTGGGCGATTGGCGGGACCGGATCACCTCGTTCCCTGCGGACTTCAGCAACGTCGGCATCGACGCGGAGACGCGTTCGCGAATCCACGCATCGGTCGACAACGAGTCGGGCGACTACTGCGTGGCGGGCACTGCGCTGATCGCGGGGCTGCTGAAGGGTCTCCTGGACGTCGGCGTCGTACCGCGGGCGAACGCCCGCGCCGTGGAGCTCATCGCAGATGCTCAAGGCATCACCGGTGTGCGGATCACCCATGACGGCAAGGACATTCGCGTGCGCGCCAGGCGTGGCGTCGTGTTGGCGACGGGCGGGTTCGAGTGGGACGCCAAACTCGTCGAGGCCTATCTACGCGGGCCGATGCGCGGGCCGGTGTCCCCGCCGAACAACACCGGCGACGGGCTGCGCATGGCGATGGCACACGGCGCGGACCTGGCGAACATGGGTGAGGCGTGGTGGGTTCCGATCGTGCAGCTGCCCGGTGACACCTTCCAGGGACACAAACGCAGCCGCAGCGTCCGGCTCGAGCGGACCCGTCCGCGCAGCATCATCGTCAATCGCGCAGGCAAGCGTTTCCTCAACGAGGCAGGCGAATACAACTCGATGGCGGGGCCGTTCCAGTACCTCGACCCACGCGACGGCTACGCGAACGACCCGGCATGGATCGTCTTCGACTCGCTTCACCTCAAGCGCTACGGCTTCCTCGGGGTGCCCCCCGGCGAGCCGGCGCCCGAGTGGTTCTCGCCGTCGGCCGACCTCACCGAACTGGCCGCCAAGATCGGCATCGACGCCGACGGCCTGGCCCGCACGCTCGCGGCATGGAACGACAACGTCGCGCACGAGACCGATCCCGACTTCGGCCGCGGCTCAAGCGCTTACGACGGGTATTGGGGCGATGACAGGGCGACCACCACGGCAGGCAAGACACTGGGTCCGATTGACACGGCCCCGTACTACGCGGTACCCGTGTCGATCGGCGCGATGGGCACCAAGGGCGGCCCGCGCACCGATCGTGACGGTCGCGTACTGCACGTGAATGGTTCCGCCATCCCCGGCTTGTTCGCCGCAGGCAACGCCATGGCGGGCGCCACCGGCAAGGCCTACGGCGGCGCGGGCGGGACGCTCGGCCCGGCGATGGTGTTCGGCTACCGCGTCGGCCTGGCTGTGTCGGCGCGTTCCTGAGTCAATAATCTCGCGGCACTTGCCAAACTTCGCCCGAAGTTGCGGTTGTTGCGGAAAAGTGCAAGTAGCCAACACGATAACTGCAGTCTCGGCGCGCTCGCATCGGGCGAACTCGGCGCGTTCCTAGCCGGCGACGGCTGAGCCGACGAAATAGCTGCCCAACAAACACACGCCGATGAGGACAACCCAGGCGTCGGTGAGGCGACAAAGCAATGCGGGGGCATGGCGTACTTCCATGAATTCCCGGAAGATGATGCGCACCTTGATGAGCGCGATCACGATCGCGCTCACGGTGACCACGGTGCTGGCTCTTAACGTCCCGTTGTGATCGGCCGTGTGATCCATCCAGACGTATGCGAGCGTCATCGATGTCAGGATCAACCAGACGACCAGCAACCTCTTGTTGAACTTGGTGCTCACAAATCACCTCACGACGTAGAGCAACGCAAAGATCAGAACCCACAGGAAATCAACGGTGTGCCAATAGGTTGCACACGTTTCGACGAGCTGTTGGGATCGCCGGGCCGGACTCCACAACTGATAGACGACAATGCCCAGCACGATGAACCCGATCAACAGGTGTATGCAGTGGATCGAAGTCAAGAAAAAATAGTGCTGAAAGAACTCGTTGCTGGTGAACGTGTTCCCCATGTGGATCTGCTTGACCCACTCGAACACCTTGGAAACCAGAAACACGAGTCCGAAGGAGATCGTCATAAAGGCGTTGATCAGTGCCGATCGGTAGGCGCCCTCGCGGGACGCTTGAACACACCGCGCAATGGCCCAGGAACTCAGTAGCAAGGCGATCGTGTTGAAGACCCCGTTGCGGAGATCCAGGTCTGTCTGGGACTGCAGGTAGAGCGACTCGTTCTGGGTGCGCGAGACCAGGTACACCGAGAAGTATCCGGTGAATAGAAGCGACTCGAAGAGCACGAACATCCACATGTCCGGTTGCCCGGGCACGAACTTTCTCGGCTTCTCGTCGAGTTGCTGCGGCCTGGAGCCGGTGTCGGCAAGGTTCGTCATGAGGCCGCACCCACGGAATCCGACAGCACAGCAACATGTTTGCCCGGGAGATTGGGTAGCGGACCGATGCCGAAGTCCTCGCGTTGGATCATCCTGCGCAGCAGCGTGAGGAAGACGCCGGTGTAGAGGACGAAGACCACCATGTTGATCCACCATGCGATCGCACCGTTCCATGCGAAGGCGCCGCGTTGGAACATCCAGGCCGGTGCCACGACCACTTCGGTCAGCGCGTTGCAGAGGTTGAGATAGCCGAACCACTTGGGGAACACGCGGTTCTTGTCGAGCAGGATCGCGACCATCCACACCAGCGAACCGATCAGGAACACTCCCATGGTTCCGCTGAACGACAGGAACGCGAAATCGTAGAGCCACTGGATGATCTCGGGATCGCGTTCCGGCCGAAGGGCGCCAACGGTCATCGCGATGGCCATCACCAGCATGCCTGGCACCGCGGCGAGCGCATACATGACCAGGTACGAATAGGCGAAGATCCGACTCACCGACATGCGCCGCATGGAGTACGCAAGCAGAGCGTTCATCGGCGCACACATGCCTGCGACCAGGAAGACCACGCCGAATCCGGCCAGAAGCCCGTGGTGGTGGTCGCTGAACCAACGCACGACCGCGGGGGTGTCCCAGGCCGGGCTCGGAGGCGGCTGGACGCGGGTGACGACGAAGAACAGCAGTCCGTACAGGTTGTAGAAGATGAGCATCACCCACCACGCGAACCACAACTCGCGCTTGGGATGGTGACGGAAGTTCCAGACGAACCGGTTCAGAGGAGAACCCGCGGGTGGGTCCGGCAGCGTCACCGATTCCCGCGAAGATGATGTCGCGGTACTCATGCCGCGACCAGGTCCTCGGCTCGCTGCCGCCGGATGGTCTGGCCGAGAACAACTCCCATGACGACGATCCAAACGGCGATCGCGATGTTCTTGACCCAGAAGGACAACAGCCCATCCCATGCCACAGGCCCGTGCAGCGTCAGCGCGCCGAACGCCGCAGGTGCCAGCGCGACCGCGACGAGCAGATTGAAATGTGCCACCCACGGTTTGAAAACCGGTTGGTCCTGGCGATCCCAGTAGATCGCCAACGCCAGCAGCAAGCATTGAGCGATCAGATAGGGAACCAGGATGGTGAAGGTGACCCACGCGAGATCGTTGAGCAACTGGGTCAGCTCGGGGGCGCGTTCCGGGCGGAAGGCGCCGAGGAGCCAGAACATGTTGGCAATGAGGAAGAGCGCGGGTGGGCCTCCGGCGCAGGCGATCAGGCTGTAGGACAGGATCGGCGTGCGATGAGCCATCCGGCGAACCTGCATCGCCAAGAGGATGACTGTGGGGATCAGACCCACGCCGAACCAATTGAACAGAATCATGCTGTAGCGAATCCGCGCGGTCTCGTCACGATAGAAACTCGCGACCTGGTCCGCGGACATGTTCGGCGACATGGGATGAAGGAAGCCGGGAAACAGGAAGAACGCGGACACCCAGATGATCACCAGTGCGGGCAGTGTCCAGAAAAGAATCAACTCACCGTCAGTTCGTCTCATCGTCGAACCCTCTTCACACGTAGCGTTGGTTGCCGATCGGCAACTTGGACGGTAGCCGATCGGCAACCAGAGGGTCAATCCTGGGCTACCCTCGTCGCTGTGACGTCCACCCAGGAGGACCGCAGGTTCAGCGCGATCACCCGCACCGCCGCTCAAACCCGAGTATTGGATGCAGCGTTGAAACTGATCTCCGAGCGCGGCGTCAGCGGGACGTCGCTGCAGATGATCGCCGACGAGATGGGAGTGACGAAGGCGGCCGTATACCGCCAGTTCAAGACGAAGGAAGAGATCGTCATCGCCATCACCGAGCGGGAGATGAGCAGGCTCGAGGATGCGCTCGAGGCCGCAGAGGCGGAGGGTCACCCCCTGCGGGCGCGGGAGGTTCTGCTCGACCGGATGATCGAGCAGGCCATCGACCGCCGCGGCGCGTTCAGCGTTCCGCTGTTCGACCCCGTCATCATCCGTCTGCAAGCCGAGTACGAACCGTTTCAGCGGTTCATCGAACGGCTGTACGCGGCATTGCTCGGCACGGAGGGCGGGGTCGAAGCGCGCCTGCACGCAGCGATGCTGTCGAGCGCGATCAGCGTCGCCGTGATGCACCCACTGCTCGCCGACGTCGACGGCGAGACCCTGCGCGCGCAGCTCAAGCAGATGACACGCCGGATGCTCGGACTTCCCGAATGACCGCCATCGCCGACGAGCAGGAGATCCGCAGCCTCGTCCACCGCTACGCGGACGCCGCCTCCCGTCGTGATCCGGCCGGAGTCGCAAGTACTTTCACCGATGACGGTGAATGGCATGCTCCGGAATTTGGTCACTTCAAGGGGCGCGATGCCATGGTCGCGTTCTTCACCACAATGCTCGACGGCTGGAACGTCTTTCTCCACGGCCTGCAGTCGGGTGTGGTCGTCGTCGACGCGGGCAACCCCGACCGCGCAACCGGGCGCTGGTTCGTCCAGGAGACAGGCCAGCGCGCTGAGGGCTTGGATGTCTGCATTGCGGGGGTCTATCACGACGAGTACAGACGTGAAGACTCGAGCTGGCGCATCGCGCGCCGTCGCTACGATCCGCTGCTGCGAAATACTGGCGGGACGGTGACCACATTGCCCTTCCCGAACGACGTGCCGCTGATCGGGTAATCAGGGCTCGGCAGGAACCGCGACGAGTTGCTCCGCCGCATTGTAGGGATCGTCGCGTCCGTCAGCCACCTGTTCTGCCAGCCGGTCCAGGTCGGGATGGTTCCGCAGCAGCGTTTGCGCCAGTGACAAGATCTGCGAGCGGGCCCGCGCCGTTCGACGTTCCGGACTGTCGGCTCGGTGATGCTCCTCGATTGCGTCGACCAGCTCAGCGATGCCTTCGCCTTGGGCCGCAACGAGTTTGAGGATCGGCGCAGCAGTCTCACCGCGCAGATCCCGCACCGTTTGTTCGGCTCCCTCGCGGTCGGCCTTGTTCACCACTACGATGTCCGCCACCTCGAGCAGACCCGCCTTGGCGGCCTGAACAGCGTCGCCCGCACCGGGATTCAGGATCACCACAGTCGGGTCGGCCACCGCGGCGATCTCGATCTCCGACTGCCCGACGCCGACGGTCTCCAGCACGATCAGGTCGTAAGACAGCGCGGCCAGCAGTCGTATCGCGGCCGGAACCGCCGCCGCCAGCCCACCGAGGTGACCACGTGTCGCGACGGAGCGGATGAGCACGTCGGAGTCGTTGATATGGGCGGCCATTCGGATCCGGTCGCCAAGCAGCGCTCCGCCGCTGTAGGGCGACGACGGGTCGACGGCCAGCACCGCCACCCGTAGGCCGCGCTCGCGATAGGCGCCGACCAGCGCCCCTACCGTCGTCGACTTGCCCGCCCCAGGTGGTCCGGTGATGCCGACGATACGAGGAGGCGAGACCGGGCCCAGCGCATCGAGAACTTCATTGCGGCGCGGACTCTCGACCAGGCTCAACAGGCGGCCGGCCGCTCGGGTCGATCCGTTGCGTGCCGCCTCGATGAGATCGTCGATGGTCATCGATGCGAATTTTACGGTGCCGGAACCTCGATGACGGTGGCCGATCCCATTCCGCCGCCTGCGCACATCGCCGCAACACCGATTCCGCCGCCGCGTCTGCGCAATTCGTGGACCAGGGTGACGAGCATCCGCGCGCCCGTCGCGGCGACGGGATGGCCGAGCGAGCAACCGCTACCGCTGGGATTGACCTTCTCCGGATCGAGGTCGAGCAGCTTGATGGTGGCGACGCACATGGACGCGAACGCCTCGTTGATCTCGAACAGGTCGACGTCGGCGAGCGAAAGCCAAGCTCGGGCAAGCGCTTTCGGGATCACCTCGACAGGCGCGAGACCTGTCGACGCCGGATCGACCCCGACGGACGCCCACGAACGGATGGTGGCCAGCGCGGGCAGCCCGAGGCGGTCGCTCGCGATGCCGAGCAGTGCCGCACCGTCGTTGGCGCCACAGGCATTGCCCGCAGTGATTGAAAACCCTTCGATCTCGGGGTGAAGCGGCTTGAGCGCGGCCAGCTTATCCAGGCTGGTGTCGCGTCGCGGATGCTCGTCGACCTCGAACAGGCCATGCGGGGTTTCGATGGGGACGATCTCGTGCTTGAACCGTCCTTCGTCGATGGCCTGGATGGCCTTGCGATGCGAGCCCAGCGCCCACCCGTCCATCTCTTCGCGCGATACGCCGGCCTTGACCGCGGCGTTCCAGCCCACGGTGATCGACATGTCCATGTTCGGCGCGTCCGGCCGGTTCGGATGCGTTGGCGGGAACCAGTCCACCATCTCCTCACCGGCCCGGCGCGTGAACCGCGGTGACGTCGATGCGGAGTTCACGCCGCCCGCGAGGATCAGCTGATCCATACCGGCGCGGATGCTGCCTGCTGCGCTCTGCACGGCGGCCTGTCCCGCGGCGCAGTGCCGATTCACGGCGAGACCGGGCACCGAGCCGAGGCCCGCAGTGATCGCCGCGTGACGGGCGACGACCCCGCCGCCGTAGAGGCCCTCGCCCAGGATCACGTCGTCGATCTGACGGTTATCAAGATCGGCTACGGCCGCGCCGACAACATGCTCCGCCAGCTGGTAAGCGTCGGTGTCCCGCAGCGTGCCCTTCATCGCGGTGCCGATGGGCGCACGCAGGGCGGACACAATGACGGCGTCAGGCATGGGTGTCTCCGTTTCGTATGAGAATGTTATTCTCTCAGTTCGAGAGTGGCAGTTGCAAGAAGGGGAACCACATGCAAATCGCAGGTAGCTCGGCGATCGTCGTTGGTGGGGCAGGTGGCCTGGGCGAGGCAACCGTGCGGCGCCTCCATGGCGCGGGCGCCAAGGTGGTCGTCGCCGACCTCGCCGATGACAAGGGCAAGGAGCTCGAGAACGAGCTGGGTGTGCGCTATGTCCGCACCGACGCCACCTCGGAGGAGTCGGTCAACGCGGCTATCGCCGAGGCGTCGTCGCTCGCACCGCTGCGGATCTCGGTCGACACCCACGGCGGTCCCGCCAGCGGCGGTCGGCTGATCGGCAAGGACGGCTCGCCGCTGGATCTCGACGGCTTCAAGAAGACGATCGAGTTCTACCTGACCGCCGTCTTCAACGTGATGCGGCTGTCCGCCGCCGCGATCGCCAAGTCGGAGCCGCTCGAAGAGGGCGGCCGCGGCGTGATCGTCAACACCGCGTCGATCGCCGGCTACGAAGGACAGATCGGGCAGCTCCCCTACTCCGCCGCCAAGGGCGGCGTGCTGGGCATGACGCTCGTCGCGGCGCGTGACCTGTCACCGCTCGGCATCCGCGTCGTCACCATCGCGCCGGGCACCATCAACACGCCGGCGTACGGCAAGGCCGCCGACCAGCTCGAGCAGTACTGGGGTCCACAGGTGCCGTTCCCCAAGCGCATGGGCCGCTCCACCGAGTACGCACAACTCGCGCAGAGCATCATCGAAAACGACTATCTCAACGGCGAAATCATCCGCCTCGACGGAGCGCTGCGGTTCCCGCCGAAATGACCGCAGCGCTCGAACGCAAGGTGGCCTTCGTTGCAGGCGCCAGCCGCGGCATCGGCGCGACGGTCGCCGCGGCGCTGGCTCGCGAGGGCGCCGCGGTCGCGGTCGCCGCGCGCTCCGAGCAGGAGGGCAAGGTACCCGGCACGATCCATGCCGTCGCTGAGCGCATCACGTCTACGGGCGGCCGCGCGCTGCCCGTGCACTGTGACGTCACCAGTGAAGAGTCTGTGGAAGCCGCTGTCGCGCAGACGGTTTCAGAGTTCGGCGGGATCGACATCCTGATTGCCAACGCGGGTGTGCTGTGGCTCGGGCCGATCGAGTCCACGCCGTTGAAGCGCTGGCAGTTGTGTTTGAACGTCAACCTGACCGGCGTGTTCCTGGTGACAAAGGCCGTCACCCCGCACGTGAAGGCCCGCGGCGGCGGCTCATTGATCGCGGTGACGACGACCGGTGTGGGCATGATCGAGCACGGCTCGAACGCCTACTGGGTGTCCAAGGCCGGCGTCGAGCGGTTGTACCTCGGACTGGCCTCGGACCTGAAGGCGGACAACATCGCGGTGAATTGCCTCAGCCCGTCGCGCGTCGTGCTCACCGAGGGCTGGCAGGCCGGTGGCGGCGGGATGGAGATTCCGCCCGAAATGGTCGAGCCGCCAGAGGCGATGGCGAATGCCGCGGTGCTGCTGGCTCAACAGGACGCCAGCGGCATCACCGGTACCATCCAGCGCTCGGAAGAACTCGTCCCCTAATACCGCGAGCGTGCGTGTCTGCACAGCAACACGCCGCATTTTGCGTACAGAACGCGCACGTTCGACATGCCGCGAGCTCAATCAAGCCGACCGTGACGCGCGATCGAGCCAAGACGCCACCTCATACATCAGCCGCTCTGGGGCGTCGTACTGAATCAGGTGGTTGCTGCCAGGCACGGTGCGCAGCGTCGAGTGCGGGATGAGCGCATGCAGGCGATGGGCCCGTTCGACAGGTATCCAGGCGTCCTGCTCGCCCCACACGATGTGAACCGGCACAGTGAGTCTCCCTAGCAGCTCTTCGTTTTCGCGCAGGTAGCGCTCGTCGTAGTCGACGATCTGGCGGTAGAAAGCGGGCTGGCCGTCGCTGCCCGTCCACGGCTGCACCAAGGCGTCGAGATCGTCGGCGCGCAACCCGACACTGCTGGCATTGCTGATGTAGGCCCGCACGATCGCGCGGTGGATGTAGCCCGGAAGCTGGTCGAGCAGACCGGGGTTGTCCTGCACGAACCTGAAGAACGGTGAGCCGCTGGGCGGGATCGCGACGACATCGGCGAGCATCAGTGAAGCGATGTCGGCCCCGCACACCAGATGGGCGCGAAGCGAGACCGCGCCGCCGAAGTCGTGAGCGATCACGTGCGGGCGGGCGATGTCCCAATGTCGTATCAGCGCATCGAGGACCTCCGCTTGCACTCCGAAGTCGACCGGGTGGTCCGGCTGTTTCGACGACCGGCCGTAGCCGGGCATGTCCCAGAGATAGACGGTGTATCTGTCGGACAAGGCGGCGACAATCGGTTGCCAAACCACCGACGACCACGGCGTACCGTGGCAGAACACCACTGCGGGGCCGGCACCGGCCCGTTCCCACGCGATCTGACGCCCTTGCCACTCGTAGCGCTCGGTCAAGTCCACACTGACGTTCGTACCCCGATCTCCGTCAACAGCGCCACCACATTTCGACCGCGAATGAAGTGGCAGGCAATCCGCCGATTTCACGAACAGTAATGCCATTTCCGCGCAGTGTGGACGCCATGCCGAGGATCACGGGGTTCTCACCTGTCGAGCTGACGGTCTCTGACTGCGAGCAGTCCGCAGCGTGGTGGCAAGAGGTGCTTGGCTTCGAGCTCATAAACCGACACCGCGGCGAGACGTTTACCGTCAACGCGATGGTCCATCCTTCGGGCGCGGTCGTAGATGTCATGACACATGACGGGACTAACACATCAGAAGCGTTCGACGAACGCCGGATCGGCCTCGATCACCTGTCGTTCCAGGTAGCGGATCGGAACGAATTGCAGGAATGCACGACGCACCTGGACGCCAAAGGCGCTGCGCACAGCGGGATCATCGATATCGGATACGGCCCAACCTTGGTCTTTCGCGACCCCGACAACATCCAGCTCGAGTTCTACGTCCACCCAGACCACTTTGAGCCGCGGGGCTGAAACCACGACCGTGCGTGAAATGTACGCAGAACACGGGGTGTTCGCGTACAGACACGCACGCTCGCGGTAGTAAAGGGGAAGTTACTTGTCCTTGGCAATGAGTCCGTCGACGATCTTGTTGAAGTCAGCGGTCCCGAAGGACACGTACTCGGCGAGGTTTGCGTAGTCCAGCGACGCCATCACGGACTGTTCCAGCTGCAGGTTCATTAGCCGCTTCGTCGCCTCGACCGCCTGTTGCGGCAGCTCCAAGATCTTCTTCGCGCACACGATCGCCTCGGCCAGCGGATCGGCGACGACATGATTCGCAAGACCCAACTCCACCGCCCGCTGCGCCTTGATCCGCACACCGGTCAACGCGAACTCCTTGGCCTGCAGCAGGCTGATCTGTGAGCCCCAAACCAGCGGACCGCCGTCAGCGGCCACCAGGCCGATCTGCACATGCGGGTCGGCGAAGTGCGCCGTCTCTGCGACATAGACGACGTCGGACAACGCAGCCAGGCTGCAGCCCAGCCCCACGGCCGGACCGTTCACTGCGGCGATCACCGGAATGCGGCATCGCACCATACCGATGACGATGTCACGGCCGTGCTTGATCGTCTTCTGCCGCAACGCTTCATTGCCACGAAGCTCGTCGAGGTAGTTGAAGTCGCCGCCCGCCGAGAACGCCCGTCCCGCGCCTGTGATCACCGCTGCGCGCGCGTCGGCGTCCTCGTTGAGTGCATCCCATATCTTGGCCAGCCCGACGTGGAGTGCGTCGTTGACGGCGTTGAGCGCGTCGGGGCGGTTGAGCGTGATGATGCGTAGGGGGCCGTCGGCCTTGACGTCGATTTCCTCTGGCATGTCATACATTTCAGACTCCTAATCCGAGAATGCGCGAAGCGATGATGTTCTTCTGAATCTGGCTAGTGCCGCCCATCACGCTCTGCGCGCGGCTGTACATGTAGGCGCCGAACAGTTCGGGGTCGCCGGTACCGACGGTCGCCAGCGCGGCGTGGCCGACCGATTGCTCGACCCAGGTCATCAGCAGCTTGTCGAGCGACCCCTGCGGCCCATGGGTGACGCCGTCCAGTTGCTCCGACAGCCGCCTGCGCACGTGTAGCCGCAGCATCTCGGTCTGCACCCACGCCCACGAAAGTTCCTCTGGCGCCGGACCGTCGACCCGGGATGCCAACTGGCGCACCAGCTTCCCGTATCGGGCCGAGAACCCCAGGGTCGACGGCTCCCGCTCGTGGCTGACGACGGTCATGGCCAGCTTCCAGCCCTCGCCCGGCGCACCCACCATGTTCTCGGCTGGCACCCGCGCACCGTCAAACAAGACCTGGCCGAACTCCTTCGTGACGCCGCTGATCATCTTCAGTGGTCGCTGCTCGATGCCCGGCTGGTGCATCGAGATGATGAACGCCGAAATGCCCCGATGCTTCGGCACATCCTTATCGGTGCGTGCCAACAGCAGACACCAGTCGGCCACATCGGAATAGCTCGTCCAGATCTTGTGCCCGTGGATGACGTACTCGTCACCCTCGCGGGCCGCGGTAGTGGTCAGCGACGCCAGGTCGGACCCCGCGCCGGGCTCGGAGAAGCCCTGGCACCACCGCTCGGTGCCGTTGATCATGCCGGGCAAGAACCGGTCCTGCAGTTCCTTGCTGCCGTGATGGCCCAGCCCGACGACCAGGTAGCCGAGGCTGGGCCGGGCAGGCGCCCCCGCCTTGGCGATCTCTTCGTCGACGATCACGTCGTAGACCGGCGGAAGGTCTTGGCCGCCATACTCCTTGGGCCACGACATCCCGAAGAAGCCCGCCGCGTAGAGCGCTTGATGCCACTCCCCCTGTTTGGCCCAGTACTCGTCGCCCGACGTCGGGAACTTGCCCTTCTGGTCGGTCAGCCAGCGGCGCAGCCTGTCCCGGAATGCGGCTTCTTCCGGCGAATCACGAAAGTCCAATGGACAGCTCCTCCAGCTTCACGGGCCACAGTTCGGTCGCAGTCAGCCCGCGGCGCAGGTAGATGTGCGCGAGGCATTCCCACGTGTTGCCGATGCCGCCGTGCACCTGGATCGACGTCTCGCAGACGGTCAGTGCCGCACGTGCACAGTAGATCTTGGCCACCCGCCCGGCCGCGATCGCCTCAGCGGTAGGAAGCTCGTCGACGGCCCACGCGGCGTGGCGCAGCACACTGATCGACCCTTCGATCAATGCCATGCTCTCCGCCAGCAGGTGTCCGACGGCCTGATACGACCCGATGGTTGCGCCGTACTGCTCGCGGACTTTGGCGTAGTCGACCGCCAGCGCGAGTGTGCCGCGGGCGGCACCGACCAACTCCGCACAGGTGACCGCGAGCGCCAACGCTTGCCAGCGGGTGGCGTCCTCAGTGGAGAGCTCACTCAGCTCGTGCGGCGACTCAACCACTCCTGCAGCGCTTCTCGTCAGGTCGGCCGACTCGGGCTCGGTGGCAGGCGCCGACGGCTCGTGGCCTAGCACCCGCTTCAGGTCATCGGCGAGCACCGGCCCCATGAACGGAACGTCGACCAGGCCCCTGGCGAACTCCTCGGCGACGATGGCCACCTCGACACCGGACGCGCCGTCCGATCGCAACGTCCGAAATCCCGTCGACTCGACGGCCTTCTCCAGTCGGGCGATCCGATTCGAGTCGTCGAGATCGGCAACTGACCCGGGTCCGAGATCGTCGGCCAGCTTGGCCGCAGCCTCCCGCAGCTGCTGCTGTTCAGCCGTCAGACGGACGTCCACTGACGCTCCTTCAACACTCGACGCAACACTTTTCCCGATGGTAGACGCGGTATTTCGGGCACGAAGACCACCCGGCTCGGCTGCTTGTAGGACGCCAGCCGGTCCGCGACGAGCGCGATGAGCTCGTCCGCCTCGACCGGGCTGCATTTCTTGACTGCGGCGACGATGGCCTCTCCGTTCGCGGTGTCGGGCACCCCGAACACCGCACAGTCTTCGACGGCCGGGTGCCCGTGCAGCACAGCCTCGATCTCGGCGGGCGCCACCTGAAATCCCCGCACCTTGATCATTTCCTTGGCGCGGTCGGTGATTCGCAGCCAGCCGTCGACATCCAGGAATCCGACGTCTCCTGTCCGGTACCAGCTCCCCGAAAAGACCCCTGCCGTCGCCGAATCCGGGAGGTAGCCGGCCATCGCCGAATCCGAGCACACCTGGATCTCCCCCACGGCACCGGGAGGCAGCGGCTCGCCGTCCTCCAGCGACACGATGCGCGCGCGCACCCCTGGCACCGGCCGTCCGACGGTGTCGAGCCGCGCCCCTTCGATGTCGTTGCACGCGATGACAGGCAATTCGCTGGTGCCGTACGCCGTCACCCAGCTCACCCCGGTTCTACCGGTGACCGTCTCCGCGACACTCCGCGTGACCGGCGTCGCGCACCACATGATGTAGCGCAGCGACGAGAGGTCGTAGCTCTCCAGGTCCGAATGCGCGGCCAGCGCCAAAGCGATTGGTGCGACGGCCATCTCGATCGTGATGCGGTCGGTCTCGATGTGATGAAGCATCATGTCGATGTCGAAGCGGCGATGCAGCCGAATCCAGGCGCCGGTCTCGAGCGCCATCACGATGTTGAGCAATCCGAGGATGTGCGACGGGGGCGTCATGATCTGCATCCGGTCGGCCGACGACAGGTGCAGCGCGTCACGCCAGTGGCGCACCGCGACCGCGAACGATCCGTGCGTGTGACGCACCGCCTTGGGCATGCCCGTCGTTCCCGAGCTGAACACGAACAGCGCATCGCTGTCTGCGCTCGGCGCTTCGAACGCCCGCTGCTCGGGTGTGATGGCCTCATCGAGCGACAGCATCGGCATCAGCTTGGCGAGCACCGGATGGTCGCCGACCGCATGCGACGGCGCGGTCAGCGTCAGCGCATTCTCGACCTCGGTGCGCTTCCACGCGGGGCTCAGCAGCACCGCCGATGCGCCAAGCCGCCAGACGGCCCACAACGCGACCACGAACTCCGGGCGATTGGATGACATCAGCGCGATTCGGTCTCCCGGCCGCACACCACGCTGTTCGAGGGCGGCGGCCATCCCGTTGGCGAGGGCGTCGAGCTGCGGGAGGCTGTATTCCCGCTGCTCGAAGGCGAGCGCCATCCGCTCACTCACTTCGCGCTCGCCCCTTTCCGCCAGTTGAGAAGGTGGCCGGTTGTCGAGGAGAATAGTATTCTCTTATTATCAGAATGACAATGCCATACGACAGGGGGCCCATGGTCAAGCCGCACCTGTTCCATCGTGCGACGGTGTCTCGCGTCATCAAGGAGACCGCCGACGCCAGGACCTACGTGCTGGCCCCCGATGAAACGCCGTTTCCCTACAAGGCGGGGCAGTTCTGCACGTTCAAGGTGCACGTCGACGGCGACGACTTGTACCGGTCCTATTCGATGTCGAGCGCACCCGAGACCGATTCCGAGATGGCGACCACCGTCAAGCGGGTGCCCGGCGGCAAGGTGTCGAACTGGATCCTGGACAACGTCGTCGAGGGCGACGAGGTGACGATCACCCGGGCGGCAGGCACCTTCTGCCTGGCCGATACCTCGGCGTCGCTGCTGGGCTTCAGCGGCGGAAGTGGCGTCACCCCGATTCTGTCGCTCGTCAAGAGCGCGCTGGCGACGACGGGTCGCAAGGTGCGGTTGCTGTGCGCCGACAAGGACCGGGCGTCGGTGATCTTCGACGCGGTCCTCGACGATCTCGTCGCGCGCCATCCGGATCGGCTGTCCGTGGTCCGTCACATCGATGCCGAACGGGGTCTGCTCGAGCCCGCCGCCGTCGTCGACTTCGTCGGCGCCGACACCGAGGCCGACTGTTATGTCTGCGGACCAGAGGGGTTCATGTCGGTCGTCACGTCGGCGCTGCCCGGCCCTGGGAAGGTCTTCATCGAGGACTTCGACGCGACGCCTGCTCCGGTAGCGACCTCCGACGCACCCGAGCCGGCCTCTGCCGAGAAAGCAGCAGATGTCGAGGGCACCATCACGATTCACCTCGATCGCAAGAAGGCGACAGTGCCGCGGGTGGCGGGCGAGACACTGCTGGAGAGCGCGCGTCGGGCGGGCATGTCGCCGCCGTTCTCGTGCGAGGCTGGCAACTGCGGTACGTGTATGGCGCGGCTGTCCGAGGGCAGCGCCACGATGAGGGCCAACGACGCGCTGATGGACGACGAGGTCGAGGACGGCTATGTGCTGACCTGCCAAGCCATTCCCGATACCCCCTGCGTCACGGTGGACTATGAGGATTGAGCGGACTGATCGGCTAAATCCCCGTGCTCGTCGAGCAGCGGCGGCGGCCGGTAATCCGGCTCATACCCCGCGATGCGGATTGCGCTGCCAACCAACTTGAAATCCCCTGCCGTGACAAGCGCCTCGGGTGTGGCCTCCAATGCCTCTGGCAGTGTTCGGACCGCTGCCGCCGGGATGCCGAGCGGACGGAGGCGTGACTCCCAACCGGCCGCGGTGTCGGTGGCCAGCGCGGCCGTAACGACGTCCAGCACCTCGTCGCGCTTGGCCGCGCGCTCGGCCATCATCGGGAAGCCGTCGATCTTCGCCTCGTCGGCGAAGGCCTTCCAGAACGCGTCGTGGGTGATGAACAGTGCGAGATACCCGTCGGCGGTCAGAAACAGTTGCGCAGGCACGTAATACGAATGCGCGCCGAACGGGTATCGCCGCGGCGCTGCGCCGTCATTGAGATAGGCCGACGCCCGATAATTCAACTGGGACAGCATCACATCACGCAGCGACACGTCCACTTGCCCGCCGCGGCCCGAGACGATCTGCGCAAGCAGCCCCAGCGCCGCGGCCAGGCCGGTCGAGTTGTCGGCCGATGAATACCCGGGCAAGGTCGGTGGGCCGTCGGGATCGCCAGTCATCGCCGCGACACCCGTCGCCGCCTGGATGACATAGTCGAACGCCGGGTCGTCGCCGCCGTCGAGCCCGAAGCCGGTCATCGCGACGCACACGATCCGGTCGTTGAACTTCCGCAGCGCGTCGTAGGTAAGGCCGAGTCGCTTGATGGCCGAAGGCTTCATATTGACCAGCAGCGCATGCGAATTGGCGACGAGCTCGCCCAGCCGCTCTCTTCCCGCCTCTGATCGGAGGTCGAGGCAGACACTCTGCTTGTTGCGGTTCAGGCTCGCGAAGTAGCTGTCGCTGACCTGGCGGGAGATCTCGCCGCCGGGCGGTTCGATCTTGATGACCTCCGCACCGAGGTCGGCCAGCAGCATCGTCGCGTACGGGCCTGCCAGCATCACGCCCACCTCGAGGATGCGGATGCCCGCGAGGGGCCCGGTCATCTGTGCTCTCGGCTCTTCGCGCAAGCGCTCATCGCACCTCCGCCGCGAGCTGCGAAATGACCTCCCGCGTGCGGTATTTCGAGGCGACCAGCTCGTCGCGGTTCTCACCGATCGGCAGCAGTCGCACCGACAGGTCGGTGACGCCCGCGTCGGCGAAGCGGCGGAACCGCGCCAGAATCGCTTCCTCGTCGCCGGCCGCGGTCAGGTCGCCGACATCGCGGGCATCGCCGCGGTCCAGTAAGCGCTGGTAGTTCGGCGATGTCTCCGCCTCTGCGAGGATGCGGTTGGCGCGCTCCTTCGCGGCGTCGATCTCGGAGTTGGCGCATAGGCACACCGGGATGCCCGCTACGATCCGCGGCGCCGGACGGCCCGCGTTGTCCGCGGCCTTGGTGATCCGCGGCGCGATGTGGTTTCCGATCGCCCGTTCGTCGGCCATCCACAACACGGTGCCGTCTGCGAGTTCGCCTGCAATCTGGAGCATTACCGGTCCGAGTGCCGCGACCAGCACCGGCATCGGCGTCTCGGCGCCCAGCACGGTCGGGTTGTGCACGGCGAACGTGTCATTCTCCACGTCCACGTCGCCCGGTCCGGCCAGTGCCTTGTTGAGGACCTCGAGATAGTCGCGGGTGTACGCCGCAGGCTTCTCGTACGGGATGCCGAGCATGTCGCGCACGATCCAGTGATGCGAGGGGCCGACACCGAGCGCCAGCCGGCCGCCGGTGCCCGCATCGACCGACAGCGCCTGGCGCGCCAACGCGATCGGATGCTGGGCCTGCAGTGGCACGACAGCTGTCCCCAGTTCAATCCGAGAGGTGCGCGCTCCCATCAGGGAAACCATCGTGAGACAGTCGAAATCGTTGGGCACCTGCGGCATCCACGCCGTGTCCAGGCCTGCAGCCTCGGCCCACTCGATATCATCGAGCAGCTTCTTGACCTTGCGGGCCATATCGCCACGCTCGGCCCCGATCATCACGCCAAGACGCATCTCACTCCCCCACGCTCTGCGATGTCAGCTTGCGCACTTCTTGGACAAGCACGTCCAGCGGTGTGCCCGTTGGGAACACCGCCGCGGCACCGGCGTCCAGCAGTTTCGGAACGTCGGCCTGCGGAATGGTCCCACCCACCACGACGGCGATGTCACCCGCGTCGGCCGCACGCAGCGCCTCGACGGTGCGGGTCGTCAGCGCTACGTGCGCGCCGGACAGGATCGAAAGCCCGACCAGCGCAACGTCTTCCTGCAACGCGATCGACACGATGTCCTCGATGCGTTGCCGGATACCGGTGTAGATCACCTCGAAACCCGCGTCGCGCAGCGTGCGCGCGACGATCTTGGCACCACGGTCATGTCCGTCGAGACCGGGCTTGGCGACGAGCACTCGAGTAGCCACTAGAACACCACCGGCTGCTGGAACTCGCCCCACACCGCTTTGAGCGCGGAGACCATTTCGCCGACGGTGCAGTAGGCGTTGGCGCAGTCGATCAGCTTGTGCATCAGGTTGTCATCGCCTTCCGCGGCGCGGGACAGGGCGGCCAGGGTGTCCTTGACCGCCGCGGCGTCTCGCTCGGCCTTGACCTTGGACAGTCGCTTCAGTTGGAGGTCGCGGCCCTCGGCATCCAGTTCGTAGGTTGCGATCTCGGGTGGCGGCTCGTCGGAAACGAACTTGTTGACGCCGACGACCGGGCGCTCGCCCGATTCGACCTCCTGGTGGATCTTGAACGCCTCGTCGGCGATGAGGCCCTGCAGGTAACCGTCCTCGATGGCGCGCACCATGCCGCCGTGCGTCTCGAGATCATGCATGATCTCGATGATCTTCTCCTCGGTGGCGTCGGTGAGTGCCTCGACGAAATAGGAGCCGCCGAGCGGATCGGCGACCTTCGCCACACCCGTCTCGTAGGCCAGGATCTGTTGCGTGCGCAGCGCCAGCGTCGCGGACTCCTCGCTCGGCAGCGCGAACGGCTCGTCCCAGGCGGCGGTGAACATGGACTGCACGCCGCCCAGCACTGCGGCCATCGCCTCATAAGCCACCCGGACGAGATTGTTCTGCGCCTGCGGCGCGTACAGGGAGGCGCCGCCGGCCACGCAACCAAATCGGAACATCGACGCCTTGTCTGTGGAGGCGCCGTAGCGCTCGCGCACGATCGTGGCCCACCGCCGACGGCCCGCCCGGTACTTGGCGATCTCCTCGAAGAAGTCGCCGTGGGTATAGAAGAAGAACGAGATCTGGGGCGCGAACTGGTCGATGGACATCCGGCCCCGCTCGACCACGGTGTCGCAATAGGTGACGCCGTCGGCGAGCGTGAAGGCCATTTCCTGAACCGCATTGGCGCCTGCGTCGCGGAAGTGTGCGCCTGCCACCGAGATCGCGTTGAATTTCGGCACCTCGGCCGCGCAGAACTCGATCGTGTCCGCGATCAGGCGCAGCGACGGCGCAGGCGGCCAGATCCAGGTGCCGCGCGAAGCGTATTCCTTGAGGATGTCGTTCTGGATGGTGCCGGTGAGCTTGGCCCGCGGCACCCCCTTCTTCTCCGCGGCGGCGACGTAGAACGCCAGCAGGATCGCCGCGGTCCCGTTGATCGTGAAACTGGTGCTGATCTTGTCCAGAGGGATGCCGTCGAACAGGATCTCGGCGTCGGCCAGCGTATCGACGGCCACCCCGACCCGACCGACTTCCTCACCGAACTCGGGATCGTCGGAGTCGTACCCGCACTGGGTCGGCAGATCGAGGGCCACCGACAGCCCTGTCCCGCCCTGATCCAGCAGATAGCGGTAGCGGCGATTGGACTCCTCGGCCGTCCCGAATCCCGAATACTGCCGGAACGTCCACAGCTTGCCGCGATACCCGCTCGCGAAATTGCCGCGGGTGAACGGATAGGTGCCCGGCGCAGCGAGGTTCGCCGGCCCGGTCGGCCGGTCCGTAGACGGGTTCGAGCGGGATGCCGGAGGGGGTCTGTACAGGGTCGCTCATCAATGGATAACGTACTTGCAAAAAATGAGAATGCCAATACCGCTCGGTGGAAACATGCATTAAGTGCGGCCCACGGTAGTCGCGTTTCGACGACTGATGGGCCGGTACACAGCGATTATGAGACTTGCCTAGAATGAGAATGCCAATTCCAATCGGGTACCATCCCGGGTACGACGTCAGCTCCCTCGCCAAGGAGGCCCATGTCCACGTTCACTGACCGCACGGTCGTCGTCTCGGGCGGCAGTCGCGGCATCGGGCTGGCGATCGCGCTGGGAGCTGCCAAACGGGGCGCCAACGTCGTGCTGCTGGCCAAGACCGCCGAGCCGCACCCCAAGCTGCCGGGCACGGTGTACACCGCCGTCGCCGACGTCGAAGCCGCGGGCGGCAAGGGCGTGGCCGTTGTCGGCGACGTGCGCAAGGAAGAGGACGTGCAGCGCGCCGTCGACACCGCGATCGAACACTTCGGCGGGATCGACATCGTGATCAACAACGCCAGTGCCATCGCGACCGAGCCGACCGAGGAACTGTCCGCCAAGAAGTTCGACCTGATGATGGACATCAACGTCCGAGGGACGTTCCTGTTGACGAAGGCCGCGCTGCCGCAATTGCGGAAGTCGGCGAACCCCCACGTGGTGACCCTGGCACCGCCGCTGAACATGAACCCCCACTGGCTGGGCGCCCACCCGACGTACACGTTGTCGAAGTACGGGATGACCTTGCTGTCGCTGGGCTGGGCCGCCGAATACTCCGACGCTGGCATCGGGTTTTCCTGCCTGTGGCCGGAGACCTATATCGCGACATCGGCGGTGGCCAACCTGGCCGACGGCTCGTTGATGCCCTCGTCCCGCAGCCCGGAGATCATGGGCGACGCGGCGGTCGAGATCCTGTCCCGGCCGCCCGCGGACGTGAACGGCAAGTGCTTCATCGACTCCGCGGTGCTGGCAGAAGCGGGCGTCACCGACCTCGCCGGCTACGGCGGCGGCGACAATCCCATCCTTGATATCTTCGTCGACAAGCTATGAGTATCTCGTTGCTGCTGGAAATGGCGGCGTCGTCGAATCCGGACCGTACCGCGGTGGTGTCCGGCGAGATCCGCCTGACCACAACTGAACTGAGCGAACTCGCCGACGGCGGGGCCGGAGTCATCGCAGCGTCCGGCGCCCAGCACGCGGCGTACGTCGGTACGGGCGGCGTCATGCTGCCGCTGCTGCTGTTCTCGTCCGCCCGCGCGGGCGTCGCGTTCACGCCGCTGAACTACCGGCTCAGCCAGGACGGCCTGCGGCAATTGATCGACCGGCTCCCCACCCCGCTCGTGATCGCCGACGCGGAGTACCGCGATGTCGTCGTCGGTGCAGGCAAGCAGGTGATCACGTCCGACGAGTTCATCGCGGCCGCGCGCACGACCGATCCCGCTGCGGAGTTCGCCGACCCAGACGACGTTGGCGTGGTGCTGTTCACGTCGGGCACGACGTCGCGCCCCAAAGCCGTTGAGCTGACGCATAACAACCTGACCAGCTACATCACCGGCACGGTGGAGTTCGATTCGGCCGAGCCCGGCGACGCCGCGCTCATCTGTGTGCCGCCGTACCACATCGCAGGTGTCAGTGCTGCGCTGTCGAACTTGTACGCCGGCCGAAAGATGGTGTACCTGCCCCAGTTCGACGCGACGGAGTGGGTCAGGCTGGTCCGCGACGAGGGCGTCACGTCCGCAACCGTGGTTCCGACCATGCTGGATCGCATCGTTGCGGTGCTGGAGGCTGAGCCGGTCGAGTTGCCTGCGCTGCGCAACCTCGCCTATGGCGGCTCGAAGGTCGCTCTCCCGTTGGTGCGCAAGGCACTTGGTCTGCTGCCCGACGTCGGCTTCGTCAACGCCTACGGCCTCACCGAGACCAGTTCGACCATCGCAGTGCTGACCCCCGACGACCACCGGGAAGCCCTGGCCGCTACCGACGATACGGTAGCCCGGCGGCTCGGGTCGGTCGGTCAGCCGGTGCCGAGCATCGAGGTACAGATCCGCGGCGAGGCCGGGACAGTCCTCGGACCCGGGCAGACCGGGGAGCTGTACGTCCGCGGCGAGCAGGTGTCTGGCCGCTATACCGACATCGGTTCGGTGCTCGACGCCGACGGCTGGTTCCCCACCAAAGACGTTGCGATGCTTGACGAGGGCGGCTACCTGTTCATCGGCGGCCGGTCCGACGACACGATCATCCGCGGCGGCGAGAACATCGCTCCCGCCGAGATCGAGGACGTGCTCGTCGAACATCCTTCAGTGCGCGACTGTGTGGTCGTCGGCCCCGAAGATCCCGAGTGGGGCCAGGTCATTGTCGCCGTCGTGGTGCCTGCCGATGGCGCCGCCCCTGACCCGGACGAACTGCGCGCGCATGTGCGAGCGCACCTGCGGGGATCACGCACGCCCGACCGCGTGGTATTCCGTGACGAGCTGCCGACCAACGCGACCGGCAAGGTGCTGCGCCGTGAACTGGTAGAGGAATACACAAGGAGCCGAACATGATCAAGAACGGCACGCGGCTACAGAGCCAGGTCTGCGACACCCAAGTGATCGTCGTGCGCAGCGCCGACAGCCTCGACGACCTGCGCGCGGGCGGAGTCCCGATGGTGCCGCTCGATACCCAAAAGGATTCAGGGAAGTCGTCCGAACTGACCATCGATCCGGCCTTCTGCGGCGGCAACGTGATGGGCAAGCGGTACGTCGATGAGAACGGCGCCGAGGTGCTCGTCACCAAAGCGGGCGCAGGAACACTGAGCGTCGGCACCACCGCACTCAATCTGAAGGAAGCCAAGCCGCTCCCTGCCAGCGACTGACACGATGGCCCCATGAGGGCACGCAGCCTGGTCGTTCGATACGCGGCAGGCCTTGCGTTCGCCTACCTTCTCACGGCCGCAGAGGTCGTCGCGATCGTCATATCGGTCAGCCGTGAGACGGTCATCGAGGCGCAATCCGTTCTGAGCGCGACGAATCTGATCGCGACGGTCGCAATTGTCATCGTCGGAACCGTCACCGTATGGCTCAGCGGCGTCGCCATGGTCGCGCGCGCGCTTCACCGGGCCAGCGAAGACACGACCACACCCCGGAAGCCGCCGAACATCACAAGGCGGCAGTCCGCCACCCTGCTGGCGCCGTGGGCCCTTGCAGCCGTCGTGATGATTCCGCTGAACTTCGGCGGTGGCATCCGAGTGCTGACCCTTATCGCTTCGGCGATCGCGTTCGGAGCGACGGCGACCGTATGCACTGGTTTTCTGTTCACGCAACGGGCGCTTCGCTCGTTGATGGTCGCCGCCACAGTGGATTTCGAGCATGCCGAGCGGGCACCGGGAGTACGGGCTCGACTGATACTGATGTGGACGATGTGTTCCGCGCTCCCGGGTGCGGGCATCGTCGTGCTCGTGATGCTGCGAGCCAACGGCTGGATCATCCAGCCCGACGCGCCAATCGAAACCCCGGTGCTGGTGCTCGCACTCGTCGCGGTGGTTCTCGGCCTGCGCGCGATGATCCTGGTGTCGTCGTCGATTTCGGATCCGGTACACGAAGTCGTCGACGCGATGGCGGAAGTCGAGCGCGGACGCCTCGGGCGCGCGATCGATGTGTATGAGCGATCCGAAATCGGCCAACTCCAAACGGGCTTCAACCGTATGGTTGCCGGCCTGCAGGAACGCGATCGGCTCCGTGATCTGTTTGGTCGGCATGTGGGTGAGGAAGTGGTTCGCCGAGCCGTCGAGGAACACGAGTCGGTGTCCGGGGATGAGCGTGAAGCCGCGATCCTGTTCATCGATCTCGTCGGTTCGACGCAGTTGGCGGCGACGCGCAAACCGCATGAGGTCGCCGCGGTGCTCAACGACTTCTTCCGCATCGTGGTCGCGGAAGTCGACAAACGCAACGGACTGATCAACAAGTTCCAGGGCGACGCCGCGCTGGCCGTATTCGGCGCCCCGCTGCGCATCGACGATCCGGCGTCGGCGGCCCTGGCAACGGCACGGGCGTTGGGCGACGAGCTGCGACGGTTGTTCGTCGACTTCGGCATCGGCGTGTCCGCGGGGCCCGTGTTCGCCGGCAACATCGGCGCGGAAAACCGCTATGAATACACGGTTGTGGGAGACGCCGTCAACGAGGCAGCGCGGCTCGCGGACCGCGCCAAGGACTTCGACGGCCGAGTGTTGTGTTCGGCGGCGGCGATCGAACGCGCCAGCGCGGCGGAACGGCGATGCTGGGGTGTCCAGGGCTCAGAGATGCTGCGCGGCCGCTCGCAACTCACGCAGATCGCGGCACCGGTCTAACGCTACGGGTGTCGGCTGGTGACTCCCCCGTCGACGACGAGATGCGCGCCCGTGATGAACGATGCCTTCGGAGACATCAGGAACGCCACGGCCGCGGCGATCTCACTCGGCTGACCGATTCGCCCCAGCGGTGCGGCCTGCTCGAATCCGGCGCGGACCTCGTCGATGTCCAGCAACCGGTCCGACCGCCTTCTATCACCCGCAAGTCGGGCCGCTCGATCTGCACTACACGATCCTGCACCTACCGGATCAACGACAGATGATCATCACCTACCACGCCGACCCCGTCCACCATCCGAGCAGAATCTCCGTCTGCTCGCCAGCTTGGCAAGCTAAGCGCCGACGACGAAGGGATTGGTCACGAATGTTGCTCGTCGAACACGAACACGACTTTGCCCTCCCGACCGGAGTCGCCTTGGCTGAGGCTTAAGGCGTCTTTCCAGTCCTCCAGCCGCACAGTGCTGTGGACGCGCGCGCTGAGCGTGCCGTCGCCGACCATCGCCACCAACTCCCGATAGGTGTTGTGCACCACTGCGGTGTCGGTGCGGCGTAGCCAGTTGACCAACCAGAATCCCGTCCAGTTCACATGGCGGCCGATCAGCTCAAGCACGGACACCGAGGCGCTTTGCCCCGATAAAGCCGCGTACGACACCAATGTCCCGCCGAAGCGTAGGTGATGGCCGAGCTCCCGCGCTGAGCGGCCGCCGACGGAGTCGACGACGATGTCGAGTTCGGTGCCGCCAAGCGACTGCGCCAGGTTGGATTCGAGAATGTCATCGTCGATGACGACCCGATCGCCACCCCAACTGCGGACCTGCTCGGCGGCGGCCTCGCGGCGGACCACGCTCACGGTTTTCCAGCCGAACCGCCGCGCCAGTTTGATCAGGTACTCGCCGACCGCTGAGTTGCCCGCCGTCTGGCCAATCCATCGGTTGTTCATCGATGGGTCACCATAGTTGCGCAGCATCAGCAGGGCGGTTATCGGGTTGATCCCGACCATCGCGAGCTGAACGGTGTCGATATCGTCTGGCACAACGACGATGTCGGTTGTGGCGGCGATCAAATGGGTGGCCCAGGTGCCGTGGCGGTACGTCGGTAGCAGCAGCACCCGCGCACCGACCAGTGACTCGTTCTCGCCGGGGCCGACAGCCAGGACCCTGCCGACACCTTCGCCGCCGACGTCGGATGGAGGCTGGGGGGTGATGAAGTACTGGCCAGTGATGTAGAGGAAGTCCGAGGCGTTCATGGTGGCGGCCTCGACCTCAACGAGTACTTGGCCGGGACCCGGTGCGGGTGCCTGGAATTCGACAAGTTGCATGACGTCGGCGGGTGCGCCGATCGCGGTGATTTGGAGCTTACGCATGGTCTCCCTTCCAGATATGTTGGGATCAGTCCTGTTTGATGACGTGCAGTGCGCTCAGCGGGCCGCCGAGCTGCATCAGCCGCCCGCCCTCACGCAGGCCGCCCACTAGCACGGGGGCGAACCCAAGCGCCCCGCCAAATGCGGCGAACTCGGCGTTGACCGCATTGTCGTCGCCGGCGAAGAACAACACCTGGAGTCCATCGTGGTGCCGAGGGTCGGCCATGATGTATTCGGCGTACATGGCGTTGAACGCCTTGATGACCGTGGCGCCCGGTAGGTGCCGGGCCACCCACTCGCTGCCAGTCTCATCACCGAGGTCGACGAACCCGGAGTACGTGGGTTCGTATTGGGCGAACTGATTGGTCGCGTCAACGACGACACGCCGCGACCAGTCCGGCACCTCGCCGGCCAACTTGGGAACCTTAACGAAGGGGACGGCAACAACCACCAGGTCGGCGTCGGCCGCCTGGGCTACGGTGCCAGCCGAAGCGCCCTCGCCCAGTTCGTCGACCAGCTCGGTCAACGTGTCCGGGCCGCGACTGTTGCTGAGCACAACCCGAATTCGAGCCGACAAGGCCCGTGTGGCGATGGCCCGGCCTACGGCTCCCGATCCGATGATTCCAACTCTGGCGAACAAGCTCTGCCTCTTCTCGGTTCGATCGCAACACCCACGCTAGCGTATTCTGTATCATTCAGTCAATAACAGTTGTGTACTCAACGATCAACAATTCACATGCTCTGGCGCACAGGGGTGTTGGCACGGTATCGCGGCTTCGGCCGCTTACGGGCGCGGTAGCAGCGCAATCGCCTGGTCAGCGACCGCGGTGATCGCGCGCGGCGGCATTCCTCCCTTGCGCAGAGCCTCAGCCCCCCGTAACAGCGCCAGGATCAGCAGCGCCAATTCGTCTGGGTCGGCGTCAAGGTCGATGTCCCCGTCGCGCTGGGCCACTCGGATCGCTTCGGCGATGTCGCGCTGATAGGCGTCGAGCCACTTGCGGACCCGGCGGGCGACCTCCTTGTCGGTCGCCCCCATCTCGGCGGCACTCTTGGCCATCAGGCAGCCCCGGCTCTTGGTGTCAGCGGTCAAAAGCTTGGTGACAGCACGGATGTGATCAACCAGCCGGTCGCGGCCGCTCTTGTCCGGTACGCGCAAATCGGCCAACACCTGGTCCGTCAGCGCGGTCGCGTAGTCATCTATCGCCCGCAGATACAAGGTGCGCTTGTCAGTGAATGCCGCATACAGGCTGCCACGACCCAGTCCGGTTACATCGGTCAAGTCATCGAGTGAGGTGCCGTTGAAGCCATGCAGCCAGAACTGATCGCGGGCGGCCTGGACAACCTCGGCTTCGTCAAACTTTCGTGGTCGAGCCATGACAGCATGGTACTTGGTTATTAACTCATCGTTCCACAACCCATGCTCGACCGGTGGCGTGAAGGCGGCCCCAGGATCCGGCTTGGGCCTAACCGGGCCGTTATTGGCTGATCGAACCAAAACTCTCTACGCTAGTTATGTACTAGATGATAAGGAACAAACGCGGCGGGGTGAGGCTTCATGGGTCTGAGCGCGGTGTACACGGAGGCGGGCGATCCGGCCGACGTGGTCAAACTCATCGACACGAACGAGCTTCGAGATCCGGGTCCGGGCCAAGTGCTTGTCCGTGTGACCCTGTTCCCCATTCACTGGGGCGATCTGCAGGCCATCCAACTCGCTTCACCGACCGGGCGGCTAGGCGCCGGCGTGGAGGCTACCGGCGTCGTGGAGAAAGCCGGGTCTGGCGTCCACCACGTGATACCCGGTGCACGAGTCAGTGTTTTCCCGCAGCCGGGCGCGTGGGCTGAGCGCATCATCGCAGACGCACAGTACGTGGTGCCCGTTCCTGACTCGGTTACCGACGGCGTCGCCGCCCAGATGCTCGTCAATCCTCTGACGGTGCTTATGTTGCGCCGTGAAGCCGAGAAGCATTTCGCCACTGGCTACGACGGCGTCGTCCTCAACAACGCTGCCGGAGGCGCGGTGGGCCGACTGGTCACCGCGGGTTTCAGCAACCACCACATCGAAACGATCAGTCTGGTCCGGAGAACCGAGATCGCGCAGCGGTTACGCGAGCGGTTTCCCGAGGTGCCCGTAGTGGTGACCGAAGATCCCGACTGGGTCGACGCGGCGCGTGATCTGATCGGTGGCCGCACCGTTGGGGCGGCGCTGGATCCCATTGGTGGTGCTCTCAGCGCAGACCTCCTGGGTCTAATGTCTTCGGGGGGCACCATGGTGGTGTACGGACGCATGGCTGATGAGCCGATCCCTGTGCACGCCTCGGCACTACTAGACCGCGGCCTGACGCTGCGGGGCGCCACGATCGGGCGTTGGGTAGCCACCAGCTCACCCGAGCAGCGTGTCTCCGACACCACGACCGCTTGCCTGATGGCCCAAGCGTTCTCGAGCCAATTCGACGTGGCGGCCATCTATCCCATCGCAGAGTTGTCCGATGCCATCCGCCATGCCACCAAACCCGGCAAGATCGGCACAGTGCTGGTACGCCCCTAAGGAGGCACCACCCACGCCGACGAAACGACTACCCGGCTCTCGGGCTCAAACTCAACGCGCGGCAGGCGAAGTGCGCGGCGGGTCGAAGGAGCCGATCCCAAATAATTGGTGGACATTCCATTCAATGATCTCGATACGGACCCGATCACCCTGTGCCAGTGGGTCGCTCGCGGCCAGCATGGCTGCATCCTCCCGCGAGGCCATGTACAGCACATAGATACCGATCGTGCCGTCCGAACTGGGCCCCGAGATCAGCACGTTCCCGCGCTCGTGCTGGACACGCATCCACGCGAGGTGCTCGACGACGCGCGCGTGGTCATCGATTGGCGCGGCGTGGTGCCGAAGGACGAGAAATAGCTTCACGAGTGTTCCTTTCGAAAGCTACATCCCGCCGGAGGCATCAATGGTGGCGCCGGTGATATACGAGGCATCAGGGGAGAGCAAAAACGCACCGACGGCGGCGATTTCGTCGGGTTCGGCGAGCCGCCCGATTGCGCTCATCGATTTGATCACCCTCTCGACCGGGACGCCGCGCAGCGCTGGCGGGATATAACGCGCACTGACGTCGGCCGCCATGTCGGTGGCGGTCCCCCCAGGTGCTATGGCGTTGATAGCGATACCACGTTCGGCCAACTCGGGCGCCAGGTTCAGCGCCATCGCCGAGACCGCCGCCTTGCTGGCCGCATACAGCGTGTGGCTGTGGACGGCGATGCGCGCGCTGATCGAAGACGTCAAAAGGATGCGCCCGCCGCTCTTCATCGCCGCCACCGCTGCCTGGGTGGCGAACAGCTGACCCGCCACATTGATACGAAAAACGCGATCGAAGTCGGCTTCGGTGATCGACTCCAAGGCGCCGAAATGCTCGACGCCAGCGTTGCTGGCCAAGATGTCCAGCCCGCCAAACTCATCGACTACCCGCGCCACCATATCCGCGGTCTGGGCGCGGTCGGCGACATCAGCGCGAAATGCCGCGGCCTGGTAGCCCTTGTTGGTCAGCTCGCGCACCAGCGCGTCGGCAGAAGACTTGTTAGCGACGTAGTTCACCGCGACTGCCGCACCCTCTGCGGCCAGGCGACTGGCGATCGCGGCACCGATGCCTCGGCTGCCACCGGTGACCAGTGCCCGCTTGCCCGCCAGCCGTCCAGATTCGAACATGATGACTCCTCTTCGAATTTATTCGGACGAATTATTCCGCTTAAGTTTACGTCAGCCACCGCACGAGATTCAAGACGTTCCGGATGAAATATTCCGCTTAGTGGTAGGGTTGGCGGCACCAACGTTCGCTTCAGTGGGCCGCGATGGAGGTGCTAGGAGGCTGATGCCAACTCGACCCAAGACGGCCGGCCGGCGCGCAGTGCGACGTGACGCGCTGCTGAACCGGGAAAGGATTTTGACCGTGGCCGCCGAACTGATGGCCCGGCGCGGGCGCAACGTCCCACTGGCCGACGTCGCCGACGCGGCTGGTGTCGGCGTCGGCACGTTCTATCGCGGATATCCCGACCGCACAGCGCTCCTCCACGCCCTGGAGCTTCGGGCCTATCACATGCTCATCGCTGTGCTTGACCGCATCGAGGAGTTGGGACAGACGGGCGCCGACGCGGTGGAAACCTTTCTGAACGAAGGCCTGAATTTGGGCAATCAGCTAGTGCTGCCGCTGCGTGGAGCACCTCCACTCGCCGATGACGCGGCCACTACCGCCCGCCAGCGGATCAACTTAACCCTGGAGCGGTTCCTCTCCGCGGGTCGAGCCAATGGCACAGTGCGTGCCGGCGTCAACGCCACCGACATCATCGTTTGCGGCGCCATGGTCACCCAACCGCTGCCCCTCGGCCCGGCCTGGTCAACCATCGCACGCCGGCACATCTGCATTTTCGTCGACGGGATCCGTGCGCCCGACAGCCAACCGCTGCCCGGCCCGGCCGTGACCGACAATGACGTTGAAGCGATGTTTCGTGGCGACCCCACAGCGTGACACTCGTGCATTTCGAGCACCACAGCCAGGCTTGTCCGGAGCCGATGCATACACGGTGGCCCCGCTTTGCGACGGTTCTCTTCAACATCGGGTTAATCATGGAAGTGCCCCCTCGTCGGCACCCGTGAAGTGATTTCGGCGCGCTAACGGTCGCTCAGCGTCCGTTAGCGCGCCGAAATCACTCGCTCCGACGTCGCATCTGGCCTTTCGGTCGTTTCACCCGCGTCACCGGGTCTTGAGGCGTGCCGCGCGCGATTTCGTCACGAAGTTGTTCGATGTTCGACAGTTCGGCGTACAAACCTCGGATGGAGTAGTCGAGGACAGCGAGCGAGATGCGCTGATCGGGATCCTTCGTGATACCGACGTCATGTGCCCGCTGACGGCTCCACAGTGCCTCGTCCAGCCGCGCCCGCGTCGTCTCGAGGTGACGGTCGAGCGCGTCGGCAACGCGCTCGGGATCCTCACCGCGGGCAAGCCATGTCCTGAGTATGACCGGATGTTTGATGACGACCGGGTCGTGGCTGGGGAAGTGTTGCACCCACCTGCGGAGAGCCTCGAGGCCGGCCGCCGTCACCTCGTAGAGGGTGATGGCGCGCTTTCCGGCCTGGGCGCCTGTCTCCTTGACCATCTGCCGGGCCAGGAGGCGGTCGAGCTCACGCCGGACATGGCTCACCGACGGCGACCAGTAGAAGTATCCGACCGAGAACTCGGCGCGGAGTTTGATTTCCCCCGCGGTGAGCTGTTCGTCGTTGGCGGCCAACACACCCAAGACGAGGTAGGCGGTGGTTGGCAAGTCGCCTGTACGGGGCACCATCAGTCCTTGGTGAAGTACGGCAGCGTCAAATCCGGGTTCACTGAACAGAACTGGACTCGTACCCCGAGTCCGACCCTCAGCTCGTCGGCGGTGACTCCGATGATGTTGGTGAGCATCTGGTAGCCCTCGCGCAACGTCACGATCGCCGGCGCATACGGAGGGGCGAATTCCGGCGTGACCGGCCGGTGGACCAGCGTCCAGCTGTAGATCTCACCGAGGCCGGCGCTCGTCGTCCAGTCCAGTCGAAACGACAGGCAGGTTCGGCAGTGTTCGGACGGCGGGAAAGCGGCCTGGCCGCAGTCTGCGCAGCGTTGGTAGCGCAACTCGTGCTTCGTGCAGCCTTCCCAGAAAGACGCGCTGATGGGACTCTCCGCGTGCGGCAGGCGACCGGATTGCGGCTGCAGGATGTGTTCTGATGTCATCGCGGCTGGTCTCCAAGTAGAAGCACGGTGGTGAACAACGCTCCCGCTCCTCCGTTGCTGCACAGGGCGATATGTGCGTCGGGAACCTGTAGCGGGCCTGCGTCACCTCGAAGTTGCTGGACCGCACGAATAGCACGCTGCATCATCTGCGGGTTCGTGCCCGCGTGGCTGAACGACATGGTTCCGCCGTCTGTCGTGACGGGGTGGCTGCCGTCGATCGCAATGTGTCCGTCGGCGACGAACGGACCGCCCTCGCCGTCCGGGCAGAAACGGAATGCCTCCAATTGCCTGATGATCTCGAACGAGAACGGGTCATAGAGTTCGAGCACGTCCACGTCGCCACGATCAAGGCGCGCGTGGGCGAATGCGAGGTCTGACGCGTGCCGTCCGACGACACCGTTCGGATCGGTCCCCGAACGCCCCGTCAGATCCCAGGCAGGCGGATGCTGGTATGAGGGTCCGTAGAAGTCAAACCCGCTGCCCAGCACGTAGATCGGCGGCCTGGCGACGTCGAACTTCTCCACGTTGGCCACCACCAGCGCGCATCCGCCTTCCGACGTGGTGGCGCAGTCGAGCAGGTGGAAGGGGTCGGCGATGGGCCGCGATGCGGTGATGTCGTCCGGGCCGAATGGACCGCGTTGGTAGTAAACGGCTTCGGGATTTCGCGCGCCGTTGTTTCGGATGGTTGCCGCGACGATGGACAGCTGTTCGCGGGTCGTGCCATACACATGCATGTGCCTGCGCGCGATGAGCGCGAACTCCGCGGCGGTGAACATGCCCCACGACGCCACGAACTCGTTCTCCGGCCGTGTCCACGGAGCCGTCGCCTCGTGATCGCGGTATTCACCGGCCTGGGCGGCGACAAGGACGACAGCCTCGGCGAGGCCATTCTCGATGGCCGCCGCCGCTTCGGTGATCATGCCCAGCCCGAAACCGAAGCCCTGCCAGGCGGGTCCGAGACGCAGGTCGTAGATCAACGTGGTGGACAGCGCACCCGATGTGATGCCGTCGACGCAAGCCAACTCGATTCCCGCATCGGCCAGCGCGCCGCGTACCGCTTCCAGTGCCAGGCTTCTCGACGTCTCGCCGTCCATCCGCCGGCCTTGTCGTGTGTTGTAGACACCGACGATGGCGGCCCTACGCTTCCTCGCGCTCAATCGTTCTCCGATCCTGCAGGACTTCAGTTCTCATCGGCGACGACGCCGAGGTAGGTGCCCACTACGTCGTAGTCCCGGCCGCCCCGGACGATCGTGCCGATCTGTTGGGTGCGAGGATCGGGGCGAGGCGTCCCCACCGCGACGACGTCGATTCGGACGTCGACAGGTCTCGCGGTTTCTGGATCTGTGATGTCGACCGTCATGGCGACGGCGCACTCGCCGCTGTCCCACTCGACACCGGTGATCCGGTGCCGTGCAGTCAGTTCCATCACGACGGAATCGGCCCGCAGCAGGAAGCGCACCGGCGCACACAACTCGCCGGCGCGCGGCGGAATACAGAGCGTAACGGCCATCTCAAAGGCCTGCCGGTCGGTCGCTGATCACGCCTGCCGTCCGCAGATCGGCGAGATCGTCGTCGGTCAGCCCCAGCACATCCGTCAGCACCTCTCTGGTGTGCTGGCCGTAGACAGGCGGTGGCGTCCGAACCCAGCCGCGAGGTCCATCGACGAACCTGAAAGGCATTCCGGTGCAACGATAAGAACCCACCACGGGATGCTGGACGGTCTCCCAGAATCCACGGGCGAGCAGATGTTCATCGTCGAGCAGGGTGGGCGGAGCCACCACAGCCGCTGCCGCCACCCCGTGCTCGCGCAGTGCCCGCACCGCGTCGGAGACACTGCGCTGGCTGGTCCAGTCGCTGAGCAGCTTGTCGATCTGGTCGGCTTGGGAACGCCTGCCTGCCTCAGTCGTCAGCACGGTGTCATGACCGAGTTCCTGCCGACCGATAAGAGCCGCCAAGCCCTTCCATACCGCGTCATCGAGGACAGCGAGGGCAACCCAATCGTCGTCGCCCCGACACCGGTACACGCCCTGCGGACTGGCACCTGGCCCGCGGTTTCCGGCACGGTGCAACGCAATACCGTTCTGGGAGTATTCCAAGACGATCTCGGCCGCGACATTCAATGCCGACTCGACCATCGCGCACTCGACCTGCAAACCCCTTCCGGTCCGATCGCGCACCACAAGCGCCACAATCGCCGCGAACGCCGCGTGCAGCCCGGCGAGCGGATCGCAGGCACCACGCGGAATGATCGGCGGACCGTCGAGATGGCCCGTCATCCAAGCCATTCCGGCGGCTTGCTCCATGGTCTGCGCGAATCCCACCCGGTCGCGCCACGGGCCGTCCAATCCGAACGCAGGCATTCGGACCATGATCGCTTGCGGATTGGCGGCGCTCACCGCGTCCCATTCGAGATCGAAGTTGGCCATCACCCGCGGTGAGAAGTTCTCGACGACGAGGTCAGTTCGGGCGATCAGGTCGAGGGCGAGTTCTCGGCCTTGCGGGAGGCTTAGTTCGATGTTCACTCCGCGCTTATTCGTATTGCTGCACAGGAAGACCGGGCCCCACTCCCACCACTGGTCCCAGGTTGGCGGCCTGCCACCGGCGAATCGCATGCCGTCGGGCCTTCGGACACCTTCGACCTTGACGACGTCGGCGCCCAGCGATGCCAACACTTGGGTGGCCACGGGTCCGGCCCAAAAGGCGGTGAAATCGGCCACCCTGATTCCGGATAGCGGAAGGGCGTCGGTCGGGTGGGCCGTGGGTTTGTTGTCCCGCGGCAGCCAGTGCACGCGTCCGCGGTCGCCGCCTAGGTCCGGAGGCGAGCCCGGCACACGGCGGGCGATCGCGGAACTTCGGTAGGGCACCCGGGGCGCAACGACTCCCCGCGTGGATTCGACGAAGACGCCACGCTCGACGAAGTGGTCGACCTTCATCACCGATGCAGGAGTACCGATGGGCGCGACCGGGATGCGTAACGCAACGGCCTGCTCGAGGATCTCGTCAGTGGTGCGGGATTGCGTCCACCGCGAAACCATGGCCAGGAATTCGTCGCGTCGTCGCACCCTGCCTGGCATCGACGCAAGCTCTTCGTCGTCGAGAAGGTCCGGCCGATCGATCAACACCAGGAAGTCCTGAAACTGTTGAGCGGTGATCGTGCAGAACCCGATCATCCCGTCGGCCGTCGGCACGATCGATGGGAGCTCGAGACTGCGCTGCGTCAGCAGCGAATCGCCGCCGAGCACACTCGCCGACATCGCGGACAGGCTGCCCATCGCGACGACCATCGACTCGTAGATCGATACGTCGATCACCGCGCCACCACCGGCGCTGCGCGCGTGACGGACCGCGGCTGCGGCCACCACGGCAGCGAAGGTCCCTGCCAACCACTCACCGATGCGGCCTCCGGCCTGCAGGGGTTCCGAGCCGGGCCAGCCGCGACTCGCGATCGAGCCGCACAGCGCCTGAAGAATGAACTCGTTGGCTACGACCTGCTGGTCGACGTATGGCCCCGAGGTTCCGAACGGCGTTATCGCGACTATCACCGTCGACAGCCCGGCGCGAGCCCCGACGTCGTCAAGTGACCAGTCGCCGGTCAAGTCGGTGACCACGAGGTCGGCACCGGCGATCACCTCCGGTGTCGCCGTGTCACCCAGTAGCACCGATCTCTTGTCAGCGGCCAGGTATCCGAACAACGCGCCGGGTGCGCCGCCTGCGGACCACTGTCGCATCGGATCGCCCTGCGGTGGCTCGATTTTGACGACGTCAGCGCCTGCATCGGTGAACATCTTGCCGCAGTACGACGCGGCGATGCCGCTCGACAATTCCACGATTCGCCAACCGGCGAACGGCGCCATTGGCTCCTCGCCGTCAGTCACGCGTTCGACCCTGCTCAGTTGCCCAGCGTCGTGGCACGGCCTGCGATCCCGGTGGCTTCGACGGTGAGTGCCGCGGCCTGCCGCTCCCGCGCGAACGTCGTCATGCGTGTCCACGCGTCTCGATCGCGCTGACTGGCCTTGTGCCCAACATGTGTGACGACGTCGACGTCAGTTGCCTGCGAGCGCAGATATCCAGCGCGCGCGTGGTCCTTCGGGATGTACTTGAAGGGGTCGAATGAATAAGCGGCCATTGCGTTTTCGTGGGTGATCTTGTCGATGATCGTGTCGTCGAGATGTCCCATCGTCTGCATGATGTCCTCTGGCGCGAACGGCCAATTGCTGTCGGAATGCGGGAAATCCGACTCCCAGCACAACATGTCTTCGTTGAACCAATCCATGTTCTTCACACCGACTTTGTCGCTGATGAAGCAGGTGTAGAAATGCCGCTTGAAAACGTCGATGGGACCGCTGTAGCCGTCAGGGAATTGCGCGTTCGTCCAGCCGGAGTGGCGGTTGTACACGTGTTCCGCGCGCCAGAGGAAGTACGGCATCCAGCCGACGTCCCCCTCGGTGAGAGAGAACTTGATCTCGGGAAAATTCGTGTAGAACTCGGCCCACAGCAGCTCAACGAACGTGAACATGCTCATCATCGATGACGCGGTCATCGCGACACTCGGGGGCGCGTCCAGCGACGTCATCGGAGACCTCGAAGACGAGCCGACGTGGGTGCACAACACCGTCTTGTGCTCGCACGCCGCGTCGAACAGCGGGTACCAGTGCTTGGTGTGGATGCTCGGCATATCGAGCGCCTCGGGGTTCTCGGAGAAGGTCACCGCGTGGCAGCCCTTGTCGGCGAGTCGCTTGATCTCCTTCGCCGCTTCGGCGACATCGAACAGCGGCAGGATCCCGCACGGGATGAACCGCCCCGGGTAGGCGCCGCACCATTGGTCAATGTGCCAGTCGTTGTACGCCTTGATCATGACCAGATTGGTCTCACGGTCCGGGCCCTGGTTGAGAACCTGCCCCGAAAAGCCGGTGAAATTGGGAAAGTTCAGACCGGCGAGCTGGCCGCCGGCGTTCATGTCGCGGACCCGCTCGTCGACGTTGAAACAACCTGGCCGCATCTCGTCGTAGCGTGAGGCGTCAACGTTGTACATCTCGCGTGGCTTGCCTGCCACGGCGTTGAGGCCCATGTTCCGACCGCGGATCTCGCCGTAGTACCACTGCTGAACACCGTCCGGTTCGACGACCACACGCGGCGCGTACTCCTTGTACTTCGCGGGCACGTGGGCGTCGAACATGTCCGCGGGCTCAGCGATGTGATCGTCGACGCTGATCAGGATCAAGTTATCTTTGTTCACCGATTCGCTCCTCGAATCTGCGAGATCAAACAGGGACTAGTAGACAATGATCTGCGTCACCAAGTCAATGCGTTCGATGGAACGTGAATTCTCGCGAACCGCGGTGTTCCAATGCCGAATAGCCCCACGATTGCGGCAACCCGGCGGCTCAGAGCCAGGCCGCAATTACAGTGACTATTAGTCACTGTCCTTCCGTTCGGGCGCAGCCGGCTGCCGACACATTTTTCTGGTGCCACCGACGAACCACTGCAGGAGTGTTCGGCAAGTATGGGGTTGATGACCGGTTGACCCGAATTCCCAACGGCCCCAACCGTGCTGCCATCGAGCGCGTCACGCCGAGCAGGCCGGCCGTGGCGCTCTGCTCCAGGTGCGGCAGGAGCAGCTGAACCAGCAGTGCCTCGGGCGTGCACCAGGCCGTCGATCCCGGATGCTGCCGCCGTCAGCACCACACCACTCACATTGACCTCACTTGTTGCTTCACGAGTTAGTTCCATAGCCCAAAAGGGAATCCGGGTGTATGCCGTTGCCCATTCCGGACAGCGCGGTCGAGGAACGCGCGGGTATCCGCGCAGGCGACCACGTCGGTCCCACGAGCGGCCTGGCTCCCGGGTTCGCGCAGGCCAATCTGGCCATGCTGCCGGGCGACCTCGCGCTTGACTTCCTGCGCTTTTGCGTCCGAAACCCAAAACCGTGCCCCCTTCTCGAGGTCACGGACACCGGCTCAGCCCGTCCTGCGACCATGGCGCGAGACGCGGACCTGCGAACCGATCTTCCCCGCTACCGGGTCTTCTGCGACGGGACGCTCGTCAACGAGCCGACAGACATAACGCAGTACTGGCGCGACGATCTGGTGGCCTTTCTGCTCGGTTGCTCGTTCACCTTCGATTGGGCGCTGGGCGCCGCTGGGCTACCGCCTGCGCATCAGACGCAGGGAGTCAACGTTCCGATGTACGTCACGAATCGCGACTGCGTCAGCGCAGGACGATTCGCTGGACCGCTAGTCGTGTCGATGCGGCCGTTCGCGCGGGGCGACATCCACCGTGCCTCCGAAATCTCGTCACGCTTTCCAGCGATGCATGGCGGCCCGGTGCATGCCGGAAATCCAGCCGAACTCGGCATCGTTGACCTGAATGCACCCGACTTCGGCGATCCGGTCCGGCTGGCCCCAGACGAGATCCCCGTCTTCTGGGCGTGCGGCGTCACGGCACAGATAGTCGCGCTCGAGGCGCGGCCGTCGCTGGCGATCTTCCACGCGCCTGGCCACATGTTCATCACGGATCGACCCCACGTCGACTTCCACCGCCAAGAGGAGGGCCATGACAATCCATGACACGCCCGGCCGGCGTGGTGTTACCGAACCTTCGGTGGTCCGGAGCGCGGTTCGCGGCGCATCGATCGGAAACACCGTCGAGTGGTTTGACTTCGCCATCTACGGCTTCCTGGCGACCTACATCGCGGAGAAGTTCTTTCCGTCCGGGGACGAGACCGCAGCGCTGCTCAACACCTTCGCCATCTTCGCCGCGGCGTTCTTCATGCGCCCGCTCGGCGGATTCTTCTTCGGTCCGCTCGGAGACCGGATCGGGCGGCAGCGGGTGCTCGCACTGGTCATCCTTCTGATGTCCGGCTCGACCTTCGCGATCGGCCTGGTGCCAAGCTATAACGCCATCGGCGTGGCAGCACCGGTGCTTCTGTTGTTACTGCGTTGCCTGCAAGGATTTTCGGCAGGCGGCGAGTACGGAAGCGGAGCCTGCTTCCTGGCGGAGTATGCGGGCGACAGGCACCGCGGGTTCGTGGTGTCGTTCCTGGTTTGGTCGGTGGTGGTCGGGTTCCTGTTGGGATCGCTCACCGTTACCGGCCTCGAGGCGGTGCTCTCGGAGAGCGCGATGGATGCCTACGGTTGGCGCATACCGTTCCTTATCGCAGGCATACTCGGCGCAGTAGGCCTCTACATCAGGCTACGGCTAGGTGACACACCGGAGTTCGAGGAACTGCGCGAGAAGGGGGACGTGTCCGACTCGCCCCTCAAGGAGGCAATCACCACGTCATGGCGGCCGATCCTTCAGATCGCTGGACTAGTGGTGATCCACAACGTCGGCTTCTACATCGTATTCACCTTCCTGCCAAGCTATTTCACCAAATCGCTCGGCTTCACGAAGATTGACGCGTTCGTCTCAATCACAGTGGCCAGCGTCGTCGCGCTCGTGCTCATCCCACCGCTTGGTGCATTGTCGGACCGGATCGGCCGAAAGCCGCTGCTCATCACGGGAGCCGTAGGCTTCGCCGTGTTCGCCTACCCGCTGTTCTTGCTGCTGAACTCAGGCGCATTGGCCGCGGCGATTGCCGCACATGCAGGCCTGGCGGCGATCGAGTCGGTGTTTGTGTCCGCGTCGCTTGCGGCGGGGGCCGAGTTGTTCGCCACGCGCGTGCGCTCCAGCGGCTATTCGATCGGCTACAACGTGTCGGTTGCGGTATTCGGCGGGACGGCGCCATATGTGGCGACCTGGCTGGTGGCCCGCACCGGTAACGTGATCGCGCCCGCCTACTACGTGATCGCCGCGGCGATCGTCTCGCTGATTACCGTGCTCACCATGCGGGAGACCGCAGGTCGTCCGTTGCGCCAATTGGTCCCCGCCAGCGCAACGGCGTGAGGACTCGCCGTTCGCCGCATTAGCCCCGCCGCCGCTGCGACGTGCAAAGATGCTGGGACATGCGGGTCGACGGGCGCGAAGTCACCGTTTCGGGCAGCTTGCTGCAACCACTGACCCGCCGGACCAATGACATCCTGCGGGTCGTTCTCGCGGCCGTTTTCCTGGCTGCCGTGATCACGAGCTCGCTGATCACGCGAAGCGAATGGGACGCGCTGGAGAAGTCGATCTCCGAGATCGTCGGAGTCCTGACGCCGACCCAGTCGAATCTGGTGTACCTGGTCTACGGCCTCGCGATTCTGGCGCTGCCGTTCATGATCCTGATCGGCTTGCTCGTGGCGCGGCAGTGGAAGCTGCTCGGCGCGTACGCGGCCGCGGCGTTCCTCGCGTTCATTTCGCTTTCCATCACCGGCAACGGCATCGCCGCCCCGCAATGGCATTTCGACCTGTCCGATCGGCTGGACACGCTTCTCTCGCAGTTCCTCGACGATCCGCGGTGGATCGCGATGCTCGCGGCCGTGCTCACGGTGTCCGGTCCGTGGCTGCCCTCGCGATGGCGGCGGTGGTGGTGGACGCTGCTGCTCGCTTTCGTGCCGATCCACCTCGTCGTCAGCGCGGTGGTACCCGCCCGCTCCCTTCTCGGCCTTGCGGTCGGGTGGTTCGTCGGCGCGGTGGTCGTGCTCGTCGTCGGCACACCTGCCCTCGAAGTCCCGCTCGACGGCGCCGTTCGCGGCCTGGCCCGGCGTGGCTTCCTGGTGTCGACGCTGACTGTCGTACACCCCGCCGGGAGGAGGCCGCTGGTGCTATCGGCCAAATCGGCAGACCCGGAGACTGTCGCCGTCGTCGAGATGTACGGCCCGAATCAGCGCAGTGGCGGGTTCCTGCGGCAGTTCTGGCGTTGGCTGCGGTTGCGAAACCGCGAAACCGCCCCATTGCAGGCTTCTATGCGACGCGCCGTCGAGCATCGCGCGCTTATGGCCATCGCGATCGGCGACCTGGGCGTCGCGAATACCTCGATATTGGCCATGGCTCCGCTCGACCGCGGGTGGACGTTGTACGCGCACACTCCCCCGTCCGGGATCCCCCTGACGGACTGTGCGGAAGAAGGCGCCGTCACCCGTGCGTGGGAATCGCTGGGCACCTTGCACGATTGCCAGATCTCCCACGGTGACCTTCGCAACAAGGAGATCACCATCGACGACGGCACCGCCCGCTTCGGCGGGTTCGGCAGCGCCGAATACGGCGCCACCGACGAACAGCTGCAGGCCGACGTCGCCCAGCTTCTGGTGACGACCAGTGAGTTGTACGGCGCCGAGGCGGCGGTCGGCGCGGCGGTCGATGTCTTCGGCAAGGACGCGGTCCTGATGGCGTCACGGCGACTGACCAGGTCGGCGATGCCATCGCGGATCCGCAAGTCGGTGGCAGACGCCGGCGCCGTGATGTCCGCCACCCGCGACGAAGTGAAGCGACAGACCGGGGCCGATCAGATCAAGGCCGAGACGATCACCCGGTTCACCCGCAACCAGGTCATCCAACTGGTGCTGCTCGTCGCACTGGTCTACGTCGCCTACCCGTTCATCGCCACCGTGCCCGCGTTCTTCTCCGAACTGAGAACGGCGAACTGGTGGTGGGCGCTGCTCGGGCTCACCGTGTCGGCGTTGACGTATATCGGTGCGGCAGCGTCATTGTGGGCGTGCGCCGACGGGCTGGTGAGCTTCAGGAATCTGGTGATCATGCAGGTGGCCAACACCTTCGCTGCGACCACGACCCCCGCTGGTGTCGGCGGGCTGGCGCTGTCCACCCGGTTTCTGCAGAAGGGCGGTCTCGGCGCGTTACGCGCGACCGCGGCCGTCGCACTGCAACAAACCGTTCAGGTCATCACCCACGTCGCGTTGCTGATCTTCTTCAGCTTCGCCGCGGGCGCCTCGGCTGACCTGTCTCACTTCGTCCCCTCGGCAACGCTGCTGTATCTGATCGGCGGGGTGCTGCTCGGTCTCGTCGGGACGTTCCTGTTCGTACCCAAGCTACGGCGATGGTTGGCGACGGCGGTGCGGCCGCGCCTGGCGGAGGTGCTCGGCGACCTCGCGGAACTGGCCCGCGAACCCAAGCGTCTGGCGATCATCGTGCTCGGTTGTGCGGCAACGACTCTCGGCATGGCGCTGGCATTGTGGGCGAGCATCGAGGCGTTCGGCGGCGACACGTCGTTCGTCACAGTGACAGTCGTGACGATGGTCGGCGGCACCCTCGCGTCAGCGGCCCCCACTCCCGGCGGGGTCGGCGCGGTCGAGGCGGCGTTGATCGGCGGTCTTGCCGCATTCGGCGTGCCCACCGCCATCGCCGTGCCGTCGGTGCTGCTCTACCGGGTGCTGACGTGCTGGCTGCCAGTGTTCGTCGGCTGGCCGATCATGCGCTGGCTGACCGACAAGGACATGATCTAGGGCTTCGCGAATCCCGCTGCGTTGAGGACTTTTTGACCCGCTTCCCCGGTGACCAAGTCGACGAACTTCTGCGCCAACTCCGGATTCTTGGACCCCTTCAACACAGCGATCGGATAGGTGTTGACGGCGTCGGCAGCCTCCGGAAACGGCACCTCGGCGACCTTGTCGCCGGCGCCTTTCGCGTCGGTGACGTATACCACTCCGGCGTCGGCCTGACCTGTGGTCACCTTGTTGAGGACATCGGTAACCGACGACTCCTCGCTCACTGGATTCAACGTCACACCGGTGGCTTGCTCGACTTTCTGGGTAGCCGACCCGCACGGCACCGGCGGCGCGCAGACGACCACGTTGAGGCCTTGCTGTGTCAGATCCTTGAACGAGCCGATCTTCTTCGGGTTGCCCGGCGCGACGGCGATCGTGAGCGTGTTAGACGCGAAGTTCACCGGGTCGCCCGCCAGCAGACCAGCCTTGGCTGCCTTGTCCATGTTGTTGGTATCTGCGGATGCGAACACGTCGGCCTGGGCGCCCTGGGTCAGCTGCGTGACAAGATCCGACGAGCCCGCGAACGAGAACTCCACTGAAGAACCGGGGTTGTCGGTCTTGAACTGCTCACCGATGTCGGTGAACGTCTGCTTCAGAGAAGCGGCCGCGAACACCATGATCTTGCCGCCGGCCGCCGCCGAGGTCGCCGGGGCCGGCGAAGTGGCGCTCGGTGAACTGGCGGCCGGTTGGTTCGACGAGCCACATCCGCCGACCAGTGCCAGCGACAGCACAGCAAAGACAACCAGTAGCCGAGAGTGTTTCACGATTGCCCTCCAGTAGTTTCGACGATCACAGTGGTGGCCTTGACGACGGCGACAGCGACGCTGCCCGGCTCGAGCCCGAGTTCGCGGACCGCGTCCGCGCTCATCAGAGACACGACAGTGAAAGGCCCGCACTGCATTTCGACCTGTGCCATCACCTTGTCGGTCACCACCTTGGTGACCAGTCCGGCAAAACGATTGCGAGCGGAGCTGGCGACGGTGAGCGGATCTTTCGGTGCCGCAGCGGCGTTCGCGCGCGCGAATTCGGCAAGCACATCGCCCGGGATGACCTTGCGCCCCGATTCGTCGTGCCTCGCCTCCAGGCTGCCGTCGTCGATCCAGCGCCGGACGCTGTCGTCGCTGACGCCTAGCAGCTCCGCGGCCTCACGGACCCGGATCAAGGTCACCGCGGCATCCTAACCGCAGATACGGTCCGATAGACGAGTTTTATCCGCATATGCGGACGGAGCTATGCCTTGGCCAGCTGCTTCTCCGCGTACAGGCGCGCCCACTCCTTGCGCGGCCTGATCGACACGTCGACGTCGGCCCCCTTGGCGCGCAGCGCACCGACGTTCGCCTGCTCCTTGGGCGTGCGGGCGAAGGGATCCCAGCTGAAGAACCGGCAGGCGTTCGCCCAGGTGATCTTGTCGATGTCGCTGTCGTCGGCGCCCGCGGCGGTCAGCTCGGCAAGCACCTGCTCGGGCGCGTCGGGCCAGAAGCAGTCAGAGTGCGGGTAGTCGCACTCCCAGGCGATGATGTCGATGCCGATCTCGTGCCGCAGCTTGAGCGACGTCTTGTCGGTGACATAGCAGGCCAGCGAGTGCTCACGAAACACATCGCTGGGCAGCTTGTCGCCGAAGTCGCGGCGCAGCCACTTCTGGTTGGTGTAGTGCCGGTCGCTGCGATCCAGATAGAACGGGATCCAGCCGATGCCGCCCTCGGAGAACGCGAACTTCAAATCGGGATAGTTGCGCATCGCCGGACCCCACAGCAGATCCTGTGCGCACATCGCCGACACCTGCGTGGCGAGGATGATCAGGTTGTCGATGGGCGCGTTGGGCGCCATGCTGATCGCTCCGAACCCGGTGCCGATGTGCAGGCACATCACCACGTTCTCTTCCGACAGCGTCCGGAACACCGGGCCCCAGTACTCGTCGTCGTGGTAGCTCGGAAGGCCTTCCAGATGAGGCAGTTCCGGCATCGTGACCGCGCGGCAGCCCTTGGCGGCGACGCGGCGAATCTCGGCGCACATCGCATCGGGATTCCACGTCGGCAACACCGCGATCGGGATGAAGCGATCCGGGTAGCTGCCCGCCCACTCGTCGATGTGCCAGTCGTTGTAGGCAGACACCATCACCAGCGTGACGTGCTCGCGGTGCATGTTGAGATGCCGCGCGGAGAAGCCGGTGAATGTCGGGAAGCACATCGAGGCGAGGATGCCGTTGCGGTCCATGTCACGCACTCGCTCGTGGACGTCGTACACGCCGGGCCGCATCTCGGCGAAACCGGCGGGGTCGCGGCCCCACTCTTCGGCAGGCCAGGACACCACCGCGTTTAGCCCGCTGACGCCCTGCGGCCGGCCCTGATACATCCACTGGTCGACACCCTTGTCGTCGGTGACCACCACCGGTGCCTCGTCCTTGTATTTGGCGGGCACGTGACGAAGGAACATGTCCGGTGGCTCCACCACGTGGTCGTCGATGCTCACCAGGATCAGGTCGTCTGTGTTCATATCGCTCCTCGCGTGCGCGGCTTCATAAGCCCAAGTAGTACCGTCTAGCGGCGTGACCGTCTCTGCGCTTTCGGACAGAGTTTTAGCCGAATCGGCCAACCTGCCGGTCATCGAGTTGCGTCGCGGCGGGCGCGCACTGGGTGGCAGCTATCTCTATGAGGGCGACGCGCTCATCACCGGCTGGCACTCGCACGAGGTGCACCAGATCGAGTACGCGATCGGCGGCGTGGTCGAGGTCGAGACTGCGTCGGCGCACTATCTGCTGCCCCCGCAGCAGGCGGCGTGGATCCCCGCGGGCCTCGAGCACCAGGCCACGATGAACCCCGATGTCCGGACGGTGGCGGTGATGTTCGACCGCGAGCTGGTCAGCGACGGCGGCAACCGCGCCCGCATCCTGGCGGTGTCGCCGTTGATCCGGGAGATGATGATCTACGCGCTGCGATGGCCGATCGATCGGGCGGAGGGCGACGCGGTCTCCGACGCGTTCTTCCGCACCCTCGCCAACCTGGTCGCCGAGGCACTGGATCATGAGGCACCGCTCAGCCTGCCGACCTCCGACAACCCGATCGTGGGGGCGGCGATGGCCTACACGAAGGAGCACCTGGACACGGTGACCGCCGACGAGGTCAGCCGGGCGGTGTCGGTCTCGGCGCGGACTTTGCGAAGGCTGTTTCAGGACACTCTCGGGCTGCCGTGGCGGACGTATCTCTTGCACGCGCGAATGCTCAGAGCGATGGCGCTGCTCGCCGCGCCCACGCAGTCGGTGCAGGAGACGGCGACGGCGGTCGGCTTCGACAGTCTCAGTTCGTTCACGCGGGCGTTCACTCAGTTCTGTGGACAGACGCCGTCGGCATACCGGAAAAGGGTTGGCGGCGCCAGGATCTGATCGATGCCGACCCGCCGGATTCAGCCCGCAAGCAAGTAACTCGGCGGGTCAGCGGAAAGCTACGGCTGACAAAATCCCAGCAGAGTCCAGTTCATCCTCGTCGGCCGAACCGACTTCGCCAGGGTACACGACCAGAGCCATCGAAAGATGTTGAAAGACTTCGTATTACCGGCACTCCTGCCTGTCGGCGTCGACGCGCCACTCTAGCCTCAGTTCGGCGCAGAAACACCGTCGACGACATCCCGGAAAAGGCTTGGCAGCACGCGGGTTTGAGGGCCCAGGTTTCAACGCCGACCGATCCGGGCAATCTCCTCGCCATGAGCGAGAACGGGATGGCCGAAGCCATCGCGACAGCCGGATTGTTCCTGAACTTCATCGCGGTGATCGCAGTCGCGGTTTGCGTCGCGAGTTGGGGTGTGTCAGATGCGGCCTTCGCTGCCGCTGCCGGCGCAGTCGCTCTGGTCAGCTTCGCCGCCAGTATCGCGTGTTTCCGTGCCCAGGCCGACGACCACGACCAGCAGGAGGCTCCCGCAGGCTGACCTCGTCAACGGCGCTCGCGCGGGACGTGGATGTTGTACTGCGCGATTTTCCGGTAGAGCGTGGCCCGGCTCATGCCGAGGTCTGCGGCGGCCTCTGCCATCGTCAGCCCGACATCGTTGAGTACGCGGACGATCTCACCGCGCTCGAACGCCTCGATGCGGGACAGGTGGCGGGTATTGCCGGCCAGAACTTGAGGCGGCAGCTGGTCGATGCCGATGACATCGGCGTGGACCGCGGCGTGTGAGACCACGCGCGACAGCTCGTCGACGTTTCCAGGCCAGTCGTACCCTCTCAGCGCCCGCGCCGCCGACGGGCTGATACCGATCTCACGGCCGCGGGCGCGCATCGCGACGTGCTGCGCCAATGGCAACACGTCGTCGGGGCGATCGCGTAGCGGCGGCACGGGCACGACCCTGTCCGCCAAGCCGGCCAGTGGCGCCGGGATGTCCTCGAACCGCTCGGCCGTGACCGCGAACGGAACGGAGGTGGACTCCGCCCCACGCAGCACCAAACTTCGGAGGCGCTCCGCGACCCACGTCGGCAACATGTCGACGTCCCGGACGATCACCGCCGTGTGCGCCTTGCCGAGTTCCGGTGTCCACAACCCAAGCCACGTCTGGATATCGGTCGGGGCGGGTGCGCTCGCGCACAAGATGCGATCACGTGGATACGTGTGCCGCGCCGCCTGCGCGAGCAGCGTCGCGCGGCCAGAACCGGCCTCACCGACCGCGGCGACGATCGAGCCTGCGACCATTGCGTGTTCGGCTCGTGCCACTGCGCAGTTCCAGGCCTCCGAAAGCGCATGCAGGGTGCCAGATCCCGGCTCGAGCCGCGGCACTTCGACGCGGAAAACCTGACCGCGCGGCGTCCGGCGCGGTTGTCGCCCACTGCTACGGGCCAGCATGAGCGCGGTGGTGTTGCTGGCCGCCGAGCGGGCAAGCGCGAGCAACAGATCACTGGAGGACTGCGACCAGGTGGTGAGGTTGACGCTGCCTTCGAGCCGTCCCGACGCAGGATCGAACACGGGAACCGCGGCGCATGTGAAGGTGCACAGGCTCAACGCGTAATGCTGGTCGGCACGCACCAGCGTGGGCACGCGGTCGGCCAGCGCCATACCGAGGCCGTTGGTGCCGACGTCGCGTTCGGCGTAGCCGAAACCGGGGGCGAGATGAACGTCGTCGAGAGCCTCGAGCAGGTTGCGGTCACCGGACAGCCGCGACAGCACCACACCCTCGGCGTCGGTCAGCATCATGCTGACCGGCTCGTTGGCCAGGGTGCTGTGCAGGTCGCCCAGCACCTCGTTACCGCACTGGAAGAACAGCGAACCGAGGTTCTCGGTACCGGTGAAGACCGGTTCGATCTCTTCCAGCGGAACGCCGTAATCCTCGCTGCGCTGCCACGACGCCAGGAGCCGGCGGGACAAACCGCTCGCCTCGCGGTGTGCCAATTCATGCCGCCGAACGCGGTCTACGAAGTCGTCAGACACTTGCCCACCTCACTGTGATCCACGTTACAAAGCCTGCCCAAGCCGCGGGGATCGAATCAGCGGGCCTGCGTCTCAGATTGAGACGCCCGACGCCTCGGTAGAGCGCAGCGATGGTCTTAGAGTCGCCCTCAGGTTGTGACAGCCGTCACACTCTGCCGCTCATCTGCCTCTCGGAGGGAGACCCATCCATGTACCGCAAAGACGACACGAGCTATTTCATCGTCGACGCCCACGTCGCCCTGTGGGACGCGCGGCCGGAGAACCAGCGCAACATCCACGGCAAGCAGTTCATCGACTGCTTCTACGACTACCACCGCAACCTGTCACCGGAATCCGAGGTGTGGAGCTACGAGGAGTACCTCTATCAGGGCGGCGACCGGCTGATGAAGGACTTGTTCACCGACGGCTACGTCGACCATGCGATCTTCCAGCCCGCGTTCCTCGGCGAGTTCTACTACAAGGGTTTCGGGCAGACGGACGAGGCGTCCGAACTGGCCGCCAAGCATCCCGACAAGCTGACGTACAACCACAACTTCGACCCGCGTAACGGCGAGGCGGGTCTAGACCGCCTGCGGGAGGACGCTGCGAAGTTCGGCCTGAAGGGCGTCAAGCTCTACACCGCCGAGTGGCACGGCGATTCACGCGGCTGGCGACTCGACGACCCTTGGGCGTACCGCTATTTCGAACTCTGTCGCGAGCTCGGTATCCGCAACATCCACGTGCACAAGGGCCCGACGATCCGGCCGCTGGACCGCGACTCGTTCGACGTCGCCGATGTCGACCACGTCGCCACCGACTTCACCGACCTCAACTTCGTCGTCGAGCACTGCGGGCTGCCCAGGCTGGAGGACTTCTGCTGGATCGCTACGCAGGAACCCAACGTGCACGCCGGCCTGGCGGTGGCGATGCCGTTCATCCACACCCGGCCGAAATACTTCGGTCAGATCATCGGCGAGCTGTTGTACTGGGTCGGCGAGGACCGCATCCAATTCTCGTCGGACTACGCGCTGTGGACCCCGCGCTGGCTGATCGAGGCGTTCGTCGACTTCCAGATCCCCGAAGACCTGGGCGAATACGCGCCGATCACCACCGATCAGAAGAAGAAGATCCTCGGGCTCAACGCCGCGAAGATGTACGACATCCCGGTGCCCGCCGAGCTGCAGTTGCCGTCGGCCGGCGAGCCCGCGGTGGGGCCGCGCGGCGCCGACAACCTGGTGGGTGCGTGATATGGGCAGACACGAAATGGCTTACACCGCACTGGGAGCGGTGCTGGATCCCGAGCTCGACGAACCCATTACCTCACTGGGGTTCGTCCGCTCGCTGGTGGTGTCACCAGGCGGGAACGTCAAGGTGCACCTTCGGCTGCCGACGTCGTTCTGCTCGCCGAACTTCGCCTACCTGATGGCATCGGACGCGAAGGACGTTCTGAGCAAGCTGGATTGGACGCGAAGAGTGGTGGTCGAACTGGACGACCACCACGATTCGGAGATCATCAACGCCGGCTTGGCTGCCGACGCCGGATACCGGGGCACCTTCCGCCACGAGGCGGAGAAGAGCCTCGACGACCTGCGGGAGACGTTCCGGCGCAAGGCCCATACCGCCGCAATGGAGCGATGCCTGACGGCGCTGCTGCGGGCCGACCCGCAGCGAGACGAATCGTCGTTGGGTGAGGTCCGGCTGCGTGACCTACCCGACGACGACAACACCGCGGCGTTGCTGGGGCGTCGCTGTGCCCTCGGATTGACCACGGCGCCAAACGATTTGGTGATGGTGAACCACGAGGGCCGCGGCTACTCCCCCGACGATGTCCCGATGGCCTTGCGCCGTGCGCGGTCGACGCGAATCTCCATCGACGGCAACGCGCACTTCTGCCGCGGACTGCTACGCACGCGCTATCCCGACGAACTCCCAGTCATCCCGAAAGAAGGAGCATTTCGATGAGCACCATGCGAGCTGTGCAAGTGGTGGGCTACCACCAGAACCTCGAAATGAAAGAGGTGCCGGTGCCAACTCCGACGGGGCCCTTCGATGTCGTCATCAAGATCGGCGGCGCCGGGGTGTGCCGGACCGACCTGCACATCCTCGAAGGCCAGTGGGCGGAGAAGACGAACGTACAACTCCCGTACACGATCGGCCACGAGAACGCGGGCTGGGTTGACGCGGTCGGACCGGCGGTCACGAACGTGCGCGAAGGCGACAAGGTGATCGTGCACCCGCTGATCACGTGTGGGCTGTGCCGTGCCTGCCGCTCCGGTGACGACGTGCACTGTGAGGCCAACGCGTTTCCCGGCATCGACACCAACGGCGGATACGCCGACTATTTGAAGACCTCGGCACGCAGCGTGGTCAAGATCGACGACTCGCTGGAGCCCTCGGATATCGCCGCGCTCGCAGACGCCGGGCTCACCGCCTACCACGCCGCGGCCAAGGCGGCGCGACGGCTCACTCCCCGTGACAAGTGCGTGATCATTGGCGCGGGAGGCTTGGGCCACATCGGCATTCAGGTGCTCAAGGCGTTGACGCCCGCAGAGTTGATCGTCGTGGATCGCAACGCCGAGGCACTCAAACTCGCCGAGTCGATAGGCGCCGACCACGGTGTGCTGGCCGACGGCAGCCAGGTCGAGCAGGTACTGGAGCTGACCGGCGGCAACGGCGCCGAGGCGGTGGTCGACTTCGTCGGCGAGGGCGGGGCCACCAGCGAGGGCGTGCAAATGCTGCGGCGCGCAGGCGATTACCACGTCGTCGGCTACGGCGAGAACATCAACGTGCCCACGATCGACATGGTCTCCACCGAGATCAACTTCATCGGCAACCTGGTCGGGTCCTACAACGACCTGTGTGACCTGATGGCACTCGCTGCCCGCGGCGCGGTGAACCTGCACACGCAGAAGTACAACCTGGACGATTTCCAGTCCGCCATCACCGATCTCGACTCCGGCAATGTCCGCGGCCGGGCCATCCTCACTCCCTAGGAGCCAGACATGATTTTTATCGTCGTCAAGTTCAAGCCGAGGCAGGAGTACGTCGAGAACTTCCCCGACGTGGTGGCCGAGTTCACCAGGGACACCCGCAACGAGTCGGGCAACCTGTGGTTCGACTGGTCGCGCAGTCTCGAGGATTCGTCGGAATACGTTCTGGTGGAGGGTTTTCGCGACGGCGACGCCGGTAAGGAGCACGTCACCAGCGAGCATTTCAAGAAGTTCATCGCTGAGATGCCCGACAAGCTGGCCTCGACACCGCTGATCATCAGCCAGACCGTCGACGCCACGGGATGGTCCGAAATGGGCGAGATGAAGGTCGGGTAGCTATTCCTCGCCAGGACGGCGGAACAGCCCTTCACGCAGTAGCGTGTTGACCGAGTCTTGCCATCGTTGAAGCTGATTCGGTGTGGTGAACGGCTCTGGTAGTTGTCGCTCGATGTGGCCGCGCAGGATGAGCGTGCCCAAGGCCAACACGAGCGAGTTGAGCGCAGCCCACGTCAGATCGAGATCGAGGCGCGTTTCACCGCGTTCATTGCGTCGCGTCCATCGCGCGATGCCAAACGCCACCAAGGTGTCGAATACGGTGTTGCCCAACGGGCTGCCGTCAATGAGTGCGCGGCCGACGTAGTCGGCAATGTCGGGGTGATCGGCGATTATCCGCGTAACCCGGCTTCCCATCTCGGCCACCGAATCCCCCGACTCAGGAATCGGCGGTGCGATCGCGGCAATCACCACTCCCAGCACGTGGTCGTCGACGGCCTTGATGAGCCCGGGCTTGTTCGCGAAATGGTGCTGCACCAAGCCGACCGATACGCCTGCGGCGGCGGCCACTGTGCGGAGTGACGTTGCCGAAGTCCCGTACGTCGCGAAACTCTTCAGCGCCGCATTACGGATCCGCTCGATACTCGAGCGCTCCTCGGGCGTTACTCCGTCAAGCTCCGGCAGCACGGACATCATTCATACACCCAGGTGAAGGGGCCTCGTATTAGGCGCGGTCGACAGTATGTCTGTATCGCTTCTACAATACGGCCATATTGTCCGTGAGTGACCGAACCGCCGACCCTGGCCATGAGGGGTTGCTGCCAGGTCCGGCAGTTTGGCGTCACTGTAGATTCGGGAAGGCGAACTGGGTGCAAGTCCACGGCGCGACGCTCATATCGGTCGTGTGTACGCGGGATCCGGACCGGTGGACGACGGTTGCCGACGAGGGCGCCAAGGCGCTGTGTCGAGAGTGTCCCCGCCGCTGGCGGTGCGCCAGACAAGCCTGTGAGACCCCGGGCGCCGAGGGCGTATGGGCCGGGGTGCTGATTCCCGAAGGCGGCCGCGGCCGCCGTTTCGCCTTGAAACAACTGCGGTCCTTGGCGGAGCAGAACGGATTTCCAGTCCGAACCGGGCGACTCGACCTGCCAAGATGATCAGCTATGACGCGCTGGTATCCGCTCGAACCCGCAGATGACGATTTTCTGGCCTCTGGTCCTCATGTCTTCCGCTACCAGAGGCGGTTTGCGGCGACGCCTCAGCAGGTCTGGGAACAGCTGACGTCGGATGTCTCGCTTGCTGCGTGGGGTCCGTCGATCAAGAAGGTCACATGGACCTCGCCGCGACCGTACGGCGTTGGTACCACTCGGGATGTCGTGGCCCCGGGTGGATCGACGATGCGGGAGCGCTACTTCCGATGGGATGAGGGCAAGAGCCACGCGTTCTACGTATACGAGTCCACCATCCCGATTCTGCGGCGCTTCGCCGAGGACTACATCGTCGAGCCCGCCGGAGACCAGACCTTGTTCACGTGGGTGGTGGCGATCGAAGCCAAGGACAGGTTCAGGCTCCCGGTCAAGGTGCTGGCGCCGCTGCTGAAGGCCGGCCTGGGGCAGGTACCGGCCGGCGGTCAGCGGTATTTCGCCAAGCAGGCCTGAGGGTTGGACCACCCTTCCTGCAAGCGTCAACATGTGTTGACGACTCCAGGAAGCGCACATCCCCAGAAAACGGTGCGCGAGGGGGGACTTGAACCCCCACGTCCTTAGGACAATGGAACCTAAATCCATCGCGTCTGCCATTCCGCCACTCGCGCGTGAGCGCACTTAGGGTAGCGCGGTACCGTTGATTGGTGTCCACTACACGGCGTAGGAGACCCGCGCTCATCGCGTTGGTCGTCGTCGCCGCCGCCGGCTGTCTGGGCCTGGCCTGGTGGCAGTGGACCCGCTTCGAGTCCGCCTCGGGCACCTTCCAGAACCTCGGCTACGCCCTGCAATGGCCCCTGTTCGCCGGGTTCTGCTTCTACGCTTATTACAAGTTCGTCCGCTACGAGGACGCCCCACCCGAGCCCCGACATCACGACGCCGTGACCGAGATCCCCTCCGGGCTATTGCCCGAAAGACCCAAGGCTGCAACGCCTTCCGACGACGATCCCGCGCTCCGTGAGTACAACGCATATCTCGCCGAGCTCGCCAAGAAAGACAAGGAACACAGAACCCCATGACGGAAGCCCCGACACCGACCACGCCCGTCGAGACCATCCGCAAGGCGCTGGTCGGCTATCGCGTGATGGCATGGACGACCGGCATCTGGCTCATCGCGCTGTGCTACGAGATCGTGGTCCGCTACGTCGTCAAAGTGGACAACCCGCCTACTTGGATCGGTGTTGTGCACGGCTGGGTGTACTTCATCTATCTGCTAGCCACGGCAAACCTCGCAGTCAAGGTCCGCTGGCCGGTCGCCAAGACCATCGGCGTGCTGCTGGCCGGCACCATCCCGCTCGTCGGCATCATCGTCGAGCACTTCCAGACACGGAACATCAAGACGCAGTTCGGGTTCTGAGCACGGCGTGCCGGCGTCGGCGAGCTAGCTACACTCGATGCAGTGTCAGCAAGCCTCGGGGTGTGCTGTAGCCGCACCCCGGCGAGCGGTGTGACAGCGACCACTTCCCCTTCACGTGTTTCCGCTCTGACGGGCCTGCGCGCCGTCGCGGCCCTGCTCGTCGTCGGCACCCACGCGGCCTTCGCAACCGGCAAGCTCACCCACGGGTACGTCGGGGCGATCTATGCCCGCCTCGAGGTCGGCGTCGCGATCTTCTTCGTGCTCACCGGTTTCCTGCTGTTCCGCCCATGGGTTCGTGCGGCGGCCGGCGGCTCGGCGGAACCCGACCTGCGCCGGTACGCACGGCACCGGATCCGTCGAATCGTGCCCGGCTACACGGTGACCGTGTTGGTGGTCTTCGCGCTGTACACCGTTTTCACTCCCGGCCCCAACCCGGGGCAATCCTGGTACGGATTACTCCGCTACCTCACGTTTACGCAGATCTACACCGACGACTACCTCATCACTCTGTTGCACACGGGCCTGTCACAAATGTGGAGTCTGGCCGTCGAGGTCTCCTTCTACGCCGTGCTCCCCGGGCTTGCCTATCTGCTGCTGCGAGTCGTGTGCCGAGGCCAGTGGCAACCGAGGCGCGCGCTGGCCGCTCTCACATCACTCGCCGCGATCACACCCCTCTGGCTCGTCGTCGTCTCCACGACCGAGTTGCTGCCGAATTCGGCCGGGATGTGGCTACCCGCCCACATCGCGTGGTTCGCGGGCGGCATGGCGCTGGCCGTTCTCGAAGCGATCGGTGCCCGGTGCCACGGCACTGCCGCGATCGGCCTGGCGATCGTTCTCTACCTCGCCGTCTCCACACCCGTCGGCGGCACTGTGCTGGGTCATGACCCGGCATCTGCGCCGGTGACCAAGTCGCTGTTGTACGCGGCCATCGGCACCCTCGCGGTGGCGCCGGTGGCACTCGGCTCCGCGGGGTGGTACGAGCGGCTTCTGAGCCGCCGGTCATTGGTGTGGTTGGGCGAGATCTCCTACGAGATCTTCCTACTGCACGTGCCGATCATGGCGGTGACGACGTACCTGGTGCTGCGGTGGCCGTTGTTCACCGGCTCACTGCCGGTCCTGATCGCCGCGACGCTGGCCCTGACGATCCCGGCGGCATGGACACTTCACGGGCACACAGTCAGCCGGGCGCCAGCTCCCGCAGCGCCGGAAGCAGCGCAGACAGAGCACGACCCCGATGTGAGACTGAGTCTTTCTGCTCCGCACTGAGTTCGGCCGCAGTGCGCCACCAGCCCTGGGGCAGAAACACCGGGTCGTAGCCGAAGCCGCCCGCGCCGCGGGGCTCTCGGACGATGGTGCCCGGCCACCTCCCGCGCACGACGGTTTCTTTGCAGGCGTCCCCCGCCGGGTAGACCAACGCGCACGCCGACACGAATGCGGCCCCCCGCCGCTCGTCCGGCACATCGGCCATCTGCGCCAACAGAAGTGCCGTGTTGGCGGCATCGTCGCCATGCCTGCCCGACCACCGGGCAGACAGCACCCCGGGCATGCCGTTCAACGCGTCGACTTCCAACCCGGAGTCGTCGGCCACGGACGGCAGACCCGTCGCGCGAAACGCGTCGCGCGCCTTGGCCAACGCGTTCTCCTCAAAGGTCGCACCAATCTCCGGCGCCTCGTCGAACGGCGCCACGTCGTCCAACGACAACAGCGTCAACGCGACCCCGGCGCTATCGAGCACCCGCCGCAACTCGGCCAGCTTCTTGGGGTTGCGGCTGGCCACCAGTAAGTCGGTCAACAATCACTCCGAAACATATATAGGGCCGCCTTCTTCGTCCTGTAGTCGACGCTAGGCGACTTTTGGGGCACGGGTGAATAGACGGGGGTACCGGTCCGCCTAGCGACGACGGCGCAGACCCGCGATGCAGCGGTTCACCCGGTCCTCCTCCTCCGAGTACTCACGGACGGGTTCGGGCTCACCTGGCCCATTAGGGCCGGGTGCTCCTCTCCTCCTCGTCGTCTGCGGGCGGCGTGACCTGGATGACGTGGCCCGAGAACGGGTCGATGTACGGGGTCATCGCTGTGACGCCGCCCATCGCTGCTTACGAGCGCGTTCCTGCTCGGGGTGGCTGTCTCGGTACAGCTTGGCGGTGGCGTGTGCTTTCTCGGGGTTAGCCGCGTTCCAGCGGCGCACACGAGCCGCAACGATTCGAGGGTTGCGGACCTGGTGTGCGTAGGTGTAGGCGTTCTTACACTTGCGGCACTCGCCGTATAAGCCGTTGTACCCGTCGCTGCGAGGGCCGAAGTCTGCTATCGGCTTCTGGCGGCCGCAGGCCGAACAGTCTTTTAAGCCCTGCTCGTACAGCCGATCGCGCCGTTCGCGCTCGGCCTGGGTAATTCCTGCCATTGGTTAGTCCTTTCTCGAAAATTGGTAAAGTGGTACCCACGTGTACCGACGTTGTTGCAGGTCGCAATAGGTTTTTTGTGGGTTCATCGAGTGCCATACCCGTACGCGGTCTGTCGCCAGCATTACGTCGCGGTCAAACGCGGGCGGGCGGGGGTGCTCCCCCCTACCCCCTGGCGGGGGAGCCATGCGGTACTGGTGGCACCGGCTGCGACGACACCGCGTGACGCGCACGGACTGGGTACAAGCGACGGTGATTGGCGTAGTTTCTACGACGGTGTATTGCAGCACCTGCCGAAAAGGATGGAAACAAACGAGGGTCCGCAGCCTCGATCCCGTCGAGAAGCACCAGATTTTTGGGAACCAGAATCTTGGGGATTGACACACCGAGGTTGTGGCGCAGCCAATCGGCGTAAATTTCTGCAACATGACAGGGGGCAGGCTGTCGCGGTTGGCGTGTCGCTGACTTTACTTGTCGTGATCGCCGTGGCGGTCGCGGTATTGGCGTGGCGCAGAAAGGTTCTCGAACGACATCGCACCCCTTCAGATCGATACCGGCATGCCGCCGACGACCTTCGACAGTTGCACGATCAAATCGAGCGCGACAGCGACCGCCGGCGCGACCGCCGCCAACGGGGTTCCTCGGGGGGCAGCGGGATCTAAACGCTGGCTAATGGGATTGCGGCAAGAATTGGGGCGATGAACACATGCGTCGACTAGCAGCCGCACTCGCCCTTGCCAGTGTGTGGATCGTCACCGCTGCGTGTAGCAGCCCCAACCAGAAAACCCCGACACCGCGCGCCACATCACCCCCGGGCTCGCCTCCGGTTGCCGAGGCTGAGCTGTGGGGGCTGCTGCCCAGCCCCGCCGACATCAATACCGCCACGCACACCACCGGTATGACAATCGCGGGACAGCTGAATCAGATGTGGGACGACAGCGCCGAGGTGGCGGACAAAGACTGCCGATTCGCGGACGGCCCTGCGGAGGCCCCGGTCTACGCTGGCAGTGGATGGACCGCAGTGCGCGGGGAGGGAGTCCAGCAGCCCGGTGATGACGTCACTCATCTTGCCGGACCAGTGGTCGTTTTGTTTCCCTCCGCTGACCACGCGGCCGCCTTCTTCACCGTCTCTGCCGAACGCTGGCCGGCCTGCTCCAACCGCCAATACACCTCGCGTCAGGCTGGTTTATCCGACTCGGTGTGGACCGTAGGGCCAGTCACCAATACCAACGGCACGCTGATCACCACCAAAACTGAAGAGGACATTGAAAACTGGCACTGCGAACGAGCGCTAAGCGTACGAAACAACATCGCCATCGACGTCATCGCATGCAGCAACAACCCGTCCGGTTCGGCAGTCAACATCGTCCACTTGATCGCCGCCAAGGTTCCTTAGCGGCAAGGCCGCAACTCCGTCGATGTGAGCCCAGCCCTGGGCCGTGGCGTCGGTCGGCCTCGAATCTTGACGCCCCCACAAACAGAGCCGGCCCCTCCGGAGAGGGGCCGTTGTAGCTGACGGGAGGACCTCCGGAGTGATTGGCGCCTAGCCGGCCTGACCCGCAGCCGGTTTCCTAGCGATGTCCGCCATGGTCGAAGACGATCAAGCCGCCACCGAAGTACGGGAACTGCGTGTTGAACTGGGCCGGGGGCGGCGAGGTGACGATCTGCACGTTTCCCGGCGTCTGGCAGACGGTGCTGCTGTTGGTGCTGGTATAGGTGCAGGATTGTTCGGCCAGCGCTGCCGGTGCGGTGGCGATCGATGCCGCTGCAGCCATGGCCAACACCGTTGGCGGTAAGTAGCGGCGCTTGATGGTCATGATTGACTCCTCGCGCGTGGACTCACCCTACATACGGCCGCTCGCTCGCCGCGATCGAGTTGTCGGACCCCGGCGGGGCGCTTCCGGAGAGAAACATAGATTCCCTATGCAAACTAGCGGTGGTGACTGTGCTTCTATTCCCGGCAGATCATTCGCGAAGCGGTCAAACCAGACACAATCGTCACGCGGTCTTGGACCACCGCAGCCGACCTGGATTCGTTCAAAGAATCCGCAAATCTCCCAGCCGTGAGCGGCGACGATGCCCGACACGCACGCAGGCCCGAACAACCGCGGCATCGAAAGATGGAAATCTCCGAAGGTCGTTCGTACATCGGCAATCTCGTCACGAAGTGGCTGGAGTCGCTAGCCACCCCTTAGTACGCGAGCACCGGCCCGTCAGGTCCGATGTTGACGCCGCGGGCGCCCTGCGCCTCAGCTAGCGCCAGTGCCTCACGGAGCGCCCGATCCTCGTCGGTCAACTTCGGTTCGGGCCAGCCTTCCGGTGTTCTGATCTCGCAGTAGAACGCTCCCGCGTTGTACTTCGACCGTCGACCGTTGATCTGGAGACCGACCTTGAGTGTTATCCCGGACTTCGCCAACTGAGCCGCCTTACCGGGCGGGTCCAGGTCTTCCCACACCTGCCGATAGGTCTGGCCCGTCTCCTGGTACTCGTAGCGGGCTTCGCGTAGCGGCGCCGATTCTAGATCGGCGATCTTCGCGTCCAGTGCTTCTAGTTGACGCTGTAGCCGTTGCCTGGCGGTGACCGATGTCATCCGACCAGCGGCTGCCGACAGCTCATCGAACGCCGTAATAGCCTCGCTCAGCTCTGCCTCGTGCGAGTCACCGGGGACCCAAACACGTTCCCGGACAGGGTCATCCCCAAACGCCTCTAGGAACTCGTCCTCGACGAGCTCTTCTAGCTCGTCGGCAGAGAGGGCCGTGTGTTTCCGGGACGCGCACTGGTAATAGCGATACAGCTTCCCCCGTGCCTTACTCGGCTGGAAGTACATCGGCGCCTCGCAGAAGCTGCATACGAGCAACCCGGTCAGCAAGCCCTTGACGGGCTTGGCGCCCGTCCTGTGGGACTGGTTAGTGTCGAGCACCGCTTGCACGCGGTGCCATTCGTCCAACGACACCAACGGATCTGCGTAGACAATCGGAGCGCCGGAGTCGTCCCTGATGGTCTCCCCTTGGTGATGCACATACCCGAGCAACGACTTAGACCGCAGCTTGTTGCGGATAGACGACACATGCCAAGCCGCGTCACCGGATCGTCCACGGTAAACCTCGGATGGCGGTATCCCGTCCGCGTTCAAACGCTCGGCGATGTGAGCTAACGGCCGGCCGGCGAGAAACTCGTCTACGATCCGGCGAACCACCTCGCCGGATTCTCTGTCAACGACGAGCTTCCAACCGCCTCCGTCCAACGCGACCGCTGTGTAGCCGTAGGGCACCTTTCCTCCGGACCAGCGGCCGAGATCCCGGAGCTTTGCTCTGGACGACCGAGCCCGATCACGAATACTTTCCAACTCACCTTCGGCCAGGAACCCGATCACATTCGCTAGCAACCGACCAACTGGCGTGCTGAGGTCTATCGACTCCGAGCACGACACCACGGTCTTGTCATGCTCCAGGCACCAACCGAACAGCTTGTTGAGGTTGATTGTGTTGCGGCTCAGTCGGTCCAGCTTCCAACAGGCGATGGCTTCGAACTCCGGTGCTCTGTTGTTGAGCCAGTCCCCTAGTTGCGGGGTTTCGAATGGGTCCACAGATCCGCTGATGTCAAGATCGGAGGCCCAGCCGACCATGGTGTGGTCGTTCATGTCGGCCCACTGCTGGATGATCTCTCGCTGACGTTCGATGCTGGTCGAACTCTCCGTAGACCTAGACAGCCGCAACCTACCCAATATCCGCATGTCAGCGATGGTATCCGGGTTTAGGAAAGAATGGCAACCGGTATCTCGCTCAGCTTCCGAACGCCTTCTTCGCCGACTCCGATGACTCGGGCAGCACACCGGGATACGGCAACTCCAACGCCTCGCGCTGCACCGCGAACAACTGCTCGCAGGCGGCCATCGCCGCGTCGAGCATCTTGTCCAGCGTCGAGCGCGGGAACGTCGCACCCTCGCCCGTCCCCTGGATCTCGACCAGCGTGCCGGTGTCGGTCGCGACGACGTTCATATCCACCTCGGCGCGCGAGTCCTCGGCGTACGGCAGATCGACGCGGATGCGGCCGTCGACGACACCGACGCTGACCGCCGCGATCGCACACGACAGCGGTCGCGGATCCGACAGCCGACTCGCCGCGGCCAGATATGTCACCGCATCCGCCAGCGCCACGTACGCCCCGGTGATCGCCGCCGTCCGGGTTCCGCCGTCGGCCTGCAACACGTCGCAGTCGATCGCAATGGTGTTCTCCCCCAGCGCCGCCAGGTCGATGCACGCCCGCAGCGACCGGCCGACGAGCCGGCTGATCTCCTGCGTTCGTCCGCCGACTCGGCCCTTGACCGACTCGCGATCCGATCGCTCGTGGGTGGCCGCGGGCAGCATCGCGTATTCGGCCGTCAGCCAGCCCTGCCCCGAGCCCTTACGCCAGCGCGGCACGCCTTCGGTCACGCTCGCCGTGCACATGACCCTGGTCTCGCCGAACTCCACCAACACCGATCCGGCGGGATGTGAGGTGAAGCCGCGGGTTATTCGGACCGGACGAAGCTCGTCATCGAGTCGGCCGTCTTCTCGTCTGGACACGCGCCAACCCTAACGGGTCAGTCTGACGGCACTCAGGAACGCGTGACATCAAAGGCCTCGTTGCACACCACGGCGTGCACCGGACCGTCGAACTCTGCCTTGGCTTCGCTGATGACGTCCTCGCGTGACGTCCACGGCGGAATGTGCGTCAACAACAGCTCACCGACGCCGGCCTGCGCGGCGGCGCGTCCGGCCTCCGTGCCCGACAGGTGCAACTTGGGCGGCCGCGACGCCGAATGGGTCCACGACGCCTCGCACAGAAAAACATCGGCGTCGCGCGCCAGATCGATCAGCGCATCGCAGTAGCCGGTGTCGCCGCTGTACACGAGCGTCGCACCCGTCGGATCGCTGATCCGCATCCCGTAGGACTCCGTCGGATGGCACACCAGTTTCGGTGTCACCGAGAGCGATCCGATCTGCACCGCCTGGTTGTCGACCCAATGCCGGATCTCGAAGACGTCGGAGAAGTCGTCGATCTCGCCGCCCTCTGGCGACGACGCCGCGCCCAACCGCGCCCACGTGTTGGCAGGCCCGTACATGAGACCGCGCTGCGCGGCAGGCGTCGGGTGATAGCGTCGCCATACGAACAAGCCGGGCAGATCCAGACAGTGGTCGGCATGCAGATGCGAGAGCAGCACATGCACCGAGTTGGGATCGGCATGGCGTTGTAATGCGCCGAGCACTCCACCGCCGAAATCGATGGCCAAGGGCTGGGTGTCGGGGGCGGTGAGCAGGTACCCCGAGGCTGGCGAATCCGGCCCGACAACACTGCCGGAGCAACCGAGTACGGTGATTCGCACGCTCACTAGCTTGCCATGCCCACTATCCGCTTGACGAAAACATCGCGCGTTTGCGCGACAGAAATCATCTTCGGGCCGCAACGTGACGCTGAACAGGCCGAACACCGTCCAGCGTGGGGCCGAGGAATCGGGCCGCAAGTGTGGTGAACGCCTCAGGATCGCCGGTCGACTCGAACAGCCGACGCGCCTGCGGAGCGTCGTGGGGCCGCAGCAAATCGAGTTCGGTGAGGACTCTCAGCAAGTCCTTGGCCGTCTCCTCGGCGCTGGATACCAATGTGACGTGGTCGCCCATGGCCAGCTGGATCAGCCCGGACAGCATCGGGTAGTGGGTGCAGCCCAGCACCAACGTGTCGACCTCGGCTCGCTGCAGCGGTTCCAGGTACCCCTCCGCGAGGCCCAGCACCTGGCGTCCGCTGGTCACTCCGCGCTCGACGAAGTCGACGAACCGAGGGCATGCCACCCCGATCACTTCGGTGTCGCGAGCGGCGGCGAAGGCATCCTGATAGGCGCCCGACGCGATGGTGGCCGCGGTGCCGATGACGCCGATGCGGCCGTTGCGCGTCGCAGCCACCGCCCGACGCACCGCGGGCAGGATCACCTCGACGACCGGCACGGGCGCATAACGCTCGCGCGCATCGCGCAGCATTGCCGACGACGCGGTGTTGCACGCGATCACCAAAGCCTTGACGCCACGCGAGACGAGGTCGTCGCCGATCGCCAATGCGTGCGCACGGATCTCCGGAATCGTCAGCGGGCCGTACGGACCGTTTGCGGTGTCGCCAACGTAGATGATGTCCTCGTCGGGCAGCTGGTCGATGATCGCCCGCGCGACGGTCAGCCCGCCGACGCCGGAATCGAAGATCCCGACAGGAGCCATCGCTGAGCTCACGGCGTCAGATACGGGTTCGCCGCTTTGCGCTTACGTTGCTCGCGCGCCTTGCGTTCAGGTCCGGACAGCACGTACGCGGCGAACACCCCCGCGATCGCACCGCACAGATGGCCCTGCCAGGACACGCCAGGGGTGCCGGGCAGGATGCCGAGCAGGACGCCGCCGTAGACCAACAACACGATCACGCCGACCACGATCTCCCACACCTTGCGGGTGAAGAACCCGAACACGATCAAGAAGGCCAGCCAGCCGAAGATCAGTCCGGACGCACCGATGTGGTTGGTCTCACAGCGCACGCCGACGTAGGGGCAGTGCGCGCCGATGTTGCCGATCAGCCACGTGCCGAACCCGCCGAGGAGCCAGATGATCACGGTGGCGAAGACGAACCGCGACAACCCGGCCAGCGTCATCAGGAAGCCGAGGATCAGGGCCGGAATCGTGTTGGCGATCAGGTGATCCCAGTTCGCGTGCAGCAGCGGGGCGTAGAGGATGCCCAGCAGGCCGTCGCTCTCCATCGGCCGGATGCCGTTGTTGTCGAGGCGATGACCCGACACCGAGTCGAAAGCCTCGACGATCCACATCAGCGCGACGAAGGTGAGGATGGTGACCCCACCGACCACCCACGCCGGCCGCTTCTTTTGCTCCGGTGATGGTGTCGCGGGGTATCCCGTCAAGCCCACAGCTGCCCTTCCAATGCGTCTTCGGCATCATCCAGGCTACCGGCGTATGCACCGGTCGACAGATACTTCCAACCTGCGTCGGCGACGACGAACGCGATGTCGGCCCGCTCGCCCGCCTTGACCGCCTTGGCCGCCATGCCGAGCGCGGCGTGCAACACCGCGCCTGTCGAGATGCCGGCGAAGATGCCTTCGACCTGAACCAGCTCGCGGGTGCGCTTGATCGCGTCATAGGAACCGACGGAGTAGCGGGTGGTCAGCACATCGGGGTCGTACAGCTCCGGAATGAAACCCTCGTCGATGTTGCGCAGCGCGTAAACGCCCTCGCCGTAACGGGGTTCGGCGGCGACGATCTGAACGCCGGGCGCGTGCTCGCGCAGATACCGCCCGGTTCCCATCAGCGTCCCTGTCGTACCCAGACCCGCCACGAAATGGGTGATCTCGGGCAGATCGGCCAGCAGCTCGGGGCCGGTGCCCTCGTAGTGTGACAAGGTGTTGGCCTCGTTGCCGTACTGGTACAGCATCACCCACGAAGGGTTCTCGGCCGCAAGCTCTTTCGCGTGCGCCACCGCGGTATTCGAACCGCCCTCGGCAGGCGAGTAGATGATCTTGGCGCCGTACAGCTCGAGCAGTTGGCGACGTTCGATCGAGGTGTTCTCCGGCATCACGCAGATCATCTGGTAGCCCTTGAGCAGCGCGGCCATCGCTAGCGAGATTCCAGTGTTGCCGCTCGTCGGCTCGAGGATCGTCGCACCGGGATGCAGGACGCCGCGGCGCTCGGCGTCCTCGATCATCCGCAGCGCGGGCCGGTCCTTGATGGATCCGGTCGGATTGCGGTCCTCGAGCTTGGCCCACAGCCGCACGTGCGGAGCCCCATCTTGCCCCGGGTCCCATTTCGGCGAAAGCCGGTGCAATGCAACCAAAGGCGTGTTGCCCAGCGCCTCCAGCAGCGAGTCGTAACGTGTCAACCTAGCCGCCTGCGACGGCGGGCAGGATCGTCACCGAGTCGCCGTCGGAGATCTCGGTGTCCAGTCCGCCGGAGAACCGCACGTCCTCGTCGTTGACATAGATGTTGACGAAGCGGTGCAGCTTGCCCGGATTGGCGGGGTCGACGAGACGCTCGGAGATGCCGGAGTAGTTGGCCTCCAGGTCGCTGATGACGGCCTGCAACGTGTCGCCGGTGGCGGTGACGCGCTTCTCACCACCGGTGTGGGTGCGCAGGATCGTCGGGATCGAGACAGAGATAGACATGGGGACTGGCCTTTCTAGTACTGCTCAACGATTTTGACGGGTTCTTCGGTGACCACGCCGTCGACGATGCGGTAGCTGCGCAACTCGTGTTCGTCGGGATCGCGGGTGGACACCAGCACGTAGTGCGCATCGGGTTCGGATGCGTAGGAGATGTCGGTGCGGCTCGGGTAGGCCTCTGTCGCGGTGTGCGAGTGATAGATGACGACGGGCACCTCGTCCGCGTCTTCCATGGCACGCCATACCTTCAGCTGCTCGCCGGAGTCGAACCGATAGAACGTCGGCGACCGCTCGGCGTTGAGCATCGCGACGAACCGCTCGGGGCGATCGGAACCCTCGGGGCCCGCGATCACCCCACACGCCTCGTCCGGGTGGTCGGCGCGAGCGTGCGCAACCATAGCGTCGACCAGGTCGGCTCGGATCACCAGCACAGCTCGGCCTCCATCAAGCGAAAACCTCTCATTCAAACGCTCCGGGCAACATGTCCCGGTACGACGGTATTCCGGCGACCGACTCGGCGGCCAGTACGCCGACCAGCACCGCCCGGGCCAGGCAGTCCGCCGCGGCAGCCCCGACGGCGGTGATCAACGGCACCTCGGGTGACATCGACGCAGGCGTGGTGGGGTCCGCTGGCACCTCGACGGCGCCGGTGGCCAGCGCGAATACCGTATCGCCGTCCAGTGGGGTGTGACACGGCCGGATGCTGCGGGCCAGCCCATCGTGTGCGGCGACGGCGACGCGGCGGCAGCCGGCGGGACTGAGCACGGCGTCCGTGGCGACCACGGCGATCGTGGTGTTCAGCGGGCTGAGCTCGGTATGCCGGTCGGCGTAGGCGGCGATCTGGTCGGCAGGCGGCGCGACCAGGCCGAACTCCTCGATCTGATAGGCCAGCCACGGCAGTCCGGTGTCCGGGTCGACCGCGTCACCGGCGGCGTTGACGACAACCAGGGCCCCCACGGTGACGCCCGACTCGAGCATCACCGAGGCCGTCCCCACGCCGCCCTTGAGCACCCCGACCCGCGCGCCGGAGCCCGCACCGACGGTCCCGATGGCGACCTCCTCGCCTGCGCTCTCGGCGGCGGCGTAGCCGAACTCGGCCGTCGGCCGGCACTGCCACCCGCCGACGGGCAGGTCAAAGATCACCGCGGCGGGCACGATCGGCACCACGCCGCCTTCCATCGCGACACCGCGATCGTGCTCCTCGAGCCAGCGCATCACACCGTCGGCCGCTGCCAGTCCGTAGGCGCTGCCCCCGGACAGGACGACGGCGTCGACGTGGCGCACCGAGTTGATGGGGTCGAGGAGGTCCGTCTCCCGGGTGCCGGGCGCACCGCCGCGGCCGTCGACGGCGCCAACGGTGCCCGGCGGAGTCAGCACGACGGTGGTGCCGCTGGCCCAGCCCGAACCGAGCTCGACGTCCGGATCGATGCGCTCGTGATGGCCGACCCGTATCCCACCGACATCGGTGATGGAGCTCATCGGTGTTGTCTGCTGTTCGCGCATGCGCTCATCGCTTGTCCATCAGTCCAAGAACGAGGTACTCCTGCAGCACCGTGAGCCACTGGTACACGTCAAGATGCCCGGCCATCGGATGATCTGAGGGCAGCGCGTCGAGCCCGTTCGGACCGACGTCGAGCATCGTGCCGAGCGCCAGCCGCACGTCGTTGACGGCGGCCGCCCAGGCGTGCGCGTCGTCCTCGGTGAGTTCGAACTTGCCGCCGCCTCGCGGGCAGGTGTCCAACAACCGTTGCGCTGCTTGGCGTTTCGCGTCGATGATCTCCGGCTCGTGCAGGCTGCGAAGTGCGCTGTTGAGGCTCTCCATCGTGCCCGAGCCGGCGGGATGATCGGTCTGCGCCCGGTAGAAATCCGGCAGCAGGCGCTTCATCGTGTCGTCCTGCGGAGGCTGCGAGTTACCGGTCTTCATGCCGGTGATCTCTTCGAGTTCGTCTGCGGGAGCAGATGATTCGCGCTCCTCGAGCATGCCCAGCATCGAGGTCACCAGGCTGTTGAGCAGCCCGGCTTCATGCGCGGCCAGCGCCGATCGAAACCGCGGGCCGTCGGCGGTGTCGACCCGCTTCCACTTACGCACTTTTCTGTCAGCGGTCTTGCTGCATCGTCGCCCACAAGCCTGCGGCATGGAGCTTGGACACGTCGACCTCCATGGACTCCCGGCTGCCTGCCGACACCACGGCCTTGCCTTCGTTGTGCACCTGCAGCATGAGCTTGGTCGCGTGCGGCTCGCTGTAGCCGAACAGCTTCTGGAAGACGTACGTCACGTATGTCATCAGGTTCACGGGATCGTCCCAGACGACGGTCACCCAGGGGGTGTCTGTCGCGTTGAGGGTCGCGACGTCCCGTTCCTCGCGAGTTCCCGGTCGGGTCTTCGCCGGAGTCACCATGTGCTTCAGGATACCGAGGCCCTCGAAACCGATACCGTTGCGGTGTGGCTACGTCGTCTCTGGCCCTGTTCACCGACAAATACGAGTTGACGATGCTCGCCGCGGCGCTGCAGGACGGCAGCGCGCACCGTCGCACCACCTTCGAGGTATTCGCCCGCCGCCTCGCCGAGGGCAGGCGCTACGGTGTCGTCGCGGGCACGGCGCGCTTCGTGGAAGCCTTGGCGCAGTTCAGATTCGACGAGTCCGATCTGGCCTCACTCGAGGGCTTTCTCGACGGTGAAACGCTCGCGTACCTCGCCGACTACCGGTTCAGCGGCGACGTCGATGGCTACGCCGAGGGCGAGCTGTACTTCCCCGGCTCCCCCGTGCTCTCGGTGCACGGCACGTTCGGTGAATGCGTCGTGCTCGAGACGCTGGCGCTGTCGATCTTCAACCACGACACTGCGATCGCGTCCGCCGCCGCACGCATGGTCAGCGCCGCGAAGGAGCGCCCGCTGATCGAGATGGGCTCACGACGCACCCATGAGCAGGCGGCCGTCGCCGCGGCCCGCGCCGCCTACATCGCCGGCTTCGACGGGTCGTCCAATCTCGAGGCGCAGCGCCGCTACGCGGTGCCTGCGCTGGGCACCAGCGCGCACGCGTTCACACTGCTGCACACCGCCGAGGGCGGCCCTGATGAAAAGGCGGCGTTCAAGGCGCAGGTCGACGCCCTCGGCGTCGGTACCACGCTGCTCGTCGACACGTACGACATCACGCAGGGCGTGGTCAACGCGGTCGAGGTGGCAGGCACCGAGCTCGGAGCGGTCCGCATCGACTCCGGCGACCTGGGGGTACTGGCCCGACAGGTCCGCGATCAACTAGACGCACTCGGCGCCACCAAGACCCGCATCGTGGTGTCGGGTGATCTCGACGAGTTCGCGATCGCGGCGCTGCGCGCGGAGCCCGTCGACATCTACGGCGTCGGGACGTCGGTGGTCACCGGCTCGGGCGCCCCGACCGCCAGCATGGTCTACAAGCTGGTCGAGGTCGACGGCATGCCCGTCGAGAAACGCAGCAGCCACAAGGAATCACACGGTGGCCGCAAGCAGGCGCTGCGCCTGGCCAAGCCGTCGGGCACCATCCTCGAGGAGGTCGTTCATCCCTACGGCCGACCACCGTCCGACCAGCCGGGTCGGGCACTCACGGTCGACCTCGTCCGCGAGGGCGAACCGGTCGGCGACCTCGGCATCGACGCGGCCAGGCGGCGCGTGAAGGACGGTCTGCACAGCCTGCCATGGGACGGCCTGAAACTGTCCAAGGGCGAGCCGGCCATCCCGACCCGCATGATCCCCCCGGTCCCCGGGAAAGACGCCTAGGAGACGCCACGGGCGAGACAGCGGAAGTCACCGAACTGCTGGCCAAGGCGGTCGCCGCGTTGGGTGGCAGCGAGCGGAGCGGTCAGATCGAGATGGCCGCGGCCGTGGCGCGCGCATTCGATACCGGTGAGCACCTCGCGGTGCAGGCCGGCACCGGGACGGGCAAGTCGCTGGCATATCTGGTGCCGGCGATCGCGCGGGCCGTCGACACCGACGAGCCCGTGGTGGTGTCGACCGCGACCATCGCACTGCAGCGCCAGCTCGTCGACCGCGACCTGCCGCGGCTGGCCGACTCGCTGGCCGACACCCTGCCTCGCGCGCCGCAGTTCGCGCTGTTGAAGGGTCGGGGAAACTACCTGTGCCTCAACAAGATTCACAACGGATCGGTGACCGAACCCGATGACCGGCCGCAGGAGGAGCTGTTCGAACCGATGGCCGCCACCGCGCTGGGCCGCGACGTGCAGCGACTGATCGCATGGTCGTCGACCACCGACACCGGCGATCGTGACGAGCTGACACCGGGCGTGCCCGAACGGTCGTGGTCTCAGGTGTCCGTGTCGGCCCGGGAGTGCATCGGCGTGGCTCGCTGCCCCTTCGGGACCGACTGCTTCGCCGAGAAGGCCCGCGACAAAGCAGGCCACGCCGATGTCGTCGTCACCAATCACGCGCTGCTGGCCATCGACGCGATGACCGATGCCGCCGTGCTGCCCGAACACGAGCTGCTGGTGGTCGACGAGGCGCACGAGCTGGTGGATCGGGTGACCGGCGTGGCCACCGCCGAGCTGTCGGCCACGTCGCTCGGGATTGCGCACCGCCGCGTCAGCAGGCTCATCGACCCCGAGCTCGCACAACGCCTCGAGGCCGCGACGGCGACCTTGTCGTCGGCGATCCACGATGCGACACCGGGCCGCATCGATGTGCTCGACGACGAGATGACCACCTACCTGACCGCACTGCGCGACGCCGCGAGCAAGGCCCGCTCGGCGATCGACACCGCACCCAGCGACCCGAAGGCGGCGTCGGCGCGCGCCGAGGCGGTGACCGCGCTGAGCGATATCAGCGACACCGCGACCCGCATCCTGTCCTCATTCGTTCCCGCCATCTCGGATCGCACCGACGTGGTGTGGCTGGACCACGAGGACAACCGAGGGAGCATTCGCGCGGTGGTGCGCGTGGCGCCGCTGTCGGTGGCAGGGTTGTTGCGCGGCAGGCTTTTTGAGCACACGACAGCGGTGCTTACCTCGGCCACGCTGACGATAGGCGGCACGTTCGAGGCGATGGCATCGGCCTGGGGACTGGCCGGTGAAGACGACGTCAAGTGGCGCGGACTCGATGTCGGTTCGCCATTCGAACACGCGAAATCGGGCATCCTCTACGTCGCCGCTCACCTGCCGCCGCCGGGGCGCGACGGCACCGGCTCGGCCGAGCAGCTGGACGAGATCGCGGCGCTGATCACTGCGGCGGGCGGGCGAACGCTGGGGCTGTTCTCGTCGATGCGCGCAGCCAAGGCCGCCGCCGAGATCATGCGCGAGCGGCTCGACACCCCGGTGCTGTGCCAGGGCGAGGACACCACGTCGGCGTTGGTGCAGCGGTTCGCCGATGACGCCGAGACCTCGCTGTTCGGCACGCTGTCGCTGTGGCAGGGCGTGGACGTGCCCGGGCCGTCGCTGTCACTGGTACTCATCGACCGCATACCGTTCCCCCGGCCCGACGACCCGCTGCTGACTGCGCGACAGCGCGCGGTGGCAGCCCGCGGCGGCAATGGGTTCATGACCATCGCTGCTAGCCACGCGGCGCTGCTGCTGGCACAGGGCGCAGGGCGTCTGCTGCGCCGCGTCGACGACCGCGGCGTGGTCGCGGTGCTCGACTCCCGGATGGCCACCGCGCGATACGGCGGTTATCTGCGCGCGTCGTTGCCGCCGTTCTGGGCGACGACCGACTCGAATCGGGTGCGCGAAGCGCTCGAACGTCTGCGCACGGGCTGACGGCGTTCACTATCCTGGCTGCCAATTCCCGGTCACCGAAAGGCAGCGTCCATGAGCCGACGACTCTTGGTGGGCGCCGTGATCGCGGGCTGCTCGGCGTTGCTGATCACCGGCTGCACCACGACGCTGCAGGGCAAGGCCGTCTCGGTCTTCGATGATCCATTCCACGTCGCCGGGATGCCCGCCACTGACGGGCCGACAGGGCTGCGGCCCGACGCGCACGGCGCCGTCCGTGATGTCGAAGGCACCGACAACGGAGAGATCGACAAACTGGCCGCGAACGCCGTCAGCGACATCGAGGACTACTGGGGTCAGGTCTACGGCGAGGCGTTCGACGGCCAGTTCACCCCCGTGGAGGCGTTGATCTCGTGGGACGCCAACGGGTTCGATGACACCCCGTTCTGTGGCGAGGACACGTACGGACTCGTCAACGCCGCGTTCTGCTACGACGACGACACCATCGGATGGGACCGCGGCGAGCTGCTGCCGGCATTGCGAAAGGCCTACGGGGACATGGGCGTGACGATGGTGCTCGCCCACGAATACGGGCACGCCGTCCAGCATCAGGCGGGTCTGAACAACAAGAACACCCCGACACTGGTGTCCGAACAACAGGCCGACTGCTTCGCAGGCGGGTACATGCGCTGGGTCGCCGAGGACAAATCGCCGCGGTTCACGCTGTCCACGGGTGACGGGCTGAACAACGTGCTCGCGGCGGTGATCGCGTTCCGCGACCCACTGTTGGCGGAGGGTGATCCCGAAGTCGGCGTCGACGAGCACGGCTCGGCGTTCGAGCGGCTGTCGGCGTTCCAGTTCGGCTTCACCGACGGGCCATCGGCGTGTGCGGCAATCGACATGCGTGAGATCGGCCAGCGCCGCGGCGACCTGCCCGTACTACTACCCGAGGACCGGTCCGGGGAACTGTCGATCACCGAAGAGTCGGTGCGCTCCATCGTCGACGCGATGGGAATCCTGTTCTCGCCGGCCAACCCTCCGAAGCTGAGCTTTAAGGCGTCTGACGCCCAGAGCTGCCCAGATGCCAGGCCGAGTCCGCCCGCGTCGTACTGCCCGGCGAGCAACACGATCGTCGTCGACCTGCCGGAACTTCAAGCGATGGGCGCCCAATCCGACAGCAAGGACAGCGCCAGCCTGGCCAGCGGTGACAACACCGCGTATTCGGTGCTGGTCTCCCGCTACATGCAGGCCATCCAGCACGCACACGGTGGCGTGGTGCTCAACAACGCCGAAGCGGCGCTACGCACGGCGTGCCTCACCGGCGTGGCCACCGTCAAGATGTCGAAAAACGTCACCACGCCAGATGGCAACACCATCGTGCTGACGGCAGGTGACGTCGACGAGGCGGTGTCGGGCATCTTGACCAACGGTCTGGCCGCCAGCGACGTCAACGGCGAGTCGGTGCCGTCCGGCTTCTCGAGGATCGACGCGTTCCGCGTCGGCGTACTCGGCACCGAGGACCGTTGCTTCAAGCGCTTCCCCTGATTCGGTGATCGCGACCGACCGCTAAATGCCACGCGAACGCGGCGTGTCGGTGTACAAACGCGGTCGCTCGCGCGGGTGAGCTAGACCTTCTTCGTCACGCCGTACCACGCCGCGACCGCGTCGGACATATCCGTCGACCGGGTCAAGAATGCATACGAGCGGATGAACGACTCACCCACGCAGCCGTCGATCTTGATACGGAATCCGTCAACCATGATCCAGGGCTTGTCGCCCTTGAACTCTTTCTTCGACACCGGAACGGTGTTGATGAGCCCGGGCTTGAGCCCGACGGTGATACCGCCGCCGACGTTATTGCCGAGCCCTGGGACGAACCCCTCCGGCAGCGGCGAGATGATGTCGGTGCCGATGACTCCGATCGACGGGTTGAGCCCCATTGTGCCGGTCAGAGACACACCGTTAGACGTGCTCATATCGATGCCGCAGCCAATCTGATAACCCACTTCGAGGGTGCCCTGCGCGCCTTCATCCCCCTGCTCGGGGCCGACCAGTAAGCCGCTGTAGATCCCGCCTACCTCGTACTCGCGGGTCGAAATCGCCGTTGTCAGCGGTGCGATCACCCGCTGTGTTTCATCCCTGGCAGACACCGTGAGCGTCCAGCCGTCCGGTGAGTTCGTCGTCTTCGGCGGCGACGACTCCACCCGGCCGTCATCCGCAGGCACCGCATCAGGCGGTGGGGCCGCCGCCGTGGGCACGTCGGGAGAAACGGCATCCGTGTTCGGGTCTGCCGCCGCGATCGGAGTAGTCAGAGAGAAGGTCAGCGCAAAGGAAGTCAGCACGGCCAGCGGACGAACCAGCACAGCGCAGCCCTCCTCGGCCGGAATTCATTCCGCAAAGGATCATTACCCGAGAATTGAGGCCGTGGCCGTGAACGGGTGGGGAATGTCGGCGAGTATTTACCCGAGTGTGATACGGCCGAGTTCGTCCTGCCCGCCGCGGGTCAAACCGGCATTCGCAGCACGAACCCCGACTCCAGCGCTACCCACGGCGCACCGTCGGGCCCGATCGCCAGGCCATGCGGCTCGCTGCCCGGCGGAAGGTCGATCGTGACGACCTCCGAGCCGTCACCGCTGACGCGCGCGATCTGGTTCGACCCCCACAGGCTCACCCATACCCCGTCGTCGGGATCGGCGACCACGGCGTGCGGTTTGCCCGGCAGGTCCACTTCCTGGATCGCATCGTCCATCGGGATGCGTCCGAGCTTCTCGGCGAGGATCTCGGTGAACCACACGGCATCGTCGTGCGTCGCGGTGATGCCGACCGGTCCCGCTCCCGCAGTCGGCAATTCGCGCACGGTGATCCCGTCGGCAGGCGCCAACCGGCCGACCGCGTTGCCCTGATTGAGCGTGAACCACAACGCGTTGTCCGGGCCGGTGACGATCATCGACGGCGCACCGCCCACCGAAGGCCAGCCGGACAGCTCGCCGTCCACCGAGATCCGGCCGATGTCACCCGATGTCATGGCGGTGAACCACAGCGCGCCATCCGCGCCCGCGGTGATGCCGAACGGCCCGCTGCCCTCCGCCAATCCGAACTCCGCCAACTCGCCCGCCATCGTGATCCGGCCGATACGGTCGTCGCCGGTGCGGGTGAACCACATCGCGCCATCGGGGCCCGCGGTGATGATCGACGGCCGCGATTGCGGACCGATCGGATAGACGGTGACGTCGCCGCCGTTGGTGACGCGCGCGATCGCGCCGGCGTGCACCAGCGTCACCCACATCGCGCCGTCCGGACCCGCCGCAAGCGCGTACGGCCCGCCGGCTATCGCAACATTGAGGGCGGCGCTCACGCCATCGTGACGAGGCCGAGTTCGTTGTCACCGGCCAGCAGCGGATGATGCGGTAGCACCCGGACCGTGTACCCGACGGAACCCGCCACCGGCAACGGTGTGGTCGTGGAGAACATCTCGTTGCCGCCGTCGGCCGTCCCGGCATGCGCCATCTGCACCGTCGCCGGATCCACCAGCAGGTCGCTGCCGTCCACACGGCCGAGCACCGCCTGCACCACCACCTCGTCGGGTCGCAGGCCGGCCAGCTGCACCGTCGCTGTCAGCGTGAGCTCGGACCCCAGCAGCGGCGTGTCCGGGAGGCCGTAGCTGTCGACATCGGTGATCTGGATCTTCGGCCACGCCTCGTGTGCCCGCTGCCGATAGGCGGCCAGCTCTCGCGCCGCGCCGAACGGCTCGCCGTCCGCACCAGGCTCGACGGTCTTGCGCAACGACTGCGCCGCAGGCGCGTAGTACTTCTCGGTGTAATCGCGCACCATCCGCGATGCCAGCACCTTCGGCCCGAGGTCCATCAAGGTGTGGCGCACCATCTCCACCCACCGCGTCGGTGTGCCCTGCTCGTCACGGTCGTAGAACCTCGGCGCCACCGACCGTCCCAGCAGGTCGTAGAGCGCAGCGGCCTCCAGCTCGTCACGACGGCCTTCGTCGAGCAGCCCGTCGGCCGTCGGGATCTCCCAGCCGTTCTCGCCGTCGTACCACTCGTCCCACCAACCGTCGCGGATGGACAGGTTCAGCCCGCCGTTGAGCGCACTCTTCATCCCGGAGGTACCGCACGCCTCCAGCGGTCGCAGTGGGTTGTTGAGCCAGACGTCGCAGCCCCAATACAGCTGACGGGCCATCGACATGTCGTAATCGGGCAGGAACGCGATGCGATGCCGCACCTCTGGACGGTCGGCGAACTTCACCACCTGCTGGATCAGCGCCTTGCCGCCGTCGTCGGCGGGGTGGGACTTCCCCGCCACGATCAGCTGAATCGGGCGCTTGTCGTCGAGCAGCAGCTTCTCCAGCCGGTCCGGGTCGCTCAGCATCAACGTCAGCCGCTTGTACGTCGGCACCCGGCGGGCGAACCCGATGGTCAACACATCGGGATCGAAAGCCGTTGCGATCCAACCCAGTTCGGCGTCCGATGCGCCACGCTCCAGCCACGAGCTGCGTAGCCGGGCCCGCACATCCTCGACGAGAGCCTTCCGCAACTGCGAGCGGATCCACCACATATGCCCGGGGTCGACCTGCTGCAGCCGCTGCCAGGTTTCGGGTTCACTGAGCGAGTCGAGATCTTCGCTGCCGAGGAGCTCGCGGCCCAGCTCCAGCCACTGCGGCGCCGCCCACGTCGGTCCGTGCACACCGTTGGTGATCGAGCCGATCGGCACTTCTCGCGTGTCGAATCCCGGCCACAGCTCGTTGAACATTTCGCGGCTGACCCGCCCGTGCAGCCGCGACACCCCGTTGGCACGCTGCGCGAGCCGCAGGCCCATGTGGGCCATGTTGAACTTCGACGGGTCGTCCTCGGCGCCGAACGCGATGACGCGGTCCAGCGGCACGCCGGGCAGCAGCCGGGACATCGCGCCCAACGGGCCGTCCGTCGAGCCGCCGAAGTACCGCTTGACCATCTCCACCGGGAAGCGGTCGATGCCTGCGGGCACCGGGGTGTGTGTGGTGAACACGGTCGACGACCGCACCACCGTCAGCGCCGTGTCGAAGTCCAGCCCGGCGTCGATCAGCTCGCGGATGCGTTCGACGCCCAGAAAACCTGCGTGGCCCTCGTTCATGTGGAACACCTCGGGCGCAGGCAGGTCCTCGACTTCGGTGTACGCGCGGATCGCACGCACCCCGCCGATGCCGGCCAGGATCTCCTGCTTGATCCGGTGTTCCTGGTCGCCACCGTATAGCCGGTCGGTGACACCACGCAGCTCGTGCTCGTTCTCCGGGATGTCGGAATCCAACAGCAGCAACGGAATTCGACCAACCTGCGCGATCCAGACGCGCGCCTGCAGCTGGTTGCCGTCCGGCATCGCCAGCGCCACCAACACCGCGTCGCCATCTTTGTCGGTCAGCAGCCGCAGCGGCAGGCCCTGCGGGTCCAGTGACGGGTAGCTCTCGTGCTGCCAGCCGTCCGCGGTCAGCGACTGCCGGAAGTATCCCGAGCGGTACAACAAGCCGACCGCGATCAGCGGCAGGCCGAGATCCGACGCCGACTTGAGGTGGTCACCTGCCAGAATGCCGAGGCCACCGGAGTAGTTCGGCAGCACCTCGGCAACACCGAACTCCATCGAGAAGTAGGCGATGCCGTTGGGCAGCGGCACGCCCTCACCGGCCTGCTGCTGGTACCACAGCGGACGAGTCAGGTAGTTGTCCAGGTCGGCGGCCAGCCCGTCGAGCCGGCGCACGAACGAGTCATCGCCGGCCAGCTCGTCCAGCCGCTTCGGCGTGACCTGCCCGAGCAACGCGACGGGATCGTATTCGACCTGCTTCCACAGGTCCGGATCGATCGCCGCGAACAGGTCCTGGGTCGGCTTGTCCCAAGACCAGCGCAGGTTGACCGAAAGACGTTCGAGCGCGGTCAGACGATCGGGTAGGTGCGCGCGCACCGTGAACCGGCGAAGGGCTTTCACGCGACTAAACCTTACTGACAATTCGCGTGCGCGCAGACCGGTGTGCTGATCGCTTCGTCCCCGTGAGGTTGGGCCGACCACTACGGTGGGTATAGGGCGCCCAGGACGTTTTCAGAGGCTTTGATTTCGAAACCAGACGACAAGCACAGCGGCAACGTCGGCAGTACAACCTTCGCGGCCGCGGCAGTGTAAGGAGTGATGGGGTGGTGGCCGGTCGTATCGAGATCGATGACGTCGCGCCCGTCGTATCAGGAGGACGGTTCCCGGCCAAGGCCGTCGTGGGTGAGATCATCCCCGTCCGGGCCTCGGTGTGGCGGGAAGGCCATGACGCGGTGTCCGCCACGCTGGTGGTGCGATATCACGGCACGGCGTACCCGAAGCTGGCCGACGATCCGCCGGGACGGGTCAGGCAGGCGGAGCCCGTGCCGATCCAGGATGTGGTCAGCCCGCCGGCACGGGTCAAACCCCAGCTGGTGCCCATGTCGCCGGGCCGAACACCCGACGTGTTCCATGGTCAGTTCAGTCCGAGCAGCGTCGGGTTGTGGACCTTCCGCGTCGACGGCTGGGGCGATCCGATCGCGACATGGCGCAAACACGTCACGGCGAAGCTCGACGCGGGCCAGAGCGAGGCCGAGCTGGCCAACGACCTCCTTATCGGCGCCCGGTTACTGGAGCGCGCTGCGACGGGTGCACCCCGTCAGCACCGCTATCCCTTGATCGACGCCGCGGCCCGGCTGCGGGCACCCGGCGACCCGTTCACCCGTGCGGGCGCCGCTCTGGCAGACGAAGTGGTCGACGTGCTCGAGCAGTATCCGCTGCGCGAATTGGTCACACGCGGAGAGCAATACGGCGTCTGGGTGGACCGGCCGTTGGCTCGCTTCAGCTCGTGGTACGAGATGTTTCCGCGATCGACCGGTGGCTGGGACGCCAAGGGCAACCCGGTGCACGGCACCTTCGCAACCGCCACCAAGGACCTGTCCCGCATCGCCAAGATGGGCTTCGACGTGGTCTACCTGCCGCCGATTCACCCGATCGGCAAGGTGCACCGCAAGGGCCGCAACAACAGCGTGACCGCCGCACCCAACGACGTCGGCTCACCGTGGGCGATCGGCAGCGACGAGGGCGGACACGACGCCATCCACCCGGGCCTGGGCACGATCGAGGACTTCGACGACTTCGTCGCGGCCGCCCGGGACGACGGGATGGAGGTGGCGTTGGACCTCGCCCTGCAGTGCGCGCCCGACCATCCCTGGGCCCGGAACCACCCCGAATGGTTCACCGTGCTGCCCGACGGCACGATCGCCTACGCCGAGAACCCACCGAAGAAATACCAGGACATCTACCCGTTGAACTTCGACGACGATCCCGCGGGGCTTTACGACGAAGTGCTGCGGGTGGTGCGGTTCTGGATTTCCCACGGCGTCAAGATATTTCGCGTCGACAACCCGCATACCAAGCCGCCGAACTTCTGGGCCTGGCTGATCGGCGAGGTGAAGAACGAGGATCCCGACGTGCTGTTCCTGGCGGAGGCGTTCACCCGGCCTGCGCGCCTGTACGGGCTCGCCAAGCTCGGCTTCACGCAGTCCTACACGTACTTCACCTGGCGCACCTCGAAGTGGGAGTTGACCGAATTCGGCCAGCAGATCGCCGAGCACGCCGACTGTGCCCGGCCGAATCTCTTCGTCAATACGCCCGACATCCTGCACGCGAGCCTGCAACACGGCGGTCCCGGCATGTTCGCCATCCGTGCCGTGTTGGCATCCACGATGAGCTCGGTGTGGGGCGTGTACTCGGGATTCGAGCTGTTCGAACACCGGCCGGTTCGGGAAGGCAGCGAAGAGTACCTGAACTCCGAGAAGTACGAACTGCGGCCCCGCGACTTCGACGCCGCACTGGCCGACGGCGAATCACTGGAGCCATTCCTGACCCGACTCAATGAGATTCGACGGGTACACCCAGCGCTGCACGAGTTACGCACCATCAAATTTCACCACCCCGACAACGAAGCGCTGCTGGCCTACAGCAAGTTCGACCCTGCGACCGGCGATCAGGTACTTGTGGTGGTGACGCTGAACGCATTCGGACCGGAAGAGGCCACACTGTGGCTCGACATGGTCGCGCTGGGGATGGAGCCCTACGACCGCTTCTGGGTGCGTGACGAGATCACCGGTGACGAATACCAATGGGGGCAATCGAATTACGTTCGCATCGATCCCGCACGGGCGGTGGCCCACGTACTGAACATGCCTCAGGTACCGGAGAACCAACGACTGCACCTGCTGCGTAGGGAGTGACAGATGACGCAGACCAACCCACGCACGAGCCCACACCTGCGGCCGCATACGGCCGATCTCAACCGCCTGCTGGCAGGCGAGCACCACGACCCCCATTCGGTTCTGGGTGCGCACGAATACACGGATCAGACCGTGATACGTGCGTATCGACCGCACGCGGTCGAGGTGGCGGCGGTCGTCGGCGGTGAGCGCTATGTGTTCCAGCACATCGAGGCTGGCCTTTTCGCGGTCGCGCTGCCGTTCACGAATCTGGTGGATTACCGACTCCAGGTCAGCTACGACACCGGCGGTGAATCGCCGCATGTCCACAACGTGGCGGACGCGTACCGCTTCCTGCCCACACTGGGCGAAGTGGATCTGCATCTGTTCGCCGAGGGCCGCCACGAACGACTGTGGGAGATCCTCGGCGCTCACCCGCGCAGCTTCACCACGCCTGACGGCGTCGTCGACGGCGTGTCCTTCGCAGTGTGGGCGCCGAATGCCAAGGGCGTCAGCCTGATCGGCGAGTTCAACCACTGGGACGGCAACGAGGCGCAGTTACGCGTGCTCGGCTCGACGGGTGTGTGGGAATTGTTCTGGCCCGGCTTCGAGATCGGCGGGCTGTACAAGTTCCGGGTGCACGGCGCCGACGGATCGGTGAGCGACCGCGCCGACCCGATGGCGTTCGCCACCGAGGTGCCGCCGCAGACGGCGTCGAAGGTCACCCAGAGTGCCTACACCTGGAGCGACAACGACTGGATGGTCCAGCGCAGTCAGCTCAATGCGGTGTTCGAGCCGATGAGCACCTACGAGGTGCACCTGATGTCCTGGCGGCCCGGCCTGAGCTACCGCCAACTCGCCGACGAACTCGCCAATTACGTTGTCGAACAAGGCTTCACGCACGTGGAGTTGATGCCGGTCGCCGAGCACCCGTTCGGCGGGTCCTGGGGCTACCAGGTCACGTCGTACTATGCGCCGACGTCACGGCTGGGCACGCCCGACGATTTCCGCATCCTGGTGGACAGGCTTCATCAGGCCGGCATCGGCGTGATCATGGACTGGGTGCCCGCGCACTTCCCGAAGGATTCCTGGGCGCTGGGCCGCTTCGACGGCACCGCGCTCTACGAGCATTCCGACCCCCGCCGCGGTGAGCAATTGGACTGGGGCACCTATGTGTTCGACTTCGGCCGCGCCGAGGTGCGCAACTTCCTGGTCGCCAACGCGCTGTACTGGCTGCAGGAGTTCCACATCGACGGTCTGCGGGTCGACGCCGTCGCCTCGATGCTCTACCTGGACTACTCGCGGCCGGTGGGCGGCTGGACACCGAATGTCTACGGCGGCCGGGAAAACCTCGAGGCGGTGCAGTTCCTGCAGGAGATGAACGCCACGGTGCACAAGATCGCGCCCGGCATCGTCACCATCGCCGAGGAGTCGACGTCGTGGCCCGGCGTCACCCGACCGACCAACCTTGGCGGGCTTGGCTTTTCGATGAAGTGGAACATGGGCTGGATGAACGACACCCTCGACTTCATCAGCCATGACCCGGTGCATCGCAGCTACCACCACCACGAGATGACGTTCTCGCTGCTGTATGCGTACAGCGAGAACTTCGTGCTGCCGATCAGCCACGACGAGGTGGTGCACGGCAAGGGCACGCTGTGGGGCCGGATGCCCGGTAACGACCACGTGAAGGCGGCGGGCCTGCGTGGCCTGCTGGCCTATCAGTGGGCACACCCCGGCAAGCAACTGCTGTTCATGGGCCAGGAGTTCGGCCAGCGCGCGGAGTGGTCAGAGGAACGTGGCGTCGACTGGTACCAGCTCGGTGAGAACAGCTTCTCCACCGGCATTCAGCGGATGATGCAGGACATGAACGGCATCTACCGCAGCCGTCGTGCGCTGTGGTCGCAGGACACTCGCCCTGAGGGCTATTCGTGGATCGACGCCAACGACTCCGCCAACAACGTGCTGAGCTTCCTGCGCTTCGGCGACGACGGCTCGATGCTGGCGTGTGTGTTCAACTTCTCCGGTTCCGAGCACACCCGCTACCGGCTGGGTCTGCCGCATGCGGGTTCCTGGCGTGAGGTGCTCAACACCGACGCCGACATCTACAACGGCACGGGTATCGGCAACTTCGGCGCGGTGGAAGCCACCGACGAGCCGTGCCATGGGCGTCCGGCGTCCGCGGTGATGGTGCTGCCGCCGCTGGCCGCGTTGTGGTTCGAGCCTGCCTAACTGCGCCCAACGGACAACCGGGCGCAATAGTGCGGGGCGGATTGCGCCATTTCGTCGACCTCGGCGATCAGTACAACGCGTTCGCGAGCTTGCGACGGCCCGCGATGACCTCCGGGTCGGCCGGGTCGAACAGATCAAACAGCTCGATCAGCCGGGTACGGACCTTGGTGCGCTCATCGCCGGCGGTCCGTTTGATCAGTGCGATCAGCCGGTCGAATGCCGCTGCAACGTTCTGCTGCAGGATGTCGACATCCGCAGCGGCGAAGGCTACCTCTATGTCGTCAGGCGCGGCGTCGGCGGCGACAATCGCGCCAGGGGCGCGGGAGGTCGCGCGCCGCAGGAAGCCGATCTGACGCACCGCGCCTTTGGCCTCCGCGTGGTTCGGGTCCGCGTCGAGCAGGGCTTGATACGCCGCCAGCGCGGCATCGAAGTCGCCGGCATCGAGATGCTCGCGGGCCTGCGCGAGCGCGGGGTCGACCTGCTCGGGCTCCTCGCCGTCGCCGCCGAGCTTGCCTGCCGTCGCGTTCAGCAGCGAGTCAACCCAGCGCCGCAGCTGCTCCGGCGGCTGCACGCCTTGGAAGCTCGATATGGGCTGGCCTGCAGCCAGCGCCACTACGGTGGGGACGGCCTGCACGCCGAACATCTGCGCCACGCGCGGCACCGCGTCGACGTTCACGGTCGCCAGCGACCACTTGCCGCCGTCGGCGGCCGCGAGTTGGGCGAGGACGTCGCCGAGTTGGGCGCTGGCTTCGCTGCGGGGCGACCACAGCAGCACGACCACGGGCATCTGGCTGGACCGGACCAGCACCTCGGCCTCGAGGTTGGCCTCGGTGATCTCCACGCCGTTCGGCGTGCTCGCGCCGGCTTCGCCGGCGGGAGCCGTTCGTTGTTTCAGGGCAGACAGGTCAACCGCACCGGCCATGGAGGCCGCGATGGGAGGTCGGGGACGACTCACGCCCCCAAGTCTGTCACGTCGTTTCCGGCGCGCGGCGTCCCGGTTGCAAGACAGGCGACGCGGCCTCGAGTGGCCCCATTCGGCCCGTGCGATCAACCCATATGAGAAAGATCACACTGCACAGTGGCACGATGCTCGCCAGCAACGCGAGCAACCATGTGCCTGCCGTCCATTTGAGCGCGATTCCGACGAGCAGACCGGCCACCACGAACGCGATGAAAACCAGCCCATGGGCCATTCCGAACACCTTGACGCCGGTCTCGGTGCGCGGCGTACCCAGGTACTTGAAGTACATGCCGATCAGCAGGCCGACCCAGCTGACGGCTTCCGCCAGCGCGATCAACCGGAACCAGCCGGCTGCGGACCGAAGGTCAAATGCGGGTGTCACGGGCGCCATTGTGCCCGAAAAGAACCCTAGCTACTACATTGCGTCGTAGACGGCTACCCCGCCCGCAGGATCAGCGCGTCGCCCTGGCCGCCACCCCCGCACAGGGCCGCCACTGCGTAGCCGGACCCACGCCTTGCCAGCTCAAGGGCGGCATGCAGGGTGATGCGCGCCCCTGACATGCCGATCGGATGCCCGATGGCGATGGCACCGCCGTCGACGTTGACCTTCTGCGGATCGACACCGAGTTCCTTCATCGAGGCCAGCGCGACCGCCGCGAACGCCTCGTTGATCTCGACGACGTCAAGCTGGTCGACCGTGATGCCCTCCCGGGCAATCGCCTTCTTGATGGCATTGGCCGGCTGGGACTGCAGGGTGGAGTCCGGGCCTGCGACAGTGCTGTGCGCGCCGATCTCGACCAGCCAGGTCAGCCCCAGCTCCGTCGCCTTGTCCTTGCTCATCACCACCACAGCGGCCGCACCGTCCGAGATCGGCGACGCCGAGCCGGCGGTGATGGTGCCGTTTTTGCGGAAAGCGGGCTTGAGTCCAGCTAACGACTCGGCCGTGGTGTCGGCGCGAATGCCCTCGTCCTTGGTGAACTCCAGCGGGTCGCCATTGCGCTGCGGGATCTTCACCGGCACTACCTCGTCGGCGAAGACGCCGTCTTTCCATGCCGCTGCGGCCTTTTGGTGCGACCGCGCAGCGAACTCGTCCTGCTCAGCGCGGGTGAATTGATCGTCGTCGTTGCGCTGCTCGGTCAACGCGCCCATCGGCTGGTCGGTGAACACGTCGTGCAGCCCGTCGTAGGCCATGTGGTCAAGCACCGTGACATCGCCGTACTTGTAGCCCGCGCGGCTGTCCATCAGAAGGTGCGGCGCCTTGGTCATCGATTCCTGACCACCGGCGACGACCACGTCGAACTCACCGGCCCGGATCAGCTGATCGGCGAGTGCGATTGCGTTGAGCCCGGACAGGCACATCTTGTTGATGGTGATCGCGGGGACGTCCCAGCCGATACCGGCTGCCACCGCGGCCTGGCGGGCGGGCAGCTGACCTGCGCCGGCCGTCAGAATCTGGCCCATGATGACGTACTCGACGAGCGAAGCCGGGATCTTCGCCCTCTCCAGTGCCCCGGAAATGGCGATCCCGCCCAGATCGCTGGCCGAGAAATCCTTCAGGGACCCCATCAGCTTGCCGACAGGCGTGCGGGCTCCAGCAACAATCACCGACGTCGTCATTCAATGCCTCCAAAGCTGTTCTGAACCGCTCAAGTCGCCGACGGCGACGCGCAATCTTTCTCGTTAGGTTACCTTTGCGTTATGACCGCCGAGCAAGTCGATGCCCGTCCGCTACTTGCCACCGCGCTCGTGACGGCAATCGACCACATCGGAATTGCCGTCCCTGACCTGGACGACGCGATCAAGTGGTACCACGACCACCTCGGCATGATCGTGTTGCACGAGGAGGTCAACGAAGACCAGGGCATCCGCGAGGCGATGCTGTCCGTGCGTGGCGCGCCCGTCGGCAGCGCTCAGGTTCAGCTGATGGCCCCGCTGGACGAGAACTCGACGATCGCGAAGTTCCTCGACAAGCGCGGTCCCGGTCTGCAGCAGTTTGCTTACCGCGTCAGTGATCTCGACACATTGAGCGAGCGGCTGCGCGAGCAGGGCATCCGGCTGATCTACGACGCCCCCCGGCGCGGCACCTCGAATTCCCGGATCAACTTCATCCATCCCAAGGATGGCGGCGGCGTGCTGATCGAGCTCGTCGAGCCGGCAGGGGACCACTAAGACCATCTGCGCGTCGGGCTGCGTGTCGCCCGGTGCGTCCAGCACGGCGAGTGCCAATGGCGCCGATCATCGACCGCCTGCTCCCCCAGATCGACTGGCCATACCACTAGATGCGCTCTGCCGGGACGGATCTCGTGATCGCACCCCGGGCACCGATAGGTCTTGACGGCATTAGCCGCCGCTATCGGCCGGACCTCGTATTCGTAACCGTCCGGGCCGGTTTCGATCCGCCGCGTGACAGGCAACGGCGGTAACGGGCGTTGCCGGCGAGGCGGGTTCCGGTGCCGGGGCATGCCCCCAGTGTGTCAGAACAGCCGGAATTCGTCGCTGTCCATGCCGCGCATCGCGTCGTAGTCCAAAGTCACACAACGGATCCCGCGATCTGTTGCAAGCGTTCGGGCCTGCGGCTTGATCTGCTGGGCCGCGAAGATCCCCGCGACAGGCGCCAGCACGGTGTCGCGGTTGAGCAGTTCAAGGTAACGGGTCAGCTGTTCGACGCCGTCGATCTCACCGCGGCGCTTGATCTCCACGGCGACCGAGTGTCCCTGCTCGTCCCGGCACAGCAGGTCGACCGGCCCGATGGCGGTCATGTACTCCCGCCGCACGAGCGTGTAGCCGGTGCCGAGCAACTCGACGTGTTCGGCCAGTAACGCCTGCAGATGCGCCTCGACGCCATCCTTGACCAGTCCTGGGTCGACGCCGAGTTCGTGGCTGGAATCGTGCTCGACGTCCTCCACTGTGATGCGTAGTTGCTCGCCGGTCTTGTTCTCGACGACCCAAACGGGCACCGGGCCGTCAAGCTCCTCGGTGAGCCAGCAGGGCGGGCTCATCCAGTTCAGCGGCTTGTAGGCCCGGTCGTCGGCGTGCACGCTGACCGATCCGTCGGCCTTGAACAGCAGCAACCGGCGGGCAGACGGCAGATGGGCGGTGAGCCGCCCGACATAGTCAACGGTGCACTGGGCGATCACGAGACGCACCCGAACCACCTTAGGGGCGGGACCGCCAAATTAGGCTGGGGCCACGATGAGCGTTGCGCACAGACTGAGCCGGGTACTGGAGAAGCTCACCCGCCAGAGTGGTCGACTGCCCAATGCACCGGAGTACGGGTCGTGGCTGCTGGGCAAGTCCTCGGAAAGCCTGGTACGCCGGCGGGTCCGTATTCAAGTGATCCTGACTGTGTTCATCTTGTCCGCCAACCTGCTCGGCATCGCGGCAGCGCTGCTGTTGGTCACCGTGGCGTTTCCGGTGCCGAGCATCGTCAGCGACGCGCCATTTTGGATCACGTGGGTAGTGTGCCCGGCGTACATCGTTCTGGCACTACTGATCGGCACATTCTGGATCACGCGCCGGACGGTCAACGCGTTGCGGTGGGCGATCGAGGAGCGCACGCCGACGCCCGAGGATCAGCTCAACACGTTCCTCGCGCCGTGGCGGGTGGCGAAGGTACATCTGATCCTGTGGGGTGTCGGGACGGCGCTCTTCACGACGCTGTACGGATTGCAGAACACGACCTTCATTCCGAAGTTCCTTTTCACGATCAGCTTCGCAGGCGTCGTCGTCGCGACCGCGTGCTATCTGCTGACCGAGTTCGCGCTGCGCCCGGTCGCGGCACTGGCGTTGGAAGCCGGTCCGCCTCCGCGTCGGCTCACCGCCGGAATCATGGGGCGACTGATGACAGTGTGGTTCCTCGGGTCGTTACCCGTCATCGGAATTGCCCTGCTCGCCGTGTTCGCAGTCTCGCTGCAGAATCTCACGCCGACGCAATTCGCCGCTGCGGTATGGATTTTGGCGGTCGTCGCGCTCCTCGTCGGCTTCATCCTGACGTGGATCGTGTCGTGGCTGACCGCGACGCCGGTGCGCGTGGTGCGCGCGGCGCTCAAACACGTTGAACAGGGCGACCTCGACTGCAACGTGGTGGTATTCGACGGCACTGAACTCGGCGAGCTGCAACGCGGATTCAACTCGATGGTCTACGGACTGCGTGAACGCGAACGGGTCCGCGATCTGTTCGGCCGCCACGTGGGCCGCGAGGTGGCGGCGGCTGCCGAACAGCAGCGCCCCAAGCTCGGCGGCGAAGAACGCCACGTCGCAGTCATCTTCGTCGACATCATCGGCTCCACGCAGCTGGTTACCGGCCGGCCTGCAACCGAGGTGGTCGACCTGCTGAACCGATTCTTCGCGGTGATCGTCGAAGAGGTCGATCGACACCACGGGCTTGTCAACAAGTTCGAGGGAGATGCGGCATTGGCAGTGTTCGGCGCTCCGAATCACCTCGACCACCCCGAAGACGACGCGCTCGCGGCCGGCCGTACCATCGCGCGGCGGATCCGCGAGGAGGTGCCGGAGTGCGACGCGGGAATCGGCGTAGCGTCGGGAGAGGCAGTCGCCGGAAACGTAGGCGCCAAGGAGCGTTTCGAGTACACCGTCATCGGTGAACCCGTCAATGAGGCCGCCCGGCTCTGCGAGTTGGCCAAGTCCACGCCCACGCACCTGCTGGCCTCATCGGAAGCGGTCCAGAATGCCGGCGAAAGCGAGCGTGGCCATTGGACTTTCGGCGACACAGTCACGTTGCGCGGCCACGACGAGCCTATCCGGCTCGCCCTCCCCGTTTAGCGGCTACTTGCTCGGAGCTGGAGTCTGTGAAGCGGCCGCCGCGGCGGCGGCCCTGCCCTCGGGACTGGCCAGCGAGTTGCCCGAGGACGTCGCCGACGCCACCGGTGCTCCGCAGTTGAGTGAGAGAAGCACTTGGGTCACCGGCGAGGCGCTCGTGTTCTCGGGCGCCGCTTCGGTCCTGGCTTGCTGCCGGGTGACGATGCAGTCCGCTCGGTCGACCCTATCGCCGACCGTGGTGGACACCACGACCGACACCCCGGCTCCGGAGAGCTGCGATGTCGCATCGCTGTACTTTTGGCCCACGACATTGGGCTGCGAAGCAGCCTGAGCCACAACACTTCCGAGAGCAATCGCTGCCACACTTGTGAGTACAATGCTCGCGCTGAACTGAACAGCCTTATTCATTTCACTACGACCTCAGTAGAAACCGGCGCCTGTTGACACATAAGACAATCCTGCCTCGCTAAATGTAAAGCCCGGTTACCTGCAGCTGTGACTCCCATGAGATTGGCTGGTCGACGGTTGAGAATGGCCCTCGCGTTCAGGGACTTTGTGGCTCAGTGCTGTTGACCTACTGGCAATCGACTTCAAGTCCACTTAGCGGTGCGCTGATCGATTGAACACAGGCGTTTTACGACGTAGAAGCGATTCGGAGTTCGAAGGAGTGCTCTTATGCGGTTTCTGAATTTCCGCTGGCAACCAGCGGCCAATCCCATGTGAGTGTTTCGGCTGCTGTTGGAGGTAATCAATGCGCACACAACGACTTACACGGATATCGGCGGCACTCGGTGGTGGAGCGATCATTGTGGCGGTAGGACTCGTCGTTACCCATCCCGACGCCCCGAGCCCGCGCAATGTTGCTGGAGGGTCCGGGGATTCGGCGACCGGAACGGCATACGTCTCTCCGGTTGTCCCGACGATGTCGGTCGATCCGACGGCGATGAAGATGGGCGCCACGGCGACTGCCATAGCCCCCGCGGAGACGCTCGCGACATCGTTCGCCTCACCCACCTTCAAAGCGCCTCCACCGGCCGAATGTGTGAACAACGGGCAATGCCCGTGACCGCCGCGGGCTGAAGCGGCTACACTGCTCGGTCTTTCACTGTCGTCACTGCTAACGCACAGGGTGCGAAGGTGTTGGCCACAACTTGCGTTCGCCAGCATCAAACGCTTACCCGTCCGACCCACAACGGTGAGGCAACGCGAATGGCGAGCGCACAGTCCAGGGATTGGCGGAGTTCGGTCGATGACGTGCGCGCCGCCTATGACGAAGCGCCGTATGAGTCGTACGCACACCCCCAGTCGGCACCGGGACAACTGGCGGCAATCGCATGTGCATTCGGATTGGACCCACCCGAGGTGGCCGGCGCTCGGGTGCTCGAGATCGGTTGTGCTGCTGCGGGCAACCTGCTCCCGTTTGCGGCGACGCATCCACGCGCGCGCACGATGGGGATCGACCTGTCGCAGGTCCATATAGATCTGGGCCGCCGACGGGTTCGGGCGCTGGGGCTGGACAAGGTCGAGTTGCTGCACGGTGATATCGCGCGCCTCGACCTCACGGCGATGGGCGAATTCGACTTCATCATCTGTCACGGTGTGTACAGCTGGGTGCCAGACGAGGTGCAGGAGGCGATCCTCGCTGCCTGCGGCGGATTGCTATCACCGACCGGTGTGGCCTATGTCGGTTACAACACGTATCCGGGCTGGAAGGCCAAAGAGATTGTGCGCGACGCGATGCTCCTCAGCCTCGGCGACAGCGCGACGATACGCGCGAAGGTCCGCCGGGCGCGCGGCATGGTCGACTTCCTGCAGAAGGTGGCTCAGCCCGGCAGCGTGTTGGGCCAGGCACTCGACGACTATCAGCGGATGGCCGCCAAAGCCGGCGATTACTATCTCCTGCACGAAGAGCTGGAGCTATTCAACGCACCCTGCTACTTCCGCGACTTCGTTGCGCGCGCTCGAGCGCACGGCCTCGACTATCTCTCCGAGGCCCGGCCCGAGTACACGTTCGCGCAAAACTATGGACCGGCGGTCGTTGGTCACCTACTCGAATACGCGCACGATCAGGTACTCCTCGAACAACACCTGGATTTCGTCGTCAACCGACACTTCCGCCAGACGCTGCTGGTGCACGCTCGCTACGCCCGCCGGATCGATCGTAGACTGGACCGAATCCGTTGTCGCCGAATGAATTTCGCAGCACAGCTGTCGCCTGTCGGTGGGCACACTCTGCTCGATGATTCCGATCAGCAGTACCGTGATCCTGACGGAAATATGCTCGTCGCGCGTGACGCCGGGCAGAAGGCAGCGCTCGAGGCTCTTGCCGACCGCTGGCCGTGGACGCTGTCGTGGCAGGAGCTTGTGGATGCGGCGCGTGCGCGCCTCGGCCGCGTGGGACGACTGGCAGCGCCTGACCTCGAGGCTCGGATCGACGCTCTCCTCGAGCGCCTGATCATTCAGGGGCAGGCGCGATACCGAATAGACCCGGTGTCGCCGGAGCCGGCATGCACGCCGATCCGCCTCAGTGAGCCGGCGCGGCGGATGGCCGAACTGACCCGTGAGGATGTCGATGCGTTTGTGTTCAACCAGTGGCACGAATTGCTGCCCCTGTCGCCAGTGGACCGTTACCTCCTTCCGCTACTGGACGGGCGCCGCGATCGCTACGCCCTGCTCGAGGCATTGTCGAACGTGGTCGGCCAGGGGCTGATACGGATCGATCTCGACGACGGCGGAGTGCCAAACGAAGAAGCCGTACGCGATGTGCTTGCGCAGTGGATCGCCGCGCTGCCTCAACGTTTAGAGGAAATGAAGCTGATGAGTGTGTGCGATCACACATCAGTCATCGACTACCGCCGACGGGCATAGCCGGAACTTCCTCAATCCCGTTGAGAGCAAACGGTTGTCCACTTGTTACCGCTTGCACAGCGTGCGCACATGGCTAACACAGAGCTGTACAAAGTCCACACCTTAACGTCACTTCGCGTGGCAAGAACTGCCGCAATTGCGAGAAATGGAGTGAGAGAATGTCTTTCAAGCGTGCGTTGTCTGCATCGGCACTGGCAGCAGGAATCGGAGTTGCCGGACTGTTTGGTGTTGGCCTAGGAACGGCCAGTGCAGATCCGTGGGGATGTGACCGTCCAGGCACCCCCGCTTGCGGTGACCACCGGGATGATCGTGGCCCCGGTCCTGTGGACTGGCATGGTCGCGGCATCGACCAGGGCCGTTTTGACCACCAGCCCTTCAACTGGAACGGCCAGCAGGTGACGCCGATGCTCGCTGGCGACGGGCACGGATGGGGATTCTGGTTCCTCAACAGGTGGATTCCGCTGTAAGCCAACATAATTCGAGGCGGGTCACTGCTTTGGTGGCCCGCCTCGAGGGGTTCGCGGTTCGTTATCCGGCATTCTTGCTGTTTGGTTCGGCAAAGCCGTCATCGGCGAATATCTTTCGCCCGATCGGACCGGTGACGTCCTGTACGAACTTCGTCGCGAGCTCGGCCTCGTCTGAACCCTTCATCGTTGCGATCCACGATGTCACAGTCGCATTGGCAGACTCGGGGAATTCGAACCAGGAGACGTTGTCTCCGACGTTCAGCGCATCGGTCTTGAACAGAAGGCCGGCATCGACCTTCCCGCTCTCAACGTCCTTGAGGACGTCGACACCTGTTGTGTCGAGGTTCTGCGGATTGAGCCGGACTCCGGTGCGGTCTTGTAGCTGCCGTGTCGCCCACGCACAGGCGCCGGGCGCTCCACACACCGCCACGCGTACACCTGGTCGGGCCAGGTCCGCGAATGAGGCGACATCGTCGTGGTTGCCAGGGGCTGTGGCGATGACCAATTCGTCGGCGGCTATCGGCACAGGGGGCGAATCGGCCAGGCCCGCGTTTGCGACGGCTGCCATGTTGACGCGGTCACCGGACACGAACACATCCGCGTCGTTGCCACCTGCCAGTTGCGCCGACAGCTCCGACGAGCTTGCGAAGATGAACTCCACTGAAGTCCCGGGGTTCTCGGCCTCGAACTGCTTACCGATTGCGGTCAGGCTCTTGATCATCGCCGACGACGCATACACGGTGATGGACGTCGTCGAATGAGGCTGCGAGCTGCAGCCGCTCGCCGAGACCGCCAACAGCATCCCGGCGACCATGATTTGGTTCAATCGGCCGCGCATCGGTCCTGACCATACCCGCTCCCAGCCAACTACCTGGATTCCGGCCCGCATGTCGTTGTTGTGGAGATACGCCGCATCCGCTGCGAATTAGCTTGTGTTGTGCCCATAATCCGTCGCTTGACGGCAGGCTAGGGTACGTGGACGAGGTTGGAGGCACGGCTCGCCAGACGGCTACGGCCGGTGCGCGGCGGTGAGAACTCACACCGAGCTCGTGCCAACTGCGGCGAGCGGCATCACGGGGTGGCGGCAGGGGGAACGGCCATCCCGGGCGGGTCGGGGGTTGTTGGTGGTCGAGGGACTGGCGATCGGCGTACTCGGCGGCGTCGCCTTGGCCTGGTCGATGGGACACACCCGCTTTGGCGCAGACGGCATGCCGATGCTGGGCCTCAGGGTGACGCCGCAGCATGCCGGGCTTCTGCTGGTCGCGGGGACGCTGGCTCTGCTGGCCTGTCTCGGACGGCGGACAGCCCTGATTTTCAGCACACTCACAGCAATCGGCTGGGCGGGACTGACCATCGTCTGCGCACTCAAGGTCGCGAATCACGCGCCGGGCGTGCTGGGGTTTGATCTGCGCGACAGCTTCCTATACGGCGTGCTGTGCGCCTACAACGTCGTTACGTCGGTACTGCTGGCCCCAGCGCTGTTCAAGTGGCACCGCGGGCTCAACTGACGCCGTTGATCCCGGGATGTTGGCCGGGAGGAACATTCGGCGCTGGGGGCGCTACCACCGGCGGAGTGAACAGATTGCCACCTGTGGGGTTGATGCTCTTCTCGGTGGGCGCCGGTTCGCTGGTGGCCGGCGGCGCCGGGGTGGTCGTTGTCGTCGTTGTCGTCGTTGTCGTCGTAGTCGTGGTCGACGGCGGTTGGTTACCGCTGGTACCACACGCCGCGGTCACCGCACCTACCGCAACCAGTACCGCCCCACCCACCAGCGTGATTCGGCGGCGGCCAACCCAACGTGAGTCCATTACTACTCCTAGCTAATCCGTATGAGCGAGTTGATTATTCGGGACGCCGTTACTTGTTGCGGTGAACCCCTGGCGGCTCGGTTGGCGCCGGAGGCGCCTTTACGTCGGGCGTGAAGAGGTTGCCCCCGTTTGGGTTGAGATTCTTTTCTGTGGGCGCAGGGGCGCTCTGGTGGTGGTGGTGGTGGTGTCGTGGTGGTGGTCGTTGTCGTCGTAGTCGTGGTCGTCGGCGCTTGGTTACCGCTGGTGCCGCAGCCCGCGGTAAATGCACCTACGACGATCAGCACCGCCCCACCTGCCACCGCCATGCGACGACGATCAATGCAACGTGAATCCATCTGCAACTCCTAACTCGGAAACGCCTTCGTCGGCTCGTGTCGTAGCCGCACTTGATCGCAGTCTGTTTGGCGCCTGATGATCGATTGTGGTGTGGCTTGGACTGCCTCGTGCTGGAGGTTTCCTGGGAATCTGCTGCGAAACTCGAGGTGGTGGTAGTTGCGTGGGTAAGTTTTGGCCGGCATGAGCCCGACCCGCTACCGGTACGTCGCCATCGACGACCTGAATGTGTTCTACCGCGACACCGGTCCCTCCGACGCTCCGGCGGTCCTGCTGCTGCACGGCTTTCCGTCGTCGTCGAGGATGTGGCAGCCGCTCATCGACCGGCTGGGCGACCGCTACCGGATGGTCGCCCCTGACTACCCCGGCTTCGGACATAGCGACGCGCCGCCTCCCGACAGCTTCAGCTATACGTTCGACCACATCGCCGACTACGTCGAACGGCTCACCGACGAGATCGGCCTCACGCACTACTCGCTGGTCATGCAGGACTACGGCGGACCCGTCGGCATGCGCCTGGCAGTCCGTCGACCCGAACGGATCAGCGCACTCATCGTGCACAACGCGGTGTGCCATGAAGACGGCCTTGGCCCGCTGTGGGAGACCCGCAGAGCATTCTGGTCCGACCGAGCCCGCCACGAGCAAGCGCTGCGGGAGAACTTCTTCTCCCCGACCGCCACACGTGTGCGGCACGTCGGCCACAGTCCAGATCCCGACCGCTATGACCCCGACCTGTGGACCGATGAGCTCGCCGGGAGACGCCCTCAAGGACCAGAACGTGCGGAAGGCGTTGACGCCGTTAGCCAAAGTGGCCGAGCGTACTGGCTGCACGATGCTGCTTTTGCGCCACCTGAAGAAGAACACCCGTGGCGAACCGGTGTACCTCGGAGGTGGTTCCATCGGCATTGTGGGGGCGGCCCGCGCTGGGTTCATGGTGACCCGTTACGGTGATTGTCCCGACGATGTGCGGATTCTCGCATCGGTGAAGAGCAACCTCGCCGACACGCCAAAGTCCTTGGCGTACCGGCTCGTCGGTGCCAATGACGCGCCAACCCCACGCTCGCGGGTGGCTCGGATGAACGAAGCGGCCAAACACCATCCGGTGCGGGCAAGAGCGCCTCCGAATCACCGTCTAAATCGAGTGCGCTGAGTGCCTCCCGCCGCCGCGACAGAGAACGCCGTGGACCGGCGGGCAGCGCGGGGATATCACGGCCTCACACTGTGGAGTCGAGGCCCGAACAGGTCTATCAGGTCGCGTCCCCGATCGGGAAATCTCCGTCGGGCAGGAGCGGGCGGGATCGCTGTTGTATTTCCGTAGCCCTGCCAACCTCGACCAGATCAGTTCCGGGTCAGGGCTGCCCCGCGCGGTGCTGGCCCGAGTCGTCGTCGGCCTCCAGTGCTTCATCACGCACTGGCCGGTCGGCGAGTGCTTCGTGCCTGCCGAATAAATACGGGTATGCGAGTCCGGCGATGGCCGCGCCGATGAGCGGTGCCAGCCAGAACACCCATAGTTGGGCGGGTGCGCCGTTGGCGTTGAAGAACGCAACCCCCGTCGAGCGCGCCGGGTTGACCGATGTGTTGGATACCGGGATGGAGACGAGGTGGATCAGGGTGAGGGTAAGGCCGATGGCCAGACCGGCGAATCCCTTGGGTGCCCGGTCGTCGGTGGATCCCAGGATGACGAGCAGGAACACACCGGTCAGGACGATCTCGGCGAGGATCACCGCCCATAGCGAATAGCCGCCCGGGGAGTGCGCGCCGAATCCGTTGGCGGCCATGTTGCCCGTCGCGGTAAAGCCGTCCTTTCCCTTGGCGATGAGATAGATCAGCAGGCCAGCGAGTAAGCCGCCGATCACCTGAACGATCCAGTAGCCCGGCAGGGCTTTCCACTCGACGCGCCTGGCGAGCGCCGCGCCGAGCGTGACCGCCGGATTGAAATGGCCGCCGGAGATCGTGCCGAACGCGTAGACACCGGTGAGCACGGTCAGGCCGAAGGCGAGGGCCACCCCGAGAAAACCGATCCCCACCGAGACACCGCCGGAGAGGAACTTGGCGGCGAACACCGCGCTACCGCAGCCGCCAAATACCAACCAGAATGTGCCGATCATCTCCGCTGCCAGCCGATGAAACATGGTTGGAGCAGCCATGCGCTACCGCTTTCGCCGTTTGAATTGGTGTGCCTAGCTTGACCGTTGCACAAGCTAGGCCAGGCTTGGCCGGTTGTTTCTCAATTGTGTTGTGACGGTGACCTCAAGATTGCTGCGGTCGGCGGCCAGCATGGTAGCCCGCCGCAACCATTGCCCGATACCCGCTCTTAGGCGTCAAGCCGACGGCCACAAGGTCGTTGAAGAAACTGCCACTCGCCGAAGCCAGCTCGGCGATCGGGGTCAGCCTGATCGACCGCGCTGCTAGCCCTGCTCGGGCCAGTCGCCGTGCGGGTCAAGGCCGCCGTCCCAGTCGTCCCAGGCTTCGTGGCGTCTGTCGCGTGGGGCGATGATGCGGCGTCGCAGCTCCAGCAGCAATTCCTCGGTGGACACCTGCGACAGGACGTTGGGGTTGGTCGGGCGCAGCGCGTATCCCTGAGCGGGGGTAGTGGTGTTGCTGCGTCGCAGTGTGGGCACGGTTTCCTTGGGTTCTCCTCCGGCGAGGATGGTGTCGATGCTGCCTGGTGTCCAGGCCAGCTTGTTCTCCAACATGGCGTAGGTGCCGGGGCTGGCCTTGCGCACGCCGTGCTCGATGTCGGCCAGCGTGCGCACGGTGAACTGCAGGCTGTCGGCCAAATCGGTGCGGTTGCGGTAGCCCAGTGCCACGCGCCGACTCACGACGTGGTGGCCGAGCCGTTCCAGGTCACGTCGGTTCATAGATCGATGATGACGCACCAGGGCGGCAATGTCGAGTCGCCATGCCCATTTCCTTCCATCCGCTGCACAGAGAGCAGAAACTATTTCCTGGGCACTCCGGCCAACTCGGCCCTCGCCTGGGTGACCGCCTCCCAGAAGATCTCCTCCACCTTCTCCTTGGATCGCCCGACCACCTCGATCTTCGGCACCCCGGTCAGTTCCCGGCGCACCACCGTGGCCTCCGGGAGCGCGTCGCCGGTCCACCACTCCTGGCGGATGGCGAAGTCATCGAACCGTTCGCCCTCGTCGGTGTGCCGCAGCATGCTGCGCCGCTTGGCGGCCGGCATCCGTGCCCACCACTCCGCCCGCCAGTAAGGACCGTCGTAGCCAGCCGGCGGGGCGCCGTCCAGCCATTCCTCCACCTGAACGGACTCCACCGGAGCGATGCCGTTGTAGTCCTGGGCGAACCCGTACGCCTCGTCGCTGTCGAGGTAGACCCGTTCGATGCGGTAGGTATCGCCGCTGCCCGCCGTGACCACATACACCGTCGCCATCGCCGCCTCCCCGGTCCGCTGGTGGGCTTCAGTCTGTCAGCACCCCGATGGCCCTGTCCGCCAAACCGGCGCGGGACATCGTGGCAGGAAACTGACGGAGATCGATCTGCAAGACTTGCCTTCAGTCATCACTGTGAAGAAGGTCACTATGGAAGGAATTTCCGTAGTATGCCTATACTTGCCGGTAACTTCTAACGGTTGCTTTCACACCGAACCACACCAGGCGGGAGAACCCTTGTGACCGAACCCCATGTTGGGTGCAGCAAAGACCCGATCGCGCAGGCGGTGGTGGACACCGAGCTGGACACCACTCCCGCGAACGCCGTCGTCATCGACGCGGTCGCGAGGTTCTGCCCACAGTCCGACCAGCGCGGACAGGACGGTGAGATGCACGACGTTTTCATCGTCACCAGCGAAGGCTCCGGTGGCGAACACATCGTGCGGACGATCCACGCCGCCGACGAAGACGACGCGCGCCAAACACACCAGGAAAACTACGCCGACGAGCCCATCGTGGCGGTTCACCAATGAACCATCCCGCCTCGTCACCTCGGGCGGCGTTCGTGCCCGTTGCCGTGGCACGAGGCGCTGGGGAATTGAGCTGACCGAGGGCCAACCGGACACTTCGGCAAACAAAGCAAGCGAAAAGAAATCCAGAACTATGAAGAAACTGATCGGCGGCGGCCTCGCCGCCGCAACCGCGACCGGCGCACTGCTTTTCGGTGCCGTACCGGCCCAGGCCGAGTCGTTCATCGGCTGCGGCTACGGCGCCGGGATAGCCACCTCGGTGACCTCCTGCGAGTTCGCCCAGAACGTGCGCTACGCCTGGTTCCACCAGCCCGGACGGATCATCGAGGCGTACTCGCCGGTCACCGGCCAGTACTACACGATGTACTGCGACCCGAACTACACCGCGCGCATGGACACCGGCAGGGTGTACAACTCGGTCCACTGCGAGGGCGGCAACAACGCCGTGGTGGTGATCTGGTGAAGAAACTGATCATCGGCGGCCTAGCCGCCCTCGCGATCGGCCTGGGCGTAGCACCGGTGGCCGGGGCCGATCCAGGCAACGACGAATGCTGCGAGAACGAGTTCGACGGGTTCGACCCGTACCTCGCCGCCTTCCAGCGCCACAGCATCGGCTACCTGGCCGACATCCCGATACTGAACGCCGCCGCGTTGTTCTGCCTCGGGGAGGAGACGCTGGACGACATCCGGACTGATCCTCACTACAACCTGACTCGTGACGAGGTCAGGAGGGTCGTCGAGGCGGCCCTCGACGTCTGCCCGAGCGGGCCGTCATGAGCCAGCCCATGCCCTTGCCACCCGCCCGGGTGGTATCCGGACCCCTCATGACGTTAACCAGGAACCTCGCTGGTGCTTTCCTGGTCGGTGCTTTAGCAGTTGCCGGGCTGGCCTACGCCCCCGCCCCCAAGGCGTGGGCCTGCAGCTTCAACGAAAGCTCCGACATCCTGTGCTCGAACGAGCAGCAGTTCGTCAACGACCTCGCCGCCCAGGGCATCAACGCGACGCAGTCCTCGCGGGGGTTAGCCAACCTGGGCTGGCAAATCTGCGGCGATCTCAACCAGGGCCGCTCGCAGTACGTTGAGGCGAACCGGGTCTACGCCTACAACACCGGCCTCGGGAGCGACGGGTCGCGCACCGTTGTGGCGGTCGCCGTCGCCAACCTGTGCCCTTACGCCGCCGGACCGCACTACGTCCCGCCCAACTACCAGCCGAGGTACAACCTGCCATGAAGGCCCATGAGCACCTGACCTGCCTGCTGCAGCCGAAAGAGGAACCGAAATGAAGGCTCAAGGACACCTCGCCTATTTCACCCAACGCCATTCCGGTCCCGGCTGAAATGAAGAATCTGGACCGGTCTACAGGCCGTTATCGATTCGGCGATTCGAGGAGAGGCACCCATGCTTCAGCATCGTCCAGGAGGGACCAAGCGCTGAAGATCACCGTTCCGATCCTTGTTGCCGTCTCCGCAGCCACGTTGCTCGCACCAGCGGTGAGCGCCGCGCCAGACCCTAGCGGTGTTTACGACATCACAGGGAGCACCGGCAAGACCGGTGTCTGGACAATCACTTCAAACTGCGCCGACCAAGGATGCATCGCACATGTCAGCAGCAGCTCAGGGTTGAACGGCGATGCAATGCTCAGCCACGGACTCTGGACACTGACTGTGCCCCGCGCCGACGCTGTAACTTGCCCGGACGGCCTCGGCTCCTGCTACCTCGAAGGACGGGTCGTAGCGAACGCCAACAACAACTGACCGAAACACTGCAACAGATCTTCGCCGACTATGACGCCGCAGCACTCGACTCCGCGGCGGTCGCGCTGGACCGGTTGGCCGCCATCTATGACGAGTTGTAGCTGCAGCAATCACAAATACGTTGCACAGCAAGGATTTTGACTTCAGCCGCGGCGCTCCGATCAGGCGCGAATGACAATCGTCTTGCCGCGCAGCCGACCGGCGTCGGCGCTGCGCGGGCTGGCGGTCGCGGTGACAACGGCCCCGGGATGTTTGGCGAGCTGGACCGCGTAGCCGCCGACGGCTCCTCCGGCACCGTTGACCAGACCGTCTGTCCCGACGCGAGTGCGGCGAGATCAAACAGTGCCTGCACGTTAACGCTTGGATACCACCCGCGGTGAAGGTAGCGCACGATGCGCCTGTAGCGTGACGTCCGTGAACTCCTCTCGTGTGTCTTCTATCGTCGCGCTGGTGGCCTGTACCGCGTCGTTCGTCATGACGCTCGCAGCATGCTCCACCACCGAGACGGCGTCCGCAGCCGGCACGTGCCCAACGGCGATGCCAGACAACGGCGTCGCGCCCGATTGGACGCTGCCCGGGAGTACTGGCAGCGTCGCGGTCACCGGATCGACGGATACGACGGCACCGCGGGTCACGGTGGACGCACCGTTCAGCGTGGCTCAGACCCAGGTCGACACGTTGCGCGGTGGTGACGGGCCTGTCGTCGCACCGACGGCGACGGTTTCAGTCTGTTATATGGGAGTCAATGGGCGTGACGGCACTGTATTCGACAGCAGCTACGGTCGGGGCGCTCCGGCTCAGTTCCCGCTCGGCGGTGTCGTGGCAGGTTTTCAGAAAGCCATTGCAGGACAGAAGGTCGGGTCCACCGTCGCTGTCGCAATGACCTCTGCTGACGGCTACCCCGACGGTCAGCCCAGCGCTGGGATCGAAAAGGGTGACACGCTCATCTTCGCGATCAAGATCCTCGGCGCTTCGTAGGTGGGTTGCGGTCGTCTGAGCCGGACAGCACGAAACTTGCACTCGCCCCAACAAGATTGAAGCCGGCATCGTTTCCTCCGTCGCGCCTCGCCGCTGGGCGACCTTGAACGTCAGTGCGCGCCTCACTCGGCCGCCGGTCCCCTCCGGCTAGAGGTCATCGATGTCGATGATGCCGTCATGGATCGCACGTGCCACCCGGGGCGGCCCTTGGCGGCGGGACGTCCAATCGCGTTGTAGGCCCTGTGGCCGATTGCTTCAACCACACTGGTCGCGGAGGCACCACTCAGCTAACATTGGAGCGACTAGGGGTTTTGGCTCGGCTGCGGTGAACTAGATTCGGTTCTCCCTCGTGCTATCGGGTGGGAGGTCGCAATGGAGGGTCCACCCCACACACCGTCGCTCGTGGACGACAACGACAAATACGCACTGTAGGATGCGGCGTATGTGTTGGGGTCGTGCTCCGACGCCGACCGGCGCGAGTACGAGGCGCATCTGCGCGGCTGCCAATCCTGCCGCCAATCCGTCGATCAGCTCAGCGGTATCCCGGACCTTCTCGGGCAGCTGACCCTCGAAGACGTCGCTGCGATCGATGACCGCTCATCGAAAGCGCCGCGTCTGCTGAGCCCGCCAGCTTTGACGTCCCAGCCAGCCACGGTGAGCCTCGGGCGCCGCAGTACGCGCTTTGCGACTTGGGTGCCGGTCGCTGCGGCTGCAGCGGTGATGGTCTCGATTGCTCTGGTCGGCGTGCAATTCCATTGGGGTGCACCGACTTCGGTGCCAACCCACGCCGCCGCATCCGCGGTGACGATGACACCAGTGGCGACTACCGAGCTGACGGCCACGGTCAAGCTGACTGGGTATGGCTGGGGCACAGAAATCTACATGGATTGCGCCTACCCGGCGGAACCGGGCACCGCCAGCCACGACGAAGACGAACCCGGCAAGCTGGCCATGGTGGTCGTCGGCCGCGATGGCAGCCAGGATCGTTTGGCCACCTGGACGGCAGTCGACGGTGCCCACGCAACTCCCGCTGGACGTACCGCAATGCCGATGGACCAAATCGCCGCCGTGGAAATCGTTTCCGCCGACACCGGAAACGTGCTGCTGCGGCGCGCCGTGTGAATCAACCGCGCGCGAACTCTCGATTTGTGCACAACACCGCAACCGGGTCATCACGACGCCACCCTCATTTCACGCAGCTGCAATGACAACGCCCGCAGGGCATAGTGCAGTTTCGCCGTCACCGCAGTCTCGGCGATGTGGAGCTCCGCCGCTATCTGTGCTGTTGTGCGGCCTTGGTAATAGGCGTAGCGAACCACCGCGCGATGGTCGGCGGGCAACTGCGCCAACGCGTCGCCGAGCAGCAGCCGGTCCACGGTGGCGTTGACTTCCTCGTGCCCAGCGTCATCAGGCCAGAACGAACCGCGAAGCTCGAATTGGGTCGACAAGCCCGCGCTGCGCTGCTGGTCGACCATCATGTTGCGGGCGGTGATGAACAGGGACGCCCGTACCGAAGGTGCAGGAGCACCGACGAGTTGTGGATCGCGCCGGGCACGCAGCATGGTCTCCCCCACGACATCTGCCGCGCGAGCGGTGTCACCGGTGACCAGCAAGGCATAACGTTGTAATGCGGGCGCGTGCTCGTCGAGAGTCTCGCGCAACTCTCCGAAATCCGGACCGTCCATCGCACGCTCCCGCAGCTAAACACTGGCAGCTGGCATAGCCCCGGACCCTACAACTGCCACGAAGTACCACCGTGACCGGTTCACTCATGACACACAAACGCCGCGCCAAAGCCGATCCCTGCACGACGGGCCGGTTGCTGACCTTCTTCATCGAAGACTCGGCGCGCGCCTCGCTCTGCGCCTGGAACCCGAGATCAACGACCTGCTCGCGATCGGCAACGAGGCGGCGTTGTCCCCGCGCGCAGTTCTGGGACAAGGTTAGCGCCGACGGAGTCCCTGTTCAGAGCCAACCCGGATCGCATGACCGTATCTGTACTGGTCGTTCAGGGTGCTAACGGCCGTCGTGCCGTCACGCGGAATGGTGTTGGGGCGACGGTGACCCGCCGGCGGTGACCCGCACAGCCCTCCCGAACGGGGTCCGATGGCGCAGAACTTCTTCGATAGCGGACGGAAGTCTGCCGGCCATCGACATGGCACCGCAGATGAGCAGCACGACGATGTCTGTTTTCCGCCAGTGATGTCGGTGGGCACGTGTAATTGTCGATGCATGCACGAAGATTTCGACCGCTGCTATCGGGCCGTCCAGTCCAAGGACGCCCGGTTTGACGGGTGGTTCGTCACCGCCGTGCTGACCACGAAGATCTACTGCAGGCCGAGCTGCCCCGTCCGGCCGCCGTTCGCCCGCAACATGCGGTTCTATCGGACAGCGGCGGCTGCACAACGCGCCGGCTTCCGGGCATGCAAGCGCTGCAGGCCCGACGCCTCACCGGGTTCCCCGGAGTGGAACGTGCGCGGCGACGTGGTCGCCAGGGCCATGCGGCTGATCGCCGACGGCACGGTCGACCGCGAGGGCGTCACACCCGTGACCCAGGTCCGCGCCTCGGCGCAGACGCTCATTCGCTTTGCCAAGAAATCCGGCTCGCCGTCATTCTCGTGGCCACGTCACCAAGGACGGCCAGATCGCCGGCCCCGCGTGGTCGAGCACATGGTCGACGCCGTGCTGTCGTTCGAGGGCGAAGGCTCGCACCAGTTCCGCGTGCTGCGCGCGGTTAAGAACCGCTTCGGCCCGACCGACGAGATCGGCGTGTTCGAGATGACCGGCCTGGGCCTGCGCGAGATCGCCAATCCGTCCGAATTGTTCCTGTCCGAGCGCGAACTGGGCTCGCCGGGCACGCGGTCTTTGCCGGCATCGAGGGCACCCGCCCGGTGCTGGTGGAAATCCAGGCGCTGGTGGCGCCGACCTCGCTCGGCACGCCGCGCCGCGCCGTGGTCGGCTGGGACGGAGCCGCCTCGCCATGGTGCTGGCCGTGCTGCAGGCCCATTGCGGCGTCAATCTCGGCGGCCACGACGTCTATCTCAACGTCGCCGGCGGACTTCGGATCGTGGAACCGGCCGCCGATCTCGCCGCCGCGGCCGCGCTGATGTCGTCGCTCACCAACGCGCCGCTGCCGGCGGACGCGGTCTATTTCGGCGAGGTGTCGCTGTCGGGCGCGGTGCGGCCGGTGGCGCAGGCGCCGGCGCGGCTGAAGGAGGCCCAGAAACTCGGCTTTGCCCGCGCCGTGGTTCCGACGGCTGCGGCCGCGGACGTGGCGCTCTCCGGCCTTGCCCTGGACAGCGTCGGCAGCCTCGTCGATCTGGTCGGCGATATCGCCGCGCGCGGCGAAAAATCGCCGAAAAATCAGCGCCGGCGCGAGCCGCAAGACGCGTGACGGAACCGCCCCGGGCGGCTATACCAGCCCCGAGTCCGCCAATAAAAACGACACAAAATTAAACCATTGGGCCGACTGTCAGAGGCCCTTGCCCCCGCGGCCGGGGCAGTTGAGTGTGGGAGCAAGCCGATCCCGATTCGCCCGACCCGACGACCTCGATTTCGTCCCCGAACAGCACGGCAACGCTGAGCGATCCATGCCGATTACGTGGCTCGATATTCTCCTGCTCGGCGTCATGCTGATTTCCGGCCTGCTCGCCATGATCCGCGGCTTCATGCGCGAGATCCTGTCGATCACAGCCTGGGCCGCCGCCGCCGTGGTCACGCTGTTCGGCCTATCCGCGGCTCCTGCCGCTCGCCAAGGCCAACATCTCCAGCGACCTCGTCGCCACCGGCGCGGTGATCGGCGGGGTGTTCCTGGTGACGCTCCTGATCGCCTCGATCGTCACCGTGCGCGTCTCCGACATGATCCTCGACAGCCGCATCGGCGCGCTCGACCGCACGCTCGGCTTCCTGTTCGGGCTCAGCCACGGCCTGATCATCGTGGTCGTGGCTTTCCTGTTCTTTCCTGGCTGGTTCCCGACCCCAAGCAACCCGAAGGCGTCCGCAATGCCAAGTCGCTCCAGGGCCTGAAATTGACCGGCGAATGGCTCAAGCCTTGCTGCCGCAGGACATGGACAACATATTGTCCCATGGTTCAAGAAGCGCACCGAAGGGCGACGAGGACGCCGATGCCCCGCCCGGCCAGCGCTCGCGATGCCAATTCGCCGGCCGTCACCGGCTCGGTCGCCCCAGCGCCGCCTACCCGCGGGCCAACCACACCGACATGCGTCAGTTGATCGATGCCACGAAAGGAACCCGGCAATGACGGCTGACTTGACGGCGACTCGGAGGGCGTTCGATCCGAACGCCGACCGCCTGCGCGAAGAGTGCGGCGTCTTCGGCGTCTTCGACATCCCGAGGCCGCCGCCATCACCGCGCTCGGCCTGCACGCCCTGCAGCACCGCGGCCAGGAGGCCTGCGGCATCGCCTGCCTTCGACGGCCAGCGCTTCCACACCGAACGCCACATGGGCCACGTCGGCGACGCCTTCGCCGGCGCGCGACCTGATCGAGCGCCTGCCCGGCCGCATCGCCATCGGCCACACCCGCTACTCCACCGCCGGCGGAGCTTCATCCGCAACGTCCAGCCGATGTTCGCCGACCTGGAGCCGGCGGCGTCGCCCTGGCCCACAACGGCAACCTGACCAACTTCCTGACCCTGCGCGAGCAGCTGGTCGCGCGAAGGCGCCATCTTCCAGTCGACCTCCGACACCGAGGTGATCCTGCACCTGATCGCCCGCTCGCGGAAGGCGCCGCTTCGTCGACCGCTTCATCGACGCCTTGCGCCAGATCGAGGGCGGCTACGCCCTGGTCGCGCTGACCAACAAGAAGCTGATCGGCGTGCGCGACCCGCTGGGCATCCGCCCGCTGGTGCTGGGCGACCTCGACGGCAAGCCGATCCTGGCCTCGGAGACCTGCGCGCTCGACATGATCGGCGCCCGCTTCGTCCGCGACGTCGAGCACGGCGAGATGGTGTCATCGACGACGACGGCGTGCACGTCGCTCAAGCCGTTCCCGCCGCATGGCGCCGCGGCCCTGCATCTTCGAATACGTCTACTTCGCCCGGCCCGACTCCGTCGTGAACGGCCGCTCGTCTACGACGTGCGCAAGCGCATGGGCGCGCGGCTGGCGCACGAAGCACCGGCCGTGCGCCGACGTCGTCGTGCCGGTGCCGGACTCCGGCGTGCCCGCCGCGCTCGGCTACGCCCAGGACGGCGGCCTGCCCTTCGAGATGGGCATCATCCGCAACCACTACGTCGGCCGCACCTTCATCCAGCCGACCCAGGCGCATGCGCGAGCTGGGCGTGCGCATGAAGCACGCGCCAACCGCGCCGTGCTGGCCGGCAAGCGGGTGATGCTGATCGACGACTCCATCGTGCGCGGCACCACCTCGCTGAAGATCGTGCGCATGGTCCGCGAGGCCGGCGCCGACCGAGGTCCACCTGCGCTCGCCTCGCCGCCGATCATGTGGCCGGACTACTACGGCATCGACATGCCCGACCGCGACAAGCTGCTGGCCGCCAACCACTCGCTCGAGGAGATCGCCAAGATCCTCGGCGGTCGATTCGCTTGGGCTACCTGTCGGTCGACGGCCTCTACTGGGCGATGGGCACGCGGCGCGCGATCCGGCGAAGCCGCAGTTCACCGACCACTACTTCACCGGCGACTACCCGACCCGGCTCACCGACCAGACCGGGCAGCAGAGCCAGCCGCGGCAGTTGTCGCTGTTGGCGGAGGCGGGTTGACGCGGAACTCTCAACCTAGCGGGAACTTGGCGCGCGCTTTCGGGTTCTCCGCGCGAATCCGTCGCGCCCTAATTCAGCCCACGCTCGCTCTGCCTCATTTCCGCTCGGTCAATTTCTCGACTCAGACTCCAGGCTGCAACAAGTCAGGGGAACTTCGAATGATCCGATGCGTCGTGTTGTCGTTTGCGTTGTTCATGGTGGCGTCTCACGCCCAGGCTAAACACAAAAACCGGAAGAAATGGGAACGCCCGAACAGCGCGCGGCCTGCGGTCCCGACGTCGGACGGTTTTGCAAGAAGGTGAAGCCGGAGGAAGGCCCGTTCGCTTATCTCAACTGTTTGCAAGCGAACCGCGATAAGCTTCGCCGGGCGTGCCTCAAGGTCATTGAAGGCGGCATGTAGAGCGAAGCCATTTCGTACGGCGCTCGCAGCGCTATCGTGCGAGGGCCGTGCGAAATAATGCTCGTGCAACGAGCGCCGCAAACGCAGCGCCCACGAGCTGAGCGGCCATGAATCCGGGCACGTGGTTCATGGCAATACCTGTAAAAGTTGTGGTGAAGCCCCGCGCCAGCGTGACCGCTGGGTTTGCGAACGATGTCGACGAGGTAAACCAATACGCGGCCGTGATGGTGAGGCCAACGAGCCATGGCACGCTTTGCGGCGTGTATCTGATGCCCCCCAGGATCGCCAGCAGCAGCGTGAACGTCGCCACCAATTCAGCGAGCCACTGAGAGCCACCGCTTCGCGCCGTGGTCCCGATCGACAGCGGCGCAAGATCGAACATCAAATGGGCAACGATCGTTCCGGCCACCCCGCCGGCGAATTGCACGGCAATATAAGGGAGCACTTCGCGCCAAGGCGTATCGCCGCGCGCGGCGAATACGAGCGTGACGGCAGGATTGAAGTGCGCGCCCGAGACAGGGCCGAGAATGGAAATGAGCACCACCAGGATCGCTCCGGTGGGCAGCGTATTGCCCAGGAGCGCGATTGCCTGATTTCCGCCCGCCAGGCGTTCGGCCATGATCCCTGAGCCGACAACTGCGGCCACCAGAATTGCCGTTCCCAAGCCTTCCGAAAGAAGGCGTCGCGCAATCACGCGGCTGAGCCCTTGGACAGGCCGATGGAGTGCAACTGCCGTTGCAACGTAAGCTTGTCCAGCGACTTGAGCGGCAAGCTCACGAACAACGAAATGCGGTTGGACAGCATGCGAAACGTGTCTGCGAATGCCAGCCGTACTTCAGCCTCGCTGCCGGTCGCGGCAGCGGGGTCCGGCACACCCCAATGAGCGGTCATCGGTTGCCCCGGCCAGAATGGACAGGTTTCCCCGGCGGCGTTGTCGCAAACCGTAAAAACAAAATCGAGCGGCGTGGCGCCGGGGCCGGCAAATTCGTTCCAGCTTTTTGATCGAAGGGCGGTCACGTCGAAATTCATCTTGCGGAGAAGATCCAGCGCATAGGGGTGCACTTGTCCCTTGGGTTGGCTGCCGGCGGAGAAGGCACGGAAATTTCCACGCCCCTCTCGATTCAAGATCGTTTCAGCCAGGATCGAGCGGGCTGAATTGCCGGTGCAAAGAAAAAGGACGTTGTAAGGACGGTCCATGGTCTTAATCCGCGCAACACGCCGAAGCCGGCTTGGGAGCGGTTCCGGCTTGCGGAACGCAGCATGCCTTTTCGTGAGCGATGCGCGCTCCACGGTCGAAGCTGTCACCGTAGTTGGTGGACTCTCCTGAAGTGAGAAAAGTCTCCCACGAAATGCCGGCTGGATCGCTGATCCAGGATTTTTCCGACTTCGAGTAGCAGCAAGTCGTTGCTCCTTGTTCGATGACGCTGCCGCCAGCCTTGTGCAGGCGCGAATAAACGTCCTGGAGTTCGTCCTGGTTCTCAACCTGAATGCCGAGATGGTCCAGGCCCGGCTGCGCTCCGCGCGCGAGATCGCGAAGTTCATGCGTGGATCATCAAGCATCCACTTCGCGTAATCGGTTTTCACCACGGAGGGTTGCGCCGCGAAAAGCGCGGATAGAAGCCGACGGCGTTTGGGACATTGTCCACGGACACATGGACGTGCATGCGCTTCATGTCTGCTTCCTCCTCCATCAGACCGTTTCGGATTTTCGCTTGTTCGTCTTGGACGGCGCGCATTGGCGCAACGGCGCGCACTTTTCGGGTGCGCCCTGACAGCAGTTGTCGGTGAGGTAGCCCAAAAGTTCGTTCATCGTTTCAAAGCGCGCGGCGTAGATCATCGAACGGCCTTCGCGGCGCACCGTGACAAGCCCGGCGACCCGAAGACGGTCGAAATGAAACGTGAGCGTGTTGGGCGCGAGATCGAGAGCTTCGGCAATTTCGCCGGCCGGCAAGCCTTCGGGTCCTGCCGTGACCAACAGCCGGAACACATCAAGCCGATTGTCCTGGGCAAGCGCGGCAAGAGCCGCAACGGCATCCGTCTTTTCCATATTTCAACGATTATTGAAATAAGAACGGCCTGTCAATCTTTTTGCGACGCGGTCTTGACTTATTCCTTTTATTGGACTATATTCCTTACATCCCATCCTCCGAGGGCGTTCTCATGAGACGTCATGCGATCGGGGTGGGATGCGGCGCCTGCGGGCGGGGCTCGTAACCCCGCTCCCGGGAGGCTCGGGTCACCGTCCGCTCCAACTACGTGGGGCTGCCTTCGATGGCTGGACGGGACAGGACGAGCGGGGCGAAAGCCCCGCGATAGGGCGGGCGAAGAGTTCGCCGTCCGAGTCCCGGAAGCACGGTCCCGACGCCCAAAATCCCGCGACGGAGCGCTGAGTGGCGCGCGCCCGGCAATCCGGGCGCCCGCGCCGCGAGGTGCGGACGATAAGGGCGCCGCTCGGCGCTCCGTCCCCTCGGGCTTGCTCCGAGGGAGCGACACCGGCCCCGCGAAAGCGGGGAGGAATGAAGGCGCCCCCGCGCCTTTCAAAAAATGGGGGCGATGGCGCTTGCCCGAAATTCGAAACGACATCGCAGGTGCCAGCCGCGCTGTGGCAAAAGCGGCGTCAGCCGCGTCTTGTAGGCAAAAGCGGCGTCAGCCGCGTCTTGTAGAAAGCAGACCGAATGCCGTATTTTCCGAATCCCGGCGCGCCATGCCGGCCGACCGAGGCAAACGATGACAGCCCAAAGCACGGCACCGACGCGCAGGCCATCCACGCCAATCGCGGCGGCGCTATTTGGCGCATTGCTGCTCGCGGCCTGGTGCTCGCCGGCGCTGGCGCAATCGATCACCCAGCCCAAAAAGCCCACGGCCGCGAAGACGGCCAAAACCGCGACGGCAGCCAAACCGGCTTCTGCGAGCGGCGGCTCCGGCGATTACTGGTCGGCCAACACCGACCTCGGCAAATACAGCGGCGGCGATCCCACCATCGACCGGCGGCCGGCGCCGCGCGACATCGGCCGCGTGCAGTTGCAGAACAGCCCGGGCTCGGTCGGGTTCGATTCCAAGCCCACCAAGGTCGGCCAGTTCAGCGACGGCCGCACCGTGCCGGGCCACGAAGCCTACACCCAGAATCCGTCGTCCTATGTCGGGCTGTCGCTGTCGGTGCCGTCCGACACCAAGGGCTTTCCGATCGTGTCGCCCTCGAGCGTGTTCGACGCCGGCGGCAACAACGGCTGGTGAACGCGTCGCGCCTGCCTGCCGCGGCGCGATGACCTTCCCCTCCGCAGCAGGAAACGCATGACCGGACCTCTCGCTTCACGCATCGCGCTCGTCACCGGCGGCTCGCGCGGCATCGGCTATGCCATCGCCATCGCGCTGGCGCGCCAGGGCGCGCATGTGGTGGCCACCGCGCGCACGCCGGGCGGCCTGGAAGAGCTCGACGACGCCATCAAGGCGGTCGGCGGCACCGCCACGCTGGTGCCGCTGGAGCTTCGCGATTTCGACGGCATCGCCCGCCTGGCCGCCGCGCTGAACGAGCGCTACGGCAAGCTCGACATCATGGTCGCCAATGCCGCGCTCGGCGCGTCGAAGCTCGCCGCTCGATCATTTCCAGCCCAAGGAATGGGAGGAGGTGCTGGCGGTCAACGTCACCGCGAACTGGCATCTCATCCGCAACATGCACGCGCTGCTGCTGCGCTCCGACGCCGGCCGCGTGGTGTTCATGTCGTCGGGCGCGGCCGCCAACCCGCGCGCCTATCGCGGGCTCTATGCCACCACCAAGGCCGCGCTCGAAGCGATGGCGCGGACCTATGCCAACGAGACGCTGAACACGCCGATCAGGGTCAACTATCCATGCGCCGGGCCCGACCCGGACGCGGATGCGTGCGGCGGTCGCGCCGGGCGAGGACCCGATGACGCTGCCGACGCCGGAAGCGGTCGCGGAGACGATCGTGCCGCTCTGCCTGCCGGGCTTCATGGAAACCGGAAAGATCTACGACTACCGCGCCGGCAGGCTCAATTCGTTCCGGCCGCCGGCGCTAGCGAATGAACTGGCTAGCCGCGGACCCGCAGCAGCGAACGGCACGAGCCGTAGCGGCCGTAGCCACGGCAGTCCCGCGCCGGCGCGACATAGACCGGCACGGTGATCGAAGCCGGCCGCTCCACGACGCGATAGTCGTGGGTGATGAATTCGACGGTGGTGCGCAGCGGGATGCGGCGGACGTAACGGATTTCCTTTTCGACGACGATGCGGTTGTGCTGGATCACGCCGGTGTTGCGGACCACGTTGTCGTGGACGACGAGATGATTGGTTTCCTTGATGCGGCTGCGCACCGGCACCACGGTCCTGGTGTTGATGACGCGCGAATGGTCGACGTTGCGGACCTTCCTGACGACCTCCCGGCTGTCGTATTTCCGCCGCGGCGCGCAGTCGGCGCATTCGGTGTGACGGGCGCGCATGCCGCGTGTGGGCCGCGCGCCGGTGTGCCGGATGTGCCCGGTCTCATAGTCGGCACGGCCGGCGCGAACGTCGATCGGCTCCTCGTTGGCCAGCGTCTTCTTGATCCGCTTGATCTTCTCGACGACCTCTTCGCTGTCGTACTTGTTCGAGATCGGGCAATCGGTGCATTCCTGATCGCGCGGGTCGGCTACAGCCGGCGCGCTCAGCCCAGCATCAGCACGGCGCCTGCGACGATGAATTTCAGCGAGAGGTTTGCGGCCACGATCGCCCCCAAAATGGTTTGGGAAATCTAGCCGCGAGAGACGCGCTGTGCGGATTTGCGGGTTAACGGGTTAACTGGTGAACTGGTTAATCGCGTTTGCGCTTGCGCTCGGCGTACGGATTGGCCTTCTCGCGCAGCGTCAGCCGGATCGGCGTGCCCGGCAGGTCGAACGTGCTCGCGCAACGCATTGACCAGATAGCGCCGGTAGGCCGGCGGCACCTCGTCGGCGCGCGTGCAGAACAGCACGAAGGTCGGCGGCCGCGCCTTGGCCTGCGTCACGTAGTTGAGCCGGATGCGGCGGCCCGACACCGCCGGCGGCGGATGCGCTGCGGTCACATCCTCGAGCCAGCGGTTGAGCTGCGCGGTCGACACGCGCTGGTTCCAGACCTCGTGGATATCGACGATCGCCTGCATCAGCCGGTCGAGCCCTTCGCCGGTCAGACCCGACACGCCGACCACCGGCACGCCCTTGAGCTGCGGCAGCCGCTCATCGGCTTCTTCGTGCAGCTTGGCGATGCCGCCGGCGCTGGCGCTCGTGCAGGTCCCACTTGCTGATGGCGATCACCAGCGCGCGGCCCTCGCGCTCGACCAGATCGGCGATGCGCAGATCCTGCTCCTCGAACAGCCGCTCGGCGTCCATCAGCAGCACCACCACCTCGGCGAAGCGGATGGCGTTGAGGCGTCGGCGACCGACAGCTTTTCGAGCTTCTCCTGGACGCGCGGCGGCCGGCGCAGGCCTGCGGTGTCGTACAGGCGGAAGGCGCGGCCCTGCCAGTCGAGATCGACCGCGATGGTGTCGCGGGTGAGCCCGGCCTCGGGCCCGGTCAGCAGGCGGTCCTCGCCGAGCAGCCGGTTGACCAGCGTGGACTTGCCGGAGTTCGGCCGTCCGACCACGGCGACGCGAATGGGCCGCTCGCGTCGGGCGCTTCCTCCGCGGCTCGCGTCGCGGCTTGCCGGTGACGTCCGGCAGCGCTTCGCGCAGCGCCTCGAACAGATCGGCCAGCCCCTCGCCGTGCTCGGCCGAGATGCCGACCGGATCGCCGAGCCCGAGCTCGTAGGCCTCCAGGACCCGCGCGCCGCTGCCCTTGCCCTCGGCCTTGTTGGCGACGACGATCACCGGCTTGCCCGAGCGGCGCACCAGATCGGCAAAGACGCGGTCGTCCGGCACCGGCCCGGCTTCGCATCGATCAGGAAGAACACCGCGTCGGCCTGCTCGATCGCAGCCTTGGTCTGCGCCAGCATCCGGCCGGCGAGGCTCTCGGCGTCGGCGCTCTTCGAGGCCCGCGGTGTCGATGACGGTGAAGTCGAGATCGCCGAGCCGCGCCTCGCCCTCGCGCCGGTCGCGGGTGACGCCGGGCGGTCATCGACCAGCGCGAGCCGCCTGCCGACCAGCCGGTTGAACAGCGTCGACTTGCCGACATTCGGCCGCCCGACGATGGCGATGGTGAAGCTCATGGCCACTGGATGCGCCAGCTTTCGCGGCGCGGCAAGCCACGTGATCGGAAACCGCGAGCACGTCAGCGCCGCGGGCGGATCGGGGAACGGCGACGACGGACCGGCGCAGACTGTGCTGGGGCTGGCGCCTGCGGCCAGGGCGCCTGCGCGCCTGCTGCGGCTGCTGCGCTGGGGCGGGCCGGCGGCGGTGCTCGCGCCGCAGTCGGCGAGGCGGCGGCGGCGCGCCGGCGGCTCGCGGCTTCGGTTTCGGCTTGCGGCTTGGCTGCGGCGGCTTCGCTCGGCCACCGGCGGCTGGCGGCTCCGGCGGCGGCTGATAGCCCTGCACCAGTTCCGGCGGCACGCCTTGCGGGACGCCCGGCACGCCCTTCCGGAAACACCGCCTTGCGCTCGCCCGGCAGCGGCTTCTTGTTGTTGAACCATTCCGTCGGATCGAACGTCGAGCAGCCCGACAGCGCCAGCCCGACCTGCGAGCAGCGAAGCATCAGACAACCGGGACGGCGCATCGTCGCCTCAGCTCTTCTTGTCGCGTCCGACAGCGCCGAGCAGCATCTCGATCTGGCCGCGCGTGCCGGACGGGGTTTCGGCGTCGGCCAGGATCATGTCGGTCCACGGCGCATCGCGGTCGCGTCCTTGGCGCGCCAGGCCGACAGCGCCAGCAGACCGCGCGCGCTGTGGCGGAACGGTGCGGTCGACGGCGGTCAGCGGCTCAAGCCGCTGCGCGATTTCGTCGTAGGGCGCGGTGTCGACCAGGATGGAAGGCGGCACGCACGCCGCCAGATCCTGCAGCATCCGGCCGAGGCTGCCGTCGGCGGCAAGCTGATCGTAGATCGCGACCGCGGCCTTGGGATCGCGTCTGCGGCGAGCTCGGCCGCCTCGCGGAATCTTGGCGAGCATGCGGTAGCTCGCCGTGCCGTCGGCGCCAATCTTCGGCGAAGGCCTCCTCGGCCTCCTTGTTCTTGCCCTCGCTCGGCGAGGACGGCGGCCTCGAAGGCGGCGCCGGCTTCGGCGGCCTTCTTGGCCTCGTACCATTCGATAGGCCGCGCCAGCCGCCGACGGCGACAACCAGCAGGACACAGGCCGCGATGATCAGAGATGCCGTAGCGGTCCCACAGCTTTTTGAGCTGTTCGCGGCGTACTTCCTCATCGACTTCGCTGAAAGATATCGGACACGAAACCGTTCCCCCGGCGTCCTGCCCGCCGGCGCCGTTCCCGGCTAAGGCCATGCACAGGCGCGTAAAATAGCGATGTGGCGGCGACAAGGCAAAACCGGCCGACGTCGACAGACGGCCGACGGTCAACAGCCGATCGTCAATCGGCCATCTACTTCTTTTTCATGCCGTAGACGTGTCCGGGCCCGGGAAACCCGCGCGCCCGCACGTCCTTGGCGTAGCCCGCGACCGCGGCCTCGATGCCCGGCCCGATGATCGCCGTAGCGCTTGACGAATTTCGGCACGCGCGGCGACAGCCCCAGCATGTCCTCCAGCACCAGGATCTGGCCGTCGCAGGCCGGCGCTGGCGCCGATGCCGATGGTCGGGACCGCGACCTGCTCGGTGATGCGGCGCGCCAGCGGCTCGGCCACCGCCTCGATCACGATGCGAGAACGCGCCGGCGTCGGCGACCGCCTGGGCGTCGTCCTCGATCGGAGCCCCAGTCCTTCTCCTCGCGGCCCTGGGCGCGGAACGAGCCGATGGTGTTGATCGACTGCGGCGTCAGGCCGACATGTCCCATCACCGGCACGCCGCGCTCGGTGAGGAAGCGCGATGGTCTCCGCCAGCCGGCGCGCCGCCCTCGACCTTGATGGCGCCGCAGCCGGTTTCCTTCAGCACGCGCGCGGCGTTCATGAAGGCCTGCTCCTTCGACGCCTCGTAGGAGCCGAACGGCATGTCGACCACGACCAGCGCGCGCTTGGAGCCGCGCATCACCGCGTGGCCTTGCAGGATCATCATGTCGAGCGTGACCGGCACGGTGGTCTCGAGCCCGTGCATCACCATGCCGAGCGAGTCGCCGACCAGGATGACGTCGCAGTACTTGTCGACCAGCCGCGCGGTGTGCGCGTGATACGAGGTCAGCGAGACGATCGGCTCGCCGCCCTTGCGGGCGCGGATGTCGGGGGCGGTCAGCCGCTTGATCTGTTCTTGGACTGACATGACTAACTCGTGAACGCGGAACGGCAGTAGGCATGATAGCACGCCGCGCAAGCGCGGCAGCGCATGGTATCATGCTCCGATGACAGCGAAATCGATCCGCGAGCCGGAACGCGATCTGCCGGTGCGCGGCGAGTACGACGTGGTCGTGCTGGGCGGCGGGCCGGCCGGCATCGCCGCCGCCGCATCCGCGGCGGCATTGGCCGCAAGACGCTGTTGGTCGAGCGCTACGGCTTTCTCGGCGGCATGGGCACCGCCGCCGGCGTCACCACGTTCTGCGGGCTGCACGCCAATGTGCATGGCGAGCACCGTCAGGTGGTGCACGGCATCGCCGACGAATTGCTCGCACGCATCGACCGGCTCGGCGGCCTGAACAAGCCGCATGTCTCGTTCGGCAAGATCCAGGCGCAGGCCTACGACACCGCGGCCTACAAATGCGCCGCCGACGATCTCCTGCTCGGCAAGGGCGCTCGACATCCTGTTTCATGCGCTCGGCGCCGGCGTGGTGATGGAGCCCGACGACACCATCCGCGCCCTGATCGTGGAGACGAAATCCGGCCGCGCCGCCGTGATCGGCCGCGTCTTCATCGACTGCTCGGGCGACGGCGATCTCGCGGCCTGGGCCGGCGCGCCGTTCGAGCGCGGCGACGGCGACGGCGGCATGCTCTATCCGACCATGATGTTCCGGTTGAACGGCGTCGATCCGCCAGCCGCCGGCGAGGCCTGGACCACGATCCCGGCGCTGATGGACGACGCCGAGAAGCGCGGCGTGAAATTCCCGCGCAAGGGCGCGATCGTCCGCCCGCAGAAAAATCCGATCGAGTGGCGCGTCAACGTCACCCAGATGAAGAAGCCGGACGGCAGCGCGCTCGACGGCACCGACGCCGACGAACTGACCGCGGGCGAGATCGAGGGCCGCCGCCAGGTCATGCAGTTCTTCGACTTCCTCAAGCGCGAGGCGCCGGGCTTCCCGAACGCCTATGTGGTCGACACGCCGCCGCAGCTCGGCATTCGCGAGACCCGGCGCATCACCGGGCCTACCAGCTCAGCGGCGAGGACGTGCTGACCTGCGCGAGCTTTGCCGACACCATCGGCGTCAACGGCTGGCCGATCGAGGCGCACACCGCAGGCCGCGTCGAATGGCAGTGGCCGCCGATTCCGCAATCGCGCGGCTTCTGCCACCTGCCCTACCGCATGCTGCTGCCGCAGAAGGTGAGGAACCTGCTGGTCGCCGGCCGCTGCGCCTCGATGACCCATGAGGGCCAGTCGGCGGCGCGCGTCAGCGGCGCCTGCTTCGTCATGGGCCAGGCGGCGGCCAGCGCCGCGCATCTGTCGCTCGCCGGCAATTCGGCGCTGGCCGAGATTTCGGTTGAAGCGCTGCAGGGCTTGCTTGAGAAGGACGGCGCCTATCTCGGTCGCGACATCAACTAGATGAGAAACAGCATGAAGATCGTCGTTGCCCTGTTCGGGCTTGTGCTCTCGGCGCTGCCCGCCACCGCGCAGGACTGGCCGACCAAGCCGGTGAAGATCGTGGTGCCGTTCGGCGCCGGGCTCGACGCCCGACGTGGTCGCGCGCCTGATCGCCGATCATTTGCAGAAAAAGCTCGGCCAGCCGTTCGTCATCGAGAACAAGCCGGGCGCCAGCGGCAACATCGGCACCGACGCGGTGGCCAAGGCCGCGCCCGACGGCACCGACCATCGGCATCAGCATCGGCGGGCCGCTCGCCATCAACACGCTGCTGTTCTCGAAGCTGCCCTACGACCCCAAGACCGACATCGCTCCGATCACCCAGCTGGTGACCGCAGCCGAGCGCGCTCGCGGTGAATTCCAAGTGTTAAGGTTAACAGCGTCGCGGAGCTGATCGCGCTGTTGAAGCGCGAACCGGGCAAATACAACTTCGGATCGATCGGCAACGGCTCGCTGTCGCATCTCGCCATGGAGGCGATCGCGCTCGCAGCGGCGCGAGCATGGTGCACATCCCCTACGCCGTCCTCGCCCGCGGCGATGACCGCGATCATCCGCGGCGACGTGCAAATGGGCTGCCTGCCTGCGATCTCGGTCACTCCGCACGCCGCCTCCGGCGCGGTCAAAATTCTGGCCGTCTCGACCGCCAAGCGCTCGCCATATTTGCCGCGACATTCCGACGCTGAAAGAGGCCGGAATCGACGTCGAAGCCGACGCCTGGATGGGCATGATTGCGCCCGGCGCATACGCCGGAGGCCATCGTTGCGAAGATTCAGCGCGAGGTGGTAGAAGCAATTGGGACGGCGGCGATCCGCGACAAGCTTGCGGCGCAGTTGATGGAGCCGGTCGGCAACAGCCCGGCCGAGTTCCGGGCGCGCATCGATGGCGAGATTGCCCGTTGGGGGCCGGTCATCAAGGCCGCGAACGATCAAGGTGAACTGACGGCGGTTCCGTCGCGGTTCTGTTGGTAGCGTGGGGAGTGACGGGCAATGAGCGACGGATCCAGTATCCCGAGGTCAGCGTGCGACGAGTCCGGCATCGTGCCGCCGCAGGGCGGACGGCCACCGGAGTGGCCGAAGAAGCTCCGCACGCTCACCGCGGCCGAGCTCGATCGCCTGACCATCGACAACAACGGCCGGTTCTACTGGGACGGCAAGCTCGTCAACTACGACACGCAGCCGAGGCAGCTCAGCGACAAGCCGGCCGACTCGCTCGACCGCTCGATGGATATCCTCGATCGCGCGAGCGCGAACTCGGCGGCCGAAAGACTCGCCGGCGACGATCGCACGAGGGCGAACTCGCGCCGGCGTCAGCGCGGCGCGCATGCACGTCGGCAGCGCCGGCCGCCAGTCTCGATGTGGTCCGCGCCGAAGGGCGCGCACGCCGATGGTCGAGGTGCGGCACCAGTCGGCCGCGGTTACGACCGTCGACCGACAGAAGCACCTGCATCGCTGACGCCGCTGGCAGATCGATCGGCGCGGTCATCGTGACTCGTCGGCCATCGTGATCGGCGCGCTCGGCGTGGCCACCTACGGCTACGTCGCCGCGCACGACTGGGGCTGCAAGGACCGGCGTAGTGCCATAGCGGCTGCCCGCTGCCGCCGCCGCTCCGGCGCAAGCCGACACCGCCGGCGCCGACATTCCGCGCCCAATTGATTCGGAATCGATCCGACCGAAAACCCGCATCGCTCTTTGAGATCGCGCAACGGTTGTCCACTGCAATTCGCGGCGACGCTGCGCGCGCTTTGCACTTCCGCACACGAGGCGGGAAACATGGCGCGCGATGAGTTCTCTCTTCCGGCCTATCATTCGCGTCGCGCAAGCGCCGAATGACCGAATCGGCTCCGCACGGAGACGGAGGCGAATCGCGGGCCTGATCGCCTTCGCGCCGATTCGCCGCGCCGCCTCCGAGCTGGACGACAACGTCTTCAATCTGTGCCGCCGAGAATCCTCGGAAACCGTCAGCGAACCGCCGCCCAAGCCGCAGGGCCGCAACCGCCATCCGGTCGACCATGATCGATCTGACCCGGCTGTCGATCGACCACGACGGCCAGCTGTACTGGGACGGCAAGCCGGTCGAGGTCCACCGCCGCATCGCGATGTCGCGTCCGCAGATCGTCGGCGCGAGCATCGTCGCGGCGTTCGTCGTGATCGGCGCGATCGGCGCGGCGATCCAGGGCGCGGCGGCCGCGCGCGACTTGGGCTGCCGACTCGGCTGGTCGGCTAGCGCGTGCGCTGCGCCCGCGACTGCCGCCGCCGGCCGCGCGTCGACATCCCGGCCTGATCACACCACCGGCGAGCGGCCGCCGTCGACGTTGGTCGCGGTGCCGGTGATGTAGCCGCCCTGCATCGGAGACCAGGAAGCAGGCGAGATTGGCGAACTCCTCGGCCTTGCCGACGCGGCCGAGCGGAATTTCCTTCTCGCGCGCCTTGTAGTAGTCGGCGAGCGGAACGTTGGCCTTCTTCGCCGCCTGCACGTGCTGATCGGCCTCGATGAAGCCCACCAGCATCGCATTCACCAGCACGTTGTGCGGCGCGAACTCCGCCGACAGCGCCTTGGTCATCGCCATGCCGGCGGCGCGCGACACCGAGGTCGGCATGCTGTTCGGCCGCGGCGCCTTGGCGCCGATGTTGAGCACGTTGATGATGCGGCCCCAGCGCCGCTCCTTCATCTGCGGCGAGACCAGGCGGATCAGGCGGACCGCGGCGAACAGCTTCTGCTCGATGTCGTCGATGCAGGATTTCGTCGGTCACCTTCTCGAACGGCATGGCGCGCGAGGTGCCGGCGTTGTTGACGACGATGTCGACCTTGCCGAACGCCTTCATCACCTCGTCGTAGGCGCGCTGGATGTCGGCCGCGACGCCGACGTCGGCCTGCACGCCGATGACGCGCGCCTTCGCCGTCTTCTTGATCGCGGCGACCGCCTCGTCGAGCGTCTCCTTGCCGCGCGCGACGATCGCGACATCGGCGCCGGACTGCGGCAAAGCGCGTCGCGACCGCGAGGCCGATGCCCTTGCTGCCGCCGGTGACGATGGCCGAACGGCCCGAAAGACTGATTTCCATGAGATGCTCCCGCGATCCCGCACATCGGGACCGCGCTATTCCTAGCGTTGTCGGGGAGCGGCGGAAAGGCCGTCATCGGCGTATCTTGCGCGCCACGATGCGGTGGATTTTCTTGCCCGACGATGCGCTGACCGGCTCGTCGTCGAGCAGCACCTCGGCCACGCCGTCGATCGCCTCGCGGATCAGCGCGCTCTCGAAGGCCGAATAGAGCCGGCCGTGCGGGTCGCGCTGGTCGGCGCCGTCGGTGACGCGCCAGCTCAGGTAGAGAATGCCGCCGGGCTTGAGGATGGCGAGCAGGCGGCGGACCGCGTCCAGAATCTGCGGACGCCGCAGATGCATGATCACCGTCTCGCACAGCACATTGTCGAAGGCCGCATCGGGCACGCCCGTCAAGCTCCGGCAGCACCGCGGTCGCAAACGTCAAGCCGCGGATAGCGCAGCCGCGCCTGCTCGAGCAGCGCGTCGGAGGCGTCGTAGCCGATCGCGTCGAAACCGTTGGCGGCGAGGAACGCCACCTCGCGGCCGCTGCCGCAGCCGACGTCGGCGGTGCGGCCGCCGGGCTGGAAGAAGCGTTTGACCAGCGCGTGCAGATCGACCGGCGCCGGCTGCTCGTGCCAGTCCTTGGCAAACTCCGCGGCGCCGGCGTCATAGGCGCCGATCGTCGCCCGATCCATCGCGCCTCCCCACCTTCGGATGGCCGTGCGCAACGATTGTATCATGATCGATCACGACTCGGCGGCGCGCAGCGGCAGCACCACGCCCGACGCGTCTTGCATCGTCCGACGTCGCCACCACCACGCGGTTGCGGCCGGCGCGCTTGGCGGCATAGACCGCCATGTCGGCGCGCCGCATCAGCGTGTCGAGCTCATAGCCGAAGGCCTCGGTCGAGGCGATGCCGAGGCTGGCCGTCGCCTTCACCGGCGTGCCCGCGACTTCGCACCGTCGTCATCTCGAACTGGTGGCGGATGCGCTCGGCCACGCGGTGCGCCTGCTCGGTGGTGGTGTACGGCAGCAGGCAGCAGAACTCCTCGCCGCCGATGCGGAACAGGAAATCGGTCGGCCGGATGCAGGCGTTCACCAGGGCGACGAAGCTCATCAGCACGTCGTCGCCGCCGGAGTGACCGAAGCGGTCGTTGAGCGACTTGAAGTGGTCGAGGTCGAGGAACAGCAGGCACAGCGGCGCGCGCTCGTAGGCGTGGCGCTGCAGCAGGCGCTCGCCGCGCGACATGAAGGCGCGGCGGTTGAGCGCGCCGGTCAGCGGATCGGTCTGCGCCTTGGTGCGCTGGTCGAGTTCGAGGCGCTCCTTGGACAGCGACACCAGCAGCACCGACAGCAGGATGGTGTGGGAGAACATCATCAGATTGAAGGCGCCGAGCCAGCCCGGCTCCATCGGCAGCGCGCCGAACGGAAACGGCAGCGACGCCGATCAGCGGAATGCGGGCCGCGAAGAACAGCGCAAACGAGCGCGAAGATCACGATGACCGGCCAGCGCGACGGCAGGCGTTCGGCGCGGCCGCGCCAGAACTCGAACGCCGGCCATCGCCAGCAGCGGCGCGATCAGACCCGACGACAGCACGATCCGGTACGGCAATGCTCGTCGATGAAGGCCGGCACGAAGCAGGCCGCGAGCCAGAGCGCCGGCGCGCCAACGACCGCGGCTCCACAGCGGCCGCCGCCGATCGAAGGCGCGCGCGCCCTGCCAGCAGCAGGCAAATGCCGCGATCAGAGCGGCGTTGCCGATGCCGATGCTGACGAAGCTCGTCCGGCAGCCGCGCCACATGTAGAAGCACCGAGGTGACGCTGCCGAGCAGCAGCGACGCGCTCCACCAGCCGAACCAGGGCGCAGCGCGGTTCTTCCAGCCAGAACACGACGAACAGCGCGCCCAGCACGAGCTTGATGAACAGGCCGAACAGCAGGACCGTAAAGGAATCGATCGGCATGATCGGATGCGGCGCGCCTCTGCGAATCGGCCGCAGTGTAACGGAGCAGCGCGACCCGCCACATCAAACTCTCGGCAGAACGGGCCATCGGTCCACGAAATCGCTGCCGCGCGTGAACGTCGAATTCGGCCGCGACAGCGACGCGTTCTAGCGTGCGGCGACGGCTCGCCGTAGATTTCCGGCTTGAAGCCGACCAGCAGCTTGCCGCCGCCGAGATCGAGCACCGGCCGCTTGATCATCGACGGCTGCGCCGAGCATCAGCGCGATGGCCTTCTTCTCGGTCGAGCGCCTGCCTTGTCCTTGTCGGGCAGCTTGCGGAAGGTCGTGCCGGCGCGATTGAGCAGCGTCTCCCAGCCGACCTTCTTGCTCCAGCGCTCCAGCCGCTCGCGCTCGATGCCGGCGGTCTTGTAGTCGTGGAAGTCGTAGGCGACGCCGTGCTTGTCCAGCCAGGCGCGCGCCTTCTTCATGGTGTCGCAGTTCTTGATGCCGTAGATGGTGATGGGCATGTCCGTCCTGCCGCTCGATCGGATCACTTGCCGTCGTCGAGGCTGACGATCACCGCCGCGTTCGCAATGGTGATGGCATCGCCGCCATCGGACGGAATATCCAGCCCGCCTTTGACCGCCTTCACGGTCACCGTGCCGTAGGGAAGTTCCTTGGCGACCGCCGCGGTGTCGACCGCTTCCGGGTTCGGCACGCCGATGGTGACATCGACGAACATGTCATGCGGCGTCTTACCGAACAGGCGGACGAAACCGAGGCTCGAATGGCGGATCGCATCCGACACCGCGCGCTTGGCGGCCTTGGTGGCGTCGCGCCCGTGGACGTCGACGCCCATGCCCATCTCGGTGACGCAGCGCACGCGTGCCATTGGCTCTACTCCCACTCGATCGTGCCGGGCGGCTTGCTGACGTCACGTCATAGACCACGCGGTTGACGCCCTTCACCTCGTTGATGATGCGGGTCGCGACGTTGCCGATGAACTTCATGTCGAAGGGATAGAAGTCGGCGGTCATGCCGTCGGTCGAGGTGACGGCGCGCAAGGCCCACGACGAAATCGTAGGTGCGGCCGTCGCCCATCACGCCGACGGTCTTCACCGGCAGGATCACGGCGAAGGCCTGCCAGATCTCGTCGTAGAGGCCGGCCTTGCGGATCTCGTCGATGTAGATGTCGTCGGCGAGCCGCAGGATGTCGAGCTTCTCGCGGGTGATCTCGCCCGGGCAGCGGATGGCGAGGCCCGGGCCCGGGAACGGATGGCGGCCGACGAACACGTCGGGCAGGCCGAGCTCGCGGCCGAGCGCCCTCACCTCGTCCTTGAACAATTCGCGCAGCGGCTCGACGAGCTTCATGTTCATGCGCGCCGGCAGGCCGCCGACGTTGTGGTGCGACTTGATGGTGACCGAAGGCCCGCCGGTGAACGACACGCTCTCGATCACGTCGGGATAGAGCGTGCCCTGCGCCAGGAATTCCGCGCCGCCGATCTTCTTCGCCTCGGCCTCGAACACGTCGATGAACAGTTTGCCGATGGTCTTGCGCTTGGCCTCCGGGTCGCTGACGCCTTCGAGCGCGCCGAGGAACTGCTTCGCAGGCGTCGACGTGCACCAGCGGGATGTTGTAGTGGCCGCGGAACAGGTCGACGACGGTCTTGCCTTCGTTCAGCCGCAGCAGGCCGTGATCGACGAACACGCAGGTGAGCTGGTCGCCGATCGCCTCGTGGATCAGCACGGCGGCGACCGCGAATCGACGCCGCCGGACAGCCCGCAGATCACCCGGCCCTTGCCGACCTGCTTGCGGATTTTCTCGATCGCCTCGTCCTTGAAGGCGCGCATGGTCCAGTCGCCGCGGCACTGCGCGATCTTGCGCACGAAATTGCGCAGCAGCTGCGCGCCCTGCGGCGTGTGCATCACCTCGAGATGGAATTGCGTGGCGTAGAATTTCCGCTTCTCGTCGGCGATCATGGCGATCGGCGCATTCGGCCGAGGTGCCGACGACGCGGAAGCCCTTCGGCAGCCGCGTCACCCGGTCGCCGTGGCTCATCCAGACCGGATATTTCTCGCCCTTCTTCCAGACGCCCTCGAACAGCGGCGTGTCCTCGGTGACCAGCGACCTCGGCGCGGCCGAATTCGCGATGATGCCCGGCCTCGACCTCGCCGCCGAGCTGATGCGCCATCGCCTGCTCGCCGTAGCAGATGCCGAGCACCGGCACGCCGGCGTCGAACAGTTCCTTCGGCGCGAGCGGCGCGTCCTTGTCGAGCACCGAGGCCGGCCCGCCGGACAGGATCACGGCCTTCGGCTTCATCCGCGCGAAGGCCTCGGCGGCCTTCTGGTACGGCACGATCTCGGAATAGACCTTCTCCTCGCGCACCCGGCGCGCAATGAGCTGCGTCACCTGGGAGCCGAAATCGACGATGAGAATCTTGTCGTGCGTGGTCCATGGCGGTTCTAAGACCGTCGCGCTGAGTCTGTCGAGCTTGGGCCGCAGAGGTCATGCAGATCGCCGCAAAATGCTGACGAAAAACCCGTCGGTGTCGGTCCGGCGCGGCGTCATCAACAGGCCTTCGTCCGAGACCAGCGCCGCCTGGCTGAACATATAGGCGCGCTCGCCCAGCGCGTTCGCCACCTCGGCGGGCTTTTCCACGGAAAAATCCGGGTGGCGGCCGACGAAGTGCGCGGATCTGCGCGCCGTTTTCCTCGTCCAGCACCGAGCAGGTGACGTAGGCGATGCGGCCGCCGGGCCGGACCAGCGGCCGACGGCGCGGTCGAGCGATCTCGGCCTGCTCCTTGACCCGCAGCTCCAGCGCGCCCGGCCGCACCCGCCATTTGGCGTCCGGGATTGCGCCGCCAGGCGCCGATGCCGGTGCAGGGCGCGTCGATCAGCACCAGGTCGATGCGGCCTGCGAGGTCGGCCAGCTCGTTGCCGACCGACTTCGGCGTGCGCACCTGGACGTTGCGCGCGCCGGAGCGCTCCAGCCGGTCGTGGATCGGCGCGAGCCGGCGCTTGTCGTCGTCGGTGGCGTAAATCTGGCCCTTGTTCTCCATCGCCGCCGCCAGCGCCAGCGTCTTGCCGCCGCCGCCGGCGCAGAGATCGACCACCTGCTCGCCGGGCTTGGCGCCGGCCAGCAGCGCGGCGAGCTGCGAGCCTTCGTCCTGGATTTCGATCAGGCCCTTGAGATAGGCGAGCTCGGCGTGGACCGCCGGGCTCTTGGCGTCGGCGTCGAGCTTGATGCGCAGGCCGTCCGGCGACCAGCGCGTCGGCTCGGGCGCGAGATCGGCGAGCGATCGCGCCGCCTCGTCGCGGCTGGCCTTCAGCGTGTTGACGCGCAGATCGAGCGGCGCGCGCGAGGCCAGCGCCGCGCCCTCCTCCGCGCGCTCGTCGCCGAACACGCGCGCGAGATGCGGATCGAGCCATTCCGGATAGTCGCCGCGCACGTGCGGCGGCGCGCCGTCGAGGTCGGCGGCGGCAAGCCGCGCCGCGCTCGGCATCGGTCAGCGGCGGCGGCGCAATAGCCGCGCGCCGTCGGCGAGCCTGCGCGACGGCATCGCGATCGAGCCCGCGCTCGCGCTCCAGCATGCCGAGCACAGCGGCGCGCGGCGTCTCCTCGCCCATCAGATAGGCCGACGAGGCGCGGCGGCGCAGCGCGTCATAGACCAGGCCGGCGATGCCGGCGCGGTCGCCGGAGCCGGCGAAGCGGTGCGACAGGCCCCAGTCCTTCAGCGCGTCGGCCGCGGGCCGGCGCCGCGCTTCGATGTCGGCGAGGACTTCGATCGCGGCGGCAAGCCGCGCGCCGGGCGTCATTACGGCAGCCCGAGCATGATGCGGACGATGAAGATCACCCACATGATCGCCAGCACCATCGCGCCGACGCCGAAGAGCGCGCCGCGCGCAGCGCAGATTGTTGCTGGTGCACATGGACGTAGGCGTGGGCCAGCCGCGTCAGCACGAACATCCAGGCCATCACCACGAACAGCAGGTCGGCGTGCTTGCGTGATGATCGCGAGGATGGTCAGCACATAGAACAGCACCGGCAGTTCGAACTGGTTCTGGAAACGAATTGCCGACCTGCATCGCGCGCCGCGGCCAGTTCGGCTGGCGCAGATCGACACGTCCTCGGCGCGGACCTCGCCGCGGCTGAGCAGCGGCGGCGTCCGCGAGCGCCGCAAGCCAGAAGCCGAGCACGAAGGTCAGCAGCACCAGCACGAACAGCGGCGCGAGGATCATGGGAAGCGTCATGGGACGGCTCCTCTGGCATGACGTGGGCGAGGCATGCCGTTCACCGGCTCATGCGAAAAGCGTCGCGCCGGGATTCGACCATGCTAGTCTTGAGATGGCTGCCGCCATGTAGGCGGTGCGCTGGAGCGTTGGGCTCACCGCGAGCCCTGCGGCATCGCTGATGAGCAGCCATGCTCGGACGCCGCCAGATTTTCGCCGTCCACCGGCAGTCCGATTGACGGCGCCAGCCCGTGCCGCGCACGGCAGATTGCCCGTCGAGTCCGCACACCGCGGCGGCATCGGCCCGGGCAGATCGGCGCGCGATGATCGACGCAGGCGTCGAAGCCGAGCTGCTCGACCACGTAGCGGCACTTGTCCGGCCCGCCGGCGATGCCGACGGCACGCGCGCCCTTGATCCTGGCGATCTGGCCGACGACCGACCCGACCGCGCCGGAGGCCGCCGACACCACCGACGGTCTCGCCCGCCTTCGGTTGCCCGATCTCGATCAGGCCCGTGTAGGCGGTCATGCCCGGCATGCCGAGCACGCCAAGCGCGGTGGAAACCGGCGCCAGCGCGGATCGATCTTGCGCACGCCCTGGCCGTCGAACGGCGTGGGTCTGCCAGCCGCTCGGGCTCAACACGATGTCGCCAGCGGCAAAGCCGTCCAGGTTCGACGACCAGCGACCTCGCTGACGGTGCGGCCCTCCATCACCTGTCCGATCGCGACCGGCGTGGCGTAGGACGGCGCATCGCTCATGCGCCCGCGCATGTAGGGTCGAGCGACAGACACAGCGTCCGCAGCAGCATCTCGCCGGCTCCCGGCGCGGGAACGGGCATCTGCTCGATGCGGAAATCGCTGTCCTTCGGCTCGCCGACCGGCCGCGCCGCGAGCAGATACACGCTTGTCGGCTGCCATTGCATCACACCCGGCTCGGATAGTTCGGGCTCTCGCGCGTGATGGTCACGTCGTGGACGTGGCTTTCGCGCAGGCCCGCCGACGAGATGCGGACGAACTGCGCCTTCTCGTGCAAGCTCGTCGATGATCCTTGGCGCCGACATAGCCCATCGCGGCGCGCAGGCCGCCGGCGAGCTGATGCAGCACGGTCGACGACCGGGCCCTTGTACGGCACCTGCCCCTCGATGCCTTCCGGCACGAGCTTGAGCGTGTCCTTGATGTCCTGCTGGAAGTAGCGGTCGGCCGAGCCGCGCGCCATCGCGCCGACCGAGCCCATGCCGCGATAGCTCTTGTAGGAGCGGCCCTGATAGAGAAAGACCTCGCCCGGCGTCTCGTCGGTGCCGGCGAGCAGCGAGCCGACCATCGCGACATCGGCGCCGGCGGCGAGCGCCTTGGCGAGATCGCCGGAATACTTGATGCCGCCGTCGGCGATCACCGGGGTGTTCGCTCTTCTCGCGCCGCCTCGACCGCGTCCATGATCGCGGTGAGCTGCGGCACGCCGACGCCGGCGACCATGCGCGTGGTGCAGATCGAGCCCGGCCCGATGCCGACCTTGATGGCGTCGGCGCCGGCATCGATCAGCGCCTTGGCGCCTTCGGCGGTGGCGACGTTGCCGGCCACCACCTGCACGTCGTTGGACGCGCGCTTGATGCGGTTGACGGCGTCGAGCACATGCTGGGAATGGCCGTGCGCGGTGTCGACCACGACGAGATCGACGCCGGCTTCGATCAGCCGCTCGGTGCGCTCGTAGCCCTTGTCGCCGACCGTGGTGGCGGCGGCGACGCGCAGGCGGCCCTGCTCGTCCTTGCAGGCGTTCGGATTGGCGACCGCCTTCTCGATGTCCTTCACGGTGATCAGGCCGACGCAGCGGTATTGCGCGTCGACCACCAGAAGCTTCTCGATGCGGTGCTGATGCAGGAGCCGCTTGGCCTCGTCCTGGCTGACGCCCTCGCGCACGGTGATCGAGCCGGTCCTTGGTCATCAGCTCGGCCACCGTCTGGCGCGGGTCGGTGGCGAAGCGCACGTCGCGGTTGGTCAGGATGCCGACGAGCTTGCCGGCGCTGGCCGTTGCCGCCGCCCTCGACCACCGGAATGCCGGAGATGCTGTTGCTCCTTCATCAGCGCCAGCGCGTCGGCCAGCGTCGCGTCCGGATGGATGGTGAGCGGGTTCACCACCATGCCGGATTCGAACTTCTTCACCTGGCGCACCTGCGCGGCCTGCTCGTCCGGCTCGAGATTGCGATGGATGACGCCGATGCCGCCGGCCTGCGCCATGGCGATGGCCATCTGGCCTCGGTCACCGTGTCCATGGCCGAGGCGACGATCGGGATGTTGAGCGAGATCTGCGGGTGATGCGGGTGCGGATGTCGACTTCGGACGGCAGCACGTCCGACAGGCCGGGCTTGAGCAGCACGTCGTCGAAGGTGAATGCTTCGAGCAGATTGAGTTGTTGTTCACGGCCATCGCCAACTCCGGCCCTCGCACCGGGTTCAGGCGATCCCGGCTGCGGTACCTGTGCGAATATCTGGACCTTCGCGAGGACCTGCGTCCTCGCCAACTCGCCCGAATTCGGGGCCCGCACTTTGGGTTGGCGATGGTGGATAGCACCTCAAGATGGCGATTCATAGGGCATTCGCAGCCATCCACATGCACCGGCTTCGACCGGCCGCGCGGCGCCATAGGTTCGCCATCGCCGGAGGCTTATGGTGCCCACGATACCGATTGAATCCGCGGAACGGCCATGATCCGCGCTTCCCATCGCAGCCTGGTGCTCCTGCTCGCCGCATCGGCCGTGCTGTCGAGCGGAACGGTCGGTGCGCAGCCTGCGCCCAATGACGAGCAGCGCTGCACCGGGGCTGTTCCGGTGCCCCCACAAGCCCAGGCCGACGCCTGCACCGCGCTGATCGGCAGCAAGCGCTACCGCGGGCAGAACCTCGCCATCCTGCACTCCAACCGCGGCGTCGCTTACGGCAAGGCCGGCGATCACGAGCGCGCCATCGCCGACTTCGACGCCGCGATCCGCATCAGCCCGGGACACCTGCGCGCCCATGTCAACCGCGGCAATGCCGCCCTTGCCAGACGCGACTATGAGCGGGCGATCGCAAGCTTCAGCCAGGCGATCCGGCTGGAGCCGCGCAACACCCAGCATCTGCTCAGCCGCGCCGACCGCTTACGACAGCAAGGGCGACATCAGGAGCGCGATCGCCGACTATGACCAGGCGATCAAGCTCGACCCCAACCTGGCGGCCGCCTATTTCAACCGCGGCCTGGTGCACCGCCGCAGCGGCAGCGCTCGACCGCGCCATTGCCGACTTACGACCAGGCGATCAAGCTCAGCCCCAACAACGTCGCCGCCTACAACAACCGTGGCATCGCCTATGCCGACCGCGGCAACGCTGAGCAAGCCCTCGCTGATTACGAACAGGCGCTAGAAGCTCGACCCGAACTACGCGCTGGCCTATCTCAACCGCGGCCTGATCTGGCACGCGCGCAAGCTCTACGACCGCGCCATCGCGGATTTCGACCGGGCGATCCGCGTCGCACCCGACAGCGGCCCCCGCCTACAACACCGCGGCACCGCGCTCGACGCCAAGGGCGAGTTCGATCGTGCGCTCGCCGATTTCGACAAGGCGATCACGCTCGAACGCCGACAATGCGAGCTACTACGACAATCGCGGCAACGTTTGGCGCAACAAGGGGCGTTTCGAGCGCGCCATGGCCGACTACGACAAAGCGATCGCGATCGCGCCGGACTTCGCGCTGGCCTATTACAACCGCTCGCAGGTGAATTATCTCGCTGGCCGCTTTGCGGCGGCGGCGGTGGATGCCGGCAAGGCGACGGCGCTCGAGTGCGAACTTTGCCCACGCGTTCAGCCTGCGCGGGCTGACCCAGGAGAAGCTCGGCGCCCGCGACGCCGCGATGGCCGACTTCCGCCGCGCGCGCGCACTCGATCCCGAACCTGCAGCAGCCGGCCGACGCGCTGCGCCGGCTTGGCGTGACGCGGTAAGCCAGGCTGGGAGCGGTCTGAATAACAGCAAGGCCCGCTTCACGCGGGCCTCGGCTTTGATAGTTTCGTTAGATGACGTGCAGCAACCAAAGGACGATCACGAGTCCCAGCGGCACGCCGAGCAGCCACAGGATGATCGGCATAGCAGTCTCCTCTCGGTTCTCAGCGCCGGGATAACTCGCCATCGCCGCAAATGGTTCCATCGCGCGATCAGGCAAGCCCGGCTGTCAGCGCCCGCCGCGAAATCCGGTCGCCAGCACGTAAAGCTCGGCCGAGTCCGGCGCGGCTCGCGGCCGGCTTGACGTGCTTCACCGTGGCGAAATCGCGCTTGAGCGCGGCGAGCAGCGCGCTCTCGGTGCCGCCCTGGATCACCTTGGCGAGAAATGCGCCGCCGGGCTTCAGCACTTCGCGGGCGAACTCGCGCCGCCGCCTCGACCAGCGCCATGATCTTCAGATGGTCGGTCGGGCGGTGGCCGGTGGCGTTGGCCGCCATGTCGGACAGCACCACGTCGGCCGGACCGCCGAGCATGGCCTTCAGCTTGTCCGGCGCAGCGGGATCGAGGAAATCGATCTGCGCGAAGTCGACGCCGGCGATCGCATCCATGTCCAGCACGTCGATGGCGACCACGCGGCCCTTGCGCGCCGACGCGCTTGGCCGCCACCTGGCTCCAGCCGCCGGGCGCGGCGCCGAGGTCGACCACGCGCGCGCCGGATTTCAGCAGCATGATGCTTGTCGTCGATCTCGATCAGCTTGAAGGCCGCGCGCGAGCGAAAGCCCTCGCGCTTGGCGCGCGCCACATAAGGATCGTTGAGCTGGCGCTCCAGCCAAAGCGTCGACGACTGCGACTTGCGCTTGCTTCTTGACCCGCACCTTGAGCTCGCGTTCGCCGCTCCGCTTTTCTTCGCGTCACGGCGCGGGCGCCTCGGCTGCGCCCCAGACGCCGTCCTCGCGCATCATCTGCACCAGCATGCCTTCGCGCAGGCCGCGGTCGGCGACGCGCAGCCGCTCGCACGGGAACGCGCGGCGGATCGCTTCGAGGATGGCGCAGCCGGCCAGCACCAGGTCGGCGCGCTCGGCGCCGATGCAAGGATTGGCGACGCGGCCCTCGTAGCTCATGGCGAGCAGCCGCTCGACCACGCCGGTCACCTGCGTCGTCGCTCATCCAGCAGCCGTCGACGCGGCGGCGCTCGTAGCGCGGCAGTTCGAGATAGACGCCGGCGATGGTGGTCACCGTGCCCGAGGTGCCGAGCAGGTGCAGGCCCTCGGTGCCGCCGTGCTCGGCGGCAAAGCGATCGACGTGGACCGCGACCTCGGCGATCATCGCCTCGAAGACTCTCGCGGCGTGACGGTGACGCCGCCGTGACGCTCGGCCAGCGTCACGACGCCGATCGGCATCGAGATCCCAGGCGTCGATCTCCGGATGCGGCGGGCCGTGCTGCGTCGGCGCGCAGCGGCCGAGCCGCACCAGTTCCGACGAGCCGCCGCCGATGTCGAACAGGATCACGCCCTTGGCCGCCGGATCGACCAGCGGCGTGCAGCCGGTGGCGGCCAGCCGCGCCTCGGTCTCGCGATCGACGATCTCGAGCTCGATGCCGACCTCGCTCGCGCACGCGCTCCAGGAATTCGTTGCCGTTGCCGGCCGCAGCGGCAGGCCTCGGTCGCGATCAGCCGCGCGCGGGTGACGCCGCGGTTGCGCATCTTGGCGCGGCAGACGCGCAGCGCGTCGACCGCGCGCAGCGATCGCGGCCTCGCTCAGCACGCCCGGAGCTGGTGACGCCCTCGCCGAGCCGGATGATGCGCGAGAACGCGTCGACGACGCGGAAGCTGTCGCGGGTCGCGCGCGCCACCAGCAGCCGGCAATTGTTGGTGCCGAGATCGAGCGCGGCATAGGTCGGGCCGGACAGATCCAGCCCGCCCTGCCCGCGTCGTCGCGCGCATCCTGGCGCGGATGCCGATATGGCGACCGCCGGCCCCGCCGGGGCCCTTGGGCGCCCGATCAGGCACGGGGTCGAGGCCGGTCGCCCGGGCCTCGTCGTCCATTGAAAACCTTTCCCCACGCCGAAGCCTGAGGCGCTCAAGCGGCTCGACGGCGCGGCGGTGATCTCGCAACTTCGGGGCAAAGTGTAGATAGCGGCAGCGGCGCGGCGCAACTCTGGGCGGCCGGCAGAACATGGCGAGAACCGCCGGCTGTGCTTGTGAAACCGGGCCTGGTCCGATATCTCAGGCCGTACCCTCGTCGCCCCCGCCTCCCCGCCGGCGATTAGCAGGCGACACATCATCTCCATGAACATCCAGGACACCGCCAACACCCGGTCCGGCTACGCCATCGGCCAGCCGGTGCCGCGCAAGGAGGACGCGAAGCTGCTGCGCGGGCAAGGCCGCTACACCGACGACATCAACCTGCCCGAGCCAGGCCTACGCCTACATCCTGCGCAGCACGATCGCGCACGGCCGGATCAAGTCGATCGACACCGAGGCCGCCAAGGCGATGAAGGGCGTGCTCGGCGTCTACACCGGCGAGGACATCAAGGCCGTACGGCACGCTGCAATCGGCGCTGCCGTTCAAGAGCAAGGACGGCACCGACCTGAAGAAGCCGCCGCGGCCGGCGCTGCCGACCGACAAGGTGCGCTTCGTCGGCGATCCGATCGCCTGCGTGGTGGCGGAGACGCTGCTGCAGGCCAAGGACGCCGCCGAGGCGATCGAGGTCGACATCGAGCCGCTGCCGGTCGTGACCACGCCGGAGCAGGCCACCGCGCCGGGCGCGCCGGCGCTGTTCGACGACGTGCCGGGCAACGTCTGCCTCGACTTCCACTACGGCGACACCGACAAGGTCAACGCGGCGTTCGCCGCCGCCACGCACAAGGTCAAGCTCAAGCTGCATCAACAACCGGCATGATCGTCAACGCGATCGAGCCGCGCGCCGCGATCGGCGAGATACGACAAGGCCAAGGAGCGCTACACGCTGCACTTCGGTGCAGCCAGGGCGTGATGGGCCTGAAGGCCGGCATCATCGCCGCGATGAAGACCACGCCGGACAAGGTGCACGTCATCACCGGCAACGTCGGCGGCTCGTTCGGCATGAAGGCGCAGGTCTATCCGGAATACGTCTGCATCCTGCACGCGGCGCAAGACGCTCGGCCGTCCGGTGAAATGGACCGACGAGCGCTCCGGCAGCTTCGTCTCCGACAACCACGGCCGCGACCACGAGCAGACCGCCGAGCTTGCGCTCGACGCCGAGGGCCATTTCCTGGCGCTGCGGCTCGACCGGCTACGGCAATCTCGGCGGCTTCCAGGGCGCGATGTCGCCGCAGCCGCCGACGCTCAACATCGTGCGCAACGTCATCAGCCTCTACCGCACGCCGCTGATGGAGGTGATCGACCAAGTGCGTGTTCACCAACACCACGCTTCGTCAGTCCCTATCGCGGCGCCGGCCGCCCGAGGGCAATTACTTCATGGAGCGGCTGATCGATTACGCCGCCGCCGAGACCGGCATTCGACCGCATCGAGCTGCGCCGCAAGAACCAGATCCGCAAGAGCGAGATTCCGTGGAAGTCCGCCGTCCGGCACCACCTATGACAGCGGCGACTTCCCGGCGATCCTCAAGCAGGCGCTGGAGGCCTCCGACTGGAAGGGCTTCAACAAGCGCAAGCGCGAGAGCAAGAAGCGCGGCAAGCTGCGCGGCATCGGCGTCGGCTGCTATCTCGAAGTGACCGCGCCGGCCAACAAGGAGATGGGCGGCATCGCGCTTCGACGCCGACGGCGGCGTCACCATCCTCACCGGCACGCTCGACTACGGCCAGGGCCACGCCTCGCCGTTCGCCCAGGTGCTGAGCGAGAAGCTCGGCGTGCCGTTCGAGAAGATCAAGCTGCTGCAGGGCGACAGCGACGAGCTGCTGGCCGGCGGCGGCACCGGCGGCTCGCGCTCGATGATGAATTCGCGGCAAGGCGATCGTCGAGGCCGCGGCCAAGGTGATCGAGCAGGGCAAGCAGATCGCCTCGCACGCGCTGGAAGCCTCCGCCGGCGACATCGAGTTCAAGGACGGCCGGTTCGTCGTCGCCGGCACCGACCGCGCCATCGGCATCATGGAGCTGGCGCAGAAGGTGCGCACCGGCATGAAGCTGCCGCCGGACGCGCCGCAGTCGCTCGACGTCAAGCACGTCAGCGACGGCGCGCCGTCGGCCTATCCCGAACGGCTGCCACGTCTGCGAGGTCGAGATCGATCCCGACACCGGCAACATCGAGGTGGTGAAATACACCGCGGTCAACGACTTCGGCACCATCATCAATCCGATGCTGGTCGACGGCCAGACTGCACGGCGGCGTGGTGCAGGGCATCGGCCAGACCTTGCTGGAGCACGTCGTCTACGACGAGCAGGGCCAGCTGCTGACCGGCTCGTTCATGGACTACGCCATGCCGCGCGCGCACCACACGCCGAACTTCGAGGTGCACAGCCATCCGGTGCCGGCCAAGACCAATCCGCTCGGCGTCAAGGGCTGCGGCGAGGCCGGCTGCGCCGGCTCGCTGACCTCGATCATGAACGCGGTGGTCGACGCGCTGTCGGACTACGGCATCAAGCACATCGACATGCCGGCGACGCCCGGCGCGGGTCTGGCAGGCGATCCAGGACGCGCAGAGCACGGCGCACAGCAAGCGCAATGACCGCAGCGACCGATCTCGCCTTCGCGGCGCGGCGCGCTGGCGACATTCCGCCTGATCGCGGGCGTCAGCGCGGCGCATTTCGTCAGCCACTTCTACATGCTGGTGCTGCCGCCGCTGTTCGCCTTCGTGCGCGCCGACTACGGCGTGAGCTACACCGAGCTCGGCCTCGCGCTCACGGTGTTCAACGCGGTGTCGGCGGTGCTGCAGACGCCGGCCGGCTTCCTGGTCGATCGCGTCAACGCGCGGCTCGCGCTGATCGCCGGGCCTGCTGCTCGGCGCAGTCGGCTTCGCGGTCGCGGCCGGCGGTCAATTCCTACTGGGTGCTGATCGCGATGTTCGGCGCTGATCGGGCATCGGCAACACCGTCTATCACCCGGCGGACTATGCGCTGCTGTCGCGCCACGTCGCGCCGCGAGCGCATCAGCCAGGCCTATTCGGTCCACACCTTCGCCGGCATGCTCGGCAGCGCGGCCGCGCCCGGCGCGCGTGCTGCTGATGCACGGCCTGTTCGGCTGGCGCGGCGCGTTCATCGGCGCGGCCATCGCTCGGGCGCTGATCGCCGCGCTGTCGTGCTGTTCATGCCGAGCGGCGGCGATGCGCACCAGCCGGCGCGCAAGCCCGCGGCCGACGAGCCCGGCCGACCGACTGGCGGCTGCTGCTGTCGCCGCCGATCCTGATCAACTTCGTGTTCTTCCTGCTGCTGCGCGTTCGCCAGCTTCGGCCTGCAGAACTTCTCGGTGGTGGCGCTCGGCGCGCTGCTACGGCACCGCGCCGGTCGACCGCCAACACCGCGCTGTCCGGCAACCTGCTGCTGAGCGCGCTCGGCGTGCTGATCGGCGGCTGGATCGCCGGCGCGCATCACGCAGCACGCGCTGATCGCCGTCGCTCGGCCTGCTCGGCGACGGCGCTCGCCGCGCTGCTGATCGGCAGCGTCGACCTCGGCGCACTGCTGCTTGTTCTGGTGATGTCGCTGTCGCGGCTTCTGCAGCGGCATGGTGATGCCGTCGCGCGACATGATCGTGCGCGAGGTGACGCCGCCCGGCGCGTTCGGCAAGGTGTTCGGCTTCGTCACCAACGGCTTCAACATCGCCGGCATCCTCGCGCCGCTGATGTTCGGCGCGCTGCTCGACCACGGCGAGCCGCGCGTGGTCTTCTTCACGATCGCGGTGTTCACCCTGCTCGCGATCTTCGCGGTGATCTGCGTGCCGCGCCGACAGCGCGGCCTGAGCCGTGATGCAGTCCGCCACGTCGCGCGCGCTGCTGCTGCTCTGGCTCGCGGGCATCGCGCTGCGCCTGACCATCCTCGCGGTGCCGCCGGTCATTCCGCTGATCCACGACGACCTGCATCTGTCGGAGACGCAGGTCGGCATTCTGTCCGGCCTGCCGATGGTGCTGTTCGCCGGCGCCGCGATCGCCGGCTCGCTGATGATCGCGCGGCTCGGCGCGCTGACCGCACTGCTGATCGGGCTTGTGCTGTGCGCGGTCGGCTCGGCGCGTGCGCGGCGTCGGCCCGAGCGTCGCGATGCTTTACTTCGGCACCGTCGTCACGGCGTTCGGCGTCGCGGTGATGCAGCCGTCGCTGCCGCCGCTGGTTCGCGCCTGGGTGCCGCAGCGCATCGGCTTCGCCACCGCGGTCTACACCAACGGCCTGCTGATCGGCGAGATCCTGCCCGCGGCGCTGACCATCCCGCTGGTGCTGCCGATGCTTCGACCAGAGCTGGCAGTGGAGCTTTCGTGTTCTGGGCGGTGCCGGTCGTCGATCATCGCGCGCGATCATCTTCGGCCTCGCGCCGCGCGCGCCGGCTGCCGCCCCGACCGCCGCCAGCCGGCGCTGGATGCCGGACTTCCGCAATCCGCAAATCTGGCGGATCGGCCTGCTGCTCGGCAGCGTCAACGCGACCTATTTCTCGATGAACGGCTTCCTGCCGGACTATCTCACCCACACCGGCCGGCCCGACCTCATCAACGCCGCGCTGACCGCGCTCAACCTCGGCCAGCTTCCCGCCTCGTTCCTGCTGCTCGCCTCGGCCGACCGGATGGTGCGCACGGTGTGGTCCTACCTGGTGTGCGGCTTCGTCTGCCTTCGTCTCGATGCTGGCGATCGTGTTGCTCGGCGGCGCCTGGGTCGTGGTCGGCTGCGCGGTGTGGGGCTGCTTCGGCGCCGCGGTCCTGGTGCTGGTGCTGGCGCTGCCGCCGCTGATCAGCGCCGCCGGAGGACGTCCACCGCGTCACCGCCGGCATGTTCACCATCAGCTATTCCTGCGCGGTGATCGTGCCGATCATCAGCGGCGTGCTGTGGGACCTGACCGGCTGGACGCTCGCGCCGTTCATCCCGATCGTCGTCTGCACGCTCGTCGCTGATCGGCCTTGCACCCACCATCGTGCTGCGCGAAAAAAGCGCGGCATAGGAATCCAGCGAATGGGTGACAGCTACGGCACGGTGAAGGTCGCGGCGGTGCAGGCCGCCTCGGTGTTCCTCGACCGCGAGGGCTCGACCGAAAAGGCCTGCCGCCTGATCCGCGAGGCCGGCAAGAACGGCGCGCGCATCATCGGCTTTCCCGAAGGCTTCATCCCGGCGCATCCGGTCTGGTACCACCATCACGCGGCGACCGGCGCCATCGCCAACAGGCTCGCGGTCGAGCTGTTCAAGAACTCGGTCGAGATTCCCGGGCCCGAGACCGACGCGCTCGGCGAAGCCGCGCGCGACGCCAACGCCTATGTGGTGATCGGCGTCTGCGAGAAGATGCCGAACACCATCGGCACGATGTTCAACACCCAGATCTATTTCGGGCCGGACGGCAGCATCATCCGCAAGCACCAGAAGATCATGCCGACGGTCGGCGAGCGGCTGGTCCATATGGGCGGCTACGGCGACACGTTCGGCGCGTTCCAGACCGAGTTCGGCCCGATGTCCGGGCTGATTTGCGGCGAGAACTCCAATCCGCTCGCGGTGTTCGCGCTGATCGCCGAGGGCACGCGCATCCACGTGATGAGCTGGCCCAACCATTTCCCGACCAGCGGCGATCCGCTGCGCAATCGCGTGGCGATCGACTCGCAGGCCTTCGCGCAGATGAGCAAGGCCTTCGTGATCTCGGCCTGCGGCACGGTCGACGAGCACATGATCGAGATGCTGCAAGGCCGGCCCCGAGGGCGAGAAATTCCTGCGCGACCCGAACTGCTGCGGCGGCTCGCTGATCGTCGATCCGCTGGCGCGCATCATCGCCGGGCCGATGGGCGCCGGAGGAAGGCATTCTCTACGCCGACTGCAATCTCGATCTCGGCATCCAGATGAAGCTGCGCCACGACTTCGCCGGCCACTACAACCGGCCGGACATTTTCCAGATGCACATCAATCGCGCGGCGCCGCAGCTCTACCGCGTGCACAACGATCCAGCGGCGCTGGCGGCGCCCGAGACCGGCGAGCTGCCCTGCCCCGCCGCCGCGGCTCGCGCCGCCGGCCGATGAATGCGCCGTCATCTCCAGTAATCAGGAGCACAGCCATGGACGTCTTTGAAGCCGTCAATTCGCGCATCGCCTGCCGCGCGTTCCTCGACAAGCCGGTCGATCTCGACCATCGTCAAGGATCTGATCGCGCGGGCGCGCGCGCCGCATCCGGCGGCAATCTGCAATCCTGGAACGTCTACGCGCTCGACCGGCAAACCGCTCGCCGAGTTCAAGGCGATCGTCGCCGAAGCGCATCGCCAGGGAAGATCCGCGCCACGGCAAGACCGAGTATCCGATCTATCCCGAGCCGATGTTCGGCGCCTACAAGGAGCGCCGCGAGGAGCACGGCGTGCAGCTTTACGGCTCGCTCGGCATCGACCGCGACCGATCCGGCGGCGCGGCTCGCGCAATACAAGAAGAACTTCGAGTTCTTCGACGCGCCGGTGGCGCTGTTCATCACCATCGACCGCCGGCTCGGCCCCGGCCAATGGGCCGATCTCGGCGGCTACATCCACACGCTCGCGTTTCTCGCGCGCGGCTACGGCCTCGACACCTGCCCGCAGGAAGCCTGGGCACGGCTCTACGACACCGTCGGCGAATTCCTCAAGCTGCCGCCGAACGAGATGCTGTTCTGCGGCTGGCGATCGGCTACGGCGACCGCAAGCACAAGGCCAACGACTTCCGCTCGCCGCGCGCGGAGCTGCAGCGAGTTCTGCAAGTTCTACGGTTTCGACTAGCCGCGGCGGAACGGAGTCTCGCAGGCACGCCGTTGTTTCTCCATCGCACGATGGAGAATGACCATGAAGCGTCTCTGCACGACCGTTGCGATTCTGACCCTTTCGAGCGGACTGGCTCTGGCCCAAGGAGCGGTGGTGGAAGCGGCGGTAGCTCAGCGGGTCAGCAGGCAGCGGTGGCGGCGCGGCCGGCTCCAGCAGCAGCGGCAATTCCGCAGCGCAAAGCGCGGCCCCCTCACCCTCCACCGGCGCGACCGGCAGCAACGCA
>CAVOSY010000009.1:0-219187 GCA_963698965.1 uncultured Actinomycetota bacterium
GCCCGGAATCGGTGGCCCTACGGGCAGTTTCAGCTCGCCGGGAGTACGAACGTGGTAGCGGTCGTACGTTGATGCGATGGCCGACGATTTCAGCCTTCGCTATGCAGACCTGCTGACCGGCAGTTATGACTGCGTGGATCGGATCGTGCTCCAACGCGTTCTACCCGCTCGGGTATCAGCCCGGCGGGTTGCGCGTGTGGTGGCGGCGCTGGCACAACGACAGTGACGAAGGACTGGACAACACCCATCTGATGCGGCTGGCCGGCAGGTTCGCGCGCCGGGTCAAGGCGTGGGGCGCGGCCAACGATGTACCGGTGATCTTCTGCAAGGCCGGTGAACGCAAGCACCGCATCGCTGAGCAGTATCTGGCCGAACACGAGGTCGGTATCGGGGTGTTCGTGGTGCTGGTGGCCAAGGCGCCGGCGTCGGTGTGGAAGGTGAAGCGCTCGGCGGCCGGGCGGATCGTGAACATCGAGAGGAGGCGCGAGTACGTCAACCACTATTCGTTCCACATCATGGACCCGGTCTGGGGGCACGTGACCATCAAGATGTCGGGGCATCCGCCGTTCGGCGCACAGGTCATCCTCAACGGCCACGAATATGTGTCCCGGCAGGCCGAGTCGGCGGGGATAGCATCGGCAAGGTCGGCAACTGCTTCACCGCGGTCGCCGACCCGGTGGGCCTGGCTCGGATCGCAGATGCCTTGTCGCAGGAAGCGGCTGTAGGGCGGCTGAGCCAGGTCTGCCAGCGCTGGATCTACTCCGCGTGCCTGTGCTTCGCACTCGACCTCGATGAGCAGCAACGCAGCGGATTTGCTTACGGGTTCGCGGTCTATCAGCTCGAGTACAGCCGCAACCTGATCTTCGCCGACGGACATCGCATGCAACAGGTCTTCGACGCGGTGGTCGACCGGACCCGCTCCCGGCTGGACGTGCCGAAAATACGCACCGTGTTCGGCACCGCGCAGCGTCCCCGCCGCACCCGCAGATCCTCGGTGGCGATCAAGACCACGATCGAACGCATTGCGCCGACCTGGACTCTGTTTCGAGCTGCACTTCGGGCGGCTGACCGGCAAAGCGTACACAAAAGGCGAACGCGTGCTTCGGTTCGAGGCGATCGTGCACAACACCGCGGAGTTGCGCTGCGGGCGGATGATCGAGCACTTTCCCCGAGGGATCGTGGGTTCCAGCTGGCCGGTATCGCCGAACGGTTCTGCACCGCGCTGGACTGCGTGGACACCGGATTCATCGCCGACGGCGTGCTTGACGAGCTGCCCACCGGGTCCACCCTGGGCGCTACCCGGGTCGGCGGTATCGACTTGAACAAGCAGCGGATGCGGGACGCGCTCTCAGCCGTGCTCGCGCTGGCCCCGGCGCCACGCGGGTTCACCGTCGGCGAGCTCGCCACGAAGGTCACGCGATAACCGGCGCCTGCGCCGACGAGTACACCATCCGGCAGGCGACCTACGATCTGCGCAAACTCCGCGGCAAACAGCTCGTCGACAGACCAGGTCGCTCCCGCCGCTACCACGTCCCACCCGTCGCCGCGCGCACCATCGCCGCCCTGCTCACCCTCCGCGACCAGATCGTCGCCCCCATCCTCGCCGGGATCCGCAGCCCGAGAATGGGTCGAAAACCCAAAGCCTGGAACAGGATAGACCGCGACTACGAACAGATCCGCATCCACATGCAGACCCTCTTCGACGACCTCGCCCTCACCACCCCGATCCCCTAGCCGCTTGAGGATGTCCCCACCGTCGAGCAGGCCAGCATCGCCAACAAATTGTCGATCGGGAATCCTCAAGCGGCTGAGCACCTTGGTCGAACCCGGTCTGAAACTTGTTGGCCATCAACACCACGTTGTACTCGTCCGTCGCGAACGCATCATGTAGATCGCGGCCCTTCAAGCTCGGGTTCATCGATGTCTCGGTGCGCATTGCGACTTGGTCACGGGTGAGCTCCGATCGGGCATCGTAAGTCGCAGAATTCACTTCAGTCACTATCGTCACACCAATTGAAATGACACGTAACTGGGGGCGGGCTTGGCGGCCGGCTGCTCCCACCCCTCAGGAGGCACCGTGAAATCCCTTCGATCCAGCACCGTAATCCACAAGCCGGCCCGAACACTCGTCGGCGTGATCCGCGCAGAGGCGACGGTGCTCCCGCCAGCCCTGGCAGGATCGCCCTGCGTTGGGGGTGCCCGGCAGGGCACCATGCCACTCGCTTCAGCGACGCAGGTCCCCCTTTCTCGTCTCACCCGCATCCTGGCACTCGTTGCGGTGGCGTTCTGCCTGGGCACCACCGCCGGCGCTGTCCCGGTGAAGAAGCAGGATGCCAATTTCACGGCGCTTGTGGAAGACGATCCTTCAGACGCCCCGCGCCCAGAACCCCATCGGCACCGACGGCTGCTTCCGACTCGGCGGCATCCTTGCGCCGTTTGGTGGGGCGAACCCCAAGGGCGCCGGGCCGTGCACGGTCAAGCCCGGCACCGAGATATTCGTCGCCGCGTCCTCGGTCGAGTGCAGCACGTTCGAGCCTCCGCCATTTTTTGGCGCGAACGAAGACGAATTACGGACCTGTGCCCGCCAGGACGTGACACAGATGCCCATCGTCACCCTCGACGGCAAGCCCCTGCCGGTGGCCGAGGTGGAAACACCCCTGCTGAACATCACCCTGCCTGAGGACAACATTTTGGGCGTGCCACCCGGGCCAGGTCTGCAAGGTCAGTCCGTCGCGCACGGCTGGGTCGCGCTCCCTCACCCGCTGACGCCCGGGGAGCATACGATCGTCGGCAAAGGTGCTGTTGTGGTCCCCCCGGGCGACGGCACCTTCACGACCACAATCAAGGTTCAGCCCGGCTTTAAGCCTTAACGTGCGGGGCGGCGCTAGCTAGTTGCCTACGCAGCTGTCATCGGGGCCACGTGGTCGACCAAACCGGAAGCCATTCCAGCCTGGTTGACTATATTCCTTCCCGTTCCAGTGCTCGCTGCCATTGCCTGGCACTCGCAACTAAATTCCCTCGTCTTTGCGCATAATCAGTCGATCAAGGTCTTGGAAGAAAAATTGGTCCTTCTCGTGCCATCCATTTCTGGCAACACCCGCATGTGGGTGGGTGCCACGTGCGGCCGCGGGCAGCTTCAAGAAATCCAGGTGCGCGCGCAACCGCTGATAGAGGACGGCCTCTCCGCTGGCGGCGCTCATCGGAGCTCCCCGCCGTCGTGGGCTGGCCGCATCGGTCGGGCGGCCGCGGCGTAGCGGGCGAAGTCGGCCACCACCTGCTCACCCTCGACGCCGTCGGTGGCACCGCGGATGCGGTGGGCCTCGGCCAGCGCCTCGACCGTGGGTGGACGGCGGTGTTCGCGCCGGCACGGCGGCCGGTCAGCGAAGTTGGCCAGTACCACCTTCTCCAACGCTGCCACGTGCGCGGGGCGCACACGACCGCGCCGGCGCCGTCGGCGGCGCGGCGGTGCCGGGCCAGCACCACACCGGTGTCGGTGAGCACCTCCACCGCGGTGTCACCGAGCCGGTGGCGCACCAGTACTCGCCGACCCGGGTGACCGGGTGGCACCGAATACACGTTGCCCCGGAACGAGATCCGGGCCTGGTTGCTGATCGTGCGCGACACCTCCAGCACCGCCGGATAACGCGCCGGTACCGGTCGCAGCCCCTCCGCCTCGGCCAACGCTCCACCGTGGTCGTGATCCCGTCACGGCGGCGTGTGCGCCCGTCCAGGCGCACACACACCCGGTCCAGCCCGGTCTGGGCCTGGTCGGCGGTCAGGCAACCCAGTCGCCCTCACGGCCAGCCCGCTCGTCGAGAGCAGATCGCCCAGCGGTGCCGCCGGCTCGCGGAACACGCCGTCGTCCCCGGCGCACACCGTCCACGACTGGCACGTCGAGCATCTCGGGTCGATCGGGACGCTCCTCGAGCAGGGCAGCCAGCGTCGCGCCGATGTCGCACGGCGTCAGCTCCTGGATCGCGGCGAGCTCGAACCCGGGCGCGGTGACGCGCAGCCCGACGAAATCACCGGCCGCGACGCCCAGCGCGGTAAACCGCCAGGGCGGCAACAACAACACTCCGTCGCCGTCAACAGTAGTCTCGGGCACACCGCGTGCGGCGAGGATGTCGCCGTCGAGGAACGGGGACACGTCCGCGATCGGGGAGCCGTCGGTGAGCCGCTGATAGGTCTCGCACTCGGTCAGCATCGACAGCGGCGCCAGATCGGGATCCCACGCGATGATGTCGTGCTCGGCCTCCACCGCGCTGAGGCGGTGCGTGAAGATCCTCCCGCCGAGCAAGGCAGGAATCCAGGCCCACCGCTCATCGGCCAGCGGCATCACCAGCTCGGCGTCCTGGTCAAGAACGTCGGCGAGCATGACGTCAGGATCGGGCCCCAGGTCGATGCCGTCCGCGTCGAGCACGCCCAACAGGTCGTCCTCGGCCATCGGACCGCGCACCGAAAGAACCTGCCGGACAACAGCAGCGATCGCCTCACCGGAAGTGCCAGACATTACCCAGAGGCTACCCGCCCGCACGGAGCGATCCTGACAGTCCACCCGGGTTACGGCGCATGTAAAACTTGTCAAGGTCGGACGGCCTTCGCGCCGATAGTCAGCTCCGCCCGAATGATTCGCGGTCTCGCGCCAGGTAGTGGGGATGGCTGCGCGCGGGCTCTCCCCGGTGCCCGAGCGAAAGGTGCATTGAGAAGAATGATTGACCGGTATCACCGCATCACTCTCGGCGAACCGCGGCATGTCGATGTCACCGACGACTACGCGTCTGTCGTTGTTCCCGCGACCATGTCGTTGAACATTCGGGGCAAGCAGATCAGGCAAACCGGCTCGGTCTTCGGTAATTCAGAGGATTGATGCGCTTGATTACTGCGGGCGTATCCGGTTGCGACGATGCGGGAGCTTCGCCCGCGAATCGTCGTCATAACGTGGGCCATGTGCCTCACGTGACAGATACCTCCGCCGACCTCCAGAACTCGAGAAATGCGCCGGTCAAAGCCTGTTTTTGGATCGACTGGCGTCGAACTACCTGTAGATAAGGGTTGACGGTGACGGGGTCCCGTCGGTCACACTGGGCGGCCAGTGCGCACCGCATCACGCTGCGGCACCGGTAAACGCTGCAGGCCATCCAGCATGGGCGCGCACAGCTGATGCAATGCGGCGAAGGCCAATTCCATCTCCGACTGACACCCCGCCGTGCGCGCTATCCGGCAGCCCGACGCATTCGCGGCCAAATAATCAAGCAACGCGGTCTTACCGACACCCGCTTCGCCAGACACCACCAACGCCTGACTCTCACTGGCACGAATGGCCGCGACGAACCGGTCGAGCGTGTCGCGCTCGGCGTCCCGGTCAATCAGCCCCATCGCGCCGCCCCGCACCCTGAAGTCCGCCGCCACCTGCACCGGAGGTGGCGACAACCCTACCCTCGGAATGGCGTTAGCTCGAAAGGAAACAGACGCTGCGGCTGGCGCTGATGACGATTGCCATCGGCGTCAATGACCCGGGCGCGGTAACGGGAACACTCGGGGCGGACTGACATTGCGAAAGTCTCCTCAGCTGGAAGTCACCAGTGGCCTGCGCCGTTGTTGCCCGCCACCCCGAACCGAGTCCTGCGGAATGTTGGTCACCGACCTGCGCCACTTCCTCGACTTGCCCGAGGACAGGACACGCCCGGTCCCGCACGTCGCCTGGCGCAGCACCTGGGCAACATTGTCCGGGCGGCCACTTATCGAGCGGCCGTTCGTCGTCACCCCGAAGGGCACCCGGCTGGCCCGGCTGATCGACGCGGTCCGCGAGATCCTCTGAGCTGTCCTCAGGGGCGCGCCTCCAGCACGAGGTTGAACGGCGTCTCGGTTGCCCGCCGGAAGCGGCCGAATCCCGCCTCCGCCGCGATCGCACCCAGCCGCTGCTGGCCGGCCTGCGCGCCGAGACCGAGTGCGACCGGCTGGTCAAGCGATGACGGCGTGCACACCAGCGTCGACGCCGCGTAGTACATCCGTCCGACCGGGTTGAGATTCTCGACGAGGCTGTCGTTCGCGAACGGCTCGACGAGCATCACGGTGCCGTCGTCGGCCAGCGTTTCGCGCGCATGCCGCAGCGCACCGACGGGGTCGCCCATGTCATGCAGACAGTCGAAGTAGCAGACCAGGTCGTATCCGTGGCCGGGGTAGCTCGTCGCCGACGCGACGGCAAACTCCGCGTTGTCGACACCTTGTTCGGCCGCCAACTCCCGAGCCCGATCGATGGACGCATCGTGATAGTCGAATCCGTGCACGGTCGATTTCGGAAACGCCTGCGCGATGAGCGTGGTGGACACACCGTGTCCGCAGCCGATATCGGCCACCTTGGCTCCGGCGGAGAGCTTGTCGACGACACCGTCGAGCGCGGGCAACCATTCTCCGACGAGATTTGCGCGGTATCCCGGCCGGAAGAATTGTTCGGTTCCTGCGAACAGCTCCGGGTCGTGCTCGTGCCAGCCGAAGCCCTCCCCACCGCGGATCCGTTCGGTGATCTTCTGCCGGTCCTTGAAAACCGAGCTGATCAGGCGGTAACCGCCGGCCAGGTAGACCGGGCTGTCTTCGCGGGCGAAGGCCATCGCCTGCTCCGGCGGCAGCGTGAACGCACCGGTTGCCGCGTCGTAGGTCAAGTAGCCGCTTGCGGCCTGCGCCGACAGCCACTCCCGCACATAGCGCTCGCGCATACCGGCTCGTTCGGCCAGCGCGTCGGCGGTTAGCGGACCGGCATTGTCGAGCGCTCGCCACAGCCCCAACTCGACCCCAATCAGGACCAGCACGCCGTTCATCGCGGCGCCCATATCGGTTACCAATTGCCCCAGGACTTGTTCGAGTTTGCCCTCGTCCACGGCTTGCACATCCGTCGTCGCCATCATTCGCCTCCCGTGAATGTGATCTGCCTCACATCGTAACGACCGGCCGGTTCCATGTCGCCAGCTTGACCGCGGCGACCGTCCAGTTGATGCCCGCGGCCGGGCGCTCGATGTCATCGGTCTCCCGCAGCAGCGCGGTGAACCACCCAGCCGCTGCGCTGATCGCCGCCCGGGCCGCTTCCCGGTCCAGTGCTACTACCTCGACGGGATGCCGCTGGCGATCGAGCTGGCGGCGGCGCGGGTGCGCGTCTTGTCGCTGATCGAGATCGTCGACAGCCTGCATGACCGCTTCCGGCTGCTGACCGGGGGTGCACGCACCGCGGTGCGCCGCCAGCAGACGGTGCGCGCCTCGGTGGATTGGTCGCATGCGCTGTTGACCGAGCCCGAACGCGTCGTGTTTCGCCGGCTGGCGGTGTTTATCGGCGGGTTCGACCTGGCCGCCGCCCAGGCGGTCGCAGGCGGCGGCGACGTGGAGCGCTACCAGGTCCTTGACCTGCTCACCCTGCTCGTCGACAAGTCCCTGGTCGTGGCCGAAAACACAGGTGGCCGAACGCGATACCGGTTACTGGAGACGGTGCGCCAGTACGCACAAGAATAGCTGGGCGAGTCCGGCGAAGCCGACGCCGTCCGGACGCGTCACCGCGACCACTACATGGCCGCCCTGCGCCACACCGCGGCGCGCGCCGGCCATCAGCAGCGCATCGAGCGGGCCGAAACCGAGATCGACAACCTGCGGGCCGTGTTCGCGTGGAGCCGCGACATTTGAGCCCGAGCGCGATCGCTCGTGCACATGGCTTGTCGGTCCGCACGATCAACCGGGCGTTCAACGCCACTGGACAGACCGTGGGCGAAACCATCAGAATTCGTCGCCTGGCACGCGCCCGCAATGAACTGGCGGAGCGGAGGCAGCCCATCGGGACTATCGCGACCGCTGATGCGGATCACCACGCAGCGGCCGCCGGACCTGCGCCATGTCGCGCCCAACGACGTCTGCGCGGCGATCGAGCGCGCGATGGCGCCGGATCCGCGGGACCGCTACATCAGCACCGCGGATTTCGGGCGTGCCCTTCAGGAAACACCGCGGGCTCACGACCTGCCGGTGGCTTCCATGCCCATTCAGCAGGTCGACATGTCGAGCGCACCGGCGTCGCCGCCGGAACCGCCGTCGACCGTGGCCTGGTCCGAGGCCAGCGAACCGCTTGCAGCGGCGCGGGCCGCGCTGGAATGCCATGACTGGGGACGCGCATACGACATGGCGACTGCCGCCGTCGGATGGACCGGCGAACCCACCGGCGAGGCCCTCGAGATCCTCGCCGAGGCCGCCTGGTGGACCGGCCGGCTCGACGCAGGCATTCACGCTCGCGACCGGGCCTACCGGGTGTACGAGCGGACGGGCGATCGGCGCGGAGCCGGCCGATGCGCATGCAAGCTCTACGACGACTGGGCCTTGAAGGCCAACGCGGCGGTGAGTGCCGCCTGGCTGCGGCGTGCCCGCCGTGCACTCGACAACGAAGTCGAGTGCGCCGAGTACGGCATCCTGCTGGTGAGCGAGGCCGAGATCGCATCTGGAGCGCGGGGAGGTGGCCCGCGCGGAGGAGTTGGCCCGCGCGGCACTCGATCTTGGACGCAGGGTCGGCGATAGCGATGTCGAAGCGATCGCCCTGCAGGCGCTCGGCCACATCCTCATCGACCAGGGCAACCCGGCTGAGGGCCTAGCCTGCCTCGACGAGGCCATGCTCTCCGCGGTGGAGGGACGCCTGTTCCCGTTTCCCACTGGTGTGGTGCACTGCTCACTGATCAGCGCGTGCCACAATCTGGGCGATATCCGCCGGGCGAACGAGTGGCTGCAGGCCGCCTGCTCGTGGGCGGCGGGCCACCCGTTCACCGTGTTCCCCGGGCTGTGCCGGCTACATCGCGCGGAGATGATGGAGTGGCGCGGGGAATGGTCAGCCGCGGAGCAGGAGGCACGCCGCGCCTGCGACGAACTGCGGTCCGTGCACATCCCGGTCGCCGCGGCCGCGTGGGCCGAGGTGGGCGACATCCGCCGGCGCCTAGGCGACCTCGACGGCGCCGAAGACGCCTTCGCCCAGGCGGAGGCGCTCGGTTCCGGGCCGCACGCTGGGCTGGCGCTGTTGCGGCTGGCGCAGGGCCGCGTCGAGGCCGCGGACCGTGTGATCACCGCCGCGCTGGAGGACGCCGCCGACAACCGCCTCAAACGCGCGTGGTTGCTGCCCGCGGAGTCCAAATCGCCGTGGCGGCGGGTGACCTGGCGCGCGCCGGCCGGGCGGCCGCGGAGCTCGGTGAGACGGCGGCCGCCTACCAGAGCGCGGCCCTGCTGGCCGCGGCCGCCACCGCCGCCGGCCGGGTGCAGCTGACGGACGATTCCGCCGCGTGCGCCACGTTGCGGCGCGCGGTGGAGCGCTGGGGCGGCCTGGACGTCCCGCACGAGGTGGCGACCGCGCGGGTGCTGCTGGCGCAGGCCTGCCGCAAAGCCGGTGACCAGGACGGAGCCGCCCGCTCGATCGCGATCGCCAGGGAGCTGTTCAACGGGTCGGCAGCGTCGATGCCACCGCCGCGCCGGGTTCCGCACTGCCGGGCGGGTTGAGCGAGCGCGAGGCGCAGTGCGCGGCTGGTCGCGGCGGGCCGGACCAACAGCGAGATCGCCAGGCAGTTGCACATCAGCGTCAAGACCGTCGCCCGGCATCTGTCGAGCATCTTCACCAAGATCGGCGTCACGTCGCGCGCCGCCGCCACCGCCTACGCGTTCGAGCAGCACCTCGTCGGTAACCAGCCCGACGGTGCCGCCGAGTGAGCCGAATTACCCATCGCCACCGGCGCGCGGAAATGGGTATTGCGCCCGATGAGCCCGTGGTGTGACTGACCGCACACTGATCCCTATTCGCGGCCCACCCCGTTAAGGCCCGCACATCGCGACCGCACCCTGAAAGGACTTCTGTCATGACCACGTCCCCCGAGCTGCACTCCAGCCGTATCCGCGTCGCAGCCACCTGGCTCGCCATCGTCGCCACCACCATGACGGTCCCCGTCGGTGGCGTCCGGAATCCGGTGTAAATCGGGGGGCGGCGGTTCCGGTTCGGTGGGCGATGTTACGCGGTGGCGCTGACGGTTTCGGTGGCGCTGCAGCGGGGTCGGGGTGTGCTGGGCCGCAGTTGCGGGGGTGGTTGCAACAGGGAGCGGCGCAGGTCCTGCAGCAGCCGCAGCCCGTCGGTGGTCATGGTCAGGCCGCGCCAGCCGCGGGAGGCCCGGTCCAGGACGGCCCAGACCAGGGTGAGGCAGCTGGTCTCGCCGGGGAAGCGGCCGATGACCTTGGTGCGGCGGCGGGTCTCGCCGAAGGTCCGCTCGATGAAGTTCGAGTGCCGGATGCGGTGGTGATGCTCGGCGGGAACCGCAGGTAGGCGGTCAGCCCCTCGCGGTCGGCGAGCAGGATCTTCATCGCCGCCGGGTAGGTGGCCGCGTAGCGGGCGGCGAACGCGGCGATCCGGGCATCGACGAGCTCGACGAGCCTCGGGCCGGGCTCGGTGGTGAGCTCTCGGTGTCGAAGCAAGCCCAGTAGGCGTCCTTGATCTCGGCCTGCATCCCGGCCGGGATCTTGGCCAGGATGTTGCGTAGCGGTGGATCAGGCAGCGTTGGCGCAGCGCTTCGGGAAGACCTGCTCGATCGCGGCGATCAGGCCGGGCGCGCCGTCGGAGATGACCAGCAGCGGGGACGCCAGTCCGCGGTCGGTGAGATCGGTCAGGAAGTTGGCCCAGGCGTCGGCGGACTCCCCCGCGCCGGGGGCCAGGCCGATGAAGGCGGGCTTGCCGCCGGTGGTGATGCCCCACGCGGCCAGGACCGGCTCGGCCGGGGAGCCGGGATGCATCCGGAAGAAGGAGGCGTCCAGGAACAGGTAGTCAAGCAGCGACATCGCCCAGCGGCGCCGCGCCCAGGCGTCGTACTCGGTCTTGATCGCTGGCAGATCTGCGAGACGGTGGACTTGGAGATCGCGGCCTGGTCGCCGAGCGCCTCGGCGAGGGTGGCCTCGACGTCGCGGACCGACAGGCCGCGCACGAACGAGGCGATCACCAGCGATTCCAGCGCGTTGGTCTTGGTCACGTGCGCGCCGAACAGGCGGGAGGCGAACGCCGCGGTCGTGCCGCGCAGCTTGGGCCGGTCCAAGGTGACCGGCCCGGCGGTGGTCTTGACGGTCACCTCCCGGTAGCCGTTACGCGACCCGGACCGCGCATCCGCGCGCTGCGGCCCGCTGGTAGCGGTCACGGCCGAGGAACTCGGTCACCTCGGCCTCCAACGCGGCCTGCATCAGCAACTGGGCGCCGAGCCGGGCCACCTCCTCCAGGATCTCGGGCAGCTCACGATCCGAGGCGAACAGCTCGTCGATCTTGGCGCGGACACGGTCGGTCGGGATACTCGGTGCAGGCACGGGCGTAGGTCCTTTCTTCGATGACTTGGCGGTCTCGAAGGGAACCTACGCCCGTCCCCATTTACACCGGCTTTAGGACGCGACCTCCCCGTCGTCAAGACGATGAAGAACCCCTCTACACCATTCTGGCCGCGGGCGCGCTAGCATCAGCGGCGCTCGGACTTGCCGACAGCGCCAACGCCGCTCCCTCTGGACCGTCGGTCGATGCCACGGTCAACCAGCTGCGCGCAGAGGGCTTCAAGGTCATCGTGAATCGGATCGGCACCGCGTCACCGGACCAGTGCTCGCTCAACGCGGTTAGGCCCGGTCAGACGTTCTCGCGCACAGACTCCGGAGTTCCCGGCGCCGACAATGACATCGTCACCACGGTGACCACCCAGACCGTCTACGTCGACGTGGCCTGCTGACACCCGTTCGGCACATGAATGAGGGACGCCCACGAGGGGCGTCCCTCATCCTTATCCGCGCAGGCGGGCCCTGTCGGCATCCGAATCTAATTCGGTCGCCGAGTCACGCCATGACTAGCGGTCCGCCTGGGCCGCCACGAAAACCTAAGGAGACAACACAATGATGCGCACATCCTCATCCGCCTTCGTTGCAGCGATTGCGGCTCAGCGCCGATTCCGCACGGCCGAGAACGAGTACCGCAAAGCGTTGCGCTTGCTCGACGGCGTCGTCGACGAGCGCCATCCGACCCGCGTCGCCCTGCGCGACGGCTACTCCGACCTGCTCTGCGAGCTCGGACGCGACTGCGAGGCAGCCGAACTCGCATTCAGGAGCTAAATGTCGGCGCCGCGATGTAGCTGACGTTCTTCCGACCATGCGCGACATCTCAGAAGCGATATCGATATCCCACGCGCCCGTTTGAGGTTGGCATCCAACTTTGCCTCCGTGATGATCAAGCCCCTGGTTGCAGCAGGAGGGCTTCGCTCGCTTCTGAGCCCGGAAGTCAACGCTGATCTGTGGTCGGTGCTTGGTCGGTGAATCCGCGACACGCCGTGTTCTCAGATGGTGTCCGATGGCGCTATATGGCCAGCTCAGACAGCCTCCGAAGGCTCAACCAGGACCGTCTGCAGGCTCTCCTGGAAGCCTCATTAGAGGAGCTAGAGACAGCCCCGGCGAGGAAGCTGTAGCTGCAAGCCGGGTATCGGCGGCCCGCTCCAGTTGTCGTTTATTCGTCCAAAATGGTCGGGAATCGACAGGAATCGACTGGCTTCACCGAGCACGGCGAAACGTCGAATTCGCTTGCCGTTCAAGCGAGTACGACACGTAACAGGATCTGCCGAGACTTATAGATTGCTAATCCCTAGATAGTAGGTAGTAGGGACGCCGGCGCCGAATTCGTTATCGCCGCGGCGCACGTGGGAGATATGACCGAACGCAAGGACCTATATATGTCCTCGTTGACGAGGGCGTCGTACCCTCGCCGGAATCCGCGCGAGAGGACGATAGCCACTTGTCACATATTCAACACGAGCAGTCGAAAACGGTTGAATTTACACGACTTTGAGCAGTCTGTCGTCGAATCTCGGCGCAGTGGTAGACGGGTTGAATCGCGCAGTCTTACCGTGCCACAAATGGAATCCCATACAACAAGACATCGCACAGCGGCCGAGACGGGCTGCCGTGCGATGTTATCGACCGCGGGGGCATCGTGAGCTGGAAAGTCCTTGACTGGGCGACTGACTCGGAGGTCGGATCATCGACCACGAAGTTCATCCTGCTCCTGCTCGCCAATAAGGCCGACGAGAACTTCTCCTGCTACCCGTCGATCCGCACACTGATGGTCGACTCCGATGCCGGCCGAAGCACCGTCATGCGAGTGCTCAAGGAGCTGGAAGCCAGCGGTTTCATCACGCGGGAGCCCCAGTGCCACGATTCCGGAGCCCGGCGATCCAGCCGCTACTACCTTAACCATCCCTTAGCACCGCATTCCTCCGCCCGTCCCAATCCGGGACCCCCCGCCGTCCCGATTCGACACGGGCCCCGACTCAACGCGGTACGGGGCCCGTGTCAGAGCGACACCCGACAGGGGTGTCAGATCGGGACCTCTTGAACTCCCATCGGAACCACCAACCCAACCCCCAGCCGACGCCACGAGCGTGCGACGTGCGATGCCGCAACCCCGCAGGGTCGGCGGGAAGGATGCCAGAAACCTCATACCTGCCATTGAGGCTGCTCTGGCGTCAGGCTGGACGACCGAGAACCTCACAGCCCATCTTTCGCGAAGCCCCGCCGGCGTCCGAAACCCGGTGCGAGTCCTGGCTAGACGTCTCGCGGATCTACCCGACGCACCGGCAGAATCCGCCCCACCGTGGCGTGGCGCGGCGAATGCGAAGACGAGCGATCGCGCACGATCACCGTAACCTTGCCCGACGGAACCGAAGCGACCGCGTTTTGCCCGCAGCTGCAGTCCGCAGACACAGCAACAGGTGCGCAAGTCAAATACCTACTCAAATGACGAAACGGAGGTGAATCAAATTGGAGAACAACGTCTTTGACCAACTACCACTACTGCTTGCGGTCCCCCGCGCTGCGGCCATCCTGGGCATCAGTCGCGCGGCAGCGTATCGACTCGCCGCTTCGGGCGAACTGCCGGTGCGCAGGCTCGGCGGTCGTGTCTACGTCGTTACCGCTGAGCTTCGAGAGCTGATCGCATCGTGAAAGGATCGGTCTATCTGGGTGGCACCCATTATCGGCAGTTGGCCAGACTTCCGCTGCGAGCACGCGGAGTAGCCAACCGCCGCGGCGTAGTCGGGAAGCTTTTCGGAGCACTACCGACCGCTGTCTGAGTGTCGCCGCAGCCGGGCAGCAGGAGTTGCCGCCGCCGGTTTGAGACACCGCGAGAACCCAGCAGGAGAGCAGATGACCGCAGACGACGAAACAAAGTCCAAGCGCACCCGACGCGCCGAGCCGATTAGCCGACGCAATGCGAAGAACGGTGCGGTCACCTACACGTTTCAGGTAGACATCGGCGCTCGACCTGACGGCTCGCGTGAGAGGCAGCGTTTTACCTTCCCGACGCTTGCCGAAGCTCGACGTGAGTACCGGCGAATCACGACTGAGGTCGCGGCAGGAACATTCGTCAAGAGGGACCGAACGACCGTTGCCGAATACCTGACTATGTGGCTCGATAGTAGACGCGATGTGCGGCCCAACACCCTTGCGGGGTACCGACATTCGCTCAAGCCGATTATCGACCACCTCGGTGCTATGGCACTGCAACAACTACGGACGGCCGACATCGACGACCTGGTGACGTTGCGGCTCAACGGCACGCCGGTGGCCCAGCGCGACAAGCGAGGTCGCCGCGCAGCTGAGGTGTTGGCGTTGTTGCGACAGCACTCCAACGGGGCGCAGTACGCCGAGATCTTCGCCGCCCTGGGCAATCCTGGCATCAAGGCCCTCGACCGACTGGTGGCCTCTGGCGAGGTCTTACGGCCCGACCGTGGCCGCTACGTCGCCGCCCGCGCGAGCGACCCCGACCGCCCCAAGGTTCCCGGCAGTGTCAGTGCCCGCACGGTCGTGACCATGCTCGTGGTGTTGTCGTCAGCCATCGATGACGCGATGAGGGAGGGACTGGTGGCCCGTAACGTCGCCCGTTTGGTCAAGCGCCCGGGGGTCGAGCATCACGAGATGGCCAGCTGGACGCCGGAACAGGCCGGCCAGTTCCGCGAGCATGTGCGCGACGAGCGGCTGGTGGCCTGCTGGCTACTGACATTGGCCGGGCTGCGCCGGTCGGAAGTTCTCGGACTGCGGTGGTCCGATGTGGACCTCGATGCGGGCACCGTCTCGGTCGCCCAGGGCCGCGTGGTAGTCGCGGGTCAGGGCACCGTGACCGGCGATCCGAAGTCGAAGCGGTCCCGGCGGGCGTTGCCGATGCCCGCCGACGTTCTCGCCGCGCTTCGGACCTTCAAGGCCCAGCAGGCGAGCGAGCGCCTGGCCCTCGGTGAGCGATACCCCGACACCGGCTTCGTCGCCGTCAACGAGGACGGCTCCCCCATCCGGCCGGAGACCTACTCGGCCGAATTCGCCCGGCTGGCGAAAGCCGCTGGCGTGCCCGCGATTCGGCTGCACGATGTCCGGCACACCGCCGCCACCATGCTCCTCGACAGCGGCACCACACCGTCGGCGACGGCCAAGTGGTTGGGTCACGACCCGGCCATCACGCTACGGGTGTATGGGCACGTCTACGACGACGCGCTGGCGGCGGCGGGCGACGCGCTACTCGGCCGGTCGAGGGCCAACGGAGATCGGTGACCTGACCGCGGGGCGCGCCCGCCCCGGAAGAAACGGTAACGCGATCCGAACTTGCCGCACTTCCTAGCCATCGCACCGACATTTCCCCGCATTGCGGTCTCCGCGAACGAGTTCGCCAGCACTTGGGAAACACGAAACCTCATGCCCACTACTGGACGGTAGAGATTAACGATTCGCGATACCTCTTCTCTGATGCTTTCGTCCCGTAGTTGACGGTTGGCTCTGATCCTTTCCTCCCGGGAACTTGTTGTCGTCCAGTCGATTCCCCGTCGGGGATCGCTAATCCGTACCAGTTGCGCTACGCTCGCTTCGAGCGATCGAACGGACGCCGTAAGGGCGTCAAGGCGTTGGGGTTCTGACACGTCCGGCGGTGCGGGCTGAGACCCTGCCGCCTTCTTCGCGGCCGCAATCTCGGTTCAAGTTGCCCCCACATCTGCTCGAAGCGTTGCAGTACGTGGATCGTATTGCGTTCGGCACTCCGGGCGATCGAGTCGCACAAACGCCGTACGCCGTCCCTCTCAAGGATCACGGCGTTGTACTGCTCTAAGGGGTGGCCGGTCAACTGCGTTATTTCATCGAAATTGACCAGCAGCGGAGTGACCCGGCCCAAGTCATCCTTCAGCTTTTTCGACAGCGATCCAGCCTCGAAATTCAACCACGGCTTGCTCAAGTTCTCGGTGGTGATGATGACGATCCCGTAGTCGCTGCTGTTAAGGCGATCTTGGATCTCGCCGAACCACGTTGCCCCGGCAGGAGGATATCGGTGTCACTGAACCACGGTTCGATGCGATCGAACATTGTCGGCAGCCAACCATGGAGCGCCCTGGCGACGCCCTTCGCCAGCGGTCCGGACCAACTAATAAAGATCTTGAAGTCCTCTTCGCTTGTCACCGGGCAAGCCTATTTGCCGGACCGCCTGCGTGTAGTTGAACTCGGAACCGCCCACGCTTGGCCGCGCCCCCAGGTCGCCCAGCACCGCGCGCACGCGGTCCAAGGCGGCCACCACAGCCGGGTCGTCGGGGTCGTATCCCTCATCACGAATCGCGCCGTCGCCGGAATCGGTTGCGCAGCGTTCGCGCTAAGCGATCTTGTCTGGTCGACACCGACGATCACGCCGACGCGACGGCGACGCTGGGCGCGATGGAGGCGGGGCCGCCGCACGCAGAAAATGTTGTGCCGTTGTGGGGTTAGAACGGCCGGAAGTTATCAAGTTGACCCAAGATTTGTCCCACGTCCCCGTGTGTAGCCAGATCGATCAAGCGCTCGATATCTGCGGACGTCACCGTCCGCTGCTCGGACATGTCCCGGATCACCTTCGCCATAGCGAGTTGTGCTTCATAGCTTTGGTCTAGCTCTTTGCGCATCGCGCTGATCTGCCGTTTGGCCTCGGACGTCCCTGGTCCCGATCGGCGCTCCTCACGCAATATGCGAATTTCAGCGTTGAGTGTTTGCACTGCCGCGTTTAGTTGGGCGGCTTCGATCTTGTTCGGGTCGCCCGACTGTTCAAGTGTCGGAGGTCAACTGCCGTCACGACGGGCGACTCCGGCTTGTTGCCCGTCTCAATGTCGCGGACCATGGCCGCTAGAACCGTCTTTGCCTTCGCAGCGCTCGCCAGGTCGCGATAGTCGAGGTGGATCGTTCGCATGTCGCGAACGTCGAATGGTATGTCCTGTCCGTCCTCAATCAGTTGCACGTAGGGCTTGTCGAAGGCATGCCGTATCGCTAGTTCGTAGAAGACGTTCGCATTCTGGTCGGTCAGGTCGGCGATCAACAAGTCGGCTTCGATGATGTTGTTGACGATCTGGGTCGTTATCCGGCCTGCCGAATTAATGCGGTCGGCGCGTACCGTCTTGTACCCCAGCGGTGTGAGTGCCTCTTCGATGACGTATGTCATCACCCGGTCGCTTCGCTCGCGGGTGTCGCTACCCACAGCGCCGATCGGTGACGCCAAAAAGCACGTCTTGGCCTTCGGGGTTGCCGCACCGTTTGGGTTGTCGGCGGAGGCAACGGCGGTTTCCGTATTCGCGGCCGTCATACGTGTCAGTTTCCCATGCCGGAGCTTCCGACTCCCCGCGATTGCTTGGTTAGCTGTGCGCCCGTACGCCCTGACTTCCGCGCGGCGAAGAAACCGCCAGGCAGTAGGTACAAAGTAGGTACGGGCGGACCCCTCGAACGAGCATTCGATCCGCTCTGCACTGGTAGGTGTGGAGGGGGCGACGGGAATCGAACCCGCGTAGCTAGTTTGGAAGGCCGCTTCGGGGGACGTGTCGTGACAACAGTCGTAGTTGCCGCCGTGCAGCAGTCGGCCCGGCCGTCAACCGGCGCGGTCATGGTCCGAAAATCATCCCGCCACCGCCGGTCCGCCTTCCGTCACCCCCGGCCCGCCACGCTTCACGCGGCGATCGCTTCAGCCGCGCGCACGGCGTCTAGTGTCGCACCGAACGGCGCAATCAGTTCCCCACGAACGCGGGTCACGGTCGCCGTGAACGTCGCATTGTCTGGGCCGATCACCGTCGCGTCCACGTCGCGCACCAGATCACCACTGCCTTTGATGGTGAAGTTCCCGATCTGATCCTGGTCGCCGCCCGTGACCGGGCGGTAGAGGACAACCAGTCTGGTGCCTTCAGGTTGCCGCGGGTAGCCGTGACGACTGACATGCTTGACGCTGCGATCCGCATTCGAGCAGCGATACGTGTGACGCCCAGACCCGCCTGAGATGCTGCCGCCTGACATGCTGCACCGCATCGCGCGACGACCACAGCCGCCGCAGATGTACAAGCCCGACCCGAGCCAGCGCACCGCCCCGGTCACGCCGTGGTTCGTGCGCCGCGCTGAGTATCTTTTAACGACGCCGACTCTGGATAGTAAGGGGGCCGTCCATGGCGACTTGTCCGAACGGCCACGAGAACCCTGAAGGCCAGCATTCTGTGGACAGTGCGGGGCTTCGCTCGACGCCGATCGGGCGGCGAAGTTGGCCCGCCGTGGGGAAGCGGGTCATGTCGGCGCCGGTCTCGGCGATGATGACGTCTGCGGTGCGGGTGCTGATGCCCAGGGCTTGCATTGCGTTTCGTGATTTGACGAATACCGGCTTGCCGACGAAGGTAGTCGCCCAGGCGAACTCGCCTGGGCTCCATTGCGGGCGCCCACCCACACGCCACACATCCGAGGGGCGGGTGTGTCGCTTACCGCCAGCGCACCCCGCGAAATGGGTCGTCGCGCGACCCACGACCGAGCACCTGCGCGGCGGGGATTCGCCGCATACCGGTGGGCAGCGGCACGATGACCTCGGGCTCGGGTTCGCCGGTCGCGGGTCCGTCGTCCTCGGGCTCGGCGTCCTCGGGGTTGTTTTCGGCCTGTGGTAAGCGCTCTGACAGACTTTCAGCGGTGGGCTGTGGCGCAGGGTCCGGCCCGCCGATGTTCGACCACCCATCCGGCTCCGACTCCTCGTCCTCGGCGATCACCTCACCGCCGACCGGCGCTATGCGCGCCAGCTCGAGCAGCGGACCCGGCCCTGTGATCTTCAACAAATCCGCGGCCTGCCGCGCGAACTCGCTCTCGCTTATGCCAACCGCGAGGCGCTGCGGCGTATCGAGACCAACAACCGAGAGCGCCGCTCCATGACCGCCAGCACCGCCCGGACCGCGCCCACGTCACCGCCGATCGCCGCGTCCCAGAGGCTGCGCTGAAGCTCATCGAGGCGGCGGCCCTCCACCGTCCGAAGCTCGGCGACGGATTCGGCCTCGCGGCGGGACAGCAGACGGTCGACGGCCTTTCGCGCGCCGCTCTCGTCGCGGTAGCCCAGCTCGTCGGCGATCGCCTGATACGGGTGCCCGGCGATCCTTAGCTCGACGGCCCGGCGGGCGCGCTCGCGCTCACCCGGCGGGCTTGTTGTGGCGCGGGTTGCTCATCTGAGTCCTCCTCTCGTGGCCGGTAGGCGGACACCCTTGATCGGACGAAGCTCTAATTTCACCAGCTCGGGGGGCACGCAGCGTTTCTTCTTTCAGTCAGAACGGTTCGTCGTCGTTTGCTGAGCAGTTGTCGCGGTGGCCTTGGGTGGCGATGTGCCAGCCGCATTCTTCGCAGCGGCCAGGGCCTGTTGGCGGAACGAAACGTGAGGTGCCGTTCGGAGTGTTGATCGGAGGTCCATCTCTATCCGCGACATCCGCGACATCCGCGACATTTTCGGATAACGCCTGCTCAGATGGTGGTTTCGTTGTCGCGGATGTGTCGCGCTTGTCGCGCTCAGGATTTTGTCCGCGACAATCCGCGACAGCCTGACCTGCAATGTCGCGCTTGTCGCGCTGGTCGGCGACGTTCAGGGTGGCGGCGCGATCACCTGGTCAGTCGGCGTTCGCCGAGCGACAGGATGCCCTTGCGGATGTACAGCGCCAATCCGCACCTCTTGTGACTCAACGCCGTACCGCTTTAGTTCCTTTGCTAGACGGCGCTGGTTGAGCGGCTTACCGCGGGAAGTCGCGGGTCCACTCCAGATTCAGGGTCAGACGTCAGCGCGGGCGACAACATCGGTCAGAGAACATGCGATCGTCACCGCCGAACACGCCGCGCAGCATCACGCAGTAAACGGATACCCGAGCGACAGCCGCTCGTCGGGGTCGCTGTCGAGTTCGAAGTGTCGACAGGCGGCACGTGCCCGTGTCGGCCAGTCACCGCCAGCGGCATCGGCCACAGCGAGCAGAGGCTCCCACACTTCGGCACGCCGGTCACGTACACCTTCAGGCATTGTCGGTCGCGCGGCGGCCAATGCGTCTGAGTTTGTCTGGGCCCACACTTCGATGTGCTTGCGTAGCGGCGCGGCGTCAAGGTCGGCGTCGCGCTCGCGGAAGTCGTCTAGATGCTCATCGGGTGCGCGGCGGCGAATGCGCATCGCGACACCGCGACTGGTGATTGATCGCGGGATTTTGCCTTCCACGCCCGCGAACGCCGCTGGGGTGAATACGGGAAATTCACGAACCTTCATATTCTTGGCGTCGCCTTCGCAGCGGTCGACGGTGGCGCCGCGCCGGTAGCCGCTGTCGTACAACGAACGCAGGTCTTCGGCCTGTGCGCCAGCAGCCCGGCTCCATATCGCGTCGGCCTCATCTTGCAAGATGGTCGGCGGCTCGTCTCCTGCGCTGTGGATGCGGCGATACAGAGCGGCCGCCGATGTCGACACGATGAGTTTGGGATTCCAGCACAGCCGTTGCAGCACTTCGAGCACGCGGGTCTTGCCGCAGCCGTACTCGGGGGATTCGAGCACTAGCCGCGGTGTGGTGTAGAACGCTCGCAGCGCCCAGGTGTGCAGAGCCCATAAGCAGAGCAACACAAGATGATGTGTGCTCGACAGTGCCAGGAATCGACCAGCGAAGCGTTGTGTCAATGGACATCGGAGACTGCCCGTGGGCGGACGTGGGAATTGCCCGTTGGTGGCCGATAAGAACTGCCCAGTGGCGGACATGAATCTGCCCATGAGGGTGTGGCCGCCACCGGTGGTTGTTGGGGTGTCAGGTCAGGGGTTTGACTCCTTTCCCGTGCAGTGCTTGGGCCAGTCGCACGGAGTCTCCGCTGGTCTGGCAGAGGTGAGCGTGGTGTAGCAGCCGGTCGACGGTGGCCGTCGCCAACGTTTTGGGCATGAGTTCGTCGAACCCGCTGGGGTGCAGGTTCGAGGAGATCGCCACGGATTTGCGTTCGTAGGCGGCTTCGACGATGCGGTAGAGCCCTTCGGCGGCGTCGGCGCCGACGGGAAGGAGCCCGACGTCGTCGATGACGACGAGTTCGGCGCGCACGATCTTGGCGACGGCTTTGCCGAGGGAATCATCGGCGCGGTGTGCGCGCACGAGCACCCCGATCTGTTCGAGGGTGAACCAGGCCACCGGCATGCCGGCTTCGATGACTTTCTGCCCGAGCGCTTCGAGGAAGAACGTTTTTCCGGTGCCGGCGGGCCCGCAGACGACCAGGTTCTCGCGGCGCTGTACCCATTCCAGGGTCTGCAACGCCTGCTGGGTGGGCAACGGGATCGACGAGGCGTTCGGGTCCCACACGTCGAAGGTTTTCCCGGTCGGGAATCCCGCTGCTTTGCGGCGCGAGGCCAGCATGGAGCGTGCTCGTCCGGCTGTTTCTTCGGTCAGCAGTGCTTTGATGACCTCGGTGGGATCCCAGCGTTGTGCGCGTGCGGTGGCCAGAACGTCGGCGGCGATCGCTCGCGCGTGCGGCAACCGCAGCGAACGCATCAGCGCTTCGAGGTCGCTGGGTAGCTGCGCGGCGGTGGTTGCGGTGTTCATGCGATGCCTTCTTCGGGTGTGTCGATGATGTTGGCGCCGAACAGGTTCCAGCCTCGGGTGCCTTGCGCGAGGGAGGTGTTCTCCGAGGCGCCGCGACGGGTGGGGTCCAGGCCCTTGGCCGCGAGGATGGAATCGAGATCGCCGGTGGCGAAGCGGCCGTGCACCGCGGCGTGACCCAGTGCCCAGTCGACATCGGCGCGGTCACCCAGAGCCGACAGTTCGACCGCGTGCGCCATCTTCTGAATCATGCGTTCGGTGCCGAGCGCGGCGGCTTCTTTGAGCCACACCGCGGCGCCGGGTCCGAGGGCCAGGAACATCTGTTCGGATGCGCTGCGGGCACGGATCCGGTAGTCACCGGGAATCTTGTCGCGGTGGGCCGGGAAGTGGCTGTCGTCGATCGCGGGGCTTCCCGGTGTGGCGCGGCGGTGGCGGGCGACTTCGATGGGACCACCGTCGTCGAGCGCGCAGATGACGACTTCGTCGGTGCCGTCGTGGTGACGGATCCACACACTGTGACCCAATAGTGTTGCCGGGGTGGAGTATTGACAATGCTCGAAGGTGACCATCGGGGTGTTGTCGGGGACCCGACGGGTCACGCCCAGTGCCGCGGTGTGCGGCAGATCGGGCACCGCGTGCAGGCGGGGGCGTTCTTCGGTGAGCATCTCGGCGGGACGCCGACCGGTGCTGCGGTGCACGCGGGAATTGATCTCGGCGACGAATGCCGAACATGCCGCTTCGACCTCGGCGAAGGTGGCGTACTGCGCACAGCAGGTTCGTCTCGGTGGGCACGATGTCGGCCTTGGCGAGTTTGACGGCGTTCTCCACGCCGCCTTTGGATGCCGGGTCGGCTGGCTGGCAGGTCAGCACGCGAGATGCCGTAGTAGCGCCCGAAGGTGACGGCCTGGCGGTTGCGGACCGGGACCCCGGCGATGTGTCCGGTGGTGACGGTCTTCTCGTTGTCGGTGAGCAGGTAGGTCGGTGCGCCGCCGAGGATGCGGAAGATCCGGTCCAGTCCCGCGAAGACACTCGGCGCGGTCCGATCCCGCAAGCGGAATCACGATCCGGTATCGGCACCACGCCAACCACGCCACCAGAAGGACGACCTTGCGTCCCGTCAACGATCGGGCCATCTCCGAAGTCGTACTGCAGCCACAGCCCGGGTTCGGTGATCCACGGTCGGTGCACTCGTGTATTACCCAGTCGCCATTGGGATTTGATCTCAGCCAGCGCACGGCGGGTGGTGCGGTCGGTCCCGGTGTATCCGAGTGTCAGGAGCCGTTCGTGGGCTTTGTCGCCGCGGATCTTTCCCTTCGAATCGGCGACCCATCCCTCCAGGACGTCGCGCCAATCGTCGATCATCCGGGCCCGACGCGTCGCCGGGGGCAAGCCGGCATCGCGGTCTTCGACCGCCTTCTTCACGGTGTGGTGCGAGCAACCGCACAGTTCTGCCGCGGCGCGATACGACCCGGTCAGGTCGTAGGCATTGAGTATTTCCATGAGTTCTCCGTCAGACTTCAAGTGGTCTCTCCTGCGGGACTTCGATTCGACTAGGCATCGACATCGAAACCGCAGGAGAGGCCGCCACGGCGCTGGCGCGCCGAGCGGGGTGAGGTAGGTCTGGGCAGATTCATGTCCGCCGACGGGCACTTTCGTGTCCGCCGGTGAGCAGATCTTATTGGCCGTTAATGGGCACTTTCATGTCCGCCCGCGGGCAGTTTTTCATGTCCGCCGACAGAAGCGGTCCGACGACTATTTGCGTGACCGCCGCGTGCACACATCACAGAAGCGATTCCGGGAACACTGGATGGCTTCAGGGGAACTCGGCGGGTCTTCTATCTCATCACAGAAGACGGCCGTGAGATCACTGGGTCGGTGGAGCACAGCCTGCTTCCGACGGTCCGGCGACTAGCCGGCGGTCGTGTTCTGGCGCACTTGGCCGCAACGCAATGGCCGCTCGCAGTGGGCAGCTCGGGCCGAAGCACTACGATCTGTTGAAGCAGCTTGAGCCTGAACCTGAAGACCCATCACTGTTTCCAAAAAGCGAGGAGTCGAGTTAGCGGGCCGCTCGCCGGCGCGTCGCCGCGACCCCGGCCCGCCCAGCTTCCCGCCGGGCGTTTCGCGTCAGTCCCGCGCGGCGAGATCCGCACCCTCGCTGGCCCATCCAGGCGTGTGCAGTGGGTGTTGAGCGACGGCCCGTACACCGTCTGATCGCAATGCGCGGCACGTCCAAGGCCGCTAAACGGCGGCCGGTAAGTAATTGCACCGCAGTCGTGAAGCTTGGCCGCATAGTCCTTGCCGGGCCCCGCCCGCGGGCGACCTGGGTGATGGCGATAATGCGCTGCGCATCAGCCACCGGGTTGACATACGAAATCCGTAGGCCAGTCCGGCAGTAACGAATGGTCATCGTCACGGCAATCTTTGTGGTCTTATGCTGCGCAGAGTCACGCCAAGATGCTACGGTCAAGTTCGCTGAGGCGTTCTCGCCTAGGTGCAGATCAGCAGTGGAGATACGGATCGAGTTTTTAGCTGATGTTGATAGTCAGGCTTACGCGGGCTTGCCGGGCGGACGTCCCATGTACGAAGTAGCTGCGCAATCTTCTGAGGCAAACCGGCCGGTGCTGGTGCGCAGCTGCTGTCGTCTCGGCCGGACCGCCAATCCACCCAGCTTCTGGCTGTCGTTCACCGACTGGCTTCGCCGCGCTGAGCGCAGCCATCGTTAGCGCTGCCTGACTTGCGGATTGGGCATCAAGGCATCCTAGGAATGGTTTGTTCCTGAACCGTTCGCGCGGATTTGCAAAGCCCCTACACCAACGGTGGGACTATGCCAGAATGTGGCAAACGTTGGGCTGGTAGCGCTTGCTTGGCTGAGGGGCAGATCGTGGGTCTGTTGCGCTTGCGCTTCGCTGCAGGTGTTTGCGTGCTCGCAGCGGGCCTGCTGATCGGCGGAGCCGGGGGCGCGGTCGCCGTCGCCGATCCCGATTCCAACGGTTCCGCTGCGCACGGCGATGACGCCACCAAAACCTCAGGTCAGCAGCAGCATTCCACCGGCGCGAAAAAGCCGAAGGACGCGAAAAAGCCGAAGGACGATCCCGGCGACACGGCCACCAAGGACGGCTCGCTGGGCTCGGGCGGGCACATCAGCCCAGCAGCCTTCTTACCGGCGCGAAAAAGCCGAAGGTCGAGCCTGTCGGCACGGACACCAAGGACACGGACACCACGGATGGGACGAAAGCACGACTCGGACCTCGGTGCCGGGGTTCCTGATCCGGTCGCCGCGGTTCCGAACGAGGTCGCGCAGGTTTCTGAGGTGGCGGTGGCGCCGGTTTCTGCTCCGGTCGCCGCGGTTCCGAACGAGGTCGCGCCGGTTTCTCAGGTGGCGGTGACGCCGGTTTCTGAGGTGGTCGGGCCAGGTTTCTGATGTCAGCGCGCTGGTCCAGGACATGCTGACCTCGGTTGCCGGTGCGGTCGTCCGCTCACCCAACTGCGGTCCGACCTGTATTCCTTCTTGTTGGGCATCACCGGGGTGGCGCCAGTTTCTGACGTCAGCGCGCTGGTTCAGGACCTGCTGACCTCGGTTGCCGGTGCGATCGTCCGGCTCGCGCGACTGCCCTCCGACCTTTTTTCCTTCTTGTTGGGCATCGCCGGGGTGCCGCCCGCAGTGAGCGGAGTGGGAGGCATCCACGGCCCTGGGCGGTCGGCAGCCGCGGGTGCGTCGGTGGCGTCGCGATTGCCGCTGGGCCTGCCACTTGCGGGTATCGCGGGCCCGCCCCGTGCCGGTGTCTCGGGCCTGCCGGTGATCGGCGAGGCAACCGGGGTTGCACCGCTCGATGTGATTGCGCTCGGTCGAGCGTCAGCGGTGTCCGGGATGACACCGGTAGCGGCCGATGCCGCGTTTCCGATCGGTGCGGGGTCGTCTTTCCGGCATGTTTTCGGCGACCTCCTGCTACCCGTTTCACTGTGGGCGCTGGCCGCTGGCGCTTTGCCGGGCGCCGGCGGGCTTGTGATCCTTTTCGCAACCGGGGCGCGCCTCGGATACCGCCAGGCCAAAGCCGGTTTCGCATTGCGGGCAGCGGGCATGGCGTCCTTGGCCCGTCCGGGGGCCGTTGCGTTAGGTGTCGTTCGTTCGGGGTCATTGGTTGTCATCCGTCCGAGGGCATTGCGCGTCGTCCGGCCGGGGGCGTTAAGCGCCGGAGGTCTTCTCGATAAAGTCGCGTAGCAGCCGCAAACCCGGAGTCGATTGTCGACTCGATGGTGGACGCCAAGGCAACGGCTGTCGATGCGAGGGCCTGGGTGCGGCATCGATAAGCATCGCGATCACTTCGGCGATCGCCTCGGCGGGCTTGGGCGCCCGGCACAAAGGGCCCTCGTCCCCAGGAAGGATGACCGGCCGACTTGGCTTTAGCAATCAGAGTAAGGGTGTATCACCCGGACATTCCTTGGCAAGAAAGCGGCGCGCCACCAGGGGAGCTGGCGCGGGCCGATGATGCAACTGTGGGTATGAGCTAAGCGCTGCCCTGCATTTGAAGCCACGCACCTTATGTACGGCGGCATGCACAGTCAGCGCCCCGAGGTCCGGTGGGAACGTGCCGTCTTGGATGATCCTCGACCAGCCTGACGCGCGGACGTGGTAAGCGCCGGTCGGAGCGGCGATATCGTCCCTGACCGGCGCCGGGAGCTGGCCCAGTGCCACAGCCGCTGCAACACGGCAGTGGTGCGCCGCAGCCGGTAGTAGCCAGCGGGCGACATGCGTGTTAGCAGCTGGGAGCGACGCTGGTGCAGCAGGACGGCGAATCGGGGCGCACCCAGGTCGATGTAGCGGGGTAGGTGCTCGAACCACCGGGCGCTGTTGCGGGCCTCCCGCTGCAACAGCAGCAGCGCGGCCTTGCGCTCGCGCTCGTAGGCGGCCAGCGCCGACCCGAGGTCGTCGTGGGCGCCGAGGGCGCCGGCCAGCCCGATCGCGTCCTCGATGGCCAGCTTGGTGCCCGACCCGATGGTGAAGTGGGTGGTGTGGGCGGCGTCGCCGGCCAGCACGAGGTTGCCATGGCGCCAGCGCTGGTTGGTCACCGTCCGGAACGCGAGCCAGGGCGCCGTGTCCCGGTCGGGCGCCTGGGCGACCAGGCGGTGGCCGTCGAGCTGGCGCGCGAACAGGCCCTCCAGGCGAGCGATGCTCTCCTCTAGGCCGAGCCGCCCAAATCCCAGCCCGGCCCACGTCTCCGGCGAGCACTCCACGATGAAGGTGCTGGTGGTGGCGTCGAAGCCGTAGGCGTGGCACCAGATCCAGCCGGCCTCGGTGCGCACGAAGGCGAAGGTGAAGGCGTCGAACACCCTGGTCGTGCCCAGCCACATGTACTGGTTGCGGCCGGTGTCGATCCGGGTCCCGAAGCGGTCGGGGTCCCGGCGCCGGAGCCGGCTGTTGACGCCGTCGCAGGCCACCACCAGGTCGGCGTCCAGCAAGGCGGGGTCCTCGACCTCCGTCTCGAAACGCACGTCGACGCCGAGCTCCAGCGCCCTGGCGGTGAGGATGTCGAGCAGCCGCTGGCGGCGCATGCTGAAGCCGTACCCGGCCAGGCTGGCCGCCAGCTGGCCGTCGACCAGCACGTGCTGGTCGACCCAGCGGAAGGCCGCGGCGCCGATGGCGTCGGCGGTCGGCGGGTCGTTGGCCCGCAGGCGCCTCCAGCAGGTCGTCCCAGAACACCACCCCCCAGCCGCAGGTGACGCCGGCCGGGTTGCGCTCGAGCACGACGACGTCGTGACCCGGGTCGCGCAGCTTCATCAGGATGGCCAGGTACAGCCCGGCCGGGCCGCCGCCGACGCAGGCGATCCGCATGCCCCTCAGCCCCTCTCCCTGGCGCGCCGGCGCCAGCGCACCAGCTCGCCCGCCCTGGTGGTTCGGAGACGGCGGCGGGTCCCGATGGCGGCCGGGAGAATCGCCGCGGCGGCGTTGCCCAGGGGGCTGAGCGGGATCGCCAGGGTGCAGATGGCGCGACGGTCCCCGAAGGTCGTCGCGCCGGTCCCATCGTCGGGGGCGGAGCAGGTGTCCAACCAGGCCAGCGGCGCCTGCTGGTGGAACCAGTCGAGGACGTCGAGGTCCAGCAGCGAGCCGGGCGACCAGCGGGCGAAGTCCTCGTCGTAGGCCCGCTTGAAGCCGAACAGACCCTCGCCGCCGACCAGGGCGGTGTTCTGGGCCAGCACTCGGGTGCCGGCCTCCAGGCTGAGGAACATCAGCCGCCCCCGGTCGGCGAAGCCGCGGCTCATCTCGCGGAAGAACCGGTCGTCCCCGGGTCGGCACGCCAGCGCGGTCCCGATCCGGCCCTTCCAGCCCTTGGCCTCCAGCGTCAGGAACTGCTCGATGGCCCCGTCCAGGCCGGCGGCCGCGCGGTCGACCGTCGCGACTTCCGCGCCCACCTTACGGCCCAGCTGGCGGCGACGCCGGGCCATGTTGGCCAGGTGTTTGCGGGATATCCACTCGCGGGCGTAGCTGGGCTGGGGGCGGCGAAGCACGAACCCGCGCTGCACGGCCGGGCTGCGGCGGATCCCGAGCCCGGCCCCCAGGCCGGTCCTGTGGAGCGCCGCCGCCACCGGACCCTGGGTCGGGTGCAAGGGCACGACCAGCAGGGACGCCGGGGAGCCGCGCCGGAGGTGGCCGATGACCGCCGCCCAGACCCGGTCGGGGTCGCCGTCGGCCGCCAGCAGCGGGGTGCCGAGGAAGCAGTAGTCGTGCCTCCACGCCCGCAGCGCGGCGGCCGGCACGGGCCACCGGGCGGTCCCGCCCGACACCGGCATGAGGAACCGGAGCTCGCCGCCCTGCTCGGCCATCAGCAGCTGCACCGCCTGGCCGTCCTCCAGGTGGCGGGCCGCCGGCAGCACCATCTGGGGCGCGAAGAACGGGTTGGGTTCAAGCGCGTCCCGTTCCAGCTTCGCCCACCGCTCCAGCAGGCGCGCGTCGGCCTGGGCGTCACGAACAGGAATCAATCGAACGCGAACGATGCCACCCCCTCAGTGCCGGCATCTGCGGATGGACCTCGGTCGGTTGCCGGGTCGATGATCAGCTCGCGATCCTCGGCGCCGAGCGTCACCACGAGCCCGTCGGCGTGCCCGTACGCCGCGCTGGCCACAGAGATCGCTCTGATGCCCGCCTCGAATGCCCCGCCCCGCAATTCCGGTACCGATCGGGTTCTGGTCCGGCCAGGAATCGGGTGATCGAACGCTATCTCGGTGTATCGCGGTTTGCCGATCCATTTCGGGTCGCTGCTTGCCACACGGTGATCGATCCTGGTGCCTGCGACGACTCGCCAGCGATAATCGGTTACGGTCGTAGTTTCCATCGACAATCGCACGGCTGTTGCTGTTCACCCGAGAAACCCAAACCGCCACCGAGCTGTGGCTAACGCGCGTGGTACGCCACACCATCTCGTGGGGCGACATAGCCGCCGCGCGACCGGCATACCACGCAAGACTAGACACCGCGTACCTTCCTAGCCAACCGCTAGTGAGTTGCCCCGCACCCGGAGCCGTGGCAAACATTATTACATCGCCGCGCCCCTGCGCAATTCGCTGGGCAAATCGATCACGCAAGTTCTGTCCGATAGGCTTTCGTTTGCTGGATGAGTCGACGGCCGAGCTGTGGCGTGCTCCTACGTCCAAGACGATGCGAGTGATGTGGCGGCCATGTCTCCGCTGTTTCTTGGCCGGCTTGAGCCTGCAAGCCGCCAAGGCCGGTGGCCCGCGACGTTGCTGACAAGATGGCCCGCTATGAGTAGGCCGAGCCGATTGATTGCTCCAACGTCTACAAGCGGTATTTGCAACCGGCCTTGAAAGCGCTGAAGTTGAACCCTTTCGCGCTGGCATGACCTGCGGCATGCGTTCGCCATCATGAGCCTTTCCAACGGCGAGCACTACATGCAGGTGTCAAAATGGCTGGGTCACAGCACGTTTAGCGGGTGGACCTCTTGGTCGGACAGCCAGGGATTCATACGGCAATCGTTAGCCGACGGCTGCAGTGCAGCGGGCGGCCCACCCACACGCCATACACCCGAAGGCTGCTGTGGCTCACCGCCAGCGGACCCCGGCCAGTGGGTCGTAGCCCGGCCCGAACGGGGTCGACCCGGCACCGCCGGTGCGGCGGGACAGGTAACCGGACATCGACACCAGCCGCGCAGCCTCGGCCACTTCCGGCTCGTCGTCGGGGTCGGTGCCCGCCGCCTCAGCACGCTTGCGGGCGGCGGACTCGGCCACCAGGGCATCGACCGCCGGACGCCGTGAACCGAGACGGTCGGCGAAACCACCGCGCGTCGACGCGCGACGATCGGCCACGCCGACGGGGGCGGCGATCACATACCGCTGACCGACGCCCTGGAAGAGCACATCGAACGCGATCACCGCCGCCGCCACGCTGTCCGGTTGGTGCGCCCCGGGCTGCCAGCCGACCATCGCCGCCTCCAGGTCGGGTAAATGACCGGCGATCACACACCCGCCGTTCTCCAGCGCGGCCAGCAGTCCCGCCGAGCGAGCCAGGGCGTCACCGACGCGGGTTCGGCCCTTCGGCGGCCACGTCGACACGGCGATGTGATGCGGCGGGGACTGACGCGCCAGCGCCTCCGACAGAAGCCGGGAATAGGTCGTGGCCGCGCTAAACCCCTCCACGACGATCGCCGAGGCGCCCAACGCGATCGCGGTCGCCACCGCCTTATTCGCCCACGCGTCGGAGGTCAGTTGCTCGGAGGCGTCGGCGATCAGACACACCGTGCCGTCGGAGGCCAGCGACGCGCCGATGATGCCAGTCGCATCCCCCTCCCCCGAATCGGCCGGGTCAACGCACACCACCGTCCGCACCGGACGCGACGGCGCCGCCGGACGCCGATGCCCGTCCAACCACTCAGCCAAGATCAAGTTCCCCTCCGGCGCGGCAGGCACCCCGAGATACAACGCAGCCCACGCCCGCGACCCCACCGCCCGCTTGATCTCGGCGAAGCTCTCCGCGGTGCGTCCCAGCGCCGACACCATCGCCACACCCGGATCGCGGTGCAGCGCGTCGGGCACGCCCGCCTCCGCCACCGCCGGAATGTTGATCACCGACCAGCGACCAGGTTCCTCGGCCAGCAACACACCCGCCAAATCCTGCGGATGCCACCGGGTCGTGATCAGCACACAACTACCTCCCGGATGCAGCCGCGACAGCAGAGAGGCGCGGAACTCGGCGAGCAGCCGTCGGCGATGCGCGGCACTGTCAGCCTCAGCGGCACCCTTAATCGGGTCGTCGAGGATCAACAGGTCGGCGCCGAAACCTGTTGTACCGGAGAGGATTCCACCCGCCAGCATGCCGCCGCGGCGGCCCTGGACACGCCAGCGCCCGACCGCGGACTTGTCCTGCGCCAGCTCGACGCCGAGGAGGTCAGCATGGTCGGCGATGAGCCGCCGCGCCTCTCGGCTGTGCTCCTCGGCCAGCTCGTCGGCGTATGACTTCACGATGATTGATGCGTCAGGGTCTGCGGACAGCGCCCACACCGCCGCGACGACCGAGGCCAGCACGCTCTTGCCGGTGCGTGGTGGCGTCGAGATGATGATGCGCCGATCCGGTGCGGTGATCGCCTCGGTCAGCGTGTCGCTGATCAGCGCAACGGTCGGCGTGATCGCATAGCCGGGCACGATGCGCTTAGCCAGCGCGGCAGGGGTCGCCGGGCGCTGCCGGCTCCGGGCACGGATCAACGCCGCGACGTCGATCAAGGTGGCGGCCAGGCTAGCAGTGAGTGTCGCGGTCACCGGTTCATCATCGCCCAGAGGGGTGTCCGTCGCCGTGGACACCCTTGGCGGCCCTCGGGCGGCGTGCCGGGTGAGGCGAAACGGCACATGTTCAATGAGCCGGTCGGATCACGTGTCCAGCAAACACACAAACCCGGTGCCACCGGATAGCCCGTCAAGCGGTCACAGGGTTACCCGCCACGGCTGACCTGCGACGACCCGCGATGATGCCCGCCACGGGGCCCGCCAGTGGGCCACCAATGACCCAAGCGTTAACGAAACGCGCTGTTTGAGCGGGTGTGTTCAGGTGTCCGGCAAACCTTCGCGGCGCCGCGCCACAGCCACCCACTCGGCAAGTTCATCGGCGGATAGGCCGCCGGCTTCGAACACCTGGCGGCACACATCAACGTGCAATTCCCAGCACGCATCACCAGGCCCGTTCACCTGACCGAACTGCCGGCGCATCTCTTCGACGGCGCGGCGCTCAACCTCGCCCGGCCGCAGGGTGCCGGCCTCCACAGCGGCCAGCACATCCGACGCCGCGTTAACGCAATCAGCCAGGCTAACCCTGCCAGTCGTCATGCCGTGACCTCCACCACCTCAGCCTCAACCACAGGCAGCGCCGACTTCTCAGACTCCAGCTTCGCCAGCAGCCGCCGCCGGGTGTCTTCCACCACCGACACCGTCACGTCCAGCTCGGCCTTTTCCGGCGCATAGGCACCGGTCAGTTTCGCCACATGGTCGCGGTCCCGGCACAGACCACGATGGGCGTTCGCCATCGCCTCGATGTCACGAGCCGCCACGGCGTTCTCGAACGCGTCGTGCCAGCGCCGGGAGGTGTAGCGCGCCGAGTCCAGTAACGAGCGACGGGCGGCGTCCGGTGTCGCCTCCGGCGCGGTGCGGGCCAACTCGCGCTCGATCGCATTGCGGCAAGCGCCGCGACTCGCATAACCGAGATGGTCGGCGATCTCCTGCAACGTCCACTGACGCGCCCGGAGAGTGACAGCCTGCTCAGCGTGAGCGCGGCTTGCGTAGTGGGCCATCTTCGGCCCGGTCTTGCGCTTGCCCACGTTTCAATTCTGTACCCGGCCGGTGCAGCCGGGCGGATTGGCGCCGCGGCGGCGGTGGGGGTTGAAAGTAATTCAAGTTTGCGACGTTAGTTTCTTGTGCGCGCGTGTGTAGGGGGTAAACGTTGGAAACTTGAGTTACTTGTTTTGCGCAGGTAGTCGTGGTTTTGGTTCAAGTTGGTGGTCGTCGTTGTCGTCGTTGTTGTGGCGTAGGCAGATGCGGCGGCGGCGCCATCCGTGGGTTGCTGGGTCGCACTCGAATCCTTTGCGGTCGAGTTCGCGACCGAATTCGCGCTTGCCGATCTTGGTGGTGGTTCCCTCGTCTGTGCACCACTTGGCGAATGCGTGCCACAGCACGGCGGTGGTGCTTGACGACTGCGCGCCGCCGGTATGGCAGCGTTCGTTGATGAACCGGCCGATGGTGTCTGATTCGTCGCGGTAGTCGCCGGTTGCCAGCAGCACCGCCGGTGGCTCGGCGAGGCCGCCGCGCCGGTAGGCGTTCCACCCGTCGATGATCCATGTGAGCACTGCGTCGGCGTGCGCGAGTAGACGGTCGCCGAGGTCGCCGTCGCGTTCGTCTTGGGGGATCGTGACGGTGAACGGAATGACACGTATGCGCCGCCACACCGCTTCGGTGTCGTCGTCGATCACCGGCTTGTGGTTGGTGAACATCAGCAGTAGATGTGACGGCGTGAACTCGAAGAAGTCTTTGTGCATGAACCGCGCTTTGAGTTTGTCGCCGCCGGTAAGCCGTTTGAGCAGCGCCAGGTCGAGGCGCGCTCCCTGCTCGGTTTCGGTGGTGGTGACTAGTCGCCGTCCGAGTAAGTCGGCTTGGCCGGTCGGGTGCACGTCGCCGCGCCGCATGATGAGCAGGCTTGGGTCGGCGGCGCTGGCGTAATCGCCGAGCGTGTGGCAGATGGTCTCTCTGAATGTGGATTTGCCGTTGGCGCCGTCGCCGTAGCAGATGGGTGCGAGCTGTTTGTCGCCGTTGACTTCGCCGAGCAGCGAGAGGCCGATGACGCGTTGCACGTAGCCGCGCACGTTGGCGTCGGGGAGTATGCGCTCAAGGAACTGCGTCCACTCGGAGCTGCGGGTGTCGGGCCGATATGCGGCGTTGGTGATTCTCGTGATGCGGTCGGCCGGGTCATGGCGGCGTCGCTCGCCGGTGCGCAGATCGAGGGTGCCGTTGGCGCAGTTGAGCAGCCACGGGTCGGCGTCGAGGTCGCGCACGGTTGCGGCGAACTCGGGCAGCGCACGGGCGAGGGTGAGCACCCCGAGGACACCGTTGGCGGTTTCGCATTGGGTGACCATGCGGGCGATTTCCTTGCGCCGTTCCGGGCTGGCGGTGAACGCGTCCCGCCACACCGCCCCGAGGGTGGCGTAGACGGCGCGCTGGGCGGCGCCGGTGTCGTCGGCGGCCCAGCGTGTGCCGTCCCAGTAGTGCCAGCCGATGCCGTGGACGTGCAGCAGCTTGCGGTTGTGTCGGCGGGCCAGCTCGACGGCCATGCCGAGGTGGGCGGTGTGTTCGATGCCCCCTGGTGGTTCGCCTGAATCGTCGGGGTGTTGGTTGTTGGTGGCCGTGTCGTGTAGCCCGACGGGCACGAATTCGTGCAGCCCCAGGCCGGCGGCGATGTGGTCGGCAGCGTCCTTACCGACCGCGGCCCGCACCGTTCGGATCGAGCGGGCAATACCGGTGAGAAGTGAAGCAACGTCGGCGGCATGCTTTCGGCCGGGTTCGTCACGGTCGGCGACGACAACAACATCCATCGTCAGCGCCGACCAGTCGGCTAGGTGCGCCTTCCCCGCGCCCATCGCCGAGCACACGGCGACACCACCGGCCGCCCGTATGGCTAGAACGTCCTTCTCGCCTTCGGGGACGAAGACGAGTTCGGCGTCGCCGATCTCCTCCACGCCGAACAGCGCCGATCCTTTGGTGTTGCCCGATTGCGGAAACGACTTGTCCGGTTTGCGGTGTACCCGCCGCCCGTCGCTGTAACGGTAGGTGTTGGTGGGCCGGTAGGCGTGCCGCATCTGGGGGTCGTCGAACAGGTCGCCCTCGATCAGCCCGACCGCGACGAGGACGTGGCGGTAGTCGCAGCCGGTGTGGCAGTAGATCACGACACCCTTGCCGTCTTTGCGAAGGCTGATCGACAGCGACGGGTCATGGTCATCGTGGCCTGGGCACTGGGCCGCGTAGCGGTCGCCGCCAAGGTCTTTGACCATCTTGCCGTTAGCGCGTAGCGCGTCGACGACCACCTCGATTGCGCGGGCTTTCATGACAGTTCCCCGATCCGCTGGGCGCATCCACGGGCACGCCAGGCCAGCCACATCGCGGTCATCGCGTGGTCGACGGGTTCAAGGTTGGGCACGTCGGGACGCCGCCACGCCAACACCAGTGCCGTGCCGGGGTCCGCCTTCGTCGTTTCTTGGCCGCAACCGCCGTCGCGCGAGGAGGTATTCTGCTGTTGTCGTTGGGTCATCCAAGTTGACCTTCGATAGGGCACCGCTCGGGTTCCTCGGCCGGGCGGTGCATCGTCTCTTAGTTGTTCACTTCTGTTTGTTGTTGTGCGGCTGGCGGTTTCGGCGCTACGGCGACTCGTCGTCAGCGGCCTCCTTGGCCGCGGTGTGCCCCCGGCCGCGATAACGGTGGGGCCGCGTCGCCGGCTCCACCCGCCTTAGCAACGCGTCGACGTCGCCGCCTTCGAGCAGCCGCAGAAGCGCCGATGTTGGAACGCGGACGCGGCGGGTGCCGAGCTTGATCGTCGGTAGCTGACCCTCTCGGGCCATCTGATAGGCGAAAGCTCTTGAAACGCCCAAGTATTGGCCTGAGCGTTCGACGCTTACCGTCGTGCCCTCACGCCGAAGATCGTCCAGAGTGAGCGGCGCCATGCTGTCTTGTGCCGTCGTCATGCACAGAAGTGTTGCAGGTTTTTCCACCCTAACGTAGGGTGAGAAACTATGCCGCCAAAGAACCCACCCCCCAAGCGGAATGCGCTGGACTTCATACAGCTCGGCACGAAGCGCGGCGATGTCGTGAGCTTTGAACCGCTGCCACCGGACTATGTGACCGAATTACGCGACAACCCAGATGATTTCAGCAATCCACTCAAGGTCGGGCGCATGCTCCCCGGATGGCGAGTGGCGCTGACACTGTCAGGCTGGCCCTTCAAGTTCATCGTGCGTGTTGTGCCGGATGAGGATGGCAAATCGCAGGTAGTCGACCTGCGGATCCATTCACCCAGCGCACTCGGCGATGTGCCGATTACTAATGCCGACCTCAAGGCGGTTCCTGTTGCTGGGCTTGCTGCCGCCGCAATGGATCCACAGATTCCAGGATTCGAGATAACGCATGAGGTCGTTCAGCCGGCGGTACGCAGACCGGGCCGACCCACAAAGCTGACAGACGATTTCCTCCGCGAAGTGACGCGTCTGGCGCGCGAAGCGTATGGCAAGGACGAACTTCCCACCGTCGATAACTACAAGAGCCCGATGAACGGCTACATCGCTGCGGGCATGAAGCGAGCAGGCTTGGTCGACTTTGACGCCAACGAGGAAACGGTGCGTGGTTGGCGCAAGGCCGCAACCGCGCGACGCCAACAATCCCCCGACGACGACAGTTTTCTCCGCAGTGGCGAACTCCGCGGCAAACCACGAAAGGACGCAAGTAAATGACCACCATCGACCCCATGGACCTTGACCGGCTTGCCGATCACGCCGAGGGCCAGCGGCAGACCAAGCGGCGCACCCGCCGCGCCGAGCCGATCACGAAACGCACGGCCAAGAACGGCGCGATGAGCTACGAGTTCCGCGCCGATGTCGGCATCAAGCCGGACGGCAGCCGGGACCGGCGCCGGTTCACCTTCCGCACGCTGGCCGAGGCGCGCGCAGAGTTCCGCCGCATCACAAGCGAGGTCGCGAAGGGCACCTACGTCCGCCAGCTAGACGATCACCGTCGACGAGGCGTGCGACGAGTGGCTGGCCGGTCGGCGCGGCATCCGGCGCGTGACCCTCTACAGCTACGAGATGGACCTGAAACCGGTCCGGCGCTACCTCGGCGGCAAGAAGCTGCAGGCAGCTCACCAAGGCCGACGGCGACGCCCTGGTGCGGTGGATGCTGACCGAGGCGCGCACGTCGCCGACGCCACTACCGGGCCGACTCGCTGGCGGGCCGGGTGGTCGCGCTGGTGTCCGAACACCCCGAGGGGATCACCGCCGCCGACCTCGCCGCCGCGCTGCCCGGCGGCGACGTGCACTCGGCCCTGTCCGCGCTGCTGGCCACCGGGCGGGTCACCCGCCTGCGGCGGGGTGTGTACGCACCCGCCGAGCCCGAGACCGCCGCCACCGCCGAGAAACGCGGTCTCAGCCCGCAGACCGTCCGGTCCACCCTGACGACGTTCGGCGCGGTCGTCCAGAGCTACGTCGATCAGGGTGTGTTGCCGCGCAACGTGATTGCGTTGGTCGAGCGACCGAAGGACGCCGACCCCGACGACGCCGACCCGCCCGCCGAGGACTCCCCCGGCACCGAGCCCACGGCCAAGTCGTGGACCCTGGCCGAGGTCGGCCAGTTCCGCGAGTCGGTGCGCGATCACCGGCTGTTCGCGTGCTGGCTGCTGTCCTGCTACGGCCTGCGCCGCTCCGAAGTGCTCGGCCTGCGGTGGAGCGCGGTCGATCTCGACACCGGCACGCTGTCGGTCCGGCGCGGCCGGGTCGCCGTGGGCGGCGAGGCGGTAGAGGGTGCGCCCAAGTCGCGCCGCAGCCGCCGCGATCTGCCGCTACCGGCCGACGTGACCGAGGCGCTGCGGGCGCTGCGCCAGCGCCAGCGGGCCGAGGCCCTGGCGCTCGGCGTCGGGTGGTCCGATGACCGCCTGGTGGCGGTGCATGAGGACGGCACACCGCTGCGGCCCGAGTCCTACACCGACGAGTTCCAGCGGTTGCGCGCACGGGCGGGGCTGCGCCGGATCAAGCTGCACGGCCTGCGCAACACCAGCGTCAGCCTCATGCTCGACCAGGGCCACCCGCCGCACATCGTCGCCGGCGTGGCACGGCCACGACCCGGCGGTGGCGCTGTCGATCTACTGCCGACGTCAAGGCCGACGAGTTGCGCGCGGTGGGCGCGTCGCTGTTCGGGTGATGACCGTGGAAAGTCACTGCGCCCGCTGCCGTGGCACTGGGCCGCTAGGGTGGTCTGAAGGGAGGCAGGGCGCGGGGTGCTGCGGAAAACTTACTCCTGAGCAGAGGTCGGAGGTAGCTCGAAGAGCGTCCCAGGCTCGCTGGGCGGCTGAGAAGAGCTAACTGGTGTGGATGGCTTGGCGCGCAGATTCCCTCCGGGAGCTTAATCCTGGATTCGCGTGACACCCGTAGAGCTGGCGATTTAAGATTCGCTGTGTTTTTCCAGAGCAAGAGTCGCGAATACCGTCACTATCTGAAGTCGCGTCCCGGAGGCTATTGGGCGGCGTGGACGCCGGTCGTGCAGCAGGTCGAACCCGGCACCATCGGACGGTTCGACAAGGACTCACAGTAGGATCACAGCAGACGTCAGCAAAGACCAGCCTATAGCTGACCAACTTTATCATTCTGAGGGCGAGTGGGGTCTCGCCGCGGAATGGGGCGGAAGCTTCCTCTCGGTGGCCATCCGCCAGTCGAAATTAGTGGCGATGGCACAGTGACCTTAAAGGCAGAGAAGCGGGACACCTGGCTTCTTCAAATTCGAAGTGCTACCCAGGCTTACATCAAGAACGACGAAGACGTTCTTAGGGAGATTCGCAAGATCCTGCTCAACGGGGCCACGGGTCACGAAAAGTGGCGAGTCGACAACTATGTCGTCACACAGCGGGTACGCGCTGCCGAGGGGTTCGCCCTCATCTGTCGTGAGCGCGGGCGTGAGGTCACACTTCGGTTAGCGGCCAACGTAAAGTCGCTAGGCGAAAACGAGTTGGCCTCTGCGACGCTGGACGCAGCGGTTCGCAACGCGGGAAGTTCGTTGATGGTGTTCCGGTTCGATGACAAACGACCGGGCTATCTAGAGCCGACGCCAATCTTTGGGGCTCCGATCGGGATTCGTCGCGAGCACTGGACCAAGCTGCTCAGGATGCAGCGGCGCAGCTATGAGTTGATAGATCCATCCGGGGAATCATGGCCGCTGGGCAACTGGAGGCCCGCCAACCTCAATCACCTGCCTGAAGACCAGCGCTACTACCAAGAAGGCGCACCGGGGACACTGACCCGTGAGCAAATCGAGGCCATGCCGCTTCGGGATCTCTTCGGACCAATCGACCACATCGACGACGATCCTTTCAAGTCGCTACGGCTACTCAGAAGAGGGTACGACGGGCTTGTCTCTGAGATTCGTCAACGCCGAGACCAGACTTCGCGCAAACCAACGGAGACCGCCTAGAGCTGCGCCGGGCGGTCAGTTGGGACATTAGTTGGGTCCTGGGCACCCGGCAGCCGTCAGCCTCCGCGAGCCGACGTCGGACATACGGGCGTTGACCTGCAATGACCTTGGTGGGCGCGGACGGTATCGAACCGCCGACCGCTGGTGTGTAAAACCAGAGCTCTACCACTGAGCTACGCGCCCCTTGCCGGGCAGGCTACCGCCCGATGACGTGCGGGCGGAAATCCGTCAACCCGACTCAAGCGCTTTGAGCGCATCCGTCCACACCGATTGATCGCGCGGCTCCCCAGGCTGCTTCATCTCGGCGAACCGGATGACGCCCGAGCGATCCACCACGAACGTGCCGCGGTTGGCGAAGCCGGCGTCGTCGTTGAACACGCCGTAGGACTGCGCCACCGCACCGTGCGGCCAGAAGTCCGACAACACGGGAAACGTGAAGCCACTCTGCGTCGCCCAGATCTTGTGGGTCGGCGGCGGCCCCACCGAGATCGCCAGCGTGGCCGTGTCGTCGTTCTCGTAGGACGGCAGGCGGTCGCGGATCTCGTCCAGCTCGCCCTGGCAGATTCCGGTGAACGCGAGCGGGAAGAACACCAGCAGCACGTTCTTGACTCCGCGGAAGCTGCCCAGCGTGACGGCCTGGCCGTTCTGGTCCTTGAGCGTGAAGTCCGGCGCTTCGGTGCCGACGTCGAGCACTCAGCGCCTGCCCGCCGCCTTGGACTTCGGCTGCACCAGCCTGCTCGCGATCCAGTCACCGAGGTTGGCCGACGACGTCTGCATCAGGCCTGCTGTCGGCGCGGATTCGGCGATCTCAGCGGGCTGAACGTGGCCGGGTTTGCCCGTCTTGGGGGTGACGACCCAGATCACGCCGTCGTCGGCCAGCGGCGTGATCGCGTCCATCAGGTAGTCGACGAGGTCGCCGTCGCCGTCGCGCCACCACAACAGCACCACGTCGATGACCTCGTCGGCATCCTCATCGAGCAGCTCGCCACCGCTACCTTCTTCGATGTCGGCCCGGATGTCGTCGTCGACGTCCTCGTCCCAGCCCAATTCCTGTACAACCTGATCTTTTTGGATGCCCAGTCTGCGGGCGTAGTTCGGGGCGTCATCCGCCGCGACCACGGTCGGTCCTCCTTCAGCCAGCTCGGGCGCGCGTGCGCGCCGAATGTTCGAGCCCTATCGTCGCACGCCGGGGCCCGAACGCCGACGCATGGTTGCCAGGTTCATCGATATGCCGCGTCGCACATGTTCAGCGCGGTGGTCTTGTTGTCGTTCAGCTTGGTGATCGCCGCGTTGAAATCGTCCGGCCCATAGTTGCCTGCGATCGCGGCCGCGAGGCCCCTGGATGCGTCTACCCAGGCGTTCAGCGCATCGCGCAGGTTCGGGGCAAGCGCGTCGGACACGCTGCGTGCGACCAGATCAGCGCTGTGGTTGAGCGCGTCGATGGCGGGACCGGCCTTGGCACCCGCATCGGCGGCGTTCCGATTAAAGGCGTCGACGTAGTTGTTCACCGCGGTGATGGCGTCGACGCTGGATGAACTCAATGCTTCACACGACGTGTGGATCGCCTGCGTCGTGAGCGACGCCTGACGTTCGGATTCGCGGGAGCTCGAGCTTTCGGCCGACTCCACCATCGACTCCGAGACGGACGCGCGATAAACGGGTGCATCGGCCTTGTCGATCGACGGGCTGCCCTTGGTGACGCTGGTACAGCCGACGATGATCATCGCCGTGGCGGCCAGAATGCCCAGCACCAGGGCCGCGATCCTCAGCCGCTTATGCGACAGCCCATCGGTCAGCATCGTCTGCAGACGTTACCGGTTCGGACCGGCGATCGCGGGTTCATTCCACTCCGCACCCCCAGCGGCGCAAGTGGGGCACGATGGGGGGACGATATAGGCGCTTCGCCGATCGCGAAGCGACCTACACCGCCTAACAAGGAGCGGAAGTTGACCACCGAGTTCGTGCGCCACGACCTGGCCCAAAACTCCAGCACCACAGCCGAACCCGACCGGGTCCGAGTGATTCGAGAAGGCGTCGCATCGTATCTGCCCGACATCGATCCGGAGGAGACCGCCGAATGGCTTGAGTCGTTCGACGAGTTGCTGGAGCGGTCAGGGCCTGCGCGGGCGCGTTACCTCATGTTGCGGTTGCTGGAACGCTCCGGCGAACAGCGGGTGGCCATCCCCGCGCTGACATCGACGGACTACGTGAACACCATTCCGACCGAACTCGAGCCGTGGTTTCCCGGCGACGAGGACGTCGAGCGACGCTACCGGGCCTGGATCCGATGGAACGCCGCAATCATGGTGCACCGGGCGCAGCGCCCGGGAGTCGGTGTGGGAGGCCATATTTCGACTTACGCATCGTCGGCGGCGCTGTACGAGGTCGGGTTCAACCACTTCTTCCGCGGCAAGTCCCACCCCGGCGGCGGCGATCAGATCTTCATTCAGGGCCACGCCTCGCCGGGCATCTACGCCCGCGCCTTCCTCGAGGGCCGGCTCACCGCCGACCAGCTCGACGGCTTCCGGCAGGAGCACAGCCACCCCGGCGGCGGACTGCCGTCCTACCCGCACCCGAGGCTGATGCCGGACTTCTGGGAGTTCCCCACGGTGTCGATGGGCCTGGGCCCGATGAATGCGATCTACCAGGCCCGGTTCAACCATTACTTGCACGACCGGGGCATCAAGGACACCTCTGACCAGCACGTGTGGGCGTTCCTCGGCGACGGTGAGACAGACGAGCCCGAGAGCCGCGGCCTGGCTCACGTCGCGGCGCTGGAGGGCCTGGATAATCTCACCTTCGTGATCAACTGCAACCTGCAGCGCCTGGACGGTCCGGTGCGTGGCAACGGCAAGATCATCCAGGAGCTGGAATCGTTCTTCCGGGGAGCCGGCTGGAACGTGATCAAGGTGGTGTGGGGACGCGAATGGGACGCCCTGCTGCACGCCGACCGTGACGGCGCACTGGTCAATCTGATGAACACCACGCCCGACGGTGACTACCAGACGTACAAGGCCAACGACGGAGCCTACGTCCGCGATCACTTCTTCGGCCGCGATCCGCGCACCAAGCAACTGGTCGAGAAGATGTCCGACCAGGAGATCTGGAACCTCAAGCGCGGCGGCCACGACTACCGCAAGGTGTACGCCGCCTACCGCGCGGCGATGGAGCACAAGGGTCAGCCGACGGTGATCCTGGCCAAGACCATCAAGGGCTACACGCTGGGCAAGCACTTCGAGGGCCGCAACGCCACGCACCAGATGAAAAAGCTTGCGCTGCAAGATCTCAAGGACTTCCGCGACAGCCAGCGCATCCCGATCAGCGACGAGCAGCTCGACGAGAACCCCTATCTGCCGCCGTACTACCACCCCGGGCCGGAGGCGGCGGAGATCCGCTACCTGCTGGAGCGGCGGCGTGCGCTCGGCGGCTTCCTTCCGGAGCGGCGAACCAAGTCCAAGGTCTTGACGCTGCCCGGCCGCGACACCTACAAGGCGCTCAAGAAGGGATCAGGCACCCAGGAGGTCGCCACCACCATGGCGACCGTGCGCACGTTCAAGGAACTGTTGCGGGACAAGGAGATCGGGCCGCGCATCGTGCCCATCATCCCCGACGAGGCCCGCACGTTCGGCATGGATTCGTGGTTCCCGAACCTGAAGATCTACAACCGCAACGGGCAGCTCTACACGGCTGTGGACGCCGAACTCATGTTGGCGTACAAGGAAAGTGAAATCGGCCATATTCTGCACGAAGGTATCAACGAGGCGGGGTCCACGGCGTCGTTCACCGCCGTCGGCACGTCGTACGCCACGCACAACGAGCCGATGATTCCGATCTACATCTTCTATTCGATGTTCGGGTTCCAGCGCACCGGTGACGGGTTCTGGGCCGCGGCAGATCAGATGGCGCGTGGCTTCGTGCTGGGCGCCACCGCCGGCCGCACCACGCTGACCGGCGAAGGCCTTCAGCACGCCGACGGGCATTCGCTGCTGCTGGCGTCGACCAACCCGGCCGTCGTCGCCTACGACCCGGCGTTCGCCTTTGAGATCGCCTACATCATCGAGAGCGGCCTGCACCGGATGTATGGCGAGAACCCGGAGAACGTCTACTTCTACGTGACGATCTACAACGAGCCGTACGTGCAGCCCGCCGAACCCGAGGGGCTCGACGTGGAGGCGCTGCTGCGCGGCATGTACCGCTACCGCAAGGCGCCCGAGAAGCGCACACATGTCGCGCAGATCCTGGCGTCGGGCGTGGCGATGCCCGAAACGCTGCGCGCGGCCGACCTGCTGGCCGAGGAGTGGGACGTCGCAGCCGACGTCTGGTCGGTGACGAGCTGGGGCGAGCTCAACCGCGACGGCGTGGAAATAGAGAGGGAACGGCTGCGCCATCCCGAGCGGCCAGCGGGCACATCGTTCGTCACCAAGGCGCTGGCCGACGCCGTCGGGCCGGTGGTCGCGGTGTCCGACTGGATGCGAGCGGTGCCCGAGCAGATCAGGCCGTGGGTGCCCGGCACCTACATCACCCTGGGCACCGACGGCTTCGGGTTCTCCGACACCCGCCCAGCGGCGCGCCGGTACTTCAACACCGACGCGGAGTCGGTCGTCGTCGGGGTCCTCGAGGGCCTCGCCCGTGACGGGAACATCGACGCATCGGTCGCGGTCGACGCGGCCCGCAAGTACCAGATCGACGACGTGATGGCCGCCGGCGTCTCGTACAAGGACACCGGCAGCGCCTGATTACCGCGGCACCGTTGGAGGATTCCTCCAGAAGAGTCGCGTAGCCTTTGGGGATGGCCGACAATCGGTTTATCCCGCCGAAGTCCACGCTCGAGGTGCTGGAGACGGTGCCGGAGTCGGTGCTGCGCAGGTTGAAGCAGTACTCGGGGCGGCTTTCCACCGAAGCGGTGCGCGCCATGGAGGAGCGATTGCCGTTCTTCGCCGATCTGGAGGCATCGCAGCGCGCCAGCGTGCAACTGGTGGTGCAGGCGGCGGTGGTCAACTTCGTCGAATGGATGCGTGATCCGCAGAGCAACGTCAGCTACACGGTGCAGGCGTTCGAGGTGGTGCCGCAGGACCTTCGGCGGCGGATCGCGCTGCGCCAGTCGGTCGAGATGGTCCGCATCACGATGGAGTTCTTCGAGGAAGTGGTGCCGCTGCTGGCCCGCTCGGAGGAGCAGTTGGCCGCGCTGACGGCCGGAATCCTGCGTTACAGCCGGGATTTGGCGTTCGCCGCGGCCACCGCATACGCCGACCAGGCCGAGGCCCGCGGCGCATGGGACACCCGGATGGAAGCCAACGTCGTCGACGCAGTGGTCCGTGGGGACACCGGTCCGGAGCTGCAGTCGCAAGCCGCCGCGCTGAACTGGGACGCCACGGCGCCCGCCACGGTGATCGTCGGGCTCCCCCAGCCCGGCCGCATCGATCTCGCCAGCGACGACGTCCACGACGTCGTCGACCGAAACGGCCGCGCCGCCCTGTCCGACGTACACGGCACGTGGCTGCTGGCCATCATCTCCGGCCCGCTCTCGCCGACCGAGAGGTTCCTCACCGAATTGCTCCGGGTCTTCGCCGAGGGACCGGTGGTGATCGGGCCAACGGCCCCGACGCTGGGGGCCGCGCACATCAGCGCCACTGAGGCGATAGCCGGGATGAACGCCGTCGTGGGCTGGAGCGGGGCACCCCGGCCGGTATCGGCCCGCGAGTTGCTGCCCGAACGGGCACTGCTGGGCGATGCGACCGCGATCGCGGCACTGGAAACAGAGGTGATGCGGCCGCTGGCCGACGCCGGTCCGGCGCTCACCGAAACGCTCGACGCCTACCTGGACTCCGGCGGCGCGATCGAGGCCTGCGCCCGCAAATTGTTCGTTCATCCAAATACCGTGCGCTACCGGCTCAAACGTATCGCCGACTTCACCGGTCGCGATCCCACACTTCCACGCGACGCGTATGTGCTGCGTGTTGCCGCGACGGTGGGCCGACTGGGACGTCAGTCACACCACCCGAGCACGTCAAATGCCGCTGGAGCGGGCCCCAAGGAGGTCCTCCCCGCCCGCGCCGCTGTCCAGTAAGCGAAGCGCAAGGTCGCGGAGCGGTATCGATGAAGTCGCATCACATGCCGTTTTGTGGAGTCCCTACAAAAAGATAAGACGAGGTTCATCATCTCTTACACCGCGCAAAACCGGTTTCACAGTGTTCTCTTAAAGACGTGCTTGGATTGCTTGCGCCCGGACAGGGCTCCCAGACCCCCGGCATGCTCGCCGCGTGGCTCGAGCTGCCCGGCGCTGCCGAGCGTCTCGCGGCCTGGTCGGAGATCAGCGGCCTGGACCTGGTGCGCCTGGGCACGACCGCGACCGCCGAGGAGATCACCGACACCGCCGTGACCCAGCCGCTCGTGGTGGCGGCGACGCTGCTGGCCCACGAGGAACTGACGCGACGCGGACTGTTCGCGGACAAGGACGTCACGGTGGCCGGCCATTCGGTCGGAGAGATCGCCGCATACGCGATCGCCGGCGTCATCGCCGCCGACGACGCAGTCAAGTTGGCCGCCACCCGCGGTTCGGAGATGGCCAAGGCCTGCGCGATCGAGCCGACGGGGATGTCCGCGGTGCTCGGTGGCGACGAGGCCGACGTGCTGGCCCGCCTCGAGGCGCTGGATCTCGTCCCGGCCAACCGCAACGCAGCCGGTCAGATCGTGGCCGCTGGCGCGCTGTCCGCACTGGACAAGCTCGCCGAGGATCCGCCCGAGAAGGCGCGAGTGCGCAAGCTGGCCACCGCCGGTGCCTTCCACACGCACTTCATGGCTCCGGCCACCGACGCCTATGCCGGCGCAGCCGAGGGTGTAACAACCTCCGAGCCCAACTCGAAACTCCTGTCGAACGCGGACGGCCAGCCCGTCGCGTCGGCGGCAGACGCCATGACCAAGCTGGTGTCGCAGCTGACTCGGCCGGTGCGTTGGGACTTATGTACCGAGACCATGCGTCACCACAAAGTGACGGCGATCGTCGAGTTCCCGCCAGCGGGCACCTTGGCAGGCATCGCCAAACGTGAGCTTCGGGGGGTGCCGACGTACGCCGTCAAGTCCCCCGCTGACCTGGACGGGCTAGCTGAGATTTAGCTCCGCGCTTGACCAGTACAACCACATAAGGAACGACCAGATCGTTGTTCGAAATCGTTCTCCGCTCCGCGGAGGACATGTATCAACCAAATTAGAAGGAGCCATTGTGCCCGCCACTCAGGAAGAAATCATCGCCGGTCTCGCCGAGATCATCGAAGAGGTCACCGGTATCGAGCCGTCCGAGGTCACCCCGGAGAAGTCGTTCGTCGACGACCTGGACATCGACTCGCTGTCGATGGTCGAGATCGCCGTGCAGACCGAGGACAAGTACGGCGTGAAGATCCCCGACGAGGACCTCGCGGGTCTGCGCACCGTCGGTGATGTCGTCACCTACATCCAGAAGCTCGAAGAAGAGAACCCCGAGGCCGCGGCGGCCATTCGGGCGCAGATCTCGGAGACCAAGTGACCAAGCCTTCCACTGCTAACGGCGGTTTCCCCAGTGTTGTGGTGACCGCCGTCACGGCGACGACTTCGATCGCGCCGGACGTCGAGAGCACGTGGAAGGGCTTGCTGGCTGGGGAAAGTGGCATCCGCGTTCTCGAGGACGAGTTCGTCACCAAGTGGGATCTGCCGGTCCGCATCGGCGGCCACCTGGTCGACTCCGTCGACGATCACATGACGCGACTGGACATGCGACGCATGTCGTATGTCCAGCGGATGGCGAAGCTGCTCGGTGGCCAGGTCTGGGACAGCGCGGGTACGCCCGAGGTCGACCATGACCGCTTCGCGGTCGTCATCGGCACCGGTCTTGGTGGCGGCGAGAAGATCGTCGAGACCTATGACGTGATGAACGAGGGCGGCCCCCGCAAGGTGTCGCCGCTCGCCGTTCAGATGATCATGCCGAACGGCGCCGCCGCGGTCGTTGGCCTGCAGCTCGGAGCGCGCGCCGGGGTCATGACCCCGGTGTCGGCCTGCTCGTCGGGTTCGGAGGCCATCGCCCACGCGTGGCGCCAGATCGTCATGGGTGACGCCGACATCGCCGTGTGCGGCGGTGTCGAGGGCGGCATCGAGGCGCTGCCCATCGCGGCGTTCTCGATGATGCGTGCCATGTCGACCCGCAACGACGATCCGGCAGGCGCCTCGCGCCCCTTCGACAAGGACCGCGACGGGTTCGTGTTCGGCGAGGCCGGTGCGCTCATGGTCATCGAGACCGAGGAGCACGCCAAGGCTCGCGGCGCCAAGCCGTTGGCCCGGTTGATGGGTGCGGGCATCACCTCCGACGCGTTCCACATGGTGGCTCCGGCCGCCGATGGGGTGCGCGCCGGGCGGGCGATGACCCGTGCGATCGAGCTCGCGGGGTTGGATCCCAAGGACATCGACCACGTCAATGCGCACGCCACCGCCACCCCCATCGGTGACACGGCCGAGGCGAACGCCATCCGCGTCGCGGGTGTGGAGCACGCCGCGGTGTACGCGCCGAAGTCGGCGCTCGGCCACTCCATCGGTGCCGTCGGTGCCCTCGAGTCGGTGTTGACGGTGCTGACGCTGCGCGACGGTGTCATCCCGCCGACACTGAACTATGTGACCCCCGATCCCGAGATCGATCTCGATGTCGTTGCGGGCGAGCCTCGTTATGGCGAATACCAGTACGCCGTCAACAATTCGTTCGGCTTCGGTGGTCACAATGTCGCCCTGGCGTTTGGCCGTTACTGAGCGAGAGGAACCATCGGAGCAGTAATGGGAGGACACACGCGGCTCGCTACGGGGGCGGGTTTCCCCAACGTGGTCGTCACCGGTGTCGCGATGACGACCGCCCTGGCAACCGATGCGGATAGCACGTGGCAGAAGCTGCTGGCCGGGCAGAGCGGTATCCGTAAGCTCGAGGATCCGTTCGTCGAGCAATACGACCTGCCCGTCCGCATCGGCGGCCATCTGCTCGAGGACTTCGACAGTGAGCTCACGCGAGTGGAGTTGCGCCGGCTGTCATACCTCCAGAAGATGTCCACCGTGCTCGGGCGGCGAGTCTGGGAGAACGCCGGCACACCCGAGGTGGACACCCGCCGGTTGATGGTGTCGATCGGCACGGGCCTGGGTTCGACCGAGGAGTTGGTCTTCGCGTACGACGACATGCGCGCGAAGGGCATGCGAGCGGTGTCCCCGCTGGCGGTGCAGAAGTACATGCCCAACTCACCGGCGGCCGCTGTCGGGTTGGAGCGTGCCGCCAAGGCCGGTGTCATCACACCGGTTTCGGCTTGCGCTTCCGGTTCCGAGGGCATCGCCCACGCGTGGCAGCAGATCGTGCTCGGCGAGGCCGACATCGCGATCTGCGGTGGTGTCGAATCGAAGATCGAGGCGGTGCCCATCGCTGGATTCGCACAGATGCGAATCGTGCTGTCCACCACCAACGATGATCCGGCCGGTGCCTGCCGCCCGTTCGACAAGGACCGCAACGGGTTCGTGTTCGGCGAGGCGGGCGCGCTGATGATCATCGAGTCCGAAGAGCACGCCAAGGCGCGCGGAGCGAACATCTTGGCTCGGCTGATGGGCGCAAGCGTCACCTCCGACGGCTACCACATGGTGGCACCGGATCCCAACGGCGAGCAGGCCGGGCACGCGATGACGCGTGCCATCCAGCTCGCGGGCCTCAAGCCCACCGACATCGACCACGTCAACGCGCACGCGACCGGGACCTCGGTCGGCGATGTGGCCGAATCACATGCGATCAACAACGCGATGGGCGGCCACAAGCCTGCGGTGTACGCACCCAAGTCCGCGCTCGGCCACTCGGTCGGCGCGGTCGGCGCGGTCGAGTCCATCCTGACCGTTCTGGCGTTGAAGAACGGGGTCATCCCGCCAACGCTGAACCTGAAGAATCTCGACCCGGAGATCGACCTGGACGTCGTCCACGGCGGTCCTCGACCCGGCAATTACCAATTTGCAGTTAACAATTCGTTTGGATTCGGTGGGCACAACGTCGCGCTCGCCTTCGGGAAGTACTGATGCACAGGAGATCTCGATGACAGTCATGGCCCCCGAGGCCGTCGGCGAATCGCTTGACCCACGCGATCCGCTGTTGCGCCTGAGCACCTTCTTCGACGACGGCAGCGTGGAACTGCTGCACGAGCGGGACCGCTCAGGCGTGCTGGCAGCGGCCGGCAGCGTCAACGGCGTGCGCACCATCGCGTTCTGCACCGACGGCACCGTCATGGGCGGCGCCATGGGTGTGGAGGGTTGCGCGCACATCGTCAACGCCTACGACACCGCGATCGACGAGCAGAGCCCCATCGTGGGTATCTGGCACTCCGGTGGTGCGCGGCTGGCCGAGGGCGTCAAGGCGCTCCACGCGGTCGGCTTGGTCTTCGAGGCGATGATCCGCGCATCGGGTTACGTCCCGCAGATCTCGGTGGTCGTCGGCTTCGCGGCCGGCGGTGCCGCCTACGGGCCCGCCCTCACCGACGTCGTCGTGATGGCCCCTGAAGGCCGGGTGTTCGTCACCGGTCCCGACGTGGTTCGCAGCGTGACCGGCGAGGACGTCGACATGGCGTCGCTCGGCGGCCCGGACACGCACCACAAGAAGTCGGGTGTGTGCCACATCGTCGCCGACAACGAACTCGACGCCTACGAGCGCGGCCGCCGGCTGGTCGGATTGTTCTGCCAGCAGGGTCATTTCGATCGCGCCAAGGCCGAAGCGGGCGACATCGACCTGCATGCGCTGCTTCCGGAATCGGCGCGACGCGCCTACGACGTGCACCCGATCGTCGAGGCGCTTCTCGACGACGACGCACCGTTCGACGAGTTCCAGGGTAAATGGGCGCCGTCGATCGTCATCGGCCTCGGCCGGCTGTCCGGCAGGACCGTGGGTGTCATCGCGAACAACCCGCTGCGGCTGGGCGGCTGCCTGAACTCTGAAAGCGCCGAGAAGGCAGCGCGTTTCGTGCGGCTGTGCGACGCGTTCGGCATTCCGATCGTGAACGTGGTCGACGTGCCGGGTTACCTGCCCGGTGTGGACCAGGAGTGGGGCGGTGTGGTGCGCCGCGGCGCCAAGCTGCTGCACGCGTTCGGCGAGTGCACGGTTCCGCGGGTCACCCTGGTCACCAGGAAGATCTACGGCGGTGCCTACATCGCGATGAACTCGCGCTCACTGGGCGCGACGAAGGTGTTCGCGTGGCCGGACGCCGAGGTGGCCGTGATGGGCGCCAGGGCCGCCGTCGGCATCCTGCACAAGAAGAAGCTGGCCGCCACGCCGGACCACGAGCGTGAGGCGTTGCACGATCAGCTGGCCGACGAGCACGAAAAGCTCGCCGGCGGTGTGGATTCCGCGATCGAGATCGGCGTGGTCGACGAGAAGATCGACCCGGCGCATACCCGCAGCAAGCTGACGCAGGCACTGGCCGAGGCGCCGCAGCGCCGCGGCAGGCACAAGAACATCCCGCTGTAACCAGCGCGACAACACACAAAAGGCCCCGCGCACTCGCCCTCGGCGGTCGGGGTCTTTTGCGTTCCCCTACCTGCGGTGTGGGCCCTGTCCAGGGTGGGCGATGATCGCGGCATGGACACCGAAGGCCGGCCGCGACCCGCAGATTTGCGTCGCTGGCGCCAACACCTGGCCAATGAACGTGCCGAAGCGAGTGTGTATCGGCATCTGGCGCAGCAGCGGACGGGCGGGGAACGCGACATCCTGCTCGCGCTGGCAGACGCGGAAGGGCGTCACGAGCAGCATTGGCTGAACCTGCTCGGTGACCACGTCGGCAAGCCCCGGCGCGCTGATCTGCGGACCCGGATGCTCGGATTCCTGGCCCGACACTTCGGGTCGGTATTCGTGTTGGCCCTCGCACAGCGAGCAGAGGCCCGCTCCACGTACGACACCGACGTCGACGCGACCCCCACTATGGCCGCCGACGAGCGCATCCACTTGGAGGTCGTACGCGCATTGGCGACTCGTGGACGAAATCAGCTGTCGGGCAGCTTCCGCGCGGCCGTGTTCGGCGCAAATGATGGACTGGTCAGCAACCTCGCGCTCGTTCTCGGCATCAGCGCGACGGGCGTGACCAGCCACACAGTGTTGGCCACCGGCCTTGCCGGCCTTCTCGCCGGCGCGTTATCGATGGGTGCCGGGGAGTACGTGTCGGTGAATTCGCAACGGGAATTGCTGGAAGCCTCGACGCCCAGCCCTGAAGCCGGCGCCGCGTTGCCTCAGCTGGATGTCAACACCAACGAGCTGGCATTGGTCTACCGGGCGCGCGGCATGAGTGTGGACGACGCAACGAGCCACGCCGCCAAGGTGCTGGACAACCTTGCGACGGGCGGCCGAAGCCAACTCGCCGGGCCCGATGCCGACCAGCATGAGGCCGTGGGCACGGGTCTTCGCGCGGCGGTTTCCAGCTTCAGTTTCTTCGCGTCGGGGGCACTGATTCCCGTGTTGCCCTATCTTTTTGGTCTGGAGGGCACTATTGCGGTCGTGGTGGCGGCCAGTTTGGTCGGAATCGCTTTGCTTGCAACGGGAATCGTCGTCGGGTTGCTGTCGGGTGGGCCACCTGTGCGCCGTGCGCTGCGACAGCTGATGATCGGCTACGGCGCCGCAACCGTCACCTACTTGCTCGGGTTGCTATTCGGCACCGGCGCCGGCTGACCGGTTTTCGGCACACTGACGGCACCCGTCTGCTAGACGCCGCAGCGCCGCGGCAGGCACAAGAACATCCCGCTGTAGTTCTCTACCGTTTCGGGACGATCATCACGGGCACCGGGGCGTGCCGCAGGATCTTCGACGCGGCCGAGCCGAGGAATACCTGAGCCGTCTGCCCGGCCGCGCCTGACCCGAGTAGCAGAAGGTCGCCGATGTCCCAGGGCACATTGTCGACCGCCTCGGACCATTCGTGGCCGGATCCGATCACGACCTCTACGTCGGGAAGCGCAATGCTCTCGCGAGCAGCGTTGAGCTGTTTCGAGATCTCGTCGTAGGTCTTGCGCGACCACTGCTCGACGACAAGGTCCTCAGCCGACGAGTCGACCACGCCGGCGAACGTCTTCCGCGGCCGTACCGTGAACGAGGCAATGCGCAGTCGCACCGACCACCGTGTGGCCAGCTCAGCACTTGTCGCAACGAGTCCGACCGCGTCGGCGGCACCACCGTACGCCGCGGTCAGCCGGTCAATCGGACCCGCACGCATCGGGTAGCCGCGTGGGGCAATCGCCACGGGCACTGCGGCCGTGTGGACGAGGCGGTCGGTGACGCTACCCAGGGCAACCCTGCCCAGTAGTCCGGACGACGACGACCCGACAACGACGAGATCTGCTTGCTGGGCTGCCGCGAGATCCGTCAAACCTGTTGGGACGGAGGTCGATTGATGGACAAGGACGGATATGCCGACATCGGCGGGCAGCTTGCTGACCATTTGCTCTAGTGACTGCGACGCTTGTGCGCTGACATATTTGAGGTACTCGTCCTCGCCGGGACCACCTTTAGGCGGCCACGGCCGCTCGACGATCGAGGTGGCAACGATCTTGTCACCTGTACGGCGCGAAATCTGAGCCGCCAGGTTCAGCGGCGCCATACCCTGGCGGCTCCAGCTGACTGCCGCGAGGATCGTCATGGCGTGGTCTGCGCCACCTGCGACCGGGGTGGCCACGACATGCGTTACCGGCACGTCGATACTCAGCACGTGCGCGGTCCACCACGTCGAATCGGTGCCAGACGGAATATTCGGGCGGCAACGTCGCAATCACGATCTGATCCGGATGGAACGTCTTCGACGGCGTTGGCCAGCGCCCGCAGCGGTCGATAATCACCCAACGCGCCGTCGGCGTCGAGGTTGTCCGAGCGCAGCGTGGTCAAGGTGTAATCCAGCCGCTGCTCGGCGGCCTGCTGGGTGGCCTCCGCCAAATCGAGCGGACCGTGCGTGGCCGCCACCCCGGTCTCGATCGGACTGGCCGGCACCACCACAAAGTACTTGGCCGCGGTGTCCGCACCGATGCGACGCAGCTCATCGAGCAGCTCGCGGGAATTGGCCGTCTCGTTGGCCAGCACCAGCACCCGGTGCGGCTTCTCCGCCGCGGCCACCCCCGCCGGCGCCGGGCGACGACTGATGAACTGTTTGTTGGCGAAGTAGAACACCAGCACCACCGCCCACGACAGCACGCTCAGCACCAGCTGCGACCGCACGTCCGCCTGGATGCCCATCTGCACCAGGATCGCCAGAATCGCCAGCCGCGGTCAGGATCGACAGCACCGGGAACAGCCACATCTTCACCCGCAGCTTCGATTCGTCGGTGCGGTACCGCAGCACGATCTGCGAGATGGCGATCAGCAGGTAGACGAACAGGATGATCGCCCCGCTGGAGTTCAGCAGGAACGCGAAGATCGTTTTTTCCCAGAACGCCGCGGCGATGACACACAAGAGGCCGACGACCGAGGACGCCAGGATCGCCGCCGCCGGTACGCCGCGACGGGTCACCGCGACCAGCTGGGCTGGCGCCTCGCGGCGCGCGGCGAGAACGAACAGCATCCGCGAGGCGGTGTACATCCCCGAGTTCAGGCAGCTCAGTACCGCCGTCAACACCACCGCGTTCATGATGTGGTCGGCATACGGAATCCCCATCTCGGTGAACGCGGAGACGAACGGGGAGGCGGCAAGTTTCTCGCCGTTCCACGGCAGGATCGTCACCAGCAGGAATATCGAGCCGACGAAGAAGATCGCAATCCGCAGGATCACCGAGTTGGCGGCTTTCGCCACCGCCCTCTCCGGGTCGGAAGATTCCGCGGCGGCGATCGTCGCGATCTCAGCCCCCACCATCGAGAAGATCACCGTGACCACCCCGACGGTGATCGCGGCGACACCCAACGGGAAGAACCCGCCGTGGCTCCACAGGTTGGAGAAGTCCATCGACTTGTGCGGCCACAAGCCGAGAACGAAGAGCGAGCCGAGCGCGATGAACACGACGATCGCGGCCACCTTGATACCGGCGAACCAGAACTCGAACTCGCCGAACGACGACACCGAGAACAGGTTGGTCGCCGTCATCAAGACCAGCAGCACCAACGCAGACAACCACAACGGGATGTGGACCCAGAACTGGATGATCTTCGCGCCGGCGATCGCCTCGAAGCCCACGACGATCACCCAGAAATACCAGTACAACCAGCCCACCGAGAAACCGGCCCAGTTGCCCAGCGCGTTACGGGCGTAGTCGGCGAACGATCCGGTCGACGGGTTGGCCACCGCCATCTCGGCCAGCATCCGCATCACCATGATGATCAACACGCCGGCCAGTGCGTACGTGATGAACGCCCCCGGCCCGGTGTCCTTTATGACGACGCCGGAGCCGACGAACAGGCCGGCACCGATCACGCCGCCAATGGCGATCATCGTCAGCTGCCGCTGGCTCAGCGCTTTCTTGAGTGTGGGTGCCGCGCTCATCGCATCCTCCCATGCTCGGTATAAGGGCATCATGACCCCTCGCAGCCGTCTTTGTGGCTGAATACGAGCGGACGCATAAAGCCGTCACGCACGGCATGTCGCGGGCCTCTGCGTCTACCGCCGCTAGCTGGTGACGAACTCCTTAGCGACCGCGACCACACGGTCGCGGTCGGTCTGCACCAGACCGACACGGGTGCGGCGATCGACGATGTCGTCGGCGTCCAGCGCGCCCTCATGGGTCACCGCGTACTCGAATTCCGCGCGGGTGACGTCAATGCCTTCGGCCACTGGGTCATTCGGTCGCTCGCAGGTGGCCGCCACGACGACGTTGGGCGCCTCGGCCCCGTAGCGCGCGACGAGCGACGGCGGCAGGTGGGCTGTCGAGGCCGCCGTCGCGACCGGGTTCGACGGTGCACCGACCAGTGGAAGATCCCGGGTCCGGCAGGGACCGGCGGTCAGGTTGCGCAACCGGACCGCCCGGTCGAGCACATCCTCGGCCATGTGCCGGTATTCGGTGAGCTTGCCGCCCACGACGCTGATCACCCCGATCGGCGATTCGATGACGGCGTGATCACGGGACACGTCGGCGGTGCGGCCCGCTCCGGTGTCGATCAGCGGCCGCAGTCCGGCATACGCGCCGATGACGTCGGCCGGACCGAGCGCGACCTCCAGTGCGGTGTTGACGGTGTCGAGCAGGAACGAGATCTCGTCCGACGTAGGTTGCGGCACATCGGGAATCGGTCCTGGCGCGTCCTCGTCGGTCAACCCGAGGTACACGCGCCCCAGCTGTTCGGGCATCGCGAAAACGAACCGGTTGATCTCGCCGGGGATCGGAATGGTCAGCGCAGCGACGGGATTGCCGAAGGATGCGGCGTCGAACACCAGATGTGTTCCGCGACTTGGCCGCAGCCGGATCGAAGTGTCGACCTCCCCCGCCCACACGCCGCTGGCATTGATGATGGCGCGGGCCGAGACGTCGAACGACTCGCCGGAGCGCTGATCGGTCAGTGTCACCGAGGTGCCCGTCGCGTTCGATGCGCCAACGCGGGTCAGTATCCGCGCGCCATGCTGCGCGGCGGTGCGCGCCACCGCGGTGACGAGCCGTGCGTCGTCGATGAGTTGTCCGTCGTAGGCGAGCAGGCCGCCGCTCAAGCCGTCGCGGCGCACGGTGGGCGCCATCTCGATCGCGCGCGCCGCATCGATCCGCCGTGAACGCGGCAGCGTCGATGACGGCGTGCCCGCCAGCTTGCGCAGCCCGTCGCCCGCCGCGAAACCGAAACGCACCAAAGCCCGCGCCGCCGTGCTCATCTCGGGCAGTAGCGGAACCAGCTGCGGCATGGCCTTGACGAGGTGGGGAGCGTTGCGCGTCATCAGGATTCCGCGTTCGATGGCGCTGCGGCGCGCGATTCCGACATTGCCTGTCGCCAGGTAGCGAAGCCCGCCGTGCACCAGCTTGGAGCTCCATCGGCTGGTGCCGAACGCAAGGTCGTGCTTCTCCACCAACGCGACGCGCAGACCGCGGCTCGCGGCATCGAGCGCGATGCCGGTGCCGGTGATGCCGCCGCCGATCACGATCACGTCGAGCTGCTCGCCGTCGGCCAGCGCGGCCAGCTCGGCTACCCGCCGGGATTCGTTGAGTGCCGTCGAGCCGGTCATGGTTTCAGGTACCCGTCCAGGCAGTGGGCGAGTTCTACGTCGAGCGCGCGCGCGTCGAGGATCGCGGCGACGATCTGTCCTGACTGGATCGTCGACCGGGCGATCAGCAGACACATGGCCGCGAGCTGACGCGGCTCGCCGGGCCGGACGCTGCCTTCGTCCTGGGCGAGCTTGATGTCGGCCGCCAACGTGTCGATGAGGATCTGCTGGCTGGTGCCCAGCCGTTCGGTCGTGTAGACCATCGTCAACTCCGGAGCCCTGTTCAGCACCGACATGACGACTTCGTCGTCGCGCAGGTGGTCGGCCACCGCGACGATCCGCTCGACCACCGCTTCGCGGCCGACCCCACGGGTCGGGACCGCGTCCAACGCGCCGACAATCCGCGCGGTGAGCAGTGCCGCGAGCACCGACCGGATGTCGGGCCAGCGCCGATAGACCGTCGGCCTGCTCACCCGCGCGCGGCGCGCGATCTCCGCCAGAGTCACTCGCTCGACCCCGTAAGCGGTCACACAATAGGCCGCTGCCTCGAGGATGCGGTCGCCGATCGGCGACGAGGGGTCGTTACTGATTGACACCATATGTAATACTGTAACCCATGGCGCGTCCGGATGACCAGCAAGCCGCACTCCTACCTCCGATGAAGTGGAACGCATGGGGGGACCCCGCGGAGGCGAAACCGCTATCTGTGAGCATTCGCTCGCTGCTCACGCAGGCGCTCGGCATCGACGACGCGGGCGCTGCCGACCTCGAACCCGAGCAAGTCCGGCTGCGGCCGTCGGCGCTGTCGCGCTCTGATCGCGAGGGGTTGGCGGAGATCGTGGGGACCGCGTACTGCGGCATCGACGACCGAGCCCGGCTGCTGCGTGCGGGCGGTAAGTCCACGCTGGATCTGTTGCGCCGCAAGGACACCGGCGTACAGGATGCGCCCGACGCGGTGCTGCTGCCCGGCGATGAAGAAGATGTGGCCGCGATTCTCCGATATTGCGCGGAGCACAGCATTGCGGTCGTCCCGTTCGGAGGGGGCACCAGCGTGGTCGGCGGCCTTGACCCTATCCGCGGCGACTTCAAGGCCGTGATCTCGCTGGACCTGCGTCGACTGAACCAGCTGCACGGGCTCGACGAGGTGTCCGGCGAAGCCGAGTTGGGCGCCGGACTGACCGGGCCGGATGCCGAACGGTTGCTCGGCGACCGCGGCTTCTCGCTCGGCCACTTCCCGCAGAGCTTCCAGTTCGCAACCATCGGCGGGTTCGCCGCGACGCGGTCGTCGGGACAGGACTCGGCGGGTTACGGCCGGTTCAACGACATGGTCCGCGGCCTGCGCACAGTGACGCCTGCCGGGGTGCTCGATCTCGGCCGTGCACCGGAGTCGGCGGCAGGCCCGGACCTTCGGCAACTGATGATCGGCTCGGAAGGCGTGTTCGGGATCATCACCCGCGTACGCGTTCGGGTACATCCGGTGCCGGAGGCCACCCGGTATGAGGCGTGGACGTTCGGTGACTTCGCCACCGGCGCCGACGCGCTCCGCGCCGTCGTGCAGACGGCCACCGGGCCGACCGTGATCCGGCTCTCCGACGAGGCGGAGACCGGTGTCAACCTCGCGACCACCGAGAGCATCGGCGAGCACAGCATCACCGGTGGCTGCCTGGCCATCACGGTTTTCGAGGGTTCGGCGGCGCACGCCGACAGCCGGCACGCAGAAACCCGCGCGCTACTGGAGGCGAAGGGCGGCACGTCACTGGGCGAGGGCCCCGCCCGCGCATGGGAGCACGGCCGGTTCGGCGCCCCGTATCTGCGCGATTCACTGCTGTCGGCGGGCGCGCTGTGCGAGACGCTCGAGACTGCGACGAGATGGTCCAACTTGCCCGCACTCAAGGCCGCCGTCACCGAGGCGCTGACGACCTCACTGGCCGAATCGGGCACGCCAGCGCTTGTGCTGTGCCACATTTCGCATGTGTATCCGACTGGCGCGTCGCTGTACTTCACCGTGGTCGCCGGGCAGCGCGGCAACCCGATCGAGCAGTGGCGCAAGGCGAAGGCCGCCGCGTCGGACGCGATGATGCGCACCGGCGGCACCATCACGCACCACCATGCGGTCGGCGCCGACCACCGGCCGTGGATGCGCGACGAGGTCGGCGACCTCGGTGTCGCGGTGCTGCGGGCCGTCAAGGCCACGCTCGATCCGGCGGGAATTCTCAACCCCGGCAAGCTGATTCCTTGACGTCCTCCCCGGACTGAGGTCCCGGGATTCCAACCCCATCCCACCGGCTTACGCGGCAGGAGTAGCGAGTTGAGGTTCACGGTTCGCAGACCGCCCAGCGGCGAGGTCTCCCCGTGCGGTCACCGCCCGTCCGGCGGCGATGTTGCGTGCAGCGTTCACATCGGCGTTGCACCGCCCAGCATTGCAAGCCTCGCACTCGAAAACCGCTTGGCTCTTGCGGTTCCCCGGTGCGACGTGCCCACATTCGGAGCAACGCTGCGACGTGTACGCAGCCGGGATCTGCTCGACCCGGCCGAAAGCCTTGTGCTGCAAACGCCTTACGAGCTGACCCCAGCCACTTCGGCTCATCGCACGATTGAGCCCGCGCTTCTGGGCGACTCGGATACCCGGCTGCTCGAGAGTGCCGCGCGCAGAGCGGGTCATCGCCGGTACGTCAAGGGCCTCGACCCTGATTACGTCGAACCCCCGTGCGAGATCGGTGGTAGTCTTCTCCACCCAATCCTTACGCCGATCCCTCTCACGGGCCTTCAGCTGGGCGATCGCCCGTTTCGTCTTGTCGCGGCGATTGGAGCCGCGCTTGGCGCGGGCCAACCGCTGCTGCAACACCTTCAGCCGTCTCGATTCATCCGGGGTAAGACCGGGTGCGTGCAGCAGCTCGCCGGTCGACAGCGCAGCCGACACCGCAACTCCGCGGTCGACGCCGACCACGCTATTGTCACCTGGACCTGCGATCGGGTCGGGGACGTGCGCGAAGACGATATGCCAGCGACCAGCCCGATCACGGGTAATCCGGTAGGACTTGACGCCCTCGGGTACTGGCCGCGACATGCGGAACCGCACCCATCCGACCTTGGGGACCCATACCCGGCTAATGTGGCTGTTGAGCCGTTCGACGTGATGCGATTTCAGCCCGACTTGCCGAAAACCTTCGTGCACACCGGCTTTGCGCCATGTCGGGCGGCCATGCGTGCGGTTGAAGAAGTTTTGCATGGCCTGCGCGAAATCGCGCAGCGCCTGCTGCTGCACCGTCTGACTCCCGGCCCGAAGCCACGCGTACTCGGCGCGGGCTTCCGTCAACTGCGCACACTGCTCCACATAGCCGGGAGCCTTGCGGCCCGGTTGCCAATGCTGTTGCTGCTCCACCGCCAAATTCCACACATACCGCGCATCTCGACAGTGCGCCAACAACACTTCCTCCTGCTCGGGAGTGGGCAACAGTCGAAACCGCGACATATCCGCACAGTAACCACCACCACCGACATCCCCGGCGTCAGCACACACGGAGCCCTCGCGACCGGCTTCATCCCCCGACTGAGGTTTAGGGTTTCCAGCCGAAGGAAACATCCATGACTACTCGCCGCGAGATCGGCACCGTCACCGTCCTGACGAACCCGATGTCGGGTCACGGCAACGCGAAGCACGCGGCCGAGCGCGCGATCGCCAGGTTTCAGCAGCGCGGCGTCGATGCGTGCGAAATCGTCGGCACCGACGCGGAACACGCGCACCGGCTGCTCGACGATGCCCTGGAGCGTGGCACCGATGCACTCGTGGTGTGTGGCGGTGACGGCGTCGTCACGCTGGCGTTGCAGTCGTTGGCGCTCGGTGACATCCCGCTGGGCGTGATCCCCGCCGGCACCGGCAACGACCATGCGCGCGAATACCGGCTTCCCAGAAACGATCCCGAGGCTGCCGCCGATGTGGTCATCGACGGCTGGGCCGAGAGCGTCGACCTCGGCCGCATCGACAACCACGCAGGAACGCAGAAGTGGTTCGGCACGGTGATGGCCGCCGGATTCGACTCACTGGTCAGCGACCGCACCAATCGCATGCGCTGGCCGCACGGTCGGATGCGCTACAACGTGGCGATGGTCGCCGAGCTCTCCCAGCTGCGGCCGCTGCCGTTCCGGCTGGCCTTCGACGACGGTGAGACGATCGTCGCCGACCTGACGCTGGCCGCGTTCGGCAACACCAAGAGCTACGGCGGCGGAATGTTGATCTGCCCCGACGCCGACCACGCCGACGGCCAACTCGACATCACGATGGTGCACGCGACGTCGCGGACCCGGTTGGTTCGCTTGTTCCCCACCGTTTTCAAGGGCACTCACGTCGAACTGGACCGGGTCACCACCGCGCGCGCCAAACGGATCAAGGTCGACTCCCCCGGCATCAACGCCTACGCCGACGGCGAGTACGCGAGCCCGCTGCCGGTCGAGGTATCCGCGGTACCCGCCGCGCTGAAGATCCTTACCCCACGCCCCTACTCAGCCAACTGACCTCGGCGGTGTCGCCTCCGTCGCGGTAGGGCTCCAGCGCGTCGTCCCACGCGGTGCCCAGCACCGAATCGAGCTCGGCGACCAGTACGTCGGCCCCCGACGCCATCAACGCACGCAGCCGCATCTCGCCGACCATCACATCGCCGTTGGCGCTCATCGCGCCGCTCCACAGTCCCAGCTGCGGGGTGTGGCACCAGCGGTGCCCGTCGACGCCCGCGCTCGGGTCCTCGGTCACCTCGAATCGGAGCACAGACCACGAGCGCAGCGCATTGGCCAGTTGCGCGCCGATACCGACCGGCCCTATCCAATTGGTGACCGCGCGCAGCTGCCCCGGCATTGCGGGCTGCGGGGTCCACTTCAGGTTCGCCCTTGCCTGAAGGGTCGACGACAACGCCCACTCGACATGCGGGCATACCGCCGCGGGTGAGGCGTGGACATACACCGCACCCGTCGCCGCGTCGGCGAATTGGTTCGCTGCACGCATCTGCTGCTCCTTCGGTTCCACGAGGGACGTCTTCCCCAACGACCTGGTGAATCCGAATTACAGCTGTGTCGTGCGTGTCTATTGTGCCTTGTGAGGCACCTGTTGCGCTAGTCTGCCCCGAATTCTCTCAGGACTTCGTCAGACAGCGCCGGCCAGCATTGGTGGGTCCATTCCCCGAAGTTGCGGTCCGTCAGCACCACGAGCGCCAGATCGGCGTCCGGATCGACCCACAAAAACGTCCCTGACTGGCCGAAATGCCCGTAGGTGCGGCCCGAGTTGGACGATCCGGTCCAGTGTGGCGACTTGGCATCCCTGATCTCGAACCCCAGCCCCCAGTCGTTGGGCCGCTGCACCCCGAACCCCGGCAGCACCCCGGTCAGACCCGGAAACTGCACGTCGGTGGCGTCGGCGTGCATCTGCGGTGACACCATCCTGGGCCGCAGCAGGTCGCTTGCGAAGGCCGTCAGGTCCGCGACCGTCGACTTCGCGCCGAAACCCGTCGCTTCCGCGCCGCCCTCCAGCGCGGAAGCGGTCATCCCGAGCGGCTCGAACACCGCCTCGGCCAGGTACTGGCCGAATTCGATGGAAGAGGCTTGTTCGATCGTCTCGGCGAGCACCTGAAATCCGTAGTTGGAGTAGATCCGGCGCTGGCCCGGTTTGGCCATCAGCTCCGCCGACTGCATGGAGTAACCCGCCGCGTGCGCGAGCAGGTGCCGGACCGTGGACCCCGGCGGACCGGCCTCGGTGTCGAGTTCGACAACGCCCTCTTCGATCGCGATCTGTGCGGCACGGGCGGCGAGCGGCTTGGTGACGGACGCCAACGCGAATCGCTGCGACGTGTCGCCGTATTCCGCGACCACACCGGACGGGACGACGACGGCCGCGGCGGCAGATGTCACCGGCCAGTCGGCGATCGCATCGAGAGCAGACATCGAAGCGAGCTTATGACACGAGGTCGTGCTGGTAGGCGTACGCCGTCGCGGCCGAGCGCGACGAGAGCCCGAGCTTGGTGAAGATGTGGTTGAGGTGACTCGCAACGGTCTTCTCGCTGATACACAGTTCTGTCGCGATCGCCCGGTTGGACTTTCCCTGCGCGACGAGCGCCAACACCTCGGTCTCCCGCGCGGTCAGGCCCGCGGCCGGCGACGTAAACCTCCTCCTGGTCCCCACAAGCGATTCCAAAGTCGAATTGGCCGCGCGCCGCTCCATTTCGGCGCTCTCGGGGTCGCCAAGGGCGTCACAGGCGTCGGCGATCAACAGCCGGGTACGCGCCTGTTCACGTGGCATCCGCAGCTCGATCCAGTCGGCGACAGCACGCCGCAGGGCGACCAGTGCTCCCACCGCATCTTCGGAGGCAAGGAGTGCCGAACCGGTCGCGAGTTCGGCATGGGCACGCAACAGCGGTGAGCCGAGTTGAGTTGCGATGGAAGATAACTCGTCGGCCGCGGCGCGGGCGCCCTCGATATCATCAGCGGCGACCAGGATCTCGGAGGCGGCACAGAGAATTCGCGCGCGGTCGATGGGCTGACCCGACTCCGCCAACCGTCGGCGCAGCTGCGCGGTAGCAACGTCAACGCGACCCTGCGCAAGCCGGAGAAGAGCCATGCCCGGCTGCGGTTGGCAACCGAACGAGTTGGCACGCTCGTAGGCTCGCTCGGCCATCGCGAATTCGCCGCGCAGCCTGTGCAATTCGGCCTCGATGTAGAGAGCTCCGCCGAGCGTCGGGGCATTCATCGGCTCGCTGAGTCCGGCGCATGCAGCCTTGGCAACCGAGACGCCGTCGGACCACGCGCCGTGCAGCATCAGAAGGTCTGCGCGATGGAGCAGGCAGTGGCCGTTGTAGAGGACCAGGCCGTGTTGGGCGTCGCACCACCGCGTGAATGATTCGGTCCACTGTTCGCATCGGCGAATGTCGAACAATTCGTGAACGGCGTCGATGACCGTGCAGTAGGCGTCGCCAACAGCCATCGGCGGGATCTCGCGGGCCTCCACCGAGACCATCGCCTCGTCGAGCAGCGACAGGCCCTCCGCGGTTTCGCCCAGGTAGATCATGCACCGGCCCTCCCCGATGCGGGCGAGAGTGAGCAGCTCGGTGTCGCTGAACTTCTCGCCGATGTTGCCTGCCCGGACGAACGCGGCGCGAGCGGCCACGATGTCGCCGTCGACGCAGATGCGACACATACCCGCGGCGTGTTCGACGAATCCACGTTCAACACAGTCGATGGTCGCGTCGTCAAGCAGCCGTCGGCACCGCTCGGCCCATCCGCTACTGCGGGCGAAGTCGCCGGTGAAGCCGAGTGCCTGGGCAAGCCGGACCCCGAAGCGTGTCGCCCGGACGACGTCGCCCACATCGAGGCACCGCTGATGGCCACGCCCCCAGACGTCGAAGCTTTCCTGTTCGTGTCCTGTCATGTAGGCCGCGGTGGCCAGGGCGTCGATCTCTTCGACGTCAAGTTCCCCTGCTTGGCGGGCGAGCCGACGGTATTCCTCGTCCCACGCGACCACGCCTCCAGTGTGGTCGCAATTGCCAGATGACGTGCGAGAACCCTCGCAGCACCTCCGGCTCAGGCGAAGAACGCCGCCGCGGCGCGAGGGTCGGCCCCGACGAACATCCACATCTCGTCGATGCGGTCGCCGGCGAACCGGTAAACGAACGCGTTGTCGGACTCCAGCGTCTTTCCGTTGCGGCCGAGGACGGCGTGTTCCCATTCCGCCGCCCAGCCGTCGATGCCAATGCAGAACTGCTGCTCGAGCTTTACGTCCCCGCTAGTGGCTTCGAAAACGGCTCCGATCGCACCGAGCAGTCCGTCTACTCCGGTGTGGTCGCCCGCCGTGGCGAACGGCGCCCGCAAGTGGAAGACGAATCCGTTGGTGAACAACGAACTCAGCGCTTCCTTGTCCTCATTGATGATCGCCTGGGTCATCTTGTTCACTGTCGTGACGTTTGCATGCTCGCTCATGTATCCGACGGTATGAAGCCAAGGCTCGGTCGCACATCGGAGAAACAGTGGAACTTTGCGTTGTGCCGAATCGGTAATTCTTTGCATTCGGCCTAGTCGGCGCTCCAGGACGAGACGATCGCTGCCACGTGCCGGGCGTCAGTGCCGCAGCAGCCGCCAAGCACCGTGACCGTCGATAGTCGGTCACGCAGCGCGACGTGCCGCGCGCCGAGGTCGACTGGATCACCCTCGTCGAGTTCGGTCGCGTCGTCGAGTTCGGCGTGGCTCCTCGTCGATGCGTTCGCGCGCAGACCGACGATCCTTCGCCGCCACGGCCCATCGGGGGCCAGCGAATCGGCGAAGTGAGCGGGATGCGCGCAGTTGACCATGAAATAGGCGGCACGGGCGCCAGTCGCCGCATCCACCTGTTCGATCGCCTCGCGCAGCGGCTGGCCAGTGGGCAGCCGGCCGTCGGTTTCGACCGTGAAGGAGATGGCCGCGGGAATGCCCGCCGCGGAGGCGGCATGCACGATGCCGATCGCCTCCTCGGCATTGGTCATGGTGATCGCGGTGACCTGGTCGGCGGTGGTGGAGGCGAACGTGCCGATCTGAATCGCGTGGTAGCGCTCTGCTTCCTCAGGCGTCATCGCGTTGCCCGGGTCGTAGCCGTCGCCGCGCGGGCCGACGCATCCGCTCACCACCGCGGTGATCCCGTCGGCCGCCGCGGCTGCGCGCACCTCTTCGGCGAGGGACACCGCGGCACGGTTGAAGCCGTCGAGCTGTTTGGGCGCATAGCCGAGCCGAGTGGCCCAGTCGGGATTGGCGCGCCACGTTGGGGTTTCGATGATGAAGCCCGCGCCGTGCTCGCGCGCGATCGCCAGATAGCCGTCGTAGTAGCGACGCAGCCGGCTGCGGCCGTCCGGCTTCTCGAGCAACGGGAATGCCGCAAAGCACGGCAACTCGATGCCGTCGTGGAAGATCAGCTCGGTCTCCAGGCCTCCGTCCGTCACGAACAAACCGCCGCCGCTCAGCTGAGGAAGCGATTGCCGCCTGCTCGCTTCGACCGTCATCGCATCACTTCCGCGCGACGTAGTAGAAGTTGATCGGGTCCGACTCGATCTCATGGACCGCAACGTCGCCGAAGCCTGCGTCGGCCAGCATCGAGGTGGCCAGCTGACGCCCCCAGCAGGTGCCCAGCCCGGCTCCGTCGAGGCCGAGCGAAACGCTCATGCAGTGCATCGTCGAGACGGTGTACATGTACGCACGTAGCGGCACCCCGATGTTGTCCTCGAGCTGACTCGACGCCTTGATGTCGACCATCAGCAGGACACCACCCGGCCGCAACGCGCGATAGATGTTGTGCAACACCTGCGCCGGCTGGGCCTGGTCGTGGATCGCGTCGAAAACCGTTATGACGTCATAGGCTTCGGCCGCGTCGAGGTTGGCGACATCGGCCTGGCGGAAGGTCGCGTTGGTCAGCCCGAGAGACCGGGCCTCGGCGGCTCCGGCGGCCAGCCCCTCGTCCGAGAAGTCGATACCGGTGAACCGGCTGAGCGGGAACGCCTGTGCCATGACGTTGATGGCATGACCACTGCCGCAACCGATGTCGGCGACGTCGGCGCCCCCTCGGAGTCGGTCGGGCAGCCCCTCCGCCATCGGCAGGACGACGTCGACGAGCGCGGCGTCGAACACCTCGCCGCTCTGCTCAGCCATCACCTTGTGAAAATGCGGATACTCGCTGTAGGCCAGCCCGCCGCCGGAGTGGAAGCAGCCGATGATCTTCTGTTCGACCTCACCGATCATCGCGATGAACTGGGCGACGCGGGACAGGTTGTCGGGGCCCGCGGCGCGGGTCAACACCGCGGCGCGATGGCGCGGCAGCGAATACGTCTGGGAGGCAGGGTCGTAGTCGATGACGCGGCAGGTGACCACACCGCCCAGCCACTCCCGCACATAACGTTCGTTGAGCCCCGCGGCATCGGCGATCTGCGCGCTGGTGGCCGGCGGCAGCTCCGCCATCGTGTCGAACAGCTTGGTCTGATGCCCGATCGACAGCAAGATGGCCAAGCTGGCACTGTCGATCGCGCCCACCACACGCTCTGCGAATTCCTCGGTGGTGTCGGTGGCGTTTTCGTTCACAGTCGTCATGACTGAGACGCTAGGCCGTCGGGGCCTTGTGCCGCATCGGGGAAACCATGCAAATTCCAAGAGTCACCGTGGTGTAAATGATGCAGAAGCATGCTAAAGCAAGTTGTTTGTGTGCGCCCACGCCACTGCGGCGGTGCGCGACGAGACGCCGAGTTTGCCGTAGATGTTGGCCAGGTGCCTGCTCACGGTCTTCTCGCTGATGCAGATCTGCTCGGCGACTTGTTTGTTGGTGGCGCCGCCCGCGACGCGCCGGAGGATGTCGATCTCGCGTTTCGTCAGACCGCCGGGCGTCCTCTGCCCGCAGACCGGTGCCGGCTCGACACCGAGCTGGGCGTAGATGTTCTCCGCGGTGGCGGAGTCGGCGGCGGCCAGCTCGTCGTCACCGAGTGCCTTGTGGGCCACGGCCATCCAGTCATAGACCTGCGCGGTGTCGTAGCGCGATTGCTGTATCCGGTACTCGCGAAGCGCCGCCTCCAAGGCGTCGAGGGCCTCCCCGTACCGGCCCTGCTGCACCAGCAGTGCACCGCGCGCGTGCGCCGCCCACGCGCGAAAGCCGGGCGTACCGAACGCTTCGGCACCGGATTCCAGTTCACTGCAATGTCTTTCGGCTTCATCCAGGCTGTTCCGCGCGAGCGCCACCTCGACCGCGCCACGCAGCAGCCGCATGCGGCCCAGACGGTCTTCTCCTGCCAGCGCGACCCGAAGCTCGGTCCAAGCGGTATCGCTGTGACCGATCGCGCATCGCAACAGCGCCTCACCCGGTTGCGGCTCGACGCCCAGCGCGCGGGCGCGCGAGAACGCGGCGAACGCACCGTCGGCGTCACCGCGCAGCCGACGCACCTCCCCCAGTTGGTAATAACCCTCGCCGGCCGCCCAGCTGTTGACCTCTTCCAACTCGCGGCTCGCACGGACCAATCGATGCTCGAGCAGTCCGTAGTCGTCGGTCGCGGCGGACAGTTGCAGCCGATGGACGTCACATACCCCGCCGTAATTGGCCGACGCCGCGAAGTCGTTGCACCACCGTTCCATCGATTGTGTCCACGCTCTCATCCGTGGCAGATCGGCCAGCCGGTGACACTGGTTGAGCACGACGCAGTAGATGTCGGCAGCCCAGTCGATCGGCACCTGGTCGGCCAGCACCGGCAGCATCGCCTCGTCGATGAGCCCGTACGCCTCGGTCATGCGGGCCTCGCCGATCGCGGCGAGCGCCTCGGCCACGTGACAGAGCGCCGTGACCGCGGGGCTCTCCAGCCGGGCACGCATCTCGCGAAGCACCCGCGCCTGCTCCGCCAACGCTTGCGCGTCTCCGGTGAGCGCCGCAGCGACCGCGTCGAGGTAGGCAAGATAACCGTGGGTCGGCCCTTCCGTCGTGCCGTCGAGCAGACGACGCGCGCGGTTCATCCAGCCCTGCCCGATGTTGAGGTCGCCGCGAGTCACCCACGCCAGCGCGAGGTCGACGGCCTTCATCGCCGCCGACGGCGGATCTGTCCGAGCGAGCTGTGCGAACACCCGTTCCGCCACCCGCAGCGATTCCTTGCCGCGGCCCAGCCGCCACGCCGCCGTGGACATCGCGTCGAGGTCGTCGGTCCCCAGTGGCGTGTCCTGGCCCGCCCGGGTGAACGCCTCGTAGGAGGCGTGCCAGTCTCGCCTGCCGTGGGCGGTGCGGGCCGCCAGCAGGAGTTCGCTGTGCGTCTCTACGTGCGTGACCATGTCAACTGCTTAAACGGTATATCCGGTCAAACCAGTTCAATGGACCGTTTCGCCAGGCCCATCCAGTAGCCGTCGATGACTTGTTTGGCCGATTGCCCCGGATCGCGCGACGCCCCGAGCGCGACGAACAGCGGCGAGAAGTGCTCGATGGTCGGATGCGCGTACGGCATGCCGGGCGCCCGGTGGCGGAAGTCGATGAGCGAGTCGACATCGCCCGCGGCGAAGCGTTCGCACGCCCAGGCGTCGAACTCGGTCGACCACTCCGGGGGGACGGCGCCGGGCGACGGGTCGTCGAGGAAGGGCAGACCGTGCGTGGTGAATCCGGACCCGATGATCAGGACTCCTTCATCGCGCAACGGACGCAACCGCTCGCCGAGATGCAGCAGACGCTGCGGGTCCAGGGTGGGCAGCGAGATCTGCAGCACCGGGATGGTGGCGTCCGGATACATGACGGTGAGCGGAACGTAGGCGCCGTGGTCGAGCCTGCGATCCGGATCGTGGGCGACGGGCTCGTCGTCGGGCATCAGCGCCTCGACCTGCGCGGCGAGGTCAGGCGCACCCGGCGCATCGTAGGTGGTCGCGTAGTAGTGCTCAGGGAATCCCCAGAAGTCGTACGTCAACGGGGTCTCGGTGGTCGTCGACCCGATGGTCAGCGGTGCGGCCTCCCAGTGCGCCGAGACGACGAGGATCGCACTCGGCGTCGGGAGACTCTGCGCCCACTTCGCCAGCTCCGAGACCCACAGCTCGTCGTCGACCAAGGGCGGTGCGCCGTGGGATATGTACAGGGCCGGAGGCGCCTGGCCGCCGGCATCGGGCCGAGAGATCACGCCCCTAGCATCCCACCATTGGCATTAGGTTGTACGCATGACTCAGACGGTGCGCGGTGTGATTTCACGTAAGAAGGGCGAGCCGGTGGAGGTGGTGGATGTCGTCATCCCCGACCCGGGGCCGGGCGAGGTGGTGGTCGAGATCATCGCCTGCGGGGTCTGCCACACCGATCTGACGTATCGCGACGGCGGCATCAACGACGAGTTCCCGTTTCTGCTCGGCCATGAGGCCGCGGGCACGGTGGAGTCCGTCGGCGAGGGCGTGAGACATGTCGAGCCCGGTGATTTCGTCATCCTGAACTGGCGTGCGGTATGCGGTGAGTGCCGGGCCTGCAAACGCGGTCGGCCGTGGTACTGCTTCAACACGTTCAACGCCGAGCAGAAGATGACGCTTACCGACGGCACCGAGTTGACGCCGGCGCTGGGCATCGGAGCGTTCGTCGACAAGACGCTGGTGCATGAGCTGCAGTGCACCAAGGTCGATCCGGAGGCCGATCCCGCGGTGGCCGGGTTGCTGGGTTGCGGTGTGATGGCCGGGCTCGGCGCGGCGGTCAACACCGGGGCCGTCACCCGCGATGACACCGTCGCGGTGATCGGCTGCGGCGGTGTGGGCGATGCGGCCATTGCGGGCGCTCGGTTGGTGGGCGCCAAGCGGATCATCGCGGTCGACACCGATGACAAGAAACTGAACTGGGCGCGCGAGTTCGGCGCCACGCACACCATCAACGCCCGCGAGCTCGATCCGGTGCAGACCATCCAGGACCTCACTGATGGCAACGGCGCCGACGTGGTCATCGACGCGGTCGGCCGCCCGGAGACCTGGAAGCAGGCGTTCTACGCCCGCGATCTGGCGGGAACCGTTGTGCTGGTTGGCGTTCCGACGCCCGACATGACGCTGGAGATGCCGCTGATCGACTTCTTCTCCCACGGCGGCGCACTGAAGTCGTCGTGGTACGGCGACTGCCTGCCCGAGCGCGACTTCCCCACCCTGATCAGCCTCTATCTGCAGGGCAGGCTGCCGTTGGAGAAGTTCGTCTCCGAGCGCATCGGGCTGGGTGACATCGACGACGCCTTCCACAAGATGCACGCCGGTGAGGTGCTGCGCTCGGTAGTGGTGATGAAGTGAACGGCGGCCCGATCGCACGCGTCGTCACCCACGGGGTGTTCGAACTCGACGGTGGCAGTTGGGAAGTCGACAACAACATCTGGCTCGTCGGCGACGACTCCGAGGTCGTGGTGTTCGACGCCGCGCACGACGCAGGTCCCATCATCGACGCTGTAAGCGGACGCCATGTGGTGGCGGTGGTGTGCACGCACGGCCACAACGACCATGTGACGGTCGCGCCCCAACTCAGCGAGGCGCTGGACGCCCCCGTGCTGCTGCACCCGGCTGACGACGTGCTGTGGCGAATGACACATCCGGACAAGGACTTCCGCACGGTCAACGACGGCGACACGCTACGGGTCGCGGGCCACGAGTTGCGTGCGATACACACCCCGGGACATTCACCGGGATCGGTGTGCTGGCACGCACCCGAGCTCAACGCGGTGTTCTCCGGCGACACCCTGTTCGAGGGCGGGCCCGGCGCGACGGGCCGGTCCTACTCCGACTTCCCGACGATCCTCACGTCGATCTCCGAGAAGCTCGGCACGCTGCCCGGCGAGACCGTCGTCTACACCGGCCACGGCGATTCCACCACCATCGGCGACGAGATCGTGCACTACGACGAATGGGTCGCCCGCGGGCACTAACTCAGTCGACAGTCAGGCATCGCCCTCTGCTTTACCGCGCAAGCTCGGCGATGCCGTCGGCAACCGACCGTGGTTCACGGTGCGGCGACGCCTTAATGTGGGGCGGTGAGCGTAATCGCACGCAACAACGTCAACATCGTCGGCCGCGAAGATGGCCCCACGATCATGTTGGTACACGGCTTCGGTTGCGATCAGAACCTGTGGCGTCTCGTCGTGGACCGACTCAAGGCAGGCTTTCGCTTGGTGCTGATCGACCTCGTGGGATCGGGATCGTCGGACCCTGAGGCGTGGGATGCCGAGAAGTACTCGTCGCTGTCCGGTTACGCGGGTGACATCCTCGAGATTGTCGACGAACTTGATCTGGCCGACGTCGTGTTCGTCGGCCATTCGGTGTCGGCGATGATTGGCGTGCTGGCTGCGATCGCAAACCCGAGTCGGTTCGCCAGCCTCATCCTGCTGACACCTTCGCCGTGCTACATCGATGACGCCGAGTATCGCGGCGGCTTCTCAAAGGCCGATATCGCCGAACTGCTCGAGTCGTTGGAGCAGAACTATCTGGGCTGGTCGAAGGCGATGGCGCCGGTCATCATGGGCACTCCGGACCGGCCCGAGTTACAAGACGAATTGGCCGAGACCTTCTGTCGCGCTGACCCAGAACATGCGCGGGTGTTCGCCCGCGCCACGTTCCTGTCGGACAATCGCGCCGATCTGGCCCAGGTGCCGCTGCCCACCTTGGTGATCGAGTGCACCCAGGACGTCATCGCGCCGCGCGAGGTCGGGGCGTACGTGCACGCGCACATTCCTGACAGTCGGCTGGTAACCCTGGATGCCGTCGGACACTGCCCGCACGTGAGTGCCCCAGACGAAACCGCTGCAGCCATCGCGGCGTTCGCTCGACCGACGTGACCAGCGGCGTCGAGGACTTCTGGGAACACGCTCCGTGCGGCCACGTCATCGCCGACGCCGACGGGCGCATCATCCGCGTCAACGAAACCCTGGCCAAACAGCTGGGATACGAGCCCGATGGGCTGTGTGGCAGGCCGTTTGCCGATCTCCTGACGGTGAGTGGACGCATTCTTTACGACACCCATTTCGGGCCCCTGCTGCAGATGGGCGGCGACCTCAACGGTGTGATCACCGATCTCGTGGCCGCCGACGGAGCCCGGCTGCCGATGTTTCTTACCGCGAACATCAAGAGTGGAGCTGACCAGAAGCCGGAACGACTGCAGATCACCGTGCTGGATGCCGCTGACCGCCGCGCGTACGAAAGCGAGCTCCTGCAGGCGCGTCAGCTGGCGGAGAAGGAGCAAGGACGAGTCCGGGCTTTCGCCGAGACGCTGCGGAACGCATTGCTGCCACCGGTCCTTTCGGCTCCGGCTGGCCTGGAGGCCGCCGACTTTTACTCCACGGCATCGGTCGACGATGTGGGCGGCGATTTCTACGACCTGTTCCCGCTGTCGCGGACAACCTGGGGCTTCTTCTTGGGCGATGTGGCGGGCAAAGGTGTCGACGCGGCGGTGGTGACAGCATTGACTCGGTACACGCTGCGCGCGGCAGCAGTGTATGACGAGGATCCGGTGCACGTGCTGGATAACCTCAACATCGTGTTGCGCCAAGAGCTCCAGGGCAAGGGCATTCGAATGTGCACCTTGATTTATGGGAGACTGACTAGGCGCGGCAACGGGTTTGAGGTCGAACTTGCCAGTGGGGGCCACCCCCCACCGCTGCTGTTATATGCCAACGGCAGCGCCTATTACGTCGACACCACCGGCGGGCAAGCCGCCGGCATCACCGCCGAGCCACGCTTTGTGGCCAACCGCTTCCATCTGGCACCCGGCGACACACTACTGCTGTACACCGACGGCCTGACTGAGGCCAGTACCGGGGTCGGCCGCAAGCGCTACGACGATGAGGGAGCGCTGCTGCGCTTCGCGAAGTCGCATTCTCCGGCGACCGCGTCGGGCATTGTCGACGCCGTTCATCGGCTGCTCGACAGGCTCGGCGCCGGTGTCCAGGACGACACCGCTGTGCTGGCGATCGGAGTCTCCCCCGAGCCCTGCGAGTGAGCTGAAGCCTGGCGACCGGCCCATCACAACGTGCGGTCGTGTGCCGGGGCATGCATCGTCGCGGCCGGTAACGTTTCGGCGGGTGCCCGACGGGGTACACACGCGCTAGCGTGTTCAGGACCGAGCCGCGTGATTATAACTGCGGCACGGTAAGGGGTGTGCTCGTGTCTGAGCCGAACACGGATTACGCGGAAGTCGCGGAAATGTTCCGCCTCCTCAAGCTGCTCGACGAAGGGTCGCCGGCGTTTCGGCGTCAGCGCGACCTGATCGTGCAATTCTGCCTCCCGCTCGCCGACCACATCGCCCGCCGATACCGTGGTCGCGGCGAGCCGCATGACGACCTCCTCCAGGTCGCCCGTCTTGGTTTGGTCAACGCCGTCAACCGCTTTGATGTCGACAACGGTTCGGATTTTCTGTCGTTCGCGGTGCCGACCATGATGGGCGAGGTCCGTCGGCATTTTCGTGACTACAGCTGGGCATTGAAAGTGCCGCGCGGAGTCAAAGAGCTTCAGCCGCGAATGATTAGAGTCCGCGCAGAGCTCTCCCAACGGCTTGGCCGTGCGCCAAACGTCTCCGAAGTCGCCGCGCATCTCGGCATCGACCGGGAGGTTGTCGTAGACGCGACGATCGGTGGCGGCAACTACTCCACCTTGTCAACAGATATGCCGGTAAAGTCCGGCGACGCTGACAGTGCATTCGGCGACACCTACGGTGACATCGACTCCAACCTGGGTAAGGTACTCGACGTCGAGACTGTTCGCCCGCTGATAGCCGCGTTGCCTGACCGGGAGCGCACTGTCGTCAGACTTCGGTTCTTCGAGGACATGACCCAGACCCAAATCGCGGACCAGATCGGCTGCTCGCAGATGCACGTCTCGAGGTTGCTCGCCAAGGCGCTTAATCACCTGCGCGATCACGCCTGTGAACCCGAGCTCACCGAAGCCGGCTAATGGCAGTGCGTGGCGAGTCGCCAGCGTATTAGCAACCGCCCCAGGCTATCTGGATGGTGATCTCGTCGCGCGCTCAGCGGCGCGATGTCCCCGAACGACCGCGCCCTGGAGCCTTTAGCGGGTAAACGCCTACCTAGTACCAGTAGCGGCGGCCGCCGACGGGGCGTCCGATTCGGCCGAGCACTAGCAGCACGATACCTATGACGAGAAGTATCCAGCCGATCGTGGCAATGATGGCCGGCACCGGCAGCAGATAGCCGACAAGAATAAGAATGATGCCGAGAATGATCAACGCATACTCCTTGGCAGCCGCTAACAAACTTACCTGGTGGTCAAAATGAGGTATGCCCAGAGTCCAACGGCGCCAAACAAAGTCCGGCCCGCCATCGTCCTTGATGGCGGGCCGTGAACAGTCGGATGGCTAGCTCTTGAATGCGTCTTTGATCTTCTCGCCGGCATCCTTCAGGCTCGACTTCGCCTGATCAACCTTGCCCTCGTTCTCGGTGTCCTTGTCGCCTGTGACCTTCCCGGTAGCCTCCTTAGCCTTACCACCCAGGTCGTCAATCTTGTTCTTAGCCTTATCGCCGGCGCTCATTGTGCGCTCCGTTCTTCGATACTCGGATTGCGGTTCGAAAATGAACCGCTCGTTGGGGATACCTCGCGGACCGGCAGGCGAAACCCGAATGGGCCGCCCGCGGCCACTAGCGCGGTATCTAATGCCGCTCTGCCCGAAGCGTTCTCCACGCTGTCCGCACGGTGAGGATCGCCAACAGCCCAATTGTCGCCGTAGCGGAGATCAGCGTCGACCAGGCCAGCACCCGGGCCAAAGGATACGGCGCCGCGATGGCCCAGTGCCCGACCGTATTCGCCGTTGCCGCCAACGGGAAGCTGAACACCCAGTTTGAAATCGTGAAAGGGCGGCGTAGGTAGTCGGGCAGGATGAACAACTGGATGAGCGCCATCATCGCAAGCACACCCGCCAGGCCGACGCCAAGGGTGGTGACCCGGTTGCCGTTGAGAGCGAACCATGCCGTGCCTGCGGTGGCCGGGGGCACCATCAACGTCGCCATGGTAGGAAAACGCGCGTCGCTAAGGCGTTGTTCGGTCATCAAGCGACCGACGATCAAGGTGCCGAACATCGCCCAGAAGAACATGCCGACCGCAAACAAGCCCTGTGCGAGAAGATGCCAGCCGTTCCCCTGCAACGAGATACAGGAGATGAAGGGACCGGCAACGACCGGCAACGACAATCCCGGATGAATCGCATGGCGATCACGCGGAGTCGTAATCCAATGCGCCACAAGCGCCGCCGTGAGGATCGCCCACAGCGCAACCAGCCCAAGGTCGAGGGCGCGGAAGTCCGAGGTGTACGGGGCTGCTTGAGCCACCAACAACACCGGGATCACCGGAATGTAACCGAGGGCGAAGCCTTGCTCTGGGTGACGCAAGTCGGCAATGAACGCCCGCGGATCCCAGCGACCTTTCAGGACGTACATAGCTGTGATCGTGAGCCATGCGCCGAGGCACAGTACCGCTAGGCACAGCGCAGGCCACGCAGGTGCGCCGAATCCGACGGCAGTGCGCCACGACCCGCCCAGTCCGCCCAAACCGAGCGCAACCGGATACATGCGCAACCATCGGTCGCGCCGAGCGGTCCGGAACGTCGGCGTCGGACGCTGCGTCGACGCGACGATCCCCGGTGCTGCTGTGGTGTCGGAAGTCATCGACAACCGTGAGCGCCGGGCAAGGGGCGCAAATTCCTGCCGCACTGTCACCAACCGGGCCGTGCCGCTCCTGGTGTTGGCGGGGACAGCCTTGCGGCAGTCACCCGAGCGACCGGAGCGCATCGAGCGCCTCGGCTGAGTCGCTGCCGGGCTCGGCGCGGTATGTCAGCATGTGCTGGCCACCGGAGTGCGGGATGTTGAACCGGTTGGAGCGCAGGTAGAGATCGCCGACCACGGGGTGGCGCATGTGGATGACGGTGATCCGGTAGCCCACATCCGCCCGTGCCCACAGTTCGCGGAACCGTTCACTGAGGGCCGATAATTCATCGATCATCGCGCCTAGCCGCGGATCGTCCGGGTCGCTCACCGCTGCTTCGCGCAGCCCGCTCACCGCGACGTCGGTCGCTTCGTCCCAATCCACATAGAGCTCGCGGGCAGCCGGCTCCAACAGGCGCCAGCGCAGGAAGTTCTGGCCGGGAGCAAAACCGGGCGAGAGCGCACGGGCGATCGAATTCGCGGCCAGCACGTCGAGGCATCTGCCTGCCACGATCGCCGGCATCGCAAACTGCTCGATCAGCTCCCGGGTGTCGTCCGCGGGGACCTCGATGCCGGCGTGACCGCGACGTCGACCCGCCGGACCGGCCAGCTGGTGTAGATAGTCCGTCGCCTTGATGTCCAGCTGCAACGCCCGCGCCAGCGCGTCGAGAATCTGGGCGGACGGGTGCTTGTCGCGGCCCTGCTCGAGCCGCAGGTAGTACTCGGAGCTGATACCCGCCAGCGTCGCCAGTTCCTCGCGGCGCAAGCCGGCCACTCGCCGCCGAGAGCCTGCTTGTAGCCCGACATCTTCTGGTCGGACCTGCGCCCGCCGCGAACGCAGGTAATCACCGAGGGCGTTGCTGTCTGCCGCCACCCCTTGAGCCTAAGGCTGGTCCTCCCAATACCAGGGTCATTGCGGTGTCCCCTTTGTGGATTCATTGCCGACATCGTTGATGTTGTGCGGCTCGAAGACCTGAAAGGAGCGGGATGGTGCAAAGACAGGACGTCGAGTTTGCGGCCGAAGGTGGCGTGACCCTGCGGGGCTGGCTGTTCGTGCCCGACGGCTCTGGTCCACACCCGGCCATCACGATGGCCCACGGGTTCGCAGGCGTCAAAGAGCACGGGCTGGAGCGATTCGCCCGGGTGTTCGCAGCCGCGGGATTTGTCGTTCTGGTGCACGACCACCGCGGCTTCGGCACCAGCGGCGGATCGCCGCGCTACGACATCGACCCGTGGGTGCAGATCGCCGACTGGCGGCGGGCGATCTCCTACTTGGAAAGCCAACCCTTCGTCGACCCGAATCGGATCGGGTTGTGGGGCAGCAGCTATGCCGGCGGCCACGCGATCGTGCTGGGGGCCACCGACCGGAGGCTGCGTGCGGTCGTCGCCCAGGTACCCACCGTCAGCGGATATCAGCAGAGCCTGCGGCGTGTCGCCCCTGACCAGGTGTCCGCTCTGGAGGCCGCGTTCGCCGACGACGAGCGCCAACAGTTCGACGGCGCCCAGCCTGCCACCCAGGCCGTGGTCAGCGCCGACCCGTCGGTGCCAGCGGCCTACCGCGCACCCGACGCCATCGCGTTTTACAACCAGCCCGTTCCCGAGGGAGTCTGGGACAACGTCATGACGTTGCGCTCAACCCGCGCGGCTCGGATGTATGAGCCGGGGATCTTCGTGGCGCGAGTGTCCCCAACGCCCCTGCTGATGATCGTTGGCCTACACGACACCATCACCGTCACCGACCTGGCTCTGGCTGCCTACGAGAAGGCGCTGCAACCCAAGAAATTGGTCACCATCGACGGCGGTCACTTCGATCCCTACGTGGCCCGCTTCGACGAAGCCAGCGCCGCCGCGACCGCATGGTTCACCGAACACCTCGCCGTGGCCGAAAACCACTGAATTCGAAAGGAATACATCATGTCCCAGCTGCATTACGACGTTCTCGTGCACGACGGGCTGCGCCGTCACCGCGAGCAGCGCCTGCCCGACGGCAGCCCGATCATCTCCTCCCCGGTCTCCTCGACATTGATCTACGGCGAACACGACGCCGTGCTTGTGGACCCGCCATTCACCTACGAACAGGTCAACAGCGTCGGCGACTGGATCGAGCGCTCTGGCAAGCACTTGACCGCGGTCTACGCCACTCACGGCCACGGTGACCACTGGTTCGGCACCGACCTTCTGCTACAACGATTTCCCGATGCCCACGCCTATGCGACCGACGGCACGATCGCGATGATGCACAAGCAGGGCACCGAGGGTCGCGCGCAGATGTGGGATGTCGATTTCCCCGGCCTGATCCCTCCCAGCCCCGTCGTATACCGGCCCATTCCTGCCGACGGGATCGAGCTGGAAGGCCACCGGCTGCTGGCCGTGGAGGTCGGCCACACCGACACCGACGACACCACGGTGCTGCACGTGCCGTCCATCGGGCTGGTCGTCGCAGGCGACGTCGCCTACAACGGCGTGCATCAGTACCTGCTGGAAAGCGCACACGGCGGAATCGAAGCGTGGCTCGCCGCGCTGGACAAGGTGGCCGCGCTGCGGCCCCGCGCCGTCGTGGCAGGCCACAAGAACAAAGACCTCCCAGACGACCCAGCCATCATCGCCCAGACACGCGAATATCTGCTGAACGCTCGCCGACTGCTCGCCGAAACGCTCACCCCCCGCGAGTATTTCGACCAGATGATCACTCTGTATCCGGATCGCCTCAACGTCGGCCCAGTCTGGTACACGGCCGTGGCTCTGCTGCCGGAACCTCCGAGCGATTCCTCGGTCCGTGACGAGGTGACGCACTGGTTCTTCGACGATTACCTGACCACCTGGATCGGCGTCGGAGCCGGAACGATCAAGCGTGGGCCCGAGTTCATCCTCGACTACTGGTCCGCGCCCCTGCACTGGAGCGACCACCAGATCAATCGGTGGTATCTGGATGCGCCGAGTGTGGTGTCGGTGCTGGAACAGCTCCAAAATCGTTTGCGCGCAGCGGGATACGTGCACACTGCGGTCCCTGACTGGCGGGTTCGGGCCTACCACATCGACGGTGCGGCGATAGAGGTGATCTGGTCACGCCAGCGCGCCGATGGAACCGAGATCGAAAAATTGGCCGCGCATTTCGAGGTGGCGCGCGGGCCACAAGGATGGCGCATCGTCAGCATCCAGGCTGTACCGGCCACCAGCGACTCACTCAAAGTCGTATGGCCGCAATCATTTTGAGCAACAATTACTGTCGCAAAAGGAGACAACAATGATCATCGACACGGCCGACCTCGATCCAACCGCGAGCTACAAACTTCTCATCGGCAGCGTACTGCCCCGCGCGATCGCGTGGGTCAGTACCAGCTCAACGACGGGAGTCGGCAATATCGCACCGGTATCGTTCTTCACTGTTGTCGGCAGGTTTCCACCGGTCCTGTCGATCACCTTGCAGCCGCGCTCGGACGGAGTGACGCTCAAGGACACCTTCGTCAACATCCGCGACACCAACGAATTCGTCGTCAACATCGCTTCGATCGGGCAGGCGGACGCCGTTCACCGCTCAGCGTACGAATTCGGCAGCGATGTCGACGAGTTCGCGGCTCTCGGGCTGGAAAAGGCTCCTTCTGAGACCATTTCGGTACCGCGCATCGCAGGCGCTCCGATCTCGTTCGAGTGCGTCGTGGACCGGATCATCCCGATGCCGCCGTTGCCCGACCACGTCGTGTGGGGACGTGTCAACCGCATTCACGTGCGCGACGACCTCTACCTGTCCCGCGGACGCATCGACGTCGGCGCATTGGGCGTGTTCGGACGCCTTGCCGCGGAGTACACCATGGTCGACAACATCTTCACCACCCCGCTCCCCGAAGAGCTCGTGGAGGAACTGGGCGCCCAGCGTGCCGGCCGGCTAGACGGGCGCGCCACCAACTACTCACCTATCGATACGGCCGAGTGGTCACCGTCGGGCTCCACGAAGGCGGCGGCCAAATGACTGACTCACTCCAAGAGTTCCGTGTCACCAGCACTCCGGCCAACACCGCCGGCGCCCCCACCTTGTTATTGATCCACGGCTTCCTCGACGACGCGTCGGTGTGGCAAGGCTTGGTCGATTCGCTGGCGGGTGAAGTCGCCACCGTGCGCTACGACTTGTGCGGGTTCGGCACGCGCAGCGGATCGGTCGCTGATGCGCGCCTCGTCACCCTGGAGTCGTTGGCCGCCGAGGCAGGCGATATCGCCCAGGGAATCGACGGACCGGTGATCGCGGTCGGCCAGAGCCTCGGCACACAGGTCGCCGAGCTGGTCGCCGCACAGCATCCCGACCACGTTCGCGGACTGGTTCTTCTCACCCCCGTTCCGCTGGGCGGCACACGGCTGCCCGACGAGGTGGTCGCGCCCTTTCGCGCCCTAGGCGGTGACCGCCCCGCACAGCGCAGTGTGCGCGCCGAACTGTCGCCGCACCTCAGCGACGAACAGCTCGACCGGCTGACCGACATCGGCGCCCCCGTCACCGCCGACGTCACCGCCCACTACGTCGACGTCTGGAACGACGGGCTGAGCGACGCACCCACGACGAGCGCATTCGGCGGCCCGGTAATGATCATCCGCGGCGGCGCCGACGGCTTCGTGACCGAGCAGCTCGTCAATGCCGTCAGCCAACGCTTCGTCCAACCCGAACTCAAAGTCGTCGACAAGGGCGGCCACTGGGTGCACGTCGAGCATCCCGGGACAGTCGGGACGATGATTCTCGACTTCGTCGATTCAGTCGCGGAGGCGACACCGTGATGCCAGCGTTGCGGTACAAAACCTTTGTCACGAAACAGATCCCGCAATCGGGCCGCGGGCCGCTACCCGATGGCAGCACACGGATGTGGTCGCCGATCGTTTCGACACTGATCATCGGACGACGCGACGCAGTGCTGATCGATCCACCGCTCACCACAACTCAAGCGGCCGAAGTCGGCGACTGGATCGCGGCATCGGGACGGCAACTGCGGCAGATCTACATCACCCACGGCCACGGGGACCACTGGTTCGGGGCAATTCCTCTGCTGCAGAGGTTCCCAGGCGTCACCGTGCGGGCGACCGAAGGGACCGCCAAACTGATGGCGGCGCAGAACGATCCGGCTTTCCGCGCCGACTTCTGGGATCGCGTGTTCCCCGGACAGCTACCCGCCGGAGAACTGGACGTGTCCATCGTCGACGAGCATGGTTTCGAGTCGGACGGTGTCATGCTCGTTCCAGTCGAGGTCGGTCACACCGACACCGAGGCGACGACGATGTTGCACGTTCCCGACATGAACCTGCTCGTGGCAGGTGACGTCGTCTACAACGGCGTGCACCTGTACCTGACCGAATCCGGTGGTACCGACGGGATCGACGAGTGGCTCGCCGCCCTTGACACCGCCGAAGCATTGCGCGCCGCCAGGGTCGTCGCCGGTCACAAAGATCCACGCGCCTTCGACAATCCATCGCAGATTCAGGCAACGCGGCGCTACCTCCGCGACGCGCGCCGGCTACTCGAGTCGTCGGAATCCGCGCAGGAGTTCTACCTGGAAATGCTGCGGCTACACCCTGACCGGCTCAACGCGGGCGCATTATGGGGCGCTGCAATCACGTTGTTTCCCACCGCATGACCTATCAGCTATCGAGAATGCGGCGCTTCTCGGCCTCGAATTCGGCCTCGGTCAGCGCTCCTGAGTCCCGCAGCGCGGCAAGTTGGCGAAGCTGCTCGAGGCGGATTCCCTGATCGCTCGGCGTGTAGCTCGGCGCTGCTGCGGCGCCCGCACTCCACGTCGGTTCGTTGAAGCTCATCATCTCTTCCGGCGCCAGCGGTCTCGTCGCCTTGGCGGAGCGGGCGGACCAGATCAGCGCGGCGGTGAGCTCCACGACGCCAAGGGCGAGCAGCCCGCCGAACACCCACATCAGCCAGCCGTAGGAACTGCCGTGGCCAAACGCGAGCCGGGGATTGATGTAGCCGTTGACATTTCCTTCGGTAACGATGTCATAGGTGCCCGCCTGGGGGACCTGCACCACCCACACCCGCACGTGTGTGTCGCTGTTCACTGTGGTTGTGCCGCCGACACTTTCGGTCACTTGGGGTTTCGGAACACCCGCGGGCGGAGTGATCGAGAACTGCAGATCGGGAATCGGAAATCCACTCGACGGGCTGCCCGTGACCATCGTGTGAAAGCTGACGGTCGCCTCGCCCGCGGGCAGGTGCAAACTGGCCGTGCCCGGGATCGGCACTTCCCCGTAGGCGTCGAATTCGTCGAAGACGAACGCATTCAGGATCAGCGTGGCCACGAGCCCGACGCCTGCGGTCACCAATGTGAGGATGGCAACGAGGATCGCGATGCGTGGCCCGGACCGTCTGCGCATGGGCGAAGTCTGTCACGCGTCGGTTTGTGCCGCGGCGCCAATCAGCCAGGTGATCAGTCCGATCCGAAGGCCCTCGCCGAACCGCTCCCCCGGATCGGGCAGGGCCAACTGTCCCATCGCCGCCCGAACCGGTTCGGTCGGCACCGAGAACGGATACATGCCCGCAGCCAGGGTGAGCGCGGCCTCTGCGAAGAACTCGGTGAACTCGCGTGGCAACCAGGGCAGTTGGCCGGCGACGAGTTTCGCCAACTCGGTGATGCGTCCTAGCGCACGCGCCTTGAAGTCGCGCGCAAAGTCGAACGAGATGTTGCGTTCCAGCACCCCGCCATCGACGAAACCAGCTCGCAGAGCAGTTGCCGCTCCACGAGCGAGTCAGCGACGGCTGCGGCCACCCGAATCTCGTTGGCGTAGTCGACTTTCCTGGCCCGAGGCCTGCCGAGCCGGGCCTCCAGATCGGCGAGCCAGGCCCCGAATTCCTCGTCGAGTATCTCGAGAAAGATCGCTTCGCGGCTGTCGAAGTAGCGCAGTACGTTGGATTTGGCCAGCCCGATGCGGCCGGACAGTTCCCGCAGGCTGATGTCGGCCACGTTCTTCTCGGCCAGCATTTCGCGTGCGCCGGTCAAGATCGCCGTGCGGCGAGCCGCCATCTGTTCGGGCCGGCGGGCGCGCTGAAAACTCACAGCTAGAAGTTATCAGACCAATGGGCTCTTGTTATCAGACCACTGGTTCGTTATTGTTCCGTCATCCCACCGATACAAGGAGATGGCCATGGCACGCAACGAGCTCGCAGTCACCGTTCCCGACCTGTCCGGCAAGCTGGCCGTCGTCACCGGCTCGAACTCCGGCCTCGGCCTGGGGTTGGCCACCCGGCTGTCGGCGGCCGGCGCCGACGTGATCATGGCCATCCGCAACCACGCCAAGGGCGAGTCCGCGATCGAGGAGATCCTCGCAACGGTGCCGAAGGCGAAGCTGACGATCAAGAGCCTCGACCTGTCGTCGCTCGCGAGCGTCAACGCGCTCGGTGGAGAACTCAACGCCGAGGGCCGGCCGATCGACATCCTGATCAACAACGCCGGCATCATGCAGCCGCCCAATCGGGAGACGACGGTCGACGGTTTCGAGCTGCAGTTCGGCGGTAATCATCTGGGTCATTTCGCCCTCACCGGCCACCTGTTGCCGCTGCTCCGCGCCGCGACCAACCCGCGGGTGACGTCGCTGAGCAGCCTGGCGGCGCGCATGGGCGGCATCAACTTCGCCGATCTGCAGTGGGAGCAGCGATACAGCGCGACCCGGGCGTATGCGCAATCGAAGTCGGCGAACCTGATGTTCGCCATCGAACTGGACCGGCGCAGCACGCGGGAAGGCTGGGGCATCGCGTCCAACGCGGCCCACCCGGGCTTCACGAAGACGAACCTGCAGTCGAGCGGGCCATCGCACGGTAAGGACAGCCCCACTTTGTTGGCGCGGTTCTACGGTGCGAGCCGCCAGCTCGCGTCGTTCATGTGGCAGGAGGTCGACGAGGGGATCCAGCCCGCGCTATACGGCGCGGTGTCGCCCGGCGCACAGGGTGGCACGTTCTACGGTCCGCGTGGGTTTCTGGAGGCAGCAGGCGGCGGCGTCAAGCACGCCAGAATTCCGGGGCACTGCCGGAGTGAGGCTGACTGCCGGCGGCTCTGGGAGGTCTCCGAGCAACTGACCGGGGTGAGCTACCCGACGAGCTGAACTTCGACAGCGCCGCGGCCCTCCTGGGGCTACCGTCGTAGTGTGCCGGAATCCAGCATCGTCGTGCGGCCAGAGCCGCCGGAGAGCGGATCGTATACCGCTAGCTCGCGGCTGCAGGCGGCCGGATTGCCGGGGGCGATAAAGCTTTTCGAAGAAGCCGCGAACACCGTCCCCCTTCCGAAGCCCCCGCAACCGATCGTCATCGCCGACTACGGAGCGTCCACCGGACACAACTCCCTGCTGCCGATCGGCGCCGCAATAGCAGTGCTACGCAAACGGACCCGGCCCGAGCACTCGGTTCTGGTGGCCCACACCGACGTGGCAGAGAACGACTTCACCGTCTTGTTCCGCACGCTCGATGACGACCCCGACTCCTATCTGAAGAAGGATGAGGCGAGCTTCGCCTCGGCGATCGGCCGGTCGTTCTACACCCAGATCCTGCCGTCCAACAGCGTGAACCTCGGCTGGACGTCGTGGGCGATCCAGTGGCTCGGCCGGGTTCCGACACCGGTGCCAGACCACCTACAGGTGGCCTACAGCGCCGACGAGAACGTGAGGGCGGCCTACGCCAGACAGGCCGCGTTCGACTGGCATGAGTTCGTCGCGTTCCGCGGCCGCGAACTGTGTCCAGGCGGCCGACTGGTGGTGTTGACGACGGCGGTCGGTGACGACGGCGAGTTCGGCCACCGGCCGCTGTTCCGTGGCATGCTCGCCGAGCTCACCGACCTGGTTGCGCAGGGCCTGATCACCGAGGACGAGGTGCACCGTATGTGCATCCCCATGGTCTCCCGTCGTGCCGCGGACTTCCTGTCGCCGTTTGCGCCGAAAGGCCGATTCGAGCGGCTCGAGATCGAGCACCTCGAAGTGTTTGACGCCGAGGACCGGTTCTGGTCCCAGTACCGAGTTGACCACGACGCCAAGGCTTTCGGCGCGCAGTGGGCGGCATTCGCCAGGGCGTCGGTGTTCGCGACGATGGCGGCTGCGCTCGAGGGCGGCCGCGCCGACCCGCGGGCGCCGGAGTTCGTCGATCGGTTGGAGGCCGGTGTTGCCGCACGGATGGCCGCCGAACCGGAGGAGATGCAGATTCCGTTGGCGCAGTTGGTGCTGTGGAAGCGGCCGAAGGCGCGCTAGTTTTTTTCGCTCCTCACGTGCGCGGAAACTACCCGGCCAACTGGCCGCGAAAGGTGTTGCGGTAGCTTTGCGGTGCGACCCCGGTGAGCCGCCGGAATTGCTCACGGAAGTTGGCCGGTGAGCTGAATCCGACATCGCGGCCGATCTTTTCGACACCGTGCGCCGTACCCTCCAGCAGCTGCTGAGCATGTCGGACGCGCACTCCCGTCACCCATTGCATCGGCGTCTGACCCGTCTCGGCCTGGAATCGCCGGTTCAGCGTGCGGACGCTCATGACGGCCCGCTTGGCGATGTCGCCAAGGGTCAGATCGCGATGCGCTTCCTGCTCGATCCATGCCAGCACATCGTCGAGTTCGGTGCGTTCGGCAATGTGCTTGGCGGGGGCGGTGTTTCGCAGAATGAATTGCGCCTGTCCCCCGCTTCGGTGCAGCGGTGCCACTGCGAGTCGAGCTGCGTAGGCGGCGACGGTGGCGCCGTAGTCGCGGGCGACCATGTGCAGGCACAGATCCAAGCCGGCCGACGCGCCGGCCGAGGTCAGCACCTGGCCTTCGTCGACATAGAGCACATCGGGATCGAGATCCACGGTGGGGAACGTCGCTCGGAACAAATCGGCGGCGAGCCAATGTGTGGTTGCGCGCTTCCCATCGAGGAGCCCAGCCTCGGCGAGGGTAAACGCGCCCGAGCAGATCGACGCGATCCGGGTGCCCGCGGCGTACGCGGACTTGAGCGTGTGGAGCACGTCCTCGGATGTGCCGACAGCGACGTCGTTGCGACCGGGAACGACGATCGTGTCCGCCCCCGCCGCTGCCTCGATGCCATGGTCGGTGCCGATGCGCATGGGCCCGGCGCTGACGACGGGTTCCGTACCGCACACCAACACCCGGTATCCCGGTTCACCGGACGGCAGCACCAGCCGGCCGAACGTCTCGACGGGGGTGCTCAGGTCGAATGCGATCGTGTCCGGCAGCGCGAGGACCGCGATGGTGTGCACGGTCCGACGCTAGCAGCCGCTGTGGCAATATCATGGCGTCTGGTGCCGATCTGGCCACTACCCGAACAGCGCAGCGGGGATCACGACGTCGATGAGGTGCGGTCCGGGCTCGGCGATCGCGGCGCTGAAATGGGTCGCAAGCTCCTCCGCGGTGGTGGCGCGCTTGGCAGGAACGCCGAACCCTTCGGCGATCGCGACGAAGTCGAGGCTCGGATTGGACAGATCGAGCAGCGACTGCGCCTTGGGACCGCCGGCCGAGGCGCCGACCCGCTTCAGCTCGAGTTGCAGGATCGCGTAGGCGCGGTTGTCGAGAATGACGACGGTGATGTCGAGGTGTTCGCGTGCCATGGTCCACAAGGCCGAAATGGTGTACAGCGCGCTGCCATCGGACTGCAGCGCAATCACCGGTCGGTTCGGCGCGGCGATGGCGGCGCCGACCGCCACCGGCAGCCCCTGGCCGATCGCCCCTCCTGTCAGTGTGAGCACATCGTGCGGTGGGGACGCGGCGGTTGCATCGGGCAGCAACAGCCCGCTCGTGTTGGCTTCGTCGGAGATGATCGCGTTCTCGGGCAGCAGCGCCCCGATGACCGAGACCCAATTGTCGGATCTCAGCGGTCCGGTTGGTAGTTCGGGCGGGCTGAGCGGCGGCTCGGGAAGCTCCGGGGCGCCGAGGCGGTCTGCGATCTCCTCGAGCTGCCCGGCTGGCAAAGCGTGAACCTCTGCACCCGTCGGAACCAGATCACTCGGCAGATCCGGATATGCGAAGAACGCCACCGGCGACCGCGCACCGACCAAGATCAAATGCCTTACACCTCTGAGCTGTTCCTGCGCCATTTCGGCGAAGTAACCGAGACGTGGGATGTTTGGCACGCCCTGCCCCCGCGCCAGCCGGGCGGGAAACGTCTCCACCAGTGCTCGTGCGCCGGTGGCAGCCGAAATCCTCGCGGCCGCACGCAGCCCGGCTGCAGAGGTGGCGGAGCCGCCGAGCAGCAGGACCGCTTTGTCGCCATGCGATTTCAGTAACGCAACGGCGTCGGTGACGTCGACGTATCCCGGACGCGGCATGTTGGGCTCGTCCTGACTGGGTGAGCCAGATTTCGCAGCCATGCGGTACAGATGCCCTTCGACCGTCCTGGTCGATACTGTCAATTTCTCGGCAATCTCGCGGTTGGTGTACCCCTGTGAGACGAGCCTGGAGATCTCCAGCTCGCGGGTAGTCAGCGGCAAGGGTGCAGCCACCGCCTCGGATTCCGCCTCGCTCCACGACAGATCCGCGGGGAGGACGAGCGTCGCGATGCGTCCGGGTCCCAGTGTCGTGGCGGCGAGTGCCGCGTCGATCGCGGCGCCGAGCTCTGCCGTCGAGGCCGGTCGGTGCACCGTGCCGTGCACCCACTTCCCCAGCGCATCGATATCGGATTCCAGTGGTGCATCGAACTTTTGGTGGTACGTAGCGTGGTCGCCCACGACGTTGACGACGGGACTGTGCGCCCGGCGGGCGTTGTGCAGGTTCGCCAAGCCGTTCGCCATGCCGGGTCCCAGATGCAGCAGCGTCGCCGCAGGCTTACCGGCAATCCGGGCGTAGCCATCGGCGGCGCCGGTCGCCACGCCTTCGAACAGACACAACACGGCCCGCATCTGGGGTGCTGCGTCCAACGCGGCGACAAAATGCATCTCCGATGTGCCGGGGTTGGCGAAACACACCTCGACTCCCCCGGCAATCAGGCGGTCAATCACAACATGTGCGCCAGTAGTCACCCATCCATAGTGGTCTACGCGTTGGCAACATGTCGGCGAGATATGGCCAATTGACCACTGGTCCTTCACCGTCCGGTCCACCGACCATGTCAACGTGCACGCACAGATTGTGTTGTTCGACGGGTGCGACCCGCTCGACGTCATCGCGCCGTTCGAAGTGCTCGCCGCGGGCAGCGAGGCTGCCGGCGGTGCGCTGGAGGTCGAACTCGTTTCCGCCGAAGGGCCGCGGCCGGTCGTCAGCGGGACCCGGGGCATGGTGTTGAACGCGACGGCACAACTCGACCCGGAGAAGCCCGGCTACGTGATCGTGCCGGGCGCGAGTGGTCCCGTCGACGGCGATCCCGACGAGGTCGACACGATCCCCGTCCTGCTCGCCCGGTTCGGCGAGACGGCAGCGGTCCCGTTGATGCGCCAGGCGATGGCCAACCCTGATGTCACGGTGGCGACCGTCTGCGGCGGGTCACTCGCCCTGGCGATGGCGGGGCTGCTCGAGGGCCGGCACGCGGTCACCCACCACCTCGGCATGGACGTGCTGGAGGCCACCGGCGTCAACGTCGTTCACGCGCGGGTGGTCGACGACGGTGATCTCGTCACGGCAGGCGGGGTGACGTCCGGCCTGGATCTCGCGCTACATCTGCTAACGCGAAGCTATGGCCCGCGGGTTTCGCTCGCGGTCGAGTCGTTGTTTGCGTACGAGCGCAGGGGGACCGTATGGACGTGACCGGAGTGTGGGACGTGACGATCAAAACGCCCATCGGTTCGCTGGCCGTCGTCTACTCGTTCACGGACGACGACGGCATCGCGGGGACCGCCACGGGTAAGGGCGAGACGGTACCGTTGCACGACATAGTTGTTGACCGACAACGGGTTACGTGGCGCCAGTCGGTGACCAAGCCGATGCGACTTAACCTTGACTTCGACGTCGTGGTCGACGGCGACCACCTCACCGGGCATTCGAAAGCCGGGCGACTGCCGCGCTCGGCGGTGACCGGTGTGCGCAGGCGACACTGACTGCAGCGCTCAGATCAGTTTCTTTGCCACCAAGTTCCAGTAGTGGCGCCCCAGTGGCGTCAGCTCGCAGTGTTTCCACCCCATGGCGGCATGCCACATGTGCGGAGCGCCGACCGGCCGCGCGAGATTGACCTTGACGTATGCCTGCAAGGTGTCGAAGACAGCATTCTTGGCTGGGTCGGGTGGCGGGACGGCGGGATCGTTCAGCTGATCCGTGGACCTCTCCCGTTCATAAGCGGGGTCAAGCTGGATCTGGTAATAGGGTGTGGGGAAATGAGTTTTGATCTTCCGGAGATCCGCTATCTCGATGGGGGGCAGCGTCTTCCGCAGCGAGACGAACCTCTTGACGTTGGTCTTGAAGAACGGTCGCTGCACCCAGGGGCCCAAGGACTGATCGATGTGCGCGTAAATGCTGCCGGGCGTGACGTCGCCGACCAGGTTCGCAGCAGCGCCGTTCAGCGCATCGATCAGCAGCCCGGTGAAGAGACCTGATCCGTTTTCCTCCATTGCATATTGCTCTGCAGTCGAGGCGGTCAGGATCGTGACGCCTTCTGGAATTTCGGCAACTGCCTGCTGGGTCGCCCTCTCGGCTGCGGCGCCACTGTGGCAACTGTCAAGAATGATGATCCTGTTGTTCGCTCGCGAATTGTGCGCGAAGGTCATCACCTCAGAAAGGGCGAGTCCGTCGTCGCCGCTCTCACTGTCACTGGCACACAGGAATCCCCCGGTGTCCTCGACATACCCGTGACCGGCGAAATAGAACAGTGCGATCTCTTCATCCCACTCGAAGAGTCTCCGAACCTCTTCCTTGAGGATGCGCCTGGTGATCGCGTCTTCCTTACTGGTCGCGGTCAGCACGTTGGGCGTTATGAAGTTCGTGCCATGATTCGCATGTTCCTCGAGCACGCCTGCGACTGCGAGCGCATCGTTCACACACCCGTGGAGGCTCCCGATCTTTTCGTAGTAGTCGACACCGACTATGAGTGCTTTCCGCATAGCTTCCCCCCAGAAGATTGCTTCGGTAATCGCAATCTATCGCCAGTTCGGGACTTGCACTGCCGATTCTTCTCGTTCGGTGAGAGCCGAATATGTTGTGCAGCAACCACCACACGATTCAGGGGCGGCGTGCGACAATTCCGGCGTGCGAACCCTTCGCATCTTCATTTCGTCCACATTCACCGACCTGCTCGACTACCGGCAGGCGGCGAGTGAAGCGATCAGGGGACTCGATCACCAATCCGACGACATGATCGATTGGTCGGCTGACGACCGCAACGCGACGAATTACTCGATCGATCGTGTCAGACAGTCGGACGCGCTGATTCTGTTGGTCGCTCATCGCTACGGCGAGGTCCCAGAGGGTGAGCAATACAGCGTTACCGAACTTGAATACCGTGCGGCCCGCGCTGCGAATGTTCCCGTGTTCGCGTTCTTTGTGGATCCAAAGGTGCCATGGCCCCCGGAACACATGGACTGGGACTCCCGAGAACGACTGCAGGAGTTCAAGCAGCTGGTCCAACGCGAAGTGACCCGAAAGCAGTTCCGCAGCGCTCCCGAACTCGCGCTCGGAGTAACGCAGGCCCTCGCGCACCTCCTCTCGCGGCCTGTGCCGTCGACGGCACCCCGACGGTTTGCCGGAGATCCATCCACCGTGCGGACTGTCTCGACGGCATCGCGACTGCTAAGCGAACCCGACGTTCTTGTTCCCATCGGGACAGCCGAAGACGACCTGCCGCTCCTCCTCGAAGTATCACGTAGCCGGGATCTTTCGCATCCGCTGGCAATCGTGGCCCAAGCTGTCAGCTCGCCAACCCGCCCGCCACCAACCGAGTTACTGGAAACCTTCGGCCAGTCACTAGCTGACTATGCGACGCGATCATGGGCGGAAGAAGACTTGTGGACGGTCCATCTTCGGTCCGGCGACCAACGGCGAATGTATGTGACACCATTCCCACTAGTTGGCCCGTTCCGGTCGATCTTGGCGAAGTGCCTCAACGTGGGGGTCGGCCACGCGGTCCGAGGTCTCTATTACGACCACGGGTATGGCAAGGCTATGGGGACCCTTCCTCAATCCAGGTTGGAGACAAGTCAATACGAACTGCAGTCAACGGGTGGTCGAAACCGTTTCCTCGCTATTGATCCCGACGACGGAGCGACCTACTCGGTGGGCTGGAGACACGGGCAGTTGGTCGAGTGGCGCCCATTCTTATGCGAGAGTGTGGTCCCACTGCTGACCGGAACCACGCTCGACGTCGGCGGCGAGCAATACGGCCTTGAAGACGCCGCAACTCTTTTGACGCAGAGCCGCAGTGCCAATGATCGGATGTCCGACGGACGACTCCCGGCTGGTGCGACACTGACCGCTGCACGCCAGGCGTTGATGCTTCTGCTGTGCGACGTTGCCGACGAGCTTGGCACGATGCACGCGCGCGGAGTCGTTCACGGGGACGTGAAACCGGACAACGTGCTTGTTCTGAAGTCGGGAATTCGGCTCATCGACTCGTTTGACGTGAAGTTCGGTGAGCAACTGCCCGGTTGGACTCCGGACTGGTCAGCGCCCGAACAAGTACGCGGCGAATCCGTCACCGGCGCCGCGGATATCTACCCGCTAGCACTTATGGCCGTGCGCATCCTTGGTGGCGAGGTCGTCGGCGAAGTGCGTAAGTACCGCACACCCGCGGCATTGCAAATCCCAGAGGTCAACCTGTTCCACAACCCGTCCGTGTATGTCGACAAAGACACGGCATTGGTCAGCCCCGACGGCGTTCGGGAATGGCGTGGTCTGTTGGAGCGGTCGCTGAGTTTCGATCCGGATCGACGGCAGGCAGGCGCCTCCGACTTCGCCGACGAGATGCGGGCCCTTGCGGACAACTATCCGGTGGCGGGCAGGGCGACGCTCGCTCCGACGGGTGACCTGATCGCGTCGCGTTTGATCGACGGCAGCGAAGCGGTCGCCCATGTAGTTTCGCGCAATCAATCCGCGCGATACACAAATCTCCTACCCCCGATGTCGGTGACCGGGCCCATTTAGCGAGGACCGGCGGCCTCAGTCAGGGTCGCATTTCATAGGCGCCGTCGTAGGCCTTGACGCGCTCCCAGACCCTGGTGAAGCGTTCGGCATCGGTCACCGGTTTGCGGATCGCGCCCACCGCCCAGTCCTGTTGGGCCGGCGTCGAACTCGGCTTGCCGTGCAGCGCAACGGCATACGTGCTGAAGTCGCGGATTTGGAGGTCGAAGATCTGATCGACGATGTCGTCGTCGAGCCCGCTCAGCGCGGCCTGTTCGAGGATTAGCTGCCCGTAGACGATCAGCGAGAACAGGTGCCCGACGTTGAGCATGAAGTCCAGATCCTGCTGCTGTTCGGCGTCGGGGGCTGCGGTCGCGAGCAGCGTCTTGAATGACTGGGCCTGTTCATAGAATCGCGCAACGTTCGGGATGCTTGCGTGCCGCTCGTAAACCGGTGTCCAGTCGGCGAACTGCACCTTGGCCGCGCCACGGGTCGGCCCCTGATTCCAGAAGAACGTGTCGTCGGCGGGGTCGTTGCGGGCCCCGATCTCCGGGTACTCCGCCGGGTTGAACATGTAGTTGGGCATGAACTTCAGCACCAAGCCAACGTTGACGTGCACCGTGCCCTCGAGTCGTGGAAGCGTGCCGATGAGCTGCGCGACTTCGCGGAACATCGTGTTCTTCTCGTACCCCTTGGCGGCGATCACATCGTGCAGTGCGCGAAGCACGGTTTCGCCTTCCATCGTGACCTTCGCCTTGGTCATCGGGTTGAAGAGCAGGTAGCGCCGATCGTCGAGGCTGGCGCTGCGGAAGTAGTCGACGGAGCGCTGGCTGAACAGCTTCATCGCGATCAGTCGCGCGTACGCGTCGACGAAGTTGACCCGCACATGGGAGAAGTCGGTGACGGGGTTGCCGTACAGAATTCGGTTCTGCGCGTGCGTGATCGCCTCGTAGAAAGCATGTTCGCTCATGCCGATCGTGGAGGTACACAAATTGAACTTGCCCACATTGACGGTATTCAGCGCCGCTGCAAAGGCTTCCACGCCGGTGTGCAGGATGTCTTCTTCCCGCACCGGATAGTCCTCCAACCGGAATGTGCTCACGTAGATCTGCATGTGCACCACGTTGTCGATCAGGTGGTAGTTCTCGTGCCGGCTGTCGACGGCGAAGAAGACGTAAGCGTCGTGCCCCTCCACGTCGTCGCGACGCCCGAACACCGAAACCATGCTCGCGACGTTGCCGTTGCCGATGTAGTACTTCTCGCCCGTAGCCCGGTACAGAATGCCGTTCGCGCGGTCCTCCTCGCTGGCGGGCGTGAGCACCATGTCGGTGTTGTAGACGTCGGCGCCGTGCTCCCGTTCGGACAGCCCGAAGGCCATCACCTCCCCGGCGTCGAGATCGTCGGCCGCCTTCAGCTTGGCGTCCTTGTTGTCGCTCTGCCAGATGGGCCCGAGCCCCAGAATGGTGACCTGCTCGGTGTACCAGTAGGTCAGCCCGTAGAAGCCGAGGATCTCCGAGAGCGCGGCGTTGCGGGCGGCATCCCAGCGCTTGTTCGGGTCCCCGTCGGCGAACTCCGACGGCGTCAGAAACGTCGCGAACAGCTTCTCCCGCTTGACGAACTCGACGAAGTCCGCGGGCCACTGCGCGGCTAGGTCGTCATCCAGGATGCGCTTCTTGCCCTGGCCCTCGAACCAGTCGATGGTCGCGCGCAGCAGCCGCCGCGTCTCATCGTCGAACTGCTGTGGATCGTAGGTGTTCGGATCGAATAGCAAGCCGTCGGTCTGCGTCATGCCGTGAGCCTAGGGGCGCCGCGGCGGCCCTGTGGACAACTCTTCTACTCTGTCGGCCTGTTGCCTCATGTCAAGATGCGCGCGAAGGCGGATTCGTTGCCTCATGCGAACGTGCGCGCTTGTTAACTTGGGCTTTGGTGGTGGGTCCAGCTTTGCTGGTGGTCATTGTGAGGAGCTGGGCGGTCAGGGCTTGGACCTGGCGCTGGGTGGCGGCGGGATTGATCAGGGAGTAGGTCCGGGTCAGCGCCACGATGCGCTCCACGGTCATGGTTGGGTGATCGATCGCGCGATGGAACGGGGTGGTCGCCTTGTCGTGTTTCTTGGATACCTTGGCGCCGTCGCGGACCTTGGATATCAGTTTCTGCTGCGGGTAGAAGTAGTTGGTCAGCTTGGACTGCAGCTGCCAGATCTCGTTGAGTAACAACAGCTCTGCGGCGGTGTCGTAGCGGTGGTAACCGACCATCGTGCGCACGACCGCCCAGTTCTTCTGCTCGACGTGACAGCCGTCGTTCTTGTTCGCCGGCCGCGCCCGGGTGAAGGTGATCTGACGCTTTGTGCACCATTGCAACAAGTGGACGTTGATGAACTCCGAGCCGTTGTCGGAGTCCACGCCCAGGATCGGGAACGGCATCTTGGCCGCGATGTCATTGAGTGCGGCGAGGACGCATTTGGCCTCCTTGCTGGGCACTGAGCGGTTCTCGGTCCAGCCGGTGGCGATGTCGGTGACCGTCAGCGTGAACGCGTGCGGTCCGGCCGGGTTGCCGCCATCGTGGCCGACCAGGTCGACCTCCACGAACCCGGGTCGGGCCTCGTCCCAGTCGGCCCAGGTGCGCACCGGGATCTGACTTTTGAGCAGCGATCCCGGCTTGGTGGAGGCACGTCCCTTGAGTCGATACTTGGCTCGCTCACCGGCCAGGCGACGATCGATGGTGGCCGCCGACATCGATACCAACAGCGCCGCGGTGTCCTCATCGATGACCAGTTCCCCGAAATGGCGCAACACCGCCACCAGCTCGGCCAGCATCGGCGCCAGCCGCTTGCCGGCCGGCATTCCCAGCACCGTCCAGCACACCGTCAGCGCGGCAATGACATCGGGCCCGTACTTCAGTGGCCGCGGACTCCTCGGGGTGACGACCTTGGGTTGCAGCGCCGCCTTGAGCGCCTTGCGGGCATGGTTTCGATGCCAGCCCGTGTTGGCACACAACTCATCGAGAATCCTGGTCTTACCGCGCTTGCCCGCCAGTTTGTAGCGGACCGCGGTCGTCTCGGTCACCGCCCGACGCTCGGCCAACGTCAATCCCATCGCTCGGGCCTACCGAGACCGATGCAAACCAGTCAGGTAGGCACGCCGCACGCGCGCATTTTCAATGAGGCAACGAAGCACCATTTCGCGCGCATTTCGGATGAGTCAACGCGGTCGGCGTCTCGTGGCGTAGTCGCATGTATGTTCGAATCACTCGAGGACGCTGCCGTGGTGGATGCCATCGGGGCAGCGGCGTGTGAGGAGAACGCGGCGTGTGGTCGCCGGTTGATGGCCATCGCCGAGTTGTACGCCCGGCGCGCACCCGAGGAGGACGTCGAACGCATCAACTGGGCCATCGATGGGCACGCCAACGTGGTCGCCGAGATCTCGGCGGCGCTCAACATCAGCCGGGGCCGCGCCGCGGGCCAGTTGCGCTACGCGATCGATCTGCGGGAACGGCTGCCCAAGGTGGCTAAGGTGTTCGCGACCGGGGCGATCGATTTCCGGATGATGGCCGAGCTGGTCAACCGCGGTGCGAACGTCACCGACCCCGACCTGCTGGCCAACCTCGATGCGGCATTTGCGCAATGGGCGCCGAGCTGGATGAAGATGTCGGGACCCACGCTCACCGAACGCATCGACATGTGGGTGGCCAAGTTCGACCCCACCGGGGTCCGGGAGCCACGCCCGGTGCGCGAGGACCGCTATGTCGAGATCGGCCCGATCAGCCCCGGCATGGCCGGGATCTGGGCCAAGCTTCCGCTGCACGAGGGCGCCGCATTCGACACCCGCCTCGATGACATCGCCGCCACCGTCTGCCACCACGATCCCCGCACCACAGCCCAGCGCCGCGCCGATGCCCTGGGCGCGATCGCCGCCGGCCAGACCCGCCTGGATTGCGGCTGCGGGCACCCCGAGTGCCCCGCCGCAGCGCCGCTACCGCCGTCAGCTCAGGTGGTGATCGAGGTGATCGCTGACCACTCCTCGCTTGAGGGCAGCTCGCAGAATCCGGGGTACCTGCCGGGGTTCGGCGCGGTGCCCGCGCCGATGCTGCGCGAGATGGCGGCCACCGCCCAACTCAGGCCGGTGCCGTTGCCGCCGCCGGTCTGCCAGCCCGGCTATCGACCCTCCACCGCGTTGGCGCGATTTATCCGGTGCCGTGACCTGACCTGTCGCTTCCCGGGGTGTGACGCACCCGCCCAGGTGTGCGACATCGATCACACGATCCCCTATCCGCTGGGGCCGACGCACCCATCAAACCTCAAGCTGCTGTGCCGGTTTCACCACTTGCTGAAAACGTTCTACACCGGTGTGGGCGGCTGGGCCAACTATCAGTTGCCCGACGGCACTGTCATCTGGACGGCCCCCTCGGGACAGGTGTACACGACCAAACCCGGCGGCGCCCTGTTCTTCCCCGCACTGGCCACACCCACCGGCCAGCTGGTTCTGCCCGAATCACCTGGTCCCGCACCGAGCAACCGCGGGTTGATGATGCCCACCCGGCAACGCACCCGGGCCCAAGAACGCGCCTACCGAATCGCCCTGGAACGACAACACAACGCCGCCCGCATCACCCGAAAACAACTCCTCCTCGCCGAACGCATCGCCAGAGACGACCAACCACCACCCTTCTGATGTGGAACGGGCCGCCAAGCAAGCGATCGAAAGTTGCTGAGCGGGAGCTTGTTTGGGCCCTCGGTTACTAGGGCTGCCCTGGCTGACCCGGTAGGTGCGGTTTCGGAACCCACGGCAATCCGGGGATCGTCGGATAGGGCGCGGTCGGACGCCACCGCGGCGGTTCCGACGTCGGCGGTGCCTCCGTGGTCGGCGGCGGCGCCTCTGACGTCGGCGGCGGTGGGGGCGGCGCCTCGGTCGTCTCCGGCGGAGGCGGCGGAGCCTCGGTGACGGTGGCCGGGGGCTGCGGCGCCTGCTCAGTGACGGTGCGGGTCTGGGGAGCCTCTGTCTGCGGCGGCGGTGCCGGTGCGATCGGGGTTGGCGCCGCCGCGGACGTGGTCGGCGGCAAGCTCTGCGTCGTGGTGGTGACGGGGCCGGTAGTCGACGCCGGCGTCGGCGTCGAGTCGTCGCGCATCACGAAAAGCACCGCGGCCGTCAGTGCCGCGAGAAGGGCAAGCGCCCCGCCGGCCAGAACCACAACGGGCTTGCGGTACCACGGGAACGGCGCCGCTTCGTCGTCATACGGCTCATGGTCGAACTGCATCTGCGGGCGCGCGACGGCGGTGAAACCGCCGCCGACGGCCGGGTCGCTGTAGTCGTAGGGGTCGGTCGGCGCGACATCGGGGATGTCATCGGCGTCCGACCACGCGAGCGCACGGAATGTGCTCGATTGGGGCGCGTCCTGCGGGTGGACCTCGGGTGCCATCGCGGTCGCCGCCGCCGCGGCGGCCGCCACCCCGGGGGCCACTGCCGTCGACGTCACGCCCTCATCGACCGTGCCGCGCACCGCTTTGAGTCCGCCGCCGATCGCGGCGGTCAACTCCGGCTGTTCGGTGGTGATGACCGGCACGCGGAACTGTTCGGACAGCGTGGTGGTGATGATCGGGATGCGGGCGCCACCACCCACAGAGGCCACTGCGACGAGATCAGCGGCCCGAATACCGCTGCGCTCCAAGCCTTCCTGTACGACACCGACGAAGTCGGCGAGCGGTGCGCGCAGCACTTCGTCGAGTTCGTTGCGGGTCAGCCGCACCTCGCCGCGGTACCCGGGCAGCTCGGCCACCAGTGAGGTGACCGCAGCGGTGGACAACCGCTCCTTGGCTCCGCGGCATTGGGCCCGCAGCCGGCTCAATGAGCCGATCGCCGACGTGCCGGAAAGGTCAATGGTGCCCGCCGTGGACAGGTCGTTGATGACGTGAGTCAGCAGCGCTTGGTCGATGAGGTCACCCGACAGGTCCGTGTGTCGGGCGGTCGGCCCGATCGGCGCGAAACCGTTGGCGGCGTCAACGAACGTGATGTTGGTTCCAGTACCGCCGAAGTCGCACAGTGCGATCACGCCGCGCGTCGGCACCCCGGGGTCGTCCTGCAATGCGGTGAGCGCTGCCGTGGCATCCGAGATGACCGGCGCCGCGGTGGGCTGTTGGAACTCCGGCACCGACGCAAGGGCGTTGCGCAGCGCGTCAACGGCGGCTGGTCGCCAGTGGGCAGGGTAGGTCACTGCCGCCGGTCCTGCCGGGGGACTGCCTACGGTGTACAGCATCGTCCGCAGCGCGTCCGCGAGCACCTTGTCGGCCATATGCGTGGAGCCGTCGGCGGCGACTATGCCGACGGGGTCACCGACGCGATCCACGAAGTCGGTGATGATCAGCCCGCGCTCGTTCAGGTTGGGGTTTTCGCTGGGCACGCCCACCTCGGGCGGTCGGTGCGGATACAGCGTCACCACCGGCGACCGCGTCACCGCGGTCCGGCCCACTATTACGGCCGCCAGTCTGGTGGCGCCGACCGACAGCCCTACCCCGTCAGACATGTCACTCCGTCTCGATGGAACCTTATCCGGTATTCAATCTTGTCTGACGGGGTTCGTGTTACTCAGCGAATGGTCCCCACACCGGGAATCAGTGGTAGATCCAGGGCCGTCACCCAACCTGGCGAAAGGTCATTGACGGCGGGTACCGCGTTCAGCGCGCGCAGCCCGGTTGCCAGGCAGCCCGCGGCCGCCGCGTCGCGACCCGAGCCATCGGTGAACCGGAACGCCGTCTCCTGAAAGATGCTCGGCGTGCCCTCGATGTCGACGCGATAGACATCGTTCTCGTTGCCGGAGGGCCAGTCCGGTGCGGCATCATTGCCGATCCTGTTCACGTGTTCGAGCTGAATGCGGGTTTCGCCCTTGTACACGCCGTTGATCGTGAACCGCACGGCCGCAACGTTTCCGGGCTGGATGATGCCCTTGGCCGACTTGCGCTCGGTGGGCGTCACCCACTTGTCCCACGTCGTGGTGATCTCGTCGAGCATGATGCCCGCCGCATGCGCGATCATCGGAACCGTTGCGCCCCAGGCAAATACCAGGATGTCCTGGTTCTCCAGCAGCGGCCGGTATTCCGGCGGCTTGCCGATGCCCATCTCGAATTCGTAGTCGCCCTCGTAGTTGGTGTAGTCCAACAGCTCGGATGCGCGCACCTTGCGCACCTCCGAGCACAGGCCCATCAGCGTCATCGGGAACAGGTCGTTGGCGAAGCCGGGGTCGATTCCGGTGGTGAAGCAGGACGACTCACCCAGTTCGCACGCCTCGGTGATGGGCTCGATCCAGTTCGGCGGGTTGAGATGCATGGTGGGCCACACCCACGGTGTCATGGCCGTCGAGCACACGTCGATTCCGGCGCGCAGGAAGCGGGTGATCAGCGCGATGTTGTCATCGGCGTGCGCCGCGGTGGGGCCGTAATGCACGAGCGCGTCGGGCTTCAGCGCAATGAGGGCGTCGACGTCGTCGGTGGCAGTCAGGCCCAGCGGGTCGGCCAGGCCGCAGATCTCACCGACGTCGCGGCCCACTTTGTCGGGATTGCTCACCCCGACGCCCACCAGTTCGAAGAGAGGGTGCTTCACGACTTCCGCGATCACCATCTTGCCGACAAAACCGGTTCCCCACACCACAATTCGCTTGGTCACCCGCTACCTTTCACTTGATCCCCGCCTCCCCCTTGATCCCCGTCTCTCCCTTCATGGTGTTTCCTCACCAACTCCGCGAGGCGCCGAACCTCGTCGCGCAGCTCGTCGATGTGAGCGGCCGTGACCGCCTCGGCGGCTATTTCTTCTTCGCTGACGCGCTGGACGATCCATGACGCCAGCGTCGCCGTTACGGCACCCAACAACGAGATGCCGCCCAGCATCAGCGCCACCGCGATCACGCGCCCCTCACCGGTGACGATTTTTAGATCGCCGTATCCGACTGTGGTCACGGTGGTCATCGCCCACCACAACGCATCGCCGAACGTGTGGATCCCTGACTCTGGCTGGCCGCGTTCGGCCTCGAAGATCGCCAGCGACGCCGCATAGATGACCGTGACCGCACCACAGATTGTATAGATGATGACCCGACCGCGGATCGTGTGGCCGATGGCCTTCTCCAGGGTTTTGACCACCATGGCGATGCTCAGCAGGCGCAGCGGACGGAGGAACGGGAGCAGGATGATCGGCAGCTCCCACAGGTGTCTGCGGAACCATTTGCCACGCGGTTGGGCGAGCCATAGCCGCGCGAGGTAGTCAACGACGAATACAGAGTAAAGAGCGATCAGCGCGTCCTCGATGGCTTCGGCGGCGCCGCCTCGCGGTTGGGCTAGAACTCGAACGGAGTAGAGCCCGAGAAAGGTGAGGGCGACGGCGGCGAGCGGCCAATCGGTTCTTTTCTCGTAGCGTTCAAGCCGTGTTTCGGTCATCAAGCGGTGACCCTAACCCCCAGCGGGGAATGATCTGGCCGAAAATGGCATTGACCACGGCATGACGAACCTGCAAGGACGGCGAGCGTTGGTGACAGGCGCGTCGCGCGGCATCGGGGCGGAAATCGTACGGCGGCTGGCCGCCGACGGCGCCGCGGTGGCGTTCACGTACGGCGCGTCGACCACCGAGGCGGAGAAGCTGGCGGCCGAAGTCACAGAGTCCGGTGGGAAGGCCGTGGCGATTCACGCCGACAGCGGCGATCCCGAGCAGGTCGCCAAGTCGATCGACGAGACCGTCGAGCAGCTGGGCGGATTGGACATCCTGGTCAACAACGCGGGCGTCGCCTATATGGGTGACATCGAGTCGTTGACGATGGAGCAGTTCGACCGGTTGGTCGCAATCAACGTGAAGGGCGTCTTCGCCGCGATCCAGCGCGCCGTCCCGCATCTGGGCAACACGGGCCGCATCATCAACATCGGCAGCATCAACGCCGACCGGGTGCCCGGTCCCGGCTTGTCGATATATGCGATGTCGAAGGCAGCGGTCGCCGGGTTGACGCGCGGGCTGGCCCGCGATCTCGGCCCCCGCGGAATCACGGTGAACAACATCCAGCCCGGCCCGGTCGCAACGGATATGAACCCCGAGGTCGGCGAATTCGCGGATTCGCTGCGCGAGGTGATGGCACTCGGGCGCTACGGTCAGCCGCGCGACATCGCCAGTGTGGTCAGTTATCTGGCCGGACCGGAAGCGTCATACGTGACCGGCGCCAACTGGAACGTCGACGGCGGTTTCACCGTCTGACGCTCACAGATTGATCGGATCGGGTTTGTGGCGCGTCTTCGTCTTCGTGGTGTCTCTGATCGCGGCTTTGAATTGCATTGCCCGGTAAGGCCATCCATCGGCAGTGTTCCACTGTGACACCACGAGGCCGAAACCGCCCTGCATGTCGAACAGCGAACCCGGTAACACATAGCCGCCGTAGAGTTGCGCGACCGTGTTCTTGGATTGATTCTCGTCATCCCACGACGAGCCCACGATCGGGGTCTGGATCTCCGTGGTGTGCATGTTGGCGACGGGCGAGTCCACCACTCGGTAGCCGAGTGCGTATTTCGATGCGAGGAATCCGCCGAGCACCCATTTGCCTTGTGCCATCCGGCGAAAAGTAAGCTCTCCCCACTTCTCACCGTCAGGGGTGATCGCTGTGGCCGGGTTCCCCCACGCCCACTGCCCGTCGGTGTAGCCCCAGCTGACATAGCGAGACCGCTCGCCGATGTCATCGGGTCGAACGCGCATCAAGATGATGCCCTTGTCGCGTTGAAACCCAGTCGCCACCACGTACACCCAGCCGTCGTCGGGCTCGTAGTCCCACGACCAGCACTGGGCGTAGCCGCCGTACAGGTCGGCGGGGAACTTCGCGTCCTCGCCCATGTGCGTCCACGAGACGCCGTTGTCGTCGGATCTCCAGATCTCGGTCCAGATGACGTTGCCGAAACCGCGATTGACGATGGCGTGCAAGTAAATCGAGTCGCCGACGCACAGCAGGTCGGAGGGGATGACAGTGCTGATGCCGCCCCGGGTCCAGCCGGTGGTCGCGTCGTCGTGGATGTAGTACCACAACTGGCGGGCGTAGTTGGGGTCGTCTCCCCCGGCCCGCTCGTAGACGATTTCGTGGTTGGCGTCGCCGGTGCCGATCAGCACGACAGGAGAACGCCAGTCGCCCTGTCCGACCTTGCGACCGGAGAAGGTGTCGCCGAACACCGACACCAACTTGCCGTTGGGCGCGACGACGGACGCCCCGAGGTCAGTGCACGTCACACCCCAGCTCTCGGTGATCCCCGGACCGGTCACGTCGGCGACCTTGCCGTTGAGCAGCGGGACAGCTGCATTGTTGCGGCTTTTGGGGCGCAGGCGTTGACCCGCGCGCCGGCCCACTGAGGAAAACAATCGCGGCATGTGCACGGCCTTCCGGTCGGTCGTCTGCTGATCGTCGCCAACTCCAGGGCTGGGTGTACCCTCCCCGCTACTGGCAGATGCGTAGTCCGGCAGGCTCACAGTAGAGCGGGTATTGCTCGACCGGAATCGGCAGCGGTCCCTTGTAGGACATCGTGAACGGAATGCTGATGATGCCCGGCGGCAGACCGCAGACGTCGGCATGTTTGATCGTGCGGGTCCCCGTCATCGTGAGGTCATCGAATTTCATGGTCTCGACGGTGGGCGCCGAGCTGCCGTCGGGGCACTGCATCCCGTCCTTCTTCGGCGTCGTCCACTGCCAGACGCCACCGGCCAAGGTCGCGTCACCGCCGGTGAGGCCTGTCGACGGCGACATGTGCAGCCGGCAGGCGACCGGCAGGTTCAGCGGCTCTCGCAGATCCCCGACCACCGGCACACACGACGGCCAGATCTCGTATGTGCCGCTGTCGCCCTGCTCGGGCGTGTAGTTGTACACGCCCTGGAGGACCTGGTCAGCCTGGGCCGGGCCCGCCAATCCGAAAGCTGCGCACGTGAGGACGGCGGCTGCGGCGAGCCCGCGGAGAATTCTCACGCCGCTGAGTATCGCAGTGTCCGCTCGGCGAAGTCACGGGTTATGGCGCCAAGGGGTTTCAGATCCCCCACCCAGCGGGTAGAGAGCCGAATGCAAACGGTTCCGGGGTGATGGCGATGACCGTGAGCAGACGCTGGGCATCGTAGGTGAATCCGGTTCGGGGAAAACGATGACCGTGCTCGCCGCGACCGGCCTGCTCGACACACCCGGGGCGGTCGTCACCGGAAGCAGCGCGCTGGCAGGCGCAACCGCGGCCACGGAACTCGTCGACGCTTCGCCACGGCTGTTGCGCAGCGTGCACGGCGGCCGGATCGGTTTCGTGTTCCAGGACCCGGGCACATCGCTCAACCCCTTGCTCACGCTGGAGCGCCAGATCACGGAATCGCTTGAGACGCATCGGAAGATGACGCGGCGACAGGCGAACACACGAGCTCTCGAGCTGCTCGAGGCCGTCGGCCTGCCAGATCCGCACACCCGCCTGCACGCGTATCCCCACCAGCTGTCCGGCGGCCAGCGCCAGCGGGTGATGATCGCGATCGCGCTGGCATGCGATCCCGAACTGCTGGTCGCCGACGAACCGACCACGTCGCTCGATGTGACGACACAGGCCCAGATCATCGAGTTGGTGCGCGGACTGCAACGGGACTTCGGCACCGCGGTGGTGTGGATCAGCCATGACCTCGGCGTCATCGGACAGGTCGCCGATGACGTGACTGTGTTGTGGGACGGTGAAATCGTCGAGCAGGCACCGATCCTCGACATCTTCGACAAGCCGCAGCACGCCTACACGCGTGAACTGCTGAAAGCGCGACCGCTGGTCGGCCGGTCCGAACCCGCACCCGCGCCGCACGAGGCGCCGGTGCTGCTGCGGGTCGACGGCCTCGACGTCCGGTTCCCCGTCACCACGCCGGTCGGGAGGTCGACCGTGCATGCGGTGAAACAACTTTCGTTCGAGATCCGGCGCGGTACGACACTGGGCCTGGTCGGTGAGTCTGGCTCGGGTAAGTCAACGGTGGCCGGGGCGCTGACTGGACTCGTCGAACCGGATGGCGGCACTGCACAATTGGACGGCGCCGACGTATTCGGCGTGCGGGGCGCCGCCGTGAAGGAGCTGCGCCGCAGCATCGGACTGGTCTTTCAGGATCCGTTCTCGTCACTGAACCCGCGGATACGGGTGCAGACCGCCATCGATGAACCACTGCGAGTCCACCGGCTGGCGGAGGGCAAGCGTGCCCGCCAGGCGCGGGTGGCCGAGCTGCTCGAACTCGTCGGCCTGCCTCAGTCGTTCGCCTCGCGATATCCGCACGAACTGTCGGGCGGACAGCGTCAGCGCGTGAGCGTCGCCCGTGCCCTTGCCGCCGAGCCAGAGCTGTTGATCCTCGACGAAGCGACCGCGTCGCTGGATGTCTCGGTGCAAGCCCATGTCCTCGACCTGCTCACAGAATTGCAGCGCGAGCTCGGACTGACGTATCTGTTCATCGGCCATGATTTGGCGGTCATCCAACAGATGAGCCACGACGTGTTGGTCATGCGCGACGGCGAGGCGGTGGAGTATCGGTCCGCTGCGGAGCTGTTCGCCGCTCCCGAGCAGGACTACACCCGCGCATTGTTGGCCGCTGTCCCGCCGGCACGACCGCGCGCCGCTGTCTGACCCGGCGAAGACCCGTGAGAAGGTCAGGCCATGAGAGAACTGGATGGCAAGGTCGCGTTGATAACCGGCGCGTCGGCGGGACTCGGCGCCGTGACCGCACAGCTTTTCGCCGAACGCGGCGCTTCGGTGTTCGGCATCGCTCGCGACGCCGATCGGATGGCGACCGTGTTCGAGGAGGTGCCCGGCGGCAAGTACTCGTCGGTGGACATCGCCGACCCCGCCGCGTGCCGGCAGGCGGTCGCGGATTGTGTCGCTGAATTCGGGCGCCTCGACATCCTGGCCAATATCGCGGGGTTCCACCAGATGCGGCACACGCCGACGATGACCGACGACGACTGGGACCGTGACCTCGCGGTGAACCTGAACGGGCCGTTCTATCTGTGTCGGGCGGCGCTCCCTCATCTCTTGGAATCCGGCGGCAACATCGTCAACGTGTCATCCATCGCGGGCGTCGAGGGCGAGGTCTACTCCGCCGGCTACTGCGCCGCCAAGCACGGACTGATCGGATTGACCCGGGCGCTGGCCGTCGAGTTCACCAAGGAGAAGCTGCGCGTCAACGCGGTCTGCCCGGGCGGCATGCCAACCGCGCAGTCGACGGAGTTTCAGGCGCCGGAGAACGCCGATTGGAATCTGATCCTGCGCATCGCATCGCCGCGCGGGTTCATGGAGACCGTCGACGTCGCCAAGGCGATCGCGTTCCTGGCCAGCGACGACGCGGCAGCCATCCACGGTGCCGTGTACAGGGTCGACAACGGCAAGGGCGCGGGCTGAGGGTCAGCGGTGCCTATTCCGATCGATCGGTGAATACGGGGTCGGGTCGATGTCCGGGCGCCGTTCGTCAATCAGGTCCGCGAGCATCCGCGCTGAGCCGCACGCCATGGTCCAGCCGACGTGGCCGTGGCCGGTGTTGTAGTAAAGGTTGTCGTGCCGGCCCAGGCCGATCAGCGGCGGTCCGTCCGGCGTCATTGGCCGGAGTCCCGTGCGGTAGCGCGCGGTATCCCAGTCGATGGCGCCGGGGAACAACTCATTGCCCGCTTCGATGATGTCGGCGTAATCGGCGGGCGTGCTGCTGCGGTCGTATCCGACGAACTCGGCGGTCGCCGACATCCGCAACTCGCCGCCGAATCGCGACCATGCCACCAGGGACCGTTCGTCGATACCGCCGATGCGCGGCGCCCTGTCGGGGTCCTTGATCGTCGCGGTGAGCGTGTACCCCTTCGCCGGATACACCGGGATGTGATGGCCCATCGTCCTGGTCAGCAGCGGGCTGGCGGATCCGGCGGCGAGCACGACCGCCTCGGCCTGAATTGGCCCGTCGGAGGTCATGATTCGGGTTACTGACGAACCGTCGCTGTCGAGTCGGGTGACCGACGTGCCGAGATGGAACGTCGTCCCGAGCCGTCGACACACCGCAGCAAGCCCGAGTGCGAACTGCTGCGGGTCGCCGGTGCCGTCGGAGGTGTCGTGGATTGCGCCTACAAATCGCCGCTGCCCGTGGCCAAGCGCGGGCTCGAGAGCCACGGCCTGTTCGTAGTCCAGCACTTCTTGGCGACGACCGTGCTCTTGCAAGAGCCGCGAATTGGTCTCGGCCGCACGGAGATCGGCCTCCTCGTGGAACAGGTAGAGGACGCCGGTGTGGGTCTGCCAGTACTGCAGTCCTTCACGGGCGGCCAGTACGTCCATCAGCTGCTGGCTGTAGCGAGCCAATCGCAGCTTCGCCAAGGTGTTCGTGCGGGAGCGCGACGGCGTGCATTCCCTGATGAACCGCAGCCCCCAGCGCATGAGATCGGCGTCGGCCCTCAGCCTCACCCGGATCGACGTCGACTCGCCGAGCAGCGACTTCACCAACATCGCAGGCGCTTTCGGCGACGCCCACGCGTAGGAGTGCCCGGGTGCGACGAGGCCGGCGGTGCTGGCGCTGGTATCGGATGCGATGTCACTGCGCCGGTCGTAGACGTGGACCTCGTGGCCGCGCTCGGCCAGCGCGTGGGCAGCGGCGACGCCGACAATGCCTGCGCCAAGGACGGCGATCTTCACCGCGCCGCCCCCGCAGCACCGTCAGCGGCCACCGCCGACTTCACCGTCCGCACGGTCGACGGTTGGGAGACCGCGCTGGATTCGGTGAGCAGCTTTCCGTTGGTCTCCGGCGCCAGCAGCATGGTCACCAGCCAACCCAGCCCGGCGACACCCGCGCCGACGAGCATGGTCAGCTGCACCGAGTAGTTGAGCAGGTGCGGGGCGCCATACACGCCGATCGCCGCACCGATTCTGCTTGCGCCCGTGGCGAATCCGTTCGCAGTTGCGCGAACGCCGGTCGGAAATAGTTCGGACGGGTAGATCGCCTCCAGGCATTGCCCCGAGTACATCGCGATGCCGAAGACACAGAACAGCACGAGCACGAGCCACATCGGCGGATGCGCGATGATCGCGAGTCCGAGCAGAGGCAGCGCTGAGATCGCGAAGCTCCACAGCAGCAGCTTGCGTCGGCCCCGGTTGATGAACAGCGCGCCCGACAGCGAGCCGAAGACGTAGAAGATCTGGATGATCACGGCGCCCAGCCGCTTTGGCGGCTTCTTGCGGCGACGCGAAGGACGCTCTACGGCTCACCGGGAACAGCACCGGCATCGAGGTCACGGAGATCTCGCACATCCGGGTACGCCAGCTACTCGATTCAGCGAGCACCGCCGCGCGGACCCGCTTCATGCGGTCGCAGCTGGAGCTGTTGTCCAGAGAGAATGACTTCGGCGCCCTCAAGCAGACGCTCGTCGCCTGGTGCGAATGCGGCTTCAACCTTGTGACGACGGCGCAGCGGCTGGCGATCCACCGCAACACGGTCATTTACCGGCTCGACAAGATCTCCCGGTTGACGGCACGCGACGTCCGCGAGCCCCAAGTGGCGATCGCGGCGTATCTCGCGTGCCTCATCGACGAATGATTTTCCGGCTAGCGCGTTTGCCCCACACGGAGGCGTCGATTTCGTGACCCCGGTCACTCAAAGTGGGAAATCGGCGCCGTTTTGAAGCGTCCAGCCAGCCGGTTCCTGCCAACCACCGCTCAATTACTGCCAACGGAATTAAACCTCTGACCACTGTGTTTAACAAAGCAGATCGGCGAAGAAAGACCAATCACCGGCACCACAAGAGTCCAAACCGCGACTTTCGCGCCACGGCTGGGACGAAGAAGAGAAGGACAGAAGAATGAAGAAGTTCGGATTTGCCACCATCGTCGCCAGCGGAATGGTCGCAGCGGTGCTCGGCTTGGCGGGCCCGGCACAGGCCGACATCGGCCACAACGGTTGGGTCAATAACGTTCAACCCCAGGTGAGCGTCCCGCAGGTCGACAACAGCGTGCACCAGAGCCGCTGACACAAGGCATACCAAGAGGGGCACCCACAACGGGTGCCCCTCTTTTCGTTGCGCACTCTCCTTAGTGCTGCGGCCTGCGACGTCCTAGGAATAGGGCCAGCCCGATGGCGCCTAAGCCCAATACCACGGTCACCCCTGCCGCGACGTACAGGAAGATGTCCCTTGCGCTCAGACCCGTTGACGACTCGTCGGCGGCCAGCCTCAGCTGGTAGTCACCCGGCAGCGGAGCTTCCTGCGGATCGTCCAGACCCGGGAACTGCTGGGTCCGGTGCACCTCGAATTGCCGTTCGCCGCTTGGCGTCTGCGTCCACACACCCCATGCGGGAGTCGCACCGTCGAGCAACACCTTGCGCTCGCCGAACCGCGCATCGTCACCGACGTCGACGATGCGCCGCACGCGGAACGGCTCGTATGTCGCGTTGGTGTACCGAACCTGGACGGGCACGTTGTCGTAGCGCAGCACCGGAGGCGGCGGTGGCGGCAGCGGCAGCCCGATCGCCGGAACGTAGCCGCCGCCGAAGAAGGTGCCGACCGCCACGTTGACGGCCGTGTCCACCGCCGCGTTGACGATGTTGGCTGCGGTGTCGACCACAGCGGTGAAGCTGTAGGCCGCGAACTGCGCCACCTCGAGGACGGCCCGCGCCAGCGGCGGGATCCAGATGATCCGCGGGGCGTTGTCGTAGATGTAGACGATCCGCACCCGCTCGTGATACGGGTTCAGGATGATCGGCCGGTAGTACTCGTCGTATTGCACCCAGTCGGGGCTCCATTGGCGGACATTGCGGTCCCAGACGCGCTCACGGTCAATGGCCAGCCGGGCGTCCACTTTCGCGCTTGCGGTGGCGTCGACACCCAGTGGGCCCTTGACACCGAGATCGACACCGATAGAGCTGGTCAGCTCGGCAACGTCGTGTTTGGCCGCCGGGTTAGTCTTCACCTCAACGGGGTTGGCGTTCCGGGCGAGCTCGACATCCGCTTTGGGTGCTTGCAGGGTCTGCGGTTCCGACATCTGGATGACCTTCGCGGCCTGCGTGATCGACACGGTTGGTTCGCCCGTCGTCGCCGCGATGGACGGACCCTGGGCGGCGCTCACCGTTGGCCCCTTCGGCTCGCTGCTCGGTGACGGCAGGTCGGCCATCGCCGAGCTCGGCGCGACCAGCGCCGCAGACGGCGGCACAGACCCGACCGACGCTGTCGGAGAAGCGCTTGTTGCGGCCGTAGCCGGTGAGGACGGAGGCGCTTGAATCGCGGGGCTCGGCGAGGCCGCAGTCGACGTCACCGCTGGCGCCTCCGAGACGGGCGGGGCGACGAGGCGCGGTTCCGGTGATTCGACCATTGTCGCGGGCGGACTCGCCGTCGTCGTCTGCGTGACGGGCGGAGGCGGCGGTTCGACCGGTTCGACCACCTGCTGTGTCTGAGGCGGCGGGGCCACGACGCTCGGGGCGGCGGGCAGATCGGCCGGCGCCTTCGGTGCCGGCCGCTCGTGCGTCGGGGCTTCAGCCTCGTCGGGCACCTGTATCTTCGGCTCGGGAGCCGGAGCGGTCGTCGTGACGACCTGATCGGTATCCGGCTTGGCGAACGCCGGCGCAATTCCTCCAGTGAGCGCTGTGAGGGAGATCACGACTCCCGACGCCAGAACGGCGACAACGCTTCGCTTAGAACAGATTTCAAGCGGTGCACCCATTCGTGCATCGACTCCTCTTAACTCAGGCAGCGTGGCGGGTTCCTCCGCCACTTCTGCCATGCGCAGCCATCTCCCCCGACGCTGGGCCTGGTCCAGCAGTGCCGCGGCGCTTTCCGTGCGGCAACGTTGCCGTGGCGACGTTGCGCACTCAGAGAATTCATCGCTGGTTCGCCAGAACTGTTACAGCGGTGGGCGCATCATTGACGGACAGGCCGGCGGGTCAGGAGGACCGCTATGTTGCTCAAGTTGGGAATGCTGGCCGCGGGGCTCATGGCGGCAGCGGCACCCCACGCCTATCCGCCCGTCGCGACCGCGGAGCCAGTGTGGCCGGTCGCGGGGGCCGAGTCGGCCAGCGCCACCATCGACGACCTGGAGGCCCAGGGATACGACGTCCAGATCAACTGGGTGAGTGGTCTCCCCTCGGTTCCGCTCTATCGATGCAAGGTCACCGCGATCCACAACCCCAACCACGAGCCACCGACCGACAACACCTTGGCGACGGTTTATGTCGACGTCTCGTGTCCGAACCCAGATGACGATTTCTGGGGCGGCATCGGCGTCGGAATCGGTTTCTGACCGCGACTCAGATCCTGGTCAACGTGAAGAAGACCGGGTGCGTGTAGCCGGGCGCGAGACCCCATCGACACGAAATTGCGGGGTTCGTGGTGGTGAAGGTGCCGTCTTGCCGGGACGCATCGACCTTGAACGTGACCGTCCCCGGTAGCACGCCGTCGTTGTTGCACTTCGTCCCGTCGGGGAGATCCACCACGAATCGCCAGAGTCCGTTCCATGGATGGGCGTCCGCGGTCCACCCGGAGCTGTCCGCGATACGGGCGCAATCGGGTCCGCACGGCGTCACGACCCAGGTGGAAGTCATCCCCGGCCCATTCGGGGTGTAGGTGCCGCTGAAGTCGGCGGCGTTGGCGGGACTTGCGAAGGCGACGGCAGCTCCGGCGAGGACGACGGTCGCTGCAAGGCCTGCGGTGGCGTTCATGCTGTCTCCCGTTCGCTGGCGGAGTACAACCATTATTTGCCAGGAACAGCGCTCAGTCAGCCCCATTTCGATCAGCGTGTTCACCGGCTTTGCGCTTGACTACGGTAAGCGGTAGGCCCCACGACGGGAGAGCACGTGGCCGAGGTGACGTACGAGAAGGACATCACGGGCCTAGTGATGATCGATCCCTACAACGACTTCATTTCCGAAGGCGGCAAGGTGTGGGACCGGTTGAAGGGCGTTGCGGAAGCCAACGGCTGCATTCCCCACATGTTGGACGTCCTCAATGCCGCGCGACGCGTAGACATCCGGGTCTTCTACGCGCTGCATCACCGATACCGGCCAGGCGACTACGAAACGTGGAAGTACATCGCGCCGATTCAGCGAGCGGCCTGGAACCGCAAGACGTTCGAGTACGGCACGTGGGGCGGCGAGCTGCGCACCGAGTTCGAACCGCAGCCGGGTGATGTTGTGGCCCAGGAGCATTGGTGCTCCAGCGGGTTCGCCAACACCGATCTCGACCTGCAACTCAAGCGGCATGCGATCCACAAGCTCATCGTCGTCGGGCTCATCGCGCACACATGCGTGGAGGCGACGGTTCGATTCGCCGCCGAGCTCGGCTATGAGGTCACGATGGTCAAGGACGCGACGGCGGACTACTCGGACGAGGAGATGCACGCCGCTCTCAACATCAACATTCCGAACTACGCGACCGCCGTCGTGACCGCCGCGGAAATAGTGCAGGCGATCTCCTAGTCTCAGCCGCCGCACCAGTCCGCCAAGAATTCGCCAAGATCTGCGCCGCATCCTTTTCACATGGCATATGTGCGTAGTTGGGATCGGTATCGGCGTTCGCTGCAAATGAGAACGACCACAGCGATGATCGCCGCCCTGACCTCGGTGATGCTGGCCGGATTCTCGTCGTCGACGGCGGGTGCCCAATCGGCGTGCGGCGCGCTCGGCGGAACGGTCGGTCCCGACCAGACCTGCCATGCGCATATCGAGAACGACACTTACACGGTCGACTTCCGGTTCCCGGTCGACTACCCCGACCAGGGGGCGATGACCGACGTGCTGACGCAACGGCGGGACGACTTCATCGACTGGATCACAAGGATGCCGAACACGTATCCCCCCGAGCTCGACGTCATCGGCCACGAATACCGCTCTGGCGCTATGTCATCAGGCACTCAGAGCCTCGTGCTCACCATCGGAACCAGCGCCGGCGTCCATCCGGTGACGACATACAGATCGCTCAACTACGACCTGAGCAAGCACGCTCCGATCACCTTCGACACGCTGTTCCGACCCGGCGCTCAACCGACGGCGGTGCTGAACCCAATTGTCCAGCGCGAGTTGGACAGACACGGCGCGACGGGCGCACTGACGCTCGAGGATCTCGGCGCGAAGGCGTACGAGAATTTCGCGATCACCGACGACGCGGTCATCTTCTTCTTCGACCAAGACGGGCTGCTTCCGCACGAAAGAGGTCCGCTCACAGTCGAAGTGCCCCGCACCGAACTCGCTTCACTACTTGCCTAACCACGCCCGGACTTCACCGACAAGGAACACGACATGACGAAAACTCCACGTCGCCGACGACTCAAGAAGTTCGCGCTGACCGCTACGGCGACGATCGCGGCGACCTTCTCGCTCGCCGCATGCTCGACGAGCACGCCGGGGCCGACCACGGTCGCCGCCGGCAAGCCGGCGTCAAGTGCTCCCGCGGCCGGCCAGGCCGGCGGCTGCGAGCTAAACCCGTCGTCCGCGCAGATGCCGAGCACCAAGAAGTTCGAACCGGTGCCGGCGAACGCCAGGATCTCTGTCGCGCTGAGCGGCATCCCGTCGGGCACCGTCAAGCCGGGCGCCCCCGCGACCGAGGTCGATGTGACACTGTGCAACGACTCGCCTGTCGACTACCACAAGGTCGGCGTTGTGGTGGTGCTGACGCGCTGCAGCTGCGCGATCACGCCGATCGGGCTCCCTGAGGGCACCGGCGAACGCTTCGATCCGGCCACCGGCCGCTGGGTGACGATGGAGCATCCGGTCATCACCACGGGCATGGACTACCTCGGCGGCTTCGACGACGTGCAGGATCTGCCGAAAGGCAAGGCGGTAACGCTGCGGTACCGCGTTTCGCTCGACGCGTCGATGATCGACGGCAAGGGCGGGGTGGAGGCAACCGCCGTCGTCCCCGATCCCCTCGTTCAGATCGGTAGGGCGGACCTGCCGTTCACAGTCTCGAAAGAGTCGTCGGCACCGCCGAATGCGCCCGCGCCGCGACAGACCGTGTTGCCGTTCACGGGCCTCACCTACCCGAGCAGCGTGGCGGTGGACGCGGCCGGCGCCGTCTATCTCACCGACACCTGGAATGACCGGGTGTTGAAGCTGGCGGCCGGTTCCAACGACCAAACGGTTCTGCCGTTCAGCGGCATCGAAAGCCCAGACGGCGTCGCGGTCGACCAGCAGGGCAACGTCTACGTCACCGACCGCAATGACCGCGTCGTGAAATTGGCTGCCGGATCGGCTGATCAGACCGTGCTTCCGCTCACCGGCATCGAGCACCCTCGGAGTGTGGCGGTCGACAGAGCAGGGAACGTCTACGTCACCGGCTACACGCGAGACACCAAGGTGGTGAAGTTGGCGGCCGGGTCCAACTACCAGACCGTGCTTCCGCTCTCCGGCATCAAGTCGTCCAACGGTGTGGCGGTGGACAGCGCAGGGACCGTCTATGTCAACGACGGCCCGAACAATCAGGTGGTAAAACTGGCGGCCGGATCGGCAGATCAGACCGAGCTGCCGTTGACCGGCCTCGAGTACCCAGAGGGTCTGGCGGTGGACAGCGCAGGCAACGTGTACGTGGTCGACGGTAGAAACAGGCAGGTGGTCGAGGTCGCTGCAGGGTCGAACGAGCAGACCGCGGTGGCGTCGACCGTCCTCAACGGGCCCACAGATGTGGCAGTGGATGGCGCGGGCAACGTGTACGTAGTCGACAACAGCGGTTTCGGCCAGGTCGTGAAGTTGGAGGCAAGCTGATGCGCCACCTCAGCGCCGCGTTGGCCCTGCTCGTTGTAGCCGCCATCGGCGCAGGATGCAGCGGCACACCGCAGTCCCCGCTGACGACGTCACCGACCACCGCGTCAAACGGGTCACCGACCGTGTCGACTGCGCCGACGCGGGCCTCGGCACAAATCGTGCTGCCGTTCACCGGCCTCGAAAACCCACAGGATGTGGAGGTCGACTCGGCGGGCAACGTGTATGTCGAGGATCTCCCCCAATTCGACGACGAGAACGGCTTCCCCGGCGCGACCACGCGCGTGATAAAGCTGGCGGCCGGGTCGAACGCTCCAACGGTGTTGCCGCAGTTCGTTCATGCCAGCCTCGTCGGGGACGTCGCTGGACACGTGTGGGTGGTCGATGCCGTCAGCGAGCAGTTGGTGAAGTTGGCGGCCGGGCCGGATCGCCAGGCCGTGTTGCCGCTGCCCAACTTCGGCCGGCAGCACGGCGGTGGTGTTTTGGCGATGGATACCGCAGGCAACGCGTACAGCGTCGTCGGCGGAGGCGTGGATGCCGGCGGAGGGTGCTGCGTTCCTGTCCATGTGGTGAAGTCGGCCGGTCCCGATGCCCCGACGGTGCTGCCGTTCGAGTACGTCGACGGCCTCGGAGGGATCGCGGTGGATGCCGCGGGCAGCGTCTATGCCGGCGACGGCGGACGCGACCGTGTGCTGAAGTTGGCCGCGGGGGCAGACGCTCCAACAGCGTTGCCGTTCAACCACATTGACGGTCTCGTCGATGTGGCGGTGGACTCCGCCGGCAGTGTCTACGCGGTCGATGCCAACCACAAGCGGGTCTTGAAACTCGCGCCGGGCTCGGACACGCCAACGACGCTGCCGTTCACCGATCTCAAGCATCCCGTAGCTGTGGCCGTGGACAATGCCGGCAATGTCTATGTCGCCGACGTCGGCAACGACAGGGTGCTCGAGCTTGCGGCGGAGCGCTCGTAGCGCAGAAAATCGGCCGCGACCGGCGTCCCCCGCGTTCGCCGGTCACGGCCTGTACTAAGAGCATGGCGGCCCGAAACAAGAAGGGCATGAGTAGTCGACTACTCGAATTTTTTCTACCGGTCAGTACCGTGGGCACATGAAGTATCTCGACGTCGACGGAATCGGGAAAGTCAGCCGGATCGGCGTGGGCACCTGGCAGTTCGGCTCACGCGAGTGGGGCTACGGGGACGCCTATGCCGGGGGGATCGCCCGTGACATCGTGCAGCGCGCGCTCGACCTGGGGGTGACGCTGTTCGACACGGCCGAGATATATGGAATGGGCAAGAGTGAGCGCATCCTGGGCGAGGCGCTCGGCGACAAGCGTTCCACGGTCGCGTTGGCCAGCAAGATCTTTCCGATCGCGCCGTTTCCTCCTGTCATCAAACAGAGGGAGCGCGCCAGCGCGAAGCGGTTGCAGGTCGATCGCATTCCGCTCTACCAGATCCACCAGCCCAACCCGGTGGTCCCCGACTCGGTCATCATGCCGGGGATGCGCAGCCTTCTCGACAGCGGCCACATCGGGGCGGTCGGCGTATCGAACTACTCGCTCGAGCGGTGGAAGAAAGCCGACGATGCACTCGGGCGGCCCGTCATCAGCAACCAGGTGCTGTTCTCGCTCGCGCGGCCGGGTCCGCTCGAGGACCTCGTCCCGTTCGCCCAGCGGGAGAACCGCATCGTGATGGCGTACAGCCCGCTCGCGCAGGGACTGCTCGGTGGCAGGTACGGCCTCGACAATCGGCCCGGCGGTGTGCGGGCGACGAACCAACTGTTCGGCACCGAGAATCTGCGTCGGGTGGAGCCGCTTCTGCAGACGCTGCGCGACGTTGCGACGGAGGTCGGCGCCAAGCCGGCGCAGGTGGCGCTGGCCTGGCTGATCAGTCTCCCGAACGTGGTGGCGATTCCCGGGGCGTCCAGCGTCGACCAACTCGAGTTCAACGTCGCAGCCGCCGACATCGAGTTGAGCCCTCAATCCCGCGACGCGCTCACCGCCGCAGCCCGGGCCTTCCGTCCGGTGTCCACCCGCCGATACCACAGCGACCGGGTGCGGGAGCGGCTCGGCCGTTGATCCCCAGAAGTGTTGGCATCTGAACCGCGACGCGTCTCAACTGGCGATACATGCCGCCGCGAGGGCGCTGCCGTCACCGCAGTCCGCGCGGATGGCGGTGTCGGGCGCCGTCGTCTGCTCCGGTGGCGGCGTGAACGGCGGCGGCGGCAACAGCGGGAAGATGCTGGCGCCGGTCACGCCGGTCAGTCGGGCGACGATCTGCGCGGGGATGTTCGTCGCCACGTAGAGGACGTCGCCGACGACCGGGACCTGCCCTACATAGGTGTATACGTAGTAGGGCACCGTGGCGAAGACCGTGCGCGCGTTGAAGGCCACGTTGGTCAAGAAGCCCGGGGCTTTGTTCGTGGCGATCTGGTCTTGGAGCGCCTGATGCAGATCGACCGGATCGAGGTCGCTTTGGCTCAGTGACATCAGGGGCACACCGTCGGAATCGCTCGGCTGTGGGGCGCCGAAGAGACTCAGAACCGTGGGCGTGACATCGACGATTTGGTACGTCGGGTTGATCAGCCCGTTCCCGAAAGCCGGGCCGTCGACGATGACGAATGTCGCTGTCTCATCGGGTGATTGGAAACCGTGGCCGACGCCCTTCTTCGGCCGGTGACCGTGATCGGTGACCACGATCACGGTCCAGTCTTCGCACGCGCCGGCTGCGCACGTGGCGGCCTCGCGCGCCGCCACCGCGTCCAGGATCAACCCGAGATTGTCGTCGGTTCGCGAAATGGCAGCCGCGTACTCCGGGGACGCGCCGCCGAACATATGCCCGTTCTCATCGACCTGGACGAGGTAGGTGAAGAGGAAGTTCGGGACCTCCTCATAGCCGGGATCGGTGCCCTCAATCGACTTGACGGCCTCGGCGGTGACCGCGGCATCGGTCAGCGACCAGTTCGTGTCGCCGGGGATCTGTGCGATGGGGACGACTTCGTCGGCGGGGATCGAGCCTGCGCCGGCGATTTGGGCGATGACGTCCCAGTCGCCGATGGCCTTGGTCTCGATGGCCGAATCGTATGTCTCGAGTTGGTTGTACACCGTCGGCCATTCGTCGTACGTCCACGGAGTGAAGACGTTGTTGATCACGCCCGTCTTGTTGTCCCACGCACCGGTCAGAATGGCCGTCCACGACGGGTTCGAGATGGTGGTGTGCCCGACGATGCTCGGCGCGGAGTTGGTGCTGGTATCCATCAGGGCGAAGAAGTTCGTGTTGGTGGGGTCGGCGAGCACCCTGCTCAGGTTCGTGCCGTCGACACCGATCACCAGCACGTGCTGGGTCGTGGGATCCACCAGCTGAGCAGTGGTCTGTGGGGACGCCACATAAGCGGTACGGCGGAAGACGATCCGCTCCATCTCATCTCGCACCGCAGCCAACATCGCCCACACCACCGGTGCCTGAATCGGCGATCCCGTCCCCGCGCTCAGCGACGGCTGCAGCACCGCAGTCACTACGTGCGAGACGACCCTCACCAGGGTGGGACGTTGTGGTGGGGCTGCCGGCGCGGCTGGCACGGCTGCTGTCACGAATGTCGTTGCAGCCGTTGGAATCACGACATTCGAGACTGGCGCGGAGGAGTAGCGCGCGGGCGATTCGGCAACTTCGGCAATGATGAGTTTCTGCGACCTCTTCGCACGAAGTGGAGTCGGCTGTTCAGCCCTGGTGACGAACGACTCGACCCGGCCGGAGGCGTCCGGAATTTTGATGGCGCGTTTAGTCGCTGACTTCTTCGCTGCCCGTTGGTCGGGCGAATCGCCGCTCACCGACTCCTTGACTGCGTCTTTCTGCGCTGAGCCCGACGCTGACTTCGGGTCCGAAGCCGACAAGTCGGAGTCGTCGCCGTCAGCCGAAGCCCCACGACTGCGCGCCGAGGTCTTCTTCGCTGTCGAGGACCTACTACGCGTGGATGAGGACGTGCTCTTGGACGACGAGGTGTTCGTAGCTGAGGACGTACTCGTAGATGACGAACCGCCGGTCGAGGATGACGAGCCCGATGGGTCGGCGTACGCAATTCCCGGCGTGGTGGCCATGGCCACCCCCACCCCCAGGGTCACTGCCAGTGCTCCGACCCGACCGATGTGCCTCGCGTAACCCATGGCGGTTCCTTCCTTCGCGCGGAATCGCGGCAGCAAAGATGACCTTGGCGTAAATTACGCCCTTCTCACAGCCCTTTCCCAGGAATCGCCGATTACAGCGCCAGCCAGGTGGTCTTCAGGCCGGTGTATTTGTCGAGGGCATGCAGCGATAGGTCGCGGCCGAACCCGGATTGCTTGAAGCCGCCGAACGGTGTCTGCGCGCTCAGCGCGTCGACGGTGTTGACCGACACAGTGCCGGCCCGCAGCGCGGCCGCAACGCGATGCGCCCGCGAGAGGTCCTTCGTCCACACCGAGGCAGCCAGTCCGTAGACGGTGTCATTGGCCATCCGGATGGCCTCGGCCTCGTCGTCGAACGTCTGCACCGCGAGCACCGGGCCGAACACCTCCTCGGTGACCAGCTCGGCGGTGGATGCCAGATCGGCGACGATCGTCGGCGCGATGAAACAACCCCGCCCGCCGACGGTTTCCCTGGTGCCGCCCAACAAGATCCGGCCCTGCGATCGGGCCCGTTCGATGAAGCCGAGCACACGGCGGGTGTGCTCCTCGTCGACGATGGCGCCCAGCGCCGATGCCGGATCCAACGGGTTTCCGGGTGTCATCAGTGCGGCGCACTCCACGAGTCGCGCGAGGAACTCATCGGCGATCGACGCGTGCAGCAGCAGGCGGGAGTTCGACGAGCACACCGCGCCTTGGTTGTAGAACGCCCCGAAGATCGCCTTCTCCACGGCGGCGTCCAGGTCAGCGTCGTCGAACACCAGATTGGGGCTCTTGCCGCCGCACTCCAGCCAGACCTGTTTGGCGTTGGAATCCGCCGCGTAGCGCAGAAACCGTTTGCCGGTTGCGGTGGATCCGGTGAAGGCGACGACGTCCACATCGGGGTGGCGGCCCAGCGCCTCGCCCGCCGTGGGTCCCAGCCCGGGCACCACATTCAACGCACCGTCGGGCAGGCCGGCCTCGGCGGCCAGTTCAGCGAGCCTGATCGACGAGAGCGGCGCCTGCTCAGCGGGTTTGAGCACCACGCTGTTGCCCGCCGCCAGCGCCGGGGCCACCTTCCAGACGGCGAGGTCCAGCGGGAAGTTCCACGGCGTGACAGCACCGATGACGCCCAGCGGTTCACGGGTCACCAAGGCGAGATTGCCGGGCTCGGTGGGTGCGATCTCGCCGCCACGTTTGTCGATCGCCTCGCCGTAGAACGCGAAGAGATCGGCGGCCGAGGGCACGTCGACGTTGTGCGCCTCTTCGACGAGCTTGCCCATGTCCATCGAATCCAGCACTGCCAGTTCTTGGCTGTGCTCGGTGATGAGTTCGGCGAGACGTTGCAGCACCTTCTTGCGATGGGTGGCCGACGTCCGCGACCACGAGCCGGCCTCGAACACCGCACGCGCGGAGGCGACGGCGGCGTCGACGTCGGCGGCGTCGGCGGACGACACCGGGGCGATCAGTTCACCGGTGGCGGGGTTGACCGAGTCGAATGTTGCACCGGAAGCCGACGCTCGGAAGTCTCCGTCGATGAAAATCTCTGTGCGCGGTGTGATTTCGTCGGCGAGCCGAGTCCAGTCGTCGAGCGTGGTCATCTGCAGCCTCTCAGGGAACGTAGATCGCGAATTGTTTGACCAGCGGCTCGGTCACCCGGTATTCGCCGCGCCAGCCTTTGGTCAGGGTGAACGAGTCCCCCGGACCGAAGGTATGGGCCACGCCGTCGTCACCGGTCAGAGTGATCGAGCCCTCCAGCACCCGGGTGTATTCGTCGCCGGGGTAGTTCTCGATGTACTCGGCGTACGGCTCTGCACGCCACGAACCCACCGTGAACTTGTCGTCGGCGCTGGTCAGATGAACGGCCTCACGTTCTGCCGGGTCCCCATCACGCAGGGTTTGGGCGGTGACGTAGCTACTGGGAGACATGGCGGCGACGGCATCGGGGCCAACAGGGATCGGGGCTACCTGGTTTGTCGGGCTGGACACGAGTCCTCCTAGATTCGGGCCGGTTCGACCGGCGTGATAGGTAGATGGATGACGGCTTCAGTAGCGAGTTCGGTGACTTCGCGCAGATACGGGACCGGGCCGAGCGGCTGCGGTTCGTCGAGTTCCTCGGCGTAGCGGTGGCCCGACCACACCGCCGCCGCGATCGTGGCCGGCGCCCACGCATCGCCAATGGCACGCACACTCAACAGGTCGGCATCGGCCCATTCGCTCTTGCGCCCCAACAGCTCTTGATAGAGACGGTCGTGAGGGAGTCGCGCGGTCACCATGACGACGGAGTCAGCGTTCACCGCGCCTTCATCGCCGGTGTACACGCACGCCGTGCGCACGCCGTCAGGGGTTACGGAGGTGACCGCGGTGTTGGTGCGCACGTCGATGCCGGCTCGGATCACGCGTTTGCGGATGCGCGCCACCTCGAGTGTGTTGGTGGTCCACTGTGACACGTGGGCCGCGGGGGTGATCAACGTGACGTCGAGTCCCTCTTTGGCGAGCAGTTCGGCGACGACACCGCCCATGTAATAGTGGTCGTCGTCGAACACCACGACACGCTGGCCGCGCGGCCGGGCGCCAGTCATTATCTCGTCGGGGCTCAAAACCTCTGCGCCCTCGGCGATCTCCATGGGTTTGGTGTGCCAGCGCCCGACGCCGTCGTGGCGCCAATGTGCACCGGTGGCCACGACGACGTGGTTGAACTCGTTGTCGATGATGTCGTCGGCGGTCATCTCGCTCTGCATGAAAACCTCGACGTTGTCGAGTTTGCGAATCTGCTGTTCGCGGTAGTCGACGACCCGGATCCATGCGGACAGGCTCGGCAACTTCGATTCGCGCGCGACGCGGCCGCCAAGGGCGCGGGTGGCTTCTGCCAGGCTCACGGTGTAGCCGCGGTTACCCAGAGAGCGGGCGGCTTCCAGGCCGGCAGGTCCGGCACCGACCACAAGCACTGTGGAGTCACTGGACTTCTTCCGGATTTTCTCGGGATGCCAGCCGCGGCGGAATTCCTCGCCCATGGTGGGGTTCTGGGTGCAGCGGATCGGCGACATCGTGAAGTCCCCGGACACGCAGATGTTGCAGCCGATGCATTCGCGGATGTCCTCGAGGTTGCCGGTCTCGATCTTGCGCGGCAGGAACGGATCGGCGATGGAGGGCCGCGCGGCGCCGATCAGGTCCAGCACACCGGTCTTGACCTGGTGCACCATCATGTCTGGTGAAGTGAAACGGCCAACTCCCACAACAGGTTTGGTTGTCAGTGCCTTCAGCCCTCGGACATAGGGTTCCTGTTCGGCCTCGGGGCCGAACCGCGAGGTCACCGAGTCGTCCTCCCAGCTGCCAAGGACGAAGTCCCAGAGGTCGGGGTGCTCGCCCAGCATGCCGATGACGTCCTCGATCTCGGCGCGTGTGATGCCCTCGTCACCGAGGAGCTCGTCCACCGAGATGCGGCATGCCACAGCGGCTTTGCCGTCGCATACCTCGCGGGTGTCCTCGAGGATCTCGCGCAGCAGGCGGGCCCGGTTCTCGATGCTGCCGCCGTATTCGTCGCTGCGGTTGTTGTAACGCCGGGACAGGAAGTGGTGCAGGCCGCCGATGGCGTGTCCGGCGTAGACGTACACGATGTCGTACTCGGCCTGCAGTGAGCGGCGGACTGCTTCGCGATGCCAATACCGCATATCCGCGATGTCGGCCTTGGTCATCTCGCGAGCCTGGACCGGGTCGTAGTTCCACGACACCACAGGCAGGTTCTGCGGGCCTAGAGGAGGTTCACGGCTGATCAGGTTCGGGCTGTTGAGCCCGTTGTGCGCCAGTTCGATGCCGGCCAGCGCTCCCCCTTCGTGGATCTTCTCCGAGATGCGGGTCAGCGCCGGCAGGTCCTGGTCGTCCCACAGCCGTAGCTCGATGAAGGGGCCGATATCAGAGGTTGGGTGGATCTCTACTTGTTCGGTGCAGACCACGGCCCAGCCGCCCTCGGCCTTGACCCGACGCATGTACGCCTCTCCCGACGGGTCGCGGTATCCCATGCCGTTGCAATGCGGTACCTGGTAGAAGCGGTTGCGTGCGGTGACCGGGCCGATTTGCACGGGCTCGAAGAGGATGTCGTAGCGAGGGTCTCGCATGGGAGTCACTCCTGTGTTCGTCGACAGTTGTGGGCTGAGGCGTGACCTCGGTCACGACGAGTCATCAACAATCGTCGTGTCATCCGTAACCGGGGTCAACTAGTGGTTTCAGTGGTTTTGCATCTCATTTCGCGATGAACTCCGCCTGCGACGATGCCCAGCTGTGTATCGGAAATTCCGATTTGCTTTGACGGAAAACGATGCTTTACAGCTGTAGACGTTGCGCGCCACTGTGGGGGCGATCACATCCACACGAGAACAGAGGATCATTGTGGAATCGCAACCAACACTCGGTGCGTCCGACGATCGGGAGACCGCGCAAGCTGATCGCGAGGTCAAACACCTCAAGAAGACCCTTGGCCGGCTCGACATCGTTTTTCTGATCGTCGCCGCCGTCGTGTCGATCGAGACGCTGGGCCAGGTATCCGGGTTCGGCGCGCAAACGTTCACCTGGGCGCTTGTGCTCGCCGTCTTCTTCCTTGCCCCCTACGGCTTGATCTTCGCCGAGACAGGTGGCGCATTCACTGGCGAGGGTGGCGTATATGTCTGGTGCAGAAAAGCTTTCGGTCGACCGGTGGCGGCCATCGCCTCGCTGCTGACCTGGGTCACCCAACCCGTGTGGGTCGGCGGATCGATGGCCTTCATCGCCTCGGAGACATGGAGCACATACGTCACGCCGTTCGAACACGGCTCGGTGACCGACTACGTCTTCAAGCTGGTGTTCATCTGGTTGACTGTGCTGGCCGCGATCATCAGCCTGCGGCACGGCAAGTGGATCCCCAACGTCGGCGCCATCCTCAAGATCGCGTTCCTGGGGATCTTCCTGGTGACCACCGCGATCTACGCGATGCAGCACGGCGTTGCCGGCCTGTCGGTCAGCGATTTCAGCCCGACCGTGGGCGGACTCCTGGGCGCGACTCCGCTGTTGTTGTTCTCCTACTTGGGATTCGAGTCCGGCAACAGCGCAGCCGGTGAGATGAAGAACCCTGCGCGCGACGTGCCCATCGCCATCGCCCGCTCCGCCGGTATCGCCGCGGCCGCCTACTTGCTGCCGATCTTCGCGATCCTGCTCGTACTGCCCTCCGACGAAATCACGGGTATCGGCGGCCTGATGGAAGCCGTCGCCAAGGTGTTCAGCGTCTACGGCGCCGCGGCCCCCGTCATGCTGACGGTGACAGGGGTCATCTTCGCGATCATCCTCATGACGCAGGGTTCGGCGTGGATGATCATCAGTGACCGGATGCAAGCGATGGCCGCTGCCGACGGTTCCTTCTTCGGCGGCTTCTTCGGCAGGTTCCATCCGCAACTGGGCACCCCGGTTCGGGTCAATCTGCTCTCCGGTGTGGTGGCGACGGTGTTCTGCCTGGTTGCCATGCAGGTCACCGGATCGTCGGCGGCGATCTTCGGTGTGGTGCTGAGTATTTCGATTTCCACCTTCCTGCTCAGCTATGTCATCGCGATCCCTGCGGCAGTGCGCCTGCGCACGCGGTTCCCCGAGGTGCCGCGGCCGTTCCGCGTGCCGACCGGCGACACCGGCTTCCGGATCCTCGGCGGGCTGTGCTTCGCCTGGGTCGCACTCGGATCGTGGGTGGCCGTGTTCCCGGGAACTCTCGAGGCGCTGTTCGGTATCGACTACGACTTCGGCGAAACGTGGGGCGTCAGCCAGACGACGTTCGAGCTGTTCACCCTGGGCACCCTGGCCGTGCTGGGCATCCTCGGCGCCGTCGGGTACCTGCGCGCCCGGCCGGTGCGGGCCGAACGTCCCGACACCGCGCCGCTGGAGGACACAGTCGGGACGATTCCTGGAAAGCAGGCCGCCCAGCTGTAATGCTGGTACTCCCAGCAGTGGTAGGGAGTAGCAGCATGCGCCGACGTCCCGACGTCACGCTCACTCAGCTGCGGTATTTCGTGAAAGCTGCCACCTACTCCTCCATGACCAAGGCCGCCGACGAGTTGCACATCGCACAGTCGGCGGTCTCGGCCGCTGTCAGCCAACTCGAGCAGCAGATCGGCACGCAGCTGTTCATCCGACACCGCGCCCGCGGCCTCGCCCTGACCGCAGCCGGTGAGGAGATGCTGCGTGACACCCTGGCCCTGCTGGCACATCTGGACGAGGTGCTCGACGGCGCCAGCGGCCGCGTCGACCAGGTACACGGAACGGTGCGGCTGGCCTGCTTCATCACGCTGACGCCGTTCGTCCTGCCGCGTCTGCTGTCCGACCTCGGTGTGCAGCATCCCGATCTCGAAGTCGAAGTCATCGAGACATCGGCCGACGAGGTCCGCACCGTGCTGCGCAACGGGACAGCCGAACTAGCCCTCACCTACGATCTCGCGCTCGGAGCCGGGGTCGACGCCGAGTATCTCGGTGTCGCCGCCCCCTACGTGGCGCTGCCGCCCGAACATCGGCTGGCCAAACGGAAATCCATCCGGTTGACCGACCTGGCGGACGAACCGATGGTGTTGCTCGACCTTCCCGACAGCCGGGACTACTTCGAGGCGATGCTCGCCAAAGCCGGTGTGACGCCGAATATCCGGTACCGCTCGGCCAGTTACGAGACGGTCCGCGGGCTGGTCGCTCGGGGGCACGGGTTTTCGATACTCAACCAGTTGCCTGCGCACCGCGAGACCTACGACGGCGGCGCGGTGACCGCCGTCGCCATCCGTGACGACCTCCCCGGCCTGCCGATCGTAATGGCCCGACTGCAGTCAGTGCGTACCACAGCGCGCGCGCGTGCTGTGGCCGCGGCAGCGCGCGCTATCTTCGCCGATCAATCGCCTTGAGATCATTAGGCCGGCAGAGGTTTTCGGGACTTAGTACGCGGGCGAGGACTGCGTTGTCGAGGAGTTCGGCGCGTCGTACTAGTTCCGGTATGGATGCGCCGGTGGCAATGGCTTCCGCGACCAGGGCGGTGGAGGCCTCGTAGCCGAGGAGTGGGCTGAGTGCGGTGGCGATGCTGGCTGACCCGAGCACGGTGTCGCGCATGTGTTCGGGGTTGGCGGTGATTCCCTGAATGCAGCGTTCGCCCAACACGTTCACGGCAGCCGTGAGGTGGTTGAGTGAGGACAGCAGGGCGCGGGCAATGATCGGTTCGAAGGCGTTGAGCTGCAGTTGTCCGGCTTCGGCGGCCATGGTGACAGTGAGGTCATTGCCGATCACTTCGAAGGCGACTTGATTGACGACTTCCGGGATGACGGGGTTCACCTTCCCCGGCATGATGCTCGAGCCGGCCTGCACCGGCGGGAGGTTGATCTCGCCGAAGCCGGCCCGTGGGCCCGAGGACAGCAGCCGCAGGTCGTTGCAGATCTTCGACAGCTTCACCGCCGTACGTTTGGCGACACCAGACAGTTGTACGAAGGCGCCGACGTCGGAGGTCGCCTCGATGAGGTTTCCTGCGGTGGTCAGCGGCAGACCGGTGATGTGGCGGAGTCGATCGCACACAAGTGCCGCATATGCCGGGTGCGCGTTGAGTCCGGTGCCGATGGCGGTGCCGCCAAGGTTGATCTCGGCGATCAGTATCGACGCTTCGCCGAGCCGGTCGGCGTCCTCGCCGATGGTCACCGCGAAAGCCCCGAATTCCTGGCCGAGCGTCATCGGTACTGCGTCTTGCAGCTGGGTTCGTCCGAGCTTGAGCATGTCGGCGAACTCGCGCGATTTGGCAGCACAGCGTTCGACGAGTCCGCGGAGTGCCTGTTCGAGCGACCGGCAAGCGATCCCGAGGGCGACCTTCACGGCGGTCGGGTAGACGTCATTGGTGCTCTGTCCGAGGTTGGCGTGCTCGAGTGGGTGAACGAGGTGGTAGGCGCCGCGTTCATGGCCGAGGATCTCCAGGGCGCGGTTGGCGATCACCTCGTTGGCGTTCATGTTGGTCGATGTTCCAGCCCCGCCCTGGATCTGGTCGACGACGAACTGGTCGTGCAGTGACCCGCCGCGGATCTCCATGCAGGCGGCGATGATCGCCTCGGCGATCGCGGTGTCCAGCAGGCCGAGTTGCTGATTGGCTTCTGCGGCCGCCTGTTTCACCGAGGCAAGGGCGACCACGAGGTCACTGTGCCGCGAGATGGGCACCCCGCTGATCGGAAAGTTCTCCAGCGCGCGCGCTGTGTGCACACCGTAGTAGACATCGGCAGGCACTTCCCGATCGCCGAGTAAGTCGTGCTCAACGCGCACGCTATGGGACACGGGTCGGCTCCAAGAGTCGGTGACGGATGTGCGTTTGGGAGGCAGCATCGACGACCGTGCCGGCCAGCGCGAGCGCTCCTTGCGCGATCGCTGTTTCTGCTGCGGTGGTGATGGTGGCCGCCGCGAATTCAGGTTGGTGGTTGACGGCAGGCAGCGACTCGATGCCGATGTAGGGGTGAACTGCGGGAAGAGACTGTGAGACGTTGCCCATGTCGGTGGACGCGCGCGCCATCATGGTGTCGGGTCCTGAGCTGAAACGCCGACCGGCTTCTGTTGCCCGCCGCTCGTAGCACGCGAGAAGTTCTTCGTCGGTGCGGAACTCCGCGTACGGTTTGGACTCCGGTGTGACGGTGAGGTCGGCGCCGGAAGCCAGTGCGCCCGCTTCGAAGCAGCGCATCACCCGCGGCTCGACCTCCGCCAGTGCGGCGAGAGTCTCGGCGCGCACGTACCACCGTCCTTCGGTGTGTTCGGCGATGGCGTTCGGCGCCTCTCCGCCGCGAGTCATCATGCCGTGTACCCGCACCGAGGAGGGCAGCTGTTGACGCAGGAGTCCGATCGCGACCTGGGCGATGGTGAACGCGTCGGCCGCGTTGATGCCTCGTTCGGGGTAGGCGGCGGCGTGTGCCGACCTGCCCTTGTACTCGATGTGGCTGTGCGACACGGCAAATGGTTGCGCCCGGGCCACGTCGACGGGACCGGGGTGGACCATCGCGGCAGCGTGCTGTCCGGTGAATCCGTCGCGTTCGAGCAGCTCGATCTTGCCGCCCCCGCCTTCTTCGGCCGGAGTACCGATCACCGTGAGCGTCACACCGAGGTCATCGACGACAGGCGCCAATGTGAGCGCCGCCCCGGCGGTGATCGCGGAGATCAGATTGTGGCCGCACGCGTGCCCGAGGCCGGGGAGCGCGTCGTATTCGGCACACAACGCGATGTGCAGGTCACCGCTGCCGAGCTGCGCGGCGAATGCGGTGTCGAGGCCGCAGTACTGTTCGGTGACGTCAAATCCGTTGTCCGACAACAGCCCCGCCACCCGGCGAGCTGAACGAACCTCTTCCCATGCGGTTTCTGGGTGGTCGTAGAGGTCACGGGACAGTTCGATCAGCCGCGGGTGGGCGGCGGCTACTCCCCCGGCTATCGCGGCGTCGATGCTTGTCACCGGTCCCCCGGTACTCCGTACGACGGGGCGCGCGTCGGGTCGATGCCACGCACCCGATAGTCGTCCTTCTGCGGCTTCCACAGCCGCCACAGCTCGATCAGATCAGTTACCGGATCGGCGGCGTAGTCAACCCGCAGGTCGGTCACCGGCCACGGAACGTCCTCCACCACAAGCAGACCCGCGGCGTGCACCGGGCCTTCTTCACCACCGGCGGCCATTGCCGCCTGCAGGCCGTCGAGCAGGCGCTCTTCGAAGGCCGCCGAAGCGCTGTCGGTATAGCCGGCCAGCAGCTCGGAGATCACCCTTTTGTCTTTGAGGAGGTTGCCTGCGGCTGCCGCTTGATCACCCTGGGCCTGGGTGTGCACACCCAGGCTGTGTGTTCCGGAGTGCACCGCGGTGTTGCCGCGGATGTCGACGACGGTCAGCTGCCGGTAGTCAGGGAATTGTTCGTGTGCCAGTGCGGCTTTGAGAGCTGTGTCGGCGTCCGAGCCGCCGGCGAGAGAGTCGAGCACGCGTGGGCCGAGCGCCGGGTTGGTGACGTTCTGTGAGGCGACAACCCCGACGGTCGCCCGTGCATGTGCGCACCGCGACGCGACCGCGGGGCTCGACGAACAGACCACGATGCCGAATGCGCCCGTGGCGAAGTCTCGCGCAACGAGGGAGAACGTCATTTGTCGGCGTCTTTCGACTCGCTGATGACCGCGGTGGCGTCGATCTCCACCAGCCACTCGGGGCGCGCGAGCGCCTCGACGACCAGCCCGGTCGAGACCGGGTAGACGCCTTTGAGCCAACGCCCCATGATCCGGTACACCGTTTCGCGATACCGGATGTCGGTGAGGTAGACGGTGACCTTGACGATGTCCTGCAGCGAGCTGCCGGCCTCGTCGAGGAGCATCGCGATGTTGCTCATCGCCTTCTCGGCTTGAGCCGCGACGTCACCGATGCCCACCGATTCGCGTGTGTCGAGATCCTGGCCGATCTGTCCGCGCAGGTAGACCACTCCGCCGGCGACGACCGCCTGACAGAGGTCGTTGTCGAGGTTCTGTTCGGGGTAGGTGTCCCTGGTATTGAAGGGCCGGATCCGGTTGTGGGTGCCGTGTGGTGTTGCCGCGGCGCTCATTTGGCCACCCGATCCGATACCTCTGAGCCGTTGTAGGCGAGGTAGCCCCGCTGGACCGCGATCTGGTCGGCGAGATATTTGGCGTCATGCCACACGCCCCAGATGAAGCTCGATCCGCGTCGCGACAGCCAGGGCAGTCCGAGGAAATAGATTCCGGGCTCAGAAGATACGCCGCGCTGGTGATTGGGCCTGCCGTTCTCGTCGAACGCGTCGACCTGCAGCCAGCCGTAGTCGAGAGCGAAGCCGACCGCCCAGACGATCGAGGTGATGCCGGCGGCGGCGAGATCGAGTTCCAGAATCGGGTTGGCAACGCAGTCCGGGTCGGGTCCGAGGGTGCGGGCCTGCGGCTCCCTGGGCAGCTCGAGACCGTTTCGGGCGACGTATGCGTCAGCCTCGTCGAGCATGGCCAGGTAGTTCGCGTCACCGTTCTCGATGTTGACGCGAAGGTCGGGGGCGAAATGCATGACGCCGTTCTCGAACGCATCTGCCAGCCCAAGGAGTGTGATGCCACTCGAGGCGAGGGACCGGAAGTCGACGGTGTGTCCGCCGTGTGCTCCGCTGACGGCGATGGTCACATGCTCGGCGCCACGCGGAGGCGCCGAAGCGTCCCACTTGCCGAGAACTCCAAGCCACCAGCAGAAGTCGCGACCGCGATAGCTTCGCGGCGGACGATCATGCGGCCCGACCGCGAGGTAGACCTGGCGACCCGACTGCTGGAGTTCGTCGGCGATCTGCACCCCCGACGATCCTGCTCCGACAACGAGGACGGCGCCGGCGGGCAGCTGTTGCGGATTGCGGTACGAGCTGGAGTGAATCTGATGGATTCCAGCGCTGTCGGGAACGACCGTCGGAATGATCGGCCGCTGGAACGCTCCTGTTGCGGCTACGACATAGCGTGCCTCGATGGTTCCTTCGGAGGTTTCCACGCGGAAACCCGCCCGGCCGTTGTTCTTCCGCACCGACGTCACCTCGACGCCGGTGCGGATCGGCGCGTCGATTTTCTCCGCGTAGGCCTCGAAGTAATCCGCGACCTGTTCCTTCGTGGCGAAAGCGTCGGGGTCGATGTTGAATTCCTGACCCGGAAAACGATCGTGCCACGCGGGCCCGTTCGCCACCAGCGAGTCCCACCGCCATGACCGCCACCGCTCGGCGATGCGGTCGCGTTCGACGACAAGATGGGGCACGCCAAGTAAGCCGAGATGCTCGCTCATCGCGATGCCGGCTTGACCCGCGCCGACGACGAGAACCTCGATCTCGTGGCTCGACATCTCAACCTCCACTGCTTGGAACAGACTTACTAGTTGGTTCCATGATTCAGCCGCCAATCACATCTGTACAGCTCATAGTTTCGATGTATTGCATCTGGAAAACCGATCTAGTGGTGGATCGCTGGCCCGCGACTCGCGGGAGGGTTAGACCGGACGAGAAGAGCTGACTATCTTGGTGCAGCGCGTCGATGTCGGGCAACGCGATGTCGTTGACGCGCTACTGCGCAAAATTCGCCGGATGTTTGGTGCATTCAGAGCTGAACGGTGTTGAGCGGCGACAGGTCCGTCTGCATGAGCACAACGTTGTAGTTGCCCCACAACGACATGTCCCAGTACAGGTTGCTCACGTCAGGATCACCGTTCTCATCGGTCAACTTGCCGGTGCCCGACCACGGATGGATCATCGGCGCGTACAGGCCCGGGTACCGCACCGACGTCGCGATGGTGATCGGATCCGACCACGGTCCCTCCGGCTCGTCTGCGGTCCGCAGCTGGACGTTGTTGTGGCCGTCCGCGTACAGCACGACGTACTTGCCCAAGTACTCGTTGTACTGGACCGACATCTCGCTGACATTGCCGCCGGTCTTGGCGCCGAACAGGCCGCCGAGGTAGCCGCCGAAGACGTTCGGGTTGTTGGCCCAATCCACGACGAAGCCGAAAAGGCCTTTGGAATGGGTGGAGTCGCCAATGACCGGCACGGCGACCGCGGCGTTGCCCTGCACCCATTCGGAGCCGTCCCAGTACTCATACTTGGACAGATCAGTCACGTCGTCCTCGGGCACCCGCGATAGGTACGCCGAGCCGGCGCGACCCGACGGCGTACCGAAGGCGTACAGATAGCGGGTTTCGCCAGGACCGACCTTGTCCTCGGGCTCCAGCACATACGCTGCCTGCTGGAAGTTCTGGTCACCCGGCCGGTACGGCGTGGAGGACCGCAACCAACCCGCCGAGCGGATCGTCGACGGGACCAGCACCCACGTGTCGGTGCTCTGGTCGTACATCGAGATCGCGGAGTAGTTGGTGGTCCACCGGCCCGGCCTGTCCCACGACTTGACCGACATGTAGTTGACGTACTGCTCGTTGTTGACCGACACCGCCGAAGTCGGGATCACGGTCACTTCGGAGCCAAGCGGGCCCAGCGCGCTGGGGGCACTCGGGATGAACTGGAAGGCGGGGCCGGTTTGCAGCAAATCGAGACCGTTGTACAACCTGGTATCGGTGCTGAGCAGCAGGACGTTCGACCGCCAGCCCTGGGTCATGTTCGTATCGCTGAAGGTGTCCCCGAACGCCAGCTGGATCTTGCCCGTCAGCCCGTTCTCCCAGATGATCCCGAGATCGGTGCCGCCGATGTTGAAGCCGTCGGTGATACCCGGTCCTGTTACCCAGCCGACTTCTTTCGAGGGCAGGGTCGTCGGCGTCGTGACGACTGCGGCTGCGGTGACGACGCTTGGTTGTGCGGAAATCGAGGAGCGCGCCGGATTGCTAGATCGCTCGAATTCCCTTCGCGCCGCTGCCAGCAGCGTCCACAGCGCCGGTGTCTCGGCGGGTGCGAGCGGAGTGTTAACGGCGTGCGGGGCGAACCCGACCGCCGCCAGCAGGTTCGACACCAAGCGCGGCACAACGCGCTCGAACGTCACGGCCGGACCCGATTGCGCCGCGGCGCTGAGGGTGACGGGTTCGGTGGTCGATACAGCACTATCCAGGATTCGGGGCGAGGCAACCCCTTGGCTGACGCTGTCGACGACCTTCCGCGCCGCGGTGACGGCGTTGTCGTGCATTGGTGCGGGCTCAGGGGCCGCGGCTTGGAACATCGACGATACCGCCGGACGGGTCGACGGCGCGGTCAGGGTGATCGTCGGGCGGCCGCTTTTGGGTGTGGTCGGCGACGACGAGGTCTTGGTGTCGACATAGGAATGCGATGCCGCCGGGGCGCCATCATCCTCGACGGAGGCGCCGACGGCGCGCCGGACCGCATCGGCGATTTTGCGGGCGGGCTTGGAACCTCTGGCCGCGCCGTCCGAGCCGGCCGCTGCGCTGTGCGACACGACGGGCTTGCGCGGTTTGGGTGTGGTGTCCTCGCGCGATGCCGACGAGGAGGTCTGCTTCGGCGACGACTTCGCCGAGGCGTCCGAATCCGACGCCGATGACTTGGAGGTCGATGACTCCGAGCCCGAATCAGAGCTATCGGCCCATGCCACGCCGGTGCCGGCGGCCATGCCTATACCCAGCGAAACCACCAAAGCACCGATCCGGCCCGCATGCGCAGCAGCCTTCGTCGGACTCATCAGATTCGCCCCTGTCGTCGTAACTCGAAACGCAGTGTCGCAGATATCGAGTCACCTCCGCGGGATATACCGGCCGAATTCGCCAACGTGTCGCAGAGCTAGACCGTCGCATTCGAAACGCGAATCGCGTCCCGTCCGCGGTCCGATCAAGACGGACAAGCGGACATTTCGCGGAGGCCGCCGATCGTGGTAGGCCGATACGGATCTAAATGCGCTCGCTCCTAGAGGGTTTCAAGCAAACTCATAGAAAGCTCCCGCCGTTCTCTGCAGCTTGAATCGCTTGTGGCACAACATGATTCTTCCAAACACGTATGTACGCCGGGCCAACGGTCATACCCATTAGGTAGGTAATGCATGCGGGCGCGCGATGATCGCCCACCAGTGTGCCGCTCAGCAACCCAGGTCGACAACGGCGGCGGCGATTATGTCTAGAGCAGCGTTCACCGACACTCCCAATTCGTTCATCACCATGTTGACGGCGTCCGTGGAACGTGTGCCGCTGTGTACTGCTCCGCACGCCCGGTAGCCCTCGGAGAGCAATTGCTCAGTTGTGAGAAAGGTCAGGCTGTCCTTCAGCCGCAGATAGTCGCTCTCGCTGGCCGCAGCGGGCGCTGCGGTCCCCACGGCGATCCCCGCTACCAGCGCGACTATCGTCATGCTCGGCTTCACGCTCACCGATGTGGGTTCCCCCGAACCGTACGTTCATGCATGGACATCGTCAGAACTACGCGAAGCCATCGACAACGGCCGGGTCGCGCTGCATTGGATGCGCGCTGCCGGCAGCTCCGCACTTCATGCCAATCGCCATCGGGCACGGGAGGTCAGGGGGTCGTCCAGGTCACGGAGTCGCCCGCCCGAGAATGAGCGGATGGACGATCGCCGGCATGCCGCGCCACACGTCCTCGTCGGCTGCGATGGTGAATCCACAGGCACGCATCAGCTCCACGGTCGCGCGGTTGCAGTGGCAGCCGCCGGCGAAGCTGCGCCACGGTCGGAGCAGATAGTCCTGGCAGGCCGCGAGAAACCGCGAGCTCGCGCGCACGTGCTCGATGAACAGCAACTGCCCATCCGGGCGAAGCACGCGGGCGATCTCGCCCAGGGTGCGCTCGGGGTCGTTGACGGTGCAAAGGACGAGCGTCGAGACCACGGTGTCCACTGACGCATCGGCCAGCGGAAGCCGCTCGGCAGGCGCGTCGACGATCCGCGCGCCGCGCCCGTCCCGCTGCAGGCGACGCGCGAGTCTTCGGCGCATCGCCGCATCGGGCTCGGTGAGCACAAGCTCGGTGATTTCGTCGGGATAGTGCGCAACGTTCAGCCCGGTCCCGGCGCCGATCTCGACAACCCGCCCACGGGCGTTACCCACGAGCACGCTTCGCCGGCTGCGCATGCCTGCCAGCTCCCCCAGCCACACAAACGGGTCGTACACCCGGGCCATAATCCGCAGCCACGCTCCAGACGGAGGGCTCGCCTGAAGTTCCATGCTGGCGGTGTTTGTCATGCCGCGAACGTACGACCAGCCGCACCGCAAGCGCATCGCTGGAAGCGGCCATCTTCCGCAGATGGCCGATTCCGGCTACCTCACAGAAGTCCGAGACGCGCGGCTTCCGCGACGGCGGCCGTCCGCGAGGTGCGACCCAGCTTGCGGCGGATGTTCGCGACGTGGCGGTGAACGGTATGCGAGCTCAGTACCAGCTGCTCTGCGATCTCGCGATCGCTCAGACCACGCGCTACGCAGGCGAGGATCTCACGCTCACGACCGGACAGCAGGACCTGCTCCGGCTCGGTTGCATCCTGCGGCGACGACTGCGCCGGTGCCAGCGCTTCGCGGCACGCGCGGACGACGGACTCGATATCACCGTGCCAAGGGAAGTGCGCGCTCCCCTGCAGCGGGATAAACGTCGCGCCCGGAATCGCGGCCGCGACCTCTCGCCCAAGCCGGAACGGCACGGCGCGATCGTCGCGACGATGCACGACCAGCACCGGCCGGCGGACGAGGGGAAGCTGCGCACGTACGTCGAGGCGGTAGACGAGACCCAACAAGGCGGCTGCGGTCTCGGCGCTCGCCGCCTCCCGCTGAAACCGTGCGAAGCTGTCGTGTTCCGCAGCGTCGGCACCACCGAGGAACATGTCACTGAGCACGCGCGAGCCGAGTCCCCAATGCGCGCGCACTGCCGCGGAAATGGCATCCGCCACGCCCGGAGCCGTAATCGCCGCGCCATCGGCGTACGACCCGTACAGCACCAGGCGCTCCACGCGCTCGGGAAACGCTGCAGCGAATGCGATTGCGGTGCAGCTCCCGCACGAGCCGCCGACGAGCGACACGCGCTCGAGTTCAAGCTCGTCGAGCAGCGCACGCAGCGTCGCGACTTCCCCGTCGATGGTCAAGTCCGACTCTCGCACGGTGCGGTCGGACATGCCGACGCCGAGCCGGTCGTAGCGGATCAATGCGTACCCATCCGCGACGCCTTGCCAGAATCGCCGAAAGCCCGCGCTCTGCCAGTCAAGTTCGAGGTGGCTCACCCACCACGCCGGAGCGACGAGCGGTGGACCGTCCCCACGTATCTCGTACGCCACGCGGCGGGCGCCAAGGGGAAGGAACCGGATCTCAGACTTCTCCAGCATCACCACGAGCCTACGGCGCCCCGCTGAGCAGCGAAAGAACGGCGGCGACACGCCGCCGGCCGGGGATTTCCATCTGCCCATGATCGCGGACTACACCTTCCGGGAGCAAGAGGAGCGGTGGGACCGCATCTTGCGATCTCGCCGATGCGCGATCTGCCGGACTGCGCACGTTGGCGCTCCAATCTTCCTGTACTGCCGCATGATTGGCGGTTTCAGTTGTCACCGTGGATTCGCATTACGACTTGGTGGCTGCAAAGCCGTCTACACAGGACCGTCATGACCCGTATTTGGTTGTGTCGCAATAACTCTCGAAGCGATTATCAGTAGGAATTGTCTCGAACCGTCCACCACCGGCGCGATGCAATGTTGGCGCAGCGTGTGACGGCGTTGACTTGTCGCTGGATCATGGGTACCCGGCGCGAATCATCGTGCCGGGTCTACCCGGTGTACATAACACCAAGTGGGTCAGTTCCATTGACTTCCAGGCCCGCTGAAATGTCTGTGCTCCTGGCGCGGTTTCGAAGGTTCTACGGCTCCCATCCGCTGCGCCTGTTGACCATGGTTGCCGGTTTCTCGCTAGCCGGCTACATCCTGTTCACCTTCAATCCGAAAGCACTGTGGAATCCGCATGCGTGGTGGCAATCGATCGCTGTCTGGCTCGTCGCGGCCGTCATCTTCCACGATTTCGCGTTGTTTCCTCTCTATGCACTCGCCGATCGACTCCTGGGCATCGCGGCCATGCGGCAACGACGTCGACGCCGCGGCCAACTCCGTGTCCCGGGCCGCAACCATGTGCGCATCCCAACGCTGGCATCCGGACTGACACTGCTCATGTTCTGGCCCGGGATAGTGAAGCAGGGCTCTGCAACCTACTCGGCCGCCACCGGACAAAACTCAGCAGCCGTTCCTAGGCCGTTGGCTGTTGCTCACCGCGGTTCTGTTCAGCGCCAGCGCCTTTGGTTACGCGGTCCGACTTGTGCTGGCTCACCGTCGTGTCCAAGACGTCACCAGCCAGCAGGGCCAAGGCAACGATCAACCGGCCGACACCCACCCACCGCGGCACCGCTGGACGCAGCCGAAGACGACGAAACTGCCCACGGGCTCTCCCCACGACCGGTAAGACGAAGACGGCGCCTACCCTTTGCTCTTGCAGACCCCAAACCAACTTTGGCGTCAATGGGTAGGGACTATTTGCGATTTGCGAGACGTTTTCACGTCACATGAGGGAGTCAGGACCCAGGGCTGAACGGCTCGAGGTCGATCCGACGATAAAGGCCTTCGCCGATGTTCTTGCGCAGCAATTCACGCTCGCGAGCGGTGCCGAACATGCACGCCAGCAGTGGCGGGCGCTGACACCGCCGACGCCAGAAGACCTACCACCCATGCGAATCGAAGATCGCACCGTCGGGTTCGGCGACCTGACCGACATTCACGTGCGGATCTACTGGCCACCAATCGAGCAGCAAACAGACTTGCCGATCGTCGCCTTTTACCACGGTGGCGGCTGGGCAATCGGCGACCTGGACTCCTACGATGCCACTGCGCGGATACACGCAATCGCTGCAGAGGCCATCGTCGTGTCGGTGGATTACCGGCTCGCTCCCGAGCACCCCTTCCCCGCGGCCATCGACGACGCCTGGGCGGCCCTGCAATGGATCGGCAAGCACGCGGCCGAACTCGGCGGTGATCCAACACGCATCGCCGTTGCCGGCGACTCCGCGGGCGGCAACATCTCCGCGGTCATGCCCCAGCTCACCAGGGACAATGGCGGACCACCGGTGGTCTTTCAACTTCTTTGGTATCCGGTGACCTCGCTTGATTTCACGCTGCCCTCGGTCGTCGACAATGCCGATGCACCGATCCTGAACGTCGACATGATGACGACGTTCCTGCGCTGGTATCAGCCGCCCGACATCGACTCCAGCGACCCAACAGCGTTGCCGGCCACGCTGGCCCCGGCCAACGCCATAGACCTGTCGGGCTTGCCGCCCGCCTACATCGCCACCGCGCAACACGACCCGCTCCGCGACGACGGAGCGCGCTACGCCGAATTACTCAGAGCCGCAGGCGTTTCTGTACAACTGGTCAACGCTGCGACCGTACCCGCCGCAGCCGAGGCCATGGACCGCGGACTGGCAGCGCTGAAGTCCGGGCTTCACCACGCCTGACGGAACGCGACGCAACCGAATTAGCACCCGCTAGGCCAGGTACGCCCGTTGAGCGCTCACAGGGCTTTATTCGTCACCCTCCATCAGCTACCCGATTGCCGTCCTACCGAGAGATAGGACAGACTTGCCTCGAAGTCGACGCGACTCGGCGGCCTGACTCAAGCAACCGACGGATGCGGACACGGTGAGCGCAAAACGGTTAAATACACCTACGCAGCGCCGCGGCACGCTGCTGGTCCTCGCCGCCATCATGTGCGGACTGATGGGCTGTACGAACGGTGCGTCGCCGATGCCGCCATCCGTAACGAGGGCGTCCACGCCCGCCACTGTCGGGGCGACCATGATGGACGAGACGACGGCGTCCGACGCGTCTACCGAGTCTGCGGGCGCGCAGCCGAAGCTCTCGCCAGACCCGGTCCAGCTGGCGGACGACCTAGTCGCCGATGAGCAGACGCTCCGTGACCCGTCGATTCCAGAGGCAGCGCTGGACGCTGCGGCACGCCGCCAGCAGGCGGCCTACCGCGCGATCGGTCGACACAGCGAGTGGGACACCATCACACGTTCCCGAATCCCACCGTCGCTCCTCGAAACCTACGACCGCAATGTCGACGCCCGCCGGCAGCTCGCGGCAATGGCGCAGGTAAAGGACACGGTTCCGCCGTGGCGCATCGTGCCTCCGGCTCCGGCCGACGAGTTGCTCGGTTACTACCACGATGCGGAGCAGGCGTCGGGCGTCGGCTGGAACTACCTGGCCGCGATCAATCTGATCGAGTCCCGGTTCGGCAGCATCGACGGCGTGAGCACTGCCGGTGCGCAAGGCCCCATGCAATTCTTACCTTCGACATTCGGCGCCTACAGCGATGGAGGCGACATTCACTCGCCCCGCGACAGCATCATGGCGGCTGGCCGCTTCCTTGCCGCCAACGGCTTCGCCGACGATCGCGACCACGCCATCTTTCGGTACAACAACGCCGCGCAATACGTGCAGGCGGTCAACGACTACGCGGCGCTAATCGCGGCTGACCCTGCGGCGTTCACCGGCTACTACCGCTGGGACGTCTACTACTACACGACCGCAGGTGACGTGTTGCTGCCAATTGGCTACTCTTCGACGTCACCAATTCCCGTTCAAGATTACCTGGCTGCGCACCCGCAGTGACTGCTCAACCTTCTCGTCCCGGAAGTGTCAAGGATCAACCGAGGTCTGGAGATGCGTGGCGAGGGACTGGCCGACAGTGATCTTCCGACGGCAGCCGAGTTCTATCGCGGCGGCATGACACTGGCGCAACTTGGAAGGCGGTTCGGGGTATCGCCGATGCGGTGAGACGAGCGCTGCGACGGCGTGGTGATCTGGCCGAGGGATGGAAGTAGGCCGCAATCTTGGTGCCAGACTTGGTTTCTCCCCCGCGCACTACGACGGGCGCTATCAGGTCTGGGATTCACTGCGCGCAGCCTATCCGGTGCACCGTACGCTGAGGCGGTGGTAGGGGGGCCGCTGCCGACGAATCGGTTGCAACAGACGATGCGCGGACCCGTGCTGGCTCCTGAGCATCCCGCATACGAAGTCGCGCGGACAACGTTCAACACGATGATCGATCGGGTCCCCGCGGTGATCGCGTGCTGTGCGGATAGCGATGATGTCGCCGCAGCGATCGCCTGGGCCCAGCAAGAGGGACTCCCGATGGCGATCCGCGGCGGTGGCCATAGCGTAGCCGGCCACTCGATATGCAGCGGAGGCCTCCTGATCGACCTGCGACTGATGGGCGGAGTGCTGATCGACCCCGAATCGCGGCGCGCCCGCGTCGGTGGCGGAGCTACGTGGCGCAGTGTCGATGCGTGCAGCGCTATGCATCGGCTGGCAATGCCAGGCGGCACTTTCGACACCACCGGCGTGGCTGGTCTGACCCTGGGCGGAGGCATCGGCCACCTCATCGGCCTGCATGGCCTTACGCTTGACAACCTCGAGTCGGCTGAGGTCGTCCTTGCGGACGGCACCGTCGGTGACCGCCTCGAATACGGTTGAACCGGAACTGTTCTGGGCGTTGCGCGGCGGGCGGGAACTTCGGCGCCGTGACAGAATTCGAGTTCAGGCTGCACCCATTGCCGACTGTCTGGGGCGGGATCATCACCTATGCGCGGCCTCAGGTGGCGGACGCCGTCCGCCTTTTCCGCGACGTGATGGCCACCGCGCCCGACGAGTTGACGATGATGTGTTACTTGGACCACGAGGGGGTGTCCGACGGCGCCGCCTATGTCACCGTCTGTTTCGCCGGGGACGCCAGGGACGCCGAAGAAGCCATTCGCCCGCTGCGCGAGCACCTGCCGGTGCTCCGCGATGGTCTCGGGCTCACCAGCTACCTCCAGATCCAGGTGATGCAGGGTGATACCCCGTTCGGGCTGCGTCACTACTGGAAGAGCCACTTCGTCGAATCGCTGCCCGATGAGCTCATCGACCAAGTCGTCGAGCAGTACTTTGCTCACCCGGCAGATGGCGGGGACGTCGTGCTGTTCGAGCCGATGCACGGTGCGGCGACGCGTGTGCCCGCCGGAGCCACCGCGTTCGGCCGCAGAGAACCCTGCTTCAACGCGAGTGCACTGGCGACCTGGGAGGACGCAGCGACCGATGACCAACACATCGCTTGGGCACGGCGAACCGCTGCACTACTCGAGCGGTATTCCATGACCGGCGGTGGCTATGTCAACTACGGAGCCCCGGACGAACCCGTCGATCGCGTACGAGCAGCCCTATGGAGACGCGATCTTCGAGCGGCTACGGCAAGCGAAGCGGCGCTACGACCCCGACAATCTCTTTCGCTTCAATCACAACGTACCCCCGGCCGAAGCATAGGCCGACAGCTCGTATCTGTGGCCTGCCAAACACGGTCCCCACGGCCGCAGATGACTTCAGCGGTTGGTCGAAACATGCTACGAGACCGACAGGTTTCGAGTAACGCACATCGTGACGGCTCGACGGTTCAAGCCGGAGGCCACACTGCGGCTGATCGCGGATCACAGGGCCGACATGCTGGTCACCGTCCCCACGATGCTGCACCGCATGGTGGAACTCGGCCCCGACGTCATATCGGCGTACGACACGTCGTCGCTAAAAGTGATCTTCAGCGCCGGGTCGGCGCTGTCACCTCAGTTGTCCAACCGCGTCCAGGACACTTTCGGCGATGTGTTGTACAACATCTACGCGTCAACCGAGTGCGGGCTCGCCACCATAGCCACCCCGTCTGAACTGCGGAGCGCTCCCGGCACGGCGGGCCGCTCGCCGGTGACCTCCGAAGTGGTGTTATTCGACGAGCACGACCAACGTATCGATGGCGCGAACAAACGGGGCCGGATCTTTGTCCGCAGCCATGCGCGGTTCGAGGGGTACAGCGACGGCCGGACCAAGCAGATCCTTGACGGCTACATGTCCAGCGGCGATATGGGTCACTTCGACCAGAACGGGCTGCTTTTCGTCGACGGGCGCGATGACGACATGATCGTGTCCGGCGGTGAAAACGTCTTCCCGCAGGAGGTCGAGAACCTGCTGGCTGAGCGTGCGGATGTCTCCGACGTCGCCGTGGTCGGCGTCGACGACAACGAGTTCGGAAAACGGTTGCGCGCCTTCGTCGTACCCACCTGCGGGGCATCGCAGGACGCGGACGAGATCAGGCAATACGTCAAGGCCAATCTAGCTCGCCACAAGGTGCCCCGCGATGTGGTGTTCGTCGACGAACTCCCCCGCAACGCCACCGGTAAATTGCTTCGACCCGTCTTGATCGACATGGACGTCGACAGCTGACCGAGACCGCTATGACAGAGCACGCAGTTCGAAGTGCACGTCATAGTGAAGCAAACGGACCGTGCCGCGCTTGGGTTCGACTGAGGACATCAAGGTGTCCGATCAGTCGGGCGGGCGGGGCTCGAACCCGCGACCAACGGATTACCGATAGCCACTTCCCGAAAGAATCTAAGTGTCCGTGTCTTTCCTTGTACCCCAGGATTTTTCCCGTCCGGACGTGCCCAGTCAGACGCGGCCGATTCCGGTCATTTCTCAGGCATTGGCGGTTAAGAAGCGGCTGGGGCACGATCTAGGCTTACGAACGCTTACCGGTCCTCATTAGGATGTTCGGGTGAGGAAACGATCGCCGGCAGCCATCCGCGCATGAGCCTTTCCCCCGTCGAACGCGAGCAGTTGGCCGCGAACCGGCACGTCTGGGACTGCTGGGCGCCGCTGCACCTCACGTCGAAGTTCTACAGCGTCGAGGATTTCATCGCGGGCGGCTCCAGCCTTCGCAGCATCGAGACGTCCGAACTCGGTGATGTCCTCGACAAGCGACTGCTTCACCTGCAGTGCCATTTCGGGCTCGACACCCTGTCGTGGGCCCGGCTCGGCGCCGACGCGGTCGGCGTCGACAATTCCGAAGTCGCCATTGACATTGCCCGTCGACTCAGCGTCGACACCGGCATTCAAGCCGACTTCGTGTGCAGCGACCTCTACGCCCTTCCCGGACCGCTCGATCGCGACTCGTTCGACATTGTTTTTTCCAGCTACGGGGTACTGAGCTGGCTACCGGACCTCGAGCCCTGGGCATCGGTTTCCGCGGCGCTTTTGAAGCCGGGCGGCGTTTTCTATCTCGTCGAGTTCCATCCTCTACTCGACATGCTCGACGAAGACACGGGCACTCGCTTCGAATTTCCCTACTTCGGAGCCGACCGGAAACCGTTGGTACTCCGCGACGAAGTCAGTTACGCCGACCCTGACGCCGACCAGCCCAGCCACACTCTCTACCAGTGGATTCATTCGCTCGGCGACGTGGTCAGCGCGTTAGCAGGCGCCGGGTTGACCATTGAGTGGCTACACGAGTTCGATTACAGCCCCTACGCCTGCTATCCGTGGCTGCACGAACGCAGGCATAACGAATATGTGGCCGACTTCCCGGCAGCACCTCATGTCTTCTCCGTCAAGGCGCGGAAACCGGTTCGCTGAGCGGCCACCGACACACTGTCCAAAACCTGTTGGTGGTCGACGGACTCGGCGGTCAGCGTATCCAGGTCGATGACCATCTTCTTCCGATACGAGTGCACAGCAAGCCCGGCAAACCAGTTCACGATGTCCCGGGCGAGATATGACGCGACGATGGCATTTGTTGGACCGAACGACGCCGTCATGGGCCGGGCCGCCGGCGGCACTGGGGCGCGGTCAAGGACCGCCTCCATTGCCGAGATATAGGCCGCGAGGTCGGCTGGTTCGAGTAACGGCCCCCAACTGGCGGTGTGTAGTCCGCAATCGGCGCCGATCAGAGCCGTACGTGTCTCGATGCATGCATGTGCGGCGCGTAGACCGATGTCGGTGGGGAAGTCAGCCGCTACCACGAGCAGCGAAATTCCTTCCCGCAGTTCAGGTATCAAACTGGATGCGTCAGTGAGCATTCGCGGAACGACACGAACGGCCGCTTCGGGGTTACGTGTCGCGAGCCAATCCGCTGCCGCATCGACCTTGCGCCGACCCACGTCTGAGAAGCCATAGACAATCTGGCGGTTCAGGTTTTGCGGCTGAACCGTGTCCCCGTCTATCAGCGTGTACCGGCTGAAACCCGCGGAAGCCAGGTGCGCAAGCACGACGGATCCGATGCCACCGACTCCGAGGATCGCGATCCGCGCGTTGCCGATCGCCGCCTGAGCCTCGTCGGGATCGGCGCCAAGAGCGCAGAAGTAGTCCGCCTGACGTTCCAGGGATGTTCCGGCCCACTTGTACGAGGCGTTGTGGACAAGGCAGTTCGTGGTGCGCAACCAATCGAGAATCCTTGCCGCATGCGTGGGTTCGATGTCCAGCGTGTCGATGGCGCCCGCCTCACACCCCACTTCGAGCAGCCGCAGCAGTGCATCGGCTTCGCGCGGGCAGTCCCGCAGCTGAAGCACTTGAGACTCGCCGTGGACAAAGATGTCGTTTCCGTGGCGGCTCCAACTCATCGCCGGCGATAGCCGCATCATCGGCTACGCCGCCCCGTCAACACGTCGAAGCCCGGCGAAGTCGAACACGGCGTCGGTAGGCCAGCTGAAGCCGGCTACGCGCGGGCCGGCCAACCAATTCCCCATGACCTCGAACACTCGAATCATCGGAAGTGTTGTTTGCACATGATGATTCATGGCTGCTCGCGATTCCTCGTCACCCGCGGCGAACCGCTGCAGCAACCGGTCGAACGCGGTGTCCGCCAGCAGCGTCGCACACTGATCGAAGTAAGCATACGGATGGTTGAACGGAAGGTACCGCAGAACGAAAGATCCATCCGCCTCATCCTCTCCCCAGTCTGCATAGTCTCGCTCGACGAGTTCGGTGTCCATTCCCAACCGATCGCGCCACTGCATGCTGAGCCTCTCCAGAACGGAGCGATTCGGATAGAAGTCGTGATAGCTGATGCACAGCCGCGGCGGGATGTCCACCGCAGGCCGAGCCGACCCCACGTAGAGCGAAGTGGGCCGAAGCCCGCCAGGAAAACTCGCAGCGATCGAGGCGAGATCGAGACATCCCGACATCGCCCTCCGCAGGGACGGATTCGCCAGCGGCCCTTCGCCTGACGGGTTGGGTTCCACCTGCATGTAGATCCCGGTGGGTGCCCGGTGCATCGCACTGTTTCCCCGCCATTCGTCCAACCGGTCCAGTGGGAAGGCGGTGTTGCAGGTGATGTCGGATTCGCCGCGGAGGAACCTTTCGGGCGCGCCGTCGACGTCGGTCTGCAGGCGGAACACGAGCTCTGGCCGCTCATCGGAGTCCTCTACGTGAGGGTTCGGTGTCAAATGGTAATACCCGCGGTCGGCGTCGAACTCGTCACCGATTCGGTAGGGCCCGTTGCCCAGGCCGTCGGGATGGGTGGGTGCGAAGTCGACCGTTCGGAGCATGTCGGGAAAGAAACAGGCGGGGCGCCGCATGCTCAGGCACAGGCGGTCTCCGATGATCTCAGCTTTCTCGAGGTATGCGATCTGCCGAGCCCACTGCAACGATGACGCGCCGGCGATGAGCGTTTGCAGCACATGCCGCGGCTGCACCGCCGAGCCGTCGGAGAAGCGTTGACCATCTGCGACGTCGAACTCGAAATAGTCTGACCCGCGGCTCGCCGAGAGCAGGCGCAGCGCTGGACGGAACAGTGCTGAAACGACGCAACGTTCGAGGTAGTCACCGCTGGTCGGCACATTGAGCGCGGTGGGCGCCGAGTCCAACTCGATCACGACCGCGTCCCGATTGCCCATGTACTCCGTCTCCGCTGACTACTAGAGAGGCAGCCTCAGGCCTTCGATGGATCGCAATTCTGCCCGAATCTGCGCGAATGTGGACCGTGCTCTTTCCACCGCACGCTGGGCTTTGTCGAGCGACACGGCATTGTCGGAGGACAGGGCCCGCGATATTCGATCGAGGTCGACGACGTCGAAAGTGTCCAGTTCGTCCCAGATTTCGCGCTGCCACTTCGGCAGCCGAATCGTCACCCGCGAGCCCGCCGCAGAAAGGTAGATCAGATAGGTCGTGGCCCGGCATTCCAGCGAGGCCCCGTCCTCGACAGCCCCGTTGGGGAACAGACTCACCACATCCGCTTCGACATCGACCAGCACGTAGCCCAGGCCGGGAGCTCGTCGGCTCATCTGTGAGTAGACATTGTCAATCTCGAGCTCGACGTCGACGTCGATCAGGGAATCGCATGCCGATTCGTAATCGTGGAGCGCCCTCGCAAATGGCTGTCGGTCCACCGGAAGACGCGTGATCATGTGCCGGATCGCTTCCGGGAGTGCACTTTCCGCGACGCCGAGCAGCCCCTCGAAAACGTCCACATAGCGGCGATGACACACCACTTTGAGGTAGCGGAGAGTGAGGAAGAAGTGCCTACCGAAGTAGCGAACGAGACGCAGCACCTGTTGGTAGTAGTCGAACGGGCGGTTCCGATGATGCAAGAAGCCGAACCCGGACAGGATCTCAAGGTGTGCGCGAGCGAGCTCCGTTGCTTCCTCCGGCAGAAATGTACCGAGCCCCGCGTCGCCGACGAATTCCAGCGACTGCGCGTATTCAGCGGTGACCTCGGCACCAGGCAGCGGTTGCAGAATGCTGACGTCGCTGCTTCCCGCACCGTAGGAGATCGCGTCGAACACGACGTCGAGGGCGGCCTCGAGGTCGTCGGGGGTCTCCTCCGGATAGCCGATGATCGTGTTCGTCTCGAACGGAATACCCAGGCGCATACAGTTCTCGAACAGTTCGTACGATCGCTTGGTCGACGGCATTTTATGCATCGCCCTGAGTATCTTTTCTGAGCCCGCGTCGGTTCCGCAGAAAACGCTGAAGCAGCCAGCATCGCGCATCCGCTTCAGGTCGTCGAACCGAACGTTGTCCGGGCGAACCGCGCAGCCCCATTGAAAGCCGGGATTGTGCTCCGTGAAGTAAGTGATGAACTCGTCCAGATAGGCGCGTCTGTTGGCAAAGTTGTCGTGAAGGAAGTTGAATTGGGAAATGCCGTAGTTGCCGTGGAGGTACCGCAATTCGTCCAAGGCGGCCTGCGGTCTCTTCGACCGGAAGTCTCTTTCCCAGAAGGTCGAGGTCACGCAGAACTTGCACTTGTAGGTGCACCCCGAACCTAGGTACACGTCGAAGATGCGCGGCGCGGCCATCTCGAGGTATTCCGTCACGGGTACGGCGTCATACGCGGGCATCGGTAGGTCGTTGATATTCGCCAACTCTCGACGAGCAGCGAGAAGCACGCCCGACGGGTCCAGCGACCAGAAGCCAGGTATCCGCGGATGCGCGTCACCATCGGCGATGGCGTTGGCCAGATCCGTCAACGCCAGTTCACCTTCGTTCATGCAGACGTAGTCGACGGCGTCGCCGAACTCGCGCAACAAGCCGGGGAACGCCCCGAACACGCCTGGCCCGCCTATGGCGACGACGATCCCCGGATCCACGCGACGCAGATACCGTCCGATGAGAAGGCCCACCGGGAGGGTGTCGGCCAGGACGGTGATACCGATCAGTTGAGGCGCGCGGTCAAGCAAGGGTGCGCATACGTCGGCGAGCCAGGTCTCGTCGTCGAGCCGGAATCGGCCTGCCCGCGTCAGGAATTCGTAGTCGACGATCTCGACGTCGTGGCCGGCGTCCCGAAGCGGGGCCGTGACACAGAGCAATCCCAGGGGCAGGAAAAAGGGCGCGTGCGGCGATCGATTGATCGGAGGCCTGACGAGGACGACGCGACACTGACCCGCTGCTCGATCCATCCCGTTTCAGCAGCGGCGCGCGATGATGAGCCGCATCGTCGTGCCATTCACGGTCCACACTCTGAGATTGAGAGGGTCGTCCACGTCCATGCCTTCGGGCACGAATAGGACGGCTTGCGGTTCGCCTGCCGGAGGAGGTTCCGGTGGGCCTGGAGGTGGAGGTGGTGGTGGTGGCGGCGGCGTTTCGGGCAGTCGAAAGCCGGGAATTGATGGCTGTTCGATACCTTCGGTTTCTTCGTCGTCTGGCTCTTCTGGTGGCTCGCCATTCGTCATGTCGTCCCCTCCGAGTTCTCCCCCGCGTTCGCGGTAAGGGATTTCATATGTTGAAACCCACACGGTACGCGCTAGGGGACGACTTGGATGGGCGAATTCGGCATCCGTGAGATGTCCGTTCTGCGAAAGGTCGGCAGTTACGGCAGAAGGGAACGAGCCAGCACGAATTCCGGCCAACATTGATCCGCCGGAAAGCGGCCGAGGGCTTCTGCAAGTACAGAATGCGCGCGGTCGCCGCGCAGTGCTACGTCATCGATCGCGGCGCGCAGTTCGAAGAGTTTCGCACCCTGTCGGCATGCGAGATCTCTGGCGGCAGCGATATCGGCGGCTCGGGCGGCGTCATCGGCGTGGGTGCGGGCACGCAGCCTGAACAGTTCGGCGTCGTAGAAGTGCATCCCGCTGTCGTCTGCGAATCGCAGGGCGCGGTCGATGCCGACGCGGGCTCGGTTGGTCTGGCCGTCTCCGATCAGCAACCGACCCATCACGCTGTCGAAGAAGATGACGAATTCGTTCACCTCCAGCGACCGCAAAGTGTCGACCCGATCCGTCATCGTGACGATGCATTGCGCCAGGTCATTCGGTTCTGCGTTCGCATCACCGAGCTTGACCCGTGCCTCAACGACGGCCTCCCACGTAACCCCGAAGAGCCGAATTATCTTGAGGCCGTGGCGTTCACCCATCTCGGTAAGGTCGGTCGCCGCCGCGGCGGCGCGGTCGATATCACCCGCCTCGAGGCGCAGCCAGATCTCCACGAAGCGCACGAAGGCGAGGCTGAATTGCTCTTCGGGGAACTTGAACCCGTGCGTCAAGCGTTCGGCGTTCGTCACTGCGGCTTCGGCAGCGGTGAACTCGCCGCGGACGAGGTGGGCCAGAACCAGCTGGCTGTAGGCCGAGACCACGGTGAGGTTGAACCGCTCCTCGAGCCTGGGCGGACCTTCCGTGCGATGGTCGGTCGCAGCGAAACCAGCCGTGGTCTGTTCGAGTTGTCTTGCGGCTGCGTCGAATTCGCCGCCAAACCAGGCGACCGTTCCGAACCAGGTATCGATCAAGAGGTTGAACGGCCAGGTGTCGCCAAAACCCCCGCCGATCGCCTCCAGCAGTCGGAGCACCCGGCGAGGGTCGGCCCGCATGATGTAGGACTCCACCACTTCGAGCAGGTCGAGTACTCCGTCGACATCGTCGGCTTGCAACTCGGTGCCTGTGAGTTGTAGACACCGGTCGAAGTCCGCGGCGGCCGCGGCACTCCGACCACCCTCCGCGGACGCGACGAGCCAGGCTCGCTCCAGCAAGATAGTGGATTCCCGACGATCACGTTCCTGGCCGGGCGCGGCGCGCGCGAGTTGATCGAGCGCCTGACTGAGATAGCCACGCGCTTCGGCGAGAGCGCCGCGGCGGCGGGCGTCGGTTGTCGCCTGCTGGAACGCCAATGCGGCGGCATCGAACCGCTCCGCACGCGCGTAATGGCCTGCGACCAGGCCCCAGTCGGGGTTGTCCTCAGCGCCGACCAGCGCGTCTGCCACCTTGGCATGCAGCCTGCGGCGCACCGTCGGCGGTGCTAGTTCGACAGCGACTTCGCGCAGCAGCTCATGCCGGAACCGCCAGCCTTCAGCGCCCCACTGCTCGAGCACAAGCGCGTCTTCGAGCTCGTCGATCACGTTGTCGATGTCGGTCTCGCTCATCGTGCACACGGTGCCCAACAGTCCCCGGTCGACGTGTCGCCCGATGATCCCCGCGACCTGAACGACCGGCACCGCGTTGGCGCTGGCACGAAGGCGGGCGAACAGCGGCTCGTACAGCGCCTCCGGCACCTCCCCAGGCCCATCCAGTTCGGCGGCGACCTGTTCGATGTAGAAGGGAACTCCGTCACACCGAGCGCGTACCGCCGCACGCTCATCGTGTGTCAAGATCGGGTTCAACGAGGCGATCAGTGCATCGGCCTCGTCGTCGCTCAACGCCGTGAGTTCCACCACGTTGACGGGCCAGTCGTCAGGCAGCCAGTCACCCGGCCGCCCAGTGATGACGATCAGCAGCCTGCCGTTGGCCGAGCCGAGCAGCGCGCCGAGTATCTCGAGCGTGTCCTCGTCGAACCAATGCACATCCTCGGCTACCAGCAGAGCCGGCCCACTGCCTAGACACGCCAGCAGGTAGGCCTCCACCGCCTCGGCGATGAGGCCGAACAGCTTTTCGCCTTCCGCGGCCACCGGCTGATATCCGGCCTCGGGTGGGATGCCCGCGACCGGTGCCAGTAGCGCAACGTCCTTCGGATCAAGGTTGTGGGCTGCGACCTCAGTCTCGAGGAGCCGTAGCCGCTCGTCCTGAGTGGTGAGCCTGCTGATGCGGCAACGACGCTCGAGCAGAGTACGCACTGGATGTAGGCCGGTACGGGTGTGGAATGCCGATCCCGTCAACTCGACAACCGTTTCGCCACATTCTCCGACCATCTCCTCAGCAAGCGCCGCAAGCCGCGACTTGCCGATTCCCGGCTCGCCACAGAAGACGACGCCAGGCGTCATTAGCGCCCCCGCCTGCGCCCGCGACCAGCTTTTGTGTAGTCGGCGTTGCTCCCGGTCGCGACCGACCAGCGGGCAGACCCGCCGCTTGGCCGGTTCGGGACGCTCAGCGAGCACCCGATGATGCGCGATCAATCCCTCGACGCCTTTGACCGCTGCGGGCTCGCACGCCTCGAGCTCGAAAGTGCCTCGGACCAACGGTTCAACCGCCTCCGACACCACGACCGTCCCGGGCTGGGCGAGGCTTGAAACTCGGGCGGCGAGGTTGGCGCCGAGTCCGTACACATCGTCCTGCGTGGTGTCCAGATACACCAACCCTCGGTGCACCCCGACACGCACCGCGAGATCGATCCCGAGCAGCCGCTTGGCCTGCTTAGCGATGCGGGCAACCTCCCGTACGATCGACAGCCCCGCCAGCACGGCGCGCTGCACGTCGTCCTCGTGGGCTATCGGATGGCCGAATTCCGCGAGGAGGCCGTCACCTTGGGTTGACCCGATGTGTCCCTCGTAGCGGTTGACGATCCTGATTACTTGTTCGCGGTACCGGCCCACCAGGCGGCGATAGATCTCTGGCTCCACTTGTGTGGACAACGCCGTCGAATCCACCAGATCGGCGAATAGCATCGTCAGCCGGCGAATCTCGCCGCCCTCGACGGGGCACGCCAGCATGTCGTCGGCTTCGGCGTCGAACTCGTCAGCCATCGCGCGGTCCTGTGGATCGTCGATCGGCGCCCTACGCTTACCACCGCCCACAGACCCCCTCCAATCCCTGGACGAGGGTCAGCATATCGCCGAACACGCATGAATACACTTCTATATTCGCTGGTAAGCTCCTTACGGCCGCGTCAATCAATATCGGCGGGTGGGCGACCTGCGGGTCTGCGTATTTCCGGGGTATCGTCCGAAATCCATCTGCTTAGCCGCCCCGTCAGCCCGAGGGACACTCGCTGATGTCAGCACCGCCGAAACCACTGACCAGACACCCCTGGCAGGTCGGTCGAACAACCGTGACGGTCGGCCGACTAATTACCCCAGCGCGCGGCGTCGGTTTCCCGTTCGAGCTCACTCGTGGGCCTCGCGGAGCGCTCGCGCAGGAGCTCACCGGCAATGCTGTAACGAGGCGCTTTGGCCGGGTTGGCACGGGCTTGCGCGACGATGTCGTCGACCAGCGACGTCGCCATCTGCAAACGAGGGTAGGTGTCGAAGACAATGGCCGCCTGCTCGTCGGTGACCGCCGCGGACCCACGGCCGAAGTCGATCCCGATGCCCCCGCGGGTGAGGTAAGCCAACGGGCCGCGTCGCTCCGCGATGCCCGGCGAGGTGTGCAGCGCGATAGCTTCCCACACCAGCGCCGCGTCGGTGTCCGGTACCCCGAGCGGTTCCAGAATCGCGACCGCTGCATCGGCCCCGTCGACCTCGAACCGCTGTGTGCCGTTGCCACGCGTGGTCAGGCCGATGTCGTGAAGGACGCAGGCGGCGAACAACTCTCGCTCTCCGACGTCACGTCCCACGACCAGACCTTCGTGTCGGGCCAGAAGTCGCGCGAACAGATAACTGCGGATGCTGTGATTGGCGACTGACGCCGATTCCTCCGCCTGCACGATCGCCAGGACGGGGTCGGTGATGGGGTCTACGGGCAGTTGTACGACATCGGACAGTCGCGCGACATCAGATCTGGGCATTGTCCGATCTTCAAGTATTCGCGCGCTCCGGGGCAGTGGCAGAAATGCCACTATTCGCCGAAATACTGCCACGGGTGGATGTGGGGCGGGCGGGGCTCGAACCTGCGACCAACGGATTAACGCCCCGCCGTTCGCGGTGGTTGCCAATGAATCCCGTAATTATCTGCGCGGCAAGCGATTACGTTGTTTATTAGCCGCTCATGGTTGCCGTTGATTCTGATTGCCTCTCGGTCATAAACGACGAACAAAAGACGAGTTGATCGTCAGCGATATGGTGTCACAGCACCCCAGCTACTACCGTGCAGCACCACACCACTCCCCTCGCTGGTAGAGGCCAGTTCGCGCGGTGGTGCGGTGGCTGTCAAGGATCTGCCTTGAGCCGACCAGTAGCGGGCGCGGCCGTGACAGCCACCGGACCACCGTTGAGCACAATTTGAGTCCGGGCGAGGCAGCCATCCAGATAGATCATCTCGATTCGAAGCAAGCGGATACGGGAAACCCGCTTGACCGCAGAAAAGTGCTTGTAACCGTTGGATGCCGTGCGACACGTTAAAAGACGCTCAGATCGTTCACCATCGCGCATCACGTGTGGTCCCAAACATGGGGTCCGATCCTCGCCACGACCGCGTAAACGGCCGGCAATGCCCGCTTGGCTCAATCCCAGTATCGCGCATCACTATTCGTGCAGTTCAGAACCATATCTAGGCTAGCTCAACAGATTTGTGTCCAGTTCGCGGCGGTGGCGGCGGTCGACAACTCCACCCCCTCGGCTTGGGCCTTTTCGAAATCGGCGTTCATTGCGCGAACATGGCGCGGATCACGCGGTCCCGCTTGGCCCGCATCTTGACCCACTTGGCCCGCTCGTCGGGCAGCCATACGAACAGCGACACGTTGGTCGGCATGCCGTTCAGTGCGGTGTAGTACTCGCCGCGGCACTTGAGCTATCTGCTTGACCAGCGGAATGTCCTCTGCCTCAACAGGAATCATCTGTTCCGTTCGATCCGTTTGCGCTTTGCACACAACGCATTGCCGACCCAACGTAACCTTCTGAATTGGCTTGTCAGGGAACAGCTTATGGAAGCAATCAAAGCAAATCTTCTGAGTCATCCGATCGGATCTTTCAGTCAGAGGTCCCGGTATCGGTCGAGGTTCGTGACCCCGGCCGGCAGCTAAGCTAGCTGCCGCGGCGGCGTGACTTGATGATCTCGAGGCGTTCCTTGAGCAGTTCATCGAGTTCCTCGATCGAGCGGCGTTCACGCAGCATGTCCCAGGGTGTGCGCGGCACCTTGACCTTCTTGGGTTCGGCCAGGTCACCACCCTCGATCAGGGCGCCCTCCATGCCGTTGCGGCACAGCCAGGTGCCGGGGATCTCGGCGTCGTGGGCGAAGGGCATGTCGAACTCCTCGCCGTTCTCGGTGCGGTACCGCGCGATTTGACGGGGCGCCAGGTCATGGTTCCGGTCGTTCTCGTAGCTGACGGATCCGAGGCGACTGCCCCTCATGACGCGATCAGCCATCATCAACACTCCTCATTGCACGGATCACCGCATATCTCTGTAGGTTACGCCCCGGCCGTGCTAGCTAACGCCGTCACGTACGCGAAAGGTACGCGACCGGGGGCGCCCATAGCCAAATCGGAGGCGAACCGCGGACGTGGAGACTCTTTCATGGTCGGGCCGACGGGGGCGTCGCCGTGCCCGGCGCGCCAGTCAGGGGAAACTTTGAACCCAGCACACGGCTAGGCGAGAAGCCGGTGTGCACATCAGGCGGTGGCCGACCTGCTCGGGGCCAGGGCGTTACGACAGGACGCCGCGCAATCCACCAGAAACGTCCTACTGTGAACCTATGCCGCCAACATGTCCTCGATGCCGCAGCGTCGGGACGTACCCGATCGAGGACACCAAGAAGGCCGGCGGACAACGCTGGGAATGCGCCGAGTGCGGCAAACGATTCTTCAACGCACCAACGGCCTGCCCCAAGTAGTCGTCGAACAACCAGTCAGCCGCCGGGACGCCATTCAAGCCGTCGATGAGTTCGCCCCACATACTCGGGACTGACCAACCGACGGCCGAAACCCCAGCCGACCTCGACAGCCGTCGCGCGACGCCTAAACACACCAATGGGTTGGTGCGAGATCCCACCAGCCCATTGGTGTGTTGGGGTCAGCTAAACCGCGGTCACGCCGACGGCCTGAGGACCTTTGGGTCCTTGCTCGACCTCGAACTGGACACGCTGGTTTTCCTCGAGCGTCCGAAAGCCGCTGCCGCGGATCTCGGAGAAGTGGACGAAGACATCCTTCGACCCATCGTCAGGAGTGATAAAACCGAAGCCCTTGTCACCGTTGAACCACTTCACAGTTCCCTGCGCCATTTACTTTCTTCTCTCGTTCAGAGCGGATGTACAAAACATCCGCGCGCACTCTAACAGGATTGATGATGGACAAAGAATCATTCGCGCGCAGCGTGGTGCCGCCCTTCAACAGGAACAGCGCGGTGCCGGACTCATCCACGGCGCGTTGAAGCGCGGCGGTGACGACGGTCGCAGCCATGGGTGTTTATCGGTGAGCCCGGCAAGGTTGACCTGCTAATACGCGATCGACTCGCCGTGGCCACTCCCGCAGGCGCTGATGCGTTGAAGGCAGCCTACGCACGCTTAAGAGGGACGATCGATCCGGCAAGAACGATCGCCAACATCTCTGCAGAGCGGGACCGCCTACTGCGCGTCTACAACGACCTGCCCGCGTCGTGCAAGAAAACCGTGGTCGAGCCCCGGTGGCCAACATGTAGTCGATGGCATCGACCCCATGATCCACCAGCTGTGTAGGGAGCCGCGGTATTCGTCGATCGGGTGCGTCGGGTCAGCAGTCTGAATATTTCGCGGGCGATGGCTCGTTTGAGCAGCCGCAGAATCTCCTTGTTGGTCCGACCGTTGGCCAGTTGACGTTGGACGTAGCCGCGGGTTTGCGGGTGGGCCGACATGCGCACCAGCGCGATGCGGTGCAGGGCGTTGTTGGCTGCCCGGTCGCCGCCGCGGGACAGTCGGTGGCGGGTGATTTCGTCAAAAGCGAAATGCCCCAGGCGGCCTACCGCTGGCAGGGCCATGGCGGCTAGGCGACGGTTCGCGGCGGCACGAACCTGCGGAGCTGACCCGCCGTGTCTCCGGCAGACCGTTCCGCCACGGATCGCATAGCTACCACATGGCTTTCCGTCTTGCCTGCGGGCAGTGCAATCTGCGCGCCGTGCGGCCGCGCAAGCCCACCAGATGTTGCTCAGGCCGGATCCGTTAACAGTCACGGTGGCGTCGGTTGCTTGCCAATGGGGCTTCACCAACCTCGGCAGGTTTGCTGCCGCCTACGCCGCGCGCTACCGTGAGACACCGACAGAGACTCTGCGGCGCGGCTCGTTCCGGCGCAGCGCAACGAAACTACCGGGCCGCGCGAGAACCGTTCGGCGTTGATGGGTTCACCGCAGGAATTCGGACATTGCCAAAACGAATCGCGATCGCGGACCGGATTGGATGTACCACAGTGACAGTAGACAATAACGCGTGGGTTTGCGTGCGGTCGTTGGACGACTTCGCCGAGCTGCGCAAGCACCAGCTGGAGTCATTGCCGTGCTGGTGGCCAGAGATTGGGCCGCTCGGTGACACAAGCTCGTTTTCATTCACGCACCGTACGGGTCGCCTCGGTCCGATCACAGTGCTAGACGTGGATTTTCATGACGACGTATGGGTCGACGGTGGTGAGCATCGTCCCCACTATCATGTCACTCTGCCAGTCGCGACTCCTTCGGCCGCGATGGATAACAGTTTCTCCGTCGTCGCGGAGCCGGGCTCAGTGGCGGTGTACCGGCCGGAGGGCAAGGCGGCCGTCTCCCGTTACGTCGGCCGTCTGCTGGCTGTGATGATCGATCGCCACGCTGTCGAAGATGCTCTTGCATGTGCGCTCGGACGCTCTATAACTTCCCAAATCGACTTCCGGCCCACGATGACGACCACGACTCAAGCCATCCGCAGCTGGATCTCCATGGTTTCGCTGTTCACCGAGCAGCTGTTCCGGCCTCGCAGTGTCCTGCATCAGCCGATGGTCGGCATGCCATTCGCCGAGAGCCTGGTCCGCGGTCTCTTGCTGGCCGCAGACCATTCACATCGTGCTGCCTTGGAGGGCGAGGTGATCGAGATCCCGTCGCGCGCCATCCGCGAGGCAATCGAGATCATCGAGGCCGAAGCGGACCGGCCGTGGACTGTCTCGGCGCTCGCTGAGCGCAGCCATGTCAGCGTCCGTTCGCTACAGCAAGCCTTCCAGCGTCACTTAGGCACCTCGCCGATGGCGTATCTGCGCGAGGTCCGGCTGCGCCGAGCGCACCACGACTTGCTCGAGTCTGACCCATCTACCGTCACCGTAGGTTCGGTCGCCTACCGTTGGGGCTTCTCCAACCTCGGTAGGTTCGCTGCTGCCCACACCGCCCGCTACCAAGAGCCGCCCTTGAAGACACTGCATCGCAACTCATTCCGCCGCAGCGCATAGCGGTGCACAAACCCAACCTGTTGTCGGCGTAGTTCAGTCCTCCAAGTTATTTCAACGATGGTGTGCGGTACGGCCAGGGCAGTGCGCGAGACGGCTACTGTCGCAGTGGCTTTCAATTTAGCTTACGAGCAAGCACTGTCGGATCCGTCACCGCGGCCTTCGTCAGCGCCCGTTTGCATCGCTCAGGTATCGCGACCGAAAAGATAACCGGGGGAATCCATGGGCGCTATCAAAGGCTGGCCAGCGAACCGATAAACAGCTGCCTATCTCCGACCGCCGTGACGAGGTCGGGCTACCTGGCCGCGCTGGCCGGCCGCGTCGACTCATTTTGGGTTCCAGATCACCTCAACGCGATGCTGCATCGCCTGGGGTGTGCGGTCCCGCACCGATCCCTTTCTTGTGATTGGGGTTGTCATGCGCAGTCTGGCCAGAGGGCCGCGCGCGATGGCTAGTCGTGCTTGCTTGGGCCTACATAGCGTTGGCGGCGTGATACCACACCCACGACGCGGCCACGCCGGCGCTAGGGCAACGACCGCTGGTAGGTCTCAACCCTCGCAACCATGCGATACATCGCCACATCAACCGGGGGTAATGCAGTGAAGTTTGGTGTTGTCGAAGCGCCTCTGCACAGCCGGTTCGCGCCGATGATGGCGGCCGAAATGGGCTACCGGACGGCCACGGCGACCGGTGCCGATTCGTACTGGCTGCCCGACCACCTCAACGGCTTTTTGCCCCGTGCCGTGATGACACCGAAGTACAGCGGGATGGCCCGACTGGTGCCCGATGCCGACGCGTTCCTCGAACCGTGGACGACGCTCGGGTCCCTCGCAGGCCGGCACCGATTCAGCCGGACACGCTTGGGCATCGGCGTGACGGACACCGCGCGCCGGAATCCGGCGGTGACGGCGCAGGCCGCGGCGACGCTGCACCTGATGACCCGAGGCCGGGCAATCCTAGGGATCGGGACCGGCGAGCGCGAAGGCAACGAGCCGTTCGGGGTGGACTGGTCCAAGCCGGTGGCAAGGTTCGAAGAGGCGCTGGCAACCATCCGCGCGCTTTGGCACTCGAACGGGCAACTCATCAGCCGGGATTCGGAGTTCTTTCCGCTGCGAAACGCGATATTCAGCCTGCCCCCGGTGAAAGGTACCTGGCCGCAGATCTGGATCGCCTCGCACGGACCGCGGATGCTGCGCGCGACGGGTCGCTACGCCGATGCGTGGTTCCCGGTGTCGATCTTCAGTCCAGAACGGTACGCAGATGGGTTGCAGCAGGTCCAGACCGCCGCCGACAACGCCAATCGCGACCCGCACTCCATCATCGCGGCGAACGCGCAATTCGTCGTGACCGGGCGGAGTGCGGCCGACGTCGAAGAAGCCGTGGACTCGGTGCCGGTGCGCGCGTATTCCCTCCTTGTTCCGGACTCGGAGTGGGCCAAGCACGGTGCGCGCCATCCGATGGGCGAAGGCTTCACCGGCTTTCAGGACATTCTGCCGCAGTTACTCGACGAGGCAACGGTGCTCTCCCACGTCGCCGCAGCGCCGCTGCCTTTGATTCGGCAATGCCTGCTCAGCGGAACACCCGACGAGATTCTCGATCAACTCGCCGCCTACCGCGATCACGGTGTCCGGTACCCGGTGCTGCTCAATGCGAGCCCCATCCAGCCCAAACTCAGCCGCGGCCTGCCCACCGCCTTGCCCTTCATGAGGATCCTGCGTGGAATCCGCAAGATGTGAGAACACCGAACCTTGTTTGGGCCAAATGGTTTGCGCGGTTGCCGGGGCGACCGCGGCCCCGTAGCGCTGCAAGTTAGCTACGCGCTACCCGCACGAAAGTTGCAGGTGGGTGGGGCGGGCGGGGCTCGAACCCGCGACCAATGGATTACCAACAGGGCGCTCCCGGCAAGGCGGTACCTGCTTGTCTTATCTTGTCTAACAACGGAATTGGTTGCTTTGCACGTCCCGCCGCGACCTGGTGGATCCGATCGATTCCTGGTCATTGACGGTGAATAAACGGTAACGAGAGAACCGCGTTACGCCTGGGCAGGAAGCCTGTGGCCACGGCCGGGATGGAACAGGCGACCTTCCGCTTCTAGGTCGAGGGTTTTCGACACGCCGTAACGATTGCCAATCGTTCTGTGTCAGCACGGTATTGGCACCGTGTGGGCTATCAACGTTTCGCGTTGATTCTCGGCGTGTCCCGTGTATTAATGACGAATATCCGTCAAATCGCGCAGCGGTGACCCACCCGTGGGGTACGAAAGAGCGGGGCCGGGTCACCTAGTGTCGCTGTCGCCCTGGCAGTAACGGTGCATGTCGCAGCCTGTCATTACAACGGCGACCGAATGCCCTCACAGCTCCTCGGTCCCGCCCCGTCATCCGCTTGGGTGGCGGGCCGATTACCGTAGCAACGTGCCGCGCAGCGGCAACCGGCTAAGGCGTCGGGCTCGGGTCGGTGAGGGTCCCTCCACCACCACCGGGACCGCGTAAGTACAACCGCCGTCCGCCAAAACGCCCCCAGGGCCTACGCGGACCGGTTGGGAGTACCCCCGGTTCCCCGCACCTCCCTCGAGCCCGACGCTCCCTTATACCGGCTGAACCTGTATAGCGGTCTCGCTGAACCTGTATATCGGCTGCCAATCGGACATTTCAGGTGTCTTGCAAGGGCGAGCGGGGTAGCCACGACGCACCCGAACCATCAAAAGCGACGCGTCGCCTCGTTGTGGCGCATGAGCCAGACTCGAATGGAGTGGTCAGAGTGAATTCGAATCAGCACAAGAGGGTCAAGTTGTTATCGGCCGTCATTGGTGCCAGTGCCGTAGTCGCCGTGGGAGCGGTTGGTGTTGCCGTCGCTAACGAGCAAGCCGGCACGGGCACCGTTGGCGCCGTTCCCGAGGCGACCTTGACGCAACAACCACCACGACGACGCCGCCAGCGGCGCCTGTGACGTCCATCGCCGTCCCGACGATGACTGCAACCACGCCCGCGGGATTCCGCTGACGCCAGCCCGCGCGGGATCCTTTTGAACAGTAGCGGTGTCCGCGAGTTGGTGCTGTCAACGTCCGGCGCGTGGATATCTCCAACACCACCTAGTGTCTTGCGCCAGAAATTCAACGATTAAAGGTATGCTCGTTGGGTGGCGCGCAGGGGCAGGCCGGTGGCCGAGTTGACGTTGACCGACGAGGAGCGGGAGACGCTGCAGCGTTGGGCGCGGCGGGCGAAGTCGTCGCAGGCGTTGGCGCAGCGGTGTCGGATCGTGTTGGGTTGTGCGGCAGGCAAATCCAATAAGGAGGTTGCCGCCGAGGTCGGTGTGTGGCCGCAGACAGTGTGTAAGTGGCGGCAACGGTTTGTGGAGAGTCGGTTAGACGGGCTGGCCGACGAACCGCGCCCTGGGGCGCCGCGCACGATCAGCGATGAGCACATCGAGCAGCTTGTGGTGGCCACGCTGGAGCGCCAGCCGGCCGACGCGACGCATTGGTCGCGGGCGTCGATGGCCAAACAGAGCGGGTTGTCGAAATCGACGGTGGGCCGGATCTGGAAGGCGTTCGGGCTCAAACCACACCTGGTCGACACGTTCAAGATCAGCAACGACCCGCAGTTCATCGACAAGGTCCGCGACGTCGTCGGGCTGTATCTGGATCCGCCGGAGAAGGCGCTGGTGCTGTGTGTGGATCGAGATCCAGATCCAGGCCCTGGACCGCACCCGCCGGGATGCCCGGGCTGCCCGTACGACGCACGCATGACTACCTTCGCCATGGCATCACCTCGCTGTTCGCCGCCCTGGACGTGGCCACCGGCGAGATCTACGGATCGATCCACCGCCGCCACCGCGCCGCGGAGTTCAAGAAGTTTCTGGCCAAGCTGGACCAGCCGATACCCGCCGAGCTGGATGTGCACCTGATCTGCGACAACTACGCCAAACCCCGGCGATCGCCAAATGGCTTGGGGCCCATCCTCGTTTCCACATGCACTTCACCCCGACGTACTCATCCTGGCTCAACCAGGTCGAGCGGTGGTTTGCGCTGCTGACCGACAAGAAGCTCCGCCGCGGCACCCACCGCTCGATTTACGCCTTGGAGAAGGACATTCGCGACTGGATCGCCGCCTGGAACGACAACCCCAAACCCTTCAGCTGGACCAAGACCGCCGACGAAATCCTCGAACGCCTTGCCTCTATGTTCAACGAATTCCTGGCGCAGGACACTAGATCCCCACGGTGGCGGGCCGAGTTCGTGCCAAAGAATGTCGGGCTAGTACACCCTTGCGCTGTCACAACACTGGCAACGGCCGCCGCTGCATCCTGACGTGTGCCTGCCTCGACGGTTGCGCCAGCAGCGGTAGTGAGGACAGTTCCCTCCTCGGCTGGTGTATCGCGATCACCGCACGGCTGGGGGACGGTGTGGCTAGCATGTGGGCGACCTTGTGGTGAAGGGGTTTGATGGCCGAGGTGGTCAGTGGAGTTGGCGGAGTTTGTGGATGCGCTGTGGTCGAGGCGGGCGGGAAAAACACGGGCTTCATTGTCTCGGAGCTTGCACCACTTGACCCCCAGTCGGACAGAGGCTGAATTTCGCTGTCCCGCAATGACTCTCGAGTCAGCCTGACCAGCAGAAATCGTCTCAACCCGCCCCCCGCCAACTCTCCGAATGCGCACTTACTTGTGACAAGGCGGTGACAACGTCCCTGTCGAGCCGTCGGTCTTCTTCGGGATACCGATGGCTGTTTGCTCAGGCTTCCCGGGCGTCGTTCGATCCCGCCGAGCGCACAACGCCGGTGAGTGCCCGACACCATTTGGTGTGCGCCACCGTGTCGGGTCTCAGAATTCGCGGCGAAATGACGATCGGCTGACCACCTGGCGTTCGCGTTCGTCTCACCGCGGCGGGGATGCGCGATGATGATCGGATAGCCCCCGCTGACGTCAGTGTGAATATTGAGTCTTGCCGCCGGCACTCACCAGCGATCGTCAAGCGGCCCAGGCGGGTTGGATGCTGATCAGACTGGTCAGACCAGCGCGGTAGGCGTCCAAGCTGTGGCGGTGGGTCTGATCGATGGAACCACCCGAATCGACGGCGACCTGCACGCCCACATGCTCGTAGGGCAGGCCGGGCAACGCCAACGGCAGGTGCGGGACGATATCGAAGAGGTTGACCACCCGGAAGCAACTGTCGATCAACAGGTTGAACGGCACCACGAAGTCGTGCAGTCCGGGGCGAGGGCCACCGAAGGTCGTCAGTTTCGGTTCCGGAACAACCGATACGTTCTTGGCGATGTCCGGCGCGGCGAGCACCGCGAGGGCGGCGCCCAGGCTGTGTCCGGTGACAATCAATTGGTCGCAGCCCGCGCAGGCGGCCGGGAGATTCGCCGCCAGATTGGCCCGCATCGTCGCGTAGAGTCCCATCCACCCCATGTGGACGTCTCCGAAATCGGGTACCGGCCGATAGCCTGTCGTGTCGACATCGAGGTTGTGCAACCACTCTGTCTGCGTTTGGGTACCGCGGATTGCGACGAATGCTGTCTTGGTCGCAGTGTTCTTGCCGACCAAGCCGAACACCGTGGTGATGCCGGCGACCGCTTGAACGAACGAGCGGGCGTTTTCCGAAAGATCTGGAATCAAGTCGAGCAGCGTCGGGTCTGCTTCGAGCAGGGCGGTCTTCTGATAACCACCCGGCAGGGTCGGGTCTACACCGGGATTGTGGAAGACCTGATAGGCGGCCTGCACCAGGGGCAGGACTGTGTCACGGGCGAACTGCGGGTCGAAACTCATACCGCACGGTCTACTCTTTTCCCCGCTGCGCCACAGCGTCACTGCCAACACCCACTACAAACTCAGGGCCAGTCCCATGCAGCGAACCATGCCACGCCGTCGTTGCATGAGCGAATATCACGGTGCACGCCGATGCCGGCTCACTTTGACCGCGACGCAGGTCAAGTGCACAAATCGGGCGCCTTGATCTAGCCCGATCCAGGCCGCGCACGGGAGTTCGAGTCCCGTGACTCACCCCGCAGCTCAGTGGGCGTGTTTCGCCTACTCCCTCTGGTTTCCACCCGCACGGTTGCACCCCAGCTGCTACCGACCAGCACCACACCACTCCCCTCGCTGGTAGAGGCCGGTTTGCGCGGTGGTGCGGTGGCTGTCCAGGCTCGGCCTCGAGCCGACCGCATAGCGGCGTGGCGTCGACAGCCACCGCACCACCGTTGAGCACAATTTGAGGCCCAGCGAGGGACCGTCCAGATAGATCATCGCGGTTCGAAGCAAGCGGATAAGGGGAAACCCACTTACCCCCCAGTCCGATATTGGCTGAACTCAGCTGTGCCGCAATGACTCTCGAAGCGACCTGACCAGTGCAAACCGTCTCAGCCGTCCCCTCAACTCTACGGACTCGCACCTAGTGACAAGCTTGTGACAATGTCCGTGCTCGGGCGGTATCGCGGCGACCGGCTACCGTCGTGGCCTGGACGAGTTGGTCGGCCACCTCGGTGTCCTCGATTCCAACGGCGTTCCGCTCGTGAGGGGGGCCAGGAGCATCCCTCGGCAGCGGGCCTCGTCTTCATCGGTTACCGCGTCGACCTCAGCGGTCAGCTGCGACTCATGCGCATCGATGCTCCTGCGATCGCCAAAGCGGTTCGACGGCAGCGCGCCGCCTGAGGGGCCGCACGCAGAATCCCATGCCCGCACGGGTGATGAAGGCCGTAACCGTCGGCTCCGATGCTGCCAATCCAGATGCTGCAATCCCGGTCGCCCGGTCCGGCCACGTTCTTGCTGCGAAACCGGGCGACCTCGGCGGCATGCACTGTCGGATCAACCCACAGGGCGAGCGCCGGCGCCCTGCCCTACGCGCCCTAAAACCGTCACGTCACCCGACGCTACGGATGACCGCCGACACCAGCTGCGGCCGTGGACGATTCGACCTCAACCGCCGTGTTTTCGCCGCCACCGCCTAGTGCCTGCGAAACGTCCGACGCAACGACCGCACCGTCGGAACCTAGTGCTCGCGAACCATTCCCCGACGCGGTGCCCGATACGGGCGCCGCGGCCTGAAGTTCTTTGAGATACCTGCGGACGAGTTTCACCGGAGCCGCGGACGTCTTCTCCTCAGCGGTAGGACAGATTTAGGACACAAGGCGTCCTGCGGCTCGCTCCGGCTAACGAATAAAACCCGCTCCGACACTGGTCAGAACGGGTTTTTAACGTGGAGCTAAGGGGATTCGAACCCCTGACCTACTCGATGCGAACGAGTCTACGTAGGCGTGACCTGGGCGTTTGTAAAGTCAAGCTGCGTTTGTTGTTCGCGAAACATGCAGGTCACAGCGTTGGATGTGTTGGCTACCGAAAACTGCCGGAAATTCTGCTGCGTACCCAGCGCGTACCGGCGGCTGATCTTGAACCGCCGCAGCAAACACTGAACGCGCTGCGCGCTAGCCGTGCAGTCAGCAAACGCGATTGGAGGAACACATGACCGACGGCGAGCTGCTGACCTTCGCCGAGGTTGCTCAAACGGCTCGGTGTCGATATGGCCACGATCCGGCGCAACGTGCGCCATGACGAGATTCCGGTGGTATGCGTGCCGGGCGCACGCCGCGGACCGGCAGCCTGGGTCGACGATCCGAAGGGATGGTGGCAATGAGCGAACGAGCAGATCATCGCTGCCGAGCTGTCTCGACTGCTGAACACCCCTTCGGGAGGCGCTCTTGCCCACACCTATCGATGCAGGCCGCTTCGTCATCCGAGCCACCCAACGAGCGTGGGGTTGGCGTGCCGCCCAGTCGGAGCTTGGCGACGGCATCTCATGAAGCGTCTTCAGTTTATGCGAGGGCAGCGCGACCCGAGCGTTGCTGGCGTGGGTCACGTGCTGGCTGCCGATGCGGTGGTCGTCGACACCTACACGCAGGGCGTGCAAATCTAGTGGTCGGAGAACAGCAACGCGTCGGACTTCGCCCAGAACCTCATCCGCGCCAGGTGTGAGGGCCGGTTCGCGACCAGCGTCTACTCGCCGCTCGGTGTGGTGACGGCTGACTTGACGGCGCAGCGGGTGCGCTTCGATGAGTGTCGCCAGTTGCGGCTGTGACGCGTACTTCAACACGACACCGCCAGCAGGTTGCGGCCAGTGCCGTTTGTCGATCCTCCAATTCCATTGCCCCGAAAGGGGACTCAATGCAACATAAATCCGTCCCGCTGCTGATCAAGAGCGCCGACGACTACTCGGGCACCTTCACCGGTTTGGCCTCGGTGTTCGACAACCTCGACCACGACGGTGACATTATTCGTCCAGGCGCGTTGAGCAAGTGGATAGCGGCACACCGATCGCGCTCATCTCGATGCACAAGGCAGATGACCCCGCACCTACGCCGGTGATGTCTTCGGTGCCACCGAGACCGACGAACGGACGGGTAATCAAGGGCCGGTTTGATCTCGATACCGAGTTCGGCAAGTCGGCCTACCGAAACACCAAGGGCCGCAGGATGTCAGGTATGGTTACCGCTGCGCGATCCGGAACTCCACCAAGACCGCCGCCGGAAACGAATGGACCGAACTCGAGTCGATCGAGGTCCCCGTCGTCGGTCGCGGGGCAGTGACCGTGTGAGCGGTAGAGCTTAGACCGCCTGCGCGAGTTTCAGCGCCCGCTTGCGTGCCTGTTGAAGTGTGGGAACGACAGTTTCCCGAAAATACGGCCCGGCACCGTCGGGCGGCCCAACGCCGAGCGCTTGAACAAATCGGCGAAATACTCATCGCCGAACAACGCAGCGCCGTGCTCAGCCCACAGCCCATAGATACTGCCCTCGGGCAGACTGATCACCCACCAACAGCATCACGTCATCGATTCGGCCCTGCCGATTCTCACGTCCCAACGCCATCCACCGATTGTCCCGGCACACCACAGCGGTTTAGGAAGTCGACTGCGGGTTGCCGGATGCCCTCGAGTTCGGCCCGAACCTGCGGGTTGGCGTCCAAATAATCCTGTACCTGAGGACGGATCTGGTCCCTGGATTGGCCTGTGAGGGTCGCGAAGAAGTCGTTCACGGGGGGGTGGGTGAACAGATAGGTCGACATCGCTGCGGCAACGCCCGCCCTGACGCCCGCCCAATCCGCGGGGGAGCAATTCGGCGGCGCAGGTGGCGGCGGCGTTGGGGGCTGGGCACTTGCAGCCGCGGCGCTCCCGAGAAACATTGCACCAGCCAATGCGACAGCGCCGACGGCTCCCACTACTGCTCGGTGCCCAGGACGTCCTGACGGCAACATCATTGCTGCTTCTCCTTCATCGAATGCGGCTACTCCCGCGATCTAGGTGGTAGGGCTCCCTGCACCGTATGAGGGCATACGATAAGTCCACTGACCAAAGCGCGTAAGCATATTCGCCATTGAAAGGTCGGTCCGAACCCCTCACAGGTCACCACGCAGAAATCTCGAATGCCTGGAATGCTGGTCAGACCATTCATTTGCACTCAAAGCAGCTACGACCAAGGCGTCAGCGTCATCGTGCTCGGTTTCGGCGGAACCCAATGCAATCCGCGTCTGCCCACCCGACCCCGCCAACCCGGCCATCCCGCTATCGTGGCAGCCCGGTGTAACCTGCCCCGCTCCGCAAATAGCAGCAAATCGGTGAAACCCTGATCCGGCGTGAAGGTCCTACACACCGTCGTGACCGTGGTCGCCACCGTCTGCGCTGATTCGAGCCCCCCGGACAGCGCACGAATCGTAGGATCTCCGCGCAGAAGGCAACCGAGAGAAGATGTCCAATGAAGCCTTGGCTACAACGCAGTGCCGTGTCTGCCGTCGTGTTGGCATTTCTGCCGCTGATCGAACTCGCCTCACCGGCGGTCGGCCGCGCCCAACCACCACCACCGCCTTGCCCGCCGGGCATGTACTGGAACTTCGCTACGGTTGTATGCGAATTTCCGCCACCTCCGGCCGTGTACGTCGATCCGTGGTTTCCGGTTTGGGTCCCGGATATCGTCGATGCCGACCTCGACCTCGACCTCGATGTCGATATCCCAGTTCCTGGCCCTCCAGGTATCGGGCCTCCAGGTATCGGGCGTCCTGGACCAGGGGGACCGAATATCGGGCGTCCTGGACCAGCACCCCGACCTCGCGGTGGGCGTGGCGGTGGGCGACGCTAGGTCACATCACTGAAGCAGGCCCTATCTGGGAAACGACCCATCCAACAGTTCCACACAGATGAGATACCGCCGCGATCACGGCTCGACCCGCGGAGGGTTGCCGCCTAGCCGCTTGAGGGTCGACTTCCGACAATTTGTTGGTGATGTGGAATGGCTGGCTTGTGCCGAATCCTCAAGCGGCTAGCGGTGTTTCGATGGCGAGATGATTGAAGAGCGTTTGCATATCGACACGGATTCGTTCGTAGTGACGGTCGACGCGGGTCCAGTGCGTGGGTTTGCGTCCCATGCGTGGGCTGCGTACCGCGGCGAGGATCGGGGCGATGACCCGGTCGCGGAGGGTGAGCAGGGCGGCGATGGTGCGCGCGGCCGAGTTCGGCACCATCCGGCTGCCACGAGGCACCCGCACCGGGGCGATCCTGACTCTGGGTGAAGCGCACCTGTCGGTACGTGCCATCGCGTCGGCGCTGGGGATCGGAGTGGGACCGTGCACCGCGAGATCGCAGCGGCCGATCAGCCGATTCAGTCCGGCAACTACACCATCGGCGCGGACGGAAACTGGTCCCCGGCAACGCGTCCGGACCCCGAAATCGAGGCAGGTGTTCCAAATGGAACACCGACCCTCGAAAACGGGGCCCAACGGTGACGAAAAAATAGTTGTCGCAGTTGACGATTCAGAGGAAGGTGTTCCAAATGGAACACCTGGTCTTGAAAACGAGCCGGAATCCATTGAGCCAGAGCCAATTTCGGACGAGCAGTGCCACATCTATGGTTCACACATCGCCGAGGCTGTGTGCTCGGTCCGTGGGGCGCGCGCCGCAGACATTGCCATCAGCCACGGTGTGTCAGTCGAGATGGTGTTCGCCCATCCCGAGAAGTTCCATGAATTGGGTCACGCACATCCGGACTCGCAGTGGGGGGTCCGCAAGTTGGAGGACAACAAGGCCAGGATTCTCAAGCTGAAGGAACACAGGCATGTGCCGATGCGAAAAGAGGACATGACGCCGCAACAGAAGCTGTTCGCGATCGTCAATCACGCGGTGACCACCGACGGGATAACGGATCTCGATCAGATCGCTGCTGACAATGATCTCGATCCTGATCTGGTGGCCCTGATCTGGTCCAAGTCGTGGAAGCTGATCGGAGAGGGGTTTTGCCCCGTGTGCCGCAAGCCGTGCCACGACCCATGCCCCAGTCCCAACCATGCCGCCCACGATCCCTGTCGCCGGTAGCGACGCCGTCGGTGGGTTCCCCCTGGCCAGCCGATAGGCCCAGCTTTGTGTGGTGCGGCGGCACATCGTCCGTCTCAGGACGCTGAGGCCAGCGGCTGGTGGGACGAGGTCGACGAGGACGACGAAGAACCCGTCACGTGATGCGTAAGACCGCAGGGCCCGATGCTCGTCGATCGACGAGAATTCAGACTCACCTGACCTGCGCAGTCAGGCGCAAATCCCCTGCGGCACAGGTTTAGTCAATGGCTTGCCAACTAGAACGGGTTGGGCGCTCAGCGCAGCGCACGCACTCGGGTCACCGTCGTCTACCACTGCCATTGCCGGGTCACCCGGTAGACGTCGGCAGCCGTAACCATGGCGGCCTGCCACACACAACCGGCAGCAGCCCCGATGGGTGCTCTGCCAGCCTGGCCAACCGTTGGCGCACCAGCTCCATGGAGACGCACTCGCCATCGTTTCGAGACAGGCGATAGCAGGATTTCTTGCCGTCGATTCAGGACACCTCGCGCTAGCTGGCCCAGGTACGAGGCGCAAATGTGAGGTCTATTCGAGACGGCGTTCAGTTCCGCTCGAGCCTGGTCGATTTGGTCGTATGCGTAGGTCGCCATGGCGGCGATGGTCATCGCTTCGCCCTTGCGGGCAAGCGATTCGTAGGTCTGGTCGCCGAGCACGTCGCGGAGGTGGGCGATCGCGATGGTGATCTCGGGGATGGCTGCCGTGGTGAGGGGGCTGACGGCGAACCCGGCGATGGTGGCTGCCGGTTCATAGCGTCCGAGCCGGTCGAAAAGGGCGGCGAGGACAGCCAGCGGGCTAAGGATCAGGGTGGTGTTGCCCGCGTCGAGGTAGTTGCGGATGGCCACAGTGAAATACTCGAGGGCGACGAGCGGGTCGCCGTACTCGGCCTCGAGGTGGGACAGACTGGCCGCCAGGAGTGACTCGTGGTAGCGGTTGCCGCTGTCCTGGGCGATCACCAGGCCCCGGCGCAGCGCGTTCAGTGCGCGGTCGGGACCGGCGTCGCGAAACGCGAGGCCGTAGGCAATCAGCGCCTGCGAGAGCGCCCACGGGTTGTGGGTGGCTTCGGCGGTGTCGATCAGGCCGTTCGCCTCGACCCTTGCCTCCTCGCTGCAACCCGCCAACACCAGCGCGATGGTCAGGACTGCCCTGGTGGCTCCAAGGGTGTCGTGACCGCGTGCGAGCCGGGCGCGGGACCACTCGACCGTTCCGTTCGGGCTGGCCGATGACCGCATACGCACCGCCAAGCATGCCCTCGAGGCCGTAGGGCACCTCACCGCGGCCACTGGCGATCACCCGCTGGCCGGTGTCGGCGTAGCGGACAGCCGCCTCGATCCGTCCGGGCGAGGAACACTGCGACGCAACCATATGCAGAAACGGGAGGCGGGAATGGTCGACGGTCTGCGAAGGCTCGATGAGCTCTTCGGCCCAGGCTAGCGGCTCGTAATTCTCGACCAGATAACCGAGCCACCCCGCGTATGTAGCGATGGTGGCGGCCACGTCGAGGTCGTCCTGGTCGGCGGCCCACCGGAAGGCGGCGCGTAGATTGGCCAGCTCGGTTGCGAACCAGTCGTAGGCTTCCCGTTGTCGGGGGCTGTCCCACAGGGCCATGATGTCGGTTTCACGACCAGCGAAGTAGCGAGCATGCGCGGCCCGGACTTCGGTTGCCGCCAAGCCGCGTGCGACGAGTTGTTCCTCGGCGAACTGGCGGATCGTCTCCAGCATCGAAAACCGGGTCCGCCCCGATGATCGGTCGGCGATCAGCAGCGACTTGCGCACCAGAGCATCGAGCAGATCCAGGACGGCGTACTCGTCGATGTCGTCGGATCCGGCTACCGCGCAAGCACTTTGAAGGTCAAACCCGCCTGCGAACACCGAACAGCGTTCCAGCACTGTCTTTTCAGCGTCATCGAGCAGATCGTAGGACCACGCCACCGCGTGACGCAGGGTCTGGTGGCGCTCCAATCCGCGTCGTGACCCCACCAGCAGTTTGAATCGGTCATCGAGACGATCACGCACCTCGGCCGCCGTCATCGACGCCATCCGCGAGGCCGCCAACTCGATCGCCAGCGGGATCCCGTCGAGGCGACGACAAACATCCTCCACGGCGGTCGCCTCATCGGCCAACGGGTCCGAAACCATGCTCTGAGCGCGTTCGACAAACAACTCCACCGCCGCACCAACGTCCAGTGAAGGCACCCGCCACAACTGTTCGTCGGCGACGCCGATTCCCTCACGACTGGTGGCCAGAACCTTCACGGTGGCCGACGCCGCGAGGATCGCTGCGACCAGATCCGCGACGCTGTCAACGACGTGCTCACAGTTGTCGAACACCAACAGCCGCAACCGGCCCTCCAAAGCCGACGCCACCGACTCGCCGACGCTCTTGCCGGGTTGTTGAGTGATGCCCAACACCGCCGCCACCGCATCCGGTACCGCCGCCGGATCAGCGACCGCCGCCAACTCGAAAACCCAGACCCCGTCGACAAATTCGTCGGCTAACTGCGTCGCGACTTCCAACGCCAGCCGGGTCTTGCCCACTCCACCGACGCCCGCCAATGTCACCAACCGATGCGAGCGCAGGGCCGCTTGAAGATTGGAGACCTCGGCGTCGCGCCCTATCAAGCGCGTGATCGCCGGACGCAAATTTCCGGGATTCGAGTCGACTCCACGCAATGGCGGAAAGTCCGTCCGCAGTCCGGGTGCTCGGACCTGGAACACCCCCACCGGCGCTGATACATCACGCAACCGTCGCGGTCCCAGATCGAGAAGATCAACACCGCTCAGCAGGACCGCCGTCGAGTCGGCCACCAGGATCTGACCGCCATGCCCGGCGGCCATCACCCGCGCCGCCCGGTTCAGCACCGTGCCGAAGTAGTCCCCGTCGCGCAACTCGGCTTCACCGGTCGCAATGCCCATCCGCACCGGCAACTCCAACGCCCGCTGCACGGCCACAGCAGCGTTCACAGCCGACCTCGGCGACGCGAACGCCGCGCACACACCGTCGCCGGTGTGGCTGAACATGAAGCCGCCGTGGGTCTCGATCGCCGAACGCAACACCGTCGTCGTGCGCGGCCAGCGCTGCCCGCATGCGCATCGGCGTCGGCCTCCCACCGACGGGTCGACCCCTCGACATCGGTGAACAGAAACGTCACCACCCCCGAAGGAGCAGCCGGGGTCACGGCATCGCCTCGGCCCACTTCATATGCCCCTCGAAGCCAAGCGATGTGGCCATCGCGCGGTAGCGATCCCGATAGTCGCGGTAGGCGGTCTCGTCGCCGTCGGCGCGGGCGAGCAGCGCGCGCATACGCAGCAGCGGGATTTCGTTCAGGACGAATCCGGGGTCGGTGGGTACGGCGGCCAACCGTTCAATCGCCGCCGCCGCTTCCTGCACGTCGGTGTCCGATCCCCTGCGTAGCAGCGACTCCACCAGTGCCGAGGTTGCGCTACCGCGCAGAAACATTTCGCCGTTCTCGAAGAGCCGACCGACAATGGAGCGCGCACTTTCGATCCCGCGTGCGACCTCTCCTGCTTCGGCTGTTAATTCCGCGATCCGGATATCCGCCATCGTCACGCCGAGCAGATCTCGCCGCCTGAACAGGGAGTCGCGCGCCCGGCGCAGCAACTCCGGTGCCACGTCACGTTCAGCAGCCGTAGCGCGACGGCTCAACACCAGCCCGTGAGCCATCTGTGCGAGATCGAGGGCGATGTCGTCGCCGCCCTCTTCGGCAATCCGCACGGCTTCAGCGGTTTCTCGCACCGCGTCATCGTCGGCCAGCAGCGCCCCGGTCAACATGCAGCAGGAGTAAGCGACGCTGATAAGCAACGGCAGCGGCACCCCGTTCGCGTCGACGGAGCGCTGCATGGCGATAGCGCTTCGCATGTCATCACGCCAGTCAGGACGACCCAAGCTGCATCCCGCCAGTCCGCGATAAAGCAACGAAAATGCCAGCGGTGAACCAGAACCTGTAGTCATGCCCTCCACGGGGTCGCTGCCGACCAAGTCGATCGACCACTGCGCCAACCGGTTTGCATCGACAGCTTCACCGGCGAACACCTTCGCTAACAATGCCCCGTACATGACGCCGACCGCCCGCAGCGCGTCGGGGATTTCCTCAAGCAGGAGGACCTGTTCGGACGCCAGCACGGATGCTTCGCGGTGGCGATGTTCATACGTCAGGCCTACCACTTGCCCGTGCATCCCGATTACCAGCGACACGGTGTCGCCAGCGCTGCTACACAAACCTCGAAGCTCGTCGAAACCGGTGTCGGCGACCCCGAGTCCGACACGCCAGGCAGAAGTACACAGCGCCTTTCTCGAGCGAATGCGCATCGCCGTGCGCCCCGGATCGTTGGTCGGTAGCGCCTCCGCCACGCGGCAGGCGCGCTGCCAACTGCTCCGCGCCGCACCGACATCACGGCTGAGGGACCACGCACCGGCACGCATATGCCACCTATAAGCGGAGCGCAGATCGCCCGCCGCGTCGTAGTGTTCGGCGATCAGGGCGGCGTTTTCGCCGACAGCGTCGCCGTCGCGTTGTTCGATGGCGGAGGCGAGCCGCCGGTGCACATCGGCACGGTCCGACTTGAGTTGGGATTCATAGGCCACCGTACGGATCAGCGGATGGTGAAACACATACTCGGGTTGACGGGTGAATTTGACCTGATCGATGAACTGGGCCGCCACGAGGTCGGCAACGACGGGTTCGACGCCTAGCTGGGTCAACAGGTCAAGGGTGAACCGCGACCCGATGACCGCCGCTGCACTTAGCGTGCGCTTGGCTTTCGGGTCGAGCCGATCGATGCGCGCGGCGATGGTCGCCTGCAACGTGGCAGGCACGTGACCTCAGCAGTCTCCACCGCCACAACGTATCCGCCCGACTCGCCGCGCAGCACGCCCCGCTCGACCAGTTCGCGCACCATCTCCTCGGCAAAGAACGGGTTACCGGCGGCCCACTCGGCGATCGTCCGGTCCCACCCATCAACGAGGGGTCCGGCCCGAGCATCTCGGTGATCAGTGCCGCAGCCTCCGAATCACGAAGTGGCGCAAGCGCGATGGTTTGCGCATCTGCCACCCGGCTCAACGCGCCCCGATATTCCGGACGGTATGTGAGGACCACCAGTGAGGGTGTCTGCGGGATCACGGTGAAAAAATCGGTCAGCATCGACTCGCTGACCTCATCGATCCAATGAGCATCCTCAACGACATAGACCGCCGGGGTTTTACGGGCCAACGAGGAGGCATTGACCAGCGCGGTCAACCGCCGCCGACGAGCATCGGGATCAATCCGAGGAAGAGCAACATCGGGATCGGCGATCCCCAGCAGGTCATCAAACAGCACCAAATCCTCGGGGTCCGCGTCGGGGACCCGGTCGCGCACTCGATCACGGGCGGCCTGACCGTCAAGACCCTCCACACCGGTGGCCGCGCGCAGCAACCGGGCCACGGCATGGAAGGGGACCTGCCGCGTGTGCGACTCGCAAAAGGCAGTGAACACCCCCACATCACGCCGACGCGCAATCGCTGCGATCTCACGCGCCAGACGGCTCTTGCCGATGCCGGGTGGCCCGACCACACCGACCACAGCACCGTGGCCATCGACTGCGCGGTCCAACAAACCCTCGACGGCGGACAACTCCCACCGTCGACCGACAAGATTCGACGCCGCCCTCTCGACAGCGCGCTGGCGTTCACCTATGCCCACCAGGCGATGGGCGGCAACTGGTTCCTCGGCACCCTTAATACGGACCATCTCCGGTTCACCGAGAGCCGCTGCGCCATCAACAAGTCGCGCGGTGGACGCCGAGAGCATCACCCCGCCAGGCGGAGCAATCGACTCCATCCGCTGAGCCATCCCCACCTGCTCACCAACAGTGGTGTAACCGAAAGACCCAGAACCCATTTCACCGGCGATCACCTGACCCGAGTTCAAGCCGATCCGCAACTGCAGCTCGACACCGTCGCGGTCTTGGACGTCGACGGCGAGCCGCTTCGCCTCGTCCTGGACACCGAGGGCCGCCAGACAGGCGCGAACGGCGTGATCCTCCAACGCCACCGGTGCCCCGAACACGGCCATGATGCCGTCGCCGGTGAAACTGCCGACCGTGCCGCCGTACCGCTGGACCACCCCTGCCGCACGGTTGACCAGATCGGTCATGATCTCGCGCAGCCGCTCCGCACCCACGGCCGCCGCGATGTCCATCGAATGAACAACATCGGCGAACAGCACCGTGACCTGCTTGTACTCCGCCGATCCGGTGGCCGATGCGACTGGCGTGCCGCACTCACTACAAAACTTGGCTGTGCCGCCCAACTGAGTGCCGCACGACCCACAGGACAGTCCCGCCACAGTCAGGCCACCGCGACCGTCCCCACCGCCGTCCACGTCAGTATCGTGTCACCGCTGGTCAGCGATGTCCGTCGTATTGCCGTGCCATCTCCGACACGAAGGCTTTAGTCTAAGCCGCCGCCAAAGTCGCGTAGTCGACTACTCGTGTGTACCGCCACTATTCGGAGAATTCTCGAGTCATGGTCACCGAACTGCAGTTCATCGCGGGGGGGACGCAATGATCCACGCTCCTATTGCCATCACTGGTATCGGTTGCCGCTTCCCCGAGGCCACCGGGCCGGAAGCGTTCTGGGGTCTGCTGACGAGGGGTGGCGACGCCATCAGGGAGATTCCGGCGAATCGGTTCGACGTTGACGCCTTCTACGATGCGCGCCCTGGTATCCCCGGCAAGCTCTACAGCCGATGGGGCGGATTCCTCGATCAGGTCGATCAATTCGATCCGTACTTCTTCGGCATTTCCCCGCGCGAGGCGGCGGGCATGGATCCGCAGCATCGCCTGCTGCTCGAGGTAGCGTGGGAAGCGCTTGAGGACGCCGGACAGGTGCCGGAGCAGCTGCTCGGCCAGCGGGTGGGCGTGTTCGTTGGCATGTGCACCAACGATTACCTGAACGAACTCAGCGACCTGTCGCTGATCGATATCTACTTCGCCGCCGGCAACGCGCGAAGCGTCCTGTCCGGTCGGCTGTCGTATGCGCTCGGGCTCGAGGGACCGAGCGTGGTCGTCGACACCGCCTGTTCCACGTCGCTGGTGGCGGTGCACCTGGCCTGCCAGAGCCTGCGTAGCGGCGAATCCGTGCTCGCGCTCGCCGGCGGCGCCAACCTGGTGCTCCGGCCCGAGCCGAGCGTCGGGTTCTGTCAGGCGCAGATGCTGGCACGCGACGGCCGGTGCAAGGCCTTCGACGCGCGAGGTGACGGCTTCGTGCGCAGCGACGGCGTGGGCATCATCGTGTTGAAGCGCCTCGCCGACGCCCTGGCCGACCATGACCCGATCTATGCAGTGATCCGCGGCACTGCCGTCAACAACGACGGCCGCAGCGGCGGCCTGCTGATGACGCCGAGCCGCGCCGGGCAGGAAGCCGTGCTGCGCGAGGCCTACAAGAACAGCGGCATCTCTCCGGGGCAGGTGCAGTATGTCGAGGCTCACGGCACCGGCACGAGCGTCGGCGATCCGATCGAAGCTATGGCGCTCGGTACCGTGCTCAAGACCGATCGGCCGGCAGATCAGCCCTGCCGTATCGGCTCGGTGAAGACCAACATCGGTCACGCCGAGGGTGCGGCCGGCATTGCCGGCCTCACCAAGGTGGCGCTGGCGCTCAAGCATCGCGCGATTCCCGCGAGCCTGCACTTCGACCAGCCGAACCCGGCCATCCCCTGGAGCGAGCTGCCGCTGACCGTGCAGCGTGAAATGACGCCGTGGCCGGCCGAGGCGACGCCGTTAGTGGCCGGCGTGAGCTCGTTCGGCATCTCCGGCACGAACTCGCACATCGTCGTGACCGACCTGTTGGAGGCGACGAACGGTCAGCGCCAGGAGGCACGTGCCGCCGACGTCGCGCACGTGCTGCCGATCTCCGCGCACAGCGCCAAGGCGCTCGAGGCGATGGCGCGCGCGTATCGTGACGTCGCGCGCGACGGCCGCGGCGACCTGGCCGACATCTGCTACACCGCCAGCGTGCGCCGGACGCATCACGATCATCGCCTCTCGGTGCTCGGGGGCTCACTGTCGGAGATCGGTGAGCAGCTCGACGCCTATTTCGCCGGCGAAGCCAGGCGCGGTGTGGCCTCCGGGCGCAAGCTGCCGGACACGAAGCGGAAGATCGCGTTCGTGTTCCCAGGCCAGGGGTCGCAGTGGCTCGGTATGGCGCGCCGCTTGATGGATCAGGAGCCGGTGTTCCGCACGACCCTCGAGAGCTGCGCGCAGGCGCTGAGCCGGTACGCGGACTGGTCGCTGCTCGATGAGCTTCGCGCCGATGCGGCGACCTCGCGCCTCGAGGAGCTCGACGTCGTGCAGCCGGTGCTCTTTGCCGTGCAGGTCGCCCTGGCCGCGCAGTGGCGGGCATGGGGCGTCGAGCCCGACGCGGTCGTGGGACACAGCATGGGCGAGGTCGCGGCTGCTTACGTCGCCGGCATCATGGGTCTCGACGACGCGGCCCGCATCATCTGCCGCCGTAGCCAGATTGTCAGGCGCCGTGCGTCCGGGCATGGGCGGATGGCGGTCGTGAACCTGCCGCTCGAGGCGACCGAGGCGCTGCTCACCGGTTATGCCGACCGCGTGGGGGTGGCCGCATGTAATGGGCCGACGACGACCGTGATCTCCGGCGAGTCGGACGCGTTGGTCGAGCTCAGTCAGCTGGCCGAGCGCCGCGACATCTTCTTTCAGTTCGTGAACGTCGACTACGCCTCGCACAGTCCCCAGATGGACCCGCTGCGAGACGAGTTGTTGGAAGCGCTCGGCGAAATCGATGCACGGCCGACCTCGATCGCGATGATGTCGACATCGGGTCGGGCCACGTTGATCGACGGACCGGAATGTAACGCTGCCTATTGGGTCAGCAACCTGCGTCACCCGGTGGTCTTCGCGCAGGCGATCGAGGCGCTCATCGCCGATGGCTGTGACGTTCTGCTCGAGCTGAGCGCGCACCCGACGTTGGCGACGTCGATGTCGCAGTGTCTGCGCCAGAGCCAGTGCGCCGGCATCGTGCTGCCATCGATGCGACGCGACGAAGACGATCGCAGCGTGATGCTGGAGGCGTTTGGTGAGTTGTACGCCGCCGGCTACCCGAACGACTGGGCGCGCCTGTATCCGACGGGCGGACACGTGGTGCCGCTGCCGGCCTACGCCTGGCAGCGCGAACGATTCTGGGTCGAAGACAGCGGTCAGGCGCCGGTGGCACAGCCTGCACGCAAGGGCGGTCACCCGCTGCTCGCCAGGTACTTCAGGTCGGCGGCGCATCAGGGCACGCATTTCTGGGAGACCGATCTGAGCGCTCGCGCGTTTCCGTACCTGAGCGATCACCGCGTGCAGGGGGCGATGGTGATGCCGGCCGCGGGCTTCTCTGAAATGGCGCTGGCCGCGGCGACGGAGGTCTTTGGCGCCGGCCGTCACACGCTGCGGCACCTGCAGTTCCAGAAGGCGCTCTTCCTCGCCGACGATCAGCCGAAGACGATTCAGCTCGCCCTTTCGCTCGTGACGCCCGGCGAGGCGTCGGTGAAGTTCTTCACGGTGCAGCCGGGCGAGGCGCAGGATCCGTCGGCGTCGACGCTGCACGTGATCGGCACCATCGCGATTGCCACGACCGAGAGCATCACCGCACCCGACGGCGACACGGTCGAGGAGATTCGCGGGCGCTGTCAGGCGATCGTCTCGGCGCCGGAGTTCTACCGCGAGACCCACGAGCGTGGTCTGGAGTACGGCGTGAGCTTCCAGGGCCTCGAGCAGCTCTGGCGGCGCGATGGTGAGGCGATCGGTCAGCTACGCCTGTCGACGGCGGTCGAGAACGAAGCCGGCGCCTATCAGGTTCATCCGGCGTTCCTGGACGCGGCGTTCCAGGCACTGGCCGCCGCGCTGCCGCGAGGAGATGTCGGTCAGTCGGGAGGCAGTATCTTCCTTCCGGTTGGCCTGGACACGCTGCGCCTGCACGCGCGTCCTGGTGCCGATCTCTGGAGCCACGCGGTCCTGCGCTCGGGAGCGGACGGGCAGTCGGGCACCATCGAAGGTGATGTCCGCGTGATCGATGCCGAGGGCCATGTGGTCCTGGAGGCACTCGGGTTCACGCTGCAGCGGGTCGGACACGATGCAGCGGCCATCACGGAGAAGCAGCTGAATGAGTGGATCTACGAGATCCAGTGGCAGCGCAAGGCACGCCAGCCGGCGGTTGACGCGCAGCCCGGCGCGACCACCGCGCGCGGCGCAAGGCGATGGCTGCTGCTGTCGGATGACGAAGTCGGACCGGCGCTGTGCCGGCATCTCGAGGCCGCGGGTGACGAGTGCGTGGTCGTTCTGGCCGGCGACTCGTACGAGAAGGTGACGGCGGCACAGTACCGGATCAACCCGGCGCGGCCGGAGGACTATCGCCAGCTGCTTGCGCAGATCGCCGCCGAGGACGCAGCCTCGTGCGATGGCATCGTCCATCTCTGGGCGGCGGAACGCTGGTCGCCGGAAGGCGCCACTCTCGCCATGTTGCAGGGAGCGCGCCGGCGTGGATGTGACTCGGCACTGCATCTGGTTCAGGCGCTCGCCGAGGTGAATCGCGCACCGGCGCCGCGGTTGTGGGTCGTCACCGTCGGTACGCAGCCGGTGGGTGATTCGCTCGAGTCGCTGTCGATTGCACACGCTTCGCTCTGGGGTCTGGCCGGCGTCATCGGCACCGAGAATCCCGAGCTGCGCTGCACGCGCGTGGATCTCGGCGCGTCCGGCGAGGGCGAAGAGATTCAGGCATTGCTCAATGAGGTGCTCGCCGGCGATCGGGAAGACCAGGTGGCACTGCGCGGCAGCGAGCGTTGGGTGCCGCGTGTCGTCCGCCGGTCGGCCGAGGTCGTGGACGAGAAGCGCCGACTGGTGGCGGCCGAGGAGCCGTTCCGTCTCGAGATCGCGACGGCGGGCATCCTGGACAACCTGATGCTGCGCAGTACCACACGCCGGGAGCCCGGACAGGGGCAGGTCGAGATCCAGGTGCGCGCGGCGGGGCTCAACTTCCGCGACGTCCTCGTCGCGATGGGTCTCATTCCGCCGGTGTTTGAGCAGTCACTCGACCTCGGGTGGGAGTGCGCGGGCACCGTGGTCCGAACCGGCCCGGGCGTCGAGCACCTGCGGGTTGGCGAAGATGTCGTTGCCCTGGCGCCGTCGTGTCTTGGCTCGTACGTGACGACCGACGCGACGCTGGTCGCGGGCAAGCCAGCGCACATCACCTTCGAAGAGGCGGTCACGATCCCGCTCACGTTCATGACCGCCTACTACGCCCTGCATCATCTCGGCAGGTTGAGCAAGGGCGAGCGTGTCTTGATTCATGCCGCGGCCGGCGGCGTCGGTCAGGCGGCGCTGCAGATCGCGCAGCACGTCGGTGCCGAGATCTTCGCCACGGCCGGGACGCCGGAGAAGCGGGTATTCCTCAAGCAGCAGGGCGTCGAGCATGTGATGGACTCGCGTTCGCTGGAGTTCGCCGACGAGGTGATGCGGATCACCGGGGGGGAAGGCGTCGATGTGGTCCTCAACTCCCTGGCCGGGGAGTTCATTCCACGGAGCCTGGCGACGTTGCGTGCCGGTGGACGGTTCCTCGAGATCGGCATGGCCGATATCCTGCAGAACAACCCGCTGGGCCTTCGCGAGTTCCACAAGAACCTGTCCTTCTCCTCCGTGAACCTGGCCCACATGTTCGTGTCGCGCACGGCGTTCTGCGGCGCGATGCTCACGGAGGTGCTCGACTACTTCCTCGACGGCCGCTTCACCCCCCTGCCGCGGCACAGCTTTCCGCTTTCGGAGGCGCCGGATGCCTTCCGCTTCATGGCGCAGGCGAAACATATCGGCAAGGTCGTGGTCACGCTTGACGAGCCGGAGTTCCTGGTTGCTCCGTCATCGCAGCAGCCGGTGACGTTCCGCGAGGACGGCACCTACCTGCTGACGGGCGGTCTCGGTGGCCTGGGCCTGGTGCTCGCGGAATGGATGGTCGAGCGCGGCGCGCGGAACCTCGTGCTCGTGGGCAGGAGCGGCGCGACGTCGGCGGCGGCGAAGGAGGCGCTGGCCGCGATGCAGGCGCGCGGCGCGTCCGTCGTGGTTGCCAAGGCCGACATTGGCAGCGAAGTCGACGTCGCCCGCGTGATCGGCGACGTCAGTGCGGCGATGCCGCCGCTGCGCGGGATCATGCACCTCGCCGCAGTGCTCGATGACGGGATCCTGCTGCAATTGAACCAGGAGCGGTTCCAGACGGTCCTCGGGCCGAAGGCCGACGGCGCCTGGAATCTCCACACCGCGACGCTCGACGCGCCACTCGATTTCTTCGTGATGTTCTCGTCGGCGGCGGCGGTGCTCGCGTCGCCTGGGCAGGGGAACTACGTGGCGGCCAATGCGTTCCTCGATGCGCTGGCCCATCACCGGCGTGCCCGGGGACAGGCAGGACTCGCGATCAACTGGGGTCTGTGGGCCGAAGTCGGCCTCGCGCGGCCCGAGATCACGAAGCGCTTGATGCAGCAGGGCATCCTGCCGTTCTCACCGTCTCAAGGCATGCACCTGCTCGAGCGAGTGCTGCAGCTCGACTCGCCGCAGGCCATGGCGATTGCAGTCGACTGGAGCCGCCTGCTCAGCCTGATGTCGCCGCCCATCCTCTCGGTGCTCGCCGAAGAGGTCACCCACAAGTCGGGACCGGGACGGGCGCAGCGCTCGAAGGACGGTCTCACCGTGGAAAAGCTCGTCGCAGCCTCCGCCGCTGAACGGCAGCCGCTGATAGAGGCGTTCCTGGTCGAGCAGATCGGCCGCGTGCTGCGATGCTCGCCGTCGAAGGTCGACGTGCAACAGCCGCTCACCAAGCTGGGGATCGATTCGCTGATGGCGGTGGAGCTGAAGAACCGCGTCGAAAGCGACCTCGGGCTCATCGTGCCGGTGACCGCGCTGCTGGAGGGACCCAGCCTCGCGCAGCTCAGTGCCCGGCTGGTGACTCAGCTGCCGGCACCCGTTGCGGTGTCGGCGGCAGCGGTGCCGGCAGTGGCGGCATCCGCCGGCGCTGGCGTCGCGGGCGGGTGGAGCCCCACGGGCGCCAACATCGAAGAGTTGCTCTCGAAGGTGGACGATCTGTCCGACGATGCCGTCGACTCGCTGCTCCGGACCATGGGCATCGACGATGGGGCCGAGGGACAGCACTCACAGGAGAGTGGTGGATGAATCCGACGGTCAACGGGCTGGCCAGCCTCTCACCGGCCGCCAAGCGCACGCTGCTCACGAAGCTGTTATGGCAGAAGGCGGGGAAGGCGCTGCTCAACGTCGATCGGCTCGCGGTCAATGTGACGACGCTGTCCGATGAAGTCAGGCTCGACCCGGCGATCACGCCGGGGACGCAGTCGGCGGAGCTCACCGATCACCCGCGTCACATTCTCCTGACGGGCGCCACCGGATTCCTGGGCGCATTCCTCCTGCGTGAGCTCCTGGATCGCACCGCCGCCGAGGTGCACTGTCTCGTGCGCGCCAAGAGTACCGAGGCGGGGCGGGTGCGTCTGCGCCAGACGCTGCAGACCTACTCGCTGTGGCACGACGGTCTCGAGGGGCGCATCGTGCCGGTGCCGGGAGACCTCGGCGAGCCGACGCTCGGCGTGTCGGCGGCCGTGAGCGCCGATCTGGCGGCCACCATCGACGTCATCTATCACAGTGGCGCGTTCGTGAACTGGATCCTTCCTTACGAGCGGCTCAAGCCGGCGAACGTGGTCGGCACCGAAGAGATTCTGCGCCTCGCCACCCGCGTCAAGATCAAGCCGGTGCACTACGTGTCGAGCCTTGGTGTCTTTCCGCTCCTCAGTCCGTCCGGCGAGGTCACCGTCATCCGGGAAGACGACACCCTCGACCACAGCGGCTCGCTGTATGGCGGCTACATGCAGAGTAAGTGGGTTGCGGACAAGCTGGTCATGGAGGCGCGATCGCGCGGCCTGCCGATCTGTATCTATCGGCCGGGCCTGATCACGGGGCACAGCCAGACCGGGGCCTGGAATACCGGCGACGTCACGTCGCGCATGCTGAAGTCGTGGGTCGAGCTGCAGGGCGCGCCGGAATTCGCATACAACGTCGACATGACACCGGTCGACTACATCAGCAAGGCGATCGTGCATCTCTCGGGCCGCCGCGACGCGATCGGCAAGACGTTTCACATTGCCAACCATCGGCGGGTGCAGCTCGGCGCCCTGGCCGACTGGATGCGCGGCTTCGGCTATCCGCTCAGGCGTGTGCCCTACGACTCGTGGGTAACCGAGCTGCTCGGCCGCGCGACCTCGCGCGAAGACGTCGTGTCGTCACTCGTGCCGCTGTTCTCGCTGAGCATCACCAGCGAGGCGTCGAACATCATGAAGTCGCTGCCGCAGTTCGATTGTGAGAACACGCTGGCTGGCCTGGAGGGCACCGCGATCCAATGCCCGCCGATCGACGATCGCGTGCTCGGCAACTACTTCTCGCGCTTCATCAGCGATGGTTTCGTGGCGCCGCCGCCGGCGGCGGTCACTACGGCGTGAACGCGCGCGCATTCGCAATCGGCCATCATGTGTCCTCCCGAGCGACCGACGTGTCCTGCCCCGGTACCAGGTCGCAGCAGCGCACCGCATTGCGGCCTTCTGACTCCCTCACGGCTTTCACCCAGATCGCTCGAGGCTGAGCAGGCATACTACGACCGCGCACTCGCCGAACTGCGCGCCGACACCGCACACGTCGAGTCGGTCATGGCCTCTGGTCCCAGCCACTGGCGGAGCCGATGGTGGAATTCGGGGTATCCGGGTATCTTTTCCATCCGGCGAACAGGAGTGCGGGCTGCGCCGGCCCGCGAAAGTGGGGCTGTTTGAGGCGTGGTCGCTGGTCGCCGGCCGCACGTCGCCCTCGCGGAGGTGATCGAGGTAGGCGTCAAGCTGCGGTCGGCGAGCCGTGTGTCCGCTGTGCCTGCGGTCAGGGTGCGGCTGTACCGGCTGGATCGCGCACCGAGAATGCGTGCGAGATGTGGATCTTCCAGCTGCCATCGGGCTGCCGCCGGAACACGTCCACCCCGTCCTCTGGAAATTCCTCAAGGAGTTTACCCAGAGCATCCTTTATCGACAGAGTCCATATGAGGCGGACCGTGGCGAGATCGCCGTCGACGAGGACCTCCCGGATCTCGGGCTCCGCGTAGCTATACCTCTTCTCAGGATCGCTGAACAGGCGTTGCATCTTTCGGCAGAACGCCGGTCGACCGTTGTCCGGGCCACCCGGATAGGCCACCACCACGTCATCCTCGAACAGTGCACACACTGCGAGATCCTTGGCGTTGAAGTCGCGCGGCCACTGTTGCAGTGCGGCTTCTATTGCCGACCGATCGGCGGCCGCGTCGCGGGGTGGTCCTGCGCCGTGGCCGCACCCAGCCACCACGATTGCGACAAGAGAGCACGTGATCAGCCGCAGCATGTCGTGATTGTCATCGCCGGGCCCGCCGATCGTCTACTCAGACCAATCCGCCGAGGCTGCACGTGCGCGTCACAGCAAAATCACACCGCTGCGTTCACCGACTTACCGCGGCATTAGGTGCGAGGAGGTTCAGACAACTATCGTTTCACCGCTGCTCAACGATGTCCGCCATATCGCTGTGCCATCTCCGACACGAAGCTTGAGACCCTCGTATGTCGTCGTTTTCGGCAGAGGTGAAAGCCTCGCACATCTCGGCCTCGGTGCAGACCTCCTGCGTGTCGCTGTTGGCGTAGAGGGTCACAGGCGCCGGACGTCGACACGCCAGTAGCGGCCCCAGTCGATCATCTCGGCCAGCCAGGACTCAAACGTGACGTCGTCTCGGTCCTCGCCTTCGAGGCCGGTGATGTCGTCGCCGAAGATGGCTTCCATGTCCTCCTCGGTGAGCATCTCGCCCCTGTCGCTGCGGTAGCGATAGAGCGAGCGATCGTCAGGCATGAGTAGGTACTCCTTGAGTCGAGCCTCCGGCCCCGAGGCGCTCTTGCCCGCACCGGTTGGTGCTGGCCGCTTCGTCATCCGAGCCACCCAACGAGCGTGGGGTTGGCGTGCCGTCCAGTCAGAGCTGGGCGACGGCATCTCGTGAAGCAAAGCCAGTCTACGAAGAGCGGCCCGGGCACAGGCACATTTCCATCCACGGTGAACTAACGGCCGTCGGCCGGATCCGCGCGGCCGGGCATCCGGAGCGCACGCGGTGTCGCAACGTCAGGCAGCCCCGGCGAACGTCTCGACCACCGCGATGCTGCGAAGCCGCCGTTCCCCTCATCGGGTCAATGGGAAGTGCGTCGTGGGTACGATCCGGCCATGCCGTTGCCGAACGGTTCGACCTTTGCCGGATTCACCATTCTGCGTCTGCTGGGGTCCGGGGGGATGGGTGAGGTCTACCTCGCCCAGCATCCGCGACTACCACGGCGCGACGCACTGAAGCTTCTTCCGCTGGACTGGTCGGCAGACGATGAATACCGAACCCGGTTCATCCGGGAGGCTGACCTCGCATCGACTCTGTGGCACCCGCACATCGTGGGCGTGCATGACCGTGGCGAGGCCGATGGGCAGTTGTGGATCTCGATGGACTACGTGGACGGCCTCGACGCAGCGCGTCTGCTGGCGGATCGCTACCCGGCGGGCATGCCGGTCGACGACGTGGTCAGGATCGTTACGGCGGTAGCCAGCGGACTCGACTACGCACATAAGCAGGGCCTGCTGCACCGCGACCCGCCAACATCATGCTGACGCACGTTGATGACGACGGCGAGCAGCGAGTCCTTCTGACCGACTTCGGAATTGCGCGCAACGTCGACGACATCAGTGGGTTGACAACAACCAACATGACGGTCGGGACCGTTGCCTACTCCGCTCCTGAGCAGCTGATGGGTGACGACATCGACGGACGCGCAGATCAGTACGCGCTGGCCGCCACCACCTATCACCTACTCACGGGCGTTCAACTCTTCCCGCACTCCAACCCGGCGGTGGTTATCAGCCGGCACCTGAACTCGCCTCCACCCGCACTCGCCGACACCCGACCTGAACTCGCCGCGCTCGATCCCGTGCTCTCCGTGGCTCTGGCGAAGAGTCCCAATGACCGATTCGTGCGCCGCTCCGACTTCGCCGCCGCCCTGGTAGATCACTCGTCTGACGGCGGGCTGATCGTATACGACGCGATCATCGACGACGAGCGGCGCGCGAACGCTTTTGGACTCCTGATGAGTCTCAACATGCTGATTGAGGGGCCCGGTCGGATTCGACTACACGGGTGCAGACTGCCGCGCCTGGATGGCCGACGCGGGCTTCAGCGAGAGCTATGTCGAGCACCTGGTAGGCCCGGACTCGATGGTGGTCGGGATCAAGTAAGCGGAAGGGGCTACGGCGGCGGCACCTCAGCGGCGAAGGTCACCGTAAACGTCGCCCATGAGATCACCGCCGATTGCTCGACCGGATCGAGCCGGTGGTGCCATTCATGACGCAGGCGCGCCCATCGTCCGGTGCGCGGCGAACCGCTGTCTTGCGGCGAGGCGGCGCCGAGAATATCCGGGTGCTGCGACGAACCCGGGTGGTCTCAGACATTGTCTTCCACCGTAGTTGCCGCCACCGCGGACCGGTCAGGCGCGCTCGTCGTCGAGGTCGCGGGCGATTCGATACAGCTTGCTCGACAGTTTGGCGATTCGCTGGTCGTTGTCGTCGTAGAACCCCCGGCCGCTCTTGACGCCGAGCCGACCATCTTTGACGTGCTGCTCGATGGTGGTCGACGCGCTTCGATCGGTGGCAAGCTCTGGGTAGAGCGCGTCGGAGATGTCCCGCAACGTGTCGTGGCCGATGAGATCGGTCATCTGAAGAGGGCCGAATACCGGGATGAAGGCGCGCAGCGTGGTCTGCACCATCGAGTCGAGCTCGACCGGATCGGCGGCGCCGATATCCACGAGGTGCAGCATCTCGCGCAGCAATGCAAACCACACCCGGTTCCACAAGAAGCCAGGGATCTCCTTGCGAACGCGGACCGCTCGAAGGCTGACGTCTTCGCAGAAGCGCATGGTGGTCGTGACCGAGTCCTCGCTCGTGCGTTCACCGGCGACGACTTCGGCGAAGATGATCAGCGCCGTCTGCACCGGATGGAGGACGACGGCCCGTTCAGGATGGGCCATCCCGGCAGCGAGCTTTGTCATCGGAAAGTTGGATGTCGAGCTCCACAGCAGCGCGTCGGCACTCACCACCGCCTCGATGTCCCGGTAGCAGGCCGCCTTGACCCCAGCGTCCTCGACGATCGACTCCATGACCGCAGAACATGGCCCCAGCGCCGTGGCGAGATCGTCATGGGCGGTGACCAGGCCGAGGACGCGGTCAACCGCTGCGGGCTCCACCGCGCCCATCTCGGCAAGAGTCGAGACACTGCTGTGCAACCGGTCGTGCAACGTGTATACGGACCGGCCGGGCGACCAGGCCCGCACCTGGTAATCGGCGAGCGCGAACTGCTGGGCGAACAGATGGCCGATGTAGCCCGCACCGACGAGTCCGACCGGGCCGTCCAACGCGCGTGATTCGGTCACGAACGCCGAAGCTAAGGCATGACGTCTTCAGCCGCAATCCACTGTCGAGTTCTGGTGTTCTCAGGCGCGTGAGAACCGCGCGAGCACTGCAATGCGGATGCTGGACCGTGCCCTGGGCAAGCGCAACGCCCATGCCGATCGCAGCAAGTCGGGAGCCGCTTTCGTCGCAACAAATAACGGGGTGCAGCACTCGGTGTCCCCCACCGCGCTGACTATCACCCAGGGGTCGACCGTGCTGTGCAGCGAGCCGATGTTGGAGTACTGGTCCGCCTAGCGGTTTCAGAACCCGCGCCCTCCCGCATCGGGCGGAGGTCCATCCGTCGGGCACGTGTACTGGTCCGGAAACCTGACACACAACGGCGGCAGCGGCTGATTCGGGCCATGGCCGTCGGCACTGTTCGGGTCGAACGTCAATCGAAAGGTCTATATGTACAAGTGCGCCGGGTACCTGGCAATCGCGGTGCCGGTGGCCGCGTGACGACGCCTTCGCCCGCACCAGGTTGGTATCCCGACCCATCGGACGCTGGGAAGCGGATCTACTGGGACGGCTCCGCATGGAGCGGACCAGTTCTACCGGCGGGGCAGCGACGCATCCGCGCCGACCGAAGCACGCGATTCCAACAACGGCAAAAAGACGGCGGTTGCGATCGGCGTCTGTGTGCTTGTCGTCATCGGGCTTGTGATGTCGATGCAATCAGTCAGCCTCATAACCGGCTCAGGTCCGGTGTGGACCGGTGTTGCCGTCGTAGCAGCTGGCACGGCTGTTGCATTCTTCTTGCGCGCCGCGACGTGGGTCCGCGTCGTCGCTGCCCTGCTCTTGGCGCTTTCTCTCGCAAACGCCCTCTACATCGAGAATGAGCTCTCCGACAAACGCGACGAGCTGACGCACATGTTCGACCGCTAGGTCTTTTCTGAAATTCGCCTGTCTCGACTCTGAAACCCGTACACGACCGGGTACCCGCATTACCGCCCGGTCATACAGGCGAGGGCGAGGATATACCCCCTGGGGCCCAAATGTCCCGCCAGCCAACCGCACGTTCCGGACGACCGTCGCAAACAAATGGAAAGCTACTTCTACCTGAACTATCAGCCCAGTCAAAGAAAGGGGATGGCGGTCCCCGAGATCAGTAGCCGGGCTGCTGTCGCAGCGCGGTGCTGGGTTGGGTGCCGACCTGCTGGCACGCGGGGTCGTCGGTATCCCAGCAATAGTCGATCGCCTTGCACACGTCGCCGACGAAAATCCAGTTGTCACACGGCAACCCCACGGTCTGAGTGTGGGTGGCGTTGGTGAGCAGAGTCGGACCGCCCAGAGCCGCCGCAGCCAAAGCAAGTGTCCCCACCACAGAACGAATGCGCATGGACCCCTCCCGAGATGATCTTGGTATGGACGGGCGAGTAGCTCGGATGAGGAACACTAGCGGCTTCGCAGCAATCTCGTCGGACGAATGGCAAAGATTACTGAAACGCCTTATACGGAGGTTGCGAAGCCGCAGCCGGGGCGGCGGCCTGGAGTCAGCAAAGCGACTCTGGCGCCCGTCGTCCTCATCGATGGGTTTCTAGGCGGCCTCTCAAGCCCTGGGAAACCACTTATCTACCAGCTTGCCGAGCGGACCGGGAAGTCTGCCCTGCGAATACTGTGTTATGGCAAGCTGCCGCTCTGCGTCTCGACTATCGACACTCGCTGCCGCGATGCGCACCTTCTCTAGGACGCCGAAGACCTGGGAGCGCCGCTCGGTGCCGTTCCCGGCCGAGCTGGCCGACGAGCTGGCCGCCCTGATGGTGGGTAAGGCCCGTGACGCTCTGGTGTTCAACGACATGCGCGGCGGGGTGCTGCGGAACTCGAACTGGCGGGCGCGCGTGTTCGAACCCGCGGTGCGGAAGTGCCAGGCGGCCGACACCACCTTCCCGACCATCACTCCGCATGACCTACGGCACACCGCCGCCAGTCTGGCGGTCAGCGCGGGCGCCAACGTGAAGGCCGTTCAGCGAATGCTCGGCCACGCGAAAGCGTCCATGACGCTTGATGTTTACGCCGACCTGTTCGACGAGGACTTGGACGGTGTAGCCGACCGTTTGAACGCGGCAATCAAATCTGCTGCGTACCCACTGCGTACCGGCGGGTCTGAGGCCGGACCGCCAGTTAACTCATAAAGTAGCCTTGACGTGATGTTTTGCTTGTGGAGCTAAGGGGATTCGAACCCCTGACCTACTCGATGCGAACGAGTCGCGCTACCAACTGCGCCATAGCCCCTGATACCGGTAGCACAGGCTACCAGCCGCGGCCCCGCCGCCGAAAATCTATTGGCCTGCCGCGCGCGGGAGGTCGAAGTCGCGTGCGAACGGGGCGTAGTCGAGGTGCTCGAAGATCGGGTCCTCGTCGTCGATCTCGAGCACCACCGACCCCGGCCGCCGAAGCCGCGACGGAACCACGTCGAACTCGTGATCGTCGGTGTTCTCCACCCCCAGCCGCGACCGCGCGAGCCGCTGGGCACGCCGCCGCCGCAGCCGCTCCTCGATGCGTGTCTGACGACGCAGGTACACCAGGTACAGCACCGCCACCGCGCCCACCGATCCGCACACCCACCAGCCGATCGGAGCCACGGTGAAGGCCACCACCGCACTGGCGATCGTCGCCAACGCCAGCACAAACAGCATTCGCTTGCGGAACTTGTACTTGCGGGCGCCTATGGTGGCGGCCCTGGTTTCGGACCGACGCTTGCGCGCGGCGCTGATCGACTCGGCGATCTGCAGGTCGGTGTCTGACGGCGCCTCCAGGCCCGAGGAATCGGCGACGTACTCGTACTCGTCCTCGGTGCCGTCGGGCTCTGGCTCGTTCTCGCCCTCCGGCTCGTCCGCTTCGGCTGCCTCGGCGAAATCCAATGGCAGCTCGTCGGTTTGAGTCTCCGGCTCCGTGACCTCTTCCGTCTCCACGACCACCTCATTCGCCGACTGCCCCACAGGTAATGCGCCCGAGTCCTCAACGACATCGACGTCGAGGTAGTCCGGCCCGCTGTCGCTCTCCGCCTCGACGACGGCTGCTCGCACCACAGCGCGTTCCTTCGACTCGTCGTGGGATTCCTCGTCGAGGTCATCGTCGACATGATCCGCGGACGGTTGCCAATCCGGATCACTCCGGTGTCCCGCCGCGGGACGGCCGCGCCGCAACAGCCGCGAGGCACGACCGGTGTTAAGCACCCGCGTCGCCAGCGCCACATCGCTGGTGCGGCGCACGGCGTCTCGCTTGCTGATCAACATCGGGACCAGCACGAAGAGCCAGAGCACGACGAGGGATATCCACAAGAGGGATTGGGGGATGCTTGGCATGTAGCCTGCTCCTTTCCCCTTCAGGCTAGGTCCGTGACCAGCGCATCCATGAACGACGCGCCGATGTCAATTACACACCTGTAATTCACAGCTGACAAGCACCATCAGTCACAAATGTCACATTGGTAACAGCGCGCGGCCTTCGCTGCCCTTGTCGAGCGGCCTCTCAGGCCCAGCTCGCGTGGCCCTCGCGCACCAGCGCCGACGCCGCCGACCCGTTGAGCTCGTCGACGGTGATCGCCACCAGGAGGTGATCGCGCCACGCGCCGTCCACCTCGAGGTATTGCCGCAACAGTCCTTCCTCACGGAAACCGACCTTTGCCAGCACGGCCCGGCTGGCCGCGTTCTCCGGGCGCACAGTCGCCTCGACGCGGTGCAGCATGACAGGTCCGAAACAGTGGTCGAGGCCCAGCGCCAGTGCAGCCGTCGCCACCCCGCCGCCGGTTGCCGAACTGGCCACCCAATAACCGATCCACGCCGACCGTAGCGCGCCGTGTGTGACGTTGCCGATGGTCAGCTGGCCAGTGAACTCCCCGTCGACCTCGATGACGTACGGCAGCATCCGACCCTTGCGGGCCTCCGAGCGCAAGCCGGAACAAACCGCGGGCCACGATGAAACCGCGTGTCGCACTTCCCAATTCACATCGGTGACGGGTTCCCACGGTTCCAGGTGCGCCCGATCGGCTAGCCTGATCCGGCTCCAGTGCGACGCGTCGCGCAACCGCACGGGGCGCAGCCGCACCAGGCCGGCGGGCACGCGCAGCGGTCCGACGGGCGCGGGCCACCCCGGATGGATGGAACTCGAACGCCAAAGGTTCATGACGGCTCGCCGGTTTCGTTCAGCCGCGTTGAGCCAGGAAGGCCACGTCGACGATCTCGCCGGTGCGGATCTGCCCGGCCTCGGTCGGAACGACCACCAGACAGTTTGCTTCGGCGAGCGTCGCCAGCAGATGCGACGACGCTCCCGGTGCCCCGCCGAGGGCCTGCACCAAGTACTCGCCGGTGTCCTGGTCGCGCATCAGCTGGCCGCGCAGATAGCCCTTTCGGCCTGCGACCGAGGTGATCGGGGACAGCGTGCGGGCCTGCACGACCCGTCGCGTCGGCTGGCGCTTTCCGAGCGACAGCCGGATCAACGGCCGCACCATGACCTCGAAGACCACCAGGGCACTGACCGGGTTGGCAGGCAGCAGGAATACCGGTACCCCCTCCGGGCCGAGCTGGCCGAAGCCCTGCACCGAGCCGGGGTGCATCGCGATGCGGGTGACCTCCATTTCACCGAGTTGGGCGAGCACCGACCGGACACTTTCGGCGGCGGTACCACCGACCGCGCCCGCGATCACCACCACCTCTGCGCGATTGACTTGGCCCTCAACGATTTCCCGCAGCTCCTTGGGCTCGGTGTCGACGATGCCGACGCGGTTCACCTCGGCGCCGGCGTCGCGGCCCGCCGCGGCCAGCGCGTATGAGTTGACGTCATAGACCTGGCCGTTGCCCGGCGTTCGGGAGATGTCCACGAGCTCACCGCCCACGCACATCACCGACAGCCGGGGCCGCGGGTGCACCAGGACGCGTTCGCGACCGACGGCCGCCAGCAGCCCCACCTGGGCCGGCCCGATGATCGTGCCCGAGCGCACCGCGACGTCGCCGGGCTGGACATCGTCGCCGGTGCGACGGACATAGGCGCCCGAGCGCACGCCACGCAATACGGTCACCCGCGACTCACCGCCGTCGGTCCACCGCAACGGAAGCACCGCGTCGGCGAGCGTCGGCATAGGCGCGCCCGTCTGGACGCGCGCGGCCTGGCGCGGTTGCAGCCGGCTCGGCGTGCGGGCGCCCGCCTCGATCGAGCCCATCACCGGCAGGCTGATTTCCTGGTTTCCGTCGTCCTCGGAATCCGCGTCGTTGCCGACGACGCCCAGCACATCGACACTGCGCACCGCGTAGCCGTCGATGGCCGCCTGATCGAATCCCGGCAGGGGCCGCTCGGTCACGACCTCCTCGGCGCACATCAAACCTTGCGCTTCGGCGATGGCAACCCGGACCGGTCGTGGCGCCACCGCCGCAGCCGCTACCCGGGCCTGCTGCTCCTCCACCGAACGCACTGCACGCCTTTCTGCCGTTCAGGGGCCGTCGTGGGGATTCAGCAGTCGACCAGCCCCAATCGCTCCACCAACCACCGCCGCAATTCGGGCCCGTAGTCGTCGCGATTCAACGCAAAGTCAACCGCAGCCTTGAGATAGCCGCCAGGATTTCCAAGGTCGTGTCGAGACCCGCGGTGCACCACCACATGCACCGGGTGTCCCTCCTCGATCAGCAGCGCGATCGCATCAGTCAACTGGATCTCGCCACCCGCTCCCCGCGGAACGCGCCGCAGCGCATCGAAAATCGCGCGGTCGAGCACGTAGCGGCCCGCTGCCGCATAGGGCGACGGCGCGTCGTCGACCTTGGGCTTCTCCACCATCCCCTTGACGCGCAACACGTTCGGGTTGTTCGTGTCGGGAACGGGCTCGACGTCGAAAACGCCGTACGCACTTATCTCGTCGGGGTCGACCTCGATCGCACACAGCACCGTGCCGCCGCGTTTGGCGCGCACCTTCGACATGGTTTCCAGCACCCCTGTGGGCAGCACCAGATCGTCGGGCAGCAGCACCGCGATCGCGTCTTCGTCGTCGGACAGGCTCTTCTCGACGCATCCCACGGCGTGGCCCAAACCGAGCGGTTCAGCCTGAACCACCGACTCCACCTTGATCAGCGCGGGTGCGCGACGGACCTTCTCCAGCATCAGCTTTTTGCCACGCGCTTCGAGCGTCCCCTCCAGCACGAGGTCTTCGACGAAGTGCGCGACCACCCCGTCCTTGCCCTCGGAGGTGACGATGATCAGGCGCTCGGCGCCCATCTCGGCGGCCTCCGCGGCCACCAGTTCGATGCCGGGCGTGTCGACGACGGGCAGCAGCTCTTTGGGCACGGTCTTGGTGGCGGGCAGGAACCGCGTCCCCAGACCCGCAGCAGGGACGACCGCAGTCCGCGGAATCGGTACCTCAAGCCGTGTCATTGTTCACACACTAACGCCCCCATCTCGGTTAAGCCGGGAAGGCTTGAGTTGGATTCGTTTTGCGGCTTCTGCGAACAGGCTGTCATCGTGGATGCCGTGGCCGACCCGACGAAGACCGAGCTGCGTGCGGAGATCCTGCTGGCGCGCCGCACGCTGGCACCGGAGGTGCACGACGCCGAGGCCCACGCCCTGTCCGTGCACCTGGATGCGCTCATCGACGCCGGTGACACGGTCTGCGCCTACGTGCCCGTCGGCACGGAACCGGGCTCGGCCGAGCTGCTCGATTCGTTGCTGCGGCGCGGAGTACGGGTGCGGCTGCCGGTCGCCCGCCATGACGAGGCGGGCCTGCCGGTGCCGCTGCAGTGGGGCGAGTACCGGCCCGGCGCTCTGGTGCCGGCCCGGTTCGGGCTGCGTGAGCCCGCCGAGCCCTGGCTGCCCGCCGACGCGATCGCCGCCGCCACGGTGGTGTTGGTGCCGGCACTCGCGGTCGACAGGGCCGGGGTGCGGCTGGGGCGCGGCGCAGGGTTCTACGACCGCTCGCTGCCGCTGGCCGCCCCGACGGCGCGGTTGGTGGCCGTGGTCCGCGACGACGAACTCGTCGACCGGCTGCCCGCCGAACCGCACGACGTGCGGATGACTCATGCGCTGACACCCAACGGCGGCCTGGTCGCGCTCGGCTAGCAGTGGTCCAATACCGCTGCCATCGCACGCTTTTCGTTCGCCGAGACCCACAGCCGGTAGGCGGCTTTGACCGCAATCTGCCGTGCGACGAACTCGCAGCGGAACGCCGGGTTCGGCGGTAGCCAGGCGTTGGCGTCGCGGAAGGCCTTGTCGAAGTTGGCCTTTGCGCCGACGGCAAGCAGGTTGCGCGGGTCGTTGGCGAAATCGCGGCGGCGCTGCTCGTCCCAGTCGCGGGCGCCCTTGTACCAGGCATCCGACAGCGAGACGACATGATCGATCTGGATCGCCTCCGAGGAGTCAGGGCCGCGAACGAACGCGATCGAATCACCGGTGTACGGGTCGATCAGGACACCGCTCTGCGCGTAGCAGGTGCCCGGCCTGACGACCAGTTGCGTGAGGTCGCGGCGCAGGATGTCGTCACGGGTATTGCAGCCGTTGTGGCCGAACTCGACGTTGACGTCGTCGCTCCACGGTTCGCCGAAGCGGTAGCGGGAGAAGTCGGTCTGCCGATCCCAGCCCTTGACGGGAAGCGCCGCCAGCTGGGCCCGCGCGGTGTCGTAGTCGGGTGAGGTCTGCGGCGCGGGGCGCTCGGCGGGGGTCCGCGAGTGCAGCCACAGCGCCACGGCGAGGATGAGCGCAAGTAGACCGATCAAACCGGGAATGACGCGGCCCACATAGCGGTTCTAGCACTTGAGCCGGTAGAGTGCTAAGAAGTTTGACCATCTCGGAGGTTTTCGTGCCTACCTATTCCTATGCGTGCACGGAGTGCGGCGATCGATTCGACGCGGTACAGGCGTTCAGCGACAGTGCGCTGACCACCTGCTCGAAGTGCAACGGGCGGCTGCGCAAGCTGTTCGGCAACGTGGGAGTGGTGTTCAAGGGCAGCGGTTTCTACCGCAACGACAGCCGCGAGACGGCCAAGAGCTCGGCGAAGAGTGCATCGAGTTCGTCCAACGGCTCCACCGGCAGCTCGGAGTCGAGCAGCTCGGCGTCGTCGTCGGAGAAGTCCAGCTCCACCTCGTCCAGCGGTTCGAGCTCGAGCTCGACCAGCTCGGCGCCCGCCGCGGCTGCATCCAGCTGATCCCGCGGGTTATCCACAGGCACGACGGAGCGTCGCGCCACCACGGTGAGCTGGCGCCTAACGTGTCGGCATGGGGGACTCGCTCAATCCGTCAGTCCTGAGCCGGCTGCTGGCCGCGCGACCTGACTGGACGCGCACGCTCGCCGCCCGCAGGCTCGTCGCTGGCGCTCTCGTCATTCTGGCCGCGGTTATCGCACTGCGTTCCGACCCGGATGGTGATCGCACCGAGATCGTCGTCGCGACCCGCGACCTGGCCTCAGGCGTCGAACTGACCGCCGACGATGTGCGGCTCGAAAACCGCACGGCGGCAACGGTTCCCGAGGGCGCGCAGTCGGACATCGATGCTGTCGTCGGTGCGACGCTGGCCGGCCCCGCCCGGCGCGGGGAGGTGCTGACCGACGTGCGCGTGCTCGGGCCGCGGCTGGCCGAATCGGTGGCGGGCCCGGACGCGCGCATCGTGCCACTGCCCCTCGCCGACAGCGCATTACTGGATCTGGTGCGCCCCGGTGACGTGGTGGACGTGCTCGCCGCGGGCGTCGAAGGCAGCAGCACGGATGCGCGACCCCAGCTGGTGGCGACCAATGCCGTCGTGGTCGTGGTGTCCGAGAAGCCGAAGGGCGCAGGCGGTGGAAGCGACCGCGTGGTGCTCGTGGCCGTTGGTGCTCACGCCGCCAATGACGTCGCGGCCGCGGCACTGCTGCAGAGGGTGACGCTCACCTTCCACTGATCCGCTCAATGCGGCGGCGCAGGCACCGGAGTGGTGGTCGGCGCCGCCCGGTCGCCGCGCTGGATCACGTCCATCACCATGTCCGCCAACTCGTCAGACGTCGACGTCGTCGCGGGTCCCGGTGCGGGCGCCTGCGTCGGTTCGGCGCCGGCCGTGCCGATCGCGAACGCGGAGAGCCCGATCGACGCACCCGTGACCGCCGCCAGCACCCAGCGCATTGCTTCTGCCATTCCGCTCCTCGCGTGCGCGACGCCAATTCCGCTCCTCGCGTGCACGGTCCCTATTGTCATTGCCACACAGCTCGATTCCCCGCGAAGCTAGCACCGGACCGCGCCCGCCGCCTGCTCAACACGACTAACGTCGACGTTTATCAGCCAGCACACGAAACGCAGGAGGGATTCGAGCGCATGTTGAAGGGCTTCAAGGAGTTTCTGGCAAGGGGCAACATCGTCGACCTGTCCGTCGCGGTGGTCATCGGTACCGCCTTCACGGGATTGGTCACGAAGTTCACCGACAGCATCATCCAGCCGTTGATCAACCGCATCGGCGCCGGCGCCCAATCCGACTACGGCATCCTCCGGATCAACATCGGCGGCGGCCAGACGATCGATCTGAACGTCGTGCTGTCGGCGGCAATCAACTTCGTCCTTGTCGCCGCGGTCGTCTACTTCCTGGTCGTGGCCCCCTACAACAGGCTGCGCAAGAAGGGTGAGGTCGAGCAGGCCCAGGACACCGAGCTCGCGATCCTGACCGAGATTCGCAACATCCTCGCCGAGACCAACGGTCAGGTCGGCAAGCATGTCAGCGGCCCCGGCACCGGCCCGAGTCCTGACACGGCCAAGACGACGAGTGCCGACAGGTCCGACAAGTCCTAACCGGATGGTCCGACTTCTCAACGCGGGTGTGCTGGTCGCCGCGAGATCGTCGTCCGGCTAGTTCATGTTCCAGGGTTCGCCGTAGGTGGTGACGCTGTCGCCGGCCTTGGAGATCAGCCGGGCGAACGGACGCAGCAACACACCACCGGCCGCACCGGTCACGGTGCCATGCGCGTTGGAGACCGCCACCTTGCCGTGCGGACCCGCCACGTCAACCGAGAAGGTCGCCACCTCCTGGATGCCCGGGCCGTTACCCAGGTCAGCGCTGATCGACACACCCGGGAACAGGTTCGGGGTGATGACCGAGCCGAACGGATTGAGACCGGACAGGTTACCGTCGTCGATCAGGATGTTCGGCGTGGTGTAGCTGAAGTTGATACCCACACCCAGCGACCAGGGGAAACCAATCTGGTAACCGAGCTCCAGGGTGCCCTCGAACGCATCGGACCCCGCGCCCGCCACGTTGTAGACGGCACTGCCGGAGTGGAACCACTCGCGGGTCAGCCGGTTGCGGTCCAGGGGGAACACACCATTGAGGAAGGTGTCCCACTGCTGGATCGTCAAAGTCCGGTCCTGACCATCGACCAGACTCAGCTCGTTGTCCAGACCTGCGTGAGAGGTGCCAGTGCTCACGAACAACGCGGACAGCGCCGCGACCAATCGCGACCAGCACCCGACTGATTGCCTTCATGTAGTCCCCATTTCTTCGGGCCGGGCCTGGTCGTTACAACGGGTCATCGCAAACCGTGATGCAACCGTTACAGATGTTGTAGCTGATTTCTTTCGTTACTGTGGTGGTTACGAAAAAACAGCCCCCGGCGGATTCGCCGGGGGCTGTTTTGTATGGCCTGAGCTGGGAGTTAGTTCATGTTCCAGGGCTCGCCGTAGGTGGTGACGCTGTCGCCGGCCTTGGAGATCAGCCGGGCGAACGGACGCAGCAACACACCACCGGCCGCACCGGTCACGGTGCCATGCGCGTTGGAGACCGCCACCTTGCCGTGCGGACCCGCCACGTCAACCGAGAAGGTCGCCACCTCCTGGATGCCCGGGCCGTTACCCAGGTCAGCGCTGATCGACACACCCGGGAACAGGTTCGGGGTGATGACCGAGCCGAACGGATTGAGACCGGACAGGTTACCGTCGTCGATCAGGATGTTCGGCGTGGTGTAGCTGAAGTTGATACCCACACCCAGCGACCAGGGGAAACCAATCTGGTAACCGAGCTCCAGGGTGCCCTCGAACGCATCGGACCCCGCGCCCGCCACGTTGTAGATGGCACTGCCGGAGTGGAACCACTCGCGGGTCAGCCGGTTGCGGTCCAGGGGGAACACACCATTGAGGAAGGTGTCCCACTGCTGGATCGTCAAAGTCCGGTCCTGACCATCGACCAGACTCAGCTCGTTGTCCAGACCTGCGTGAGAGGTGCCAGTGCTCACGAACAACGCGGACAGCGCCGCGACGATCGCGATCAGCACCCGACTGATTGCCTTCATGTTCTCCCTAGCTATGTCGACGGTGGACCGGCAAGTCCACCGTGTTGTTGTCCGTGTCTGGCCGTACCGCTAAACCACACACCACGCTTGAGTTGCATGTGATGGAAATGAGAGACCTCACATGCTCCTCTTACGTTTCGCTCATCGTTGACACGAGGAACATAACGGGGAGGCATCGCCCCGGCAACGCGTGGGCGACATTAGCGCCGATTCCGCCACTCGGTAGTGGGAGTTTGCTGAAAGGCGTCGGCGGGGTTCAGGGGTGCGGTCTGAGGACGATTGTGTTGCAACGACGAGACAAGCGGGCCGCATTCGCCTTGCACACCGGGGAAAGGTGCTGCCAGTGGACGGCTACCTGCCGTTTTCCGCGCTTAAAGCGAAATCACAGGTCAACCGTGGTGAGGCGGTATGTTCTCCCGCAACCACTCGTCGTGCTCGGCAGCATCCTCCGGCGAAACACTGTCACGCTCGTGAACCGGTAACTCGCGCAACGGATCACCGAAAACGTTGTTAACTGAATCGCCGGCGCGCTTTGGACGGTCGGTCACAGTGCACTTCCAGTGTGACGAAGATCACATTCTGGGAAAGATAGCCGTTCATGTACCCGTAACCGGCGGTACGACGTCGTAATTGGGACTGGGCACCCAGCTGGGAACCGCGACGCCGACTCCGCGGCGCGGCAGCGGAAGCACAGCAAGTCCAATCTGGTTAGATCTCCAAGCTGGATAGCTGGCCGATGATCTGGACGGCCAACGGACTCAAGGTCGCCATGCCATCTCGGACCGCAGCCCGGGAGCCGGCGAGGTTAACCACGAGCGTGCTGCCGGAAATCCCGGCAAGACCCCGGGACACACCGGCGTCGACGATGCCTGCCGAAAGACCGGACGCGCGCAGCGCCTCGGAGATGCCGAGGAGTTCGCGATCGAGGATGTCGCGGGTCGCTTCTGGGGTGACATCGCGTGGTGTGACACCTGTGCCACCCACCGACACCACCAGATCCACTCCCCCGATCACCGCGGTGTTGAGCGCGTTGCGGATCTCCACCTCGTCGGCGGAGACCACGACCACGCCATCCACCACGAACCCCGCCTCACCGAGCAGCTCGGTGACCAACGGACCGCTGTGGTCCTCCTCGCCATGAGCGGTGCGGTCGTCGACGACGACGACGAGCGCCCGGCCCACCAACTCCCCTGGCTGTTCCATGAGTGCAACCGTATATGTGGGAAGGGACAGTGGCGCGGCCACTCTCAGTGTGGGGCCTGACGTGACGCTCACTGCTGTGCCTTGCCGAGGGTGACCTCCACGGTTTGCGGCTTGCCGGACGGATCAAGGTACGTAAGCGTCACCTTGTCCCCCGGTGCCTTTGATCGCACCGCGGCCACGAGTGCGTCGGCGCTGCCGATCACCCGGTCGTCGACCTTGGTCACCACGACTCCGCTGGGCAGTCCCGCGGCGGCCGCCGCGCCGCCGCTGGTGACCTCGACGATCTTCGCGCCGTCGACGGCTGCGTCGTTGCCGACCTGGACGCCGAGCGAGGCGTGCGAGGCGGTGCCGCTCTGGATGAGCTCGTCGGCGATCCGCTTGGCCTGGTCCACGGGGATCGCGAAGCCCAGCCCGATCGAGCCGCTCTGGGCCGCCGGGCCCGCGTCGCCGCCCAGGGTCGCGATGGCCGAGTTCACGCCGACCAGTTCGCCGTTCATGTTGACCAGTGCGCCGCCGGAGTTACCGGGGTTGATCGCCGCATCGGTCTGAATGGCGTCGAGCACGGTGTTCTGGTTCTGAGCGTCGCCGCCCGCGGCCACCGGCCGGTTCAGCGCGCTGATGATGCCGGTGGTGACGGTGCCTTCCAGTCCCAGAGGTGAGCCGATCGCGACCACGTCCTGGCCCACCCGCAGGTTGGCCGAGGAGCCGACCGTGATCGGGGTCAAACCCGACGCGCCCTGCACACGGACCACTGCGATGTCGCTACTCGGGTCGGTGCCGACGACGGTGAACCCCGTGGTGCGGCCGTCGGCGAAGGTCACCTTCGTCTGCGCGCCCCCCGGTCCACCGGGTCCGTCCTTGGCCGCGGCCACGACGTGGTTGTTCGTCAGGATCAGGCCGTCGGACGACAGGATGATCCCGGAACCCTCTTCGGACTGACGCCCGAGGTCGACCTCCAACTTGACCACGCTGGGCACCACCTTGGCCGCCACCTGCTCGACCGTTCCTGCGGGCAGGCTGGCGGCAGGCACGCTGGGCGCCAAGCCGGTGACGCTCGAGCTGGCCGCAGGCCGGTCCGGCTGCACAAGCAGGGCCACGCCGCCGCCGATGCCCGCCGAGACGATCGCCACAGCGACGGCGCCTGCGGTCAAAGCGCCTGCGCGGGAACGCTTTTGGCGCACGGGCGGCATCGGCATGCCAGCTGGCTGCTGCGGAGCGCCGCGGTACGGGTCGTAGGGCGGACGGAACTGCTGCTGGGTCGCGTAGCGCCAGTCGTACGGCTGCTGCTGCGTGGGCTGCTGGTACGGGTTACCCCGGTGCGCACCGGGGTATCCCGGCGCCGCGTGCTGCTCATGGCCACCGGGCCGGTGACCCGGCTGCGGAGGCGGCGAGTACCTCGGGTGGTTCGTCATGTGCCTGCGATGCTCTTCCTGGAGTAGGTCCCGACACCTGGAACAACGACAGATGCAAGCTCAGCGTGCCCGGTTGGGCTGAGAATCCACTTAGAGAACTTTCGGGACATCCCCAGACTTTCCTCCCCTAGAAACCGCTCCCGATCAAGCATTGTCGGCGCTGACCACAGGCTGGTCCAAGTCGGCGTGGCGTGTCGTCGGAAGGGGCCGACCAGGCAGCACCACATGGATCGACGTCCCGGGTGGTTGCCCGCCGGGGACGGTGTCCTCGACGCGCAGCGTGCCGCCGTGTTTGACCACAACCTGCTTCACGATCGCAAGGCCCAGCCCTGAACCGGGCATCGCACGCGCCGATGTCGAACGGTAAAACCGCTCGAACACCAGCCGTCTCTCGTGCGGCGGAATACCGGGCCCGAAGTCGGACACCACCAGTTCGGCATGCAGCGGGTCGATCTGCGTCAGCCGGACGCCGACCCGCCCGCCGGGCGGGCTCCACTTCGCGGCGTTGTCGAGCAGGTTGAGCACCGCGCGCGCCAGTCCGCCGCCGTCGCCGTACACCTGCCATCCGGTGACCGAGACGTCGAATTCAATGTCGTTGCGGCGCCTTCGAACTCGTTCCAAGGAGCGGTCCACGACCTCGGACATGTCGACGGGTTCATGGACGACGGTGCCCGCCTCGTCGCGGGTCAGATCAACCAGATCGCCCACCAGCGTGGACAATTCCTCGATCTGCGCGATCACGTCGGCGCGCAGCCCGGCCATCTCTTCGTCGGGCAGAAGTGGCGCACCGGGAGCCATCGACGCCATCAGCAGCTCGACGTTGGTGCGCAGCGACGTCAACGGTGTGCGCAGTTCGTGGCCCGCGTCGGTGACCAGCCGGGCTTGTCGTTCGCGCGATTCGGCCAGTGCGCGCAACATCATGTTGAAAGCCTCTGTGAGACGGGCGAGTTCGTCACTGCCGAACACCGGAATGGGTCTCAGGTCGTCGGTGCGGGCCACCCGTTCGGCCGCCTCGGTGAGTCGGGCCACGGGTCTCAGCCCGGCACGGGCCACCGCACCGCCTGCCATCGCGGCCACCACTACGCCGAGCCCGCCGACGATCAGCAGCACCGTTCCCAACCGTTTGAGCACCTGGCTCGTCGGCGCCAGGCTCTTGGAGATCAGCAGCGAGCTGCCGTTGGTCAGGTGCAGGGCCAGCACCCGCTGGTGGTTGACAGTGCGCAGCGACATCAGCAGCTCGCCCTGCACCACATCCTTCTCCGGCTCGCCGAGCGGCAGCGTCTGGCCTTCCTGGTTGGCCGTGTAGATGGAGCGGCCGGGATTGACCAGCATCGCGTTGACGTCCGAATAGGCGGTGCCCTCGATGGCCTTACCGGGATCGGCGGCCAGTGACCCGCTCTCGATCAGCAGCCGTGCCCGGCTGTGCAGCTGGTTGTCGATGTCGTCGTAGAGCGCTCGCGACACCACCGCGTAGACCGCGACCGCCATCAGCACCACCACCATGGCCACCATCGACATGGCGAGCAGCATCACGCGCCAACGCAGCGACAACGAGCTGGCTGTGGCAACCGGTGGCCGCGCTTTCGCCTGCGGCCCGAACCCGAACTTCTGGGCAACCATCAGGGCGGTGTTTCACGCAACACATAACCCACCCCGCGCACGGTGTGGATCAGTCGCGGCTCTCCTTCGGCTTCGGTCTTGCGGCGCAGGTATCCGACGTACACCTCGAGCGCATTGCCGGATGTCGGGAAGTCGAACCCCCAGACCTCCTCGAGGATGCGGCTGCGGGTGAGCACCCGGCGCGGATTGGCGATCAGCATCTCCAGCAGCGCGAACTCGGTGCGGGTCAGGCTGATCTGCCGATCGCCGCGGGTGACCTCGCGGGTCACCGGGTCGAGGGACAGATCGGAGAACGTCAGCGCGGGCGACTCGACGCCGTCGTCGGGCGTGGTTCGGCGCAGCAGCGCCCGCATCCGCGCGAGCAACTCCTCGAGCGCGAACGGCTTGGGCAGGTAGTCGTCGGCGCCCGCATCCAGCCCGGCGACGCGCTCGGACACCGAATCGCGAGCGGTTAGCACGAGGATGGGCAGGTCATCGCCGGTGCTGCGAAGTTGACGGCACACCTCCAGCCCGTCCAGCCTTGGCATCATCACGTCGAGCACAAGGGCATCGGGCCGGTCATTGGCGATGAGGTCGAGGGCTTCGCGGCCGTCCTGCGCCAACTCGACCGAGTACCCGTTGAAGGAAAGCGACCGGCGCAGGGATTCGCGCACAGCGCGATCGTCGTCAACGACAAGTATGCGCACAGCCACAGTGTCTATCCATCACCTGAGACTGGCCTGAGAGGCACGCCGCGAAGCGCGGCCTGCCTCAGCGACGGTCGAGATCGATGAGGCCGAGGCGGGCGGCCTTGAGCAGGCGCCGGGGCACCTTGTGCTGCTGACCGGCGACGGTCACATTCACCAGTTCCGGGCGCTTGGCCTTCCACTGCGCGCGCCGGCTACGGGTGTTCGCGCGCGACATTCTGCGCTTGGGCACAGCCATGATCGAGCTCTCCTCTATAGGGGTTCTGAAATGCGCGCCGCGCGTGGTCGGGCGTCGGCAATTGCTCTTCAGGATAGCCGGTGACCTGCATAGGCTCCAAAACAGCGATTTCGGCGCGGTAACGGACGCTGAGCGTCCTTGCGCGCGCCGAAATCACAACCGCTAACCTACCGGTTGGTTGGCACCACGATTGGTGATGGGAGGCCCGCGTGACTGGTCCGGTCCGCATCGGCAATTGCTCGGGCTTTTACGGCGACCGGCTGGCCGCGATGCGGGAGATGCTCACCGGCGGCGACCTGGACTATCTGACCGGCGACTATCTGGCCGAGCTCACCATGCTGATCCTGGCCCGCGACCGCGCCAAGTCGCCCGACCGCGGCTACGCCAAGACCTTCCTGACCCAGCTCGAGGACTGCCTGGGCCTGGCACTCGACAAGGGCGTGCGGATCGTCGCCAACGCCGGCGGCCTCAACCCCGCGGGGCTGGCCACCGCGGTGCGGGCGCTGGCCGAGCGGCTCGGCCTGTCCGCGACCGTCGCCCACGTCGAGGGTGACGACCTCGTGGCCCGCGCCCAGGAGCTGGGGTTCGGCACTCCGCTGGCGGCCAACGCCTACCTCGGGGCGTGGGGCATCGCTGACTGCCTGCGCAGTGGTGCCGACGTCGTCGTGACGGGCCGCGTCACCGACGCATCCGTGATCGTCGGGCCGGCCGCGGCCCACTTCGGGTGGGGCCGCACCGACTACGACGCGCTCGCGGGTGCGGTGGCCGCAGGCCACGTCATCGAGTGCGGCGCGCAGGCCACCGGCGGGAACTACGCCTTCTTCACCGAACTCGCCGACCTGACGCACCCCGGCTTCCCGCTCGCCGAGATCCACGCCGACGGCTCGTCGGTGATCACCAAGCATCCGGGCACGGGCGGCGCGGTCACCGTCGGCACGGTCACCGCCCAGCTGCTCTACGAAATCGGCGGCGCGCGCTACCCGAATCCCGATGTGACGCTGCGGGTCGACACCGTCGAGCTGTCCGACGACGGGCCCGACCGGGTGCGGATCAGCGGCGTCAAGGGCGAGCCGCCACCGCCGACGCTGAAGGTGTCGCTGAACAGCATCGGCGGCTTCCGCAACGAGATGGCACTGGTGCTGACGGGCCTGGACATCGAGGCCAAGGCCGAGCTGGTGCGCAGGCAACTCGAGACCAGCCTGACGGCCAAGCCCGCCGAGATGCAGTGGACGCTGGCCCGCACCGACCACGCGGACGCCGATACCGAGGAAGCGGCCAGCGCGCTGCTGCGCTGCGTCGTCCGTGATCCGGATCCCGCGAACGTGGGGCGTCAATTCTCTTCAGCGGCAGTCGAACTCGCACTGGCGAGCTATCCCGGGTTCACCAGCACCTCGCCGCCCGGTGACGGCCAGGTGTATGGCGTGTTCACACCGGGCTATGCCGCCGCCACCGACGTGCCACACGTCGCCGTGCACGCCGACGGCACGCGAGTCGACATCGCGCCTGCCACCCAGACGCTGGCACTGGCGCCCGTTCCGCCTTTCGCGCTTCCCGAGCCGCTGCCGTTCGGGGAGACCCGGCGAGCGCCACTCGGCGTGATCGCGGGCGCACGCAGCGGAGACAAGGGCGGCAGCGCCAATGTCGGCCTGTGGGTTCGCACCGAGGACCACTGGCGATGGTTGGCGCACACGTTGACGGTCGAGAAACTATGCGAATTGCTGCCCGAGACAGCCGATTTACCCGTCACCCGCCATCTGTTGCCCAATCTGTGGGCGGTCAACTTCGTCATCGACGGCATCCTCGGGCAGGGCGTCGCGTATCAAGCGCGGTTCGACCCACAGGCCAAGGGGCTGGGCGAGTGGCTGCGCAGCCGTCATATCGACATCCCGGAAAGTTTCGTATGAACATCTGGCACACCCCTGAACGCGAACAACTGCGAAAGACCGTGCGCGCCTTCGCTGAACGTGAAGTACTTCCGAACGTCGACGAGTGGGAGCGCATCTGCGACCTGCCGCGCGACCTCCACCGCAAGGCCGGCGAGGCCGGGTTGCTCGGCGCTGGCCTGCCCGAAGCGGTGGGCGGTGGGGGTGGCGACGGCGCCGACGCGGTGATCATCTGCGAGGAAATGCATTACGCCGGTTCGCCTGGCGGGGTGTTTTCATCGCTGTTCACCTGTGGGATTTCGGTGCCGCACATGATCGCCTCCGGCGATCAGCGGCTGATCGACACCTACGTGCGGCCCACCTTGCACGGCGAGCTGATCGGCAGCCTGGCCATCACCGAACCCGGCGGCGGCTCCGACGTCGGGCACCTGACCACACGCGCGATCCGTGACGGCGACGACTACATCATCAACGGCGCCAAGACTTACATCACCTCGGGCGTGCGGGCGGACTATGTCGTGACCGCGGCCCGAACGGGTGGCCCTGGCGCCGCGGGTGTTTCGCTGATCGTGGTCGACAAGGGCACGCCGGGCTTTGAGGTCACCCGCAAGCTCGACAAGATGGGCTGGCGATCATCGGATACTGCCGAGCTGTCCTACACCGACGTGCGGGTACCCGCCGCCAACCTGATCGGCAGCGAGAACTCCGGTTTCGCGCAGATCGCGGCGGCCTTCGTGTCCGAACGCGTTGGCATGGCCGCGCAGGCCTACTCCAGCGCGCAGCGCTGCCTTGATCTCACGGTGGAGTGGTGCCGCAACCGCGAAACCTTTGGCAAGCCGTTGATCTCGAGACAATCCGTACAGAACACACTTGCGGAAATGGCCCGGCGGATCGACGTCGCGCGGGTGTACACACACAATCTGGTCGAACGCCAGCTTCAGGGCGAAACGAACTTGATCGCCGAGGTGTGCTTCGCCAAGAACACCGCGGTCGAGGCTGGCGAGTGGGTCGCGAACCAGGCGGTGCAGTTGTTCGGCGGTATGGGTTACATGGCCGAGTCGGAGGTCGAACGGCAGTACCGCGACATGCGAATCATCGGCATCGGCGGCGGAACCACCGAGATCCTCACCTCGCTTGCCGCAAAGATGTTGGGGTTTCAATCATGACGACGTTGGCGTCGACGCTGGATGCCCGCTCACCCGCCTATGCCGAGGCCGCAGAAGCGATGACGACCAAACTCGCCGAGCTCGAGGGTGAGCAGGCCAAGGCGCTGGCGGGCGGCGGCGAGAAGTACGTCAAGCGCCACCACGACCGCGACAAGATGACCGCGCGTGAGCGCATCGAGATGCTGCTCGACCCCGACTCGCCCTTCCTCGAGCTGAGCCCGCTCGCGGCGTGGGGCACCGACTTCACGGTGGGCGCCAGCGCCGTGGTGGGCATCGGCGCCGTCGAGGGCGTGGAGTGCTTGATCGTCGCCAACGACCCGACAGTCAAGGGCGGCACCAGCAACCCGTGGACGCTGAAGAAAATCCTGCGTGCCAACCAGATTGCGATGCAGAACCGGCTTCCGGTGTTGTCCCTGGTGGAATCGGGTGGGGCCGACCTGCCGACCCAGAAAGAGATCTTCATCCCCGGCGGTCAGATGTTCCGCGACCTCACCCGGCTGTCCGCAGCGGGCATCCCGACCATCGCGTTGGTGTTCGGCAACTCCACCGCGGGCGGTGCCTACATCCCCGGCATGTCCGATCACGTCGTGATGATCAGGGAACGCTCGAAGGTGTTCCTGGCCGGCCCGCCGCTGGTGAAGATGGCGACCGGCGAGGAGTCCGACGACGAATCGCTTGGCGGTGCCGAAATGCACGCCCGCACTTCGGGTCTGGCGGACTACTTCGCCGTCGACGAGCTCGACGCCATCCGGATCGGCCGCCGCATCGTCGCGCGGCTCAACTGGCGCAAACAGGGACCTGCACCGGGTCCCGTCACCGCGCCGCTGTTCGACTCCGAAGAACTGCTCGGCATCGTTCCCTCCGACCTACGTGTCCCGTTCGACCCGCGGGATATCATCGCCCGCATCGTGGACGGTTCGGACTTCGACGAGTTCAAGCCGCTGTACGGCTCGTCGCTGGTGACCGGCTGGGCCACACTGTACGGCTATCCGATCGGCATCCTCGCCAACCACCGCGGCGTGCTGTTCAGCGAAGAGTCGCAGAAGGCCACCCAGTTCATCGAGCTGGCCAACCGGTCCGACACGCCACTTCTGTTCCTGCACAACACCACCGGCTACATGGTCGGTAAGCAGTACGAAGAAGGCGGGATGATCAAGCACGGCTCGATGATGATCAATGCGGTGTCGAACTCGACCGTCCCGCACATCTCGCTGCTGATCGGCGCCTCCTACGGCGCGGGTCACTACGGCATGTGCGGACGCGCCTACGATCCACGTTTCCTCTTCGCCTGGCCGAGCGCGAAGTCCGCGGTCATGGGCGGCGCGCAGCTCGCGGGCGTGTTGTCGATCGTCAGCCGTGCCGCCGCCGAGGCCCGCGGCCAGCAGGTGGACGAGCAGGCCGACGCCGCAATGCGGGCGGCGGTCGAGGGGCAGATCGAGGCAGAATCGCTGCCCATGGTGCTCTCCGGGATGCTGTACGACGACGGCATCATCGACCCCCGCGACACCCGCACCGTGCTGGGAATGTGCTTGTCCGCCATCGCCAATGGCCCGATCAAGGGGACGTCGAACTTCGGCGTCTTCCGGATGTGAGCGCGATGTGGGGGCACCACCCGCTTGCGGGGGACGCTTGCGCGAAGAGCCGAAAGCAGAGCCATGATTCATAACGTTTTGGTCGCCAATCGTGGCGAGATCACCCGCCGGGTGTTCGCCACCTGCAGGCGGCTCGGCATCGGCACCGTCGCCGTCTACACCGACCCGGACGCCGCCTCCCCGCACGTGGCCGAGGCCGACGCCCGGGTCCGCCTGGAGGGCCGCAACGGCTACCTGGATGCCGGGCAGCTGATCGCCGCCGCTCGCGCCGCGGGCGCCGACGCCATCCACCCGGGCTACGGATTCCTGTCGGAGAACGCCGACTTCGCCGCCGCCGTGCTCGATGCGGGCCTGACGTGGATCGGGCCGCCGGTGGCGGCGGTCGCCGCGATGGGCTCGAAGATCGAGGCCAAGAAGATGATGGCCGCGGCAGGCGTGCCTGTTCTCGACGAGCTCGACCCCGAAACCGTCACCGCGGATCAGCTACCCGTCCTGATCAAGGCGTCGGCAGGCGGCGGCGGCCGCGGAATGCGGGTCGTCCGCGAATTGTCCGAGCTCCCAACACAAGTGGAAGCAGCGCGCCGCGAGGCGCAGTCTGCGTTCGGCGATCCGACGGTGTTCTGCGAGCGCTACCTCGCCACCGGCCACCACGTCGAGGTCCAGGTGCTCGCCGATCAACACGGCACAGTGTGGGCGGTGGGCGAACGTGAGTGCTCCATTCAGCGGCGGCACCAGAAGATCATCGAAGAGGCGCCGTCGCCACTGGTCGAGCGCACACCTGGGATGCGGGCCAAGCTGTTCGACGCGGCCCGACTGGCTGCGACCGCAATCGGTTACACCGGTGCGGGCACCGTCGAGTTCATGGCTTCTCCGAGGGCGAGCGCGGCGACTTCTTCTTCCTCGAGATGAACACCCGGCTGCAGGTCGAACACCCAGTCACCGAGGAGACGACCGGACTCGACCTCGTCGAGCTGCAGCTACAAGTCGCTGACGGCGGTCATCTCGACCCGGATCCCCCACCGTCGCGGGGATATTCGATCGAGGCCAGGCTGTACGCCGAGGACCCCGGCAAGGGCTGGCAGCCGCAGGCCGGCACCGTGCATCACTTCGAGGTGCCTCCGAACGTCCGCCTCGACACCGGCATCGTCGACGGCTCGGTGGTTTCAGTGTTCTACGACCCGATGATCGCCAAGGTCATCTCGTACGCGTCCAACCGCCGTCAGGCCGCAGGCGTGCTCGCCGACGCGCTGGCCCGCACCCGCATCCACGGCGTGCGCACCAACCGCGACCTGCTGGTGAACGTGCTGCGGCATCGCGCCTTCCTCGACGGCGCCACCGACACCGCGTTCTTCGACACCCACGGCCTGGCCGAGTTGGCCGCACCGCTGGCCGACCAACGCGCAGTCGGACTCTCGGCACTGGCCGCCGCCCTTGCCGATGCGGCGCAGAACCGACAGACCGCAACGGTGTTCACCACGGCACCCAGCGGATGGCGCAACCTCGCCTCCGGCTACCAGACCAAGTCCTACAGCGACGCGTCCGATGAAACCCATGAGGTGCGTTACCGGTTCACCCGCACCGGCGTTGAGTTGCCCGGCGACGATGACGTCGCAATGATGAGCGCGCAACCGGACCGAGTAGTGCTGTCGGTCGCCGGTGTGGAGCGCCCGTTCGACGTGGCCCGCTACGAAGACGGTGTATTCGTCGACTCCCCGCTCGGCCCGGTGCAACTCGTTGCGCAGCCCCGCTTTCCGGATCCCGCCGCCGCGGTCGCACAGGGCTCACTCCTCGCGCCCATGCCGGGCTCGGTGCTGCGCGTCGGCGCGGCGGTGGGCGACGCCGTCACCGCCGGCCAGCCGCTGATCTGGCTGGAGGCGATGAAGATGGAGCACACCGTGACCGCGCCAAGCGACGGTGTGCTCGCCGAACTCAACGTCGAGGCAGGCCAGCAGGTCGACGTCGGTGCCGTACTTGCCCGAGTGGACACACAACAAGGAGACCCCCGATGACACAGACCGGCTTCATCGAGACCGAGGAGCAGCACGCGCTGCGCAAGGCCGTCGCCGCGATGGCCGCCAACTACGGCCAGGATTACTACCTGGAGAAGGCCCGCTCCGGTGGGCACACCGACGAATTGTGGAACGAGGCAGGCAAACTCGGCTTCATCGGCGTCAACCTGCCGGAGCAGTACGGCGGCGGCGGTGCGGGCATGTACGAGCTGTCGTTGGTGATGGAGGAGATGGCCGCCGCGGGCTCGCCGTTGCTGTTGATGGTCGTCTCCCCCGCGATCAACGGCACGATCATTGCCAAGTTCGGCACCGAGGACCAGAAGAACCGGTGGCTGCCCGGCATCGCCGACGGGTCGATCACCATGGCGTTCGCCATCACCGAACCCGACGCCGGGTCGAACAGCCACCGCATCACCACCACCGCCCGCCGCGACGGCAGCGACTGGATCCTGTCGGGCCAGAAGGTGTTCATCTCCGGCATCGACCAGGCACAGGCGGTGCTCATCGTCGGGCGCACCTATAAAGACACAGGGGCCAAGTCCGAATCGCTCAGGCCCGCGTTGTTCATCGTGCCGACGGACGCCAAGGGCCTGAGCTGGACGAAGATCGACATGGAGCTGTGCATGCCCGAAAGCCAGTTCCAGGTGTTCCTCGACGAGGTCCGGTTGCCGTCCGACGCGCTGGTCGGATCTGAGGACGCCGCGATCGCCCAACTGTTCGCCGGACTGAACCCGGAACGGATCATGGGCGCCGCCAGCGCGGTGGGCATGGGCCGGTTCGCGATCAACAAGGCCGTCGACTACGTCAAGACCCGGCAGGTGTGGAAGACGCCGATCGGTGCGCATCAAGGTCTCTCGCACCCGTTGGCGCAGAACCACATCGAGATCGAGCTGGCCAAGCTGATGATGCAGAAGGCAGCGACGCTCTACGACGCAGGCGACGACGCAGGCGCGGCCGAGGCGGCGAACATGGCCAAATACGCCGCGGGCGAGGCGTCGGTACGCGCCGTCGATCAGGCCGTGCAGTCGTTGGGCGGCAATGGGCTGACCAAGGAGTACGGCATCGCGGCGGCGGTGACCGCGTCCAAGTTGGCCCGCATCGCCCCGGTGAGCCGCGAAATGGTTCTCAACTTCGTGGCGCAGACCTCCCTTGGTCTGCCACGCTCGTACTGATGCCAACACTCGTCCACTATTCCGTCGAGGGCAGCGTCGCCCGGCTCACGCTGGACTCGCCGGACAACCGCAACGCGCTGTCCACGGCGTTGGTCAACCAGCTGCATCAGGGCCTGACCGATGCCGCAGAGGAGGCGGGCGTGCGGGCCGTTGTGCTCGATCACACCGGCGGAACATTCTGTGCGGGAGCCGATCTCACTCAAGCTGCCTCCGGCGGACCGGCCGTCGATCCCGGCCACCTCGCCGTCGATCGGGCCCGCGAGCTGACCCAGCTGCTGCGCAGGATCCTCAAGCTGCCGATGCCGGTGATCGCCGCCGTCGACGGGCATGTTCGCGCAGGCGGGCTCGGCCTCGTCGGCGCATGCGACATCGCGGTCGCGGGACCGGCCAGCACGTTCGCGCTGACCGAGGCGCGCATCGGCGTCGCCCCGTCGATCATTTCGCTCACCCTGTTGCCGAAGATGACCGCCCGCGCCGCGGGTCGATACTTCCTCACCGGGGAGACGTTCGGCGCAGCCGAGGCCGCAGACATCGGGCTGATCACCATGGCCTCCGAAGACGTGCGAGCCACGGTGGCGTCGCTGACCGACGCGATCGGCAAGGCCTCACCGCAGGGGCTGGCCGCCTCCAAAGCCTTGACCACCGCGAGCATTCTTGAAGCGTTCGACCGCACCGCCGACGAGCTGACCGAGCAGTCCGCGCGGTTGTTCGTCTCCGAAGAGGCCCGCGAAGGGATGATGGCGTTCCTGCAGAAGCGCACGCCGCGATGGGTCGCAGCCAACCCTTAGGACGCGGCCTGATCGATGGGCTGCTCCGGCGGTGACGCGCTCGAACGTCGGCGCTTCAGCCTGCCGGGCAGCGACTGCACCGTCTCCCACGGGATGAACGCGAGGTACAACACGAACATCGCCACGCTGAAGAAGGCGACGTTCATGGTGATCATCATCGTCAGGTGCATCACGACGCCGGCGGCCAACACCCAGAACCGCCATCGCCGATTCCAGACGAGAACGGCGATCGCCAACTCGATCAGCAGAGTGCCCCACGTCGCGACGTTGACCAGAATCGCATTGCCGGACAGCCACTCTGGCGCGGAAAGTAGAGCCCATCGGCCGTCGGTCCGCCAGGTGTAGGAGGCCGCAGCACCGTCCGCCCAGAATCTGCCGGACAGTTTTGCCTGAACGGACACCAGGTAGACCAGCGATAGTTGGACCTGCATGAGCCGAATGGGCCACGGCGCCATGGTTTGTGCGGACCAGAATGATCCGGTACGCCGACGCTGATCGAGTGAAAGAGCTGCACCACAGCACGAGAGCGCCAGGATCAGGGCGACGACGGTGAGGAGCTGGTCCCCGGCATTGAAGACGAAGCCGCCGCTTCGATCGAACGAGTAGAACAACACGAAAACCACGATCGCCGCGAACCGGCTATGCCAGCCCACGGTCATCGCGACGGCCGACAACAGCAGCAGCACCCACCCGATCCACAGGGCCGTGTCGCCGGGCCAGACTTCAAAGACAGTCCACTGGTAGTCGAGCCGGGGGTACGCGGGCGCGACTCCTTGTTCACCGAACACTCGCGAGAAGTCAGGCAGTAGTGCGAGGGTCCACGCGACTACGACGACGCCGAACATCGTTCGGACGAGACCCAGCGTGTAGGCGGGCTGGGGGGTGAACCAGAAGGCGCACCATCGGTCGGTGACCGTGCCGACTAGTGATCGCCGCGAGCTATCCGACTCCATCATTGCGCGCCTGCCAACGCCTCTTGGTAGAGGACCTTCATGGCGGGTTTTCCGGGAGGACCCTCACCAGGCGGCGGTAGAGTCTGGGTTCGATAAACGACGGTAACGCCGACGGCGCGCTCCGTCGGCTCGGTGACCTCGCGGACGACCCATCGGGCGAGCTGTGGTCGGATGCTCGCGTCGTGGATCACGGCACGCCTCAGCAGTATCCAGCGATCCCACCAGCCGATGCCACGCTCGCCGGGCTGCATGGTCCACACCCGGTCCTCGCCGTCGGCCATCTTGACGTGAACCTCGACCGTCTCGAGCCTCGAGTCCGGCGTCCCGTACATCCCCCAGTACTGGTCGAGTCCTGCTGGCGCCGCGACCGGTGTCAAAACCGGCATCAGACTGCGCCTGATCGGCGAATCAGGCACATTCCACAGGACACCAATCAGCACGAAGACCGCGACGAAGGCGCTGATCACGACCTTGCCGACGTGGGACTCCTCGAATCGCTGCTGAAGGTTGGCGAGCTTGCCCTCGCTAGTGCGCGGGCTCCGCTGCTCTTTGCCTTCATTGCGAACAGTCACTGCCAAATCCGCGGCCACTTTCTGTCGGTTGCCACCGTCGCAGACACCCTAGTTCATCCCCGAGTAGCTTGACGGCGCCGTCGGCATCCAAGAGATTTGGGGTCAACTCTGCGCGAGAGGGAGATGGTCTGATAGATGACCCGCGAGGTTCTGGTCACCGGGGCGACCGGCACGCTGGGCCGGAAGCTGGTCGGCGCGGCCACGGCTGCCGGTCATCACGTGCGTGCCATGAGTCGGCGCAGTCACGTCGGCTATACGGGCGTGCACTGGTCACAGGGTGACCTGCTCGCCAACACTGGCATCGACGCTGCCGTCGAGGGCGTGGACGTGGTCGTGCACGGCGCCACCCAGGGCACGGGCGACAAGGACGTCACGTCCACGCAGAACCTTGCCACCGCGGCGCGGCGGGCCGGCGTCGGGCACATCATCTACGTGTCGATCGTCGGGATCGACCGAATCCCGCTGCCCTACTACCAAACCAAGCTGCGCGTCGAGCGCGCCCTGGAAGCCTCCGATGTCGGCCACACGGTGTTGCGCGCCACCCAGTTTCACGACCTGATCAACAAGATCTTCTCGATCCAGCGGTTCTCACCCGTGCTGTGGACGTTGCGCGGAGTGCGGTTCCAGCCCATCGACACCCGTGACGTCGCTGCACGGCTAGTCGAACTCATCGACTGTGAACCTGCCGGACGGGTCGCCGACATGGGCGGTCCTGCGGTGCACACACACGCCGAGCTGGCACGCATGTACCTCGCTGCCCGCGGCGGCCGTCGACGCGTCGTCCAGATGCCGGTGCCGGGGCGCATCGTCGCCGGCTACCGAGCGGGCGCGAACCTGGCGCCAGACAACCCGGTCGGCACCATCGACTTCGCGGAATACCTCGCCGAAATCACATAAAGTTTGCTCATCTATCTGCTTCGCCGTGATCGCCAACAGCACAGTTTGGCCAACCGCCTTGCATGTGCCAGCGTTCGTCGTAGGCTCGACATTGATGAGCACTCCAGCGTCGCGGAACGGTTCGATGCGTGCTGCTGACACCGATCGAATACAGGTGGCGCAGTTGCTCACCGACGCCGCTGCCCAGGGCCGCCTGCCGATGAGCGAGTACGAAGACCGCCTGACTAGGGCGTATGCCGCGCAGACGTACGACGAACTCGAGCGGATCAGCGCCGACCTGCCCGGCGCCGTCACCAGGGCGCGCGGCGGTGGTCCGTGCAGGCCAGCGCCCTCGACGCTGCTGTTGGCCATCATGAGCGGCTTCGAGCGCCGCGGCCGTTGGAACGTGCCGAAGCGCATGACGACCTTCGCTCTGTTCGGCGGTGGCGTGGTGGATTTGCGGTACGCCGACTTCACGTCACCAGAAGTGGAGATCCACTCGTACTCGATCATGGGCGGCCAGACCATCCTGGTACCGCCGGAGGTGAACGTGGATCTGCGCGGGGTCGGCGTGATGGGCACGTTCGACCAGAGCGTCGACGGCGAGGGATCGCCGGGTGCTCCGTGCGTGAAAGTCCGCGGCTTCTCGCTGTGGGGCAGGGTCGGCGTTAAACGCAAGAAACGGCAAGGCCCCTAGCTATAGCTGGCCTCTAATGACGGGGATCGGGCGGAGGCCCATGGGTCCGGCCCGGTTTCATGATGTGCCGCGGTAGGCGCTAGGGTCATCCGCCTCCGGATCGCGGTCGGCATCTTCGCTGACATCTGCATCGCCGCGGTCGTCGCGTCCGCCCGTCGCTGCACCGGTGAGCCTGTCCAGGTTGCCCTTGATGGCACAAGAGATCGGCCCCGAGCCGCGGCTGTACGAGCCGTTTAAGCCGAGAGGTTTCGGCGTGAAGTTGCCGGCGCGGCCGCGACGAGGGCGCGCGGGCACACCACCAACCACCATCCGGATCGTGGCGGCCGGCCCACGCGTGCAAAACGAGTCAGGGAAGATAATCCCGCTGGACCGCTAATACATGGCGATCTCAACGGTTACATGGCGATCTCAACGGTTTAGCCCTCCGCCGTCGCCGTTCTCGGCGCCGCCATCCGTGGCGTTGGCCGGGCCCCTCGCAGCATTACCGCGACCGGTGAATCGATCAACGGCGTCTTTGATTCCCTGGAGCGGATTCCATGCACCGCCGGCTCCGGCGCCCGAATTGCCGCCGACCGGCAGTATGGTGGGATCGGGGCTAAAGTTAGGGCTGTTTCTGACGAGGCTGGTCCCCGCGCCGCTGGTCCCCCCGCCGCTGGTCCCCCCGCCGCTGGTCCCCCCGCCGCTGGTCCCCGCCGCGCCGCTGGTCCCCACGCCGGTGGTCCCCGCCGCGCCGATGGTCCCCGCCGCGCCGGTGGTCCCCACGCCGTTGGTCCCCACGCCGGTGGTCCCCACGCTGTTGGTCCCCACGCCGTGGCACGCGTGGTCCCCACGCTGTTGGTCCCCACGCTGTTGGTCCCCACGCCGTTGGTCCCCACGCTGTTGGTCCCCACGCTGTTGGTCCCCACGTCGCCTTGCGAAGGCGTGATCAAATCGACGATGGACCCCCCCGCACTGGCCTCCGCGTTCCTGCCGAACAAGCCGCGCACACTAGTGATGGGCGTGCTGGCCTCAGTGATCGGCGTGCTGGCCTCCAGCTGCGCGGCCGAGGCCACCGTGTCGTCCGGAGGCGGAGGCGTCAATGCTGTGGCAAGCGCGGTCAGGACCGCTCCTACCGGCCCACCATCCTGGAACGCCTGTTGTAAATCGGGGCCGACAGTCGCGAAAAGAGCCGCTCCTACCGGCCCACCATTCTGGAACGCCTGCTGTAAATCGGGGCCGACAAGCGCGAAAAGAGCCGCTCCTACCGGCCCACCATTCTGGAACGCCTGCTGTAAATCGGGGCCGACAGCGCGAAAAGAGCCGCTCCTACCGGCCCACCATTCTGGAACGCCTGCTGTAAATCGGGGCCGACAGTCGCGAAGAGAGCCGCTCCTACCGGCCCACCATCCTGGAACGCCGTGGTGAGGTCTGCGCCGACAAGCGCGGTCAGGACCGCCCCTACCGGCCCACCACTCTGGAACGCTGAGGCAATGGCTTGTGCATCTGCGTTATCGCCGGCAAGCGCGAAGAGAAGCGCCCCGACCGGCCCACCATCCTGGAACGCCGATTGTGCATCGGGGCCGACAAGGCCGGCAAGGAGCGCCCCTACAGGTCCACCCCCCGAAAACGCCAAGAGCGCGTCAGACAACGCGGCGAGATTGACTTGAGCCGTCGACAACGCCTTATGGGCCTCCGCGACGACCTGTGCCTCCCGAGCGGTCACAGACGGCGCTATCGCCGGTACAGCCGCGAGGATGCCAGTAGTAGCAAGTGATATGCCGGTCGCGACAACCGGGCCAATACGCCGCGCCTGTAGAGACATCGCCATTTCTTTCGCCATCAGGTTTCCTCTCTAAGGCCGACCCGCCGCGCGTCGACATGCTTGCCAGTCGCCGAGAATCAATCCCGACCTGGGAAAAATATCGTAACTCACCACGCCGCGCATGGAGAAACACACAAACGTCAATAACTCGGACGGCTCCGTTCACGGACCACCCGGACCACTGACGGAGAGCAAACAGTAACACCCGCCACACAAGCCACATCAGTCACTCTTGTGTTGTCGAATGGTTGTGACAGGCATGTCAACTAGTGGATCCGCATTACACCGGTCAGGCGCTAACGGCTAGCCAGTTAACGTCTGCACCGAAGAACTATTGTGTTGACGTCCGGCCCATGGCGCACATGTTCGCCGCGTGCCATCACCTCTCGAAATGCCACACGCCCTGCCTCGAATCGCGAGCACGGCGCTAGGCACAGCTTTGCTGAAGGTAAATCACCAGGATTATTGCGTCCAGACTTGGCCGGACGCTGCACCGGTGCTGGTCAGCCGATCCGCGGAAGCGACGCAGGGTGCCGGTTTGCCGGGCCCCGGCTAGCGCCTGCGCCTCGAGCGCAGGTAGTCGCCGACCACCGCGGCGCCCAGCCCGTCCAGATCGGGCACCACCACTCTGCCCTCGACGCGGCGGGCGACTTGATCGATGAACCGGGCCAGGCCCGGATCACTGCCGAGCCGGAAGATCGTCACCTGCGCTCCCAGCCGGGCCATATCGTCGAAGCCCTTGACCGTGTGGGCGATCGTCCGCGGGTGCGGCGGGTAGTCAAAGAAGACCGATGTGCCTTCGCCGTCGACGTCCTCGAGGTGCGCCGTCGGCTCGCCGTCGGTGACGACGAGCACGACCGGCTGCGCGTTGGGGTGACGGCGCAGGTGGCGTCCAGCCAGTGCCAGTGCGTGATGCAGGTTGGTGCCCTGCTCGTAGACGCCCTCCAGCCCGGTCAGTTCAGCGGCGGTCATGGTCCGGGCGTAGCGGCCAAAGGCGATGATCTGCAACGCATCCGAGCGGAACCGGGTGCTGACCAGATGGTTCAGCGCCAACGCCGTCCGTTTCATCGGCAGCCATCGGTTCTCCATCACCATCGAGAACGACGTGTCGACCAGTAGCGCCACCGCGGCCTGCGTGCGGGTCTCGGTCTCGGAGATCTCGACGTCTTCGACGGTGATCCGAAGCGGTGGCTCCGCCACCCCCGTGCCGGCTTGCCGCAGCACCGCGTTCGTCAACGTCCGGGTGACGTTCCACGGCTCGGTGTCGCCGAATTGCCATGGCCGCGTCGCGCCGGTCAACTCTCCTGCCGCACCCGCGCGACGGGTGTCCCGTTCACCATGGCGACCCGAAAGCTGCTGCGCCACATCACGCAACGCCGTCTGGCCCAGCTGACGCATCGCCTTCGGGGAGAGCCGCCACTGCCCGTCCGAGCCGCGGTCGAGGAAGCCCTGGTTGACCAGCGCCCGCTCCAGTTCGGCGAGTGTCTTGGCGTCCACGGCCGCGTCCTCGCCCAGTTGGCGGGCCAGCATGTCGAGGTCGACGTCGTCCATCGTGGCGCCTGCGTAGCTCTGCGAAAGCGCCTCGGCGAGCTGCTCGAGCTCGGCGACGTCGGCTAGCGCCTGTGTGCCCTCGCCCATTCCCATCGGGTTGTCGCCCGAGAATCGTGACGAGCCGGTCCAGTCCTCCCCTGGCCGGGCCGCCTGCAGGTGCGCGTCGAGCCGGTTGAGCGCGTTCATCAGCGACGGTGAACCAAAGGCTTGCTGCGCCAACGCATCCAACTCGGCGCGCTGGTCCGGCGAAAGGCTGTTGCGGAATCGTTGGGCGGCGGCCGCCCGCTGGGCCAGCGAGTCGAGAAGTTCGTCGACGTTGCGCGGGTTCTCCGGGAAGAACTCGCCATGCTTGGCCATGAAGTCGTCAAAGTCTTGCTGCGTGTCCTCGCCGCGAGAGTGCTTGTCCAGCAGGTCGTTCAGGTCATCGAGCATCTCGTTGACCCGCTGACGGTCCTCGTCGGTGGCGTTCTCCAGCGCCTGCTTCATCCCGGCGAACCGCTGATCGAGCATCTCCCGGCCGAGTAGATCCTTGATCTGCTCGTACTTTTCGCGCGCCTCCTGGCTACGCCAGTCGTAGTCGGACAGCTCCTGCACGGCCTTGGCAGGCGACGGCGGCAGCGATTCGATCCGCATCTCGTTGAACCGCGCGTCGTCGTCGAGGGCGCGAGCCAACTCTTTCCGCTCGGCAAGCACGGCCTCGTCGAGCAGCTTCTTGATCTCCTGCAACGTGCCGTCAAGGTTGTTGCGCTGCAACAGCTCCCGGCGCCGACGGTTAGCCTCGGCGGCCAACCTGTCCGCGCCGCGCATGTTTCTGGTGCCGCGCCGCATGAGCTCCGAGAGCGCTCGCCGCGGCGAGCTGCCCTCCATCACGTCCTGGCCGATCTGTTCCAGCGCCTCGCGCAGGTCGACGGGCGGCGCCAGCGGGTCCGGCCCGCCGGTGTAGGCCGAGTACCGGGACGAGCGGCTGTGCCTAGCCATTGCCGCACTCCTCATCGCAGCTCGTTCCTCGCTGCTTGATCGTCGCGCGGCTGTGCCTAGCCATAAACGGTCTCACCTTCGCCGGACACCTTGTCGATGCGTTTGGCCAGATACAGAGCCTCGAGCGCCAATTCGACTGCGGCCGCGCGCTCGCCGTCGGAGTGCGCGCCGAGGCGTTGCTGAACCTGGGCGATCGCAGGCACTTCGGGCACCGCGTCCAACACGGCCCTCGCCGATACCCGCTCGCCGGTGGTGACGGCCGAGCCGTTCTCGATCGCGGTCACCAGCGGTCCGACGTCGATGCCGCCGAGCAGCCGCTGCGCGGTGTCCGCGGTGGCCCGCCGCAGCAGGTGCTCGAGCACCGCCTGCTCGCGCCCCTCCTCGCCGGATTCGAATTCGAGCTTGCCGCGCAGCACGTCGATGACGGTGCCGAGATCGCATACCCGGGCCACCGGATGCGACTCGCCAAGCACGGCGGAACGGTGCCGGGCCGCGGCGGCGACGGTCTCCGCGGCGGCGATGGCGAACCGCGCCGAGACACCCGACCGCTGATCGATCGAATGCGACTCACGCAGGTGGCGGGCGAACCGGGCGAGCACCTGCAGCAGATACTCGGGCACTTCGGCGGCCAGATGTGCCTCTTGCTTGATGACGCCCACCTCCGCCTCGAGTTGCAGCGGGTAGTGCGTGCGGATCTCGGCGCCGAACCGGTCCTTGAGCGGGGTGATGATGCGGCCGCGGTTGGTGTAGTCCTCGGGGTTGGCGCTGGCGACTACGAGCACGTCGAGCGGCAGCCGCAGCGTGTAGCCGCGCACCTGAATGTCGCGCTCCTCCATCACGTTCAGCATCGACACCTGGATGCGCTCGGCCAGGTCGGGCAGCTCGTTGATGGCGACGACGCCGCGGTGTGCCCGCGGGATCAGGCCGTAAGCGATGGTCTCCGGATCGCCGAGGCTGCGGCCTTCGGCCACCTTGATCGGATCGATGTCGCCGACGAGGTCGGCCACGCTGGTGTCGGGGGTGGCCAGCTTCTCGGTGTACCGCTCGCTGCGGTGCTTCCAACCGATAGGCAGGTCGTCGCCCAGTTCGGCGGCGCGGCGGATCGACTCGGGCGTGATCGGCGTGTACGGATGCTCGCCCAGCTCGGCGCCGTCGATCACCGGCGTCCACTCATCGAGCAGCCCGGTCAGCGCCCGCAACAGCCGCGTCTTGCCCTGCCCGCGCTCACCGAGCAGCACCACGTCGTGCCCGGCGATCAGGGCCCGCTCCAGCTGCGGTATCACGGTGTCCTCGAAGCCGAGAATGCCGGGCCACGCGTCGCGGCCCTCGGCCAGTGCGGCCAGCAAGTTCTCCCGGATTTCGGCCTTGACGCCCCGCTCGCGATGACCGGAGGCCCTGAGCTCGCCAACGGTCCGGGGCAGATCATGAGGTTGTGTCACCACTCCACGCTACGACTGCTGTCACGTCGAGGCCCGCCGAACGTGGGTTACCCACACGCTTCGTCGCGAGAAAACGTGCGGGTAACCCACGTTCGGCGCAAGAAAATCCACGCGGGGACGTCAGCCGACCTTGACGGACCGTCTACCCGGGTCTGCGGCGGCAGTTTGGTGGTGTCGACAACCAGGAACTCGCCCGTATCCGGGCCCCCATTGGCCAGCACCTTCGGCTTGAGCTTGAACGGCGGTGTCTGCGACTCGATGCCGGCCAGCCCGAAGTCGCTGTCGTTGGCGACGACGAGCGTCTTGCCGCCGTCCGGGGTGGCGAGGCCTTCGATCTTGTCGTGTCCGAAGAATTCGCCCCTGTCGTTCAATTCGGTCAACAACGCCCCGAGGTCCAGCTTCAGCGTCTTGGATGCGACGGTGACGCCAAGGGACCTGAGCTTGTCGACGGCGGCCGCGTCGCTGCTGACGCCGACCAGCGTTTCGACGGGCTTGCCGTCCAGCTGCAATCCGCCCGCGTCGGCGCGGTACACACCGCCGGGCACGTTGGCGCCGGGCCCCACATCGGTGGCATCGGCGATGTCAGCGATGTAGATCTTCTTGTTGCCACCGGGTTGCAGCTCGCCATCGCGCTCGTCGACGAGAAACTGGGTGTTGCTCAGCGCCGTGATCTCGGACACCGCGACCTTCGTCTCCGCAGGATTGGCGAGCGGATACAGGTATTCCTTCACTGCCTTCGTCGCCAGGTTCACCGTCACGATGCGTGCCAGGGGAACCGATTTCGCCGAACCCTCGAGACCTGGCGTCTTGAGTGCGGATTGCATGATGCCGACGAGCGTCGAGCCGTCCGGCGTGATGGTGAGGCCCTCCATCCCCTGATTCGGGCTGCGCAACGACAACTCACGCGGCAGGACCCGTTTGAACGGCGGAAGCCGTTCGATCTCTTTGCCATTCGCGTCGAAGTGGACGAGGAACGGCCCGTATTCGTCGGATACCCAGAAGGTGCCGTCGGACAGTGGCGATCGACCAGGCTTTCGCCGGTGTTGGCCTGGGGATCGACCAGACCGACCAACTGTTCGCCGTCGGGCCCCTTGAGGATGATGGTCTTGCCGGGCGTCGCTGTGCCGTCGGTGAGCTGGAACCCGGCGAT
>CAVOSY010000010.1:0-74665 GCA_963698965.1 uncultured Actinomycetota bacterium
GCAGCGCTATTTGGAGCGCGCCGCAGCGGGCTGGCGCCGCCGCATCCAAACCACCGACGCAACAGGATCGACCGCCGCGCTGGCCGATCTCGGACGGCCGGTGATTGGTCAGATCTCGCCGGCCGAAGAACTCAACACCGTGCTTGCCGACCTAGCCCAACTCAACGCAGGGAGCAACCATGCCAACCTTTGACGACTCGACGCAGACACCCGCCTCACCGGAAGACGTCTGGATGTTGTTGTACGACCCGGTGCGATTTCCAGAATGGTGGACCGGGATCGCATCGACAGTCCCCGGCGACGACGGGGACTACACGATGTTCGTCGACGGCTATCCCGACTTCCCCATGCCGCAGGCTATGGATGCCCGGCCACACGATCGGCGCGTCACCATCTCTTGCATGGTCTCCGATCTGGTGTTCCAGTGGTACCTCCAACCCGCAGATGGCGGCGGCACAATAATCTCTGTTCACGTCGACATTCCGGAGGCCGAAGCCGAGCGTTTGGAGATGCAGCGGAACGTCATCGAATCGTCGCTACGCAGACTTGGGAAGCTGGCGGCGGCTGACTAACTGCCCTTTCGGCACGCCACGCGCGAGGGGACCCACGGAGTTCGTTGGCCGGCAACGTGTTTCATTACGCGTGTACCGCGTCGTAGATACGCTTGGCCACCACGGGATCGCCGAGGTATCCGCTGATCCCGTGCCGATTGTCAGTGGGATTGTCCACGTCGGTCTTGTTCTCGATCGGCCGGTCCGGCGGCGTCAGTGGAAAATGCTCGACGTCAAGCGGATACAACGCGACCACGTCGCGGGGATCCATCGCGTTGAACCACGTCTTCACACAGGCCGGCGTCCGGTTACCCCCCACCTCGCCGACACCCGGAGTCAGATTGCGAATCGCGTTGACCGCCAACGGCGCTCCCACCGTGACAAACAACGGCACGTTCCAGTTCCGTGGTCCACCCTCCCGCTGCAACAGGGTGTACGCGACGACGGTGCCCAGCGAATGCGCCACTACCACGCTTTCAGCGCCCGCCGTCATCGCGCCCATCATCCCGGTGTCGATCTTGCGGCGGATCACCCCGTTCGTCAGGTACTGGTAGACGTCATAGGTCGCCAGCGCGATGGTCGCGGCACTGACCTGCGGCATCGTATCGAGCTTGTGCAGAACCGCACGTACCCACGGCCAGTTCAGCGGGCCTTTCTCGGTGATCTGCTCGCCGGACGCGGCGAGCACCTCCTCGTCGGAAACGCCTTGCTCGCTGCGGATCTCGTCGAATACGGACAGCATGAATCGTTTCGCACCGGCGTCCAACTGCGGCTCGCCCTTGACGATGACCTCGGCGGCCTCGTCGGGTGGCGTACCCGCGGTCATCTGATCGAGCGCATCCCCGTAATACGGGAATCGCACGATACTTTCATCGATCGGCGGAAGAGGCGGGTCGTTCTTCGCCAAGCCCGCCGCCAGACAATCCACCCATTCACGCTTGAGCGCGGCCGCGTCCTTATGACCCTGCCCTCTGCCATGCACGAATACAAGTTCCCTAGCCACAGTCCCCTCCTCGACTCGATTTCACCTAGGTCCGATCGCACGCATCATTGCCATCAGATGATCTCGAGCGGACAAGTCGAACACCGTCCACAACGATGAAAGCACCATCGGACGCATCCGCTCGAACCACTCCATATCGCCAATCCCTAAGTCGTCTAACAATTCCCAGCCTTGGACCAACAGCGGGACGAATGGCACCACTGTGTGCCGAGGTACCCGTTGATTCAGATAACCGGCCAACAGCGCCACGTCGAACAGCGTGTAGCCGTCCAACTGGTCCAACAGCGCGTCATTCATCTGTTGCAGTCGCTCATGGGCTTGCATCTCGTAATACGAGTAGGCGGCATACACCGCAAGCGCAGGATCCTCGCCGTTGAGCACCTGAAGGTTCCGCGCCACATCACGCCCGTCGTCGGCCAACCGAAAACGGCCCTGCTGGACGGATGCCGCGACCACCGCACGTATCTCAGCAAGTCTGTTCGACCGTCCGGATGGCCTCTCGAACGAGACCGCGACGATCTCACGATCGTTCACGGTGATCTCGGTGACGGAGTCGGGCAGCACCGGCATTAGCGCTACCGTGTGGTTGTCGAACTCCACCAATACGTTTGACGGACGACCTTTATCGAACGGCGTTGCGCTGACGAGCTGTGCGCCCCGCACCCTGACCGCCGCTTGGGGATCTGCTCCTGACTCGAAAAACGGTTGCGCCAGAGCCTTTACCGACTCGACGAAGCGCTTCGTGCCCGGCGCCGGTGCTCGCTCGGCCAGCGCGAGGTGTTCGCCGAATGGACTATCGGGCTCGTTGCCGATCGCCCGCACGAGACCTTCCGCAACCTGGCTGACGGTGACGGCTTCATCAAGCGCTGACACGTCCCGCCTACGCCTGGGTTGCAGCGGCGTAGCCGTGGCCGGTGCCCCGTACTTCCGGTCCAGCGGCGACCGCGGTATCCCACCGCGAGGCCGCGCGACGACCACACGGGCCAGCCACCGTAGGTTCTTCTTGCCGTACTGCACATCGAACTTCGGCGTTTGATCTCTGTCGATATGCAGCGCGATCAGCCGCTCTGCGACCGCGGTTTCCAGGTATTCACCCAGCGGGCCCGACCAGATGTACCGCGCTGCGTCACCGCTTTCTCCCGGCTCGAGCACGTCGGGCGCCTTGCCGATCAGCGCCCCATGCAAGACCTCGGTGTAAATGCCCTGAGAATCAGTCGTGTTCAATTCCAGCGCTGCCCGTCCGGGGGCCGTGGCATAGAAGACGTCGACACGCTTCTCGGGTGCCTCGGTCGGATTGTTCGGGAACACCGAAGCGCCATTGACCGACTGTGTTTGAAGCTCCTGTGCGGGGGTCCTGCACGCATCGGACACGATCACGACATGGGGAGTGACACCGAACCGAGCGCCTTGGGCACTCCGTGTGACGCTGATCGCCGCGTCACCGTCATCCGGCGCCTCGCTCAGTAGCCACGTCTCGAGGTTGTTGATGATCATGCCGTGCCCCGAGAAGTACAGAATGAGCTGATCAACGCCTCCCGCGATGACATCGCGCACCGCGGTCTTGATCTGCTCAACCGTAACGACGGCGCCGTCTGCATCGGAGATCAGGCGGACGCAGTTCGCCGCCATCCCCCCAAGTGCGGGATCGATCGCCCAGTCGTACATTTTCTTGGCGCTGGATGCTGCGGCGCGCAGCGTTGGCATTCCACCCTTGGTGCGGTCGACACCGATGAAAACGCCCCCTCGCAACACCCGGCTACTCCATTTCGTCGCCGCAGACAGTGCCCCCGGCGAGTATTGTCGCCGATCCATCGATCAAAAAGATCAGTTTCGGGCGGGATGTTGCACCCGGCAAATCCCACACAGTCGTGCCGGCATACGGCATCGTTGTCATATGAAGAGCCAGAAGGTTCCGAGCCCGAAAGACATCAAGGCTGCCGCGCAGGCGGCGGCGGAGGCCGCACAGGCGGCAGCGGAGACCGCGCAGGCCGTCGCCAGCGGAGCGATGCGTATCCCACCCGCTTCGCTCCAACTCGCAGGTCAAATACCGGACCTTGTGCAGAATCTGGCGAAGGCCACCGAGCGCCTCAACACTGCGCTCGACCGCGTCGAGCGGTATCTCGCCCTCGCCGATCCGATGATCCGGACGATGGACGCATTGTTGCCCCAATTGGAAGCACTCGTCGCGACGGGAAACGACGTCTACAAGGCGGTGTCCTCGGTTCCAGGCGTCTCCACCCTGGGCCGACTCGCCACCCGCACGACGGAAGCCCCGACAAGAAAGCGGTCCTCGAAAAGCCGGTCCACGCAGCGAGACTCCTGACGGCTGATGCGAACCCGCGCCGCGGTACTGCACGAATACGGTGCACCGTGGTCGGTCGAGGACATCGATCTCGACCCGCCGCGCGCCGGCGAGGTGCTCTTGCAGCTCGTTGCCGCGGGGTTGTGCCACTCCGATGAACACATTCGGCAGGGCCTGATGGCCGCGCCCAAGGACGTTCTCGGCACGCTCGGGCTGCCGTCGATGTCGCCCACCATCGGCGGCCACGAGGGCTCCGGCGTCGTCATCGAGGTCGGTGACGGGGTATCCCAGTTCACCCCCGGCGACCACGTGGTGACGTCGTTCGTGGCGGTATGCGGGAAGTGTCGGTGGTGCACATCTGGCATGGAATACATCTGCGACGTCGGCGCCGGCACGCTCGCGCCTGGGATGCCGACGGATCACACGTTTCGGCATCACACGACCGATGGCCAGAATCTCGGACACGTCTCGAAGATCGGCGCATTCGCCGAACACACTGTGGTGTCCGCTGATTCGATCGTGAAGGTCGACCCGCACCTACCGCTGATCCCGGCAGCGCTGCTGGCGTGCGCCATCCCAACCGGATACGGGTCGGCGGTCCACCGAGCCAACGTTCGCGAGGGTGACACCGTTGTCGTCGTCGGCACGGGTGGCATCGGCACAGCGGCCTTGCAGGGCGCGCGCATCAACGGCGCGTCGTGCATCGTCGCGGTCGAGCCCGTCGAGTCCAAGCGCGCGGCACGTGCGTGCTCACCGGGTTGCCGTCACGATCGATCGGGCCGATCAACGTCAACGTGCAGGACTTCATCCTGATGAACAAGAACCTGTGCGGCACCGTCTTCGGGTCCTGCAATCCCCGATCGGACATCGCGATGCTGGCCGGGCTCTACCAGTCCGGCGAGTTGCGGCTCGACGAGATGGTGACGAAGCGATACCGGCTCGACGAGATCAACGACGCTTACGCGGATCTCAAGAATGGTGAACTCATCCGCGGTGTAATCGATTTCGGGATCTCGTGAGTCAGTTGATATGGAGCCAATCGCGCGGCCGTAATCGCCACGTCTCCCGTGCGTAGTCGAGTTCCGAGTGCGGCCACTGCGTGACGATACGACCGGAGGGTGATCGGTAGTAGCTGTCACATCGCGTCCAGATCGTCCGCTCCAGCTCAGAGTTGATCGTTTCGTTGAACCGGTGCTCGGCGTCGGGCCGCACATCGACGAAGCCGCCTCGATGCGCGAGCCGACTCACGGCACTGGCCACCAGCCGTGCACCGGCCTCCAATATGTAGATGATGGAGTTGGCGCCCTGATTAGTGTTCGGGCCGTACAGCATGAAGAAGTTCGGGAACCCGCTGACCGCGACGCCCAGATAGGCGCGCGGGTCCAAACCCCAACGATCGTGCAGATTTTCGCCTGCTATCCCGATGACATCGAGTCCGGACAGGTAGCGGCTGGTTTCGAAGCCGGTCGCCAGCACTAACACGTCGACATCGACGATCTTGCCGCCTGCGGTGACAACGGATGTGCTGGTAATCCGTTCGATCGGGTCAGTCACCAGATCAACATGCGGGCGTTGCAGTGCGACGTAGTACTTTTCACCGAGCAGGACCCGCTTGCATCGGAACGGATAGCGAGGTGTCAACGCATCCCGCAGCTCGTCGTCCGCGACGTGTCGCCGCAGAAACTTCTCGGACACTTCCTGAACCACGGCCAGCCGCGGATGGTCAGGCGTCAACGCGGTGTTGTCGTGTTGCAACTTCCACAGCCGCCACCGCTCACGCAGCGCCGCCCACGGGTGCCGACGGAATCGCGCAAGCTCCTCGATGGTGTAAGGGCGATCCTCCTTGGGCACCATCCACGGTGGCGTGCGCTGGAAGACCGTCAGTTGCGCTGTGGTGTGGGCGAGTTCGGGTACCACCTGCACGCCGCTTGCGCCCGTGCCGACGATCGCGACGCGCTTGCCCGTCAAGTCGACGGACGTATCCCACCGCGCAGTGTGCATGACCTCGCCGGAGAAATCGGCAAGCCCATCGATGTCCGGATATCTCACGGCGCCGAACAATCCGACAGCGCTGACGACGACGTCAGCGACTATCACGCGGTTCGCACCCTCGCTGGCCAGCTCCACATCCCAATGCTGCGCTTCCTCGTTCCAGACGACCCTGCGCACGGAAGTGCCGAGCATCAGGTGACGGCGAAGGTCGAAGTCGTCGGCGACCGTCTCCAGATAGGCAAGGATCTCCGGCTGATAGGCGTAGGTGCGACTCCATGCCCGGTTGGGCGCGAACGAGAACGAATACAAGTGGCTCTGGATGTCGCAGGCTGCGCCCGGATACACGTTCTGGCGCCAGGTTCCACCGACGCCGTCGGCTCGCTCGACGATCAACAGGTCATCAATGCCCTTGCGCCGCAGCGCCACCGCCGCGGCGAGTCCACCGAATCCGGCGCCGATGATCAGAACGCGCGGTGAATGGCGGTGGCTGAGCGCCAGCACGCGACCCGCGAGGAATCGGGGACCGGAACTCATCGAACCTCGAATCCCTCCGGTGTCGCGGCTGCCCTGGACGCTTCGAGAATGTCGGCGTATTCGGTGGGACTACCGTAGAAGAAGCTGCCCTGGCGGGTCTTCGCGTTGGCCTGGCCTTCCCTGTTGTAATACCCGGGCGTGCATGACTTCGCCCGCCCTGCGCTCGCCGAAGAGCGTGCGACGACCGTTTCAACCCATGCTGTTTCAGCCTCGGGGGTGGCTTCGATCTCGATTGCGTCGTTTCTCAATGCCCACGCGATCACCCACGCCGCGTGCCGCGCCTGAACGTCGAGGAGATACGGAAAGTTCACGGTGAAGCCCGACTGGGCGATGCTCAGGATGAAACAGTTCGGGAAGCCGTGGACGCTCAGGCCGTGCACGGTGCGGACACCATCACGCCATTTGTCGGTCAGTGTCAAGCCTTCTCGACCGATGATCTCGAAACCCGTGCGCCGTGAATAGTCGGTACCGACCTCGAACCCTGTCGCAAAGATCAGGCAATCAATGCTGTGCTGCGCGCCGGCTACCACGACACCGGCCGCCGATATCGCCTCGACACCGCGACCCTGTGTGTCGACGAGGGTGACGTTGTCCCGGTTGAAGGTGTGCGATTGGCGGTTCAGCTCGGCGATGATGCCGACGCGGCGCGGGTGGTAGCCGAACGCCGCAGTGACCTGCGGGTGCTGCAGCTGTTCGGAGCCAGCGCGGCCCGGATTTGCGGGCGCGTGCAGCGATATTGCGTTGCGCCACCGCGTTTGAGCGCGGACTAGATCGCAGTCAAGTTCAGGTGGGCGCCTGCTCAGGGCTGGTGCCGGCCCAGCACCTAGGGCATCGCCGTGGGCAAGGTCCTCGAAGGCCACAGGGCGGCAGGTAGTACTCGCGCAACGCGCTGCGCATCCGATTGGTGTGTCGGGTACGTGACCAGATCAGGTTCTGATGGCCCGGGCGAGCACCTTGATCGCCTCGGCGTCGAGACTGTCGCCGGCGATAGGGCGATGGTTGTGGCGATCGGTGCGTACCAGATCGGCCAGCAGTTTGGCATCGCAGGCATCGGATTTCGCGCCGGAGACGTGATGGCGGTCGCGATAGCGGGCACTGCCAGCGGGTTGACCGCGAACACCTGATAGCCGGCCGCGCCAGCGCTTGCACCCACAGGCCGCGATCGGTTTCGATGCCGATCACCACCTGGTTGGGTTCCTCGACGTGATCGGCAATCAACTCGTGCAACTGTCGGATGCCAGTCAGCCCTTCGGGCAGTCGACGCGAGCCAGCCTCTTACCGTCAGCGTCCATCACGTAAACGTCGTGGTGGTCTTCAGCCCAATCATCGCCGACGAAGATCATCAATCCGTCTCCTGACTCTGTTGTGGTGCAACATATTCAGAGCCGAAGGACACCCAGCGGCAACCTAATGGATCAGTGCTCGGTGGCACGACATCCCATGAGCGCTACAGGTGACCTCACCAACCGGCCGGGGCACGATCTACACTTAGAAGTCGACCAACGCTCCAGGTTCTCACAGTGCTCACCGGCCGGCGGCTCGGTGATCAGCCTCTCGATGCGGCTAAAGTACGCGCTAGGTACTCGTCGTGGAAGCACGGTCGTTTGCAAAAGTAGCCATACCAGGGTTTGAGAGCCTTCGCCGTACCGCGATCGGTCACGATCGAGTCGACGCGGGCCCGGATCTCCTCCATCTTGGCGAAGTCGGCCATATCTGCTGTGCGCAAACGCTCTTCGTCCGACATCCCCGCAACCTTGGTCTGCCGCATCATGAAGAGCTTCTTGACGATGCTCGTCCAGGCGTCGTTGACCAGATCCTCTTCGGCCTCACCACCGGCGGTGAGCAGTTGAAAGTTCTCGATCCGGCGGTGCTGCCAGCCGTCTTCCAGATCCGCCGACCAACCCGGATCGGTCGGGCGATTGCCACGCACATCGACGGTCGATGGTGTGCGCTGGAAGACGAGCAGATGCTCGGCGGATCTCGCCAGGTGCGGAACGCACTGGATAGCGGTAGCGCCGGTGCCGATGATCCCCACTCGCTTGTCCGAGAGCTTGGCGAGGTCGGGTCCGGTGTAGTCGTAATCCCATCGGCTGGTATGAAATGCGTGTCCCTGGAACGCCGTAATTCCTTCGATTCCGGGGAGTTTCGGCTTCTGCAGATACCCGTTGGCCATTGCGACGAAGCGCGCCCGCATCGAGTCGCCGTGGTTGGTCGATATGATCCATCGCGAAAGTGCTGAATCCCAGCGGACCTTACTGACCTCGGTCTGCAGACACGCACCGCGATACAGATCGTAGTGTTCGGCGATGCGTCGGCAGTGCGCAAAGATCTCGTCGCCTTTGGCGTACTTCTCGGTTGGGATGTAGCCCAACTCCTCCAGCAGCGGCATGTAGACATACGACTCGACGTCACACGCTATGCCCGGGTACCGGTTCCAGTACCAGGTGCCGCCCACGTCGGCGGCCTTGTCGATGAGCCGGACGCTGCGCACGCCGAGTTCCCGCAGCCGGGCAGCGGTGAGCAGACCACCGAAACCGGCGCCGATGATCGCGACATCGACCTCGTCAGACAACGGATCGCGCGTGAAGTTCGGATCGCACCAAGGGTCGTTGGCAAAACCAGCAAACGGACCAGCGATCTCGAGATACTGCGCAATACCGTCGGCCCGCAGTCGCCGGTCCCGCTCAAAGGCGTATTTCTGCCGCAGAGCGTCCACGTCGAATGCCACGTCGGCGCCTCCAGCGAATGTCGGTTCCTGGCATCTTTAACCACTCCGGAAGGTCTGGCAAGACTGGGGTCCTAACCTGGTGTTATGTCGCGCATGAGCATTGCGCTGTGTGCCTTGCTAATAGCGCTGGCCAGCGCGCAGGGACGGGCTTCGGCGGCACCGCCGGATCAACCCGCGCCCACCATCCCGCTGCCGTCCAACGTCTCGGCGCTGCCGCTGCCCGACCTGCCGATCCCCGTCGGCCTGCCACCGTTCCCCTTCCCGGCCGATGTGCCGAGCGTCCAACTGCCGAGCGACATCCCCACGGTCGAGTTGCCCGCCGCGATTCCCGTCGTCCAGCTGCCCTCGAATGTCCCTGCTGTTCAGCTACCCGCCGACATTCCACCCGTCCAGCTGCCTGCGGAGATTCCGCCGTGGTTGTGGTAGCCGCGGTCAGCCGCCGACATACTCTGCGAGATGCTCGCCGGTCAGGGTGGACCGCTTCGAGACGAGGTCACGTGGCGTGCCCTCGAAGACGACCCGCCCTCCGTCGTGACCCGCGCCGGGACCGAGGTCGATGATCCAGTCGGCGTGGGCCATCACCGCCTGGTGATGCTCGATCACGATGACCGACTTACCTGAGTCGACGAGCCGGTCGAGCAAGGAAAGCAACTGCTCGACGTCGGCGAGGTGCAGGCCCGAGGTCGGCTCGTCGAGGACGTAGACGTCGCCCTTGTCGCCCATGTGCGAGGCCAGCTTGAGGCGCTGCCGCTCACCACCGGACAGCGTGGTCAGTGGCTGCCCGAGCGACAGGTAGCCGAGGCCGACATCGGCGAGCCGTTCGAGGATCTTGTGCGCTGCCGGTGTGGCCGCATCGCCGTCGCCGAAGAACTCCAGCGCGTCGGTGACGGACAGCGCGAGCACCTCGGCAATGTTCTTGCCGCCCAGCGTGTACTCCAGCACCGAGGCCTGGAACCGCTTGCCCTCGCACTCCTCGCACGGCGACTCCACGGTGGCCATCACACCCAACTCGGTGAAGATGACGCCGGCGCCGTTGCACGTCGGGCAGGCGCCCTCGGAGTTGGAGCTGAACAGCGCCGGTTTCACGCCGTTCGCCTTCGCGAAGGCCTTACGGATCGGGTCGAGCAGACCGGTGTAGGTGGCAGGGTTGCTCCGCCGCGAGCCGCGAATCGGACCCTGGTCGATCGTCACCACGCCGTCTCGTCCGGCCACCGAGTCGTCGATCAGCGAGCTCTTGCCGGAGCCTGCGACGCCGGTCAACACAGCCAGCACGCCCAGCGGGATGTCCACATCGACGTCCTGCAGGTTGTGGGTGTTCGCCCCGCGTACCTGCAGCGCACCCGACGACGAGCGGACCTCCTCCTTGAGCGAGGCCCGGTCATCGAGATGACGGCCGGTAACGGTGTCGCTCTTTCGCAAGCCCTGGATGCTGCCTTCGAAGACCACCTGACCACCGTCGCCGCCTGCGCCGGGACCAAGGTCGACGATGTGGTCGGCGATCGCGATCACCTCGGGCTTGTGCTCCACGACCAACACGGTGTTGCCCTTGTCGCGCAGTTGCAGCAGAAGCTCGTTCATGCGCTGGATGTCGTGGGGATGCAGCCCGATCGTCGGCTCGTCGAAGACGTAGGTGACATCGGTGAGGGCAGAACCGAGATGGCGAATCATCTTGACGCGCTGGGCCTCACCGCCAGACAGCGTCCCGGCCGGCCGGTCCAGTGACAGGTAGCCGAGGCCGATCTCGACGAACGAGTCGAGAGTGTGCCGCAATGACGCCAGCAACGGGGCGACGGACTTCTCGTCCAGCCCGCCGATCCATTCGGCGAGATCGCTGATCTGCATCGCACAGATGTCGGCGATGCTCTTGCCCTTGATCTTTGACGATCGGGCGGTATCCGACAGCCGGGTGCCGTCGCAGTCGGGACACGTCGTGAACGTGACCGCTCGCGCCACGAAGGCGCGGATGTGTGGCTGCATCGCCTCGACATCCTTCGCCAGGAAGGACTTCTTGATCTGCGGGATCAGGCCCATGTAGGTCAGGTTGACGCCGTCGATCTTGAGCCTGGTCGCTTCCTTGTGCAGCAGGGAGTCCAGTTCCTTCTTCGTGAACTTGCAGATCGGCTTGTCGGGGTCGAAGAAGCCGCAGCCGTTGAAGATTCGCCCGTACCAGCCGTCCATGGAAAACCCGGGGATGGTGAGCGCACCCTCGTTGAGCGACTTGCTGTCGTCGTACAGCGCCGTCAGGTCGATGTCGTTGACCGAGCCGCGACCCTCGCAGCGCGGGCACATACCGCCGACGATGTTGAATTCGCGGCGCTCCTTGACGGTCCTGCCGCCGCGCTCCATCGTGACTGCACCGGCTCCGCTTATCGAGGCGACGTTGAACGAAAACGCCTGCGGCGACCCGATGTGCGGCTTCCCGAGCCGGCTGTACAAGATGCGCAGCATCGCACCCGTATCGGTCGCCGTGCCGACGGTAGAGCGCGGGTCGGAACCCATTCGCTCCTGATCCACGATGATCGCTGTGGTGAGGCCCTCCAGGACGTCGACCTCCGGTCGCGCCTGATTCGGCATGAAGCCCTGGATGAAGGCGCTGTAGGTCTCGTTGATCAGCCGCTGCGATTCCGCGGCGATCGTGTCGAACACCAGCGAGCTCTTGCCGGAGCCCGAGACCCCGGTGAACACCGTGAGCCGGCGCTTCGGAAGTTCGACGTCGACGTCCTTGAGATTGTTCTCGCGTGCGCCGTGCACGCGGATCAGATCATGGCTGTCCGCGATCTGCTGCTTCGCCTTGGGCTTGGTCGGCATTTTTCAGCGCAGCTCCTGGATGCGGACCATGTTGCCTGCGGGATCACGCAGGGCGCAGTCCCGAACACCGTACGGCTGCTCGGTCGGCTCCTGAACAATCTCGACGTCGCCCGCCTGCAGCCGCTCGAAAGTGCCGTCGAGGTCCTTGGTGGCCAGCAGGAGCGTGCCAAAGGTCCCCTTGGCCATCATCTCGTGGATGATGCGGCGCTCGTCGTCGGTGAGGCCGGGAGTGGCGTCCGGCGGATACAGCACGATGTTGACATCCGCCTGGTTCGGCGGACCGACCGTGATCCAGCGCATCTTGTCGCCACCGACGTCGAGGCGAACCTCGAAACCGAGGGTGTCGCGGTAGAAGGTCAGGGATTCTTCCGGGTCTTCGTGCGGGAGGAAGCTCGAGTGAATGCTGATGTCCATGAGGCTCACGTTAGGTGGAGCGTAGTGACGGGCGCTTCTCGATTCCTGATCGGTCTGGTGACTTGTTTCTCGACGCATGACGGTATCCCCTCCGTCACGCCGGCCGTCTGTTCTCGGTAGGTGCTGGGCGGCATGCCGACCAATTCGGTGAATCGCGTGCTGAACGTGCCCAGCGACGAGCACCCGACCGCGAAGCAGACCTCGGTGACGGACATGTCGCCGCGACGCAGCAACGCCATCGCCCGCTCGATGCGTCGAGTCATGAGATAGGAGTACGGCGACTCGCCATAGGCGAGTTTGAACTGGCGGGACAGGTGGCCTGCCGACATGTTCACGCCGCGGGCGAGCGCCTCGACGTCCAGCGGTTGGGCGTACTCGCGGTCCATCCGGTCGCGCACGCGTCGCAGCAGCTTGAGGTCCCGCAGGCGCTGATCCTCCGCGGGTGTGCTGGTCACCTTCGGATCGTACGTCACGTAGCAGACGGCGCTTCCTCGCGGAATCGAAACCCGTTGATACGCTGGCACTTCAGGGCGCGGAACCACCCTGATAGCGTCTGAGCTGCGACTGCGTTGCACGTCAGCGTTAGCATCGGTGTGTGATTGAGCGCGAAGCCCGGCCGGATCGGGGCTTCGACTACCCGCAGGACGACCCGTATGAAGACGACGGGTGGTTCGGCCGTGAGCTGGTCACCGACTCCATTTCGGTGGACGAGGTCGCCGAACCTCCACGCAGCGAACCCGTCCACCACGTCGGCGAAGAACGCGACGAACCCCCGCCACCTGCCCGACGGCTCGCGCCGCCCACGGTCAATACCTGGACGATCAACGGTCAGCTTCGCGCCTCGAATAACAGCACGCTGACGTTCCGGCCTCCCCCGGCGCCGTGGTATCGCACCAAGCAGGCAACGATCGCGTTCATCGCCATTGCGGCCGCCGCTGTCGGTGTACCGCTTGTCCTGCTCGTCTGGCCTGGTGTTTCTTCGACGGGCCCCGGCCAGCCGACCTCCGTGGCACCGCAGGCATCCACGACCGCCGCCCAACCTTCGCCGAGCACCGCTCAGCCGACACCCGTCGAGGCTATCCCGCCGCTGCCACCACCCCCGCCGCCTCCTCCGGACGAGGACGCCGGCTCCGCGGATACCCAGCCGTACCCGCAGGCGCGACCTGCTGCACCCGAGCCAACTCAGAAGCCGGATATCGGGGTGACGCGCACGCCTGTGACTCGGGCGCCGATCAGTGTGGCGCCGCAGCCACGGCAATCACCCGACAACAACTCGGCCACTCCAGGGGACGGCCGAAAGCGTAGGCGCCTGTGGTGACTCTCATCGCCCTACTCGTAGTTGAGCCCCTTCAGCGGTATCGACTCGCTCGAAAAGTCGATCTGCGCAGCGGGATTGGCTACCGCGGTGACCATTCCCGAGCCGAACGGGCCCTGACCGTCGAACAGTGTGGCGGTGCCGACGGAAATCCCGTCTGACGCCCAGTGCGAGTCCGCCTGGATGCAGATCCAGTCGTCGACAGGTAACCGAGCGAACGCCGCTGTCAGGTCGCCGTTGATATAGCCGATGCCCTGTGTGCCCAGGTTGGTCACCAGGCTTGTCGCCTCGGCGAGCATCACCGCGCGGACAAATGGTGAGTTGTTCTCCCCCGCAAGCACTTTGATGCCGTTGTTGTAGAAGCGCTTACGGGAGTCGTTCTGATGGGCCGCAGGCGACCGCGTCCAGCCCACTTCATCGCTGCCCACGAACGGCAGGATGGAGTCGTCCGGTGGTGGCGGCTGCACAAATGAGGTCGGCGCGGTCCACTCATGGCCGGGCGGTGCCGACGACCGCCGGTACTGCACCAGCGTGGCTCGTGTCACCGTGCGGGCTTCCTGCACCACATCGCATTCCGCGCTGCGTACCCGCCGGCCGTCACGCACCATCCGGACATCGATCGTCGTCGGGATATTGCGGGCGGCCCGGAACAAGTCAGCAGTGAATCGGGCGGTCATGAAGTCCGGTGCGCCACAATGATTTTCGAGTGCGCGCGCGGCCAACCCGACAACGGCGGGCCCATTGAGATGGTCGTCGCCCCAGTGACTCTGGGCGAACGGCGTCGGCATGAACGCCCCGCCCTCGGTCAGCGTGAAATGCGCCGGTTCCGTAGACATCCGACCATCGTCGCACAGCGCCTACCCGGCTACGTGTTTCGCCCGCCGTTGACGCCCAGAATCTGACCGGTGATGTAGCCGGCCTCGTCGGAGATCAGGAAAGCGCATGCGGCAGCGATGTCTTCGGGCTTGCCCATGCGGCGGACCGGGGTCGCATCGATGGTCGCCTGCACGTCGCGGATCATGCCGCGGGCTTCCGCGGTTCTCAGCATCGGCGTATCGATGAAGCCAGGAGGCACGGCGTTGACCGTGATGCCTGCGGGTCCGTATTCCAGCGCCAGTGACTTCGTCAGGCCGTTGACCGCCGACTTCGCCGCTACATAGTGCGACATGTAGGGCGTACCGGAATGGGTGCTCGACGAGGAGATGTTCACGATACGGCCCCAACCGGCGTCGATCATGTCGGGCAACACGGCCTGAGTGCAGTGGAAAACACCGTTCAGATTCACGTCGATCACCTTCCGCCACTCGTCGAAGGTGATCTCGGTGAATCGTTTGAACCCGTCCAGGCCTGCGGCGTTGACCAGGATTGTCACCGGTCCCAGTTGTGCGCGAATTGCCAAGAGCGCCTGTTCCACCTGCGCCCGGTCGGTGACATCCGCCGTGTGCGCGAAGTCGTCGTCGGATGGGTTCAGGTCGATCGTGGCCACGTGATAGCCGTCGGCGCGCAGCCGCTCCGCGACCGCCCGGCCTATGCCCGAGTCGCCTCCAGTGACGACAGCCGTCTTCATTGCAAGTTCCTTCCTTCGATGAGATCGGTTGAATACTTTGGCAATTGGATAGTCACAGCAACCGCCGCGGCGCCCGCAGACCCAGGGTGCGGCGGCCGGCGTCGAGGAGATGATCGAGCAGCACGTCGTCATCGAGGGCGGCCCCCGCCGGTCCCACGGCACCGGCCATCCCCGCGAACACCATGGCCGCCTTGACCTCGCCCGCCGGTCCGGGGTCGACATCGGCGAGCAGGGCGAGCTGCCGCTTGATCAGGTCGCCCCATTCGGAGCGCTCATTGAGCGCCGTGGCAACGCTGGGATCTGCGGCAAGCACCGCGACGAGGCCCCGATTCCGGACCGCCAACGCGGCATACCCGGTAAGCATGTGCTCCGCCCGCGCGTGCGCGGTGCGCTTCGCCTCCGCGGATTCGACCACGGTTCGAAGCTCGTCGAGGATCGGCTCGAGAACAGCGGCGAGCAGTTGTTCGCGGGTCCGGAAGTGGTGGTAGATAGCCGCTTTGGTGAACCCCAGTTCGTCGGCGATCATCTGCAGCGACGTGCCCGCGAAGCTGTGCCGCGTGAACAGGTCGATCGCCGCCTCGATCAGTCGCGTCCTGGTATCGGTGGTCTCCAACGCCCCCACAGTGACCAAGTTCGCCATCGCCACCCTCTCAATCCGCCAAAGTTTCAGCTTTACGATCGTATGGTACTGTACTTTCCATTCGTAAAGCCAGCGTCTTTACGATCGACTAGGTCACAAGGGAGCATTGCCGCGATGCGCGACACCGAAAAGGACTTCTTCCGGGACGACGAGCTGGTCAGCGACCCGTACCCGTACCTCGCGGCGCTACGCAACAAGTGCCCCGTGCGGCGCGAGCCGCATCACGACGTCGTCATGGTGACGGGTTACGACGAGGCGCTGGCGGTCCTCGGCGACGCGACGACGTTCTCCTCATGCATGTCGGTGACAGGACCCTTCCCCGGCTTCCCCGTCCCGCTCGAGGGCGACGATGTCAGCGAACTGATCGCATCGCATCGCGACGCCATCCCGATGAGCGACCAGATCATCACGCTTGACCCGCCAACTCACACCGACCATCGCGCGCTGCTGATGGGGCTGATCACGCCGAAGCGCCTCAAGGAGAACGAGGCGTTCATGTGGGAGCTCACCGACCGCGTCCTCGATTCCTTCCTGACCGGCGGCCGCGGCGAGTTCATCGGCGAGTTCGCCGCGCCGTTCAGCCTGCTCGTCATCGCCGATCTGCTTGGCGTACCCGAGGAGGACCGCGATGAGTTCGCCGCGGTGCTCGGGCGATCGGATGCCGGCGTCGGCAGCACCGGCGACGACACCCTGCGGCACGGCCCGCTGGAGTACCTGTACGAGCGGTTCTCCCGCTATATCGAAGATCGCCGCCGCGAGCCGCGCGAGGACGTGCTCACCGGCCTGGCCACCGCGACATTTCCGGACGGCTCGACGCCGGAGGTCATCGACGTCGTGCGCGTGGCCACCAACGTCTTTTCAGCCGGGCAGGAGACAACGGTGCGCCTGCTGGGCTCCGCGTTGAAGATCCTCGCGGAGCGCCCCGACATCCAGCAGCTGTTGCGCCGTGAGCGCGACCGCGTGCCGAACTTCATCGAGGAAACGCTTCGGATCGAGAGCCCGGTCAAGGGTGACTTCCGGCTGTCGCGGGTAGCAAGCGCCGTTGGCGGCGTCGACATTCCGGCCGGCACCACCCTGATGGTGCTCAACGGCGCCGCCAACCGGGACCCAAATCAGTTCCACGAGCCCGACACGTTCGACCCAGTGCGTCCAAACGCGCGGCGTCACATCGCATTTGGCAGAGGCATTCACTCGTGCCCCGGTGCTCCACTGGCCCGTGGGGAGGCGCGGGTTACCATCGAGCGTCTTCTCGACCGCACCACCGACATCAGAATCGCCGAGGACAAGCACGGCCACGCAGAAGATCGCCACTACCGGTACGTCCCGACGTTCATCCTGCGCGGCCTGACCGAACTGCATCTCGAGTTCACGCTCTAAGCTGCGTGGACCGTCAGCACGCCGTCCGCCGCGGTGTCAACTCGGGTTCCGAACCGCCGGCTCATCGCTGTCACGCTCGCGCGTAACCATTCGGCGTCGCCGTCGGGCGCCCGCTCGAGGCGCATTCTCCTCATCCGCATCGGCACCATGCGCAAGGCAGCGCCCGACTGGTCGTTGATTGACGCGAAGTACAGCAGCCGCAGGTCGTGCCGGAACGCCTCATAGGTGGCGATGCCTTCATAGTCGTCGATGGTGTCCCCGCACCCGTACATGATCAGCCTGCCGCGGTACACCTCGATGGGCCGCGGATGGTGCGACGAATGTCCGTGCACCACATCGATACCCGCGTCGATCAGCCGGTGCGCGAAGTGGATCTGCGCGCTGTCGACGTCGTACCCCCAGTTCGAACCCCAGTGCACGGACACGACCGCGACGTCGCCAGCACCTTTCACCGCAAGCACGCGCTCGGCGAGCGTGTTGGCACTGCGGTCGGTCAAGTCAGCCACGTATGCGACGCCGGGTCGCCGGCCCGTCGCTGCCCACGCGTGCGGAACGCCGCTCGATCCCATGCCGCACGACGCGACCACGACATGCCCGACGACAGCCGGGCGCTCGGCCCTCTCAGCATCTAATCCCGCACCGGCGCTTTGTATTCCGACGTCCTCGAGCGTTCGCAGAGTGTCGGTCAGCCCCTGATAGCCGAAGTCGAGGATGTGATTGTTGGCCAGCGCGCAGACATCCGGCCGGATCGCCGCCAAGCATCCGATGTTGTCCGGATGCATACGATAGTGCACCGCTTTGCCCGGTGCGAACTCGCTGCCTGCGGTGATGCTGGTCTCCAGATTGAGCACCCGGACATCAGGCGCGAACTGGTCGACGATGTCCAGGGCCTCACCCCACGGCCACGCGAAGTCGATCGGCGCCGGAATGGGCCCGTTCGTCTGCTCGGCCAACGCGATGTAGCTTCGCGCGTCGGTGACAAAGGATTCGCGCAGCGTCGGATCGCCCGGGTGCGGCAGCAGTTGATCTATCGCGCGGCCGGTCATCACGTCGCCGGTGAGGAAGATGACCGTCACGGCGTCAGCGGGTGCCGGCCTCGGCGAGGTGGGCGACCGATTTGATGTTCGTATCGTCGATGAACGACGGTCCGGTGAGCGTCGCCTGGCCACCGCCGATCACATTCTTGTTGGTGAGGTACAGCCACAGCGAGTCGACCGCGAGATAGCCCTGCAGGAAGGGTTGTTGATCGATCGCCCATTCGATCATGCCCTTGTTGATCGCGTCGACGACGCCCGCGTTGGTGTCGAACGTCGCCACCCTGGCGTAGCTGTTGGCCTCGGCGACGGCCTCCCGCGCGGCCAGTGCCATCTGGGCACCCAGGGTCAGGATGCGGTCGATGCTGAAGTCCTGCTGCAGCTGTGCCGTCACCGCGCGCTTGACGGTCGCGTTGTCGACGCCGTTCACATACAGCTTCTGCGTCTTGCCCGTGAATCCTCTTGCCACACCGTCACATCGCGCCTCCAGTCCGACGTGGCCAGGCTCGTGAATCACACACAGGACGTTCCGTGCGCCCTCGTGAGTGAAGCGTTCCCCAGCGGCCTGACCCGCGATCGCCTCGTCTTGTCCGAAGTACTCCATCGCCCCCATCGCTTTCCAGGCCGTGATCCCCGAATTCACTGCCACAACGGGAATTCCCGCGGCGACCGCACTCTGCACTGCCGGCGCCATCACCACGGGGTTGGCGAGGGTGACGGCGATGCCGGCGACCCGTCCGTTGACCGCCGACCGCACGAGGTCGGCCTGTGCCGCCGCATCCGGATCGTGGGAGTACCGCAGATCGATGTCGTCCTTCGCGGCCGCGGCTTCGGCGCCCCTGCGCACCAGATCCCAGAACGTATCGCCGGGCGCCTGGTGAGTGATCAGCGCGACCGTCGCGCGGGGCGGGTGGTCGTTGGTCGCGCTCGACGTGGTCGTCGTCGCGGCGCGCTCGCCGCCCGAACAGGCCGCGACCGCGACCATCAGCACCGAGAGGATGCACGCAAACGACATTCGGGCCATCGATCCGCCCTCCCACGCGAGCCGACGTGACCACACCGCGCAGCGGTGCGTCACAACCCCATACTCGCAGGTAACAGGGCATGTGGTGGCCGGTTTACTCCGAACTCGGAACCCGTTCTTGGGCCGCGCGAACACCCGCATCCTCGGTGTCCCGCCGGCGTTCGCGTAGCACGAATGCCGCCAGTGCCAGAACCAGCACCACCCCGCCCAACACACCGATCTCCACAACCGCGCGTGCGAAATCCGGTCCCCTGTTCAACAGCGCCGCGGCCTCGACCGACAGCACCACGATCTCTTTGATGCCTGCCAGGATCCCGACGATGAGGAATGGCTCCGCGACTATCTCGCGCGAGCGCAGGCACGACCGCACGGCGTAAAGCAATTCGACGAAGATAAAGATCAGCAGCAGTCCGTCGAGAATCTCGATCATCACGGCGGCGACTGGGGTGTTCCGGAGTCGCAGCATCGTGTTGAACTGCGCGATGAGCAGCGCGACAGAACCGAGGACGAGCACCACGGCGATGCCCCAATAGACCGCGTCCTCAAGCATTCCGAGCACGCGGTCGGCGACGCGCTGACGCTCTTCCTCGTCGGTATCTGTCTTCGCCTCGACGGCCACCTGAGCCCCCTCAGTCGCGATTCAGCTGCCAGATGCGCGTCGACAGGACCGTCGCGAACGCACACCACGCCGGATAGGCGACGAGGGCACCAGCGGCCGGACCGCGCGCGGCGACAGCCCGCCGAGTGAGATCCGCACTGCTCGCCGTGAGCGCCGCCGCCGCAACGGCTGACGCGCCGAGCTGACGACGGGTGAAGAACAGCCATGTCCAACTGGCGTTCAGCACCAGGTTCACGCCCAACAGTGCGGTGTACGTGCGGGCCTGCGCGCGGCCCTGATTGCGCAGATCGTCGAGCGTGGCCGCCGACACCGCGGCGATGTCCGCATAGAGGATCGGCCACACGATCGGAAAGACCTGGCGTGGCGGTTGGAAGCTCGGCTTCTTCAGCCTGGCGTACCACGTCGACTCGGCAGGCCGGCTTGCCAGGCCACCGGCCAGCGCAGTGACGAACACCGCTCCAACTGTGCTGACCAGTGTCTTTGGACGCATGCCGTTATTTACCCAGAAGTCGATGTCACGAATCGCGGCCCTGCTTGCGTCTGGTTTGTATCAGCCCGCCAAACGAGAGGCAGAAACGATGAATGAGATCCTGATCCTGGGCGCCGGATACACCGGTATGGCCGCCGCAACCGGGTTGGTCGGCCGCCTGAAACACCGCGACGACGCCCACATCACCATCGTCAATCCGCAGCCCCGGTTCACCGAACGACTGCGACTGCACCAGACCGCCTCCGGCCAGACCCTGACCGACCTGCAAATCCCCGATCAACTCGCGGGCACCGGTGTGGAGTTCGTGCAGGGCTGGGTGACAGGCATCGACGCCGACGCGCAGACCGTCCGCGTCGACGACACGCACACGCTGCGCTACGACACGCTTGTCTATGCGCTGGGCAGCGTCGCCGACACCGAGACAGTGCCCGGCGTCGACGAATTCGCCTACACCCTCAACAGCGCACAGGACGCGACGCTTCTCGCCGATCACCTGGGTCGGCTTTCGGACGGTACCGTCGTCGTGGCCGGCGGTGGACTCACCGGCGTCGAGTCCGCCGCCGAGATCGCCGAGCAGCACCCCGAACTGGATGTCGTGCTGCTGAGCCGCGAGATTCCCGGGTCGATGATGGGCGACAAAGCGCGGGCGCGGCTGCACGCGGGCCTGGAGCGCCTCGGTGTGCGGGTCCGCGCCGGCGTCGAGATCGTCAAGGTGATGTCCGATGGTGTCGCGCTCGACGACGGCGAGGTCGTCGATGCGCGGGCGGTGTTATGGACGACGGGCGTGCGGGTGTCGCCCATCGCGGCGGCGGCCGGACTCGACGTCGACGACCGCGGCCGTATCGTCACCGACGAATCGCTGCGGTCGGTTTCGCACGTTAACGTCTATGCGGTCGGCGACGCGGCCGCGATCCGGCAGGGTTACGGGGTCATGCACGGCACCTGCCAAAGCGGCATCCCGACTGCACTGCATGCGGCCGGTTCGATCGCGCGCGAGCTGAAAGGCAAGCAGCCCAAGAAGTTCCGCTTCGGCTACGTGCACCAACCGGTCAGCCTCGGCCGCAACGACGCCGTCATCCAGTTCACCCACGCCGACGACAGCCCGGGGCGGCTCTACTTGGCCGGCCGGTTCGCGGTCGCGTACAAAGAAACGGTGAGCTCCAGCCCTTGGCCCACATACCGTCTGCTCAAGGCGCTGCCTGGGCTGGGAGCAGCGACCTGGCGGCGCGGCGGCCGGCCCACGAGATGAACGCCGATCAGCAGACGTTCGCCGATCATCGGAACCTGTTGTTCTCGATCGCCTACCGGATCCTCGGCTCCGCCGCGGACGCCGAAGACGTCGTCCAGGACGGATGGTTCAAGTGGTCGGCGGACGACCGCTCTCAGGTCTCCGATCCGAAGGCCTACCTCGCCCGCATCGTGTCGAACCTGTCGATGGAGCGCCTTCGCTCGACGCGCCACCAACGCGAAACGTATGTGGGGCCATGGCTGCCGGAGCCGATCCTGACTCAGGCCGACGCCGCCGACGACGTCGCCACCGCCGAATCGGTGTCGATGGCGATGCTCGTCGTGTTGGAGACCCTCAGCCCCTTGGAGCGGGCCGTGTTCGTGCTCAAGGAGGTGTTCGACTTCAGTTACGCCGAGATCGGTGAAGCGGTCGAACGGTCCGAATCCGCGGTCCGGCAGGCCGCCCACCGCGCCCGCGAGCACGTTCAGGCGCGGCGCCCCCGGTTCGAGACCGACCGCGTCAAGAGGCGCGAAGCCACCGAGCGGTTCTTCGCCGCCATCACCGGTGGCGACATCAACGAACTGATGGAACTGCTGGCCCCGGAGGTCACGCTGTGGACCGACGGCGGCGGCAAGGTCCGCCAGGCGATGCGCCCGATCGTCGGCATCGACAACGTCGCGAGATGGATCGTCGGCGCCAGCCAACGCCCGTACGAGGGCGTCGAAATCGCCGATATGGCAGCCGAAGTCGTCGACATCAACGGCGGGCCCGGTATCGTCCTCACCGGTGGCGGGCGCGTCATCGCCACCCTCACCGTCGACCTGGACGCCGACGGCCGCATCCTCACCGTCCACAACGTGGCCAACCCCGACAAGCTTCACGCGGTGGCCGACGGAGTGAAGAGGATCTAAGCCGGTCGTTACATTCGGCGGTGCTACGGCCGAGACCAGCGCAAGGCGCTAGCTTGGCCGGATGACCGATTGGCAGGTACGCACCGGCAGCCTGGCGGACTTGGATGTCGTCGGCCCGCTGTGGGTGGCGGTCCATCACCGGCACGCCGAAACCATGCCGCAACTTGCGCCCTACGTCAGCGACGATGAGACGTGGCGGGTCCGGCGCGAGTTGTACGAACAGTTGCTGGCCAAGCCCGACACCCTGCTGCTGCTTGCGTTCGCGGGCGAGGTGGCCGTGGGCTATGGGCTTGCACACGTTCTGACCGTTGATGAGACGTGGATCCCAGATACCTGGGAGACCGACTCGCGGATCGGCGAAATCGAATCGCTAAGTGTGCTACCGGAATACCGCGGCAGCGGCCTGGGCTCCGAACTGCTCGAACGACTCGAGCAGCACCTGCACGCGATCGGAGTCAAGGACCTGATCCTCGGTGCGCTGCCTGGCAACACCGACGCCATTCGCCTCTACGAACGACGCGGCTACCAACCCACCTGGCTCTACCTGTCCCGGTTTCAGGGTCGGAACTGAGACTGTTGTTGGGCAATGCAACTATGGGGAAACCAGTGACACGAATCAGGTCATAGGGGGAACCGCCATGAACGAAATGAAGTACCTGGAACTTCACGGTGATCGCGTCGCGTATCGCGATCTCGGCGGCGGCGATGGCGTATTGCTCTTGATCCACGGAATGGCCGGGAGCTCCGAAACGTGGCGCGCAGTGATCCCCCAGCTGTCGCGGAAACACCGCGTCGTCGCGCCCGACCTTCTGGGACATGGTCAATCCGACAAGCCCCGCGGCGACTACTCGCTCGGAGCGTTCGCGGTGTGGCTCCGGGACCTGCTCGACGAGCTGGGAATATCGCGGGCGACGATCGTCGGTCAATCGCTCGGCGGCGGCGTGGCCATGCAGTTCGTCTACCAGCATCCGGATTACTGTCAACGGCTGATTCTGATCAGCAGCGGCGGTCTTGGTCCCGATGTGGGGTGGACGCTGCGACTGCTGTCAGCCCCCGGCGCCGAGTTGATACTGCCCGTCATCGCGCCGCAGCCTGTTCTGACTGTCGGCAACAAGCTGCGGACGTGGCTTTCCGGGGCGGGGATTCAATCTCCGCGCGCTGCCGAAGTGTGGAGTGCCTATTCATCGCTGTCCGACCCGCAGACGCGGCAGGCGTTCCTGCGGACGCTGCGCTCGGTGGTCGACTACCGCGGTCAGGCCGTCAGCGCACTCAATCGACTACACATGGCCGCCGAACTGCCCACGATGGCGATCTGGGGAGACCGCGACCGGATCATCCCGGTCGACCACGCCTACGCGGCGCAGGCCGCCCGGCCAGAGAGCCGGTTGGAGGTGCTAGAAGGCGTCGGCCACTTCCCTCACGTTGAACGGCCCAGTGAAGTGGTGGATTTGATCGAGGACTTCATCGACACCACTTCTCAGCCCACGGATGCCGACGTGCGTCCACGCACCACCCGGTAGCAGCCGTAAACGACCGCCGCCACGACGAGGTTCACGAAATACGCGATGTCGGCGCCGTGCCACGCCTTGGCAATCGGACCCTCGATCAGCGACGTATGCATGAACGGGATCGCCGCGGCGTACGCGAGCAGGAAAACGATCACCGCGGCCACGGCGTCGCGCCGGTCGGTCGGTTCCTCGGCCGGGTTGATGGTCGTCCTGCCGCGAACGCGCAGCAACCAATCGACGACGATGATCGAGACGAACGCCGGGATCCAGTAGCTCACCAGCAGCAGCACGTCCTGAAAGCGGGTCGCGGTGTCGGCGCCGTTCAGCCAAAGGATGAGCGGATACGCCAGCGCCGCGACGAGCACGGCCGACACCGGCCGCCGCACTCTCACCCCGATCGTCTGCAGCGCCAGTGACCCGCTGTAGTCGTTCATCACACCCGAGCCGACGGATGCCAACGCGATGATGAGCAGAGCCAGCCCGCCGAGCAGACCTCCGCCCATCACCGACCGCACACCCTCCGCGGTCTGCTCGGAAACCACGTCGCCCGCTGCGACGCCGATGCCCTGAATGAAGATGTACGCCAACACGATTCCGGCGAACGTGAACCCGAACACTCGCGCCCGCGACGAATCGGCAGGCAGGTAGCGGCTGAAGTCGGCAGCGTAGCTGGCCCACGACACCGCCAGGCTGAACGCGATGGTGACCTCGAGCACGAACGCACCGGCCAGGTCCGCGCCGCTGATGCTCGCGGGCGTGACGATCGCATGTCCCCCGACGAGTTTCACCGCGAACACCACGAACGTCACGAACAACACCACGGTCAGCACCGCCTGCATCCGGTGGATCACCTCGTAGCCGAAGAATCCCGCCGCGCCCTGCACAGCCAGCACGACCAGCACCGCCAGCCAGAACGGGATGCCGAGGAGCAACGACAGCGCTTGCCCGCCGAACAGGCCGACCAGCGCGTCCCACGCGATCGTCCCCAGCCATTGCAGAACGGCGGGCAACACGACCCCGCCCCCGAACGCCATCCGCGAGTTCGGAAGCTGACCAGTCCCCGTCCGCGGGCCCCAGGTCGACAGGTACCCGACCACGAGCGAGCCGAGTACCGTGCCGATCACCATCGCCAGCAGACCGAGCCAGAAGCCAAGCCCGAGCACGATAGCCAGCGCGCCGGTGAACACTCCTGTCATGTTGACCTGCGGCGCGAACCACACCGTGAACAGGCGAGCCGGCGAACCGTACCGCTGATCCTCTGGGATCGGGGCGATGCCGTGCGTCTCAACAGACAGATCGCCGGCGGCAGAGGGTCGGTGACCGGTGAAGGTCGGCTCGGTCAGTGCGCTGGAAGACATGCGTTCATTCGATCACGGGCGGTCGGAGTCGACGCGCCCACGTCACTCGGCGAGGATTCGTCGGGTGACCATGACACACACGAGAGATGGTCGGCCACGGGCGCGCGGGCTCGGCATCGTCCTTTCCGGGGAACCCGGGCCGCTCAACGCGATCACCGACGTCGCCGGCGTCGAGGTCGGAGTGACGACGTTGATCGACGGCCAGTCGGTCCGCACCGGCGTCACCGCGGTTCTGCCGCGCGGCCGGGACGGCGTCGGACAGCCGTGCGCCGCCGGCTGGTACTCGCTCAACGGCAACGGCGAGATGACCGGCACCACCTGGATCGATGAGGCAGGCTCGTTCAATCTGCCTGTCGTGCTGTCGAATACGCACGCGGTCGGCGCCTGCCACACCGGCGTCGTCAGCTGGGTCAACCGCGTCAACCCGCAGCTCGCCCGGCAGTGGCTCCTTCCCGTCTGCGCGGAAACTTGGGACGGCTACCTGAACGACATCAACGGCGGACACGTCCGGCCCGAGCACGTCGAGGCGGCGCTTGACGCGGCGAGCGCGGGTCCGGTCGCAGAAGGATCCGTCGGCGGTGGGACCGGGATGAACTGCTACGAATTCAAGGGCGGCAACGGAACCGCGTCGCGGCGGGTCGGTTACGGGCGACGGACCTTCACGGTGGCAGCGTTCGTCCAGGCGAACTTCGGCGCCCGCGTCGAATTGACCGTTGCCGGAAGTCATGTGGGCCCCGAGTTGCTCGACGACAACCCAATGGCGGGCGATTGGTTCGAAGTGGACCTCGGCCTCAAGCCGCCTCCCGGCGCCGGCTCCGTCATTGCGGTCGTCGCCACCGACGCGCCCCTGCTGCCCGGCCAGTGCAAGGCTCTGGCTCGGCGCGTTCCGCTGGGCCTGGCCCGCACCGGGACGACGGGCAGCCACTTCTCGGGCGACATCTTCCTGGCCTTCTCCACCGCGGACGTCCCGGGCTTGGCCAGTGCGTTTCCCGTCGGTCCCGTCGGCTCACCCGGTCAGGACGAGTTCGGCACGCTGACGTTCGTGCCGTGGGGCCGCATGGACGACCTCTACACCGCGGTCGTGCAGGCCGTCGAGGAGGCGGTGCTCAACGCGCTGGTCGTCAACGACGACATGGTCGGCCGCGACGGACACCGCTCGCCGGCGCTTCCGCATGAGCGGTTGTCGGCGCTTTTGGGTTAGCAGGGATTGCACCGACTCCCGCCGAACGTTCCTTACCGCTCGAAATTTCGCAGATTCTTCGAGCGGTACGGAACGTTCGCCGCGTGGCGAGCCGGATCACACTCGGTTGTCGGCGCTTTTGGGCCAAGGGACATAATCGAGCGAACCGAAGATGAGCTAACGATCGGAGCGGGCCGTGGTCGAGACCGAAGCGACGCGGTCCGGCCTCGGCGGCAATGCGCGACCCGGGGTGCTCATCGCAGGCCTGTCCGTGGTGGTGCTGACCGTCGCGGTGCTGCAGACCGCCGTCGTTCCGGTGCTCGGCATCATCGCCCATCAACTGAACGTGTCGACGGTAGCGGCCAGCTGGGCGGTCACCGCGAACCTTCTCGCAGCGGCAGCCACCACCCCCCTGATCGGCCGGCTGGCCGACCTGCACAGCAAGAAACACGTGCTGTTGACCGTGCTTGTCGTCGTGCTCGTCGGCTCGCTTCTCGCCGCCACCACCTCGTCGCTGGCGCTGCTGATCATCGCCCGCGTGCTACAGGCAGCGTCGTACGGGCTCTATCCGATAGGCATCGCGATCCTCCGCGAGGAGCTGCCCGAGGACCGCATGGGCTCGGCGATGTCCGTGCTGTCGGGGACGCTCGGCTTCGGTGGCGGTACCGGACTGGTAGTGGTCGGCCTGTTGATGAGCGGCGACGCCGGATACCACCGCGTCTTCTGGCTGACGACGGGCTTCACGGTGGTCGTCATTGCGATCGCCGTGCTGATCGTGCCCTCCCGCGCGCGCAGCTCGACGGGCACCATCGATTGGCTCGGGGCCGCGGGGTTGGCCGCAGGCCTTTCGGCCGTCCTGCTGGCGATCACGCAGGGCCACTCGTGGGGCTGGACGTCGCCAAGGACGCTGTTGTGCGCGGCGTGCGGCCTGGTGGTGCTCGGTGCCTGGTGGTTCTGGGAGCGGCGGGCCAAGCAGCCGTTGGTGTCGACGGAGATGATGACCCGGCGACCGATCATGCTGACCAACCTCGCCACCGTGTTCGTCGGCATGGGGCTGTACTTCGCATTCCTCGGGCTGACTCAGTTCGTCCAAATCCCACACGCCGCAGCGGGATACGGCTTCGGGGCGACCGTGTTGGAGGCCAGCGTCGTGTACCTGTTGCCGGGTGCGCTCACCGGCTTCCTGGTCGCGTTGGTCAGCGGGCGCTTCATCGACCGATTCGGTGCCCGGCCGGTCCTCGTCATCGCCGCGGTCGCGGGCATCGTGGGCTTCCTGTTCATCGCGCTCGAGCATTCGGCGCCGTGGCAGATCATCGCCGCGAGCATTCTGGCCAACGCCTACATCAGCCTCGGTTACGGCGCGCTGCCCGCGCTGGTCGTCGCCGAGGTCGACGCCGGCGAGACGGGTGTGGCCACGAGCATGAACGCGATCGCGCGAACCGTCGGAAGCTCGATGGCCGCGGCTCTGGTCGCGGTGCTACTCGGCCGCACCATTTCGGGCACCCGGCTGCCTGTCGAGAGCAGTTTCGTCGCGATCTTCGTCGGCGGCGCGGTGACCGCCGCGCTCGCGATGGTGCTGATCGCGTTGTCGCGCCCGCGCACGGCAGCTATCGAATCCGTCGAGGCGCGATACGAATCTCGTGCCATGAACCACGAATGGGGTTAACGGAGAGCGGCGAGATTCTCGACCGACTTGCGCACATCGGACTGGAGCACCTTGGCCACGATGCGTCCCACTGGGGTGTTGAGCAGGCCGCCGGACAGATCGGCGATGACCTGTAAGGTCGATCCTGGTTTGTCGTCGCGTACGCACAGGGTCAGCGCGATCCGGATGCCGGGTCTGCCCCTGCCGACCAGCTCGATCAACTTCGGTTCGTCGTATCGGGTGACCCGCCAGTGCACGACGTTGCGGAAGCCCTTCACCCTGATGCACGACGAAACGCAGGTTCCGACCTCGACCTGCGCAGGAACCTCGCTGCGCCAGCCGCTGAAGATCGTCAGCCACTCATCGAAGCGACTCAAGTCCGATGCGAGCGCCCACGCCCTTTCCGGACTCAACTCCGACGACACCGCGACGTTAACCTTGGCCATCCCAGAGCACTACCCGCCGATGCGGACGAAGTAAACGGCGTCGCGGTTTCTACTGATTGCCACAGGTGCGGCTGGGAAACTGAGTAGGCGCGCTCTCCCGTCACACCCGGCCCACTGCGATGGCCAGGCGGTAGCCGATCACGCCCGATTCAGCGGATATTCTCAGTCTTAGGCGCGCGCGACGAAGGATTCCATTGTAAAAAAGTAAATTCGTTGCGGAATCGCTTGCGAAGGACCGTCCGATCCGCGATGGTTTACCCACAGCCGTGAGGCTGTCCATGAGGAGGATCCGCCCTGACCGGCATACACACCACTCCCGTCGATCAAGCAACGGGATCTGACGGGGCCACCCGCGCCAAGGGCGGCCCGGTCATCGAGATTGACAATGTCACCAAGCGCTTCGGCGACTACGTCGCAGTAGCGGAAGCCGACTTCTCCATCGCATCGGGCGAGTTCTTCTCGATGCTCGGCCCGTCCGGCTGCGGGAAGACGACAACGCTGCGAATGATCGCCGGATTCGAGACGCCCACAGAGGGTGCGATTCGGCTCGAAGGCGCCGACGTTTCTCGCGTGCCGCCGCACAAGCGCAACGTCAACACGGTTTTCCAGCACTACGCGCTGTTCCCCCACATGACGGTGTGGGACAACGTGGCCTACGGACCCCGCAGCAAGAAGAAGGACAAGGCCGAGGTCCGCAAGCGGGTCGACGAGCTGCTCGAGATCGTGCGGTTGACGGACTTCGTCCAGCGCAAGCCCGCCCAACTCTCCGGTGGTCAGCAGCAGCGCGTGGCGCTGGCAAGGGCGCTGGTGAACTACCCCAGCGCACTGCTGCTCGACGAACCGCTCGGCGCGCTGGACCTCAAGCTGCGACAGGTGATGCAGTTCGAGCTCAAGCGCATCCAGCGCGAGGTCGGGATCACGTTCATCTACGTGACCCACGACCAGGAGGAAGCGCTGACGATGAGCGACCGGATCGCGGTCATGAATGCCGGCAACGTCGACCAGATTGGCACGCCGACCGAGATCTACGACCGCCCGTCGACGGTTTTCGTGGCCAGCTTCATCGGGCAGGCCAACCTGTGGGCCGGACGTCAGACTGGCCGCACCAACCATGACTTCGTCGAAGTGGAGGTGCTCGGGTCGACGCTGAAGGCCCGGCCCGGCGATACCACGATCGAGCCAGGCGGCCAGGCGACGCTGATGGTTCGGCCGGAACGGGTGCGGGTTTCGATGGACGCCCCGACCGGAGACGTCGCCACGGTCCGAGCGACGGTTACCGATCTGACGTTCCAGGGCCCGGTGGTGCGGCTTTCACTCGCCGCTCCGGACGAGTCGACGGTCGTCGCGAATGTCGGCCCGGAGCAGGACCTGCCACTGCTGCGGCCCGGCGACGAGGTACACGTCTCCTGGGCGCCCGAAGCGTCGCTGGTGCTGCCAGCCGCCGACATCCCGACGACCGAGGATCTCGAAGACATGCTCGACGACTCGTAGCCGTTGGCCGTCGTCCGTTCCCTCCCCCTTGCCAAATCCACTGAAAGGCACAGTCGCCATGCCCTCCCAAGATTTCGACGCAATTGATCTCCGCCAATTCTCCCGCCTAGCGGCCAACCGGACGTCGCGCCGCCGCTTCATCGGCGGAGGCGCCGCGGCCGCAGCGGCTCTGGCGATGGGTGGCTCCTTCCTGGCCGCGTGTAGCAAGTCGGACAACAAGTCCGCCACCGGCACAACAGCGACGCAAGAGGGACCCGCCACTGGCACGTTGCGGATCTCGAACTGGCCGCTGTACATGGCTGACGGCTTCGTCGCCGAGTTCCAGAAGGCCAGCGGCCTGACTGTCGATTACAAGGAAGACTTCAACGACAACGAGCAGTGGTTCGCCAAGGTCAAGGAGCCGTTGTCGCGCAAGCAGGACATCGGTGCCGACCTGGTGGTGCCCACGCAGTTCATGGCCGCGCGAATCAATCGACTCGGCTGGCTCAACGAGATCAGCGACGCAGGCGTCCCCAACAGGAAGAATCTGCGCAAGGACTTGCTGGATTCACAGGTCGACCCGGGCCGTAAGAAGACCGCGCCCTACATGACCGGCATGGTCGGGCTGGCCTACAACAAGGCCGCCACCAAGCGGGACATCGCGACGATCGACGACCTGTGGGATCCCGCGTTCAAGGGCCGGGTCAGCTTGCTCTCCGACACGCAGGACGGTCTGGGGATGATCATGCAGTCTCAGGGCAACTCGCCTGAGAAGCCGACCACCGAGGCCGTCCAGAAGGCGGTCGACCTGGTCAAGGAGCAAAAGGACAAGGGCCAGATCCGGCGCTTTACCGGCAATGATTACGCCGACGACCTCGCGGCGGGCAATATCGCTGTCGCCCAGGCATATTCGGGTGACGTCGTGCAGCTACAGGCGGACAATCCGGATCTGAAGTTCGTGATCCCCGAGTCTGGCGGCGACTGGTTCATCGACACGATGGTGATCCCGTACACCACCCAGAATCAGAAGGCCGCCGAGGCGTGGATCAACTACGTCTACGACCGGCCGAACTATGCCAAGCTCGTCGCGTTCACCCAGTACGTTCCCGTGCTCTCGGATATGGCGGACGAGCTCAACAAGATTGATCCGAAGCTGGCCGCCAATCCGTTGATCAACCCGCCGCAGGCGAGCATCGACAAGCTGAAGTCGTGGGCCGATCTCACCGACGAGCAGACGCAAGAGTTCAACGGGCTCTACGCCGCCGTCACCGGCGGTTGATCCGATGGCCGGTGTAGCCAGCAGTAGCAGGCAGCGGAGCAAGATCGCTCCGTACTTGATGATCCTGCCCGCGCTCGTGTACCTCGGGATCTTCTTCGTGGTGCCGTTCTTCTCGCTGGCCCGAACGTCGCTGTCGTCAATGGGCGGTTCGGTGTATTTGCCGACCTTGACCTTCAATTGGGACTTCGGCAACTATCTCGACGCGTTCAGCCACTACCAGGATCAGATCATTCGGACGTTTACGTATGCGTTGGTGGCCACTCTGCTGTGCCTACTCCTTGCATTTCCACTGGCATACGTCATCGCGTTCAAGGCGGGCCGGTACAAGAACCTGATCCTTGGATTGGTGATCCTGCCGTTCTTCGTGACCTTCCTGATCCGCACCATCGCGTGGAAAACCATTCTGGCCGACGACGGTTGGGTGGTCGCCGCGCTCGGCTCGGTCGGCTTGCTGCCGAGCGAGGGCAGATTGCTGTCGACGAGTTGGGCGGTCATCGGCGGCCTGACCTACAACTGGATCATCTTCATGATCCTGCCGCTGTATGTCAGCCTGGAGAAGATCGACCCCCGGCTCATCGAGGCGTCAAAAGACCTCTACTCGACGAACAGGCGCAGTTTCACCAGGGTGATCCTTCCGTTGTCGATGCCGGGCGTGTTGGCGGGCAGCCTGTTGGTCTTCATCCCCGCATCGGGCGACTTCATCAACGCCGACTATCTGGGTAGCACTCAAACGACCATGATTGGCAACGTCATTCAGAAACAGTTCCTCGTGGTCAAGGACTATCCCGCAGCGGCGGCGCTGAGCATGGTCCTGATGGCGATCATCCTCGTCGGCGTGCTGCTCTACACGCGGGCTCTCGGCACGGAGGATCTGGTATGACAACTCAGGCCATGGCCGAGGTCGGCACCACGGAACCGACAACGATCAAGGGCAGCCCGAAATGGGGCGATCTGATCTTGCGCATCGTTGCAGGGTTGGTATTGCTCTATCTGTTCCTGCCGATCTTCGTGATCGTGTTGTTCTCGTTCAACCATCCCCAGGGCAAGTTCAACTATTCGTGGCAGGGCTTCACGCTGAACAACTGGGCACATCCGTTCAAATACCCGGCACTGACCGACGCGTTGAAGCTGAGTATCAACATCGCCGCCGTTTCCACCGCGATCGCCGTGGTGTTTGGCACGCTGCTCGCCATCGCACTTGTGCGCCAACGTTTTCGCGGTAGGACAGCCGTCGACACGTTCCTGGTGCTGCCACTGACGTCACCCGAAGTGGTCATCGGCGCCGCCCTGCTCACACTGTTCCTCGATCTGGGGTGGGCAACGGGCTACACAACCATCGTGATCGCCCACGTGGCATTCGAGATCAGCTTTATTGCCATGACCGTGCGGGCCCGCATGCGAGGGTTCGACTGGACGCTGGAGGACGCCTCCATGGACCTCGGCGCCGGCCCGGCCCGAACATTCTTCAAAGTCACACTGCCGCTGATCGTTCCCGGCATTATCGCCGCGGCCATGTTGTCGTTCGCGCTGTCGCTCGACGACTTCATCATCACCTACTTCGTCAGCGGGTCGACGGTGACCTATCCGCTGTACGTCAACGCGGCGGTGAAGGCCGCGGTGCCGCCACAGATCAACGTGCTGGCGACCGCGATCCTGGTAATCAGCCTGCTGCTGCTGGCCGTGGGAACGCTTTACCGGCGCAAGCGGATCGACGTCTAGTAGGGCCGTCGCAGGCTCAGAGAAGGGCGTCGCGTCTCAGAGCGTCATCAATTGTTTGACGATCTTCGAGCGCCGACTACTTGTCGAGGCGGACGGCAACCGATACTCGTCCCTTCGCGTCACGGTTGGCGACCGCGTGTCCCGTGCGGTCGGCACCGTCGAGATTGAGCAGTGTGATGGGTCCGCCTTCGCCGAGGAAGTTGCGCCACCAGTTCTTTGCATTAGGTGCGGTGACATTGATGGTCAACGTGTCGCCGGATCGGCGATATCCCACGGGGATCTCGAACGTCCGCCCGGAGCGGCGGCCGACATAACGGATCACCACCAGCCCACGCCCGACGATGCGACCGATAACAGGGGCGTTGATCAGTCCGACGAAGCCCTTGTTGACAATGCCCACGACGGGCGAATCGAAGATGCCACGCAACATGACCCGAGCGTAGCGTGTCGAGATATGGACGGCGACTGCGGTTTTCACTGTCAGCCGACCTCGGCGGGCACCGGCGACGAGCGAGCACCGGTGCGCGCGGCACCGATACCAGCAGCCACCACGAAGCAGATGCCGACGACGCCCGCCGGGCCGGGGATCTGGTGTAGCACCACGAGGCCGACGATCATCGCGAACGCCGGCTCCAGCGCCATCAGGGTGCCGAACGCGGCGGTGGTCAGCCGACGCAACGCCAGCAGTTCGAGCGCGAACGGGACCACCGGCAGCAGAATCGCAAGGCCGATGCCGATAAGCAGGATGTCCGGCGTCATCCGCGGCAGCACCGCGGGGCCGACGACGAATGGTCGCGACCAGACCGGCGACGGGCATCGAGACTGCCAGCGCGTTGATGCCCGAGACCTCGTCGCCGGCGCGCTGGGTGAGCAGGATGTAGCCAGCCCAGCAGACGGCCGCACCGAGCGCGTACAAGACCCCGATCGGGTCGACGGCACCGGTCCACGGCTGGGTCAGCAGGACGACGCCGGTCGCCGCGAGTCCCGGCCACACGACGCGGTGGCCGCCCTTGCCGTGGGCCACGGCGACGCCGAGCGGGCCGAGGAATTCCAGTGCGCTGGCAGTGCCCAGTGGTATGCGATCGACTGCCGCCATGAACAGCATCGTGACGGCCGCGGTCACCACACCCAGCAAGACGCACACACGGAAGGTGGCCCAGGTGAAGGCCGCGAAGCGGGGCCGGACGATGACGAGCATCAGCACGCCTGCCCACGCCAGCCGAAGCCACGCCGCGCCCTCGACCCCGATGCGGTCGATCAGCGTCACGGCTATCGCGAGGCCGATCTGTACGCACAGCATCGAGCCCATCGCCATCAGGGCGCCGGTGCGGGCTTGGTTCGTGCTCACTCCTGCATTGAACGGCACCGCGACCGTTTACGTCCACGTGATTTTCCTGGACATACCGTTCACGAATCGTGAACGCTCATATTTCAGGGCACGCCGTTGATTCCAGGATGCTGGCCGGGTGGAACCGACGGCGCGGCAGGCGCCGTGATCCCGGGCGTGAACAGGTTGCCGCCCGTTGGGCTGACGTTCTTCTCTGTGGCAGGCGCCGGACTCGCCGAGGGCGATGTCGTTGTGGTCGTTGTCGTAGTCGTCGGCGACGATGGCGCCTGGTTGCCATTGCCGCCGCATCCAGCGGTCAGGGCCGCCATCACCATGACGACAGCGAGCGCGCGACGACCAATTTGATTCGATCTCATAGTTGACCGCTGCCTTTCGCTACGCGGCTAGTTCTGACGATGACGATGGACACCGGGAGGTTCCGTCGGCGCGGGCGGCGCTATCACCTGAGGAGTGAACAGGTTGCCCCCGGTGGGGTTGATGTTCTTCTCGGTCGGGGGCGCTGGTGGCGCGGTGGTCGCCGCTGGCGATGTCGTCGTTGTGGTAGTCGTGGTCGGGGTCGAAGGCGCTTGATTGCCAGTGCTTTCGCATCCCGCGGTGACCGCGACCACAGCGACGACAGCGGCACCTCCGGCGACGGCCACCACGCGACGTTTCGTTGTCGAGCGCTTCATGGGCGACGCTCCTCCTGCACGTCGCGGTTGGCTTCCATCAGGCGCAGCCACACTTCGCTGATGGTGGGAAAGCACGGTACGGCGTGCCATAGCCGGTCCACGGGCACCCGAGCGGCGACGGCAACGGTCGCCGAGTGCAGCAACTCGGAGATACCCGGGCCGACGAACGCGGCACCGACCAGGTATCCACCGTCCAGGTCGACGACTATGCGCGCGCGCCCGGTGTATCCGTCGGCGTAAAAGTTTGCGCCAGGCACACTTTCGCCGATGTTGACATCCACGACCCGCACCCGGTAGCCGGCGCGCTCCGCCTCGTGCGCGGTGAGTCCGACGGCGGCCGCTTCGGGGTCGGTGAAGAAGACTTGGGGCACTGCATGTGAATCGGCGGTCGCCACGTGCGCACTCCAGGGTGTGCGGTCCAGCCGCCGACCGGCTGCGGCCGCGGCGATGGCGGCACCGGCAATGCGGGCCTGGTACTTGCCCTGATGTGTGAGCAAGGCACGATGGTTGACGTCGCCGAGTGCATACAGCCAGTCGTTGTGGGTGCCCGTCACCCGGCAGCTGTCGTCCACGTCCAACCATGACCCGGGCGTCAGATCGACGGTTTCCAGGCCGATGTCGGCGGTATTCGGTGTTCGACCCGTTGCGAAAAGCACCTCGTCGACGTGCAATTCGGTGCCATTGTCGAGCGTCACCGTCACAGGGCCCGCGCCGCCGGGGCGGCGCAACTCGGTGACCGAGACCCCGGTCCGTACGTCGACGCCGGCATCGGTGAGTCCCTGAGCCACCAGTTCACCGACAAACGGCTCCATCCTTGGCAACAGGCCATGGCCTCGAGCGAGGAGGGTGACCCGCGAGCCGAGACCTTGCCATGCCGTGGCCATTTCGACGCCGACACCGCCCGCGCCGACGACAGCGAGACGTGCAGGCACTTCGCTGCTGTCCGTCGCTTTGCGGTTGGTCCACGGCCGCGCCTGGGAGACCCCCGGAATATCGGGCAGCGTGGCGGTGCTGCCGGTGCAGACGGCCACCGCGTGGCGCGCGGTCAGCACGACCAATTCGTCGTCGGAGGTGGCGACAGCGACTCGGCGGGTCCCGTGGAGCCGAGCGTGCCCGCGGATCAGTTCGGCTCCGATCTCCTTGATTCCGTTGGCTTGTCCGGTGTCGTCCCACAGCGTGACGTAACGGTCGCGGCGGCCGAAGACGCCCTGCACCGAAACGGGACTGCTGACGGCTTCGCGCGCACCGTCGACACGGCGGGCGTCCGCCACCGCGATCACCGGACGCAGCAGGGACTTGCTGGGAATGCAGCCCCAGTAGGAACATTCACCGCCGACGAGTTCGCGCTCGATGACCGCGACAGTGAGCCCAGCAGCACGGGCTCTGGCGGCGACATTCTGGCCGACCGGACCCGCACCCAAGACGATCACGTCGTAGCTGTCTTGCGCTGCGCTGTCCGTCGACTCGGATTGCTCGCGTGGCCCTACTGGCGTGTCCATGATCGGTCCCCTTTCGTTTCGTGCCACCGAATACCTGAACGCCCTGCGCCACAGAAAGGAAGATGTCCCGCGATATCGATCGGCGATCGCGGCCATAAGCTCGCCGCATGGCGACGTGCACGCGGCCGTGCGTGATCACGGACAAGCTGTTTCCAATCAGACTGGGATGATGAGCCCATTATTTTGGGCTGAATGACCCAGTCTCGTCGAGTACAGAATCCTGTGAATCAGCTGTCCGTCGAGCAGTGACTTGTCCCCAGGGGCGAATTCATCCACAGGTTGTGCTTGCGGCGGGCCGTTTAGTCACTAAATCGAACTAATGTTCGAAGTATGAACGCGGAGATTTTGGCGGTTGTCGCGCGGTGGGGGCAGGCCCAGGCCGATATGGCCGGGCTGTGTTTCGCGGGGTTGACCGCAGCGGAGGTGCTGGCGATCCAAAAGCGGCTCGAACACGGCTACCGCGCCCAGCCGGCGGTCGATCACCAGCTGATCCATCAGCTCACCGCGCAGGCCACACCGGCCGAGCTGGGCGCCAACTCGTGGCCAAAGGTGCTCTCCGAAGCGCTGCGGATCTCCACAGACGAGGCCAAGCGGCGGATCAAGCAGGCCGAGCTGTTGGGGCCGCGCACCGCCATGACCGGAGAACCGTTGCCCCCGACGCTGCCGAATGTGGCCGCCGCGCAGGCGCGCGGTCAGATCGGGTCCGAGCATGTGCGGACCATCGAGAAGTTCTTCAACGAGCTGCCCAGCCGCATCGACGCCCAAACCCGGGACCAGGCCGAGGCCGACCTGGCCAGGATCGCCACCGGGTTGGGGCCCACGCAATTCCGCGCCGCCGCCGATCGGTTGGCGCTGCTGCTCAACCAGGACGGCGATCTGCCCGATGAGGCCGATCGGGCCCGGCGGCGCTATTTGACCATTGATAAGCAGGACGCTGGCGGGATGAGCCGCTTCCACGGCCTGCTCGACCCGGAAGCCCGCGCCACCCTCGATGCGGTGTTGGCCAAGCTGGCCGCGCCGGGCATGTGCAACCCTGACGACGAAGCACCGTGCGTGGACGGCGAGCCGACCGACGCCGCGGTACAGGGTGATGCGCGCAGCCCGGGGCAGCGCAATCACGATGCGCTGAAAGCCATGGGCCGCGCGGTGCTGGCGGCGGGCGAACTGGGCCGCCACAACGGCCTGCCGGCCACCCTCATCGTCACCGCCACGCTGCAGGACCTGCAATCCGGCGCCGGGGTGGCGGTCACCGGCGGCGGCAGCCTGCTGCCGATGCGCGACGTCATCCGGTTGGCCGCCCAGGCGCACCACTACCTGGTGATCTATGACAAACACACCCGCCAACCGCTCTACTGCGGCCGCGCCAAACGCTTCGCCACCCCCGGGCAGCGCATCGTGCTGCACGCACTCGAGCGGGGCTGCACCCGGCCGGGCTGCACCGCACCGGCCTACTGGTGTCAGGTCCACCACATCGATGACTGGGCCGCCGACAACGGCCAAACCAACATCACCGACCTCACCCTGGCCTGCGGCCCCGACAACCGCCTCGTCGAGGACGGCGGCTGGACCACCCGCAAACGCAACGACGGCCGCACCGAATGGCTACCACCACCACACCTCGACACCGGACAGCCACGAGTCAACGACTTTCATCATCCCGAGAAGTACTTGCTTGATCCCGAGAAGGAGGGCCCCGACTAAACGGCGCCGCGGTCGGCGCGCAGCCTACTGCGCGACGGGCTCGTAGCCGCAAATCGCCTCGATCTTGTCCGCCGACTTGCTCGCCGGGTCGAACTCGTAGTCCAGCCATTCCCGTGCCAGTCGCCGTGCGAGTTCCAAACCGATGACGCGTTGCCCGAAGCAAAGCACCTGTGCGTTGTTGGACAGCACCGAGCGCTCCACCGAGAAGCTATCGTGCGCGGTGACGGCGCGAATGCCGGGAACCTTGTTGGCGCTGATCGCCACGCCGAGTCCAGTGCCACACACCAGCAGCGCGCGATCGGCCTTGCCCTCGGCGATCATGCGCGCCGCAGCCACCGCCACATGCGGGTACGCGGTGTCCTCATCGGCTCCCACCCCGACGTCGGTGACCTCGACAACGCGGTCATCGGCGTGTAGGTCGCCCTTGAGCGCCTCTTTGTACTCGTACCCGGCGTCGTCGGAGCCGACGACGATCCTCAGGCCAGACGTCATGTCAGCGTTCTCCTTTGGGAGTGAGGGTGAAGCAGTCCGCGACGGTGACCGCGCACATCGCAAGCGACGTCGCCCCGGCGTCGGGTGTGCCCACGCTGCGTTCGGCGAGCGGCCTTGCCCTGCCGACTTTGGGTCGCATCTCCGCGGTCGCGTGTGCCGCGTCGGTGGCTACTCGGGCGGACGCCGCCCACGCCTGCTGCCACGGTTCACCGTCGGCCACCCGTCGCTCGAGTTCCTCGACGAACGGCAGCAGCGCATCGAGCATGGTCTTGTCTCCCGGCGCGGCCCCACCGAGCTTGATCAGCGCGTCGTAACCGTCGCGCATGGCGGCCGCGACGGTCGCCGAGTCGGGCCGTCCGGTGTCCCCGAGGCGCGCGCCGAGCGCGCTGAGCATCGCACCCCACAGCACGCCGGATGTGCCGCCCGCCTTGGCCGCCCACTCTTTACCCGCAGCGGTGAGCACCGAGCCCTGGCCCGCACCGTCGTCGACCGCCTTCGCCGCGGCGTCACGCGCCGCCGACGACCCCTTGACCATTCCCCTGCCGTGGTCGCCGTCGCCGGCGATGGCGTCGATCCTGCCGAGTTCCTCCTCGGCGTCGGCCAGCATCTCGGCCATCGCCTCGAAGGCCCGCGCCACCAGCCTGCCGCCGTTACGGCCCTCGTCGTCGGAGAGCGCCGCCAACTGCGGTGTGGCGGTGGCGGTCTCGGCATCGCCGTCTGTGCGCCGCTCCCCCGCTGCGGCCGGGAGTTCCGCTGCGCCCTTCTTGTACGCCGGTGTATCGGCGGGCGCGGTCCAGTACCGTTCGAGTTCGTCATCCAGCCACATCACGGTCAGCGAGCAACCCGCCATATCGAGACTGGTGACCAGCTCGCCGACTTCCGGCTCGACGATGACGAACCCACGGTCGCGCAGGAGCCGGGCGACCTCACCCCACACGACGAACAGTTCCTCGTACTTGGTGCGGCCAAGTCCGTTGAGGATCACCGCGATTCGCTGTGAGCGAGCGTCGGAATGGTCAGCCAGCACACCGTCTACCAGTTTCGCGGCCAACTCGTTGGCGGTCGGCATGGCCTCCTCGGACACACCCGGCTCGCCGTGGATGCCCAAGCCAAGGCCCATCTGCCCGTCGGGAACGGTGAACAGCGGGTGGTCGGCACCCGGCAGGGTGCACCCGTCGAACGCGACGCCGAGGGTGCGGGTCGCGGCGTTCGACTTCTCCGCCACCCGGACGACGCCCGCGAGGTCGAGGCCTTCCTCGGCGGCGGCACTCGCACACTTGAAAACCGTGAAATCTCCGGCGATCCCGCGACGCTTGGTCTCATCGCCCTTCGGCGCGCTGGCGACGTCGTCGGTGACCGCGAAGTAGTGGGCGTCGATTCCCTCACTGCGCAACTGGGTGACGGCGAGCCCGAAGTTCATCACGTCGCCTGCGTAGTTCCCGGTCGTCAACAACACGCCCGCGTCACCGTGGGCAGCCCGCGACACCGACGCGGCTTCCTCGGCCGACGGTGAGGTGAAGATGTTGCCGACCACGGCGCCGTCGGCGAATCCGGGCCCGACCGTTCCGCAGAACGCCGGATAGTGTCCGGAGCCTCCGCCGATCACCACCGCAACCTTGCCCGGACGGGTGTTGTGCGCGCGCACCACTCCGCCGGGGACCCCGGAGACGTAGCGCGCGTTGGCGTCGAGAAAGCCGACGAGCATGTCCTCCGTGAAGCGGGCCGGATCATTGAAGAGCTTGGTCATCGCAATCGTTCTCCCGATTCGCTGTCGAACAGGTACACGCGTTCGGGCGGCGCCGTGACCACGACTCGCTGCTCGGGTTCGTACGTTTCGGCTGCCGGAGTCTGCACCACGATGCCTTCCTCCATGCCCGCGACGGTGCTGGTCGCCAACCCGAACTCGAGCAGATGCTCGAAGTAGGCCACGGTGGTGGCGATGCCCTTGCCCGCATCGGCCGTCAGCGCGCAGTCCTGCGGGCGGACGCCCACGGTGACACGCGTACCGTCGGCCACATCGGTGACCGCCGTGCCCAAACCGCCTGAGTTGGAGCCGATCTCGACTCGTACCTTGCCGTCCTTGACCTTGGCGACACCTCGCAGCACGTTGATCTGAGGTTCGCCGACGAACTGAGCGACGAACAGGTTCGCCGGATCGTCGAACACCTCGTCCGGGGTGCCGAATTGCTGCACCACACCGGCATCCATGACGGCCAGCCGATCCGCCAGCGACAGCGCCTCGACCTGGTCGTGCGTGACGACGATCGTCGTATACCCGAATTCCCTTTGCAGGACCTTCAGTTCGCGACGTACCCGCTGTCGTGCGGACGCGTCGAGGTGGCTCAGCGGTTCGTCGAGGAGCAACACCGGCGGGTTGCGCACCAGCGCCCTGGCCAGCGCGACACGTTGCTTCTGACCGCTGGACAAGCCCGCCGGCCGAAGGTGCATCATGTCGTCCATTTCGAGGCGTTTGCTTATCGAGGCGACCATCTGATCTGCGCCCTTGACCTTTCGCGCCTTGAGACCGTAGAGCAGGTTCTCGCGGATGGACATCGGTGGATAGAGCGCGTAGCTCTCGAACCCGACGCCGATGCCCCGCTTGGACGCCGGCAACTGGGAGACCTCTCGATCGCCGATCTTGATGGAACCGCTTGTCACCGTTTCCAATCCGGCGATCATCCGCAGCGTGGTGGTCTTGCCGCACCCGGACGGCCCAAGCAGGGCGACCAGCTCCCCCGGCTCGATGGCCAGGTTGATGCCCTTGACCGCGGTGACGGTTTCCCTGCCACGTGACGCGTAGGTCTTCACCAGGTCGGTCAGGGTCAGGCCCTGGGCGGTCCCTGATGTGGTGTCGGTGCTGGTGCGCGACGGACCTGTCATCAGACTCACTGTGCTGCCTCCAATGCGGAATCGCGATCAGCCGTGGTGAGCCGGGGTTGATGGCCCTCGCCGATCGCGAAGACGTGCACATCCGACTGGGCCACGTGCAAATTGACCTCCGTGCCTTCGTCGTGGCCCTCGCGCCCGGAGGCCAGCACGATCAGGTGCGCGCCACCGACGTCCACGGTCAGTTCGACGTTGCGGCCCAACCGTTCGACCAGCATCACCCGGCCGTGAATGTCCTCGGTAGCCGCTCGATCACGGACCTCGATATCGCAAGGTCGCAGCCCCACCTGCACCCGGTCACCACGCTGCACCTGCGCATCGGCGGGGATCGGTACGTCGAAGGAGCCGTCTCCTAGTCGGATCCGACCGTCATCGACGACACCGTCGAGGATGTTGATCTCCGGCTGGCCCAGCGCGCGCGCCACGAACGTGTCCGCGGGCCGACGCCAGATCTCCTCCGGCGTGCCGATCTGTACCAGCTGGCCCTCGCGCATCACCGCGATGCGGTCCCCGAGCGCCAGCGCCTCCTGATAGTCGTGCGTGACATACAGGGTGGTGGTGTTCGACATCGCACCGAGTTGTTTGAGCTCGGCCCTCATCGCCGCGCGCAGCTTGGCGTCGAGATGGCTCAGTGGCTCGTCGAGCAGGTAGATGTCCGCAGGCCGGACCAGGACGCGTCCCAGCGCGACCCGCTGGCGCTGGCCGTTGGACAACTCACGCGGAAAACGCTTGAGCAGGTGGTTGATTCCCAGCGTGGTCGTCACCTGGTCGATCCGTTCGGTGCGCTGACTGTCGCTGTACTTGCCGGTGCGCCCCGACTTCAGCGGTGAGGCGAGGTTCTCGCTCACGGTCTTCTGCGGGTACAGCGCATAGCTCTCGAACGCCATCGCCACGTTGCGGTGGTAGGGCTCGACCCGAGTCACGTCGGTGCCACCGATGGTGACCGACCCGCCGTCGACATCGATCAAGCCCGCCACCGACTTCAGCGTCGTCGTCTTGCCTGCGCCGCTGGGGCCCAGGATCACGAAGAACTCGCCGTTGGCGATGTCGACCGAAATGCCATTGACCGCCTTGGTTTTACCGAACGACTTGTGCAGATCGGAGATCGTTACCGTTGCCATCAGGCTTTCACCGCCCCAAACGACAGGCCCCGTACCAGGTAGCGCTGAATGGTCAGCGCCAGGATCAGGGGCGGAAGTGCGGCGATGATCGCCGCGGCCGCGGTCAAGTTGTAGTAGGCCTGTCCGCCGCCACCGAGGAACTTCGTGATTGCGACCGTGACGGTGCCTGCATTGGTGTCGGCCAGGATCAACGGGAATACGTAGTTGTTCCAAGCGAAGATGAAGGCCAGCAGGGCCGCTGCGGCGATGCCGGGCCGCACGATCGGCAGGGCGACCATCAAGAACGCCCGCTTGCGGGTGTAGCCGTCGAGCAGTGCGGCCTGTTCGAGATCCTCGGGCAGGTCCTGGAAATACGACCGCAGGATCCACACCACCAGCGGCATCGTGACCAGCTGCAGGACCCAGATCATGCCGACCTTGGTGTCGAACAACCCGATCTGGTTGTAGATCACGAAAAGCGGGACGATCACCATCAATTCCGGGGCGAACCGGAACGACAGCATCTGGAACATCAGGTCCTCGCTGCCGCGGTAGCGCCACCGGCCCGCGGCATACGCCGCAGGAATGCCGATCACCAGCGAAACGAGCACCGCGCCACCGCAGTTGATGAGGCTGGTGATCAGTGACGCCTTGAAGTCGACACTGGTCATCTGGGTTCCCTTGTCGCTCACCACGGTCGCGAAGTTGGACCAGGTCGGGCTGAACTGGAAGTAGGTGGTCGTCTGCTGCTGGTCGTTCTTCAACGCCAGCAACAACATCCACGCGATCGGGAACAGCGAGAAGATGAACCAGAAGACCAACCCGACGTCGGCGGCGGCAGCGCCGATCGAGAAGCGCCTCTGGCCGGGTAACAGTTCTTGTTTGGCCATGATCTACGACTCCGCTCCGGCAGCCCGACGCTGCGCCTTGCCGAGCACGCTCACCAGGTAGCGCGCGGTGATGAACACGATGATCCACAGCAGCAACATGTAGGTGCTGCCTCGGGAGTAGTCGAGGTTGATGATCGAGTCCTCGAACGCGCCGATCTGCAGCGTTCGGGTGGCCACGCCCGGGCCGCCCGCCGTAAGGACGTAGATGTGGTCGAAAACCTTCAGGTTGTCCATGAACCGGAAGATCACCGCCACCAGGATGTACGGCCACAGCATCGGAAGCATCAGCTTGCGGAACATGTAGAACCAGTTGGCCCCGTCCACCTCGGACGCTTCGAACGGCTCCTTGGGCAGTGACCGGATGCCGGCGAGCACCAGGATGGCCACGAACGGGGTGAAGATCCAGATGTCGACGAGGATGACTGACATCAGGGCGGTCTTGCCGGACAGCCAGTCGAACGTACTTCCCAGTCCCAGAACATGATTCAGGATGCCGAACTGCGGGTTGAACATCAGCTTCCAGATCACGCCCGCGATCACCGGCGCGATCATCAGCGGAACAATCAGCACCTTTTCGAATATCCGCCCGATCGAGCTGGCCCGGTTGAGCAGCAATGCCAGTCCAACGCCAAGGACCGTTTCGAGGGTCGTCGCCGCCACCGCGAAGATGCCGGTGACTTTGACGCTCTGCCAGAAGACCTGGTCGCCCAGCACGGATTTGAAGTTGTCGAACCAGACGAAGTGCGGGTTGGGGTTGACGGCAGCGTAATTGAGGAAGGCGTAGTAGGCGCCGAGCACGAACGGGTAGAGGATGCCGATCACGATCACCAGCGCCGGGATCGACAACAGGTACGGCCGCAGCTTGCGGCGCCAACCCGGGATCTCGGGCAATGCACCGCGCGAGGTGGTGTCGAGTTTTTCGGGAGCGGACTGAGAGACCTTGGATGTCTGAGTTGTCATGGTGCGCCGGACTCCTACAGGTTGACCTTGGAGGTGTTGGTCTTGGCGAGGCTGCGCAGGCGCGACGCGGCATCGGCCCCGCCGTAGATGTCCTGCAGTGCGACCGCCCAGTTCTGAGTGGTGTCGAAGAATTTCTTCTGCGGTGTGAACTGGATCTTCGACGAGCCGATCACGGTCTCGAACGCCTCCAGGTAGCCGAACTGGTCGGCGGCCACTCGCTTGAACGTCGTGTCGAACACCGACTTGCGAACGGGGTCGGCATACGTGCCGCCTTCGACGGCCTTGTTCAGCGAGTCCTTGCCGGTGGCCCACTGGATGAACAGCCAGGCAGGCAACTTGTTGCGCGAGTTGGCGCTCATCGCCCAACTCCACGTCCACAGGTTCGTCTTGTAGTTGCCGTCGGGGCCTGCTGGACCGGCGTACCAGCCGAGATTGCCCGCTTGCGCGCTGGCGCCCGGCTTGTTCTTCGGGTATGTGGCGCTGTCCGCGTCGTAGACCATCATCGCCTTGCCGTCACCGAGATCGCCTGTGGCGTTCGGGTATTCGTAGGACGTCCAAGATGTCGGCCCAGCCTTGTGCTGCATCTCGATCCACTTCTCGGTGAAAGCGATCGCCTTGTCGCTGTCCATCTCCGCAACTAGGTCGGAGCCGTTGAACGTGTAGTCCACGGCGCCTTCACGCACGTACTGCGTCATGAAGCCGGGATGGATGGTGGCCCATGACTTCGAGCCGCGAGTGGCGATGCCGTAGCGGTTCTGCGAGCGGTCGGTGAGGTCGACGGCCAACTGGATGAAGTCGTCGAACCGGTCAGGGAGCTTCTTGATACCCCGCTGGTCGAAGTACTTCTTGTTGTAGGCGACGACGTTGTTCTCGAAACCCCACGGGATCGCCCACTGCCCACCGGTGCCCAACGGGTTGCCGGTGGTGAAGTCCCACCGCGTCGAGGTGCGCAGCCCTTCGAAGATGTCCTCGAAGTCGTAGTCGGGTCCGGTGGCCGACGAGTTCTTCAGCCACGGGTCGAGATTCTCGATCCAGCCTGCAGGCCCGTACTGCCAGATGAAGTAGGCACCGAGCATGAACGCATCGTGCTTACCGGACCCGCCAGCCAGTTCGGTGTTCAGCTTCGTGAAGTAGTCGGCCTCCGGCACTAGGTCGACGTTGACGTTGATCCCTGTGAGTTGGGTGAACTCCTTCAGCAGCGGCTGATAGGACTTCTGGTACGGATGCGGGGTCTGGAGGACGTTGATCGTCGACCCTGACGCCTTCTTCCAGTCGAATCCGCCGCTCACCTCCCCAGCTCCGTTGGGAGCGTTGGTCTTCCCGCCGACGCCGCACGCCGACAGCACCGGCAGACTCACCGCCGCCGCACCCGCAAGACCCATGGCCGCCAGCATGTTCCGCCGCGACAGTTCTCGACTCATCTCTCGTCCTTCGCTTCGACGCGCGTGATCAGGCCGGAATCAGGGAGACCTTGACCGACTCCTTGCCGCTGGCGACCAGGTCGAGTCCGTTCTGGAACTCGGTCAGCGGCAACTGATGTGAACAGATCTTGTCCATCGGCAACACACCGGACTCGATCATCTTGATCGCAGCGGGCCAGCAGTACGGGCCGAGATGGGCGCCGAGAACGTCGAGTTCCTTGTCGTCGCTGATGATGCTCCAGTCGACGGACACATCACTGCCGAAGACGCCGTATTCCACGTAGCGGCCCAGCTTGCGTAACAGGTTGAGGCCCTGGGGAACAGCGGAAGGATGGCCAGTGCCCTCCAGATAGACGTCTGCGCCGTAGCCGTCGGTGAGGTCCTTGATCACGCTGACGGCATCCTGCTCGGCGATGTTGATCGTGATGTCCGCGCCGCAGCCCTCTGCCAGCTTGAGCTTGTCCGCCGCCATGTCCAGGGCGATCACGTGCATCGGGCTCTTGGCGCGGGCGCCTGCGACCATCCCGAGGCCGATCGGCCCGCAGCCGGCCACCACGACGGTGTCCTCGAAGGTGATCTGCGCGCGCTCGACGGCGTGCAGTGAGCACGACAACGGCTCCGCGAACGCCGCGTGGTGCGGGGCGATGTCGCCGGAAACCTTGTGCACCAACGCCTCCGCCGGATACACCATGTAGCTCGCCATCGCACCAGGGGTGCGTCGCTTGAAGCCATAGAGGTCGTGCGGCTGGCACATGTGGTACTGGCCCCGCTTGCAGAACCGGCATTCCCAGCACGGCACGATCTGCTCGGACACCACTCGGTCGCCGACCGCGATCCCCCACCGCTCGGCGGCCGCGTCGTCGAGTTGGACCACTCGCCCCGCGAACTCGTGGCCGGGGATCACCATGGTCTCCGCCCAGGCCGGACGATTCTCGTCGCCCCAGAACTTCGCCGCACCGTGGTAGCACTTCAGGTCGCTGGCGCAGATACCGACGGCCTCCACCCTGATGAGGGCCTCGCCGGGCCGGAGTTCGGGCACCGCCACCTCTTCGAGGCGATAGTCATGCGGTCCGTGGCACACCACGGCCTGCATCTTTTCCGGGATTTGGTCGGACATCTGGTGCTCCTTCGATGTCGGTGAGCCGGCTGATCACATCCGGATATCGATGTGGTTGCAGTCACACTAAACCAGCTGGTGCACAAATGTCCAGAACAGATGTTCATAGAAATTTTGACCGAGAACAGATGTTCAGTGTCATACTCGTCACGTGCCTCGGTCAGCACAGCCCACCCAACCGAGCGGCGCCGACGGCGTCGTTTCCGACGTTGACGCTGGCCACTTCCCCACGTCGTTGCTGTACGCGGCCGCGAAGCTGTACTACACCGAGGACGCCACCCAGGCCGACGTCGCTGCGCAGCTCGGAACCAGCCGGGCAACGGTCAGCAGGCTGCTCGCCGAGGCGAAGCGGCGCGGCATCGTACGCATCGAGGTGGTGCCGCCAGACGAAGTCGCGACCAGCGATCTCGCCGACCGGCTTGTCCGCGCGCTCTCCCTGACGACGGTGTTCCTCAGCCATCCGCTCCCCGCGCCCGCCGCCGGACGGGCTCTCGTCGACGTGATGGGCGGCGCGCTGGCGCCCGCCGTCGGCCGAGCGCTGTCGGCAGCCGGGCTGTTGCCAGGTGACGTGCTGCTGGTGTCGTCGGGTCGCACCGTCTACGAAGTCGCGCAGTACGAGCTCGTTTCGCTGCCCGGCGTCCTGGTGGCACCGACCGTCGGCGGCAACGACCAGCCCGAGGAGTGGTACCAGACCAACGAGATCACCCGGCTGGTCGCCAACCGAATCGGCGGTCGGCCGAACTACCTGTTCGCGCCCGCGCTGCCCGGACCGGACCTGTACCCGTCGCTGCTCAACGATCCGAGCATCCAGCGGGTGCTGCACTTGTGGCCGCGCGCCCGGTGCGCGCTGATGGGCGTCGGTGCGCCGCCGCTGATGCGTTCGGACATCCCGCGTTTCGTGCCGACGGAATCGACATCGCTGCGCGCCGCGGTCGGCGACGTGTGCTCGCGGTTCTACGACCGTGCCGGTGAGGAAGTCGACTTCGAGGGACGTGAGCGGCTGATCGCCGTCGAACTGGAGGCGCTGCGCCACCTTCCGGTGACCATCGCGGTGGCGGTCGGCAAGGACAAGATCGACTCCATCGTTGCAGGCGCGCGGGGTGGCTATTTCAACCAGCTGGTAACGGATCCGTCCACTGCGGCAGCGATCCTGACCAGTGTGGGAGACGACGCTGTGAAAGGTGTTTCGTGACAACGATGGCGGCACCTCGCTACGCCGGCGCGTTGCGGCTCGACGGCAGGCGCGCTCTGATCACCGGTGCGACAAAGGGCATCGGCGCAGACATCGCGAAGGCGTTCGCGTCGGCCGGTGCGCTGGTGGTGCTCAGCGGCCGCGACGAGAGCGAACTGGCCGCGGCCAGGACAGCGTTGGCGACCGAGTTCGGTGCCGAAGTTCGCACCGCCGCAGTCGATCTGGCGGATTCCGATGGCCCCTCCCGCCTCGCTGGGCTGGCGTGTGAGGCGTTCGGCGGCCTCGACGTGCTGGTGAACAACGCCGGAATCTCGCATCCGCAGCCGGTACTGGAGACGGATCCGGTGCTGTTCGACGAGACGATCGCCCTGAACCTCCGGGCACCTGCCCTGTTGGCGTCGGCCGTCGGCGCCGCCATGGTCGAGCAGGGCACCGGCGGGTCGATCATCACGGTGGCTTCGGCGGCAGCGTTGGCTCCGCTACCCGAACACTATGCGTACTGCGCGTCCAAGGCCGGACTGGTCATGGCGACCAAGGTGCTCGCCCGTGAGCTGGGCCCCTACGGGATTCGCGCCAACTCGGTGTGCCCAACCGTGGTTCTCACGGAGATGGGCCAGCGGGTATGGGGCGAAGAGGCGAAGGCAGCACCGATGATCGCTCGAATTCCGTTGGGACGGTTCGCCGTTCCGCAGGAGGTGTCGGACGCGGTGGTGTGGCTTGCCTCCGATGCGGCCAGCATGATCAACGGCATCGACATTCCGGTCGACGGCGGCTACACGATGGGCTGACGCTACGCGGGGTCGGCTTCTGCGAGCCGGTGCACGTGGTCACGGGTGGCCGGGTACAGCTCACGCCACGTCGCATACAAGCCCTCGTAGAGATCGCGGTTCCGCGCGTCCGGCTTGATCTCACGGGCGATCTTCGCCCAATCGGTGTCGGGCGGCACCAGCCCGACACCGATGGCGGCCAGCAGGGCGTCGCCGTAGCTGGCCCCGATGGCCTGCTCCGGGACGAGTTGCGGCCGCCCGGTGATGTCGCTGACCGCCTGGGCCCAGATCGGGCTGCGCAGCCCACCGCCGACAGCCACCGTCCGCGTTGCGCTGTGGGCGTCGTCGAAACGCTCGAGAATCTGCCGGATGCCGAACGAAATCCCTTCGTAGGCAGCCCGGAACAGATGTCCGCGCCCGTGGCGCAAGGTCAGGCCTGCGACGACGCCACGCGCCTGCGGGTCGAAGACCGGGGTCCGCTCGCCGGCGAAATAGGGCAACACCAGCAATCCCTCGCTACCTGGCGGCACGCTCTGGGCCTCGGCCATCAGATCGTCGAACGATGCTCCCCCGGTGACCCCCTGCAGCCATCCGATCAGGCTGCCCGCCGTAGAGGTGCCCGCCGCCAGCGCCAGGCTGCCGCGATCGACGCCCGTCGTGGTCCACAGCGTCGGGTCACTGTGGTACTCATCGATGATCTGCACCAGAAACATCGTCGAGCCGTACATCAACATCTGGTCCCCGGGCTTGCGGACGCCCACCGAGAACGCTTCGGAGTAGGCATCGACAGTGCCTGCTGACACCGGAGTGCCGGCGGGAACTCCGGTCGCCTCGGCCGCCGCCGCAGTGACCGAGCCGACGACGTCGCTCGGCCACACCAGACGTGGCAGCGGCAGGTGTCCGCAAATACGTTGCGCCCATTGGTGATTCCAGTCGAACTCGCGCGTGGCGTACAGCGGGTCGCACTGGCTGGCCGTGTGGTGATCCATCACGTACTCACCGGTGAGCTTGGCGGCGATGTAGGAGTTCGAGCCGTACCAGCCGGTGGCTCTGTCGAAGACGTCGGGCTCGTGCAGGCGAACCCACTCGATCTTCGGGCCGACGGCCTGGCTCGACAGCAGCGTGCCCGCACGCTCCAGGATCTTCTGCTCGCCGAGTTCGGCGGTCAACGACTCGATCTCGGCGGTCGCCCTGGTGTCGACGCCGTAGAGGATGGCCGGCCGCAGTGGTCGCAGGTCGTCATCGCACAACACCAGGCAGGGTCCGACGCCACTGACACACATCCCGGCCAGCGACGCGCCAGCGGGCATCTTGGCCATCAGCGCAGCGCTGATCGAGCACACCTCACGCCACCACATGCCCTCGGCGTCGACCTCCGCCCAGCCGGGCCGCGGCAAATCCATCGTGTGCGCGATCGCCTCTGAGGCCAGAACCGAACCTGTGGTGTCGACAAGGACACCCTTAGTGCTCCCGGTTCCGATGTCGATTCCGAGCAGCAAGTCCACTCTGCAACCCTACGACGAACCTCACTGTAGGTACCGGCCGGCCACCGGGCACAGCAAGCCTCTCAGGGGACGCCGTTGATGCCAGGATGTTGCCCCGCCGGAACCGATGGCGCCGGAGGCGCCTTGATTGCGGGTGTGAACAGATTGCCGCCCGTCGGATCGACGCTTTTCTCCGTGGGAGGAGGTGGCGTCGCAGGATTCGACGACGGCGTCGTGGTGGTGGTTGTCGTCGAAGACGACGGCGCTTGGTTGCCACCATCACGATGACGACTGCGCTACCCACGGCGGCCGTTGCCCGACGACCAAATTGATTCGATCTCGTTGTCAACTCCGACCCCTTCCCTACGCGGCTAGTTCTTACGAAGACGATGGACACCAGGAGGTTCCGTCGGCGCGGGCGGCGCTATTCACATGGGGAGAGAACAGATTTCCCTGTGGGGTTGATGTTCGTCTCAGTCGGCGGCGTAGGCGGCGTTGTCGCCGCCGGCGATGTCGTGGTTGCAGTTGTCGTGGTTGACGTCGAGGGTGCTTGATTGCCGGTACTTTCACATCCAGCGGTGATTGCGACCATTGCGACAACAGCTACACCACGGGCGACAGCGATGACGCGACGACTGTTGCGTTTCAAAGCGCCATCTTCCTGATCAAAGAACTAGTTCCGTTTCTTGCCACCGACAACCCGAACGTCCCGAGCCACAAAAAGGAAGGCGCTCCGCCATACCGATCGGCGATCGGGGCTATAACCTCAGGCCAACACGCAGGGCCTTTGATTAATCGCTGCCCAATCGTTCATAGATCGTGAACAATCGTCAGGGGGTCCAAGAGTCGCCGGTTGGCCAGTCCCGCCGAGTGAGGCGGTTACCGGTGTTGGCTGACTGCACGACGTCATCGAGCAGACGGGTCAAGCGCACGGCGTGGTCGAAATCGGGGGTGGTGTGGTCACTGGAGGAAATGTCGCGGGCCAGCGCGCGATACATCGCCGCCACATTGACCGCAGCGGCCGGCAGCGTGTCGGGCGGCTCGTCAACCCATTGACGCTCACCGTTGAGGCTGAGGGTAAGCCGACCCGCCTGGAAGCCGTTTGGGTGACCGCCGGCCAGCAGGAGTCCTCCCTCAGTGCCAACGACTTCGAAGGTGAACGGTGTGTCGAGTGCTCGGTCGCCGGCAACTTCGACGGCCAGGGCGCAGCCACTGATCATTCGCGCCTGCACCAGAAGGTGATCGGGCGCGGTTCGTTGGATCTGTTCCCCGGTATCGGTGAGCGTAACCGTCGGGTGCTGCAGGGTGGTGAGGGCATCGAGGCTGTCAATTCCACCGAGTACCAGGATCGCCAGGTCCAGGGTGTGACCACCCAGGATCGTGATCAGGTTCGCGCCGCTCTCAATTTTGTTGAGGTAGGCGTGTGTCGCCGGTAGGCGTGGCGCGAAACCGGCGGTGCTGGAACAGATTCGGGCGGTCAACGGTCGCCCGATCGCGCCGGCGGTGATCAGCTCAGCCGCACGACGCGCGGCCGGGTTCATATGCACTTGCAGGCCGATCGCCACGTGGACCGCGCGGGTTGCGGCGGCGGCGGCCATCTCGGCGGCTTCGGCGTAGTCACGCCCCAGCGGCCACTCGCAATACACGTGCTTGTCCGCCGCGAGCGCTGCCAGAACCAGGTCGCGGTGATACGGCACCCTGACGCACACCGAGACGATGTCGATGTCGGGCGCGGTGATCAGGGCGCGGGGATCGTCGTAGGCCGCGCGGACGCCGAACGCGACTGCGGCGGCATCCGCGCTGGCACGGCTGGTGGTCGCCACCGCGGCCAGCTGCACATTTTCGAGGCTGCGCAGCGCAGGGATGTGGGATTCCTTGGCCCAGCCACGATTCGGGTTGGCGCCGATGACACCGACGCGCAGTGGCCTTGTCATGCCATCCCTAGCCCGAGATGGTGGGTGGGGCATGTTGCGTTGCCGCGTGCGGCGATCTGCTTGGCGGAAACCATCATTCGACTCTCTGTTGCCCCTTCAATCATCCCCCGGCCAGCACAGCCGCACCAGCGTGAGTGGTTGGGGTGAATTGCCATCGCTTGCCGGATGGCGTGGTTGATGACATGAGGCGCTTCGTGCTGCAACATGTGCCCGGCGCCCCGAACGTGCCGGTGGGCGGCGCCAGGGATGGCATCGGCCAATTCGCGGGCATGCACGGGCGGCGTCAACGGATCGGCACCTCCGCTGACCACGACCGTCTGTGCGCGCACCGAGCCCAAGGTCCGGTAAACGTCGTAGTCACGTAACGTCGGCAGGAATCCAACGGCGGTTGACACTGGAGTTGTGGCCAGCGCTTCGGCGGCAGTCGTCGCCAGCGTTGCGCGCTGCGCGGGCCCACAGCAACACCATCGGCTCAGCGTCGCGCACACCGGCGCTGCCAGCATTTTCAGTGCCGGGTCGGGAACGCACCCGATGACCTTGAACAGCAGCGGTGTGGCGGGGGTACCCAATAGCCGGCCAAGACCGCGTTGGCCGAGTTTTCCGGCGGCGGTGGCGACAAGGACCAGTCCGTGGGGATCGACGGCGCGTTCGCATGCCCGACGGCTGAGGTAGGCCAGCGCCACCATCGCGCCCATGGAGTGGCCGACGAGGGTCAGTGGCGCGGTGACATTAAGGGCGGTAAGCACCTCGTCGAGGTCAGCCGCGAGCCGATCGATCCGGTAGGTGCTCATGGGGGCGGCGCTCGAACCGCCGTGACCGCGGTGATCGTAGGCGATGATCCGGATGCTTTCGCCGTAACGCCTTAGCAGATAATCGATTTGACGCTCCCACGAGGTACGAGAGAGGCATAACCCGTGCAGGAAGACGACGGTGTGGGTACGGGTCGGAGGGTCGTAGTCGCGCACGGCTAACTGCACGCCGTCGCCGGTGGTCACGTACACGTCGTTGCGGCACCGGCGGACCGGAGCAATATGTGACCGGCAAGGGTCCCCCAACAAGCGGTGGGTCTGGACGTCGCGATCGCGGCATAGAGTAGAGCGGAGCCGACCGCTCGCGATCGAGTTCACAAGCGGTCGATTTCACGGGATAGCCGGGCGCGCTCGATATAGTACGGCGGGGAATACAGACGCCGATGTGATGCGTTCGCCGTCCCCGCCAACGCTCGCCACATGCTGGTGAGGAGCCGATGGCCGGCGCCGAGGCCCGGGCTGTCCCGCCGGTTGAGGTGCGGGCCATTGAGGTTTTGATCACCGTGGGGTAGCGGCTCATTGAGGGCATCCGAGGTCATGGCGGATACCCTTGGTCGCTCCTGCATCGCACTCATCTCCATGCGTATCGGGCCAATGAAGCCATGCCGGATCGGTCGACACTGTAGCTACATCTGACGTTTTACGTTCTTTGTCAGTACATCACTTATGACGTTATATATCAAGTTTTTGGCGTCGACTGCGCCAAACTAACATGTCATCAGACGAGTGACGTACTATGTAATATGTGTCCAACGCTTCAACCCCCCGCAGTCGGGCAGTCGAACTCACGGCGATCGTCGATCCACGCGATCGGATCCTGGCTGCCGCTGAACGCTGTATCGAGCGTCACGGCATCCGTAAGACCACGATGGAGGACGTTGCGTCCGAGGTCGGGATGTCGCGGCCCGGTGTCTACCGTTATTTCGCCGATCGCGACGATCTGCTCATCGAGCTGATCTCACGGCAAGCACGGGTGTTGGTCGACCGGGCACAAAAGTTCATCGCCCGCCAGACCAGACTTCCGGACCAGGCCGTCGAGGGGCTTCTCTACATCGCCGATCAGGGCCGCCGTGACCCGCTGACGCGGCACTTGATCGAACCCGACGGCACCAGCCTTGGCCGACGAATGACAGATTTGCGGACATTGGAGATCCTCACAGCCGAGCTCTGGGATCCATTCCTCGATGCCGCCTTGGCCAACAATGAACTGCCACGTGGGCTGTCCCGGTCGGACATCATCCTGTGGCTGCACAGCCTTGGGGTCATGCTGATGCGCGGTCTCGAGCATGGTGACGCCGACCTCGAGCGCTACCGGTCCATCCTGCGTCGCTTCGTCGCCCCCGTATTCGCAGTCTCACAGGCATAGTGGTCGGCGACTGATCAACAGGTCCCGTCAGAGGGTCGGGATTCGAGCGGCGGACTCTCGATTGTCATCGCGGCGTTACCGTTTAGCGAAACGACGAGTGATGCATCCGCCCCACTTCGATGAGGTGAACCGCCGTAGGCGTATGTCTCAAGGGCTGGTAAGAGCAACAAGCTGCCGTAGTTTTGTCGTGGTTGGCAGTCGGTCGACGCGAACCGTTGTCGGAATGCGGATCGAACATGGCACCAAATAGCCCTCGACGAGGCGACCAAGGTACCGCTCGTCCTTGTGTCCAACGTAGGCGTGCAACCACGTTATGCACTGTTGCACCAGATCGGGTCGCAGCGCGATTCGCTTGACGGCGATCGATCTGACCAGACCCCGAATCGCGGCGAAGGTTTCACCAGCGCCGATTGCCATAAAGACATGGTTGCGTTCAATCGCGCTCAGGTGCGGCTTGACGGCTTCAGCGAGCGCCCATGCCAAGGCGGTTTCTTGCACGAGTATCGCCATGGTCATCGCCCGCTCGTATTTCGCACTGGCCCAACGATGGAGCCCAACGCCGCCGCAATCCGGGAGCCGTGCATTGATTTTCGTAATCCGCAAATGCGAGTGACGATCATCCAATGTTCAATCGCGACTGTCATGTCAGCCAAGAACCTTTACGAGTTCCCACGGGCAGACCACACGCACCCGACCCTCGGTTGTCTTGACCTGGATGAGGATTGTGCCGATGTCCGTGATCGTGCCGACACGAGTCCCCACTCGTACCTTGTCACCGACGTGAAGTTTCACTTGCATAACTCCGGGGTCTCCAAAACCATTGCCATCATGGGTACTTGCGCCTGCAGGAAGGTCACGGCCATCGCCGTCCGAAATCGAGTCGAGGGATGGCCAACTCGCCGCGCGGATGCCAAGACAGTTGGCCTCTTCCGTTGCGCCAGTAGACTTTGTACCTAATCGCGTCCGTGTCGACGATTGTGCCGACACCCCGCCTGTTGTCGGCCCGTAGCAGCACGGTATCGCCGATAACGGGATTGCGCGGATTGCGCCCGACAATCATCGGCCACCTCCCGATCGGCGCCTGATTTCAGCGACGAACAATCGCCCTTGGTTGTCGACAACGTCCCAGGAGTAGGGACCGCGCAACTGTGTAATGCCCAGCGTGTGCACGATGCGGCGGGCATCCATCTCCGAACGGATATCGGCTAGTCGCCGTCCGTCACTAGTGGTGAGCATCCACATCGCTACGGCCGTATGCATACAGCTCATTAGTGAAGTCCGGATCGGCACCGGGGTGTGCTGGGACGGCCAACACGGTTGCGACGATCAGATCTTCGGTGAGCCTTGTTATGTTCATGAGAGCACTTTCTCCACAGATGATTTGTTACTTGAGCGGACGACTACCGCCCGGATTGGATATCTGGTGTATGCGGGCGACGGCCTTTGAGATCGGCGCAGTACGTTCACAGGGTGTCCACCGAGACCGATCGGCCAGACTGATCGCTGACGTTTACGCGCAGGCGCGTCGAAGTGGACCGCCGGCCAATTGAGCCGGCTGATGCTGTCTGCCGGGTCCGGTCATCACACTCCTCGACCTTCTAGTCGATCCACACCGACTGCGGTATCGCTTGCCTTAAGCTCTCGAAACAGAGTGAGGACTGACGAATAACGTTTTTTGTCAGTCTGCACCTGCTCGGTCAGGCTGTCAAGAGTTGCGGTCGCTGCTCATTGCAATGTTAAACATCTGACGAAAAGTGCCGCATGTCATCGCACCTCGCCTGGCGACGCGAGGTCCCAGACAATCCAGCGGATGCCGGCAGGTTGGTCGTTCGACGAAGGCGTTCATCACCGACCTCATCATCAGCGATCTGGCGCGCGTCTGGCCAACGGTGGCCAGCGGCGCTGGTGAGGGGTCAGCGATCAGGCGGGGTCGAGCCAGGTTGCCGGATTCACGGGACGGTCGAGGCGAATGCAGGCGCGACGAAGCGACGCAGTATCGAGCGGTAGCGCTTGAGGTCGCCGTCACCTTCCTCCATTCCGCGCATCACCATCTTCGTGAGGTTGCCCAACCACAGGTGGATGTCCGATCGGGGCAGCCCGGCGGGCAGTTCATTGTTCGCGATGGCGGTGTCGAGGTACGGATCCCAGATCTCGGCCCTGATCGTCTCCGATATCCCTGAAGTTCTCATTCGTTGACTGAGGCTCGAGCCATCGGTGTCGATCGCGTACCGCGTCAGCGGGTCGCGGCGGGCGTTGTCGGCAATGTTGAGCACACCCTCGATGACCTGATCGGGAAGGCTGCTCTGTCGGGAGATGGCCTTCTGTGCCCGCTCGTTTAGCACTCGCGCGTGCCGTGCGATCAGTTCGACGAGCAGGTCGTCGCGATCAGCGAAGTAGCGATAGACGCTGGGCCGCGACAGCCCAACCTCGGACGCAACATCGTCCATCGTGGTCTTGCGGATTCCGTGACGATCGATGCAGCGTTCAGCGGCGGTCAGGATGCGCTCGCGTGCATCGTCTGTACTCGCGGATTCGGCTGACGGGGTGCGGGATCCTCGAGGCATGAATCTGATGTTACATGTTACGTCAGGTGTCCGATGATCTTTGCCTGCGTGTTATCCGATTGCGACCAACTTGACACGTGCCGACCGCCGGTAGACACTGACTTCTGACATTTTGCGTTATTTGTCAGTCAGCGATGTAGGGCGCGCATAGAGCCTGAGCGAAGGAGTGCAATGATTCGCCTTTTCAAGCGCACATGGGTACCCCTGGTCATGGTGATCGTGGTCGCCATTGCATCGTTCACGGTGTCGCGGCTGCACGGGATCTTCGGCTCGAACATGTACCGTCCGGATGTCGGCAACGCCGATGCAATCGTCCAGTTCAACCCCAAGCGGGTGTTGTATGAGATCTTCGGCCCGCCGGGGACAGTCGCCGACATCAACTATTTGGATGCGGATGCTCAGCCACAGCGTGTTGATGGGGCGACGTTGCCATGGTCGTTCGAGCTCGTCACGACGCTGACGGCGGTGGCTGCAAACGTGGTGGCGCAGGGCAACAGCGACACCATAGGTTGCCATATAACGGTCAATGGTCAAGTGCGCGAAGAGCATTCGGTTGACGGATACCATGCCCAGACCTCTTGCCTGGTGAAGTCCGCATGAGCACCCGACACAGCTTGCCCTCCGCTGTGGAGAAGCGACCGTTCATTGCGCGCTCCCCGAGAGGAACTGGCTGATACTCGGCCGGCGTGCGCCACAGAGGCGACTGATCATGCGACCCGAACCTTTCGTCGACAGGCGTTGAGCTGTGCCTGGCCTCGGCTGCAGGTCCGTTTTGAGCCCACCGACCTGCCCTTGGCGGATACCTCTACGTCGCCCCGACCCTGCCGGTCCTGTCGGAGAAGGAATCACAAAGTATTTGCCGTTCTGACGAGGCTGACGCACTCTCCTCGACCTGGCCGCCACCACATCCATCAAGCTGGCACCTCGTATGCCACTGCCCACATTGTTATCCGTACCTGACTCATCGCTTCACTCAGGATGTTGTCCCCGACCAATCGAGAATTCGCCACGAAAACGACACGAAACCGTTCGCCACATTAGTCAGACGACTCGGAGAGTGCTGGTCACGAAGTCGGCATTCGCCACGAACTTTGAGACCCTACAATTCGAACCCGACGAAACCGCCGTGGAAACCTACCGAAGCACCGGATCTGTTCCCGGTTGGCAGAACCTCTCGACATCGCTCAAGGTGGGGCTCGACTCCCAGTCGCCGGGGGTCATGCACAGCATTGCGCCACAAGCGTTTGCTCGCTGCAGTCGTCCGGGTACATCGAGACCCTGTACCTTCCCGCTGAGATACCCGGCGACGAAGGCATCCCCGGCTCCGACGGTGTCGACCACATCGACGGTGAATCCCGCGGCCTGGACAACAGCGTCGGAGGAGTAGACAGCGGCTCCGTCGGCACCCATCTTCAGCACCACTTCTCTGCGGCCGCTACGCACTAGGCGCTCGGCGACCTCGGCCGGCCCGCTGTCGGGGTAGAGCAAGTTCAGCTCCTCGGGTCCGCCGAAGACGAAGTCGGCGTTCTCGGCGATCTTGCGCAGCAGCGGTCCCGCGACGTCGGCCGGCGCGAGCGTCGACCGATAATTCACGTCGAAACTCACCTGGACCCCGGCGGCTTGTGCGCGGCTGATCGCCGTCAGCACGCAGTCCCGCGCGCTGTCGGACAACAAGGCGGTGATACCTGATACGTGCAGAATCTCGACATTCTCGATCCAGCCGGGCGGCATATCGTCGGGCTGCAGGCGTGACCCGGCCGAACCGGCACGGTAGTAGAACACCGCCGTGGAACTGGCAGACGGTCGCTCCTTGAGCATCAGGCCGGTCGGTGCCTGCGGGTCGATCACACTCTGGACGTCGACGCCCTCGGCCCGGATCTCGCGGGTCACCCGCTCCCCCAAAGGGTCATCGCCGACCCGACCCAGCCATGTGACGTCAATTCCCAAGCGGCGCAACCCAATCGCTACGTTGCTCTCCGCACCGCCGATGCCGAGGATCAGATCCGACACATGCCGCAGAGAGCCGATATCCCGGGTCCGCATCAGCGCCATGGTTTCGCCGACGGTGGCGACCCGTGCGGTCACGTCGTCACCTGCTCGCAGGTCGCCACGAATGCCGTTGTCCGGTCGCGCAGCGCACCAAAGTCGCCGCCACGCAAGGCGTCGCCGAGCAGCGGACCACCCACGCTGACCGCTGCCGCCCCTGCGCGCAGCCACGCCGCGGCACCCTCGAGGTCGACGCCGCCGGACGGCACCGCCGCGATACCGGGAAATGGCCCGCGCAGATCGTTGAGGTATCCCGGGCCCACCTGGCTGGCCGGGAATATCTTCACCGCGGCCGCGCCGGCGCGCCATGCCGCAAAGAGCTCCGTCGGCGTCAGCCCACCGGGCACGATCGGCACCCCGGTGCGGTTGGCCGCATCGACGAGATCGGGGTCGGTGATCGGAGTAACGAGGTAGTGCGCCCCGGCGTCGACGGCAGCGGTCAACTGCTGCCCGTCGGTCACGGTGCCGATACCGATATCGGCCGCATCGCCAAACTGGGCCAACAGCTTTGGTAGCCGGTCGATGGTGCCCGGTGTCGTCAGAGTCAGCTCGACACTGCGGATCCCGGCGCCGATGAGAGCGTCGAGCACCCGGTCGTAGTCGGCGGCGTCGGCTGCCCGCACGACCACGATCAGCTTCGCCGCTGCGGTGCGGTCTGGCAGCTTCGTTCGCGTCAGGGTGTCACCAATCATGAATTGTCCCGTCCTGCAACCGGTTCACGGGGAGGTACGCGGCGGTGTACTCGAATGCCGCCGCCGCCTGCTCGTCGAGTTCGACACCGAGTCCGGGCGTCTCCCCCGGATGCAGGTAGCCCCGGTCGAATGTGTACGACGTCTGGAAAACGTCCAGCGTGGTGTCACTGTGCGGCATGTACTCCTGGATACCGAAGTTGTGGATCGCCAGGTCGAGGTGCAATGCAGCGGCCATGCCGACGGGCGAGATGTCGGTGGGTCCGTGCATGCCCGACTTGATGCCGTAGATACCTGCGAAGTCCAGCAGCTTTTTCATGGCGGTAACCCCACCCGTGTGGGTGACCGCCGACCGTACGTAGTCGATCAACCGCTCGGTGATCAGACTCTGGTAGTCGTATACCGAATTGAACACCTCGCCGATGGCCAGCGGTGTGGTCGAATGCTGGCGCACCAACCTCAGGGCTGCCTGGTCCTCGCCGGGCGTGCAGTCCTCCAACCAGAAAAGGTCATACGGCTCAACGTCTTTGGCGAATCGAGCCGCTTCGATCGGGGTCATCCGGTGGTGCCCGTCGTGCAGGATCCGCAACCCGGTGCCGAAGTCTTCCCGGATCTTGGCGAACACCCCCGGCATGTGGGTGAGGTACGCCCGGGTGTCCCAAGTCTCCTCGATCGGCGCGGTCGCCGAACTCCCGTCTGCCGCGCGGTGGGCCGGCTCGTAGTCGTAACGGGTGCCCGGCTTGTTGGTGGCCACCCCGTAGATCTGGCCCAGCCCTGGCACACCCGTCTGCACCCGGACGGCGGTGTAACCGGCGTCGACGTAGCCGCCGATCGCGTCCTTTAGTGCGGCGTAGTCGCTGCCGGAGGCGTGGCCGTACACCCTGATGCGGTCCCGGCTGGCGCCGCCGAGCAACTGGTAGAGCGGCATGCCGGCCTTCTTGGCTTTGATGTCCCACAGCGCCATGTCGACGGCCGCGATGGCGGCCATGGTCACCGGTCCGCGCCGCCAGTAGGCGCCCCGGTACAAGTACTGCCAGGTGTCCTCGATGCGGTCTTCGTCGCGACCGATCAGCGTGGACGCAAGGTGCTCTGACAGATAGGCGGCAACCGACAGTTCGCGGCCGTTGAGCGTCGCATCTCCCCAGCCGATGACGCCGTCACCGGTGACGATCTTGAGGGTGACGAAGTTGCGCCCGGGACTGCAGACGTTGACGTCGATCTTCTCGATGGTCATGGGTTTCTTTCGTTGTGGTGGTTCATGTTTGGGCGATCACATCGCTGGACGCGGGTCGGTCAGATCGCGTCCGGTCCAGTCCTTCGCCCATACCGCCACGATCAGCGCCGATAGCGTGTACAGAACGAGCATCACCATGATCGGGACGGCGCTTCCGGTGGCCGCGGCGACCCATGCGGCGGCGACGACGGGACCGATGCCGGTGGCGATCACCGCAGCGATCTCGCGGACGATTGCGGTGAGGGTGTAGCGGTTTCGCGCGCCAAAGATCTCCGGGATCGAGACGTTCTCCAGCGAGGCCGGGGACAGCACCGCGATGTTGTGCAGCACGACATAGCCGACAAACACCCACACGAGGTTCTTGGAGTCGATCGCCAGCATTGTCGGAACGATCACCACCAGCGCCGCCGACATGACGATGATGTACATCCGGCGCCGGCCGAGCCGGTCACCGAGCCACCCGACCAGCGGGATGGTGAGGAACCCGACCAGTGAGGACACGATGACGACGTTGGCGCTGAGGCTCTTCTGCATGGCGAGCGTGAGGGTCATGAAGGAGATCAGGTAAGTCTGGATGAGGCCGGAGTTGCCGGCCTGCCCGAATCGCAGGAAGAACGACACCAGAACCGCCTTGATCGGCTTGCGCTCCACCGCTTCGAGGGTGCGGGTGTCGCTGTGTTCCTCAGCCTGTTCGATCATCTGCTCGCGGGACAGTGCGCGTCCGTCGACGACGTCGTCACGCTCCTCGAACACCGGGCTTTCCTTGAGGTTCAACCGAACCCACACCGCGAAGACCATCACCAGGGCGCTGGCGATGAACGGGATGCGCCAGCCCCACGCGATGACGTCGCTTTCGACCATCACACCCAGCAGGAGGGCCCAGATCGCCGACGCGAACAGGGTGCCGCAGTTGGTGCCGAGTCCCACCAGCGAGGCGATAAACCCACGTCGCTGCGCGGGGGCGTATTCGGCGAGCATCACTCCCGCACCGCTGATCTCGGCGCCGGCGCCGAATCCCTGAAGCAGCCGCAGGCTCACCAGCAGGATAGGTGCCAGCATCCCGACCTGGTGGTAGGTCGGCAGCGCACCGATCAACGTGGTGGCCGCACCCATCAGCGCGATGGTGTAGAAGAGCACCTTGCGGCGGCCGATGCGGTCGCCGAGCCTGCCGAAGAAGATGGCGCCGAGTGGTCGGGCGATGTACCCGACGCCGTAGGTCGCCATGGACAGCACAACCGCCATCCCCGCACTCTCACCGGAGAAGAACAGTTGACTGAACACCAGCGCGGCAGCCAGTGAATACAACTGAAAGTCCATGAATTCCAGTGCGGTGCCGAGCCATCCGGACACGGCGGCGCGCACCAGGTCGGTCATACTGCGCTGGGCGGTGGGCGGCCGCTCTGCGGTCGGAGGTTCAGGGGTGTGGGCGGTAGTCATCGTTCTTCCTCTTGGTTGGGCTGCAGAGTCGAATATCAAAGTTGGAGAAGCACTTTGGCTGAGGCAGAGGCGTCGCGGGCCAGCGTGAAGGCATCCACGGCGTCAGCCGCCGGGACGACGTGGGAGATGACGGAGTCGAGCTCATCGGAGGCGGCGAGCATCGCGATCGCGTCATCGATCTCGGTGGAGAAGCGGAACGCGCCAATCAGGTTCAGTTCCTTGGCCAGCATCGGCGACAGGTTGACGCCGATTTCGGCGTTCGGCAGGGTGCCAACCTGCACGACGGTGCCGGCGCGGCGCGCGGCCCGCACGGCCTGGGTGAGCGAGATCCCGACGCCGGAGCATTCGAAGATCACGTCGTAGGACTCGTCCTCGATGGTGTCCCGGCCGACCAGAACGGTTTCGGTGGCGCCCATTGCGACGGCGCGATCCAACGGTTGGGGGCGCAGGTCGCTCACCCCGATATCGGTCGCCCCGGCGTGGGCGGCGGCGCCGACGACGAGCAGGCCGATGGGGCCGGCGCCGATCGCCAGCACGCGCCTGCCAGACACGTCGCCGGCCAGCCTGACCGCGTGCATGGCCACGGCCAGCGGTTCGGCCAGCGCGGCCCGCCGCAGCGGCAGCCCTTCGGGTAGCGGCCGGATCATGCGGTTTTCGACGATCAACAGTTCGGCGGCTCCGCCCTGGCGGTGCGGGAAGGTGGCGGCACTGCCCAGGTAATCACCGCCTGGGCACAGGTGAGGGCGGTCCAGCAGGCCCGGCACTGCCGCTCCGTAACGGGCCGGATGCACCGTCACCGGGGCGCCGGACCGGTAACGCCCGGACGGGTCGAAATCGACCACGGCCGACAACTCGTGTCCCGGCGTGAACGGCTCGCGGACGACGTTCTCGCCGTTAGCCCCGTCGAAGTAGTAGTGAAGGTCCGAACCGCAGATGCCGACGTAGCCAACCCGAAGCCGAACCTCGCCGTCGGCAGGCACCGGGTCGGAGCGGTCCTCCCAGCGGATGTCCTCTTTACCGTGAATCGCAAGCGCTTTCATGACACTTCCCTGTAGTTGACGGCGTGAGTGGCCTCGTGTGCCGCGGAACGGACCCCACCGCGGGCTATCGCAGTGACAAGATCAGCGACTCGATCGGTGAACGCGGCGTGCGCTGTCAGCTCGTCGGGAAGAAATCCGTTGTGCAGCACCAACATTGCGTGTTCGCGGGCCCCAGACGCACCGCGGGTCACCTCGGCCAGCCGGGCCCGGGCCGGTTCACGAACCTCGGAAGCGTAGGGGCCAGGGTCGAACCCCGGCGGTGGCGCGACCGCGGCTATCCAGCCCGCGACCGTTAGTGCCAGCAGGTGCGGGACCCGGCCGTCGCGCAGCGCCATCTGGGCCGGCTCCGGGATGCGCTGCAAGAGTTTGACCGAACCATCGGTGCAGACCTGCGACGTCCGGTGGCCCAGCGCGGAGTTGGCCCAGCGATGGGACAACGAGTCGACGTACACGTCGACGTCGAACCCCCTCGGCAGCGTGATGGACGGCAGGTACTCGTTGGCAATGCAGGTCCGCACGGCGTCGCGGACGAATCCCTGCGCCCACGCGTCGGCGATGGTGGGGTGGCCATCCAGGAGCCCCAGATACGCGATCAGGGAATGCGATCCGTTGAGCAGGCGCAGTTTGACCAGCTCGTACGCTTCGACCTCGTCGCTCATGATCGCCCCCGCCCGGTCCCAGGCGGGCCGGCCGGCGGCGAAGTGATCCTCGAGCACCCACATGGTGAAGTCCTCGGCGGGCACCGGGCAGCGGTCGTCGACGTGCATCAACCCGGCGACGTCGGCGACGGTCTGCGCGGTGGTGCCCGGCACGATCCGGTCCACCATCGAGTTCGGGAAGGTGACGTGGTTGTCGACGAAGTTCAGCACGTCGCCGGAAGCCGCACTGGCGTGCAGGAACTCGGTGAGCACGGCACGGGTGGCCCGCCCGTTGGATTGCAGATTGTCACACGAGAGCACCGTGATCGGAGCGCCGCTCGCGGCACGGACGGCCAGCCCTCGGGCGATGAGTCCAATCGTGCTGCGGGGGTGCGTGGGGTCGGCGATATCGGAACGGACATCGTCGCGTTCGACGTCGAGGGTGCCGGTGCGAGCGGATCGGCAGTAGCCGACTTCACTGACGGTGAGCGTCAGGATGCGGTGTGCCGGGTCGGCGATGGCCGCGACGAAGCCTTCGGGATCGTCCGCGAGCACACCGAGGCTGCGATGGACGTCGATGACGCCGGCGCGGCGGCCCTGGTCGGATAACTCGAGAATCGAGTAGCGGCCGTCCTGGGCTCGCATCGCCGAGACGACGTCGTGTGAGCGGTTGGCGAATCCATAGACACCACAATCACCCCATTCGCCAGGTTCGGCGGCCAGGGCATGCGCCGTATACACAGCCGCATGCGCGCGGTGAAAGTTGCCCAGGCCCAGGTGAACGATGCCCGTGGCGTCCCCGGCCGATGCACCGAGCAGCGCACCGTCCGGAGTGGCCTGTCGTGAGAGTCGTCGCATGCTTGCGGTCCTGGATCAGTCGTAGTGTTCCGTATTATGAACCGTATGTATCGTACTGTGAACCACAGTGACATGCCGGGCTTACTGTGTCAAGGGTCACGGTCTGCGGTGTGCCAAGCTCACGAGTGCGGCGCGGCCATGGGAGGGCAGTAATGACGAATAGTGAAGTTGCGCCCCCGGTCGGCAGCGTCGACAAGGCGCTCGCACTGATCGAACTGCTCGCCGAAGCCGGCCCGGACGGCATGGCGCTACGTGACGTGGTCGAGGCGAGTGGATTCAACAAGGCCTCGGCGCACCGCACGCTGCAGGCATTGCAACACCGCGGCTTTGCCGAGCAGGACGCCAAGCAGCGCTACCGATTGGGTTCGCGCCCAGTGCTTTTGGTCGAGCGGTTTTACCGCGAGGAGAACCTGCCAACACTGTTTCGTCCGGCGCTGCTGGCCATCTGCCAGGAGGTTCAGGAGCTTGTGCATCTGGGCATCCTGGAGGGCCCCAATGTGCTCTACCTGGACAAGGTCGAACCCGACCGTGCGATCCGCGTCTGGTCCCAGGTGGGTCGCCAGGTCAGCGTCATCACCACCGCATTGGGGCGCGCGATGGTCGCCGCGGAAGGCACCCCCGACACGCTGCTGTCGGTGTACACGACCAACGCCAACGCCGAAAAGGCCGACCGGTTCAGCCGCGCCGTCGCCGACGCGCGGGTACGCGGATTCGCCACGGAGCGTGAGGAAAACGAAGCTGGAATCTGCTGCGTCGGGGTGGCGCTGCGGCGGCCCGCCGGACGTCCCGTGGCGGTGAGCATCACCGGGCCGAGCAACCGCATCGGCGCCGAGCGGCTCGACGAGCTGGGGCAACGCCTGCGCGATGTGCTGCATGGTTTGGCGCCGCCGGGGTTTGCGGTGGCACCGGCCGCCGATCCGCTGGATTAATCGTTCAACAATCCCCGAAATTTGGGACTTCATTCTTTAGAGATCCAGGACACTTGATCCATGGACACCCGCCGCCTTGAGCTGTTGCTCGCGCTGTCCCGGCTCGGGTCGATGCGGGCCGTCGCGGAGACGCACCACCTCACCACGTCGAGTGTGTCGCAGCAGATCGCCGCTCTGGCAAAGGAAACCGGTGCACAGCTGATCGAACCCGAGGGGCGACGGGTAAGGCTCACGCCCGCGGGCCAGCGCCTTGCTGAGCACGCCGTCACGATCCTGGCCGCTGTCGACAGCGCACGCCTCGACCTCGACCCGGATGCCGAACCGGCGGGCACGGTGCGGGTCGGTGGCTTCGCGACGGGAATCCGGCTCTCGCTGCTGTCGATCGCGGCCGAGCTCGCACAGGAGTTTCCGATGGTCCACTGCGTGATCAGCGAGTACGAGCCCATCGAGGCCTTCGCTCTGTTGACCGACGACGACCTCGACCTTGCCCTGACCTATGACTACAACCTCGCGCCCGCCTCGCCGGGCCCGGTGCTGGAAACGGTTGCATTGTGGTCGGTTCCGTGGGGGCTCGGCGTGCCTGCCGAGACTGCGGACGGACCCGCCGAGATCGCTGACTACGCCAGTCGAACGTGGATCGTCAACTCCCGCAATACCGCTGACGAGGATGCGGTGCGCACACTGGCATCACTGGCCGGTTTCGTCCCGCGCATCGCGCACGAGATCGACAGCCTGGAACTGGTCGAGGATCTGATCATTGCCGGCTACGGCGTGGGGCTGCTGCCGACCGGACGCCCAACCACCGCCGGTGTCAAGGTGCTTCCGCTGACCGAACCGAAGGTCACCATGACCGCATACGCCGTCACGCGCCGAGGCCGGGCGACGTGGCCGCCGCTGCGCACGATACTGGACCGGATGCGCCCTCCACCGGGGACCGAACTCCCCCGACCGAAGTGGCCGCGCCCGGTCCCGGCCCTGTAGACGTCAAGCCACCGTCCCTGCACACCAGCATCTTTCAGCGTCCTCGCTCGATGTAACTCTCGGCCCTACCTCTTTGTAGGAGTCAGTCACGGGCTCCCCTATCGACAATGCCCGCCAGCGGCAGCTGCGCGGTCGAGCGAAGGGTTCGATGTTGAAGACGTTCATTCTCGCTGTCGCCTGCGTCGGTGCCGCGACGACCACAACCCTCGGCCTGTCAGATACGGCCGCCGCGGCGCCGTCGGGCTTCTCCAATTTCGGCAACGCCCAGGACACCGTGAATGCCTTGCAGGCCAAGGGCTACAACGTAATACTCAACGGCGCTTCGGTGTATCCGCTCTCCTCATGCAAGGTCATCGGTGTCGAGGGTCTCAACAACTCCAACATCGACTCGGCAGGATCGCGGATCGACCCGACGAAGTTCGATACCGTCTACGTCGACATATCTTGCAGGGGTGGATGAGCCACTGACGGAATCCCCGTAATAACCTCCACCTCAACAGCTTTCGTGCGCTTCCGCCACACCGATACCACGGACCATTACCCGAGTTGGGAGGCGGTGTATGCGGACAACGTTAACTGGGTGTACCGCATGCTGTTCACGCGCGTCGGCAACGGCGCGGACGCCGAGGACCTGACCGCCGATGTATTCCTCACTGCCCTGAAACCCCTCCGGATGACCGCGACGATCGCCCAGGTTCGCGGATACCTGCGGGCCATCACACGCACGGTTCTGGCCGCGCACTGGCGCGAGATCACGAGGCGTGACATCACATCGATCGATGATGTCCCCGATCTGCCCGACGACACCGGCCAGTCATTCGACGCCGCACGTCGACAAGCGCATGACGTGCTGGCGGCCTTGCCGGACAACTATCGGCGCATTCTCGAACTGCGGTACCTGCAGGGCCATTCGATCAGGGACTCGGCCACGATGATGGGCATCAGCGTCGCCAACGCCAAGGTCCTGCAACACCGGGCCCTCCGACGAGCCGCCGCGCTCAGCGACACCGTGAACGACGAACCCGTGCGTGTAACCCGCCCACCTATTACTAGGGCGTGAAGGTCATACTCCCCGTCGCCGCCGCGGGCGTCCTGTTCACCGCGGCCTGCGCCAGCCATGCATCCACCAGCCCTACCGCGCCCTCGATCACGTTTCAGTCCGGCATGACGCCAGGGATGTCCGGCAGCGCCATGCCCGGCGTCATGCCGGACATGCAGTCACCGCCCGCTTCGGCATCGGCGACGGCGGCCGACTCGCCGGCACCGCAAGGCGGGACGGCGATCAGCATCAGCGACTTCAAGTTCAACCCGGCGACGCTGACAGTCCCCGTCGGCACGACGGTCACCTGGACCAACCAGGACGAGGAGCCGCACACCGTCGCCGCCAAGGACGGCTCTTTTCACTCTCCAGGAATGGACACCCACGGCACCTACAGTTTTACGTTCACCGCACCGGGCTCGTACGACTATGTCTGTTCGATCCATCCCTTCATGACCGGCACCGTGGTGGTGACCAAATGAGCGTCGACCCGCAAGGCATGACCCGTCGCCAGTTGATCCGCCACAGCGCCTGGTTCGGCGCTGCCGTGGCGCTGACGGTGGCCGGCGGCGAAGTGATCTCACACGTCGCGGGGTCGGCCGACGCCACCCAGCCGGCAAGGCCCACACTGCGGTTCGCTCAGATCAGCGACAGCCACATCGGATTCAACGGCCCTGCGAACCCCAACGTTGCCGACACGTTCAGCCACGCCATCGGCCAGATCAACAGTCTGGGCTACACACCGGATTTCGTGATCCACACCGGCGATCTCACCCACCTGGCCACGCCTGCACAGTTCGATCAGGTCAAACAGATGCTGACCGAGCTGAACACGCCGCACGTGTTCACCGTGCCCGGCGAACACGACTCGACGGACGACGCGGGGCAGAAGTATCGGCAAGCGTTCGGTGCGGGCACCCGCGGCGACGGCTGGTACAGCTTCGATGTCGCAGGCGTGCACGTCATCGGCCTCGTGAACACCCTGCACCTGCAGAAGCTCGGGCATCTGGGCACCGACCAGCTTGAGTTCGTCGAGAAGGATGTCGCGGGTCTCTCCAGCGATACCCCGATCATCGTGTTCAGCCACATCCCGCTGTTCGCCATGTACCCGGATTGGGGATGGGGCACCGACGACGCCGCGCAGGCGTTGAGCTATCTCAAGCGCTTCTCGTCCGTGACATGCCTCAACGGTCATGTCCACCAACTGTTTTCCAAGACTGAAGGGAATGTGACCTTCTACAGCGGTACCACCACCGCCTATCCGCTGCCGGCGCCGGGGCAGGGCCCCGCGCCCAAACCGCTCACGCTGCCCGCAGGAAAGCTGCGCGATGCCCTGGGCATCCGCGAAGTGATGTACACCAAGGGCCAACAGGCCCTCGCCCTGAAGGATCAGAAGCTGACATGACAATCGTCAATCTCACCGTCAGAGCCGCCATCGGCGCTTCGGTGGCGGTCAGCGGCGTCGTGCACGCCTACCTATATGCCGATGGCTACCGTGACATTCCCACGGTCGGGACCGCATTCTTGTTGCAGAGCAGCGTCTTCTGTGCGCTTGCTGCGCTGATCCTGGCCGGCGGCCCGGCGTGGCTGCGGCTGGTCGCTGCGGCGGGAGCAGCGGCCTCGCTAGTCGCGTTCGCGCTGTCACGGACCGTCGGTCTCTTCGGCTTCACCGAAACCGGTTGGCAGCCAGCGCCGTACGCCGTGATCAGTGTGATCGCCGAAATCGTGACCGTTGTCCTCGTGGTGGTCACAGCCGCGCATGGGCGGACGGGATCTGCTGCGCGACAACGCGTCAGCGCCGCGACGTGATAGGCGGCGCGGCATCCGTCGACCACCGCCCCGGCACGCGCACCGCGAGTATTCCCGCGAGGCCGAGCGCGAGGACGACGACCAGCCCGCCCATTCCCGCGCGGTCTGTGCCGAAGATGTCGATGAACGCCGAGAACAACCACGGTGCGAGGAATGACACCGCGCGACCGGTCGTGGCGAACAGGCCGAAGGCGACGCCCTCCTTGCCGTCGACGGACATACGCAGCATCAGCGTCCTGGCCGAGGACACGATCGGCCCGATGAACAGGCATAGCAGCAGCCCGCACGCCCAGAACGCCGGCGCGCCGGACAGTGCCATCAGCGTTACGGCGACGCCGATCATCGCGATCAATGAGCCGACGATGACCGGTTTGGACCCGACTCGGTCATCGAGCAGACCCCCGAGCGCTGCACCCACGGCAGCGATGACGCTGGCGCCGACGCCGAACAACAGGACGTTCGCCTCCGAGATGCCGTAGACGTTGACGCCCAGCACCGCGCCGAATGTCACCACCCCGGTCACTCCGTCCCGGAACACAGCACTGGCGATCAGGTAGTAGACGACGTTGCGGTCGCGCCGCCATTCGCCGGTGATCTCCGACCACAGCCTGCGGTAGGCGCCGAGAAGCCCGACCGGTTTCGTCATCTGTCCGGGTTCGACAGCCGGTGCAGGCACGGCGACGAACAGTGGCACGGCGAACAGCGCAAACCATACGGCCACCAGCAGCATGGCCGCGCGGACGTTCTGGCCGTCGGCGCTGGGCAACTGAAGCAGTCCGCGGACATCACCGTTGCCGAAAATGAAGCCGAAGTAAACGACCAGCAACAGCACGACACTGCCGAAAAAGCCCATGGCCAAACCGAATCCGGATATTCGACCGGGGCTCTCCACCGTCGAGACCTGTCGCAACATCGCGTTGTACGGGACCGCCGCCAGGTCATTACAGGCGGCAGCGCAGGCCAGCAGCACGAGGCCGAGCCACAAGTAGTGGTAGTCGTCGCGAATAAAGGCCATGGCCGCCGTCGTGAGCACCACCGCACCGGTCAGCAGGGCGAGCACGCGGCGGCGCCGCCATGGGGCGTCGACCCACACACCGATTACGGGCGCCAATACGGCCACCAGCAGACCTGCGATCGCCAACGCACGCCCCAGCCAGCTGGCGGGACTGGTGTCGCCCGGCAGGTCATCGCCGACGCCCCTGGTCAGGTAGACCGAGAACACGAACGTCCCCACGACCGAGCTCACACCCAACGAGCCGAAGTCCCAGAGCGCCCAGGAAAAGACCTGTGACCGCTTAGGAGTCGGCGCGGCCGACCCCGGAGCGCTCATGGTCGCCCACCATACCGGCCGGTCCCCCAAGGATTCCGGCTGACTGAAACGGTTTTCGTCACCGCGCGAGGCCCCGATCTCGCGAGCACACCGCCCGACACGAGGCTGTAGCGTGGCGCCCATGCCTCAGGTGTCCAGCCTGTCGATGCTGCGCGAACGCGCCAGCCTGCAGCCAAACGACCCTGCATTCACGTTCACCGACTTCGAGCAGGACTGGGCAGGCGTGACCGCGCGTCTGACGTGGGCACAGGCGTACCGCAGGTCGCTCAACGTGGCGATCGAGGTGGCGAAGCACGGTGCGGTCGGCGACCGCGCCGTCATCCTCGCCCCGCAGGGACTGGAGTACATCGTGGCGTTCCTGGGCGCGATGCAGGCCGGCCTGATCGCAGTCCCGCTGTCGGTGCCGTCGGTCGGCACTCATGACGAGCGGGTGAGCGCCGTCTTCGCCGACACCACCCCCACGGTGATCCTGACCACCGCGGCTGTGGCGCCCAGCATCGCGGAGTACGCCGCGGAATTGAACACCGAAGCTGCCGTCATCGTGGTCAACGACCTAAACCTGGACGGCCGCAATGGCAGCGGTCCCCGGATCAAGGACGCGCCCGCCACCGCCTACCTGCAGTACACCTCGGGGTCGACGCGCGTCCCGGCCGGCGTGATGATCTCGGAACGCAACATTGCGGCCAACTTCGAACAGTTGATGACGGACTACTTCTCGAGCCTCGGAGGCGTCGCTCCGCCCGAGACCACCATCGTGGCGTGGCTGCCCTTCTACCACGACATGGGCCTGATGCTCGGCATCATTGGTCCCATCCTGGGTGGCTATCAGGCCGAGATCATGAGCCCGCTTGCGTTCCTGGCGCGTCCGGCCCGGTGGGTGCAGTGGCTGGCCACCAAGAATTGCGCGTTCTCGGCGGCCCCGAACTTCGCCTTCGAACTGGCCGTGCGGAAAACGACCGACGAGGACATGGCGGGGCTGGACCTCGGGAGCGTGCTGACAATCGTCACCGGCAGCGAACGGGTCCATCCGGCCACTCTGAAACGGTTCGTCAATCGGTTCGCGCCCCATGGATTCCGCGAGCACATGATCACGCCCTCCTACGGCATGGCGGAGGCCACTGTCTACGTGGCGACCCGGGCTGCCGGCGGCGCCCCGGTGATCGTCGACTTCGACTTGGACAAACTCGCCGTCGGCACCGCGGAGCGGCGCGCTCCCGACTCCGGCAGCCCGCTGATCAGCTACGGCGTCCCCCATTCGCCCGCAGTGCGGATCGTGGACCCCGACACCTGTAACGAGTGCCCGGCCGGCACCGTCGGCGAGATCTGGGTGTCCGGCGACAACGTGTCCGCGGGTTACTGGAACAAGCCGGCGGAGACCGAGCGCACGTTCGGCGGGCAGATCGTCGACCCGTCACCAGGCACGCCCGAGGGGCCCTGGCTGCGCACCGGTGACCTGGGCTTCGTGTCCGACGACGAACTGTTCATCGTGGGCCGCATCAAGGATCTGCTGATCGTGTACGGGCGCAACCACTACGCCGAGGACATCGAGGCGACGGTGCAGGAGATCACCGGTGGCCGGGTCGCCGCGATCTCGGTGCCCGTCGATCAGACGGAGAAGCTGGTCACCATCATCGAGCTCAAGAAGCGCGGCGACTCCGACGAGGACGTCGCCAAGCGTCGGCGTCGTCAAGAACGATGTGACGTCGGCGATCTCGAGGTCGCACGGACTGAACGTCGCCGACCTCGTGCTCGTCTCCCCCGGATCGATCCCGACCACGACGAGCGGCAAGATCAGACGCGCTGCCTGCGTCGACCAGTACCGGCAAGCCCAGTTCACCCGCCTGGACTAGGCGCCTCAGCGCCGCACCGCCCATGTGGATCACCGTTCTGGTGATGGCCATCGCGGTGAGCCTGGAGCCGTTCCGCATCGGCATGACGGTGCTGATGCTGAACAGACCAAGACCGATGCTGCAGCTGCTCGCGTTCCTGTGCGGCGGCGGCGGGACCTCGGCCATGCGGGTCGCATTCGGTTGGTCATCCCAGCCCGCGGCGCGACGAGATCGAACCATGTCGCCGGCGGCTGCGTGCGGTACATCAGCTGATGCAGGTGGTCAGGGAAGGTCAGAGGAGGCCCTTTAGCGGGTTGTCCTCCACTTGACGCGCGATGACTTCGGCCAACGCGTAGCCGACGGCGTGGCGTGGCCAAGACGCGTGCGCCCGATCGGCGAAATCCGGCGGGAGCAAGTGGCTGTCAGCACCCACGATGTCGGCCGAGATACCCATCTGGGCGATGGCCTGTTCCGCACCGAACCTGTGCGCCAAGCCGACGCTGGTGTGTAGGGCGATCGCCTGCCAGACCGTGGCGACCCGCGCCTGGTCCACCCCGTGGTCATGCAGAAAACGCGCCGCGGCGTCAGCGCCGTCGACCTCGAACCGCTGATCGCCGTCCGCGTAGTCGGTGGCGCCCAGGTCGTGCAGGATGCAGCTCAGAAATACCAGTTCGTCGTCGTAGTCGACATCAGGCTGTAGGCCCTTAGCTGTCGCAAGTTCGCGAGCGAACAGGTAGCTGCGCAGGCTGTGATTTGCGACGAACTCTGGCGAGACGTCGAACACCAGCTGTTTTGCCGCGCAGGCGATACTCGGAAGCTGGGAGGTCCATCCGACCGACAGCGAGTGCATACCCCCAAGAGTGCAGGAATGGCGCGTAGGGTTACCAGTGGCCAGATAGCCAAGTATTCGCTAGAATCTAGCCACGATGATCGTTGCTGTGCTGGCGTTGGACCAGGTCATGGGTTTCGAGCTGATGATCCTGGCCAGGTCTTCGGCATGCCCACCTGGCAGCGGCCAGACTTCGAGCAGACGCCGATGTACGGGAACCACCGGAATATGCGGATTATGAGGTCAGGTATGCGGGCAACGCCCGGTCGATCAGCTCGACCGCGGAATCGGGTCTGGTCGAGATTCGCGCGTCTACGGAATGGACGCCCTCGTGGAAGCCGACCTTGTGGTGGTGCCGGGAACTCACCGATTCTGGAAGAGCCCGAACCGCGGGTGATTCGCGCTGCGGGCCGCCGTCGTCCACGGTGCGCGGGCGGCAGCGATTGCGTAGGGGCCTTCTCATTCGGCCCCGGTCTGCTGATCGGCAGACGAGCCACCACGCACTGGCAGTTCGCGGGCGAGTTGACGCGCGGCATCCGGACATCGACGTCGACCGCAGCGTGTTGTTCGTGGACGAGAGGATCCGTTCTGACGTCGGCGGGAGTGGCATCGGGTATTGACCTGTGCCTGCATC
>CAVOSY010000011.1:0-68637 GCA_963698965.1 uncultured Actinomycetota bacterium
CGGTCAGCCGGTCGGTGCGCATCAGCCGCACCGACTCTTCGGACAGCACCCGGACGCCGTCGACTTCACCGCCGGCCAACAGCATTCGCGCGAACCGCAGATAGTCGTCGGCAGTCGAGAAGAGATTCGCGCCACCCATGCAGAAGGGAGGCGGAGTGATCGGCGGCGGCCCCATCGCGTCGTGGTTGAGCGTGTCGTCGTCCTCGAGCTTGTACATGGTGGCCGCGCGGCCACGGTTGCGAGACGCCACGAAGAATCCGGTGTCAGCCATGTTCAACGGACCCAGCACCCGTTCAGCGAGGACGTCCTGAAGCGACTTGCCTTCGATGCGTTCGAGCAGGATGCCGAGCACGTCGGTGGCGTTGCTGTAGGTCATCCTGTCGCCGGGTTGATGCTGAAGGGGTAGCGCCGCCACCTCGGCCAGCCAGCGGTCGGGGTTCTGCCGTGCCGAGATGCGCGAGTACGCCGTCGCCAATGGGCCGGTCACCGAGAAGTCGCAAGCCACTGCGGTGGGTCATCAGGTCGTCGACGGTGATCGGTCGGCGTGCGGGATTCGTGTTGTCCAGCGGGCCACCCGGTGTGTTGAGCACTTGCATGTTCGACAGCTCCGGCAACCACTTCGTGACCGGATCGGCGAGCGCCAGCTTGCCTTCATCGAGTAGAGACATCGCGGCGGCGACCGTCAGGGGCTTGGTCATCGACGCGATGCGGAAAATCGTGTCGCGCTGCATCGGCAGGTTGGCGTCGACGTCGCGGTGACCGAGCTCGTTCACCTGCCGTACTTCACCGGAGCGCCAAACGAGCGTGACCGCGCCCGCGAGCAGGCCGGCGTCGATCGCTTCGCGGATGGAGGCCTGGTTGGTGTCGAGCTTCATCGGCGTCAGCGTACCCAGGGCCGGAATGGAGCAAGTAGGCGAGCCCGCTGCGGTGGGTCATCAGGTCATCGACGGTGATCGGCCGGCGCGCCGGATGTGTCTTGTCGAGCGGGCCGCCCGGGGTGGCGAGCACCCGCATGTCGGACAGCTCGGGCAGCCATTTCGCGACCGGATCGGTCAGGGCGAGCTTGCCTTCGTCGGCCAAGGTCATCGCGGCGGCGACGGTGACCGGCTTGGTCATCGATGCGATGCGGAAGATCGTGTCGCGCTGCATCGGGAGGTTGGCGTCGACGTCACGGTGGCCCAGCTCGTTGACCTGCAAAACCTCGCCGGAGCGCCAAACGAGCGTGACCGCGCCCGCGAGCAGGCCGGCATCGATCGCTTCCCGGATGGAGGCCTGATTGGTGTCGAGCTTCATCGGCGACAGCGTACCCAGCGGCATCGCACGTAGCGCACTGCGTGCGTTCAGGAATCGAGTAGCCGACTACCTAATCCCTCGATGTCCGTGGAGCTGACGATCTTCTTGCGGCTCACGCTGCTGTTTCGCGTCCAGACTGGGAGGTGGTCGTGATGGGTTACGCCAGGTACATCGGTCGTGTTGGTGGCTTAGCTGTGGCCTTGGGGGTCGGAGTTGCGGTGGCGACGACGCCGGGGGTGGCCTGGGCGGGGCCATCGGATACCGACTCCTCCAATTCATCCGATTCGTCGTCGGATTCGTCGTCCTCGTCGAGCACCTCCTCGTCCTCCAACTCTGATTCGTCGAATGGGTCGTCCTCGTCGTCCTCGTCGTCGAGCACGGACGGGTCTTCCCAGTCGTCGGGGCCGTCGGGCGACGATGCCGCGGAGTCGACCACGGACGGCAACGACAGCACTGCTGATGACGGCGTGGCGAAGGGCAGCGCAGCAGCGGGACCGGCAAGAAGTCCGCTGCCGCGACGATCAAGGACAAGAAGTCGGGTTCGGACACGTCGGCGACCGCGTCAACACCGAAGAAGCCAAAGAAGCGGACGGGCGAGAGTGCTCCGTCCGGCAGCGATGTCACCGCGGAGGCGCCCGGTACGAACACGACCGCTTCGGTACAGCGCAAGTCGGAGCCGGTGACGGCGCCGCCGTCGAATGAGGGGTCGGTTGTCGACGTGTCGACGCGTTCCGTGCCGCTGTCCACGTCGAAGACAGCCCAGGACATTCCTGAGGTGCAGCCAGCGCCTGATTCGGAGGTGAAGCCGCTGGCGTCGAATCTGCTGTCGGCGGTGGGCCTGGCGCCATCCGCTGACGGCGATGTTCCGGACGTGCCGGGGGATTCGCCGCTCTTGCTGGCGGGCCTTGCGGCGTTTCGGCGGCAGACGCAGCAGTCGTTGGCCGGCGATGAGGCGTCGGCGCTGAAGGCGGCCGATCCGACACAGTCGAGCCTGGTGTTGGCAGCGGCGGCGGGCGCACCGGCTGTCCCCACGGTCGGTGCGCCAAATCAGGCTACGGGGGTGGTGAGTGGGTCGTTGAACGGCTACACCGTCGCCGGTCAGCCGTCCAGCGGAACGCTCGTCGTCAGTGGGGATACCTACACCTACACGCCGACAGCCGCTGCACGGTTGGGGGCTGGGTTGACGACACAGCCAGACTTCGACAGCTTCGCCGTCACGGCGAGCGGGCAACCGGCGACCACGGTGACGGTTCCGATTCTTCCGGGGGTGCTGTCGGGTCAGTCGCCACTTCCCGCTCCGAATCAGCCCGTGCCGACCACCCCGACCGGGCTGGCGGTCAACCCCACGTATGCGTATGTGGCGAATCAAAAGACCGCCGGCACCGTGTCGGTGATCGACACCGCGACCGGTGCGGTGGTCAAGACCATCGCCGTGGGCAGCCAGCCATCGGCGGTGGCGATCAACCCCGCCACAGGCCTGGCGTACGTCACCAATCGTGGCAGCGGCACGGTTTCGGTGATCGACACCGCGACCAACGCGGTGGTGGGTTCGGCCATTCGGGTGGGCTCTTCGCCGCAGGATGCGGCGGTGGCGCAGAGCGCCACGATCACCCGCATCTATGTGGTGAACAACGCCAGCAACAACGTGTCGGCGATCGACGCCCGCAACGGCAACCGGGTCAGCACGATCAGCCTCGGCCTGGGCAACTCCGCGCCGACTTCGGTGGCGGTCAGTGCCGACGGCACCCGCGCCTACGTGACTCATCGCACCAGTACTGGCGGCGGCCGCGTCTCGGTGATCAACACGGCAACCAACACCGTCATCGCGACGGTCAACGTCGGTACCTCACCGCAAGACGTGGCGGTTGCAGGAACCAACGTTTACGTCGCCAACAACGGCAGCAGCAGCGTGTCGGTGATCAACACGGCGGCCAACAACAGCGTCACCACCATCAATGTCGGAACGTTGCCGACGTCACTGGCGGTCAGCCCGGACGGCTCTTTGGTGGCCGTCGCGCGGGACAACGACAACGTCGCGGTGATCGAAACCAGGACCAACACGGTCATCGGCACTCAGTATCTGCTCGACACCACGTCGCCCGACGGCGGGCATGTCGTGGCGTTCAGCCCCGATGGGCGCATCCTCGTCACCGACGCCGCCGACCATACAGTCCGAGTGGTCGGCCTCGCCCGAGGAAACACCGCACCGGTCAGCATCGCCGATCCAACCATCGATGGCACTGACACGGGCAGCGGCGCGGTCACTGGATCATTGAATGTCAAAGACTGGGACGGCGATACTGTCACTTACACCGTGACAAGTCAGCCGACTAGCACCACAGTCAGTGTCACGCCCACGGGAACCGTGACAGTCGACGCGGCGGGCACCTACACCTATTCACCCAATCAGGCTGCGCGCGACCTAGCCGCCCAGACAAGTGGGGTCGACACCACAACCTTTGTGGTGACGGCTAACGATGGTGTTGGTGGCACCCGCGCCGTCACGGTGGCCGTACCGATCACTCCGCTTGCACTACCTCCCAATCAGGCGCCGGTAGCGACGACTCCGGTGTTCAACTCGCGGAATGCGGCTACCGGTGTCGTGACCGGTTCGTGGAAGGTGACCGACGCCGACGGTAATCCACTGACCTATACCGTCACTGCCCCAACCAGAGGCACGGTGGAGATCACACGTCAGGGCGACACATACACGTACGTTTACACACCGAGTCAGGCAGAAAGATTCGCTGCACTCAACACTGCGCAGGCGGATTACGACCAGTTCGCGGTATCAGTCAGTGACGGACGTGCTTCGACGACTGTCAACGTTTCGGTTCCCGTTCTGCCTGCGAATATCGGTGATACCGCCTTCGTTACGTACTTGCCGGCCGGCACCGACCCAGGCGGCGTGACAGTAGTCGGTGACCGGGCCTATGTGCTCAATCCAGGTAACAACACCGTGACGATCTTGACATCAGGTCAGTATCCCAACGTAATCGCGACCGTCCCTGTGAGCACGACACCCACGTCGATGGCGGACAACTCCCAATACCACCGCGCCTACATCGGCGGCGCTAACGCGGTGACGGTAATTAATACCGACGACAACACCAAGGTGACCACTATGCCCACCGGAGGTGGTCAGGTCTACGGAATCGCGGTGAGCCCCGACGGCAGCAAGGTGTATGTCACCAACACAGCTGCGGGCACCGTTTCGGTGATCAATCCGGCGAACAACACGGTCGTCGGCACCATTCAGGTGGGATCCAATCCGGCTGGGGTTACTTTCACACCCGATGGCAGATTCGCCTACGTCGCCAATATGGGCACCAACACGGTGACAGTGATCAACGCGGCGACCGACACCCCGCTCGCGTCGCCGATAGTAGTGGGTACCAACCCGGCGAACGTAGCGGTGTCGCCGGACGGTAAATGGGCATACGTCACCAACTATGCCAGCAACACAGTGTCGTACATCGATACTGCGACGAATACCGTTGTGGCATCGCCGCTTTCGGTGGCAGAAAAGCCCTATGGCATTGCCACCAGTCCTGATGGCAGCATCCTCTATGTCGCTTCCGCCACTGGCACGGCCATGTACGACGCCACGACAAGGCGCTGGATCTCGACCATCTGGTCCGGCGACAACAACGCCAGGCGGACGTCCGCGGTCTACCGCGACGGACTGTTCATCTATACGACCAACACCACGGAGGATCTGCTTCGGACCACGTCCATCATCCGTGGCAACACCGCACCCATCGCAAGCGGCGCGCCTACCGTGGGCGCACCGGATCCGGTCCTCGGAGCAGTGAGCGGCTCGCTCAATGTCGAAGATCCTGACGGCGACTGGCTTACATACCGGGTCTCGGGGCCGTTGCCCGCGGGGACGGTCAGCTTCGACGGTGTGGGCGGGTACACCTTCACCCCCACACAGGCTGCTCGCGACGCCGCAGCCCAGACGCAGGGCGCTGACTACGCCACCTTCACCATCACCGCCAGCGACTCGTCATATCCCGCGAGTCAGGGCAGCGTCGATGTCACGGTGACTGTTCCGATCGCACCGTCGGGGGCGTCGATCCCGACAACGATGACTGCCATCAATGTCGGCCCATCTCCAGGCAAGGTCGTCATCAGCAACGGGCGGGCATACGTCTACAACTCGTCCAATCGCACCGTGATGGTCATCGACCCGGCTACGAATAAGGTCACCTCAACGATCCCGGTGCCGTCAGCCAACGACTTCGTGGTCAGGAATGACGGCCGCGTCTATGTGATGGGCTACGACACGGTCTCCGTTGTCAATTCCGATGGCACACAGGCGGTGCCTTCCATTCGTATTCCAGATCTGTGCGAAACCGAAGGATGCTGGGGATCGTCAGGTGGGCTCACCGATATCGCGATCAACCCGACAGGCACGAGTGTTTATGTCGTTCGCCAGTACTATATCGACACAGGCACCTTCAGTGCGGTGAGCATGATCGACACCTCGAGCAACACGGTCGTCAACACCGTCAGCACATATCCGTTCAGCGACATCGAGGTGACGCCCGACGGGACGCGGCTCTACGCGGCCGAGAGCGACTATCGGGTGGTACCAGTGCTCAGCGCTATCAACTTGGGCAGCGCAGGGGGTGTGGCTGTCAGTGCTCCAGGAGAGTGGCCGTATGTGACCAATGTGTCGATCAGTCCCGACGGCAAGCGCACCTACGCGCTGGTCGGCGGCACGGCATGGGCATACGATCCGCCCGTCTCAATATCGGCGATCGACTCTGACCCGACGAGTTCGACGTACAACACGCAAATTGCGACTATCGCCCTGCCTGGTGCATATGACGTCGCTTTCAGCCCAGACAGCCGCCGTGCCTACGTGCTGATGAACGATGGAAAGACGGTCCGAGTTGTCGACACGGCTACTAGCTCGGTCGTCGGATATTTCACCGTGCCAGGCGCGAACAGTATCGCAGTTGCTCCGAACGGAACCGTCTATCTCACCCACGCCGCAGCGGGGACTGTCTATGCAGTCACGGTGGGAGGCGCGACGTCGCCGCTCTGAGGTCCTACAGGCCGGCGGGAAGGAACCGCCCTGCCACCATCGCCCGGATCACCGACGGTCCGCCGGTGTGCGCCTTGGCCGCCGCCAGGGCAGCCCGCAAGTCGTCGACCGAGTTGGCGGCGGCGACCTGAGTGACGCCGAGCGATTGCGCGAACGCGTCAAAGTTCCAGTCCGGCAGCACGTTATATGCCGGGTGGTACCCCATGTTCTACGTGTCCTCGTCCAGCCGCTACATCGCGGTCGGCCGCACCGGGACCGTCTACGTGACCGACTACGCCGACGGCAAGTTGTACGCAGTGACGGTTGGTTCGCTGAACGTGTAGTCCGGTTCTGCCGATCCGTCGGTGTGGCTGGCGATCCCGCCGACGGGGGGTGCTAAGCTCGCGCGGAAGTTCGACGTCCTTTAACGATCCGTCCAGAGAGGCGGAGAAGGAGGTCAGGGTCACATGGGCTCTAACGCAGGCTCTTCAGGCACCGACCGGGAGTTGATGTCCGCAGCGGACGTCGGCCGGACCATCTCCCGCATCGCCCATCAGATCATCGAAAAGACCGCTTTGGATGATCCAGCCGCGTCCTGCGAAAGTCGTCCTTCTCGGCATCCCGACCAGGGGCGTCACCCTGGCCGCGCGGCTGGCCGACAAGATCAAGGAGTTCTCAGGCGTCACGGTTCCGCACGGGGCGCTGGACATCACGCTCTACCGCGACGACCTCGACTTCAAGCCACCGCGGCCCCTCGAGGACACGTCCATCCCTGAGGGCGGCATCGACCAGACACTGGTCGTCCTCGTCGACGACGTCCTCTACACCGGACGCTCGGTGCGCTCGGCCCTGGATGCACTCCGCGACATCGGCAGGCCCCGCGCGGTTCAGCTGGCGGTCCTCGTCGACCGTGGCCACCGGGAGTTGCCTCTGCGCGCCGACTACGTCGGCAAGAACGTGCCCACCTCGCGCAGCGAGAACGTCAAGGTGCGGCTGTCGGAGGATGACGGCTTGACGGGGTCTCCATCGCACCGCACGGAGGGCCTGCACGATGAAGCACCTACTGTCCGCCGCCGACCTGAGCCGCGAGGAAGCGTTGGCCATCCTCGACGACGCCGACCGGTTCAGTCAGGCGCTGCTGGGCCGCGAGGTCAAGAAGCTGCCGACCCTCCGTGGCCGCACCATCATCACGATGTTCTATGAGAACTCGACGCGCACCCGGGTGTCTTTCGAGGTCGCCGGCAAGTGGATGAGCGCCGACGTCATCAATGTCAGCGCGTCGGGATCATCTGTGTCCAAAGGTGAATCGCTGCGCGACACCGCCTTGACGCTTCGGGCCGCCGGCGCCGACGCGCTGATCATCCGTCACCCCGCGTCGGGCGCGGCCCAGCAGCTCGCCGAGTGGACGGCTACAGCGCACGGCGGCCCGACCGTGATCAACGCAGGCGACGGTACCCACGAACATCCGACCCAGGCACTGCTCGATGCGCTGACCATCCGGCAGCGGCTGGGCAGCATCGAGGGCAAGCGCGTCGTGATCGTCGGCGATGTCCTGCACAGCCGGGTGGCGCGGTCCAACGTGCTGCTGCTCGACACACTCGGCGCGGAAGTGGTTCTCGTCGCACCGCCCACGCTGCTGCCGGTCGGGTTGGCCGACTGGCCGGTCACCGTCTCACACGACCTCGACGCCGAACTACCCATCGCCGACGCGGTGCTGATGCTTCGGGTGCAGGCCGAGCGGATGAACGGCGGCTTCTTCCCGTCGGCCAGGGAGTACTCGGTGCTCTACGGACTGTCCGAGAAGCGGCAGGCGATGCTTCCCGGCAATGCGGTGGTACTACACCCCGGCCCGATGGTGCGCGGTATGGAGATCGCATTCTCGGTCGCTGATTCGACGCAATCGGCAGTGCTGCAACAGGTTTCCAATGGTGTGCACGTCCGGATGGCCGTGCTGTTCCACTTATTGGTTGGCGCAGAGCGGGAGGCGATCAGCGCGTGAGCACCGTGATTCGAGGGGTGCGGCTGTACGGCGAGGGGGACCGGGTCGACGTCCTGGCGTCCGGCGGCCAAATTGCCGACATCGGCGCGGACCTTGCCGTACCCGACGACGCCGACGTTTTCGACGCCACCGACCAGATCCTGCTTCCAGGGTTCGTCGATCTGCACACCCACCTGCGTGAGCCGGGCCGTGAGTACGCCGAGGACATCGAAACCGGTTCGGCGGCAGCAGCTTTGGGGGGATACACCGCGGTGTTCGCGATGGCCAACACCAACCCGGTCGCCGACAGCCCCGTCGTCACCGACCATGTCTGGCACCGCGGGCAGCAGGTCGGGCTCGTCGACGTGCACCCGGTCGGCGCGGTGACGATGGGACTGGAAGGCAAACAGCTCACCGAGATGGGCATGATGGCCGCAGGCGCCGGGCAGGTGCGGATGTTCTCCGACGACGGCCTCTGCGTGCACGACCCACTGATCATGCGCCGCGCTCTCGAGTACGCCACCGGGCTTGGCGTCCTGATCGCACAGCACGCCGAAGAGCCGAGGCTGACCGTCGGCGCCGTCGCTCACGAAGGGCCCAACGCCGCCCGGCTCGGCCTGGCCGGCTGGCCGCGCGCCGCCGAGGAGTCCATCGTCGCCCGTGACGCGCTGCTGGCCCGCGACGCCGGCGCCCGGGTGCACATCTGTCACGCATCCACCGTCGGCACCGTCGAGATCATCAGATGGGCTAAGGCGCAAGGTATTTCGATCACCGCCGAGGTGACGCCGCACCACCTGCTGCTCGACGACAGCCGGCTGGCCACCTACGACGGCCGCAACCGCGTGAACCCGCCGCTGCGTGAGGCGTCCGACGCCGAAGCACTGCGCCAGGCGCTCGCCGACGGGGTGGTCGACTGCGTGGCCACCGATCATGCGCCGCATGCCGAACACGAGAAGTTCTGTGAGTTCGCGCAGGCCCGGCCCGGCATGCTCGGCCTGCAGACCGCACTCTCGGTCGTCGTCGAGACGATGGTGCGGCCCGGCTTACTCACGTGGCGCGACGTCGCCAGGGTGATGAGCGAAAGCCCTGCTCGCATAGTCGGTTTGCCGGATCAGGGTCGCCCGCTCGAGGTCGGCGAGCCTGCCAATCTGACAGTCGTCGACCCGGATGCCACCTGGACTGTCGAGGGTTCCGCGCTCGCCAGCCGCTCGGACAACACGCCCTACGAAGCCATGGAGTTGCCTGCTGCGGTCACCCTGACGCTGCTGCGGGGCAAGGTGACCGCGCGGGACGGGAAGAGTCCCGCGTGAGTGTCGAATTCAACGAAATGGCGCGTTTAACTCGCACTTTCTCGCCCGTTTGTCCGTTTGGGCGGGGTTGCGCATGAACACCGGAACGCTTGTCACGATGCTGGTCATAGCCGCGGTGCTCGCGGTCTTGATCGCGTTGGCGATCCGGCAGATGATGCGTGGCTGGCTGCGCCGCGCGCAGCGGCAGGCGCAATTGATTGGCACGCTGCCGCCGCTGCCGGATACCGTCGGCCCGGCGCTGATCCCCGGCACCAAGGGCCTCTACGTCGGCAGCACGCTGGCGCCCAGCTGGCTCGACCGCATCGCGGTAGGCGACCTGGGCTACCGCACCAAGGCCGTGCTGACCCGCTATCCCGAAGGAATCATGTTGCAGCGCACCGGTGCAGGCCCGATCTGGATACCCGACGACGCGATCGCCGCGATCCGCACCGAGAAGGGCATCGCGGGCAAGGCGATGACCCACGAAGGCATCCTGGCCATCCGCTGGCGGTTGCCGTCGGGGGCCGAGATCGACACCGGTTTTCGCGCGGACGATCGTCGCGTGTACGCGCAATGGCTGGAGGGCGCGGCGTGACATCCAACAAAGCGGTGCTGGTGCTCGAGGACGGCCGGATCTTCACCGGTACCCCGTTCGGAGCCATCGGGCAGACGCTGGGCGAGGCCGTGTTCTCCACCGGCATGTCCGGCTACCAGGAAACGCTCACCGACCCGAGCTACCACGGGCAGATCGTCGTGGCCACGGCGCCGCAGATCGGCAACACCGGGTGGAACAACGAGGACGCGGAAAGCCGCGGCGACAAGATCTGGGTGGCGGGCTACGCGGTGCGTGACCCGTCGCCACGAGCCTCGAACTGGCGCGCCACCGGCACGTTGGACGACGAACTTGTCCGTCAAGGAATCGTCGGCATCGCGGGCATCGACACCCGCGCGGTGGTGCGACACCTGCGCAGCCTCGGCTCGATGAAGGCAGGCGTGTTCTCCGCAGACGCGCTGGCCGACCCGGACGAGTTGCTCACCAGGGTCCGCAGCCAGCCGTCGATGCTCGGCGCCAATCTCGCGGGCGAGGTCAGCACCGAGGTCGGCTACGTCGTGGAACCCGATGGGCCGCAACGGTTCACCGTCGCCGCGATCGACCTCGGTATCAAGACCAACACGCCGCGCAACTTCGCCAGGCGCGGCATCCGCAGCCACGTGTTGCCGTCGACGGTGTCGTTCGAGCAGATCGCCGACCTCGAGCCGGACGGGGTGTTCCTGTCCAACGGCCCGGGCGACCCGGCGACGGCAGACCACATCGTCGGCGTCACTCGCGAGGTGGTCGGTGCCGGGATCCCGCTGTTCGGCATCTGCTTCGGCAACCAGATCCTCGGCAGGGCGCTGGGCCGGTCGACGTACAAGATGGTGTTCGGGCACCGCGGCATCAATGTGCCGGTCATCGACCATGCCACCGGCCGGGTCGCGGTGACCGCGCAGAACCACGGGTTCGCACTCGAGGGTGAGGCGGGGGAGCGGTTCGATACCCCGTTCGGACTCGCCCAGGTCAGCCACACTTGCGCCAACGACGGCGTGGTCGAGGGCATCAAACTGGTTGACGGCCGGGCCTTCTCGGTGCAGTACCACCCTGAGGCAGCGGCAGGTCCGCACGACGCGGAATATCTGTTCGACCAGTTCGTCGACCTGATGGCGGGGGAGGGTCGATAAATGGCGCGCACTCAACTGCTCGCGACCGTGCGCTCTTGTACGAATTTCCGCGGCGTGTCGTGTGCAAACACGCACGTCCCCAGCTTGCGCGTGGGCCCACGCGGCAGGAAGGACAGCTAGTGCCGAGGCGCACCGACCTGAACCACGTACTGGTCATCGGCTCCGGGCCGATCGTCATCGGACAGGCCTGCGAGTTCGACTATTCGGGCACCCAGGCCTGCCGCGTACTGCGCGCCGACGGCCTGCAGGTGAGCCTGGTCAACTCCAACCCGGCGACCATCATGACCGACCCGGAGTTCGCCGACCACACCTACGTCGAGCCGATCACCCCCGCGTTTGTCGAGCGCGTCATCGCGCAACAAGCGGAGCGCGGCAACAAGATCGACGCGCTGCTGGCCACCCTCGGCGGACAGACCGCGTTGAACACCGCCGTCGCGCTCTACGAGAACGGCGTGCTGGAGAAATACAGTGTCGAACTCATCGGCGCGGACTTCGAGGCCATTCAGCGCGGCGAGGACCGACAGCGGTTCAAGGACATCGTCGCCAAGGTCGGCGGCGAATCCGCGCGCTCCCGGGTGTGTTTCACCATGGAGGAGGTCCGTGAGACCGTCGAGGAGCTCGGGCTGCCGGTCGTCGTGCGCCCGTCGTTCACCATGGGTGGGCTTGGCTCGGGCATGGCGCATTCGGCCGAGGACGTGGAGCGGATGGCCGGCGACGGCCTGGCCGCCTCGCCAAGCGCCAACGTGCTGGTCGAGGAATCGATCTTCGGCTGGAAGGAATTCGAGCTCGAACTGATGCGCGACGGTCACGACAACGTGGTCGTGGTGTGTTCGATCGAGAACGTCGACCCGATGGGTGTGCACACCGGTGACTCGGTGACGGTGGCCCCGGCGATGACGCTGACCGACCGTGAATACCAGAAGATGCGTGACCTCGGCATCGCGATCCTGCGTGAGGTCGGCGTCGACACCGGCGGCTGCAACATCCAGTTCGCCGTCAACCCACAAGACGGCCGCCTGGTCGTCATCGAGATGAACCCGCGGGTGTCGCGGTCCAGCGCCCTGGCGTCCAAGGCCACCGGCTTCCCGATCGCCAAGATCGCCGCCAAACTCGCCATCGGCTACACGCTCGACGAGATCGTCAACGACATCACCAAGGAAACCCCGGCCTGCTTCGAGCCGACGCTGGACTACGTCGTGGTCAAGGCGCCCCGGTTCGCGTTCGAGAAATTCCCGGGCGCAGACCCCACCCTGACCACCACGATGAAATCCGTTGGCGAGGCGATGTCCTTGGGCCGCAACTTCATCGAGGCGCTCGGCAAGGTGATGCGCTCCCTCGAGACCGACCGCGCCGGTTTCTGGACCGCGCCCGATCCCGACGTGACCCCGGACGAGCTGCTGGAGGCTCTCAAGACGCCCACCGACGGACGGCTCTACGACATCGAGCTGGCGCTGCGCCTCGGCGCCACGGTGGAACAGGTCGCGGAGGCCTCCGGCGTCGACCCGTGGTTCGTCGAGCAGATCGCCGGCCTCGTCGCACTGCGCTCGGAACTGTTGGACGCGCCCGTGCTGGACGAGGCACTGTTGCGGCGCAGCAAGTACCACGGCCTGTCGGACCGCCAGATCGCCGCACTGCGACCGGAATTGGCCGGCGAGGTCGGCGTCCGTGCGTTGCGCCAACGGCTCGGCATCCACCCGGTCTTCAAGACCGTCGACACCTGTGCGGCCGAGTTCGAGGCGAAGACGCCGTATCACTACAGCAGCTACGAACTCGATCCGGCCGCCGAGACGGAGGTAGCGCCCCAGGCAGAGAAGCCGAAGGTGCTCATCCTCGGCTCCGGGCCCAACAGGATCGGGCAGGGCATCGAGTTCGACTACAGCTGCGTGCACGCCGCCACGACGTTGAGCCAGGCCGGTTTCGAGACGGTGATGGTCAACTGCAACCCCGAGACGGTGTCCACCGACTACGACACCGCCGATCGGCTGTACTTCGAGCCGCTGACATTCGAGGACGTTCTCGAGGTGTACTTCGCCGAATCCGTCTCGGGCAAGGGCGGTCCCGGCGTGGTAGGCGTCATCGTGCAGCTCGGCGGTCAGACCCCGCTGGGGCTCGCCGAACGTCTCGAGAAGGCCGGCGTGCCGATCGTCGGCACCAGCCCCAAGGCCATCGACCTGGCCGAAGACCGGGGAGCGTTCGGCGAAGTGCTGACCACCGCGGGACTGCCTGCGCCGCGGTTCGGCACGGCAACCAGCTTCGAGCAGGCGCGCAGGATCGCCGCCGACATCGGCTACCCGGTGCTGGTGCGGCCCTCCTACGTGCTGGGCGGTCGCGGCATGGAGATCGTCTACGACGAAGAGACCCTGCAGCGCTACATCACCCGCGCGACCGAGCTGTCGCCCGAGCATCCCGTGCTGGTCGACCGCTTCCTCGAGGACGCTATCGAGATCGATGTCGACGCTCTGTGCGACGGCACCGAGGTATACATCGGCGGCATCATGGAGCACATCGAGGAGGCCGGCATCCACTCCGGCGACTCGGCGTGCGCGCTGCCACCGGTGACCTTGGGCCGCAGCGACATCGAATCGGTACGCCGCGCCACCGAGGCGATCGCCCACGGCATCGGGGTGGTCGGCCTGCTCAACGTCCAGTACGCGCTCAAGGACGATGTGCTCTACGTGCTGGAGGCCAACCCGCGCGCCAGCCGTACTGTGCCGTTCGTCTCGAAGGCAACGGCGGTGCCCCTGGCGAAGGCCTGTGCGCGAATCATGCTGGGCGCCACCATCGCTCAGTTGCGCGACGAAGGCATCCTGGCCAAGACCGGGGACGGCGCCGTGGCACCGCGCAATGCCCCCGTCGCGGTGAAGGAAGCCGTGCTGCCGTTCCACCGGTTCCGCAAGGCCGACGGGGCACAGATCGACTCGCTACTCGGCCCGGAGATGAAGTCGACCGGCGAGGTGATGGGGATCAATCACGAATTCGGCAGCGCGTTCGCCAAGAGCCAGACCGCCGCCTACGGTTCGTTGCCCGCCGAGGGCACCGTGTTCGTGTCGGTCGCCAACCGTGACAAGCGCTCGCTGGTGTTCCCAGTGAAGCGGCTGGCTGATCTGGGCTTCCGTGTGCTGGCCACAGCGGGCACCGCGGAAATGCTGCGGCGCAACGGCATCCCGTGCGACGAGGTGCGCAAGCACTTCGAAGAGCCCAGCCCGGACCGCCCGGAACTGTCGGCCGTCGACGCGATCCGCGCGGGCGAGGTCGACATGGTGATCAACACCCCGTACGGCAACTCCGGCCCACGCATCGACGGCTACGAGATCCGTTCGGCCGCAGTGTCGATGAACATCCCCTGCGTGACGACGGTGCAGGGTGCCTCTGCGGCCGTGCAAGGCATCGAGGCCGGTATCCGCGGCGACATCGGCGTGATGTCGCTGCAGGAACTGCACAGCGTGCTGGGGTCGTAGCCGTGGGCGGGTTCGGTCGGCGGCTGGCCGATGCGGTCTCGCGGCGCGGGCCGCTGTGCCCCGGAATCGACCCGCACAAGGAGCTCTTGCGCGCGTGGGGCCTGCCGATCGACGGCGACGGGCTCGCCAGGTTCTGCGACGTCTGCGTGGCCGCGTTCGCCGATTTCGCGGTGGTCAAGCCGCAGGTCGCGTTCTTCGAAGCGTTCGGCGCAAAGGGATTTGCGGTGCTGGAGCGCACGATCGACGCGCTGCAGGCATCGGGCGTGCTGGTGTTGGCCGACGCGAAACGCGGCGACATCGGCTCCACGATGGCGGCCTATGCCGATGCCTGGGCGGGGGAGTCACCGCTCGCCGTCGATGCGGTGACTGCCTCGCCGTATCTCGGATTCGGTTCCCTGCAGCCCCTTCTCGACACCGCCAAGAGCCATGGCCGCGGCGTGTTCGTGTTGGCCGCCACGTCGAACCCGGAGGGTGCGAGCGTCCAGCGGGCCAAGACCGACGGCGGCACCGTCGCGCAGTCGATCGTCGATGCCGCCGCCGCGGTGAACCGCGAGGCTTCGCCTGAGCCCGGTTCGGTCGGCGTTGTCGTCGGCGCCACGCTGTCCGACCCACCAGACCTCAGCGCCCTTGGCGGTCCGGTCCTGGTGCCGGGCGTCGGCGCGCAGGGTGGGCGGCCCGACGCGCTGGGTGGCTTTGGCGGGGCCCGACCCGGTCAACTGCTGCCCGCGGTGTCACGCGACGTGCTGCGGGCCGGACCCGACGTGGCCGCCTTGCGTGCCGCCGCTGAGCGCTTCCGTGATGCGGTGGCCTATCTGGCATGACCGCCTATGACGTTTCCGAATGGGCGGATTTCGCGAACACCGTTGCGGGGGGAGCGGCCGCGCTGGCGGGCCTGTTGTTCGTCGGGCTCTCGCTGAATCTCGCCGAGGTACTGAAGTATCCGGGGGTGCCTGCCCGCGCCGCGGTCACGCTCGGGCTCACCATCGCCATACTGCTGACGGCGATTTTCGTCGCGACTCCCGGGCAAGACCCTCGGGTGCTCGCCGTGGAGATCGCCGTCATCGGGATCTTCGGAGCCCTGGTGGCGGGGCTTTACCAGCGCGAGGAACGGTCGCGCGCCCGAACGATGTACCTGACATTGCTGCCCCTCGTCCCTGCGGTGCTGCTGATCGTGGGCGCTGTGTCGTTGTGGCTACAGCGCGGCGGCGGCCTGTACTGGGTAACCGCTTCTGTCACAACGGGTTTTGTCGCCGCATCGGCAAACGCGTGGGTGCTGCTCGTCGAAATCAAACGGTAGCCGGCCCGGCGACCCGAGCCCGATTCCGCCTGCCACACCAGCGCGATCCCGTCGGAACGACCGCAACGCCGCAGATGTTCGCTACTACGGGTTGTAGTTGATCGCGGTTCGCGCCAGAGGCGGATAGCGATTTGGGCGGCCCAACGCGGCCTCCAGGGGACAGAACCACCGGAATCGCCGCTCCAACGCCTGACGGGCCTCCTGGGTGGCCGCCAGGGCCGCCCAGGCATCCGTCCTGGACCCCCGAGAGCCGCCGAACAGCAGGTCGTGATGCATTTTGTATTCATTATGGACTTGAAGTTAGACGACCAAACTGTCAACGGACCCGTTGGCTTGAACGCCCCGCGACACGCCCGACACGCCGTGACCAGGCAGAATTTTCTGGACCCGGCCCCACCCAGGACCCCGCACCGCCGGCCCGGGCGACCGGCGGGAAGCTGTGACGTTGCCCGGGTGCCACGAAAAGCCTTGATATGCAGGCGGTTCCGTCGAGTTTTCGGCGAAAATCGCGTCGCCACCGCGGCTCGAGTCCACCGCGCGCGACCCGTGCGTGCGTACTACACGCTGGGCTTTTGACCCGATAACCAGGGGGTGGGGTTAGCTTTCGTCAGAATGCGTGGGTACGGTCGTCCACGCTGGCTGGTTCTAGGAGTTTCTAGGTCAGCCGAGACAAAACAGATGATGGTGACGAGACGGAGGAACCCGTGGCCCTTCCCCAGTTGACCGACGAACAGCGCGCGGCAGCGTTGGAGAAGGCTGCTGCCGCACGTCGAGCACGAGCCGAACTGAAAGACCGGCTCAAGCGCGGCGGCACCAACCTCAAGCAGGTGCTCAAGGACGCCGAGACCGACGAGGTCTTGGGCAAGATGAAGGTTTCTGCGCTTTTGGAGGCGTTGCCCAAGGTCGGCAAGGTCAAGGCGCAGGAAATCATGACCGAACTCGAGATCGCCCCGACCCGCCGGCTGCGCGGCCTGGGCGACCGTCAGCGGAAGGCCTTGCTGGAGAAGTTCGACTTCACCGCATAGGCGAATAGTGAATTCCGGCCGAGGGGCCGGACGGCGATGACACGTGTCGTCGTTCTGTCCGGTCCCTCTGCCGTCGGGAAGTCGACCGTGGTGCGTTGTCTTCGCGAACGGATTCCCGACCTGCACTTTTCCGTTTCGGTCACCACCAGGGCGCCCCGCCCCGGTGAGGTGGATGGCGTCGACTATTCGTTCGTGACCGCCGAGCGATTCCAGCAGCTGATCGATGACGGCGAACTGCTGGAATGGGCGGAGATCCACGGCGGCCTGCACAGATCCGGGACGCCCGCCGCGCCCGTTCACGAGGCGACCGAGGCTGGCAGGCCAGTCCTGATCGAAGTCGACCTGGCGGGCGCGCGGGCCGTCAAAGAAGCGATGCCCGAGGTCATCACCGTTTTTCTCGCCCCACCCAGCTGGGAGGCGCTGGAGGCCCGACTGTCCGGCCGCGGCACCGAGACCCCCGAGGCGATGGCCCGCAGGCTCGACACGGCCCGTGCCGAACTAGCTGCTCAGGACGACTTCGACAAGGTCGTCGTGAACAGCGAATTGGAATCAGCCTGCAGCGAATTGGTATCCTTGCTGGTGGGCCGAGACTGACCCGAGTGCCGGGTACCACGCAAGTCCGGCCCGACAGCCACCTAAACCTCCAGGAGATTTTCTACGTGAGCACCCCGCACGCCGATGCGCAGCTGGCCGCTGTTGACGACATCGACACGTCCGCCGCCGGCGCCTACGACACGCCGTTGGGCATCACCAACCCGCCCATCGACGAGTTGCTGGACCGCGCGTCTAGCAAGTACGCGCTGGTGATCTACGCCGCCAAGCGGGCGCGCCAGATCAACGACTACTACAACCAGCTCGGCGACGGCATCCTCGAGTACGTCGGCCCGCTGGTCGAGCCCGGCCTGCAGGAAAAGCCGCTGTCGATCGCACTTCGCGAAATCCACGAAGACCTGCTCGAGCACACCGAGGGCGAATAGGCTCCGGGGGGCCGTCAAGTGACGGAGCGGAAGCGGATCATCGTCGGCGTCGCCGGTGGCATCGCAGCCTACAAGGCGGCGACCGTGGTCCGTCAGTTGACCGAAGCCGGTCACTCCGTCCGCGTCGTGCCGACCGAGTCCGCACTGCGATTCGTCGGCGCCGCGACCTTCGAAGCCCTCTCCGGTAACCCCGTGCACACGGGCGTCTGGGATGACGTCCACGAGGTGCCGCACGTCCGCATCGGCCAGGAAGCCGATCTCGTCGTTGTCGCGCCTGCCACCGCCGATGTGTTGGCGCGCGCGGTCGCGGGCCGCGCCGACGACCTGCTGACCGCGACGCTGCTGACGGCGCGATGTCCGGTGATGTTCGCTCCCGCGATGCACACCGAGATGTGGTTTCACCCGGCCACCGTCGACAACGTCGCGACGTTACGGCGAAGGGGCGCAATCGTTCTCGAACCGGCGTCCGGTCGACTGACGGGCGCGGACACCGGCGCAGGCCGGCTACCCGAGGCCGAGGAGATCACCACACTCGCCCAGCTGCTGCTGGCGCGCGGCGATGCACTGCCCTACGACCTGGCGGGTGTCAAGGTGTTGGTGTCTGCGGGTGGTACCCGCGAGCCCATCGACCCGGTGCGATTCATCGGGAACCGCAGTTCGGGCAAGCAGGGCTATGCGATGGCCCGTGTGTTGGCCCAGCGCGGCGCGGATGTCACCCTCATTGCGGGCAACACCGCGGGCCTGATCGACCCGGCCGGCGTAGATGTCGTCCATATCGGCTCGGCCGCACAGCTCAAAGACGCCGTGTCCAAGCATGCACCCGACGCGCACGTACTCGTGATGGCCGCCGCGGTCGCCGACTTCCGGCCTACGCAGGTGCAGACCAGCAAGATCAAGAAGTCCAACGATCCGAGCGCCGGGGCGCCCGTCATCGAGCTGACCCGCACCGACGACGTGCTCGCCGGTGCCGTGCGCGCCCGTTCCGACGGTCAACTGCCCAATATGCGGGCCGTCGTCGGGTTCGCTGCGGAAACCGGCGACGCGAACGGTGACGTGCTCTTCCACGCCCGCGCGAAGTTGCAGCGCAAGGGCTGCGATTTGCTCGTGGTCAATGCCGTCGGTGAGAATCGGGCGTTCGAAGTCGACAACAACGACGGGTGGCTGCTTGCATCGGACGGGACCGAGACGGCGCTGGAGCACGGTTCGAAGACTCTGATGGCCAGCCGTATTGTGGACGCGATCGTGGCCTTCCTGCACACCAGCGGCGGGTAACGCCGAAGCAGGCATCAGGCTGCACGTAAGGCTTGTACGAGGGGGCGGCGTGCGTTTGGGTGCACCGAGGCACGGAGCCGCCACCGCGGCGACGTCGAACAGGGATATAATTCGACTAACTAAGTTTCGGAAAGGGTTCGAACCGTGAGCGATGCTCGGCTGTTTACCAGTGAGTCGGTAACCGAGGGACACCCCGACAAGATCTGCGACGCCATCAGCGACTCCGTCCTCGACGCGTTGCTCACGGACGATCCCAAGTCTCGTGTCGCGGTGGAGACACTGGTGACCACCGGCCAGGTGCACGTCGTCGGTGAGGTGACCACGACGGCCAAGGAGGCGTTCGCCGACATCACCAACACCGTGCGCGCACGGATCCTCGAGATCGGTTACGACTCGTCGGACAAGGGCTTCGACGGTGCGTCCTGCGGCGTGAACATCGGCATCGGCGCGCAGTCACCCGACATCGCGCAGGGCGTCAACACGGCCCACGAGGCTCGCGTCGAGGGCGCGGGCGACCCGCTGGACGCCCAGGGCGCCGGCGACCAGGGGCTGATGTTCGGCTATGCGATCAAGGACACCCCGGAGCTGATGCCGCTGCCGATCGCGCTGGCCCACCGCCTGTCGCGCAGGCTGACCGAGGTGCGCAAGAACGGCGTGCTGGACTATCTGCGGCCCGACGGCAAGACCCAGGTCACCGTCCAGTACGACGGCACGACTCCGGTGCGGCTGGACACCGTCGTGCTCTCGACGCAGCACGCCGCGGGCATCGACCTCGACGCCACGCTGGCGCCGGACATTCGGGAGAAGGTGGTCAACACCGTGCTCGCGGACCTCAACCACGACACCATGGACACCTCCGACTTCCGGCTGCTCGTCAACCCGACCGGAAAATTCGTGCTCGGCGGCCCGATGGGCGACGCCGGTCTGACCGGCCGCAAGATCATCGTCGATACCTACGGCGGATGGGCCCGCCACGGCGGCGGCGCGTTCTCCGGCAAGGATCCGTCGAAGGTGGACCGCTCTGCGGCGTACGCGATGCGTTGGGTCGCAAAGAATGTCGTCGCGGCCGGCCTGGCTGAGAGGGTCGAGGTGCAGGTCGCCTACGCGATCGGCAAGGCTGCTCCGGTCGGGCTGTTCGTTGAGACGTTCGGCAGCGAGACCGTCGACCCGACCCGCATCGAGAAGGCCATCACGTCGGTGTTCGACCTGCGGCCCGGTGCGATCATCCGCGATCTGGACCTGTTGCGCCCGATCTACGCGCAGACCGCCGCGTACGGCCACTTCGGCCGCACCGACGTCGACCTGCCGTGGGAGCAGACCAACAAGGTCGACGAGCTGAAGGCTGCGGTCTGACGACGACTGCGGGGCGAGAAACCAGCCTCGGCTGAGGAGTCAGAAGCTACAGCGGACGTTCGTGACGGGCTCGACTTTGCCGTCGAGCTTGCCGGCCAACTTGCCCGTGCTCCCCGCCATATCGGTTATCCGCGCTGCAGTGCGGCCTTCAACGCCGCCAGACCGCGGTTGGTCGCGTCGGCGGCGGCGGGGACCACAGGCGCGAAGTGGACGAAGCCGTGCATCAGCGTCGGTGCGTTGTACAGCTCGACGGGAACTCCTGCGGCGGAGAGCAATTCGGCGTAACGGGCACCGTCGTCACGCAACGGGTCGAATTCGGCGGTGCCGATGAACGCCGGCGGCAGGCCGGAGAGGTCGGCGGTGTTGGCCGGCGCCAGTGTTGGCGGCAGCTTGGCCGGCTCGGAGATGTCGATCGTCGGCAGGCAGATACCACTGCATGAACGCCGCGATCACGTTCTGGTCCAGGATCGGACCGTCTGGGTTCTCGATCATCGACGGCAGCGTCGTGTCGCCGGTCGTCGACGGGTACCAGAGCAGCTGAAACACCAGCGCGGGCCCGCCGTTGTCGCGGGCGAGCTGCGCCATCACCGCCGAGATGTTGCCGCCCGCTGAGTCGCCCGCGACCGCGACGCGTGCGGGATCCGCGCCTAGCTCGGCGGCGTGCTCACCGACCCAGCGCAGCGCCGCCCACGAGTCGTCGATGCCCTGCGGGTACGGGTGCTCGGGCGCCAGCCGGTAGTCCACCGACACGACGATGGCCTCGGCGGCGACGGCGTGGGCGCGGGCCGCCGGGTCGTGGGTGTCCAGGTCGCCGAGCGCCCAGCCGCCGCCGTGGTAGAACACGACCAGCGGCAGGTCGTCGTGCTGCGCGATCGGCGGCCAGTAGATCCGCACGGGAATGCCGGTGATATCCCCGTAGTCGATCGTGCGTTCCTCGATTCGCATGTCGGGCAACGCTTCCGGTGGCGCCTTCAGTTGCCTCATCTGTTCGCGGGCGACCTCGACGCCTTCGTCGGCGGTGAACTTGAACGGGAATGCGTCCAGCAGCGCCTGCATGGTCGGATCGATGCCGGGCTGCGCGGTCGTGGGTTCAGCCATGGCCTCACGGTAGCGCCCGCCGCGACCGCCTATTCCGGCCAGCCGTTTTTGAGGATGATCTCGACGAAGTCGTCGCGGACGAAGTCCGGATCGTAATGTGCCAGCACGTCGGCGTTGACGTTGCCGAAGGTGCTCCGTGGCCGGTGCCGGTTGCCGTCGGTGAACGCCTGCAGGATGCGGCGTTTGAAATCGGGCCTCGGGTGCGCCACGGTGACGGCGTTGCGCGCCTCTTCGGTGAGGTCGTCGCGGCCGATGCCCAGCACGTCGGTCTCGACTCCGGCGGTGACAAGCGCAATCTCGGGGTCGAGGAACTCGGGAACCTCGGGCGTGGTGTGCAGTGCGATGGACAGCCAGACCTTGCGCACAGTCGCGTCGTCGTACCCGCGGTCGCGCAAGAACTTCTCCGCCGCATTGGCCCCGTCGATCTCGAACCGGAGCATGGAGTCGCGATACTGCTGCGTGAGCCCGATGTCGTGGAACATCGCCCCTACGTACAGCAGTTCGAGATCGGGGTTGAGGCCTCGCCGGCGCCCCTGCAGCGCGCCGAACAGGAATACCCGCCGGGAGTGGTCGAAGAGCAGGTCGTCCTCGACATCTCGGATGAACTCGGTGGTGTCTCGCACCAAAGGTGTGTCTGGAATCGCGATTCCCGCGATCGTCTGTGTAGTCATGACGTCAGTGTCGGCGCGTCGGGCCCATGACCGGCAGTGTCCGTTGGGTCAACTTTCCCACAGAAAGCGACATATGGTGGAGACATGCCCGCTGATCGCGTCGTCGTGTTCGTGGTGTTCGACGGTATGAAGCTACTCGACGTCGCGGGCCCCGCCGAGGTGTTCGCGGAGGCGAACCGGTTCGGGGCGTGCTACCAGGTGCTCATGGCGTCGGTTGACGGTCAGGACGTGGTGACGTCGGTCGGCACGCGGTTGGCCGTCTCGACGTCGATCGGCTCGGTCTCGAGGGCCGACACCGTGGTGGTTTCCGGCGGTGACGATCTGGTCGGTCACCCGATCGACCCCCGACTCGTAGCGGCGGTGGCGGACTTGCGGCCGCGTACCCGCCGGATGGCGTCGATCTGCACGGGGTCGTTCATCTTGGCGCAGACCGGGATGCTCGACGGCCACCGTGCGACCACCCACTGGCGGCACACCGGCCTACTGTCTCGTGCCTTTCCGCGGATCACCGTGGAACCGGATGCAATCTTCGTGCGCGACGGCGACATCTTCACGTCGGCCGGGGTGTCGGCGGGCATCGACCTCGCGCTTGCGCTGGTCGAAGACGACCATGGCGCGGACGTCGTTCGTGATGTGGCCCGATCGCTGGTCGTCTACCTGAAGCGGGCGGGCGGCCAGTCGCAGTTCTCGGCGCTGGTTGAATCGCCGCCGCCGGAGCGTTCTCAGCTGCGTGCGCTCACCGAGGCCATCGCCGCCGATCCCGGAGCGAACCACACCGTGAAAACGCTTGCGGCGCAGGCATCTGTGAGTACCCGGCAACTGACCCGGCTGTTTCAGAGCGAACTCAGCACGACGCCGGCCCGCTATGTCGAGATGATACGAATCGATGCGGCCCGTTCGGCGCTCGACGCAGGCCGCTCGGTTACGGACTCGGCACGACTTGCCGGGTTCGGAAGCGCCGAGACGTTGCGACGGGTGTTCGTCAGTCAGCTCGGCATCTCGCCCAAGGCGTACCGCGACCGGTTCAAGTCCACCGGTGCGGTGGCGTCATGAAGTCGTGTGCAGCGCCTCGCGCAGCGCCGACAATCCGCGCTCCATCGCGTCTGTAGCGGCGGGCACCACACCCGCATAGCCGAGGTAACCGTGGATCAGGGTCTCTGCGTTGTGCAGCTCCGCGGGCACACCCGCCGCCGCAAGCAGTTCGGCGTAGCGGGCACCGTCGTCGCGCAGCGGGTCATGGCCCGCAACGGCGATGTACGCCGGAGGCAGGCCCGCCAGGTTCTTGGCTCGGGCAGGAGCCAGCGTCGCAGGCATGTCCGAGAGATCCAAATCGCCCACATACCACCGGGAAAGCCCTCTGACCGCTTTGCCGCCGAGCAGCGGTGCGTCCGAGTTCTCCGTGAACGACGGAAGCTTTGTGTCCCACGTCGTCGCCGGATACCACAGCAACTGGAACCGGATCGGCGGCCCGCCTGCGTCGCGCGCCAGTTGCGCCACCACCGCCGCGAGGTTGCCGCCCGCCGAGTCTCCCGCGACGGCCAGGCGGTCCGGGTCGGCGCCCAGCTCGCGCGCGTGCGCAGCCACCCATTGCGTTGCGGCCCAGGCATCTTCGACCGCGGCAGGGTACGGATGCTCCGGTGCGAGCCGGTAGTCCACCGACACCACCAACGCCCCCGCCCCGACCGCGTGATTGCGCGCCTCCCCGTCGTAGGTGTCGAGGTCGCCGACCGACCATCCACCGCCGTGCAGGAAGACGATGACGGGCAGCGTCGCCTCGTCGTCTGTCGGCGGCCAGTACACCCGGAGCGGGATCGGGCCCGCGGGGCCATCGATGGTCCGATCCTCGGTACGCACGTCGGGATGGACCGGCCTGCGCGGCAGGTCGCGGAACCGTTGCCGCGACGCCTCGACGCCACCGTCGGTTGTCAACTCAAACGGAACGGCCTCCAGTACGGCCTGCAAAGTAGCGTCCACAGCTGGTCGCGTCGTGGTCTCTTCGGTCACTGGCCCACCGTAGCCCGAGCTCATTCAGCGACCGGGTCCTGTCGATTGTCCGGTTCTCCCGGTGTCGGCGGACACGGTCTCGGCCGCAGTAATGCCGGCAGGTGGCGCAGGCATTCCTGCGCCACCTCATCGCCGTCGGTCATCGACTGGACCAATCGCTTTGCGTGTCCAGTACCTTCAGCAGAGTGACTTCTCTGACGGCTGAGGTCGACAGCATCGACTTCGACCGCAGACTCTTCTCGGCTGTGCGTTCGGTTGTTTCTCCGAGGCCGCCCGAAGGCCCAGTCCAGGCCCAAACCGAATCGTACGAAAGGATACCGACAAGTACGACAAGTAGCGGATGCGATCCGACGTTGAGCTTGCCCTACCTGACCGCCAAAGCCTTTCGCCTACTTGGGGAGTGACGATGGCGTCGACGGCGGGCTCTTCCTCGCCAACGGACATGGGGACACCGTACGCAGACTCGCGAACCAGGCTGCTGTGGGTGGCCGCTGCGATCGTCGGCACCGGTTACGGCGTGTTGCTTATTGTCACGGCGCTGCGGTTGCCGTGGGGGCCGAACTCACCGGTCGGTTCACGCTTCAGCCCGCGGTCAAGGCGTTGACGGCCGTGCTTTTGGCCGTCGCGGCGCTGACCCACCCGATCGCACGTGAACGCCGATGGCTGATCGCGGCCCTGCTGTTCTCGGCGGCCGGGGATTTCCTGCTGGCAATGCCGTGGTGGGAAACGTCGTTCGTGCTGGGCCTGGCCGCTTTCCTGGTCGCCCATCTGTGCTTCCTGGCGCCGCTGGTGCCACTGGTCTCGCGGTCCGGGCCGCGACTCGCGGCTGCCGCGGTCATGGTCGCGGCCTGCGTCGTGCTGCTGGTGTGGTTCTGGCCCCGACTGCTCGCCGAGGGCATGACCGTGCCGGTGACGCTCTACATCGCGGTGCTCGGCGCGATGGTGTGCGCCGCGCTGCTGGCCCGGCTTCCGACGCCATGGACCGCGCTGGGCGCGGTGTGCTTCGCGGTGTCCGACGGGATGATCGGGATCGGCAAGTTCGTACTGGCGCCAACGCACACCGAGGCCTTGGCCGTGCCGATCTGGTGGGCGTATGCCACGTCGCTGGTGCTCATCACGGCCGGTTTTTTCTTCGGCCGCACGTCTGTGTCCTCTGCTAGACCTGCTGCGTGACCACGATTCGCCAGCAGGCAGAACACGAGCCGATCGCTCGTGTTCTGCCGATGCTGACGGTGCCGCACCTGGACCGCGAATTCGACTACCTGGTGTCGGCCGAGCAGTCCGACGACGCCCAGCCCGGTGTGCGGGTGAGGGTGCGCTTCCACGGCAGGCTCGTTGACGCCTTCGTTCTCGAAAGGCGTTCGGACACAGACCATGTCGGCAAGCTGGGCGCGCTGGACCGGGTCGTGTCGGCCGAGCCGGTGCTGACCACCGACGTGCGGCGGCTCGTCGACGCGGTCGCCGCCCGCTATGCGGGCACCCGCGCCGACGTGCTGCGGCTCGCCGTCCCGCCGCGCCATGCCAACGTCGAAAAGCAAGCCACCCCCGAGCCGGCGCCGCTTGCCGTCAAGCCCGTCGACGCGGCAGCCTGGTCCGCCTACGGGCGCGGCGAGCAGTTCCTCGCCGCTCTTGGCGACGGCCGTGCCGCGCGCGCGGTCTGGCAGGCCTTGCCAGGGGAGCAGTGGACCGACCGGCTGGCCGAAGCCGCGGCGGTCACGGTGAACTCCGGCCGCGGCGCGTTGGCGATTTTGCCCGACCAGCGCGACGTCGATGCGTTGTACGCCAGCGCAATTCGGCTCGTCGACGAAGAGAGAGTGGTCGCCTTGTCCGCCGGGCTGGGCCCCGCACAGCGCTACCGCCGCTGGCTGTCGGTGTTGCGCGGCAGCGCGCGCGTGGTCATCGGCACCCGCAGCGCCGTGTTCGCGCCCATCGCCGACCTCGGCCTGGTCATGGTGTGGGACGACGGCGACGACACCCTCGCTGAACCCCGCGCCCCCTATCCGCACGCCCGTGAGGTGGCGATGCTTCGCGCCCACCAGCTGCGGTGCGCGGCGTTGATCGGCGGCTATGCCCGCACCGCCGAGGCGCACGCCTTGGTGCGCAGCAGGTGGGCGCACGACCTCGTCGCGCCCCGTCCCGTCGTGCGCACCCGGTCGGCACGCGTCGTCGCACTCGATGACAGCGACCACGAGCAGGAGCGCGACCCCGCCGCGCGCACTGCCAGGCTGCCGTCGCTGGCGCTGCGGGCGGCGCGGACGGCGCTGCAGGCCGGATTTCCGGTGCTGGTTCAGGTGCCGCGGCGCGGTTACGTGCCCGCGCTGGCGTGTGCCCGTTGCCGCACCGTCGCGCGATGCAGGCGCTGCACCGGCCCGCTGTCGCTGCCGGACCGCGACACCTCAGCGGCGGTCTGCCGATGGTGTGGCCGCGAGGAGCCGGCGCTGCGCTGCGCGCGCTGTGGGGCCGATGCGGTGCGCGCCGTGGTCATCGGCGCCCGTCGCACCGCCGAGGAACTCGGCAAGGCGTTCCCCGGCACGCCGGTGATCAGGTCCGGCGGGGACGCGATGGTTTCCGCGGTGCCCTGCGAACCGGCCGTTGTCGTCGCGACACCGGGTGCCGAACCCGTCGCCGACGGCGGCTACGGCGCGGCGCTGTTGCTGGACGCATGGGCCCTACTCGGTCGCCAGGATCTGCGCGCCGCCGAGGACACCCTGCGGCGTTGGATGGCCGCGGCGGCGCTGGTGCGGTCTCGCGGTGACGGCGGCACGGTCGCGGTGGTGGCCGAGTCGGCGATCCCGACCGTGCAGTCGCTGATCCGGTGGGATCCGGTGGGGCATGCCGACGCCGAACTCGACGCTCGTGCGGAGGTCGGCCTGCCGCCCGCTGTGCACATCGCCGCGGTCGACGGCACGCCTGCGGCCGTGGGTGCCCTGCTCGACACCGCAGAACTGCCCGAAACGGCACAGCTGCTTGGGCCCGTGGACCTGCCCACCGGTGCCCGCAGGCCGCCCGGTGCCGCGGCCGACAGCCCGGTCAATCGGATGCTGGTGCGAGTGCCCCGCGACGGCGGGTTGGCGCTTGCAGCCGCACTGCGACGCGCCACCGGCGTGCTCAGCGCCCGGCACGATCAAGAGCCAACTCGTGTGCAAATCGACCCGATACACATAGGGTAATCCGGACGCGGCGACTCGCGCCGATCAGGAGGTGGCCATGTGGCGGGTGATCCGCTGGCTGATCCCGTTGGCGCTCATCACCTTTGGCTTGTTGTGGCCGGTGGTGTTCCGCGGCGGCTCGGCGGCCTCCGACGTTTCGGATCCGGTGGTCTTCAGCAATTACAAGGCGGACTTCGTGGTCAATAGCGAAGGCCGGCTCGACGCGGTCGAGACGATCACCGCCGAATTCCCCAGCGGCCGCCACGGCATCTTCCGGTATTGGGACGTCGCCAATCAGAACAGCCCACGGGTGCGGCAAAAGCCGGAGATCACCTCGATCCTGCTCGACGGCGAGCCGGTGTCGTACCAAATGCTGTGGGAGGACGGCGAACGCTTCCGGGTGGCCAAGATCGGTGACCCGGACCAATACCTCAGCTATGGCACCCACGTCTTCGAGCTCCGGTACAGCATCCCCGGCGTGCTCGACCCCGGCACCACCGGAACCGACAAGGCCTTCGCCACCACGAAGGGCGCTCCCTCGACGGCCCCGTCGGTGTTCTTCTGGAACGTCATCGCCCCATCGTGGAACAACCGGATCGAGAACGTCGACGTCTCGGTGACCCTGCCGGGCGGCGTCCCCGGCGCGCAGTGCTCCGTCGGCTACGGCAAGGGCCGGGAATGCCGCGCCCTGAGCGTCGAAGGAAACTCGGTCACTCTGTCCGCGACCTACCTTCCGCCGCGCACACCGGTCACCGTTCGCGCCGGAGTCGACGTGCCGACACCGCCGCGGATCAGCCTGCCGTGGCCGTATACCTGGGACCGCATCCTGGGCCAGTCGGTGACCGGCGTGGTTTGGATCGCAGGCCTGACAATCGTTTTCGGGCTCGGCGCATACCTGTGGTACCGCACCACCGTCGAACCGTCCCCCGGATTTCCGCTCCAGTACGCGCCGCCGCCGGGCCTCGGGCCGGTGCAGACGGAGTACATCCGGACCGAGAGCGTCCCGAAGGACGGGCTGACGGCCACCCTGTTCTATCTCGCCGAACGCCGCCTGATCGACCTGCGACAGGTCAACGACAAACAGTGGAACATCCGCAGTATCGCTGAACGCAGCGCCTGGGCCGACGTTGATCCCGTCAGCGTCGCGGTCGGCTCGGCACTGAGGGTGATGAACGCGGGCAGCGAGTTCGAGGCCAAACACACCGCGAAGTCCGGCCAGAAATTGAACAAAGCCAAGACTGACATGGCCAAGGCCGTCGAGAAGTGGGCTCTCGACAACGGGCTGATGGTCAAGCGCAAGAAGGAAATGTGGGTGCGAGCCGCCAACGCGATCGCGTTCCTGTTGATGCTGTGTGGTTTCTTCCGCTGGGGCTTCCCCACCACGATGTGGGCCCTGCCGTTCGCGGCGTTCTTCCTGTTGTCGGTCCGGTCGTGGGGCGACGGCGTCGGCACCAGACGCACCGAGGCCGGCCGCGAATTGTGGTCGCGCGCAGGCGGATTCCACCGCCTACTGGCAACCGATTCGGCCGAGACGCGGTTCGACTTCTCGGCCCGCAAGGACCTCTACACCGCATATGTCCCGTTCGCTGTCGCGGCCGGAGCAGCCGCGCTGTGGGCGAAGAAGTATCAGACATCGGTGGGAGCGCCTGCGCCGCGACCTGATTGGTACAACTCATCGTCGACCACCTCGTGGGGCTATGTCGGCGGCTCCGGTGGGCCGAGTTTCGACAGCTTCGAGTCGGCGTTGTCGTCGTCGATCGGCGCCTACACCGCGTCCCAGTCGTCGTCGTCTTCCAGCTCCGGAGGCGGCGGCTTCAGTGGTGGCGGCGGTGGCGGCGGCGGAGGCGGAGGTGGAGGAGGCGGATCATGGTGAGATTCCTATTGATACTCGTCTTGGTGCTGGCGGTGCTGGTGCTGGTCGGATTCGTGATGGGCTACAACAAGATCCGCGCCGCCGACGTCCGTGTGGCCGAGGCGCTGTCCGGCATCGATGTGGAGCTGACCCGTCGCGCGTCGCTGATCCCCAGCCTCGTGCACACGGTGCAGACGTTCGCCGCGCACGAGAAGGGCATCCTCGACCATGTCACGAACGCCCGTGCGGCGCTGACCTCGGCGACCGCGGGCAAATCGGTGGCGCAGCGCAGTGCGGCCGAGAAGGACCTCGACACCGCGCTCGCGCCCCTGTTGGCGCTCGGCCAGAGCTACCCACAGCTGAACTCGTCGAACAATTTCTTGAACCTGCAGGACAATCTCGCCGACACCGAGAACAAGCTGGCGTTCGCCCGGCAGTACTACAACGACTCGGTGGCCACGCTGAACCGCCTGATCACGACCATCCCGTGGATGTTCGTCGCGCCCATGACGGGGGTGTCCGAGCGGGAGTACTACCAGACGTCGCGCTAAGCCTCCCTACACTGGCGCGGTGCGCATCGTCTTCGCCGGCACCCCCGAGCCCGCGCTGCCGTCGCTGCGCAGGCTGATCGATTCGCCGCGCCACGATGTGGTCGCAGTGCTGACCCGTCCTGACGCCGCGGCGGGGCGGCGTGCCAAGCCCTCGCCGTCCCCGGTGGCCCGGCTGGCCCTCGAGCACGGCATCCCGTTACTGCGGCCTACACGGCCGAACTCCGACGAGTTCATCGCCGAACTCACGGAGCTGGCACCGGATGCCTGTGGTGTGGTCGCCTATGGCGCGCTGCTGTCCGAGCGTCTGCTCGCGGTACCCAGCAACGGATGGGTCAACTTGCACTTCTCGCTGCTGCCCGCGTGGCGCGGGGCGGCGCCGGTTCAGGCGGCGATCGCGGCCGGTGACGCCGTGACAGGTGCGACGACGTTTCAGATCGAACTTGCGCTGGACTCGGGCCCGGTCTACGGCGTGGTGACGGAGACGATCCGGACGACCGACACAGCGGGGGATCTGCTTGAGCGACTTGCCGTTTCGGGAGCGGCGCTGCTGGAGACCACGCTCGACGGCATCGCCGACGGCTCGCTTACCGCGGTGCCGCAGCCCGCAGACGGCGTCACCGTTGCACCCAAGGTCACCGTCGAGGACGCGCGGGTGCGGTGGGACCTGCCCGCGCACGTGGTCGATCGGCGCATTCGGGCCGTCACGCCGAACCCAGGAGCGTGGACGATGATCGGCGATCTGCGGGTGAAGCTCGGGCCGATCATTGTCGAGGAAACGTCAGACGACCTGGCGCCCGGCGTGATACGCGTTGAGCGCAAGGGTGTCCACATTGGCACGAGCTCGCAGCCGGTGCGGCTCGGCCAGATCCAGGCACCGGGCAAGAAGCCGATGAACGCAGCCGACTGGGCCCGCGGTGCCCGTCTCGACGAATCCGCGCGCGCCGAATGACCGAGCGTCCCAGGAACAAACGGCCACGGCGCAAACCGCTCGATCCCGCCCGCCGCGCGGCCTTCGACGTGTTGCGTGCGGTCTCGGAGCGAGACGCCTACGCCAACCTCGCGCTGCCCGCACTGCTGCGCGAACGCGGAATCACCGGGCGGGACGCGGCGTTCGCCACCGAACTCACCTACGGCACCTGCCGCACCCGCGGCCTCCTCGACGCGATCATCGGCGCTGCCGCCGGTCGACCGCCGGAGAAGATCGACCCCGTGCTGCTGGATCTGCTGCGGCTGGGTGCCTACCAGCTGCTGCGCACCCGGGTTGAACACCACGCCGCGGTGTCCACCACCGTCGAGCAGGCTGGTATCGAATTCGATTCAGCGCGAGCCGGTTTCGTCAACGGCGTGCTGCGCACCATCGCGGGCCGCGACGAACAGTCCTGGGTCGAGGAGCTGGCCCCGCCCGCCGACAGCGATCCGGTCGGGCACGCCGCTTTCGTGCATGCGCATCCGCGCTGGGTCGCGCAGGCGTTCGCAGACGCCCTCGGCGCGAACGCCGGGCAGCTGGACGCGCTACTGGCCAGCGACGACGAACGCCCGTCGGTGCATCTCGCCGCGCGACCCGGTGTGCTGACCGCCGACGAGCTGGCCGCGCAGGTCGGCGGCACGGTCGGCCGCTACTCGCCGTACGCCGTCTACTTGCCCGGCGGCGACCCCGGTCGGCTCGAGGCGGTCCGTGAGGGTGCCGCGCTGGTGCAGGACGAGGGCAGCCAGCTGGTGGCGCGGGCACTGACCCTGGCCGAGGTGGACGGCCCCGACACCGGCCGATGGCTCGACCTGTGTTCCGGCCCGGGCGGGAAAACGGCGCTGCTGGCAGCACTAGATGGTGGCGCGCGGGTCACTGCGGTCGAGCCCGCCGCCAAGCGCGCCGACATGGTCGAGCAGAACACCCGCGGCCTTCCCGTTGAGGTCCTACGTGTCGACGGCCGCGAGCCCGGCCTCGAACCGGGATTCGACCGAGTGCTCGTCGACGCGCCGTGCACCGGGCTCGGTGCGCTGCGGCGCAGGCCGGAGGCCCGGTGGCGGCGCCAACCCGCCGATGTCCCGACGCTGGCCAGGCTGCAGCGCGAGCTGCTGGCCTCGGCGATCCGGCTGACCCGCCCGGGTGGGGTGGTGCTGTACGCGACGTGTTCGCCGCATCTGGCCGAGACCGTCGGCATCGTCGCCGACGCACTGCGCCGCCACCCGGTCACGGCGCTGGACACCCGGCCGTTGTTCGACCCCGTTGACGATCTCGGTGACGGGCCGTACGTGCAGCTCTGGCCACACCGGCACGGAACCGATGCGATGTTCGCCGCAGCCCTGCAAGTAGGGTGAGCGCCATGGCTGGACCGCTCATCGCGCCGTCGATCCTGGCCGCCGACTTCGCCGAGCTCGGTGACGAAGCTGCGGCGGTCACCGGCGCCGACTGGCTGCATGTCGACGTGATGGACAACCACTTCGTGCCCAACCTGACGATTGGGCTCCCGGTCGTCGAGGCGCTGCTCAAGAGGACCGACATCCCGATGGACTGCCATCTGATGATCGACAATCCGGATCGCTGGGCGCCGCCGTACGCCGAGGCCGGCGCGTACAACGTGACGTTTCATGCCGAGGCCACCGAAAACCCGGTCGGGGTGGCGCGCGACATCCGGGCCGCGGGAGCCAAAGCCGGGCTGTCCGTCAAGCCGGGTACGCCGATCGAGCCCTACCTCGAGATCCTGCGCGAGTTCGACACCATGCTGATCATGTCCGTCGAACCCGGTTTCGGCGGGCAGAAATTCATCCCCGAGGTGCTGTCGAAGGTCGGGATCGTGCGCCGGCTCGTCGACTCCGGCGAACTGACGATCGTGGTCGAGATCGACGGCGGCATCAACGAAGACACCATCGAAGAGGCGGCCCTGGCCGGGGTGGACTGCTTCGTCGCGGGTTCGGCGGTGTACAGCGCCGCGGATCCTGCCGCCGCGGTGGAATCGCTACGCAGACAGGCCGCCTCGGCGTCCAAGCACCTGCGGCTATGAATCTCGACGCCGCAATGCGGTTGGCCATCGAAAAGGCCGACCTGATCAAGGGCAGCACTTATCCGAATCCGCCTGTGGGTGCGGTCATCTTGGACCGCGACGGCGGGATCGCGGGCGTCGGCGCTACGGAGCCGCCCGGTGGCCCGCATGCCGAGGTCGTGGCGTTGCGCAGGGCGGGGAAGCGCGCCGTCGGTGGCACCGCGCTCGTGACGCTGGAGCCGTGCAACCATTACGGCAGGACCCCGCCGTGCGTGGATGCCCTTGTCGCGGCCGGTGTTTCGCGAGTTTGCTACGCCGTCGCCGACCCTAATCCAGAAGCCGCAGGCGGGGCCGCGCGGCTGGCCGAATCCGGCGTCACGGTCGAGGCCGGGGTGCTGAGCGATGCGGTCGCGGGTGGGCCGCTTCGTGAGTGGCTGCACAAGCAGCGGACCGGGTTGCCGCATGTCACATGGAAATTCGCGACCAGCGTCGACGGTCGCAGCGCGGCCGCCGACGGCACCAGCCAGTGGATCACCAGCGAGGCCGCTCGGGCCGACGTCCATCGCCGCCGCGCCACCGCGGACGCCATAATCGTCGGCACCGGAACGGTGTTCGTCGACGACCCGGCACTGACGGCCCGGCTGCCCGACGGCACCCTGGCCGAGCGTCAGCCGCTGCGCGTCGTCGTCGGTGAACGCGAAATATCCTCTGAGGCAAGAGTTCTCAACGACGATTCGCGGACGATGGTGATCCGCACCCGCGACCCCCACGAGGTCATCAAGGCGCTGTCTGACCGCACCGACGTGCTGCTGGAGGGTGGGCCGACGTTGGCAGGCGCGTTTCTGCGGGCCGGCGTTATCGACCGGATCATTGCCTACGTCGCGCCGATCCTCCTTGGCGGGCCGATCACGGCTGTCGACGACGTGGGCGTGCTGTCCATCGCGCACGCGCAGCGCTGGCGGTTCGACGGAATCGAGCCGATCGGGCCGGACGTGCTGTTCAGTCTTGTGCCGGCGTAGCGCCCTCGGCTTCGTCGATTTCCAGCGGACGGTGCTCGATCAGGTCGCGCACTCCGCCGAGGCCGAGCCGCTCACGAAAGGCCTGCACGGTGTAGCCGACGACGGTCGCATCGCAGCGTGCCCTCACCGTGGCCGCGCGCGGCAGGTGAAACAGCGGGCCGATCTCACCGAAGTAATCGCCGCGTGCCGCCACCTTCAGCAATTCCTCACCGCCGCCTGCCAATTCGCGCACGATCTCGAGCTCACCCTGCGTTACGACGTAGATGAGATCGCCCATCGTGCCCTGTTCGAACAGCACGTCGCCCGCCGACACGTGCACCGTCTCGGGGGGCCGGTCTATCGAGGTGAAATCCGGAACGAGGTCGACGACGCGATCGGCCAACGGCAGAATCCGGCTGTCGTGGGTCGCGACGACCACCATCCGATCACCCGACGCGAGTTCACGGATCAGCCGCAGCACCTCCTCGACCTGAATGAAGTCCAGGTGCGCGGTCGGCTCGTCGGCCAGCACGAGCGGCGGATCAAGAGCGATCGCCCGCGCGACCGCGACGCGCTGTTGCTGGCCGCCGCTCAGATCACCGGGGCGATGCGACACCCGGTCTTCCAGACCGACCCGGGACAGCAGTTGTTCGGCCTTCTTGTGCGCGGCGCGGCGCGACATGCCCGCCGAGAGCATCGGCACCATCACGTTCTCTGCTGCGGTGAGGCTGGGCACGAGGTTGAACGCCTGGAACACGATGCCCACCGTCTCCCGGCGGTAGGTCGACAGTCCGCGGGCGTCGAGCGAAGTGACGTCGACGTCACCGAACTTTATAGCGCCACCGCTCGGTCGGAGGATGCCACCGAGGCACGACAGCAGTGTCGTCTTGCCGCACCCGCTGGGGCCCATCAGGATCACGAGCGAACCGGCCGCCACGTCGAGGTTGAATTTCTCGATCGGGCGGACCGTATCTCTGCCGCTGGCGTACTCGACGGTCAGGTTCTGAATGGACAGGTCGCCCATGGCTCAGGGACCTCCGAACGCCAGCGCGGGATCGACCGACACCGCGCGGCGCAGTCCTGCGGCGCTGGCGATCAAGCCGATGACGACCGCGATCACGGGGAGGGCGATGAAGGCCTCCACCGGGACGATCACCTGCATCGGGAACAGCGGTCCCAGCAGCCGGGAGAGCCCGGCACCGACCAGCGCGGCACACAGCGCGACCACGATCGCCTGCAGCGCCAGCCCGCCCAGGATGGAGCCGGTCGGCACGCCAATGGCCTTGAACACCGCGAAGTCTCGCAGCCGCTCCAGAGCGGAGAGATAGACGACGGAGCCGACAATCAACGCCGCGACGATCCACAGCATGACCGCCACGATCGTGATCGAATTCACCGCCACCTTCAGCGGCCGGAGCAGGTCGGCGACCGCGCCCGCTCTGTCGATGGCGCGATAGCCGTCGGGCACCTGCTCGAGAGTTCCGCGTATACCGATCGACGCGACAAGGGGTTCGCCGGCGTACACCAGTTGCTGGGCGCCCTGCGTGGTGAGAAACACGTTGGGCAGGTTGGCCAGAGCGGTGGAATTCTCCACGATGCCGACGATGTGCAGTCTGCGCGAAGCGATTTCGACGTCGTCGCCAATCCGGCGTCCGAGCGTGCTTGACACCGCGACCTCGTCCGGCGTCGACGGCGGGCGGCCCTCCGAGACCGCGGGCATGCCGGGCCCATGCTCCGGCGCGCCGAATATGTCCACGTTGCGTGTGGCATCACCCAGCGTGGCCGTGCCACCGGCATACGCAAGCGGAGCCGCCGCGACCACTCCAGGAGTCGACGCGATCCGCGACAGGGCAGCGGGCGCGAACGGCGTCGCCCCGACGAACGGGCCGGACGCGCCGGCCTTGACGAGGAACAGATCCACTCCGAGCGCATCGACGGTCTTGTCGGCCTCGACCCGGAACCCGTGCGCGAGCCCCGTGAGGACAAGCGTCATCGCGAAGATGATGGACGTGGAAAGGATCGCGATGGCGAAGCGCCGTTTGCGCCACTGCATGTCGCGCAGGGCGGCGATCAGCATGTCCGCGAGATTACCGACGCCTTAACATTCGCGGGCCGAGTTCGGCCTATGACTTGTCGTTGGCTGACTTGTCTTTGGCGAATGCGCCCACCATTGCCTTGGAGAAGGCTGGCAGGTCGTCTGGCTCGCGGCTCGACACCAACGTGTTTGGCCCGCGCGAGCATTCGACGACCTCCTTGTCGACCCGCCTCGATCAACGTCCCGGCGCGTGGCAGATCACCGCGACCGGCTTGCCTGCGTAGAAGAAGCTCCTGCCGAGTTCGACCTGCTCGACGCCTTCGGGCGCCACCAGGAACGCAATAGTCTTGCCGTTCAGTGAAGTTGCCATGAATTTTTGCCCTTCAAATTGTTGTCTTCAGCATGCGTACCCGGCGCGGCGAGCAACTATTCGGGGTGGTCCCGTCGGTACACTTGTCCCAGAGCGCTTTCACCGACGAGAGTTGCGCGCCTGGTGAGCACTAACAAAGGAAAACGAGCGTGACTGCACTGCAGGACTGGCTCAGTATTCGACCCGTGGATCCCAAGGGCCTGAAGGCCATCATCTGCGATGCGTTGCGGAGCCTGACCGGCGACGAGCCGGCAAAGGCCCAAGAACCCCAGCTGATCCGCAGGGGCGTGGAGCGCTGCTGAGCGCTCAGGGCGCGCGGTGGCGGCCGGGCGGCGGCTGCAGCGGGATCCGCTCGGTCTGGTCCGGTGGCGGTCCGTTCGAGATCGCCTGAGTGGGGAGTTCGAACGCCCGCGTCGGCGTTTCCATCAGTGTGGTCGGCGTGTCATCAGCCTCAGTGGTGGGAGCGGGTTCGTCGGCGTGCTCGTGCCTGCCGCTGATAAGCAGGCCGAGCAGGGCGCCGATCACGCAGACGATCGCGGTGATGCCGAAGATCTCGCCGTACTGCATGACGTAGGCCGTGCGGACGCGGGCCGCCTGCGCCATGAGCCGCTCGGTCAGGGTGTTCCCGGTGGCGCTGGGCAGGCTGGCCAGGTGCTGATTGAAGCGGTAGAGACCCCACGCGCTCAGCGACGCGATACCGATCAGCATGCCGATCATCCTGGCCACCACCACCGACGCCGAGGCGATCCCATGCTGGGATGCGGGGACGACCCGCAGTGTCGCCGACGTCAGCGGAGCGATCACAAGGCCAAGACCCAGGCCGGCGATCGCGAGGTCGGTGTCGAGCGTGGGTAGGGTGAACAGGCCCAGGTGGTGGCGGGCCGTGAGCACGTCGACGGTCCATTTGGAGATCAGCCAGTAGCCGCCCGCGGCGATCACCAACCCAACGAACGCCACGATCCGATCGCCGATCTTGGTTGCGATCCAGCCGCCCAGCAGCGCGCCGATCGGGAGGGCGATCAGAAACCGCACCAGCAGGCCTGCGGCCCCGTTCTTGTCGAGAGCGAGCACGCCCTGGCCGAACAACTCGACGTTGACCAGCGTCACCATCAACGCCGCTCCGGCTGTCAGCGAGGCGCCCAGCGCCGCCAGGAATGGCCGGAAGTGCACACCCGCGGGTTCGATCAGCCGGGTCTTGGCGAATCGCTCCCAGACGAAGAACGCGATGGCCGCGACGAGAGCGCCCACGAGCAGGGGCAGCCCGTAGCTCGGCAACACCTGCTTGCCGTCCGGCGCGGGGTTGTACAGGCCCCAGGTGGCCAGGCCCAGAGCGATCGCCAGCAGCACGCCGCCGACCACGTCGACCTTCTCCGGGTGCTCGCTCTTCAGCTTCGACGGCAGGCTGAAATGGATCATCACCATCGCGATCGCGGCCAGCGGCACGTTGATCCAGAACACGTCGCGCCAGGTGTTCAGCGCCCACACCACCGCGATGCCGTACAGCGGACCGAGCACGCTGCCCAACTCCTGCGCGGCGCCGATGCCGCCCAGCACGGCGGCGCGGTTGCGCGCGGACCACAGGTCGGCAGCGAGCGCCAGCGTCACCGGCAGCAGTGCGCCACTGGCGGTGCCCTGGATCGCGCGCCCGATGATGAGCGGCAGCAGGTCATTCGAAAGGGCGGTGACCACCGAGCCGATCGCGAAGCCGGCCAGGCTGACCTGAAGCACGAACTTGCGGCCGAACCGGTCCGAGGCCCGGCCCAGCAGCGGCATGGCAGCGATGTAGCCCAGCAGATACCAGGTGACGATCGGGGTGACCCGCTGGATCTGATTGATCCCGATCCCGACGTCTCTCATGATGTCGGTCATGATCGTGACCACGACGTAGGTGTCGAGGGCACCCAGCAGCACCGCGAGGCTGCCGGCGCTGATCGCGACTCTGCGCGACGCGCGCATCAGATCAGACCGTGGGCTTGGTGACGGAAACCGACTTGCCCCAGTCCGAGCAGGTCATCGTGATGGTGTTGCCGGGCGACGGTTCCAGCTTCGACTGGACCAGTTCGTGGTTACCGTCCTCACGGATCCATGCGGTGCCGGGGACCGGTCCGGTTGCCTTGATAGATGGCGCGACCTTGTTGACGGCGTCGGCGCTTACCGTCCCGGTGATGCGGACGGTGTCGACGCCGTTGATGGTCTCGCGCCCGTCGGCCTTGGGGTCGGAGAAGTTGGCCAGTACGTTGGCCAGCCCGGCGTCGGGATTCAGCAGGACCGACACGTCGTAGATGTCGGCGGCCGGGCCGAAGTCCTGGAAGCTGCCCTTGGTGAGCGCACCGAACAGGTCGCCGTCGGCGACCACGAAGTCGACCCCCTCGAGCCGCTGGCCCAAGAAGACGATGTTGGCCGTGCCCTGAGCGGCGACAGCAGGCTTGTTGGTCAGATCACCTTCGAGCGATTCGATCGGCATGTTCTGGATCTGGCCTTGCACCGCCAGCTTGAGGTGCACGCTCGACTGGGACTTGGTGGTCTCGCTGGACTCTTTGAGCAGCGTGGCAGCGTCCGGCAGTTCCTTGGACGCACCCTCCGACTTCGAGGAGCACCCAGCGAAAAGGGCGATAGCGGCGGCAAGGGCGGCGAAGATGGCCAGGAGGCGCGTCTGCATGACTGCATCGTAGAGGGTCTGCCGGTGTGGACGCGTTGCGCGTGCTGCCGGTACAGGGGGCCGCCGACCGGCATTTCTCGCGGGCTCGATGGCCACGTTCTTCGGCGAGACGCAGCTGGCTGGTTAGTCTGGCGGCGTGTTCACGGGAATCGTCGAAGAACTGGGCGAGGTCGTCAGCAAGGAGGAGCTTGGCGACTCGGCCCGTCTGGTCATCCGCGGGCCCGTCGTCACGTCCGACGCCGGACACGGCGACTCGATCGCGGTGAACGGGGTCTGCCTGACCGTGGTCGAGGTCCTGCCCGACGGTGTGTTCAGCGCGGACGTGATGGGCGAAACACTGAACCGCTCGAGCCTGCGCAGCATCGGCGTGGGCAGTCAGGTCAACCTCGAGCGCGCCGCCGCGGTCAACAGCCGCCTCGGCGGACACATCGTGCAGGGGCACGTCGACGGAACCGGGCATGTGATCGCGCGAACACCGTCCGAACACTGGGAAGTCGTGCGGATCGCGCTGCCGACGGCGTTATCCCGGTATGTCGTCGAGAAGGGTTCGATCACCGTAGACGGTGTGTCCCTTACGGTTTCGGGCCTGGGCCACGATTGGTTCGAGGTGTCGTTGATCCCGACGACACTGGACCTCACCACTCTCGGCAAGGCGGAGGTCGGGACACGCGTCAACCTCGAGGTCGACATCGTCGCCAAATACGTTGAGCGGCTGCTTGTCCGTGATTGACCATCTAACAGCTGATTTACGTGTCCGATTGGCCATCACGCGCGCGCATTGAAGCTCGAATCTGCGGAGGGCGGCTAGGCGCCGGAGGAATCGGCCCGCCACCCAAGCAGGATGACGAGCCGACGTGCTCTGCACTTTCGCCGTGACTCTCACCAAATGGGGACAGGTCTGAAGTTTCCAGGACCGGCTCATGGGTATTCCGCCAACCTAGGCGTCGGTCACACGGGTCGGTTCCGCGAAGTAGGAGCGAGTGGATCGTGGTTCGGTCGCATTTGCGCTTCGCTGCAGGTGTTTGCGTCCTCGCGGCTGGCTTGCTGATGGGCGGAGGAGCGGTCGCAGTTGCCGATCCCGGCTTAGGCGGTTCCGCCCCGAACGGCGATGACGGCACCAATGATTCGGTCCATGGTGGCCCTACGGCAGGCGGCCCTGTCGGCAATGTTACTAACACTGTGCGGGACACGGTTCAGGGCGTGACGGGGACGCCTGCCTCGGGTGCGCAACGAAACCAGCAGCCTTCGACGGGCGCGACAAGCACGGTGGGCTCGGGCCGGCAACCAGGCCAGCAGCCTTCCATCGGCGCGACAAGCCCCAAGACCGCGACAAACCCGAAGACAGAGGCGGGCGGCACGGACACCGAGGACCAGAAGGAAGACGCGGGCCTCGTCACCGCGGATCCCAATCCGGTCGCCGCGGTTCCGAACGTGGTGGCACCGGTTACCAACGTGGTGGCGCCGGTTACCAACGTGGTGGCGCCGGTTACTGAGGTGGTGGCGCCGGTTACTGGGGTGCTCGCACCGGTTACCAACGTGGTGGCGCCGGTTACTGAGGTGGTGGCGCCGGTTACTGGGGTGCTCGCACCGGTTACCAACGTGGTGGCGCCGGTTACTGAGGTGGTGGCGCCGGTTACTGGGGTGCTCGCACCGGTTACCATCGGGATGGAGCGGCTCGGCCTCGCAAACCAATGACTGCAGACCGGGAAGAGATCGCGTGAAGCTCCAGAACCCGCGGTTCGCATCGATGTCATCGATGACAACCGCGCCGCCGGGTCGTAAGGCAGCCCATGCCCGATCCACCTCAAAGCGAACGTTGTGCTCACTGTGCAGGCTGTCGTGAACGAAAAGATCAATTTCGTGGAGTTGGGCTAGTAGTTCGGGCAGGCGTCGTCGGCTTGACCCGCTGATGTAGGACCATCGGTCCGGAAATCGACCATCAACAGCCATCCCGATTTGTTCGTGCCACTCGGGTTCCAGAGGGGGGTGGTCGATGCTCCAGAGGTGGCCGCTTCCATTCCTGTCAAGTGCCTCAAGGATGAAACGTGACGTGACGCCGTGGGCGACGCCGGTCTCGACGACATTCCCGGGTTGGAGATGGCGGGTCAAACACCAAATCGATCGCACCAGCGCGGCATCGCCATCATTCCAGCCTTTGAAAGCTCAGGGGGCCAGCCCGTACTCCCTTTCGCTCCAGTCCTTCTATCACTTCGGGCCACAAGGCCCAGAACTCAGAGCTCACCTTGCACGGGTACGGGCAGCCAAGCAGACGATGCAGGCGCTGCTCCCAATCGGCGTCCGCCTTGTATAGGTCAGGCGGCGTAGGCCCCTCGCGATGCTCAGCGTTGCGGTCTTGGAATGCCGCCCAAGCTTCAAGCGGATCGGATGCTGCCGTCGCACGCATACGGGGTCGCACCGGTTACTGATGTGGTCGCACCGGTTACCAACTTGGTGGCGCCGGTTACCAATGCGCTCACGCCGGTGTCTGACGTCATCGCGCCGGGACAGTACATGCCCACCTCGGTCGCCGGTGCGGTCGTCCCGCTCACGCAACCGCCGTCCGACCTTTCCTCCTTCTTGTTGGGCGTCGCCGGGGTGGCGCCGGTAGACGACGGATCGGGAGGCGTCCACGGTCGAGGGCTAGCGGCAGCCGCGGGTGGGTCGGGGGCGTCGTCAGTGCCGCTGGTCCTGCCCCTGGCCGGTATCTCGGGAGTGCCCGTGGCCGGCAACGCAACCAGGTTTGCAACGCTTGATGTGACTTTGATCGGTCGAGTGTCAGCGCTGTCCGGGATGGCACCTCAAGCGCCCAATGGTGCCTTTCCGATGGGTGCGGAGCCGTATTTCCCGAATGTTTTCGACGAACTCCTGCTAATCGCTTCACTGTGGGCGCTGGCCGCTGTCGCTCTGCCCGGAATCGGCGGACTTGTGATCCTTACCCTAGCCGGGGTGCGCATGGGATACGGCAGGCTAACGCCGGATTCGCATCGCGAACATCGGGCACTGCGCGCTTCGGTCGTCCGGCGGGCTGTTAAGCGCTGGATGTCTGCTCGATAAAGTCGCCCAGCAGCCGTCTCATCCGGGATTCAATTGTCGACTCGATGGCGGACGCCAGGGTTGGTCACCGATGCGACGGCCTGGTTGCCGAATCTCACCAAAAATTGTCGGCCCCAGGCAAGGGTGACAGGCCGAGTTGAAATTTGAGCAATCAGACTAAGGGTGTGTCAGTCGTACGTTGATTGGCACAAAGACGGCCCGCCACCGTGGCGCGGTGGTTGCTCGGCGATGACCCGACTCCACCGACCCACCCCACTCCACCGCCGGGCAGATGCTTCGCTGCTAGTCGCCCGATTCGTACTTGAAACGAGATCGCCAGCCGCACCCGAAAACCGGATACCCGCCCGTTCTCGATCACGACGTCCTGCCGCACCACCTCGGCCACGCGCAGGTCACGAACGGTGTTGGCCGCGGTCTCGACGGCAATTCGAGCCGCCGCTTCCCACGACTCGTCGCTGACACCGATCACCTCGGTCACCCGGTACACACTCTGCGGCATAGCTGCCTCCTTTGTTCCGCCGTCTCGGCAACTGCCTGGCGTGCGCAAGCAGCAAGGCCTTCCATACCGGGAGTCGCTCGCGGCTAGACCGAAGCTACCGCGGCTGGGGGCGTGGCACTGGCATATACGGTGGATCCGTCTAGTGTCCTGCGCCAGAAATTAGTTGAGTAATTGTAGGCTTGGTGGGTGGCGAAACGGGGCAGGCCGGTGACGGCGGTGGTGTTGACCGACGAGGAGCGTGACACGCTGCAGCGGTGGGCGCGGCGGCCGAAGTCGGCGCAGGCGCTGGCGCAGCGGTGTCGAATCGTGTTGGGCTGCGCGGCAGGCAAATCCAATAAGGAAGTCGCCACCGAGTTGGGTGTGTCGCAGCAGATGGTCTGCAAGTGGCGGCGACGGTTTGTGGCCGACCGTTTGGACGGGCTGGCCGACGAGCCGCGCCCCGGTGCTCCCCGCCTGATCGGCGACGAGCAGATCGAGGCGGTGGTGGTGGCCACGCTGGAGCGCCAACCCGACGACGCCACCCACTGGTCGCGGGCGTCGATGGCCCAAGAATCGGGGCTGTCAAAGTCGACGGTGGGCCGGATCTGGAAGGCGTTCGGGCTCAAACCACACCTGGTCGACACCTTCAAGATCAGCACCGACCCGCACTTCATCGACAAGGTCCGCGACGTCGTCGGGCTGTATCTGGATCCGCCGGAAAAGGCACTGGTGCTCTGCGTGGACGAGAAATCCCAGATCCAGGCGCTGGATCGGTCCGCGCCGGTGTTGCCGATGATGCCGGGACTGCCCGAACGGCGCACCCATGACTACCTGCGCCATGGCATCACCACCCTGTTCGCCGCGCTGGACGTGGCCACCGGCGAGGTCTACGGATCCATCCACCGCCGGCATCGCGCAACCGAATTCAAGAAGTTTCTGACCACGCTGGACAAGCGGATCCCCGCCGACCTGGACGTGCACCTGATCTGTGACAACTACGCCACCCACAAGACACCCGCGGTCACCACCTGGCTCGCCGGCCATCCTCGCTTCCACATGCACCACACCCCCACCTACGCCTCCTGGCTCAACCAGGTCGAGCGGTGGTTCGCGCTGCTGACCGACAAGAAACTGCGCCGCGGAGCACACCGGTCAATCCAGGCCCTGGAGAAAGACATTCGCGACTGGATCACCAACTGGAACGACAACCCGAAACCCTTCACCTGGACCAAGACCGCCGACGAGATCCTCGAACGCCTCGCCTCATATATTCAACGGATCCCTGGCGCAGGACACTAGTACCTCGATGTACCCCGATGACACCCGATACCCGGTGTCGGCGTCGGGCTACGGTTGGAAAGAAATACCAACCAGCCAAACGTGATGTTGGTGGTTTGAGCGAGTACCCGGATCAAGCATATTTCGGCCCGCAACGCTATGACCGGTGCTTTTGTCTATGCAGGTTAAGCACAGCGTCCGGTCGCTTCTACTCGCCGGTATGTGAACTGCTGCTGGGCTCTTGCAACGGGCCGCGCGGCGGCGGCAACTCCTGACAGCTTCCGTCACAGTCTCAGCCTTGTGTTATTCGCCCTGTTCAGGGAGCGCGCAATAACTGCAGCGCGCCGTTGGTTCATACTGATGTGATGACGAGGCTGGACTCCGTGGAGCGGGCGGTTGCCGATATAGCCGCGGGCAAGGCCGTCGTCGTCATCGACGACGAGGACCGCGAGAACGAGGGCGACCTGATCTTCGCCGCCGAGAAGGCCACTCCAGAACTCGTCGCGTTCATGGTCCGCTACACGTCCGGGTACCTGTGCGTGCCACTTGACGGCGCGATCTGCGACCGGCTTGGACTGCTGCCGATGTATGCGGTCAACCAAGACAAGCACGGCACCGCCTATACAGTTACCGTCGACGCGAAAAACGGTGTGGGCACAGGTATTTCGGCGTCCGATCGAGCGACGACGATGCGTCTGCTCGCCGATCCGTCGAGCGTCGCGGAAGAGTTCACCAAGCCCGGCCACGTGGTGCCGCTGCGCGCCAAGGACGGCGGGGTGCTGCGCCGCCCCGGCCACACCGAGGCCGCCGTCGACCTGGCGCGGCTCGCCGGCCTGCAACCGGCGGGCGCCATCTGCGAGATCGTCAGCCAGAAGGACGAAGGCGCGATGGCGCAGACCGATGAGTTGCGGGTTTTCGCCGACGAGCACGATCTGGCGCTGATCTCCATCGCTGACCTGATCGAATGGCGACGCAAGCACGAAAAGCACATCGAACGCGTGGCCGAGGCCCGCATCCCGACCCGGCACGGTGAATTCCGCGCGGTCGGTTACACGAGCATCTACGACGACGTCGAGCACGTGGCGCTGGTCCGTGGCGACATCGCGGGCCCGCACGGCGACGGGCACGACGTGCTGGTGCGTGTGCACTCGGAGTGCCTCACCGGTGACGTGTTCGGCTCGCGCCGCTGCGACTGCGGACCCCAGCTCGACGCCGCGATGGCGATGGTGGCCCGCGAGGGTCGAGGGGTGGTCCTGTACATGCGCGGCCATGAGGGTCGCGGCATCGGCCTGATGCACAAGCTGCAGGCCTATCAGCTGCAGGACGCGGGCGACGACACCGTCGACGCCAATCTGAAGCTCGGCCTGCCCGCGGACGCCCGCGACTACGGCATCGGCGCGCAGATCCTGGTCGACCTCGGCGTGCGGTCGATGCGGCTGCTGACCAACAACCCTGCCAAGCGCGTCGGCCTGGACGGCTACGGCCTGCACATCATCGAGCGGGTGCCGCTGCCGGTGCGTGCCAACGCGGAGAACATCCGCTATCTGATGACCAAGCGCGACCGGATGGGCCACGACCTGGTCGGCCTTGAGGACTACGACGAAGCCGTGCCGGGCGAGTTCGGCGGAGCCCTGTGAGCGGCGACGGCGGAGCCGTGAATTGAGCGGGGGCGCCGGCGTACCGGATCTGCCGGTACTCGACGCGTCGGGATTGAAGCTCGCGATTGTCGCCAGCACATGGCACGAAAAGATCTGCGACGCACTGCTTGACGGCGCGCGCAAGGTTGCGGCGGATGCGGGCATCGCCGACCCGACAGTCGTTCGCGTGCTGGGAGCGATCGAGATCCCCGTGGTGGCGCAGGCGCTGGCCGCCAACCATGACGCGGTGGTGGCGTTAGGGGTGGTGATCCGCGGCGAGACACCGCATTTCGACTATGTGTGTGACGCAGTGACCCAGGGGCTGACACGGGTGTCGCTGGATGCGTCCACTCCGGTGGCCAACGGCGTGCTGACGACCAATACCGAGCAGCAGGCGCTGGACCGCTCCGGGCTGCCGGATTCGGCGGAGGACAAGGGTGCGCAGGCCGCCGCCGCTGCGCTGTCGACCGCGCTGACTTTGCGCGATCTGAGGTCATGAACGACTGGGACATCGAGGTACGGCCCCATCTGACACCGTATTTCGCCTATGCCGCGGCCGGCTTGATCCTCGCGGTCCATATCGCGGTCGGTGCGCTGCTGAAGATCTCATCGACAGGGGTGATCTTCCAGACCGCTGATCAGGTCGCGATCGCGCTGCTCGGTGTCGTGATTGCGGGCGTGGTGCTGCTGTTCGCACGGCCGCGGCTCCGCGTCGGTGCCGCAGGCATCGCGGTGCGAAACCTGTTCGGATACAAGCTGATCCCATGGCCGGACGTCGTGGACGTGTCGTTCCCTCGCGGAGCACGGTGGGCCAGGGTGGACCTGCCTGATGACGAGTACATCCCGGTGATGGCGATCCAGGCCGTCGACAAGGAGCGCGCCGTCGACGCCATGGACCGCGTGCGGGACCTGCTCGCACGCTACCGTCCCGACATCAACTCACGCTGAGCGTCATCGCGACTTCACCACGCTCGCTTGGACTCTCGCCTGCATTGAGGGTGAATCCCAGGCTTTCGTACACCCCTCGGGCCACGATGTTGTCGGCGGCCACCCGAAGGGTGACGGTGCGCGCTCGGCGGTCGCGGGCCCAATCCACCGCCGCGGCGACCAGCGGCCGCGCCAGGCCCTGACCGCGAGCCGTCGGGTCGAGCCACAGCGAATACAGGTACACGTTCTCGACGTTCTCGAGTTGCGCGCCGATCAGCCCGGCGGGCCGGTTGCCGATCAGCACGGCGAATTGGGCGTGCTCGCGTAGGCGGCGGCGCCACTGCGCGGCGGTGAAGGCCGCCTCCTGTTGGTACTGGGGATCGTTCTCGCCGAGGGAATCGGTCAACGCCCTCAACCGGACAGTGGCGAACACACGCCAGTCCGACTCCGTGAGCCTGGCCACGCGGGCTGTCGGTGCTGTCACCGGGTGTCGCCCATGACGAGCCCCTCGCGGCGCGGGTCGGCTCCGCCGACCCAGCCCGCGTTGTCCCGCACGATGGCCGACAGGCCACTGCTTTGATCGGCGAGGTCGACCTGGTGCCCGAGCTTCCGCAGGCCGACCACCAGCGGGTCGTGGTCGCCGTTGTCAGACGTGTCGATGGCGGGATGCTCGCCGCCGACGTTGGTCTTCGGTGAGTTGGCCGCGCCGAAGTCCACGGCCGACACCGCCTGCTGTGGGTCAAGGCCCCAATCAATCATTCCGACAAGGGTTTTGACGACGAACTGGATGATGACCGAGCCACCTGGCGAACCCGCTATCGCGTACAGCGACCGCTTTGATCCCGGCTGGCCCGAGCCGTCGAACACCAGCGTGGGGGCCATCGAGCTGCGTGGCCGCTTCCCAGGCTCCACGCGATTGGCAACGGGCGCACCGTCCGGTCCCGTGGGTTCGGCGGCGAAGTCGGTGAGCTGATTGTTGAGGATGAATCCGTCCACCATGTGGAACGAGCCGAACGCCGATTCCACCGTGGTGGTCATCGCGGCCGCGTTGCCCTGCGAGTCGACGATGCTGACCTGACTGGTGCCGTGCTCGGGCGTCGGTGGTGCAGGCGTCGTCGGCGGACCGAACTGACCCGGCTTCGCGGTGCCCATCGTGCGCTGATCGGAGATCATTGCCGCCCGCCCCGCGAGGTAGTCACTGCCCAGCAACGTATCGGGTGAACCACCGGGCAGCGGCACGAAATCGGTATCGGCAACGTACTTGTCGCGGTCGGCGTAGGCCAAGCGTTCGGCCTCAGAGATGAGGTGCACACCCAACACCGTGGGCTTGCCGCCGTTGAGGTCGATACCTGTGGGCTTGTGATCCGCCATCGGAAAGTGTTCGAGCATGCCCAGCGTCGCCGCCACCGCAATGCCGCCCGACGACGGCGGCGGCATGCCGCAGATCTCCTTGCCGCGGTACGGGGTGCAGAGCGGCTCGCGCTTCTTGGCGCTGTAGCCGGACAGGTCTTCGAGCGTCATCAGGCTCGGGGTGCGGCCACCGGTGGTGTCGGCCGCTGCGGCGACGATGTCGCGCGCGACGTCACCGGTGTAGAACGACTGTGGATCGGATGCGATGACGCCCAACGTCTTTGAGTAAGCAGGGTTCGTCAGTCGGGTTCCTGAGGTCTTCGGGCCGCCGTCGGGGTTGAGGAAGTACTCCGAGGCGTTCGGGTCGGCTTTCAGCTGCGGGGCGGCGTCGGCGATCGCAGCGGCCAGCCTCGGACTGATCTCGAAGCCGGCGTCGGCCATCGTCACCGCAGGAGTGAACAGGTCACGCCACGCTGTCTTGCCGTGCTCGGTGTGGACGTCCTGCAGCAGTCGCAGGATGCCCGGTACGCCGATGGACCGCCCGGACGCGCGGGCGCCGGGCTTGGGCTCGGTGCGGTCGGCATCGGAGATCCACCGCAGGTAGTTCTCCGTGGCCGCCTTGGGCGCCGTTTCGCGGCCGTCGTAGGCCTGTACGGTGCCCGCGGCAGCGTCGTAGTACAGCAGGAACCCGCCGCCGCCGATGCCGGAGGCCTGCGGCTCTGCCAGGCCCAGCACCGCCTGCGCCGTGACGAGCGCGTCGGCCGCGGTTCCCCCCTCGTTCAGGACCAGGCAGGCCTCCCGGGTGGCCAGCGGATTGGCGGTGGCCACCGCGAAATGTGCCGTGCGCACGGCGGTCATGTCCTTGCGGTAGCCCGTGGCGACCTCGGGGTTGGTCGAGATGTTGCGGGACGTGGTAACGGCACCCGGAGAAGGGGAAGCCGGGGCCGCGGCCGTCTTGGGCGCAGGCGTGCCGTTCGCAATGATCGAACAGGGGCCGGCCTCTGTGGGCGCTGCGTTCTCCCCGGTGGCGCATCCGGCCAGTGCCAATATCACCCCTGCCAGCGGGGCCACGACCTTTCTGAGGAGCGGGGTCCGCATCACTCGACGGTAGTTCATTGGGGCCGTCTGACGGCGGCAGTAACCTGGAATCCGTGCCCGATCCAGCGACGTACCGGCCTGCCCCCGGGTCGATTCCCGTCGAACCGGGCGTCTACCGGTTCCGGGATCCGTACGGCCGGGTGATCTACGTCGGTAAGGCCAAGAGCCTGCGCAGCCGTCTGACGTCGTACTTCGCCGACGTGTCGAGCCTCGCGCCGCGCACCCGGCAGATGGTGATGACCGCGGGCAGCGTCGAGTGGACGGTGGTCAACACCGAAGTCGAGGCGCTGCAGCTGGAATACAACTGGATCAAGGAATTTGACCCGCGGTTCAACATCCGCTACCGCGACGACAAGTCGTATCCGGTGCTGGCGGTGACGCTGAACGAGGAGTATCCGCGGCTGATGGTGTACCGCGGGGCGAGACGCAAGGGCGTCCGTTATTTCGGGCCGTATTCGCATGCCTGGGCCATCCGGGAAACCCTTGATCTGCTCACGCGGGTGTTCCCCGCCCGTACGTGTTCCGCAGGAGTCTTCAAGCGCCACAGGCAAATCGGTCGGCCGTGTCTGCTGGGCTACATCGACAAGTGCTCGGCACCTTGTATCGAACGCGTCAGCGCAGAAGAGCACCGGCGAATTGTCAATGACTTCTGCGACTTCCTCGCGGGCAAGACCGACCGGTTGGCTCGCGATATGGAACAACAGATGAATGAGGCTGCCGCCGAACTGGACTTCGAGCGGGCTGCCCGGCTGCGGGACAACATCTCCGCACTGAAACGCGCGCTGGAAAAGCAGGCGGTGGTGTTCGGCGACGGCACCGACGCCGACGTGGTCGCGTTCGCAGATGACGATCTCGAGGCGGCCGTACAGGTGTTCCACGTCCGCGGTGGCCGGGTGCGCGGCCAGCGCGGGTGGATCGTCGAAAAGTCAGGCGAGCCAGGTGAATCTGGTGAAGGGCAGCTGGTCGAACAGTTCTTGACACAGTTCTACGGTGACCAGGCAGAGCTGGACGGCGCGGCGGACGAGTCGCTCAACCCGGTGCCGCGTCAGGTGCTGGTGCCGTGCCTCCCGGACAACGCCGAAGAGCTGGCGACGTGGCTGTCTCAGCTCCGTGGATCGCGGGTTTCGCTGCGGGTCGCTCAGCGCGGTGACAAGCGTGCCCTCGCCGAAACCGTGAGGCGCAATGCGCAGGATGCGCTCGCGCAGCACAAGCTCAAGCGCGCAGGCGACTTCACCGCGAGAACTGCTGCGCTGCAAAGTATCCAGGATTCGCTGGGCCTTGCCGAAGCGCCGCTGCGCATCGAGTGCGTCGACATCAGCCACGTCATGGGCACCGACGTGGTGGCGTCGCTGGTGGTGTTCGAGGACGGACTGCCGCGCAAGTCCGACTACCGCCACTATGCGATCAGGGAGGCTGCCGGCGAAGGCCGGTCCGATGATGTGGCGTCGATCGCGGAGGTGACGCGACGTCGGTTCTACCGACATCTGCATGACACTCAGCACCCGACGGAGCTTGCGCCGGAAGGGAAGTCGCGCAAGTTCGCTTACCCGCCCAACCTGTATGTGGTCGATGGTGGCGCCCCGCAGGTCAACGCGGCACAGGCGGTGCTCGACGATCTCGGCGTTTCCGACGTCGCGGTCATCGGGCTGGCTAAACGGCTGGAGGAGGTGTGGGTGCCGTCGGAGCCGGATCCCATCATCATGCCGCGCAACAGCGAAGGGCTTTATCTGCTGCAGCGGGTGCGTGACGAAGCACACCGGTTCGCGATCACCTACCACCGCAGCAAGCGCTCGAAGCGGATGACGGCGTCGGCGCTGGACTCGGTGCGAGGGCTGGGGGAACACCGGCGTAAGGCACTGGTCACGCACTTCGGTTCGCTCGCCCGGCTGAAGCAGGCAAGCGTCGAGGAGATCACCGCGGTGCCAGGGATCGGCGTGGCAACTGCCAGGGCGGTGCTGGAGGCGCTCGGTGTACCGCCCGATTCTGGAGCGCCGGACCCGGTTATCGGCGATGATCAGACCAGGGCATCCGGATGACAGAGCACATGCACGAGGAACTGCGCGACAGCGCCGGCGATGATAGTGCCGCGGAGTCTGGCATTGACGTCGTCCTCGTGACGGGCCTTTCCGGAGCGGGCCGCGGCACTGCTGCCAAGGTTTTGGAGGATCTCGGCTGGTACGTCGCGGACAACCTGCCGCCCGAGCTGATCGCCCAGATGGTAGAGCTGGGACTGGCGGCCGGTTCCCGGATCACCCAGCTCGCCGTCGTGATGGATGTGCGGTCGCGTGGGTTCACCGGTGATCTGGACTGGGTGCGAAACGATCTGGCCACACGCAACATCTCCCCGAGGGTGTTGTTCCTCGAGGCCTCCGACGACATCCTGGTGCGGCGCTACGAACAGAATCGGCGCAGTCATCCTTTGCAGGGCAACCAGACTCTAGCCGAAGGAATCGCCGCGGAACGGTCGATGCTTGCACCGCTGCGAGCCGTGGCCGACCTGGTGATCGACACGTCGACACTGTCCGTACCAGCGCTGCGGGAGAGCATCGAGCGCGCGTTCGGTGACGAGACCGTTGCGCAGACCAGCGTCACGGTCGAATCCTTCGGGTACAAGTACGGGCTGCCGATGGACGCCGACACGGTGATGGATGTGCGGTTCCTGCCCAACCCGCACTGGGTCGACGAGCTGCGGCCGCATACCGGTCAGCACCCCGCGGTGCGCGACTACGTGCTCGGACAGCCGGGCGCCGCGGAGTTTTTGGACACCTATCATCAGCTGCTCGATGTCGTGATCGAAGGCTATCGCCGGGAAGGGAAGCGCTACATGACCGTCGCCATTGGCTGCACCGGCGGCAAGCACCGCAGTGTCGCGATGGCCGAGGCGCTGGCGTCGCGACTGCAGGACGATGAGCTCACGGTGCGGGTACTGCACCGGGATCTGGGCCGCGAATGAGCCCACGGATCGTCGCGCTTGGAGGCGGCCACGGGCTCTACGCCACTCTGTCGGCAGCTCGTCGGCTGACCCCGCACGTCACGGCGGTGGTCACGGTCGCCGACGACGGCGGGTCATCGGGGCGGCTGCGTAGCGAGCTGGATGTCGTGCCACCGGGTGATCTGCGAATGGCGTTGGCGGCGTTGGCATCTGACAGCCCGCACGGTCGGCTGTGGGCGACCATCATCCAGCATCGGTTCGGCGGAAGCGGCGCGCTGGCGGGCCACCCGATCGGTAACCTGATACTGGCCGGGCTCAACGAGGTGCTGGCTGATCCGGTGGCGGCGCTCGACGAGTTGGGCCGCGTCCTCGGCGTCAAGGGCCGGGTGTTGCCGATGTGCCCGATGGGGTTGGGCATCGAGGCCGACGTGGCCGGCCTGGATTCGGATCCCCGGATGAGCCGGGTGATCCGCGGCCAGGTGGCGATCGCCACTACCGTGGGCAAAGTGCGGCGGGTGCGTCTGCTGCCGGGGGATCCGCCGGCCACCCGGCAGGCGGTGGACGCGATCATGGCGGCTGACCTGGTGGTGCTGGGGCCAGGCTCGTGGTTCACCAGCGTGATTCCGCACGTGCTCGTGCCGCAGTTGAGCGCAGCCCTTCAGGCCACGACGGCCAGGCGCGCGCTCGTGCTGAATCTGGTGGCTGAGCCGGGTGAGACGGCCGGCTTCTCGGTGGAACGGCACATCCATGTGCTGGCGCAACATGCGCCGGGGTTCACCGTGCACGACATCATCGTCGACTCCAGCCGGGTGCCCGGCGAACGCGAGCGTGAGCAGTTGCGTCGCACGGCGACCATCCTCAATGCCCAAGTTGAGTTTGCTGACGTATCCAGACCTGGTACACCTTTACATGACCCGGCGAGGTTGGCCGCGGCTCTAGAGGGTGTGCGGGTACGTGGGATGGCCCCGACTCCCAGCATCCAGGAGCCGACCGTGCCCACATCGACAGTGAACGGACCGAGAGGTGACGACCCGTGGCGATGACGGCCGAGGTCAAGGATGAGCTGAGCCGGCTGGTGGTCAATTCGGTGAGCGCTCGCCGCGCCGAGGTAGCGTCGTTGCTGCGCTTCGCCGGCGGCCTGCACATCGTGTCCGGACGTGTGGTGGTGGAGGCCGAGGTCGACCTCGGGATCATCGCGAGACGGCTGCGCAAGGACATCTACGACCTGTACGGCTACAACGCGGTGGTGCACGTGTTGTCGGCCAGCGGTATCCGCAAGAGCACACGCTACGTAGTGCGGGTGGCCAAGGACGGTGAGGCGCTCGCCCGTCAGACCGGATTGCTCGATCTACGCGGCCGCCCGGTCCGGGGTCTGCCCGCGCAGGTGGTCGGCGGCAGTGTCGCCGATGCCGAAGCCGCCTGGCGCGGGGCGTTTTTGGCGCACGGATCGCTGACCGAGCCGGGCCGGTCGTCGGCGCTGGAGGTGAGCTGCCCGGGGCCCGAGGCGGCGCTGGCGCTCGTCGGGGCGGCGCGGCGGCTGGGGGTCAGCGCCAAGGCGCGCGAGGTGCGGGGCAGCGATCGCGTGGTGGTGCGCGACGGGGAAGCCATTGGCGCGTTGCTGACGCGGATGGGGGCCCAGGACACCAGGCTGACGTGGGAAGAGCGGCGGATGCGCCGCGAAGTGCGGGCCACGGCGAACCGGCTGGCCAACTTCGACGACGCGAATCTGCGGCGATCGGCGCGGGCGGCGGTGGCCGCGGCGGCCCGGGTGGAGCGGGCGTTGGAGATCCTCGGCGACACCGTGCCCGACCACCTGGCGGCAGCGGGCAAGCTGCGCGTGGAGCACCGCCAGGCATCGCTGGAGGAACTTGGCCGCCTCGCGGACCCGCCGATGACGAAAGACGCTGTGGCAGGCCGCATTCGGCGACTGTTGTCGATGGCCGACCGCAAGGCCAAGCAGGAGGGCATCCCCGATACCGAATCCGCGGTGACGCCCGACCTGCTCGAAGACGCCTAGCATCCACCGCAGATTTGGGCGAGGCGAATGCCGCAACCACTCCGTCCCCGGTGTGGCTGAACACAAACCCCTCTTGCGCCTCAATCGCCGTCCGCAAACACCTTGTCGTGCGCGGCCAGCGCCAACCGCATCGCATCCGCGTCCGCCTCCCACCGACGGGTCGAACCCTCGATATCGGTGAATAGAAACGTCACAACCCCCGAAGGGGATCCCCCCGCGGACACCCGCACAGAATGTCACAGAACACGAGGTAGATCAGGTTTTCGCGCGATTCGACGCGCCGCCAAGGATCCTCCAAGGCCCGCACCGGATGCTGAAGCGCAACCGGGACCCCGGGAGACTTTCACACCCAAGGAGAGCCATGAGCACCACTCACAGAGTGAAGAGAACCATCGTCGGGGCGCTGCTCTCAGGCAGCGTCGCGCTGGCCGGACTGGGCCTGGGTATGGGCACGGCGCAGGCATTCAATCCGCAGCCTGACCCGCCGGGCAAGATCCGCGGCTTTGACCCGCAGCCTGACCCGCCGGGCACCTCGAAGCTGAATCCGGGCGTCATCCGCGGCTTCAACCCGCAGCCGGAACCGCCGGTCAAGCAAGGCCTGGCAGGCTCCTAGCACCAGCGTTGCGGACGGACTTTCCGCCGTTGCGCACGATCGATTCGAACCCGGGGAACCTACGCCCCGCCGTCAGCAGGCTGATCGGTCGCGACGCCGACATCGACGGGGTCGCGGCGGCGATGCGATCGCAACGGTTGGTCACGCTCACGGGAGTGGGTGGAGTCGGTAAAACCCGGCTGGCTCTCGAGGTTGCCTCGATTTTGTCCGATGAATTCCCAGACGGCGTTTGGGTTTTCGAGCTGGCATCGGTGGTCGATCCGGCAGCGGTACCCGACGCGGTGGCGGCGGTGCTCGGCATCTCTCAACAGCCAGGCAAGACAATGAGCGAGTCCGTGGCGGCCACGCTGGAGGGCAGGATCCGCCTGCTGGTATTCGACAACTGCGAGCACGTCGTCGATGCCTCGGCGGATCTGATCGAGTCCATCATCGCGCATTCGGCCACAGTCAAGATCCTGGCGACGAGCCGTGAGGGACTCGGTCTGGTCGGCGAGCGACTGTGGCGGGTCCCTTCGCTGGAAGTCGATGCGGCCGTGGAGTTGTTCGCAGAGCGCGCTCGGACTCTGTCGGCTGACGAGTCGACGACGGCTGCGGAGGTTTGTCGTCGTCTCGACGGAATACCGTTGGCGATCGAGCTGGCCGCTTCGCGGATGGAATCGATGACCGCGGCCGAAGTGCGCGACCGCCTTGATCACCGATTCAAGCTCCTGATCGGCGCTCGGCGAGGACTCGAACGACACCAGACGCTGCGACACGCAGTGACGTGGTCGTATGACCTGCTGGACGACTCGGAAAAGACTCTGCTGGAACGCTGTTCGGTATTCGCCGGCGGATTCGACGTTCAAAGTGCCTGCGCCGTAGCGGAATCCGACGATGCCGACGAATTCAGAGTTCTTGATCTACTCGACGCGCTGGTGCGCAAGTCGTTGCTCGTCGCGGATCGGTCGACGGGTCGAACCCGGTTTTCGATGTTGGAGACCATCCGCCAGTTCGCAGAGGAGAAACTCGTCGCACGCGGGGAGGCGGCCGAGGCTGGATCGGCGCACGCGCGCCACTTCGCCGGTTGCGACGCCGAAATGATGGCGCTGTGGGACAGCCCACGCCAGCGGGAGGCGTACACGTGGTTCGCGGCCGAACTCGCCAACCTCCGCAAAGCGTTTCGCTGGGCCGCCGACCACGGCGATCTCGATGCCGCCGCCACGCTCGCGACGTACGTGGGGCTCCTCGGCTTCGGTGTCGAGAACTATGAGCCCGTCTCGTGGGCGGAAGAGCTGATCGAGCCCGCGGTCGCCGCCGGACACGCACGGCTTGCGAATCTGTATGTGATCGCGTCACTGTGCTGGATGGCTGGGAGAATTGAAGACGCGATCCGCTATGTCGAAATCGGTCAGACTGTTTTGGCTGAGACCCTGCACACGCCGCCGCACGGGGTGGAAGGGTGGCTTGGTGCGGCGTATCTCACTGTTGGACAACCTGAGCGGTGGGCGGAGTTGTGCCGCACTCAGCTCGAGCGGCGACGCGACAACCACGTTTACATCCGGGCATGCTGGGTCTTCGCGCTGGCGTTCGCCGGTTTGGCTGATGAGGCGAAAGCCCACACCGAAGGACTAATCGAAGCAGGTGTGGCCAGCAGGAACCCGTACATGCATTCGTTTGCGATCGGCGCCAGCAGCTTTCCCCCCAGTACTACGGATACCGTTCGTGCCATGCATGCCTGTCGGCAGGGGCTGGCGATTGCTCAAGACAGCGGCAATCGTTTCAACGAGTCGATTCTGGCGTTCAATCTGGCTCGGCTTGAAGCGCGAGAAGCGGTCACCGTCGCGGCGTTCGACCATCTGACGCTGGCCGTGCGCAATTACCACGACTCGGGCAACGTCGCGAGCTTGCGCAGCCCTCTCGCGGGCGTCAGTGTGTTCTTGGATCGTCTCGGACGCTTCGAACCGGCGGCCACGATCGCCGGTTTTGCGTTGAGCCCTCTGGCTGTCGCCGCAGCCCCGGAGTTCATGACCACCATCGCTCACCTTCGCGATGTCCTCGGCGCTCGCATATATGAATCGCTCGCTCAAAGAGGGGAAGCGATGAACATGGCCGCCATAGCCGCATACGCATACGACCAAATCGGGCAGGCGCGAACAGAACTCGAACAACTACGGTGAGCCCGTGGAGACACTGAGAGTCGGCGCCGCCTTCCCCGATCCGCCCTTCAACGGGATGCCGGACGACTCCGGACTCGACATCGACCTGATGAGCGCGATCGCCGAAGCCCTTGGCGCCAGGGTCGAATTCATCTCTTACGACGCCGCCGATTTCAACGGCATCTTCGACGCCCTGGGCTCCGCCTACGACTGCGTCACCGCGGGCACCACGGTCACACCCGACCGGGAGAAGAAGGCCAAGTTCGTTCCGCCGTATCTCATCTCGGGGCAGTCGCTCGCCGTCGACACCATCCGGCTCCCCAGAGTGAGGTCCATCAATGACCTCACGGGCCTCACCATCGGCGTCCAACAGGGCAACACCAGCCAGCTCGTCGCCAACCGACTGGTCGCGGAGGGCAGGGCGGCGCGCGTGCGTGTCTACGACTATGGCAGCATCCGCACGGCGCTGACCGACCTGACCACCGGCGCCTGCGACGCGTTCATGAAGCTGGCCCCGGTGCTGACCGAACTGGTCAAGTCGATCCCCGGCGTCGAAGTGGTGCAGCGCGGCATCACCGTGGAGAACATCGCCATCGCCGTCGCGCTGGACGACCAGGCCCTGCTCGGCCGCATCACGCTCGCGCAGGCCGAACTCGAAGACGACGGCACGCTGCAGCGGATTCGCCGCAAGTGGTTGGGCAATCCGTTCACCGACCAGAACCTGAAGGTGCTCTAACTAGCTAGTCGTCTTGCGGCGGTCGGCATTCCGACCAACCCGCGCGTGGCGAGTATCACAGCACTAGGCTGGCCGGTGAGGATCAAGGCTAAAAAGGGAGAGACAAGTGACCATCCGGGTGGGCGTTAACGGCTTCGGACGCATTGGACGCAACTTCTACCGGGCCCTTGCGGCGCAAAAGGCCGAGGGCAAGAGCACCGACATCGAGATCATCGCGGTCAACGACCTCACCGATAACGCCAGCCTGGCGCACCTGCTGAAGTTCGACTCCATCCTGGGCCGTCTCCCCGAGGAGGTGAGCCTCGAAGGCGACGACACGATCGTCGTCGGCAACACCAAGATCAAGTCGCTCGAAGTCAAGGAGGGTCCCGCCGCCCTGCCCTGGGGTGACCTCGGCGTCGACGTCGTCGTCGAGTCCACCGGCATCTTCACCAACGCCGCCAAGGCCAAGGGTCACCTGGAAGCAGGCGCCAAGAAGGTCATTATCTCCGCGCCGGCCACCGACGAGGACATCACGATCGTCATCGGCGTGAACGACGACAAGTACGACGGCAGCCAGAACATCATTTCCAACGCCTCGTGCACCACGAACTGCCTCGGTCCGCTGGCCAAGGTCATCAACGACGAGTTCGGCGTGGTCAAGGGCCTGATGACGACGATCCACGCCTACACGCAGGACCAGAACCTGCAGGACGGCCCGCACAAGGATCTGCGTCGCGCCCGTGCCGCCGCGCTCAACATCGTTCCGACCTCGACCGGAGCCGCCAAGGCGATCGGCTTGGTGCTGCCCGAACTGAAGGGCAAGCTCGACGGCTACGCGCTGCGTGTGCCGATCCCGACCGGTTCGGTCACCGATCTGACGGTGGAGCTCAGGAAGTCCGCCAGCGTCGAGGAGATCAACGCCGCATACAAGGCCGCCGCGGAGGGTCCGCTGAAGGGCATCCTCAAGTACTACGACGCGCCGATCGTTTCGAGCGACATCGTCACCGACCCGCACAGCTCGATCTACGACTCGGGCCTGACCAAGGTGATCGACAACCAGGCCAAGGTCGTCTCCTGGTACGACAACGAGTGGGGCTACTCCAACCGCCTCGTCGACCTGGTCGCCCTGGTCGGCAAGTCTCTGTAAATCGTGGCTATCAAAACCCTCGACGACCTACTGGCAGAAGGGGTTTCGGGCCGGGGCGTGTTGGTCCGCTCGGACCTGAACGTCCCGCTCGACGACGACAGCAACATCACCGACCCAGGCCGCATCATCGCGTCGTTCCCGACGCTGAAGGCGCTGTCCGATGCCGGTGCCAAAGTCGTCGTGGCCGCACACCTGGGCCGGCCCAAGGGCGGACCCGACCCGAAGTTCTCACTGGCGCCGGTCGCGAAGGGGCTGGCGGCGTTGGACCTGGGCCCACACGTGAAATTGGCCCGCGACGTGGTCGGTCCCGATGCGCTGGCCCGCGCGGAGGGGCTGACCGACGGCGACGTCTTGCTGCTGGACAACATCCGGTTCGACCCGCGCGAAACCAGCAAGGACGACGCCGAGCGGCTGGCCCTGGCCAAGCAACTCGTCGAATTGGTCGGGGACGACGGCGCTTTCGTCTCCGACGGTTTCGGGGTGGTGCACCGCAAGCAAGCCTCGGTGTATGACGTCGCGACGCTGCTGCCGCACTATGCGGGCAAGCTGGTAGCCGCCGAGGTCAAAGTCCTTGAGCAGCTCACCAGTTCGACTGATCGGCCGTATGCGGTGGTGCTTGGCGGCTCCAAGGTGTCGGACAAGCTGGCGGTCATCGAGAACCTGGCGACGAAAGCCGACAGCATCGTCATCGGCGGTGGCATGTGCTTCACCTTCCTTGCTTCACAAGGTGTTTCGGTCGGCAACTCACTGCTCGAAGAGGGCATGATCGAGACATGCCGCAAGTTACTCGAGGACTACGGTGACGTGATCCATGTGCCGGTGGACATCGTCGCCGCCGACGAGTTCAAAGCCGATTCGCCATCGGAAGTCGTGCGGGCGGACCGCATTCCGGACGGCAAGATTGGCCTGGACATCGGGCCAGGTTCGGTGGAGCGGTTCACCAGCCTGTTGTCCAACGCCAAGACGGTCTTCTGGAATGGCCCGATGGGCGTCTTCGAGTTCCCCGCGTTCGCGGCAGGCACCAAGGGCGTCGCCGAGGCGATCATCGGCGCGACTGGCAAGGGCGCGTTCAGCGTCGTCGGCGGTGGCGATTCGGCCGCTGCGGTACGGCAATTGGGCCTGCCGGAGGACGGCTTCTCTCACATTTCCACCGGTGGCGGCGCTTCGCTGGAATACCTTGAGGGCAAGACACTGCCTGGCATCGAAGTGCTCGACGACTGAAAGGCCCTGGACATGAGCCGTAAGCCGCTGATCGCCGGCAACTGGAAGATGAACCTCAATCACTTCGAGGCGATCGCGTTGGTCCAGAAGATCGCCTTCTCGCTGCCGGATAAGTACTACGACAAGGTCGACGTCGCGGTGCTGCCGCCGTTCACCGATCTGCGCAGTGTGCAGACTTTGGTCGACGGGGACAAGCTGCGGCTGACGTACGGCGCGCAGGACGTGTCGCAGCACGACTCCGGTGCCTACACCGGTGAGATCAGTGGCGCGTTCCTGGCCAAGCTGGGCTGCACGTTCGTCGTCGTCGGCCACTCGGAGCGGCGCACCTACCACCACGAGGACGACGCGCTCGTCGCCGCCAAGGCCGCCGCCGCATTCAAGCACGGCCTCACGCCGATCGTGTGCATGGGTGAGCAGCTCGAGATCCGCGAGGAGGGCAACCACGTCGAGCACTGTGTGACTCAGCTGCGCGGATCCCTCGCCGGGCTGTCGGCCGAGCAGATCGGCAACTCCGTGATCGCGTACGAGCCGGTGTGGGCCATCGGCACCGGCCGGGTGGCCAGCGCGGCCGATGCGCAAGAGGTCTGCAATGCCATCCGCGATGAGCTGGGCAAGCTGGCATCACCGCAGCTGGCCGCCGGTGTCCGCGTGCTCTACGGCGGCTCGGTCAACGCCAAGAACGTCGGCGAGATCGTCGCGCAGGAGGACGTGGATGGCGCGCTCGTCGGCGGTGCGTCGCTGGATGGCGAGCAGTTCGCCACGCTGTCGGCCATCGCCGCTGGTGGGCCCCTTCCCTGAGGCTGGCTCACAAGCCTGTAGTCTGGCGCCCATGGAATTGGCTCTGCAGATCGTCCTGGTCGTGACCAGTGTCCTGGTCGTGCTCCTGGTCCTGCTGCACCGCGCCAAGGGCGGTGGCCTGTCGACCCTGTTCGGTGGCGGCGTCCAGTCGAGCCTGTCCGGGTCGACGGTCGTGGAGAAGAACCTCGACCGACTGACGCTGTTCGTCACCGGCATCTGGTTGGTTTCGATCATCGGCGTCGCGCTGCAGATCAAGTACAGCTGATAGCCGCCTGACCCCCGAAGGTCTTCTGGCAGGAACCCTTCAGCACCGGCCCCTAGGATCACGCAGGTGCTCAGACTTCTTCGTGCTGGCGCGGGTTTCGTAGTTCTGCTTTCCCTGAGTTCCGGCGTGGCCGCGGCCGACCCATTGCCCGTTGCCGACGTCACCCAGTCCGCGGATACAGACGACGGCTGGCATCTGAGTGCTGCGCTCACGCGGATGACGATCAATTCCGTCCCGAATATGGCCGCGACCGCCTTCACCAGGGAGGGTTTCGTCACGGGGAAGGCCGCGGCGACGATCGACGGTAACGGCGCAACAGCGGTGAACTCGGGCAGCCTGGTCTTCGGTGTGCAGCTTGGCTGTCAGGTCGACCTCAGTGAGGGCGCCAGCGTCGACCTCGGCGCCGACGCCGGCATAAACCCCGGCTTCAGCAGCGGCAATCTGCTCAACAACATCGGCCCGTACGCCGATATCGACGGAGACATCTCGATCAACCTGCTGCCCGGGAACATCAGCAATGTGGGACTGGGCAAGAAGGAGCTCAAGGGCCGCAGCGGTGAGATCGTCGTCCACGACGCGCACGTCAAGGTCGACGGCTGCGGAGGACAGGTAGCCATCCGGTTCTTCGCCACGGCGATGATCGACACCGACAAATCCGACGACAGTGTCAACGCCTACGGGGACATCCTGACGCTGTGAGCGCCGGTCGGATACGAATCGCGGCGGCAGCCTTCTCGCTCGCCGGGTGGGTCGCGCTGATCCCCGTCGGTATCGCGAACGCCGACTGCACAACGCCTGGTGATTTCGGAGCCGGGGCCGGTTGCCCGCCTCCCTCGTCGGGTTCAGACAACACCGAAAGCTGGCCGCCGACGTCCGTGGACTGGCCACCGCAGTTGAAGTCGAACTCCGACAGCGATAACGGAGGCAACGGCGGAGGAGACACCAAGGCGACACCCATCGTGATGCCGAGCGGCCAGAAGCCACCGCCGCCCACCTCCTCCTCAGGCTCGGATCCGGCGAGCACCTCCACACCGCCGAAGCCGATCGTTCCCGTCGGGTCGGCGTCTGCAGCGACAACACCGAGCACGAGCACGACAGCGACCCCGATTGCGACCGCGCATGGCTAGCGCCCTCGCCATGCGCCGAGTTCGGCCCGCCCCGATACTTGACTGATGGCCGAGACCTCTGATGTCGCACTCGCCCCGATCGGTTCGGTGCGGCGTACCCAGGTGGGTCGCGAGGCCACCGAGCCGATGCGGGAAGACATCCGGCTGCTCGGCGCGATCCTCGGCGACACGGTCCGTGAGCAGAACGGTGAGGAGGTGTTCGACCTTGTCGAGCGGGCCCGCGTCGAGTCGTTTCGCGTGCGACGCTCCGAGATCGATCGAACCGAGTTGGCGCGCATGTTCGACGGCATCGACATCCATCAAGCGATCCCCGTCATCCGGGCGTTCTCCCACTTCGCGCTGCTGGCCAACGTCGCAGAGGACATTCATCGCGAACGCCGCCGGGCTGTGCATGTCGCGGCAGGGGAGCCGCCGCAGGACAGCAGCCTGGCCGCCACGTATCTGAAACTCGATTCTGCCGAGCTGGATTCGACGACGGTTGCCGACGCGCTGACCGGTGCCCTGGTATCGCCGGTGATCACGGCGCATCCCACCGAAACGCGCCGCCGCACGGTGTTCGACACTCAACATCGCATCACCGAGCTGATGCGGCTGCGCATGCACGGCCACACCCGGACCGAAGACGGCCGTGACGTCAACCGAGAGCTGCGCCGCCACATCCTGATGTTGTGGCAGACCGCGCTGATCCGCTTGTCGCGGTTGAAGATTCAGGACGAGATCGAGACCGGCCTGCGGTATTACCAGGCCGCGTTCTTCGAAGTGATCCCGCAGGTCAACGCGGAGGTGCGGTCCGCGCTGCAGGCCCGCTGGCCCGACGCGCACATCCTCGAGGAGCCGATGTTGCGGCCGGGCTCGTGGATAGGCGGTGACCGGGACGGCAATCCCAACGTCACGGCCGACGTGGTTCGGCTGGCCACGGGCAGAGCTTCGTATACCGCGCTGGAACACTATTTCGCCGAGATCATCGCGCTGGAACAGGAACTGTCGATGTCGGCGCGGCTGGTGAAGGTCAGCGACGAACTCGAGGCGTTGGCCGCCAAATGTCATGAGTTGGCCCGCGCCGACGAACCGTACCGCCGCGCCTTGCGTGTGATTCACGGGCGGTTGACCGCGACCGCGGCCGAAATCCTCGACAGTCAGCCCGAACACGAGCTTGATCTCGGCCTCGAGCGATACCTGACGCCGGCCGAGCTGCTTGCCGACCTCGACGTCGTCGATCGGTCGTTGCGCTCGTACGGCAGTGGTGTGCTCGCTGACGACCGGCTCGCGAGGCTGCGGGAAGCCGTGCATGTCTTTGGGTTTCACTTGTCCGGTCTCGATATGCGGCAGAACTCCGATGTCCACGAGGAGGTTGTCGCCGAACTGCTGGCGTGGGCGGGTGTGCACCCCGACTACCGGTCGCTCCCAGAGCCGGACCGTGTCGAGCTGCTGGCCGCCGAACTGGCGACGCGTAGGCCTCTGACCAAGGACGACGCCGCGCTCTCCGAGCTGGCGCGAAAGGAGCTGGACATCGTGGCGGCCGCTGCCCGCGCGGTTCATTTGTTCGGGCCTCAGGCGATCCCCAACTACATCATCTCGATGTGTCAGTCGGTTTCGGACATGCTCGAGGCGGCCATCATTCTCAAGGAGGCCGGATTGCTCGATGCGTCGGGCGACGAGCCGTACGCGCCCGTCGGCATCGTGCCGCTGTTCGAGACGATCGACGACCTGCAACGCGGCTCGTCGATACTCGAAGCGGCGCTGGACCTTCCGCTGTACCGCGCGGTCGTCAGTGCACGCGGTGACAGCCAGGAAGTCATGCTGGGCTATTCCGACTCCAACAAGGACGGTGGATACCTGGCGGCCAACTGGGCGCTTTACCGAGCTGAGCTCGATCTGGTGGAGTCGGCACGGAAGACGGGAATTCGGTTGCGGCTCTTTCACGGTCGTGGCGGAACGGTCGGACGCGGTGGTGGCCCGAGCTATGAGGCCATCCTGGCGCAGCCGCCGGGCGCGGTGAGCGGGTCGCTGCGGATCACCGAGCAGGGTGAGGTGATCGCCGCCAAATACGCAGAGCCGCGAATCGCGCATCGCAACCTGGAGACGCTGCTGGCGGCCACGTTGGAAGCCACGCTGCTCGACGTCGAGGGGCTCGGCGACGCCGCAGGCCCCGCCTATGAGGTCCTTGACGAGCTGGCCGCCCGCGCCCAGCGCGCATACGCCGAATTGGTTCACGAGACACCGGGTTTCGTCGAGTACTTCAAGGCATCGACGCCGGTCAGCGAGATCGGGGCGCTCAACATCGGCAGCAGGCCGACATCGCGCAAGCCCACGACCTCGATCTCCGATCTCCGGGCCATCCCGTGGGTGCTGGCGTGGAGCCAGTCGCGGGTGATGCTGCCTGGCTGGTACGGCACAGGAACCGCATTCGAGGCATGGATCGGCGAAGAGGACGGCCGGCTGGAGGTGCTGCAGGACCTCTATCGCCGGTGGCCGTTCTTCCGCACCGTGCTGTCCAACATGGCGCAGGTGCTGTCGAAGGCGGATATGGGATTGGCGGCGCGCTATTCCGAACTCGTCGAGGACGAGGCGCTGAGACGGAGGGTGTTCGGCAAGATCGTCGACGAGCACGACCGCACGATCCGCATGCACAAGCTCATCACGGGCCAGGACGACCTGCTCGCGGACAACCCGGCGCTGGCTCGCTCGGTGTTCAACCGGTTTCCGTATCTGGAGCCGCTGAACCATCTGCAGGTCGAGCTGCTGGGGCGATACCGCGCAGGCGACGACGATGAACTGGTCCAGCGGGGCATCCTGCTGACCATGAGCGGGCTGGCAACCGCGCTTCGCAACAGCGGCTAACCTCCGGGTTATGGGTCGGCTGCTGGTCAAGAACGTACGCATCTTTGACGGATTGGCCGATCACCATTTTCCGGTCATGTCCTGATCAAGGGCACGAAGATAGCTGCGGTCGAGGCATCTCCCATCGCGGAGGATCCGAACACGCTCTTCGACATGATGCTGGCTCCCAATCTCAGCTGATTGCAAGCACATTCGCCAGGGCGAGGGACACGTTGCTCTCGGGCCGCGCATCTATCCCAGCCAGGTGGCCATCTCACAGACTGCGGGCCGCGACGATTTCGGGTTGGTGTACGAACGGCCCATCGCACTGGGCGATGAGCAATCTCGAGCCGAGCAGATCGGCATGATGAGAGTGGCGGGCGGCGAGGCGCCCGCTCTTCGAGCCCGAATTGGCAAGCAAGCAAAGCGAAATGATGACCCGGCTCGGTGGTTACTTCACCAACGTGCGAGGCCCTCAAGATCGTGACGTCGGGAAATACCAGCCTGTTTCGGCTCTCCGGCGAATGAGATCCCTACAAGGCCGACGGCGGATCTCGCGCTGCTCGCCGATCCGGACAAGAACATCGCTGTCATCGTCAAGGACGGGGCGGTCGTCAAGAACGACCTCACAGCATGATGTAGTCGACCGGGCAGGCGTCGGCGGCGCGGGCGACACCGCCGATCTGTGCAGGCACGGGTGTCGGGTGGCTGGTCCACTGAGGCGTCATCGTGTACCGACCGAGCAGATGGATCATCGCGGCCGACATCGCCGCCAGCGAGAACGGCTGGGCGGGGCAGGAATGCCTGCCGTGCCCGAACGCCGTCACCAGCATGGGTGAGGGCAGCGCGTTCGGATCGGCAAGCCGGTGGCGGTGCCATCGGTCGGGGTCCCAGCGTTCCAGTCCAGGCGCGGCCGAGGTGTTCAGCAGCGGCAGGAGCGTGGCGATAGTCCAGCCGGCGGGGACGCGGTAGCTCACCTCGCCGGTGTCGAAGTCGACCGGGGCCAGCACAGCGCGCGACATGATCGAGCGTTGCGCCATTCGGGTACTCTCCAGCGCGCAGCGACGCGCCAGGTCGTTGTCGCCGTCGGCGACGCGGCCCAGATGACGCGGGTGCTCGAGCAGGTCGACGAAGGCCCAGCCGAGCGCGGCCATGAGGTTCGACATCGACGCGATGTGGATAAGCGCGACATCGAACGCGATTCCGCGCGAGCGGATGTCGAGCGGCTCCGACGACCAGGCGTCGACGATCCGGTCGAACAGCGCGTTCGGGGTTGTGTGACCGGAAGCCAAGCGTTGCACCGCGGTTGAGACGAGCTCGACGACGTCGTCGAGCGCCGCTCGCTCGGCGCATTTGTCCGACGCTGCGACGACGGCCATCGCATCGGGATGTACAAAAGCGTCGGACCCGTCGAGGGTGTCGAAGGCCGCGACCAGGCGATCGAAGGTATCGCCTTGCGCCGAGCCGGGTCCCGCCCACGAGGCCAATCCCATGCGGTGCCCGAGGCGGCGGGTGAGGTCGAACAGGTCGACGGTGCCTCGGGGCCCGAGCTCCGCCACGGTCTGCTCGAGCGCTTGGTCGAGATTGACCAGATACGAGGCGACGTCGTCGCGCCGGAACAACGAATTCGGCAGCGTTCGCCTGCCGTCGAAGATCTCGTCGGGAAGCTTGCGCCGCAACATCAAATAATCGGCGATAGCTTTGCTCGCGATCTCCTCAGGCAGCGCGTAGAACGACTCCACGCCGACGGGGGAGAACGTGAACAAGTAGTGGTCACGACCGCTATGCACGACGAACGTGTCGCCATGCCGGGCGCGGGCCTCGGCGATCGCGGCGACCGCGTCCCCGATCGTCACGTCCCAGGGCAGGCCGGTGCCCTCGGCAATCGGCGGGGTCGGAACCGGAAGGCTGGGCGGCACTAGAGGCCGGTCGATCGCCGCACCCTGTTGACGACACCACGCACAGCGGACTCGGTCGCTGCAAGCGGTGCGACCGCCGCTTCACCGAGGCCGACGATGCGTTCAACGCGGTCGACGATCGCTTCCAGACGATCGACCATCGCGTTGAGCCGCGGCGCGAGTTCGTTGATGTGGTTGATGGTTTCGTTGAACCGCACCAAGGTGGCGTCGAGGTTTCCGGTGGACTTGTTCAGATCGAGCAGGGTTTCGGCCAACCCCTCCAAGATGGTGTCGACCTGGTCCACCGTGACGTCTGCGTTGAGCGCGGCCTGGGCGAGCTTGCGGATCCGCTCGGTCCCGGTGCGAGGTGCAGCCTTGCCACCACCTTTGTCTACCATGACGGCCATTATGACCACGGGGTGGAACCGGTGGAGCGGACTGGTCGTCTGAATCAGATGTGACGGACTGCGGAGGGGACACGCCGTCTCGCCACTGCCAAGTCGACCCGCGACGCCCTGCCCGTGCCGCCGACTTGGCAAAGTGGACGGACGAATACGCGCAGGGGTTCACGGATGGCCAAAACGACTGTGGTTTAGGTAGATACGACCGGCCTCAGAAGGGTGGTGGTTCGTAGTTGGCGGCGAGCCAGGCTTGGCGTTGTCGTTCTTCTTCGGCGATGAGTTCGGTGCGCTCGCGGCGTTCGGCGTTGATGCGGTCGCGGCGGTCCTGCTCGCGGGTTTGTTTGCGGCGCGGCATCATTGCCGACCGATCCGTGTCGGGTCGATCGAGCGCCGGCTGGATCTCCAGCTCACCGGTGGGCTGGGCCAGCGTGGGGAACATGCTGGCGCCGTGGGGTTCGGTGGTGTAGGTGTGTCCGGTCGGAGCGGTGAGGATGATGGTGCCGCCGGGCATCTGCTGATCGGTCCAGCCACCGATGCCGGTGTAGAACGTCTTGATCAGATGATGGATACGGCAGTACAACTTGCCGCCGCAGGCGTGCGTGGGCACTTGCGGATAGGGCACTGTGTGGTCAAAATCGCAGCGCTCTACCGGGGCGTCACAGCCCGGCCATCGGCACGTCAGATCGCGCCAGCGCACGAACTCGCGCGTCACCGTCGAGGGCCGATACCCCGGATCCGGTATCGCTGACGGGATGGTCATCGGTTTGAGGTGTGCGGTGGTGACCAGCTCGCGCACCGATTCGGCCGGCAGGATCCCGAACCCGGGCAAATAGCCGGGGTGATCACTGATGCCTTCGATCGTGGCCTGCTCGGCCAGCACATGAATGACCACATCGGCCACGGCCTTCTGCTCGCCGGCAACCCGGCAATCCCCGCTCCCACACTGGCAAGCCAACTGCGCCTCACCGCGCCCCAACGCCCCACACGCATCGGCGCGACGCTGGTCTTTGGTGCGCGGATCGTTCTCGCACACCGTGGCGGCCATCGCGTCGAGGCGCTTGTCGAACGCCGCGGCATCGATGGCACGCACACTGGCCCAGATCCCGGCCATCCCCGGACTGGTCTCGCCCACCTCGACATAGCGGTTGTCGTTGACCTTCGGCGGCACCCGCACCCCGGCCGGGTCGAACTTGGCCACCCACAGATCCACCCGATCGCGCAACTTCGGGCCCGACAGCCGCATCCACTTCTCGGCATGACGCGCGATCGCCTCATCGAGCTGGGGCAAGACCTCGCCCTCAACATTTTCGGTGCGGCTGACGATCGTCGAGACCACCCGAAAGTCGATCACCCCGGTGGCGAACACCCTGGCCACCGCCGGCAGCCGATGCCACAACGCGCACGCGAACTGCACCTGACCCACCGCGCGGGCATGACTGATGTGCTGTGCCGCCGCGACCTCCGCGGCCACCGCATCACAGTCATCCGCACAGCACCACTCGCACTCGGCCAACGCACCGGACCGGCGCACAAACAACTGCGCCACCGCGGCCAACCGCTGCGCGATCGCGGTCGACTCATCCCGCGTCGCCTCACCCATCACCTCGATGAGATCCCAGTCCGACAATCCTTCGAACATGCGTTCGAGTATGCCAGGTGGGT
>CAVOSY010000012.1:0-158451 GCA_963698965.1 uncultured Actinomycetota bacterium
TCTAGCGGCTACCCTGGCGCCCATGCCGCAGCCGACCGTCCTGATCAGCGGAGCCGGAATCGCGGGACCTGCACTGGCCTTCTGGCTGACCAGGAGTGGCTACCGGGTGACGATCGTCGAACTCGCCGACGGCATTCGGCCAGGCGGACAAACCGTGGATTTGCGCGGTGCGGGTGGCGATGTGGTCGAGCGTATGGGCCTCATCGATCAAATGCGCCAGCGCTCGCTCGATCAGCGGGGCGTCGCGTGGATCAAAGCCGATGGCAGCCGACGAACCGATATGCCGGTCACGGCCTTCAACGGCAACGGTCTGGTGTCGAAGCTGGAGATCTTGCGCGGCGACTTGGTCGAAGTGCTGTACCAGGCGACCAAGGATCAGGTCGAGTACCGCTTCGGCACCCGCATCGAGAGTCTCAATCAGAACGACGATGCGGTTGAGGCAGCGTTGAGCGACGGAGCAATGCTCTCTGCTGATCTGGTCGCCGGGTGCGACGGACCGCATTCGGCGGTGCGCCGCTTGGTATTCGGGCCCGAGGAACAGTTCGTCAAGCCGCTCGGCGGGTAAGACGCGTGGTTCACTGCACCCGACACCGTCGGGTTGGATGGCTGGTATGTGATGTACCAGGCACCCGGTCTCAACGCGTCGATGCGACCGTCTCATGATCCAGCGCTGTGCAAGGCGGGGCTGGCCTTTCGCTCGGAGCCCGTCGCCTATGACCGCCGCAACACCGACGAGCAACGGGCCTTGCTGACAACGCATTTCGCGGGCGCGGGTTGGCAGTGCGACGCATTGCTCGCAGCGGCGGCGAGAGCGGACGACTTCTACTTCGACGCGTTCGCCCAGGTGCACATGCCGACGATCTCACAGGGGCAGGTCACGCTTGTCGGCGACGCCGGGTACTGCGCCTCACCGTTGAGCGGCATGGGCACCAGCCTCGCGCTGGTCGGCGCCTACGTGCTGGCCGGGGAGCTCGGTCCCGCGGACGCCCTCGATGTGAACAAGATCAAGGCTGCGCTGCCACGGTACGAATCGGTGATGCGGCCGTACATCGACCGATGCCAGGACCTGCCGAACGGCATCGACGGCTATCTGCCGAAATCCGCGAGCGACATCGCCGTCACCGCCCAGGTGATGAAGTGGATGCAGCGCTGGCCGTTTCGCTCCTTCGCCGAGAGAAAGTGGTTCACCACCGCCGACGCGATCGACCTACCGGAATACGCGTGAGAGGGCATCTGACTCAGCACGACTCCTCGCACGGCGCACGTGATTGCTCCGCGGCACTGAGCTTGGCCTCGGCAATGCGGTAAACACCCTCGAGCGCGGCCTCGTCCACACCGACGTATTCGCTGACCACTTCTGGCGCGACGCCGGCGTCGCGTAATCGCAGCGCCAGCGAATACGGCAGCGGAAGCTTGCGCAGGGCGCTCTCGTGGGAGCTCAGTTGATCGTCCACTTCACTAATCTGCACCGACCATCGGGTGACCGCTTGAGTAGCCCTCTACTCGATTTTTACGCGTACGGCACCTAACAGGGGTCAGGCCGGAGTCGCCAACGCATGGCCGATCGCCCGCGCCAATTCGTTGCGATCGCGAGCACCCACCCGGCCGGCCGCACGGTAAAGGTGTCCCTCCACGGTGCGCACGGATAACTGAAGCCGTTCGGCGATCTCGCGGTTGGTCAGTCCACCGCCTGCCAGCATCACGACCTCGCGCATTCGACCGGTGAAGACCACAGGAGCCGCGGCCTCGCTCAGCGCGGGAGTGTGCACATCGCCGCACCGCCCGGCGACGTCGCGCGCCCGGTTCGTCGCAGTCTGCGCAGAGCCGCGCAGATTCGCCTCCCGGAAGGTGACCGACGCCTGCGCGGCCGCGTCAACCGCTGCCAGCAGATCGCCCATCTGCTCGTACGCGGCCGACACCGCCAACAGGCCGTCACCGTCACCGGCCGCCAACGCCGCTGCATGGTGGGCGGCCGCAGGCGCACGCCGGCCGCCGACCACCCAGACAAGCTCACCGAGCCTTGAGACCGTCGTCGTGTCCCCGAACCTCGTCGCCGTCTGCAGGCACAGCACCTCACGCGCCGGTTGCCCGCGCAACGCGGCGGACACCGCGGCGCTGCGCGCCTCACCGATGGCACGTCTCACTGCGCCGACGGCCGCCGAAACCCACGCTGTGGCTAGCATTTCCATCGGTTCCAGCCATCTCATCTCGGGTCGGCGAGCCGATGCCAACCTGGTGAGGCACTGCATCGCCGCGTCGGCCTGACCCCGCACGGCCAACGCGATCGCAAGGTCGACGTAATAGCGGCACAGCCAGCCCCCGAGGAACGCACAGCGGTGCGCCGACAACGCGTCGCGCAGCTGCCTGACGGCGAGGTCGACGCGCCCGCGACACAGGTTGACCGAACCGGCCATCATGGCGCCCCACCGATAGACGTCGGGCGGTAGGTCGTCTTCGTGGACGCCGCCGACCGGGTCTGCTGCGTCGGTCAATCCGAGTAGTTGCAGAGCGGAACTGTGCGCTTCGGCGAAGGCGAACCGAAGCAATCCCGTCGACGGGGACGTGACGCCGAGCGTGCGCGCGAACTCCGCTGTCGAGGCGAGGTCATCGACACGGCCCACCTCACCCGCCGCGATCATCTTCGCCGTCGCCGCAAGCATCGCCGACAAATCGTCGATGCCGGTGCACCGTAAGGCGGCGTCGGCGGCGGTCGCCGCCGCAGCGACGTCTCCCCCACACGCGTCCAGGAAGGCGCGCGTCGCCGTCTGAGACCCGAGGTGGTCCGCCGGAGCCTGCTCCAGGACCGCATACGCGTCGCAGGTCCGACCCTGCAAATAGAAATTCCTCGCGAGGCCGAGGGCCAAGGGCACGCGGGCGTCATGCGGCGGATCATCCATGGCGAGAAGCGTTTCCGCTTCGTCGAGTTCCCCGGCCATCGTGTAGGCCTCGGCCCGCGCAAGCGATGCGCGCCAACCGCCCCCGGCTGCCGCCGCGGCGTGCGCGAACCGCTGCGCCAACGCGGTGTCGCCACTCCACAGCGCCGCCTCGCCGGCGCGCAGCATGTCCTGCGCCGTCACCGCGATGTCGGACTCGAGCTGCAAGGTGCCGCGCCGCAGGATGTGCCTGGCATCGCCGTGAGGTTCCAGCCGTGCCGCCACGGTCCCCCGCAGCCGCCGCAACCGAATGTGGCCGGCCCGCACACGTCGAACCTCGCCGTAAAGCGGATGCGCCAGTCGCACAACGGGTTCGTCGCGACCGTCGACGACAATCAGGCCGCGATTCTCGGCCTGCTCCACCGGCTCGCTCCCGACAATGTCCACCAGCATCCGCAACGCCAGCGGCCCCGCGACCGATAGTAGGTCGACGGCATCGGCGACCGCGTCCGTCAGATCGCCCATCTGGTGTTCGATGAGCTCGCACACCGACGACGGGACAACGGAGCCGGCCAGCCATGTCCATGTCCCGTCGGTGCGATGGAGACGTCCGGCGCACATTTCCTGTTCGACGATGCGCCGCAGGAAGCTCACATTGCCGCGCGTCAGGCTCCACAACCTGCGCTCGCTGACCGGATCCACCGAGCCGTCGAGCGCCGATTCGAGAAGAGTCGAACAGTCGGCCTTGCCGAGCGGCTGCAGGTCGAGACGCTGAAGCAGCCTGTCGCGCCACAGCGCCGAGACGGCGTCCGGAATCGCCGCGCCGCCGCAGACGGTCAGGACAAGTCGTGCCAGTCGGCGGTCGACGAGTTGCGCCAACATGAACGCCGACGTGTCATCGAGCAGATGCGCGTCGTCGACCACGATGATGCACGGCCGCGACCCCGCGCCCTTGATGAGCTCGTTGACCACCCTGGCTGCGGCGTGCACCGGCTCGAAGACGTCCGCCGGCAGCCAGTTGACGAACGCACCAAGTGGAATGGCCCTGGCGGCGGAAGAACCCGACGCCCACCGCACGAGCGCGCCACCGCATCGCTGCGCGGCCTCGTGAGCGAGCCGGCTCTTGCCAACTCCCAGCTTCCCGAAGATCACCACGCCCGCCGACGTGCCGGACTTCCCGGTCGCACCGGCGATCACGTCCAGCTCTTCGGCTCGGCCGATCAGCGGCCAGCCCCCCACTTCGGGCACGGTATTTAGTCTGGTCGGACCTGGTTTTGCTGACTACGGTGTCGACCCGAAGCATTAACCGAAGTCTTTTCCCATGCACCTACAACGCGAGCGCTGCGGCGAGTTCGTGGCGGGACCGGATTTCGAGCTTGCAGTAAGCGTTGGACAGGTGCATCTCCACCGTTCTCAGCGTGACGAACAGCGATTGCGCAATCTCCTTATTGCTCGCCCCCACGGCGGCGAGCTCAGCGACTCGCCGCTCACTCGCGGTCAGCGCATCGGCACCCACTCCTGCCCGTCGGCGAGGACGGCCGCCTGCGGCGCGCAACTCTTCCTCGGCCCGATCGGCCAGCGGTGTGGCGCCACATCGATGCGCCAGCTCCATGCCGTCACGAAGAATGGGCCGTGCCGAGGCGGCGTGCCCACCGTTTCGCAACGCGGCGCCCAGATCGACGAAGGCTTGCGCCCGCCACAGCAAGGCGGGCGAATCGGCCAACGTGTCGACTGCCTGACGCAGCAGTTCCACTCCGCGCTCACCGCCCTCCAGCAGGCCCGCGACCCGTAGCGCACCGCCCAGCCTGCGACGAGACTGCGAGGTCGTCGCACCTTGCATCGCTTGTTCGGCGGCGGCGCGCGCGGCGGCGTCATCGCCGAGATTGCGCAGCACGGGAACAAGCGCCACGCAGGCTTCCGACATCCACGGCCAAAGCCCACGGCTCAACCGCATCCATCGCAACGCTTCCTCGAGGTCCGAACGCGCGCGAACGTCATCGCCCGCCGCAGCGCGCAGCCGCCCCCGTGTCAGTAACGGCAACGTCGAGAACAGGTTTGGCACCAGTTCGCCCTCCATGCCGAATTCGGCGAGCAGGACTTCGGCTTCATCGACACGGCCCTGGTCCGCCAGCGATTCGATTACCACGCCGAGACCCGGTGTCTTCGTGTAGTCCTTGGTCACGAGGACTTCGCAAGCGGTGCGGGCATCCGCTTCGGCCCCCCGCAAGTCTCCCCGGCGGCTGCGGGTCAGGCCACGTAGCCACAGCGCCCGGGAGAACCACTGCAATGAGCCGTTGCGTTCGGCGTGGCGTGCCGCGCGAGACAGAATGTGCTCGGCAACCTCATAGCGCTCGGCTTCGATCAAGCAGATCGTGACGTTCGTCCGCCACAACGGGTGACCGCCCTGGCTGACCAACGCGGGATGGGCTGCCGCTTGTTCGGCCAAATCGCCTGCGACCGCGACCGGGCCGCCTTCGAGTGCCCGGCGGGCCACGAAAGACCGCAGCAGGCACTCCGCCGCGGTGAGCGCCGGCAGGTCCGCGACCCGGTCGGCTTCGTCCTCGTAGCGATCGGGCAAGTCGGGGTTCAGCAGGAGTGCACCCAGCCTCGCCGCATCGAGCTGCAGCGCAAGTTCGCGATCGTGGGGCCGGACCTCATCTGCGGCCCACTCATAGAGCGGAAGCTGCTCGCGTTGCCTTGGCGGGTTGGGATGAGTCGTCCACGCGAGGGCAGTCATTGCGTGCGCGCGAACGAGCGGATCCGTCGCAGTCTCGCCCGCTTCCCGGAGATGGCCTGGCGCAGCCAAATCACCGAGCTCGTGTTCGGCGTTGCCGAGCTCGAACAGCACCGACGGACGGTCGCGGGCGTCGGGTGGTTCCGCGAGTGCCCTGCGCAGCTGCTCCGCCGCGGTGTCCGGGGCACCGCCCGCCAATGCCGATCGTGCGGCCTCCCGCAACATGGCGACGACGTTGCGGTCGCCGCTCGGCGGTGTGGCGATCAGATGAACCGCGATCGCACCCGGGTCGGCACGCTGATCCCCCAGCAGCTTGGCCGCACGCGCATGTAGATCCGCCCGTTCGGTGGCGGACAAATCGTTGTAGATCGCGGTTCGCACGATCGGATGGACAAAGCGCAATGGCTCGCCACCGACGAGGACCGCGAGGTCGACCAATCGGGCGCCTAGCGTGCTCGCCGTCCGGACGTCCAATCCAGCCAGCTCCGCGCACATCGTGAGGTGGGCCTGCTCGCCCAGCACCGCGACCGCCCGCCCCAGCGCAGGGGCCTGCGGGTCGAGCCGGCTGACCCGCAGCAGCACTGCGGCCGCGATGCGTTCGGGCGCCAACCGGTCGACCGCCCGTGGATCGATCGCGTTGGCCGGGCGCGCCTCCCGGCGGAACTCGCCGAGCAGCTCCGAGAGCAGGAACGGGTTGCCACCGGTCGCCTCAGCGCAGGCACGGCATAGCTCATCGCTGGCGTCGTCCCCGAGACTGTTCCTGACGAGGCGGGCGACTGCGGACTCCCCGAGGGGTCGAGGTCGAAGCACCGGCGGGCGTGCCTCCAACATCAGCGATCCCAGGTCCTGCCGGTGCCTTTCGGCATCTGATCGCATGGTGAGTGCGACGACGACGGGCAGACCTGCGAGCCGGTGCGCGAGGTGAAGGAGGAACCGCAGCGACGGTTCGTCGGCCCACTGCGCGTCGTCGATCGCCAGGAGCAGCGGGGCGCGTTCGGCCAGGTTCACCACCAGCCAGTACAGCCCGTGCAAGGTGGCGAACGCGACGTCACCGGTTTCCTCGGCCGCTGCAACCTCGGTGAACACCGGTTCGGCGAGCCGCGCCGCACCCGCCAACAGCCGATCGCGTTCCGCGCCGTCAGCACCGATCAGCGCGCCTTCGAGCAGTTGGCGAACGATCCCGAAGCCAAACCCCCGCTCGAGCTCTCCGCCGCGGGCGGCCAGCACGGTCATCCTGCGCGCACCGGCACAATGGCGCATCGCCTCGAGCAGCACCGTCTTCCCAATGCCTGCCGGCCCCTCGATCAGCATTACGCCGCCCGTGCCTGCGACCGCCTCGGCCAGGGCAGCATCGAGTACGGCGAGATCGTCCTCGCGTTCGAACAGCAGCAGCTGCTCGCCTGAAGAAAAGACTTCGGCCGACTCTTCGGGCATCAACTCTGTCGCGGTCCCCCCAATCCGTTAGACCATCTCCTACATGAGAGCACCTTGGTGGTGAACCGGTCGTGAAATCCGCCGCGACATCGCACTATTCCTTTGACAACGCTGCGCCGCAGGCCGGCGACCGCTTCGCGAATCTCTCTGCTCTCTACGACGACGTGACGTCCCGCCACCTGGACCGGTTGGGGATCCGCGCCGGATGGAGCGGTCTCGAGGTCGGCGCAGGCGGCGGGTCGATCGCGCTATTCATGAGCCGGCGGGTCGGCGTTCGGGGTCACGTGGTCGCAACTGACATCAACACCGACTGGATGTCGTGCCCGCTGCCCGCCAACGTAGAGCTCCGTTGTCACGACATCGGCATCGATCCGTTGCCCGACGCGACCTTCGACGTGATCCATGCGAGGGCAGTATTGACATTCGTTCCCGAGCGGCGCACGGCGCTGCAGCGGATGATCGCCGCGCTCAAACCCAGTGGATGGCTCCTGATCGAGGAGCTGTTGCCCCCGATCACCGAGGCCTGGGATCGGCCCGACGAGCCCGATGTGGCGCTGGCCAGGAAGGCGAGACTGGCGATCTTGGAGGTGGTTCGCCGCGGTGGCGGCGATCCGGTGTTCCCGCAAGAGCTGCCCCTCTACTTGGGAGCCTCCGGCCTGGCCGACGTCGGCGCGGAGGGCTACTTCGTCCCGTACCGCACCGACGCCGTGCTCGGATTGGCGAGGGCGAACATCGAGCAGCTCGCCGGTGAGATCCTCGGTGCGGGTTTGATGGACGCCGCGGAACTCGCACGCTATCGCGAGGTTTTGGCACGGCCCGATTGTTTCTATCCCGCCTCGATGGCATTGATTTCCGCGTGGGGACGACGGCAACTGGCATAACGTTCGAGCTCAGGACCATGGGGGAAGGTGCCGGAGTTGATGCGACATTGGATACCGGTTCGCCTGTTGGCGAATGTGCTTGCGTGCCTGGCTCTTGTGGTCGCGGGTTGCGCCACCGACACGGCGTCGCAGTCCAGCGAGCAGCCGACTACGCTGCGGGTGGGGATCTTTCCGGCCGGTAGCACGCTCCCTGCGCATGCGGCCCTTGCAAAGGGCATCTTCGAACGCAATGGGCTGCGAGTCGAATTCACCGAGGGCACCGATCTGCCCGTATTCATTGCCGCACTGGCCAAGCGCCAGTACGACATCGTGATGAGCGTTCCCACGCTTGTCATGATCGGCGTCGAGAAAGGTGTTGACCTGCAGATCATTTCGAGTCTGCAGAGATCATCGTCGCAGCGGCCCAACGCCGTCTGGATCAGCAAGGATCCCACGGTCGAATCGCTGGAGCAGCTCAAAGGCAAGACGATCGCGGTGCCCTCACTGACCGGGATAATCATCGACGCCACCCGGTACCTGTTGAGCCGCAACGGTGTGGCACGCGACGACGTCAAATTCGTTCAGACACCGTTTCCGACGATGGGCGATCAGCTGGCGGCAGGCCGGGTCGATGCCGTCGTGGCGTCGATCCCGTTCAACGATGCCATCGCGGCGCGAGGGTTTCGGATTCACGACGACGTCGTCGTGGATGCGGTGCGCGACGCGAGTGGAGGAACCGTCGAGTCGGCGATGACGTCGGTGTGGACGGCATCGCGTACCTTCGGCCGCGAACATGCCGAGACCGTGTCCGCGTGGCGCAAATCATTGAGCGCCGCAATCGAATTCCTCGATGCCAATCCGGCCGAGGCACGCCAGATGATGCAGGACTGGCTGAAGATCCCCGCCAGGGTGCTTGACCCGGCCCCGTTGCCGGACTGGGACGTGGCGATCACCCCGCAGGAACTCGCACCCTACATCACGATCTCGAAAGCCGTCGGCTCGACCCACACCGACCCCGATGTGAACGCGCTTGTGTGGCAAGGGTCGTGAACCCGATCCTGTACACGGTCGATTCGGTCGGCGTTCGGCTTCCGGCCGCCGACGGTCCGCGGCCGATCTTGCAGGACATCTCGTTCGAGGTACGTGCGGGCGAGGTCATCGCCATCGTCGGCCGCTCTGGGGCCGGTAAGACGACGCTCCTCCGTGTCCTCGGTGGTCTGCTCGAAGTATCAAGCGGCGCAGTGGTTTTCGACAGCGAAGTCGTGCGGCGGCCCCCTTCCGGCGCGGTCATGGTGTTCCAGGACTACGGTAACGCGCTGTTGCCGTGGCGCACGGTTGCCCGCAACACCGGCCTCGGCCTGGAAGGGCGGGTGAGCCGCGACGAACGTCGTCGCCGGGTAGCCGACGCCTTGAGCATGGTCGGCCTCGCCGATCGCAGTTCGGATCATCCATGGCGACTGTCGGGTGGCATGGCGCAACGGGTGCAGATCGCCCGCGCCCTCACACTGGAACCGAAGGTGCTGCTGATGGACGAACCTTTCGGAGCACTGGATGCCATCACCAAGGCCTCGCTGCAAGACGTCCTGTTGAGCGTCCAGCAGGAGACACACGCAACCGTGGTGTTCATCACCCATGATCTCGACGAAGCGATCTATCTCAGCGACCGGGTGCTGGTCATCAGCGGCAGCCCGGGCACCATCACCGTGGCAGTCGACACCGAACTGCCACGCCCGCGTGACCAATTGGCGACTCGAGAGTTACCCCGCTACCTGCAGGTCCGCCATCTCCTGGGCCGAGCGCTGCGAGCCGCGGATGGCTAGCCGGCTGGTGGGAATCGTCGTGCCGATCGCCGCGGTGGCCGGCTGGCAGGCGCTCGAGACGGCGGGGTTGCTTGACTACGAGTACCTGCCATCACCGCGAGAAGTGCTGGCCGCGCTCGTGGATCTGGCACGCGGTGGCGAACTCGTCGACAGCGTCACGCACACTCTCGGTGTCGCGGTCGTCGCGACAGCCATCAGCGTGACGCTCGGCGCTGCGCTCGGGTTGGCCATCGGGCTGATACCGGAGGTACGTCGCTATTCGATGGCGTCGGTGGACTTTCTGCGCACGATTCCAGCCGTTGCGCTGGTGCCGATCGCGGTGCTGACCTTCGGGCCGGTTCGGATGGCCGAGGTCGCGCTCGCCACGTACGCCGCGCTGTGGCCGATCGTGCTGCACACCGCGGGCGGTGTCGCGGCGGTGCACCCCCGGCAGTACGACGTCGCCAGAATGCTGCACATCGGCCCGGTGGCCACCGTGCTGAAGATCGTTGTCCCTGCCGTGGTTCCGGCATGGCTCGTCGGTGCGCGGATGGCCGTGATCATCGCGCTTCTCGTCTCGATCGTCGCCGAGATGATGATGTCGTCCAAGGGTCTCGGCGGCGGCCTCACCGAGTCGATGCACGCGCTGGCGCCGGCACGCATGTGGGCCTACGCCTTGGTCTGCGGAGTCCTTGGCGTGCTGCTCAACGCGGGCCTGCGGCGCGCCGTGGGCCTCGCGCTTCCCGGCGCACCCGCGCAGTCGCTGGGAGATCGGCCGACGCCGACACCGCCGATCACGGCGCTACGCGGCCTGCTGCCCATCGCCGCACTGCTGATCGTGTGGCAATTGACGACATCCGATACCTCGCTGTCGTTTCCACCGCCGGACGAATGGTTGAAGGCAGTAGCACGGATGCATACCGACGGCGTGCTGGCCCCGGCTGTCCTGCATACCCTCGGCACCTATGCGTTCGGCCTGGCGTGCGCGGTCGTGATCGGGGGCGCCGTAGGCACCGCGATCGGCTCGTCCCGGCTGATCGATCGCGCGCTCACGCCGACAATCGATTTCATCGCCGCGATGCCTGGCGCGGCGCTGGTTCCCGTCGCTGTGTTGCTGCTCGGTCCGAGTCAGCTCAGCGGGGTGGTGGCGGTGGCATTGATCGTGTCATGGCCGATCCTGCTGAACACCGCGACGGCCGTGCGGTCAATACCTCCGGTCCGGCTGGAGATGTCGCGGACGATCGGACTTTCGCGGGCGCAGCGGTGGGGCAAGGTGATCGTGCCGTCGCTGATTCCGGGAGCGATGCTGGGCGCGCGGGTCGCGGCGTCGCTGGCGGTGATCATCACCCTGCTCGTCGACATCTTCGGCGCGGGCATGGGTCTCGGGCGCTTGTTGGTGGAGAGCCAGCAGCGCTTCGACGCATCGGCGGCGTGGGGGCTGCTCGTCATCGTCGGCCTCTTCGGCTATGCGATGAGCCTGGCCCTTTCGTGGCTGGAGCGCCGGATCGCCCTTGGCGGACCGCGAGTCGACCTCGCGCGTCAGCATGCGTAGTCGATCAGCGCAGATCACCTCCGCGGCAACATCTTTGCCAACTCCTCGCGGTCACCCGCACCTGTTTCATCATCGCTCGATAGACATGGCCCTCGATGGTGCGAACGGAAAGCGTCAGCCGCTCGGCGATTGCTCGGGTCGATTGCCCGCGACCAATCAACATTACGATCTCGCGCTCGCGGTCGGTCAACGGCGATCGCTCGGACGCTTTCTGAAGCGCCGGCGTTACTACGCCGCCACATTGCCGTGCCAGCTCGTGGGCACGGGCAGAACTGGTTAGTGATGCTCCCTTGAGGTTCTGGCTACGGTAGGCCAGCGCGGCATGGGCCTCTGCTACAGCCGCGGCGATCAGATCGCCCATCTGCTGGAAAGCCTCTGATACAGCGGTGAGTTCCGCGGCGTTGCCGGCCTGCATAGCATCGGCGAACCGCGCCGCAAGGCGTGCCCGTGGTCCCTCCACGATCTGACAAAGTTGGTGCAACCGGCCGGCACTGGAACTGTCACCGAACTGGGTGGCAGTCTGCAAGCACATCACTTCCGCCGCGAATTGGCCATTGGCCCTGGCGGTTTGCGCCGCCGACAACGTCGCCCGGACCGCCTCACTGACCGCACCTTGCGAGGCACTCAACCACGCCTGCGCGACCGCTAGTTCGTGGTCCAGATATCGCCAACCTGGATGGCGCCGCGCTTCAAGCCAGGTAAGCCGTGCCCGGTCGATGTCCGTCAGATCGCTAGCGACCACGTTGGCCAGCACCGCGTCCGCTTCCTCGCCACGACTCAGCGACGACAAGACGTATGCGCGGATGAAGCTCGATTCCGGTCCCCCACCAGCGCGAACCGCGGCGTCGGCCAGTCGATCGGCGAGCGCCAGATCGCGTAGCCAGACGGCGCCTCGGGCCGCGCTGACAAGCAGGCCTGCGTCGGGCTCGAGGTCGGAGTCGAGACTCAAGGCGGCACGACGCACCACAACTCGCACGTCGTCTCGATCTTCGGACGCGGCAAGTTCGGCGGCGACCAATCCACGCAGCCGCCGAATCCTGGTGGACGGCGAGCGCTTCCGGCGAACCTCGCCATAAAGCGGGTGCGCCACCCGCACTTCCACGCGTCCGTCGACCTTGTTCAGGTTGATGAGACCGCGGGTCTCGGCTTCCTCGACAGCTTCGGCATCAGTGATCCTGCGCAACGACTCCAGGCCGATCGGCTCACCGATTGCCAGGACATCCACCACATCGCTGACCGATTGGGGGAGTATTCGAGGTGGGTCTTGCCGTCGCTGCCGAAAAGCCGGATCGGCGGGTTGATCGCCGACACCGTCAGCGCGGTCGTCGTTTCCTCCGCCTGCGGCTGCGGCGCCACCGGCGACGACGGGGCCTGTGCGGGTGGCGAACCGGAGCATCCAGCCAACGCCAGGACGCACGCCATGATGCGAACTACTGCATGCACCGCGACAGCACCCGGCCGAACTGCAGAAGGCGTTGCATCTGTGCCAGGCCGCCGTTGTCGACGGACTTGTAGTAGCGAAACGACTCGCAGTAGATGTCGGTCTCGGTGGCCGACTTCCGTCGCGACCGCGTGACGAGCTGGGTGTACATCCGCAGCCGCACTTCGGATAGTCGCCGTGAGTCGTCGCTGAGCACTTCGTACTCCGCGGTGAGCACATGGTCGGTGATCGTCGACAACAGGATGGTTCGGACGGATGCGCTCAGCACGCGGCGTTCGCGATCGTCCGCCGTTGACAGCTCGTCGTCGGCACGCCACATGATCAAGCGCCGGCCGTCGGTGAGCACGACCTCCTGCCAGATCGCCTCGCCCCACGACTCTTCGGTCGCTCCGCGCGACATGATGAAGGACTTGATCGCCGAAAGGTCTATGACCGAACGCAGTTGGTCCAGCCCGAGCTCGGGATCACGCAGGTACACCTTGGCCGCCTCCTCGACGCTTGAGTACGGCGCCCAGTCCTGCGGAATGCCCATTGCGCTCCTAGCTGCTGCTCTGTCGACCGCCCCGCATAGCCGCCGACGCCGCCCTGATCTGTGGCGTCACCAACATCACTTGACCCAGCACACCGTTGACGAAACCAGGTGAGTCGTCGGTGGACAACTGCTTGGCCAGCTCCACCGCTTCGTCGACGGCGACCGGTTCGGGGACGTCGTCGGCGTGCAGCAGCTCCCACACCGCCACTCGCAGGATCGCCCTGTCGACGGCGGGCAGCCTGTCCAGCGTCCAGCCCTGCAGGTGGGCCGAGATGAGATCGTCGATGTGCGCGGCGTTCTCGGTCACGCCGCGGGCCACCGTCACCGTGTAGGCGTTGAGCGGTGAGACGTCGGATTCCTTCTCCGCCAAGGCATTTCGTGCTTCGGCGACTTCGGCGGGGGTCAGTCCCCTTGCCTCGGCTTCGAACAGCAGGTCGACGGCGCGTTTGCGGGCTTGGTGCCGGCCGCGATCGCCTCGACGATCAGGCATTCACCCTGCCCAGATAGCTACCGTCGCGGGAGTCGATCTTCAGCTTGTCGCCGGTGTTGATGAACAGCGGCACCTGGATCTCGGCACCGGTCTCGACGGTGGCCGGCTTGGTGCCCGCGCTGGACCGGTCGCCCTGCAGGCCCGGCTCGGTGTGGGTGACCTCGAGTTCGACGGTCACCGGCAGCTCCAGGTACAGGGCCGCGCCGTCGTGGAACGCGATCTGCACCGGCATGCTCTCCAGCAGGTACCTGGCGGCGTCGCCGACCAGCGACTCGGGCAGCGGGTGCTGCTCGTAGTCCTGGGAGTCCATGAACATGAAGTCCGACCCATCGCGGTAGAGGTAGGTCGCGTCGCGCCGGTCGACGGTCGCGGTCTCGACCTTCACGCCGGCGTTGTAGGTCTTGTCGACGACCTTGCCGGACAGCACATTCTTCAGCTTGGTCCGCACGAAGGCCGGTCCCTTGCCCGGCTTGACGTGCTGGAACTCGACGATCTGCCACAGCTGGCCGTCGATCTGCAGGACGAGCCCGTTCTTGAAATCAGCGGTCGTTGCCACTTTCGGTTGTTCTCCTCTAGAGGATCGCCAGTTCTTTCGGGAACCGGGTGAGTAAGTCTGCGGTCTCATGTAGCCGGCCGTGCGGCTCCAGGGTCTTCTCGCGGACGACCAGCGTGTCCTCGATTCGGACACCGCCGTGGTCGGGCAGATAGACACCGGGCTCCACGGTGACCGCCGAGCCAGCAAGCAGTGTACCGGCGGCGGACGCGCTGATTCCCGGTGCTTCGTGGATCTGCAATCCGACTCCGTGGCCGAGCCCGTGGCTGAAATTGTCGGCGTAGCCGGCTTCGGCGATGACCTGCCGCGACACAGCGTCCAGCTCCTTGAGCGTGACGCCAGGCGCAAGCGCGTCACGACCCGCCTTCTGCGCCGCGGCCACCAGCTCATAGATGTCGAGCTGCCACTGCGCGACCGGCGCCAGCACAAACGTGCGGGTCATGTCGGAGTGATAGCCGCAGACCAGCGCGCCGAAGTCGATCTTGACGAAGTCACCGGCCGCCAACACCGCGTCGGTGGGCCGATGGTGCGGGATCGCCGAGTTGGGGCCCGCCGCGACGATGGTCTCGAACGACACGCCGTCGGCGCCGTGGTCGAGCATCAGCGACTCGAGTTCGCGGCCTACCTCTTTCTCTGTCCGGCCCGCACGCAGCCCGCCGCGCTCGACGAGGTCCGTCAGCGCCGCGTCGGCCGCCTCGCACGCCAGCCGCAGCAGCGCGATCTCCCCCGCATCCTTGACCTCGCGCAGCGACTCCACCGTCCCAGCGGCCCGAACCAGCTCGGTGGAGTCGCCCGCGGCCTTGCGCAGCGCGGCGAACGCGTCGACGGTCACCACATGGCTTTCGAAGCCCACCCGCCGGGCGCCGTCCTTGGCGGCTCGGGCCGCCAGATGCGGGCCGCACGCGCGCTCGATGACGATCTCCGCGTCCGGGGCCTGATGTGCGGCCTGGGTGCGATACCGCCCGTCGGTGGCCAACACCGGCGTTTCGCTGTCGGCGCGGACCAGCAGAGCCGCGTTGGAGCCCGTGAAGCCGGATAGATAACGTACATTGACCAGGTCGGATACCAGCATCGCGTCCAGCTCGGCTTCAACGAGCCGCTGGCGCAGCCGGTCCCGGCGCTGAGAAATAGTCACAGTCGAAGACGCTACTCGCTAAGGTGTGGCCCCATGAGTAAGTGGTTACTGCGCGGACTGGTGTTCGCGGCCCTGATGGTGATCGTCCGATTGCTGCAGGGGGCGATGATCAACGCGTGGGAGACCAAGGCGGGTTTGATCAGCATCGTGCTGGTCGCGCTCTTCGCGATCGCGGTGTTCATCTGGGGGATCGCCGACGGGCGGGCCGACGCGCGGGACAACCCTGACCCCGACCGTCGCGCAGACCTGGCGATGACCTGGCTACTTGCCGGCCTCTTCGCAGGCGTCGTCAGCGGTTTGGTGGCGTGGTTCATCTCGCTGTTCTACAAGTCCCTCTACGTCGAGTCGCTGCTCAACGAGGTCACCACCTTCGCGGCGTTCACCGCACTGGTGGTGTTCCTTTTCTCGGTCGCAGGCGTCGCGCTCGGCCGCCGGCTGGTCGACCGCAAGGCGCCCGTGGCGCCGCACCACGGGACGTCGGTCACCGACGACGAGCGTGCCGACACCGATGTGTTCGCTGCGGTGCGTCACGACGGTGGCGCTGCAGAGCCCGCGCCCACCGAGGCGCGTCGCGAGGAATAGTCCTAGCCGAGGCTGACCAGGTACCGCAGCGCCAGCACGTAGCCCTGCACCCCGAGTCCGACGATCACGCCGGTGGCCACCGCGCTGATGTAGGAGTGGTGCCGAAACTCTTCGCGCTTATGCACATTGGAGATGTGCACCTCGATCAGCGGAGCCCGCAGTTCTGCACACGCGTCGCGTAGCGCCACCGACGTGTGGCTGAGCGCTCCGGCGTTGAGTACCACCGGGTCCCCCGCGTCGGCGGCCGTATGTACCCAATTCAGCAGCTCGGCTTCGCTGTCGCTCTGTCGCACAACGGCCTTGAGGCCCAACTCGGTTGCTTCGCGTTCGATCAACGCCACCAAATCGTCGTGCGTGGTTTCGCCGTAGACCTCGGGCTCGCGGCGGCCGAGCCTGCCGAGGTTCGGACCGTTGAGCACGAGCACTGTCTGAAACGTCACGGTGCCACCTCCGCGATCTCTGAGTAGGCCGCCGCCAGCAGCGAGGGATCCGGGCCTTCGAGGCGTCCCGGCTTGGCCAGCCCGTCGAGGACCACGAACCGGAGCACGCCTGCGCGTGTCTTCTTGTCGGCCGCCATGAATTCGAGCAGCTGCGGCAGCGCGTCGGCGTCGTAGCTGACAGGAAGGCCCAGCGAGGTAAGGATCGACCGGTGCCGCGCGGCGGTGTCGTCGTCGAGGCGCCCGGCCAACCGGCCCAGTTCGGCAGCGAACACCAGGCCGACCGACACCGCTGCGCCGTGCCGCCACTGGTAGCGCTCCCGGCGCTCGATCGCGTGTGCGAGGGTGTGTCCGTAGTTGAGGATCTCGCGAAGCTGCGATTCCTTCGCGTCGGCAGCGACGACCTCAGCCTTGACGGCGACCGCGCGCCGTATCAGCTCCGGCAACACCGTGCCTGCCGGGTCGAGGGCGGCCTCCGGGTCGGCCTCGATCAGGTCGAGGATCACCGGATCTGCGATGAAGCCGGCCTTCACGATCTCGGCCATGCCCGCCACGATCTCGTTGCGCGGCAACGTTTCGAGCGTGGCCAGGTCGATGAGCACTGCGGCGGGTTGGTGGAACGCTCCCACCAGGTTCTTGCCCGCATCGGTGTTGATGCCGGTCTTCCCGCCGACCGCGGCGTCGACCATGCCAAGCAGCGTGGTGGGCACGTGCACGATGTCCACTCCGCGCAGCCAGGTGGCGGCAGCGAACCCGGCGACGTCGGTGGCGGCTCCCCCGCCGAGGCTCACGATCGCGTCCTTGCGGCCAACACCGATGCGGCCCAACACTTCCCAGATGAACCCGACGACCGGCAACTCCTTGCCGCCTTCGGCGTCCGGGATCTCGATGCGGTGCGCATCGATGCCCTTGCCCGACAGGTGATCCCGGATCGACTCTGCGGTCTGCGCCAGCGCCGGCTGATGCAGGATCGCTACCTTGTGCCTGCCGTCCAGCACGCCGTCCAGTTCGCCGAGCAGACCGGTGCCGATGATCACCGGGTAAGGCGGGTCGACGGAGACCTCGACAGTCACCGGTTCAGTCACGGTTGCCTCCCCCTGCCCTGCGGGCGGGCTGTGTTCCCAGCGTGTGTCGGGCGGCGACGGCCGCGGGTGTCGGTGGCGCTTCGGTGCTCGGCGCGGGAGTCAGCGTCGACGGTCCGCGGCGCCACGGCGGCCTGCGGCGGCGCCGCTGGGGGCGTGCCGCATCGGGGTTCTCGAGCCGGTCCACGATGTGGCGTACGACCGCGCCCGGGTTGCGGCGGTTGGTGTTGACCCGCATCGTGGCGGCCCGCCGGTACAGCGGAACACGTTGGGACATCAGGTCGCGGTACTTGCGCGCCGGATCGGGGCCCGCGAGCAGCGGGCGTACGGTGCCGCCGGTGGTGCGCCGGATACCTTCGGCCGCACTGATTTCCAGGAAGATGACGGTGTGCCCGGCGAGGGCCTCCTGCACGCCGGGCGAGGTGATCGCGCCGCCGCCGAGGGACACGATGCCGTCATGTTCGGCAAGTGCCGCGCGCACCACCTCTTCCTCGATTCGGCGGAACTCCTTCTCGCCGTCATTGCTGAAGATGTCGGCGATGGTGCGGCCCGTCGTTTCGACGATCTTGGTGTCGGTATCGAGCAGCGTCACGCCCATCGCCTTGGCGAGCCGACGCCCGATAGTGGACTTACCGGATCCCGGCATGCCCATCAATATGGCCCTGGGAGCCATCAGCCCGACGCCTGCGCCGGCTCACGGTCCGCCACGGAGCGCAGATATGTGTCGATGTTGGCCCGCGTCTCGGCGAGCGAGTCGCCGCCGAACTTCTCGAGCGCGGCACGCGCGAGCACCAGCGCGACCATGGTCTCGACCACCACGCCCGCGGCGGGCACCGCGCACACGTCGGAGCGTTGGTGGATCGCGACGGCCTCGTCGCCGGTCGCCATGTCGACGGTGGCCAACGCACGCGGCACGGTGGAGATCGGCTTCATGGCGGCGCGCACCCGAACCGGCTGGCCGTTGGTCATGCCGCCCTCGAGGCCACCGGCCCGGTTCGTCGACCGCATCACGCCGTCGGGCCCGGGATACATCTCGTCGTGGGCAACGCTGCCTCGCCGGCGCGCGGTCTCGAACCCGTCGCCGATCTCGACGCCCTTGATCGCCTGGATGCCCATGACAGCCCCGGCAAGCTGACTGTCGAGCCGGTTGTCGCCGCTGGTGAACGAGCCCAGCCCGACGGGCAGCCCGTGGGCGACGACCTCGACGACCCCACCGAGCGTGTCGCCGTCCTTCTTGGCGGCTTCGATCTCGGCGATCATCAGCTTCTCGGTGCCTTCGTCGAACGCCCGCACCGGGCTGGCATCGATGGCCGCGAGATCGGAGGCCTGCGGCGGCGGGCCGTCGTACAGCTTGGACGCGCCGATGGAGATGACGTGCGACACCACCTCGACGCCCAGCGCCTCACGCAGGAAGGCTCTCGCGACCGTCCCCGCGGCGACACGGGCGGCCGTCTCGCGGGCGCTGGCCCGCTCGAGTACGGGGCGCGCGTCGTCGAAGCCGTACTTGAGCATGCCTGCGTAGTCGGCATGGCCCGGCCGCGGCCGGGTCAGCGGTGCGTTGCGGGCGACGTCGAGGTCGGCAGGGTCGACGGGGTCGGGGGCCATCACGGTCTCCCACTTTGGCCATTCGGTGTTGCCGACCTCGATCGCGATCGGGCCGCCGAGCGTGGCGCCGTGCCGGACGCCTGCCAGCATGGTGACCTGGTCCTGCTCGAACTTCATCCTGGCGCCGCGGCCGTAGCCGAGGCGGCGGCGGGCCAGCTGACCCGCTATGTCTTCCGAGGTGACGTGGACGCCGGCGACCATGCCCTCGACCACGGCCACCAGCGCGCGGCCGTGAGATTCACCGGCTGTGGTCCATCGCAACACGCGTCCCATCTTCCCACGCCGCGCTTTTGGCTCCGAATCAGTCGATGGCCAAGCCGTCCAGGACGCGGCCGATCTCGACGACCGCCTCCCGGTGGGCCTCCTTCTGGTCGTCGGCGCGGGCGACGATCATCGCGGTCTCGCACAGAGCCCCGTATAAGAAGTGGGCCAGTGGGCCGGGTTTGCGCGGCGCGATCCGGCCGGCTTCGGCCGCTCGGGAAATCGCGAACTGCATCATCTCCAACAGCGGGGATTCCAGTCGACGGATCTGCTCCCAGCCGATCGCAGCGGACGCGTCGAGCAGGATGATCCGCTGCAGCCCGGGATCGAGGCACCCGTCCAGGAACGCCCGGCATCCGGCATGAAAGGCGTCCCACGGATCCTTCTTGCGTCCGTACGCGGCCGCCAGTGGCGTCGCCATTCGGTCAACCTCCCGGGCGAACACCGCCTCAAACAGCTGCCTCTTGCCCTCGAAGTGGTGATAGACGGCACCCTTGGTCACGCCCGCCCTGGCCGCCACCGCGTCAAGCGAGCTCGCGTCGTAGCCGTCACGGGCGAACAAGTCACGGGCAGCCTCGACGAGCGCGGTGATGGTCGCCTCGGTCCGCTCGGCCTGAGTTCGTCTCGCCACCTTCGTCGCCACGGCCTGACCATAGCCGTTGTTCACGTACGTTCCGGCTGCAACGCGGTCAGCGGCAGCGCGCGAGTGGTGAACCGGGTGTAGTGCTCCGCCTGCGGATACATGTCGACGAAAGCCCGCCACAGGCGGTCACGTTCGGCGCCTGCCAGCACCCGTGGTCGCACCCGCACGCGACGGCGGCCGATGAGGACCTCGCCGGACCCGGCATCCCGCAGGTTGAGCCACCACGCGGGAGTCCGGTCGGCGCCGGCGTTGGCGGCCAGGACGATGAGAGCGTCACCGGCGCGCAGGTACAGCACCGGCGTTGCCCGTTTGTGTCCGCTGCGCCTGCCGACGGTCTCGAGCACCATCACGGGCGCGCCTGCGAACCATCGCGGTAGAAAGCGCCCGCCGCTGATCCGGTAGAGCCTCGCATGCAGCCGCCCCATCGCGCGCTGCGCTCCGGGCCAGCGGCGCACGACTCGATTCGACTGGCGCGCAAGGCGAACCTGGTCCACCTCAGAGCACCCGATAGATCCGGTAGTCGATGTGGTTGGGCGACAAGATGTTATAGCCGAGCGCGACCACCTCGGACAGCCACGAATAGCGCTCGTCCGACGTTTCGAACTTCGGTGTGGTGCGGACATAGGTCTCTGCGAATGGGAGCACCTCGCCCGCGGCCAGGCGCTGCACACCGTCGGCCGGAATCTTGATGATGCCGCGCGATTCGTAGTGGATCAGGGCGCCGTCGTGCGTGCGCAGCGTGGCACGGACGTCCACCCGGCCCGTGCCGTCACCGCCGACGACGAGCCAGTCTCCGCCACCGGGAAGCAACTCACCGCGCAGCTTCGGGCCCTCGATCACACCGCCGGTCGTGATGAACGTCATCCGGGCACCGACCGGTGTCGGAATCGATTGTGCGGGTTGCAGATCGACGTGCATGTCGAACAAGTGCTCCGCGGGCAGTGCGCTGACGAGCGGCAGTTGGTCGACCGGTGTCGCGGTTGTCATGCGTTCACCGCACCCATCGCCGCCTGCAGCTGCGCCGCGTCGATGAAGGTGTCCTTGCGTGCCACCAGCCCATCGGGTGAGACGTCGACGACATCGAGGCAGTCGAAGCGGATGTCGCCGGAGATCAGCGCCCAGTCGAGCACCCAATGGTTCTCGCCGTAGAGCACGCGATAGGTCTCCCACGTGAGATCAGGGAACTGCTCGAAGATCTCCGCAAAGGCGGCACGGACGGCCTGGCGCCCGTGCACGGGTCGGGCCCCCACGTGCATCCAGAACTGGGTGTCGTCGGCGTGGAGCGCGACGATCGCGTCGGGATCGCGCGCCGCCCACGCGGCGAAGTAGCGCTCCGAGAGCGCCGTCAAATCGAGCTCTTGAGCCATGGTTTCCGACATCCTGTCTCCAATACTCGGTAGCCGTCGTTATTTACATACTTGCGGTACGTACTAACGTACCATGAGTATGCAAGTGTATGCCAGAGTCCGAGCCATGTGGCCGGCTTCACCGGCGTAAACACGGTCAGAGCACGGCCAGCGCGATGACCGTCACCGCCGCCAGACACATCGACGGTCCGTGCGGCACCGTCCGTCCCGATCGGCGCAGCAGTGCGGCAACTGCCCATATCGCGGTCAGCACGGGTGCGCCGAGCGCGGCCAGCAGCCAGACGTCAGCGCCGAATGTGGCTGTCAGCGCGCCGATGCCGATCGCTAGCTTGACGTCGCCGGCACCCATCGCCGCGGGCGATGCCAGGTGCACGACGGCGTAGACAGCGAACAACGCGAACGCACCGAGCGCGGCCGGGGGACCCCGCTCGTGCACCACAGCCGTCACGAGGATCACCGCCGCGCCGGGCAGCGTCAGCCAGTTCGGCAGCCGTCGCTGGCGAATGTCGTAGACGCTGAGCGCCACCAGCCACGCCAGTACACAGACAACGGCGACCCCCACCCCCATGTAGGGAGATTAGTCTCGGTTGCGTGCACCGACGGTCACCAATCGGCCCCGCGCTGCTGGTGGTCGTCGCCGCGATCAGCCAGGAGGTCGGTGCAGCATTCGCGGTCGGCCTGTTCGCGGCGCTCGGTGCGATCGGGGCCGCCTTCATCCGATTCCTCGTCGCGGGCGTGATCCTCTGCGTGGCGACCCGCCCACGGCTGCGCGGGCTGTCCCGGCGGGCGTGGTTGTCGGCGGCCGCACTTGCCGCCACGTTGACGGTGATGAACGTCTGCTTCTACAACTCGCTGACCCGCATCCCACTCGGCGTGGCCGTCACCATCGAAGCGCTTGGGCCACTTGCGCTTTCCGTTGCTGTCAGCTCCCGCAAGACGGCGTGGTTGTGGGCGCTGCTGGCATTGGCGGGGGTGGCGTTGCTCAGCCTCACCGGGGTTCGGGTGGGTCATCTCGACCCTGTCGGGCTCGGCTTCGCCGCAGGCGCGGCGGCAAGCTGGGCAGGCTACATCCTGGCAGCGGCCCGAGCGGGAACCGATTTCCCCAACCTCGACGGGCTGGCCCTCGCGACCGCGATCGGCGCGGTCGTGACGGCACCGTTCGCACTGGTTGCGGTCGATCCGGCCAGCGCGTTGCGGTGGCAGGTAATCGGCCTGGGAGCGATCGTCGGAGTGATGTCCTCGGTGATCCCCTACTCGCTGGAGCTGATTTCGCTGCGCCGCCTCCCACCGGATACGTTCGCGATCCTGACGTGTCTCTCACCGGTCGTTGCCGCCATCGCGGGCTGGTTGGTCCTCGGTCAGCACCTCGCGGTGACGGGCTACGTCGCGATCGTGCTCGTGACAGTGGCCAGCATCGGTGCGGTGCGCGCGGCGCGGGACCGCTTGGCCCAGAACGACACTGGCCTGATCACCGCCTAGCGTGCCTGCAGCCGTGCCGCCACATCGCCTACGGCCGTGATCAATTCGGGCAACGCCGTCTGCGGCCCGACCGGCTGGAACACCAACGTGTCCACCCCCGCATCGAGATAGGGACCGGCCGATCCGTCGACCTGATCCGGACCGCACGCGAAGAAGAGCACTGTGCTGAACGGAGTCTCGCCACGGTCGGACCGGCCGGACGCGACATGGCCCAAGGCATCCAGCAGCGTCGTCGGATCGTACTGGGAGTCGAGGACGACGCCGTCGGCGATCTCACCGGCCAGTGCCAACGTCTTCGGGCCGGTTCCGCCGATCAGCACCGGAACTCTTTGCTGCGGAGCCCAGTCCAACCGCACGTCGGCGAGTCGCACATAGCGGCCGTCGACGGTGACGGACCGACCCGCGAGCAGGTCGCTCAGCGCCGTGACGTACTCACGCATCAACGTCAGGGGTGATGCCACGGCCGCGCCGGCCTGTCGCATCCAGTCCTGCACTCCGTGACCGATTCCGACGCGCAACCTGCCGGGGAACATCGCCTCGAGGGTGGCGATCTCCATCGCCGTTATCACCACGTTGCGCAGCGGCGCAGGCAGCACACCGAGGCCGACCGTGAGCGTTTCCGACGACGCGAGCGCCACTGCCGCCGCGGCGATACCGCCCTGCAGGAAGCAGTCCTCCCACAGCCATAGTTCGGCCACCCCGGCGCGATCGGCGGCCGACGCGGTATCGCGGAGCGTGTCGGGCGAAAAGTCGGGGCGAAACACCACTCCGATGCGAGCACTCACCTGTCGAACACTACTGTTCGTTCAGCGCGGCCCTCATCGCCTCGGTGGGCGCGGGCAGCTCGGTGAACTGCTCGACTTGCGCGAACGCCTGGTGAAGCAGCATCTGTAGCCCACTGATGACCCGGCCGCCCGCCTGCTCGACGGCCGTCGCCAGCGGAGTCGGCCACGGGTTGTAGATCGCGTCCAGCAGCAGTGGCGTCGCCACGACGGTGTTCGCGTACCCGGCGGCCACGTCGGCGGGGATGGTGCTGACGACCACGTCGACGTCGGCCAACGTCGTCCCGAGCTCGATCCACCGGACGTCCACTCCGAGCCGGGGCCCGAGCGCCAGAAGCGGCGCCGCCTTGTCCCGGTTTCGCGCGAGCACGGAAATGTCTTGCACCCCAAGATCGGCCAGCCCGACGACGACCGCAGGCGCGGTGCCGCCCGAGCCCAGCACGGCCGCCCGGCCTGCCACCGCCCCCAACGCACCCTTCAAGCCGTCGACGTCTGTGTTGTCGGCCCGCCAACCGCCCTGTGTTCGCACCAGCGTGTTGGCCGAGCCAACCAGTTCCGCGCGTGCAGTGCGTTCGTCGGCGAACCGTAGCGCCGCGAACTTGCCTGGCATCGTCACCGACACGCCAACCCATTCCGGGCCGAAACCCGCCACCAAGCCGGGCAATTCGTCGGCGGTGCATTCGATGCGGTCGTACGTCCAGCCGTCCAGCCCCAGCGCGCGATAAGCGGCAAGATGCAGCTGCGGTGACCGGGAATGTGCGATCGGTGAGCCGAGCACCGCCGCCTTCCGGGCACTACCTAGCCGAGTCGAGGACACCGTTGCGCTTGGCCAGTTCGATGTTCGCGAGATGCTGCTGGTAGTCGCGGGTGAACAACGTCGTGCCCTGCATGTCGATCGTGACGAAGTACAGCCAGTCCCCCGGCGCAGGCTGTTCGGCTGCCGCCAGCGCCGGCTGCCCCGGCGAACAGATGGGTGTGGCGGGAAGGCCGGGCCGCACATAGGTATTCCAGGGTGTGTGCTGGGCGCGGTCGGCGTCGGTGGTGGCCACCTCGATCCGGTCCAGCGGATAGTTCACAGTGGAGTCGAACTCCAGCGTCCGGTTCTCGTGCAGCCGGTTGTAAATCACCCGCGCAACTTTCGCGAAGTCATCGGGTTTGGACTCCCGCTGCACCAGCGAGCCGACGGTCAGGATCTGGTACGGCGACATGTTCATCAACTTCGCGGTGTCGAGCAGCCCGCCCTGCGCGTATTGCGTCGCGCTGGTCCCGATCAATGTGGACAGGATGTCCTCGGCGGACTCAGATGGATCGATATTCCACGTGCCGGGCGCGATGAGGCCTTCCAGGCGCCTGTGGTCGTTGCCCATCGCGGTCACCGCGTTGATGGCCCAATCGGGGACGGAAAGCGCCGACGGCGCAACCGAACCCGCCGCCTTGCGCAAGTCATCCACCGAAACGCAGTGCCGGTCAGAGTCGAGGTTCACACACGTCGCGCGCGAGACCAGGCTGAAGATGCCGTCGGTGGCCGCGTTGGTCTTGACGTCCCGGACGTCGTCGAGCTGCCGTCCTTCTGGTATCACCAGCTTGCCGACGCGGTTCTGCGGATCGGCAAGTCGGGCAACGGCATTGGCCGCCGGGATCTCGGTACGCACCTTATAGAAGCCGGGCTGGATCGCCGAGATGGCGGTATTGCCCTCGGCGGCTGCCACGAACGCCTTGACGGTAGCCACCACCTTGTGTTCTTCCAGTGTCTTGCCGATCGTGGTGGTGGAGTCGCCGTCATGGATCTGGATGACCACATCGTTGACACCGTCGCCGGAATAGTCGCCGCTTCCGCCGAACAGCGAGTGCCACATCTTCGAGCCAAGGAACACGGCACCGATGACGACCACGATCAAGAGCGCCAGCGCCAACCCGCTGGCGAAGCGCCTTCTTCGCCGGCCGCGGGCTTCCCGGATTCGCTCCGTCCGAGACATCCGGCGCCGCGGCGGGCCGACGGCCACCGGCTCCGCGCGATCCCGGCCCCAGTTGTCAGTCATCCCCGACCTCTCCGTGCGCGGCCAAAGCCGCGCGCCGCTGGTCCAGCCAGTTCTGCAAAATCCCTACCGCTGCAGCCTGATCGATCATCGCCCGCTGTCCCTTGGCGCGGATGCCCGCTTCCCTCAGGGACCGCTGTGCCGCGACCGTCGTGAGCCGTTCGTCCGACAACCGCACCGGTGTCGGAGCGATGCGCCGGGCCAGCTGGTCGGCCAACTCGATCGCGTCCTTGGCGGACGAGCCGGACCGGTCGGCAAGCGTGCGCGGCAGTCCCACCACCACTTCGACAGCCTCGAACTCACTGGCCAGCTCTGCGAGCCGGCGCACGTGTCTGCCTGTCTTGTTGCGTCGGTCCCGCTCTACCGTTTCCACCGGTGTGGCCAGGATCCCGTCTGGATCGCTGGCGGCCACGCCGATGCGAACCGTGCCCACGTCGACACCGAGCCGTCGGCCGCGGCCGGGGTCCGGGGGTTGAAGACTGCCCCCGGGCCGATCCGGTAGACGGTCATCGGTATGGGCCACGGGCTAGCTCCGGCCTATTTCTGCGCGTAGCGCGGCCAATGCCGCGTCGATACCCGCTGCCCCCTTACCCGAGCCCTGCGCCAGATCGGCCTTACCGCCTCCACGACCATTTACCGCCGTGCCCAACTGCTTCACCAATTCGTTGGCCTTCAGGCCGAGATCCTGCGCTGCAGGGTTGACCGCCACGACGAATGGCACGCTGTCGTTTTCGCCTTCTGCGATCAACGCGACGACTGCGGGGTCACCGCCCAACTTGCCCTTGATGTCGCCGACGAGCGTGCGCAGATCCGCCGCCGACATTCCGCCGGCCATCCGCTGCGCCACGACACGCACCTTACCGATTTGCTCGGCGCCCGCGGCGGCATTCGCTGCGGCTGCACGCGCATTCGCCAGCCGCATCTTGTCGAGTTCCTTTTCGGCGGCCCGTAAGCGCTCGACCAGATTGGCCACGCGCGCCGGAACCTCTTCCGATGGAACCTTGAGCGTCGACGCCAGACCGGCCATCAGAGCGCGTTCCTTGGCCAGGTGGCGGAAAGAGTCCAGGCCGACGTAGGCCTCGACGCGGCGCACCCCGGAGCCGACCGACGACTCACCGAGGATTGTCACCGGGCCGATCTGCGCAGAACTCTCCACATGGGTTCCGCCGCACAGTTCGAGCGAGAACGGCCCGCCGATCTCGACCACCCGGACCTCGTCGGGGTAGTTCTCACCGAACAACGCCATCGCGCCCATCGCCTTGGCCTTGTCCAGTTCGGTCGTGAAGCTGTGCACCTCGAAGTCGGCCTCGACGGCCTCGTTGGTCACTTCCTCGATCTGGGTCCGCTGATCATCGGTCAGCTGGCCCTGCCAGTTGAAGTCGAACCGCAGGTAACCGGGCCGGTTCAGCGAGCCGGCCTGAACGGCGTTGGGGCCCAGCACTTGCCGTAGCGCAGCGTGCACCATATGCGTACCGGAATGACCCTGCGTGGCGCCGTGCCGCCAGCGGGGGTCGACTGCGGCTACGACGGTGTCGCCCTCGACGAACTCGCCGGACTCGACGTTGACTCGGTGTGCCCACAGCGTTTTGGCGATCTTCTGCACGTCGGTGACGGCAGCCTTCGCGGAACCAGATGCGCCTGCGCCCGTGATGCTGCCCTCGTCGGCGATCTGGCCACCCGACTCGGCGTAGAACGGGCTGCGGTCCAGAATCAACTCGACGCGGTCCGGCCGCTGGGCCGCCTCGGCGGCCGAGCCGCCAAAACTACCGGAGTGGGAGACCACCGGCACCCGCTTGCCGTCGACGAAAATGCCGAGAATCCTTGCCTCGGACGTCAATTCGTCGAAACCGGTGAACTCCGTCGGGCCTGCGTCGACGAGATCGCGGTATTCAGAAAGGTCGGCGTGCGCCTGTTTGCGCGCGGCCGCGTCGGCCTTGGCCCGCTGGCGCTGTTCGGCCATCAGGCCGCGGAAGCCCTCTTCGTCGACGCTGAGGCCGGACTCGGCCGCCATCTCGAGTGTCAATTCCAGTGGGAAGCCGTAGGTGTCGTGCAACGTGAACGCGTCCGTGCCCGACAACACGGTGGCCCCCGAGGTCTTCGTGGAGCGCGCGGCATCTTCGAACAGTCGCGAACCCGATGTCAGGGTGCGATTGAACGCGGTCTCCTCGGCGACCGCGATGCGGTGGATCCGGTCGAAGTCGGTGACGAGTTCGGGGTACGACGGCCCCATCGCGTCGCGCACCGTCGCCATCAGGTCGCCGACGATCGGGTCGTCGACACCGAGCAACTTGGCCGAGCGGATCACGCGACGCAGCAATCGGCGCAGCACATAGCCGCGGCCGTCGTTGCCGGGACTCACCCCGTCGCCGATCAGGATCGCGGCGGTGCGACTGTGGTCGGCGATGATCCGGTACCGGACGTCGTCCTCGTGGTTGCCGATGTCGTAGCCCCTTGGGGACACCGTGGCTACCGCATCTATGACAGGACGCAGCAGATCGGTCTCGTAAACGTTGTGTACGCCCTGCAGCAGGAACGCCACCCGTTCGACGCCCATGCCGGTGTCGATGTTCTTCCGTGGCAGCGGGCCGAGGATCTCGTAGCCCTCCTTGGCCGGGCCTTCGCCCCGCTCGTTCTGCATGAACACGAGATTCCAGATCTCGATGTAGCGGTCCTCGTTGGCGACGGGGCCGCCCTCGACACCGAATTCGGGGCCGCGGTCGTAGTAGATCTCCGACGACGGGCCGCAGGGGCCGGGGATGCCCATGGACCAGTAGTTGTCGGCCATGCCGCGCCGCTGGATGCGCTCCGCCGGCATGCCCGTCACCTCCTGCCACAGCCCGACGGCCTCGTCGTCATCCAAATAGACTGTGGCCCAGAGCCTTTCGGGGTCGAGCCCGTAGCCACCCTTGTCGATCGGGTTGGTCAGCAGGGTCCAGGCAAGCTCGATGGCGCGGCCCTTGAAGTAGTCGCCGAACGAGAAGTTGCCTGCCATCTGGAAGAAGGTGTTGTGCCGGGTGGTGATGCCGACTTCGTCGATGTCGGGCGTGCGGATGCATTTCTGGATGCTGGTCGCCGTGTTGTACGGCGGAGTGCGCTGGCCCAGGAAGTAGGGCACGAACTGCACCATGCCTGCGTTGACGAACAACAGGTTGGGGTCGTCGAGGATCACCGAGGCACTCGGCACCTCGGTGTGGCCCGCCTTCACGAAATGATCGAGGAAACGCTTCCTGATCTCGTGTGTCTGCACGTCCCTACTGCCTCATCTTTTGGCTCGTTCGGAAGATTATCTGCGACTATTCGACCGCACCACAGTACCGGTCTGGGTAGCCGCACTAAAAAGTCAACGAACCGGCGCGGCGCCGAGTGCCACGTCAGGAGTTTATGAAGCTCAGCCGGACCGAGCGCCGCGGGTTGTCCCGGTTCAGATCGACCAGCACGACGCTTTGCCACGTGCCGAGGAGCGGTTCGCCATCCTGCACCGGAACGGTCACCGAGGGCGCCACTATCGCGGGCAGCACGTGGTCGGCGCCGTGCCCCGGCGACCCGTGCGTATGGCGGTATCGTTCGTCACGCGGCAGCAGGCGCTCGAGCGTGTCGATGAGGTCGTCGTCCGAGCCTGCACCCGTTTCGATGATCGCCACGCCTGCAGTGGCGTGGGGCACGAAGACATTGCACAGGCCGTCACCGTGACCGCCGCAGAACGACCGCACCGCGCCGGTGAGGTCGACGATCCGCCGTCGCGATGTGTCGACATCGAGCACGTCAGTCACCACGTCGTCGAGCCTACGAGGACTCAAGCGGTCTTGATGGCGGGGTAAGCGCTGCGATCGGTACCGAACTGCAGGCCGGTGGCGTCCTTGCCGACCATGGTGAGCACGGCGACCGCGATGAGCACCGGCACGATGGTCGCTGTCAGCGCGAACGGATAGCCATGCGACGCCGCGAGGTGTTCCTGGATCGGCAGGTTGAATGCGGCGAACAGATTGCCGAGTTGGTACGTCACGCCCGGATAGAACCCCCGGATCGCGTCGGGCGACAATTCCGTGAGGTGGGCTGGGATGACGCCCCATGCGCCCTGGACCACCACCTGCATGAGAAAGGCCCCGAGGCATAGCATCGCGGCGCTCTGCGAGTAGGCGAACAGCGGGACTATCGGCAGGCCGATGACCGCGCAGAACATGATCGTGTACCGGCGGCCGAACCGCTGCGAGAGGGTGCCGAAGGTCAGCCCACCGATGATCGCGCCGATGTTGTAGATCACGGCTATCCATCGGGCAGTTTCACTGGATAACCCTGCGCCGCTTTCGTGAGTCGACGACAGGAATGTCGGATAGACGTCCTGAGTGCCATGACTCATCCAGTTGAAGGCGGTCATACGTAGCACCAGATAGACGAATCGGCGAATGATCGCACCGTCGCGGACCACGTCGCGGATCCGCGTTCGGGTGACGCGCATGCGGTCCTGGGTGGCCTGCCACACTTCCGATTCCCGGACTCTGGTGCGGATCAGCAGCGTGATCAACGCGGGAACGATGCTCAGCCCGAATAGCCAGCGCCAAGATAGTCCGAGGCTGTCGATCACGAGAAGCGAGGCCAGGGTCGCCAACAGGTAGCCGAACGAGTAGCCCTCCTGGAGCAGGCCCGAGAAGAACCCGCGCCGCTCGGCGGGCACCTTTTCCATCGCGAGTGCCGCGCCCAGGCCCCATTCGCCGCCCATCCCGATCCCGTACAACAACCGCAGGACGATGAGGACGGTGAAGTTGGGCGCGAAGGCGCAGAGGAACCCCACGATCGAGTAGAACGCCACGTCGACCATCAGCGGGATCCGCCGACCCACGCGGTCGGCCCACAATCCGAAAATGAGCGCGCCCACCGGACGCATCATCAACGTGGCGGTGGTCAGGAACGCCACCTCGGTCTTCGAAACGTGGAAGGTCTCGGCGATGTCGGCATACACGAGCACGACGATGAAGTAGTCGAAAGCGTCCATCGTCCAGCCCAGTTGCGCCGCGATGAACGAGTTCCGCTGGTCGGCCGTGAGTTTTATATTGGCCACCTATGTGTGTTGCCCCACCACTGAGGCAAACGAACCATGCGGTTGCAAACCGAAGTTTCCATTGAAACGCCTACTCGGCGGGAGGAAGCTGATTAGTGGTCCGGTGGCGCCACCGGGGCGCCGCCCCAACACCAATCGGGGGTGGATCGTGTTCGCACGTACTACCGATATTCAGGCGCAACCGTCATGCATCGACGCCGGCATCGCGCACGTCCGCGACGAGGTGATGCCCGCGCTTGCGGCGATGGACGGATTCGTCGGGCTGTCACTGTTGGTCGACCGCGAATCCGGTCGGTGCATCGCCACGAGCGCGTGGGAGACCGCGGAGGCCGAACGCGCCAGCGCCGGCCAGGTCGGCCCGATTCGTGACGAGGCGGCGAAGGTCTTCGGCGGCACCGCAACCGCCCAGACGTGGGAGATCGGCATCCTCCATCGTGACCACAGGTCGAACGATGGCGCGTGCGCGCGGGTCACCTGGATCAAGGTCCCGCCGGACCAGGCCAAGCGCGCGATCGAGTCCTACAAGAGCGACGTGCTGCCCTCGCTGGAGAACCTCGAGGGGTTCTGCAGCGCCAGCTTCCTGATGAACGGCTCCGGGCGCGCCGTGTCGACCGCGACGTTCGACAGCCGCGACGCCATGGAGCGCAACCGGGAGCAGGCGAGAGAACTGCGGAACACGCGCAGCCGCGAGATGGGCGCTGACGTCCTCGACGTAGGCGAATTCGAGCTGGCGATCGCCCATTTGCGGGTGCCCGAGCTGGTGTGACTGGCTCCTTGCGCGCTGATTGACGCGTGCGTTTATTCCAGGCTCGGCGAGGGTATGAAATCTCCACGCCCACAGCCTTGGAGGAGCAATGACCATCACCGGTGTAATCACCGCAATCCTGATCGGCATCGTCGTCGGTGTGCTCGGCCGTCTGCTGGTACCCGGCAGGCAGCCGATCGGCATGCTGTTGACGATCTTGGTCGGCATCGTGTCCGCGTTCATCGGTACGGCGATCGCCCGAGCAATTGGAATACCAACGGCCACCAGCGGCATCGATTGGCTCGAGCTGTTGGTCCAGGTGATCGTTGCTGCGCTCGGCGTCGCCTTGGTATGCGCATTGATGGGTCGCAGGCGCACCGGCCTGCTAGGCGGCAGGCGATCTGGTCTATTGCGTTAGCCGCCATACCCCCGGCGATCCTGGCTGGTCCCCCCACCGGCCGGGATCGTCGGTTTTATTGAGCTCAGTTCGCCCGCGCCTTGATCTGTTGTACGACCCTGGGGGCACCTCCCGCTTGCGGGGGAGAGTTGCGGTCGGGGTCGGTGAATCCGAACAGCGTGCCCCCGTCGCGCTCGTCGATGACGTCGATATCCCCCGCGGCGACGCCGCGTTCGAGTAGCTGCTCACGCGCGCGATGTGCATCGGCGACGACGAGTTGCGCGCCCTTGAGCGAGCCTGGCGGCATCGGCGGCGGGTCGCTCAGCACGATCGAGCACCTTGAGCCGGGCGGAGTGAGCTGAGCGAAACGCTGATCACCGGCCCGCGTGTCATGGTCCAGATTGAAGCCGAGGCCGTCACGGTAGAAGGCAATGGCCCGGTCGACATCGCCGACCGGGACGACCACGACTTCGAGCGTCCAGTCCATCAGAGCGTCTTCAGGAGCTCATCGAGCTTTTCGTAGCCCTCTGTCATGCCGCCCTCCATGCCCGACGACAGCAGGCCGTCGCGGGCCTCGATGGTCGGACAGATCGACCGGCCGCGCAGCCGGCTGCGGCCGCCGCCGAGGTCCTCAAACCAGATGAACTCGATGTTCACCATGTCCGGCGCGCCCTCGAATTCGAAGGTCTGGATGATGAATTCGTTCTCCCGCACCTTGTGGTACACGCCGTTGAACTTGAACTCGCCGCGATCGGCCTTGTGCGTATAGCGGTAGCCGCCGCCGGTCTTGAAGTCCCAATGCTCGATGGTCATCTCGAGGTCACGCGGTCCGAGCCACTGCTTGACCAGGTCGGGCTCGGCGTGAGCCCGAAACAGCGCCTCCACTGGAGCGTTGAAGTCCCGGGTCAACTCCATGGCCAGGGTGTCTACGGGGGCGTTGAGGTTGAGCGGGTTCGTCATTTCTCGGTTCCTTCCTTGGTGTCCTTGGTGTCCTTGGTGTCGGAGATTCGCGCCAACAGGGCGTCCAATTGGCGGTAGCTACGTTCGGCGTCAAGCCGATATCGGTCGATCCACGCCGTCAGCCGCTCCAGCGCCGCGACGTCCAGATGGACCGGCCGTCGCTGCGCATCGCGGGTCCTGGTGACCAGTCCCGCCTGCTCGAGCACCTGAATGTGCTTGGACACTGCCTGTTTGGTGATGTCGAACGGTGCGGCCAGCTCATTGACCGTGGCCGGTCCGCGGGACAGTCGCGCCACGATCGCGCGCCGAACCGGGTCGGCCAGCGCCATGAAGGCACGGTCCAGCCAGGCGTCCGCATCTCCATCACTCCCCAATTGTCAACCTTGTATTTGATCAACCAATCGATTGACTACAAAGCTAGCCAGCCTCGCGAAAGCTGTCAAGGGCTCATTTCGCCCAAACTCACGTTCGGGCGAGAAATCGTGAGGTCCCGCCAAAACGTCGATCTCGGCGGGTCAGCGTTTCTTGCGGATGATGGCGCGCAGCTTGTCCAGTCGGGTGGCGATCTCGCGCTCGGCGCCGTGAGTGGTGGGCTGGTAGTAGTCGACGCCGACCAGCTCATCGGGCGGATACTGTTGCGGCACAACGCCATCCGGGTCGTCGTGACTGTACTTGTAGCCGATGGCATTGCCGAGCTTGGCCGCGCCCGAGTAGTGGCCGTCGCGCAGATGGGTGGGCACCAGCCCGGCCTTGCCTTCCCGAATGTCGTTCAGCGCGGCGCCGAGCGCCGTCGTGACGGCATTCGACTTGGGCGCGGTCGCGAGGTGAACCGTGGCATGCGCCAGCGTCAGCTGCGCCTCGGGCAAGCCGATCAGCTGTACCGTCTGCGCCGCAGCGACGGCGGTCTGCAGCGCGGTTGGATCGGCCATGCCGATGTCCTCGCTGGCGAGGATCATCAGCCGGCGCGCCACGAAGCGTGGGTCCTCCCCCGCCACCAGCATCCGGGCCAGGTAGTGCAGCGCGGCGTCGACGTCGGAGCCGCGGACCGACTTGATGAAAGCGCTGATCACGTCGTAGTGCTGATCGCCGTCGCGGTCATAACGCACGGCGGCCTTGTCCAGCGACTGCTCGATGGTCGCGACCGTCACCTGTTCGCCGGCCGCTCCGGCGGTTTCAGACGCCACCTCCAGCGCCGTCAGTGCGCGCCGCGCATCGCCCGCAGAGAGCTGCACCAGCAATTCGACGGCGTCCTCGGTGACATCAACCTGGCCTCCGAGACCGCGCGGATCGTCGATGGCCCGGCGCACCACGGTCTGCACCGCGGCGGTGTCGAGCGGCTGCAGCTGCAGGATCAGCGACCGCGACAGCAGCGGAGCAACGACGGAGAAAGACGGGTTTTCCGTGGTGGCCGCGACCAGCAGCACGACCCGGTTCTCGACGGCCGAGAGCAATGCGTCCTGCTGGGTCTTGGAGAATCGGTGCACCTCGTCGATGAACAACACGGTCTGCTCACCGTGCGCGGCGGCCCGGCGCGCGAGATCTATGACGGCGCGGACCTCCTTGACGCCCGCCGACAGCGCCGACAGCGCCTCGAACCGGCGGCCGGTTGCCTGCGAGATCAGCGACGCCAGCGTCGTCTTGCCCGTGCCGGGAGGGCCGTAGAGGATCACCGACGCCGCGCCTGACCCTTCGACCAGCCTGCGCAGCGGCGAGTTCGGCTTCAGCAGGTGATCCTGCCCAACTACCTCGTCGAGCGTGGCAGGCCGCATCTTGACCGCCAACGGCGCCGACGCGCCGACGGGTCCGCCCGCGCTCGCGGTCGGTTCGCCGGGAACGTCAAACAGACCGTCGGACACGCTCTCTGCTTACCACGTGGCGCGGACATACGATCGATTGGTGAGCACGAAACCTGTGAATCTGACCGCCGCTCTGGCGTCCTTCGACGAGACCTACAGCCCACGAATCGTGGCGCAGGTGAACGACTATGACGTTCGGATCGCGCACGCCAATGGCGAGCATGTGTGGCATGTCCACGATGACACCGACGAATTCTTTCTCGTGCTCGACGGTGAGTTTCACGTCTCGATGCGAGATCCCGAAGGAACGGAGTCGACGGTCGTGCTGCGCCAGGGCGACACGTTTGTCGTGCCGAGGGGAACCGAGCACAAACCATCTTCGCCGGGCGGATCGATCCTGATGTTCGAGCCGCGCGGAACCTCGTCTACCGGAGATCGTCACGAGGGAGAAATCCCTGAGCACGTGGAGAGCACGACGGGCCACGCCCTCGGCCCCTAGGGCTGCGTGACGAAGTCGATCAACTCCTCGACGCGGCCGATGAGTGCGGGCTCGAGGTCGTTCCAGTCCCGCACCCGGCCCCGGATCCGCTGCCACGCTCTGGCGATGTCGGCCTGCTGGCTGTGCGGCCAGCCCATCGCCTTGCACACGCCTTTCTTCCAGTCCATGCCCTTCGGAATCACCGGCCACGACGAGATGCCGAGGCGGCCCGGCTTCACCGCCTGCCAGATGTCGATGAAGGGATGACCCACGACCAGCGTGTGCTCGCCGCCTGGGCCGCGGCGGACGGCTTCGGCGATCCGGGCCTCCTTGGCGCCGGCCACCAGGTGGTCGACGAGCACTCCGAGGCGACGCCCCTGCCCGGGCTGAAACTCCTCGACGATGCCTGCGAGATCGTCGACGCCGCCGAGGTATTCGACCACCACGCCCTCCACCCGCAGGTCGTCGCCCCACACCTGCTCGACCAGTTCGGCGTCGTGTCGGCCCTCGACATAGATCCGGCTGGGCAGTGCGACCCTCGCCTTCGCCTGTACCGCCACCGAACCGGATGCGGTGCGCGCCGGTGCCGCCGGCGCCGCCCGTCGTGGCGCAGTCAGGATGACCGGCCGCCCGTCGATCAGGTAGCCGGGTCCGATCGGGAACGGTTTCCTTCTGCCGTGCCGGTCCTCGAGTTCCATCCGCCCGTACTCGACGCGGACCACCGCGCCCACGTAACCGGTCTGGGCGTCCTCGACGACCATCCCGATTTCCACCGGCCGCTCGGTGGAACGGGGCTTTCGGTGCGGGTTGTTGGCGAGGACGTCGGCGCCATAGCGATCAGCCACCGGGAGATCGTAGGGTCACACGTGTGCTGCTGACCCGCGACACGGCCGAGGGAATTGCGAACGGCAGCATCACACTTGTGCTGCGGCGGTGGGATGCGCCGCGGGCCATGCCGGGTGGCACTCAGCGAACCGTCGCGGGCACGATCCGCATCGACGACGTCGCCGAGCACCCGAGGAGTTACCGGGTAACGGCCGCGCAGGCGCGCGCCGCGGGGTATCCGGACGCCAAGACCGCACAGCGGGAACTCGACCGCAGGCCGGCCAAGCACACATATGTGATCACGGTGTCCTACCTTGCACCGGACGAGCGTCCGGAGTTGGCCGCCGACGATCGGCTGTCTGCCGCCGACGTCGATCTGATCGCCGCCCGGCTGGCCCGTTGGGACGCGGCGGCCGAAACCCCTTGGACGCGAGAGTATCTCGAGATGATAGGCGCGAACGAGGCGGTGCGGGCACCCGATCTGGCCGCACGCGTCGGACTGGAGGTACCCCGCTTCAAGCGCCGCGTGCGTCAGCTCAAAGGACTGGGTCTGACCATCAGCCTCGACGTGGGTTATCGGCTGTCGCCGCGCGGCAAGGCATTCCTGGCGCGCTAGTCGTCGACGCTGCCCATCTTGACGTGCTCCCGGCATCCCGCCCGCCCGCTGTTCGTCGACGGCGGCAGCCACATCAACGGTGTGGCATGGGCACCGGACCCTGGGCGCGGAGTAGCGTCCTGCGATTGTGCAGCTCGCTCTGACCCCCGACGGCCGCTGGGATTACCCGACGGCCGACCTGGTCTCGTCGGCGAGCGCGGCGGGCTTCACCGCGGTGGGGATCAATGCCGACCGGGTCGACGCCGCTGCCGTCGACGCCTACGCCGCGACCGGGATCCGCTGTCACGAATTGCTCGCCCTCGTGGTCGGCGACGACGAATCGGCCATGGTGGCAAGCGCCGAGGGGCTGGCCGACCGTGCACAGACGATCGGCGCGGAATGGGTGCTGACGGTCTTCACGGAGAAGGTGCCACTTGCGCGAATTGAGCGCTGCGCCAAGATGTTCGACGGCGCCGGCGCGGGCATCGCGGTGGAGTACACCCCACTGGGCGCAATTCCGACGATCGGCGACGGCATGGAGTACGTGCGGGCCGCGAGCCGTAGTGGGCGGGCAGGTCTGATGATCGACTCCTGGCACTTCGGGTTCAGCGAGAACACATGGGAGGACCTAGTGGCGGTGCCGCTCGACGACATCGCCTATCTGCAGTTCACCGACGCACTCGAGCCTGAGTATCGAGACCGCATGATCCGCGAAAGCCTGCACCGTCGCGCGCTGCCGGGCGACGGCATTCTCGAATTACACCGGTTCGCGGATGCATTTCTCGACCGTGGTTGGGACGGCACGGTCAGCGTCGAGGTGCTCAGCGCGGAACTTCGGGAGCAGCCCGTCGACGTACTGATCGGCCGGCTGTACGCCACCACGGCGCGGTACTGGAGCTGAACCGCCGTCCTCGGCAGCCTGCACCGCGCGAGCGACCCCTTTTTGTACAGCAGTGATCGGCGTGTCGTGTACAGACACGGTCGCTCGCGGAGGTGGGCTATGGGCTGCTGATCTCGGCGAGCTTGGCAGGGTCCGAGGTGATCTCATCGATGATGGTGTGGATGAACCGCATCTTGTCCAGCACCATGGGAGGCAGCACGAACGGGTAGAGATCCTCCCTGCCCATCGAGCGGTTGATCATGTTCAGCGCCCACGCCAGCGGCAGCCACATGTCGATGATCGCGTCGAACCCGCTGGGGCCCAACGCCCGTCGCTCAAACGTCGCGGCGGCAGGCGCGAAGCCGAAGGCGGCGGCGGTGTCCAGCGTGTCACGGATGTGCAAGTAGTGCGCGAAGGTCTCGGCCCAGTCCTCGGCGGGGTGCATCGTCGCGTAGGTCGAGACGTAGTTGTCCTCCCACCCAGGCGGCGCGCCCTCGTTGTAGTGACGGTCCAGCGCGGCCTGGTAGTCGGCATCGGGGTCGCCGTACAGTTCGCGGAATCTCGTCGCGTAGGACGGTGACGGCTCGACAAGCCGATAGAAGTAGTAGTGCCCGATCTCGTGGCGGAAATGGCCGAGCAGCGTGCGGTAGGGCTCGGCCATCGCGACCCGGAGTTGCTCGCGATGCACGTCGTCGCCCTCGGCGAGGTCCAGCGTGATCACCCCGTTGTGGTGGCCGGTCATCACCTTCTCGTGTTCGCTGGACAGCAGGTCGAACGCCAGGCCATACTGCGGGTCCTCGTCGCGGCCGATGATGGGCAGCTTCAGGTCGACGAGTTCGGCGATCAGCCGCCGCTTGGCATTCTCGGCGGCCGCGAACGCCGCCAGCGCCTTGACGTCGTTGTCGCCGGGGCGGGTGCGGGTGAGCACGCACGATGCACAGAGTCGAGGGACGGGACCCTTCTCGACGAGCCAATTGCATTCCGCCAGATGCAGATTCGCGCACAACTGGTAATCGTTGGAATCCACTGCGCCGCCGTGGTCGCTCTGCTCCCCCGGCGCGATCACCAGCAGCGCCGTGTCTTCCAACGAGAAGCCAAGGGCGCTGCCGCAATTCAGGCAGACCGAATTCTCGAAGGCCAGGTGCTGGCCGCAGTTCGGGCAGATGAAATCACGCACGCAGCACGCCACCCTCGTACGGCGCCACATCGACGGCGACGTCGATCACGCTGCTCTCCGAATCGGTGTAGATGATGCCGCGCAGCGGCGGCACATCCGCGTAGTCACGGCCGAACCCGACGTAGATGTAGCGCTCGTCGACCATCTGGTCGTTGGTGGGGTCCAGACCCAGCCATTGGTTCTGCGGCGTCCACACCGACGCCCAGGCATGAGTCGCGTCGATGCCGATCATGCGCTCCTTCCCCGGCGGCGGGTCGGTCGCCAAATACCCCGACACATAACTGGCCGCCAATCCGTTGGCGCGCAGACAGGCGATTGCGAGCCGCGCGAAGTCTTGACATACCCCTTCGCGCGCCGCCAAAACCTCGCTGACCTTCGTGGATACCGTGGTCGCCCCGGATTGGTACGTGAAGTCCGAGTAGATTCGCGACGTCAGGTCGCGCAGCACCTCGATCAGCGGCCTGCCGGGCTCGAAACTCGGTGCGGCGTAAGCACGTAGCTCGTCGGTAATCTCCGCTGGCTGCAGGTCGAGGGTGAACTCGGTGGCCAGTGCGCCGTCGAGACCGACGGGCCGCGCGATCTCCCACGGCGCCCGCGCCGACCCACCGCCATACAACTCGGGCGGCGGTGGATCCACCTCAACCACCGACTTGCTGGTGATCGACAGCGTGTTGTGGCGCTCCGTGACATGGAAATAAGAGCTGATGTTGCCGTAGGCGTCGCGGCTGGTCGAGCTGTCAGCCGCCTCGGGTTCGATGATCAGCTCGTGCGACAGGCAGCGCTGCCGTGCCGAGTCGCGCGGAATGAGAAAACCCCGGCCGTAGGAGCTGGTGACCACGTCCGAGTAGCGGTACACCGTGTGGTGCGCGATCTGATAACAGCGGCTCACTGCCGAGGCGATGGGCCCGTCGGTCACGGCACGACTCGGAACTCGTCGGGGCCCCAGAGATGCTGCATGCCACCGGGCAGCGACAGGTGCGTCGCGGTGATCACGCCGGACAGCTCACGCAGGTCGCGGTGCATCCCGTCGACCAGATCGGCCAGCTCTGCGCGCTCGCCGTCGGCAGTGACCTCTTCCAGGTCGGCGGGGTCGAGACGGCGCAGCCGGATTGCGATCTCGTCCACCAGCCGCTCCGGCCGCGACGACCCGGAAGATCCCGGCAGCGCCTTCAGGTTGGCCCGCAGCCGCTCGAGTTGGAAGACGAGCGAGCGCGGGTTCTCGGTGTCGAACAACACCAGGTCCGCCACAGCAGCCACACTAACCTTGCCCAGCGTGCGCCGCCGGTAGATGACCGACGATTCGCAGGCCACCAGCGTGGACTCGGTGATGGTTTGCTCTGCACCCGGACTGCGGACCGTCGTCAGGGTCGCACGCAGCAGCGCCGTCAACGCCAGCCCGCGCTCGATTCGTTTGCCGATGTCCATCATCGTCCAGCCGACGTCCTGGACCATCGACTCCGCCGCGACGCCGGACAGCGCCAGCATCCCGGCCAGCGTCAGGTTGTTCGTCGACGACAGGAACGCGTGACCCTCGGTCTGCGACTCGGGCGGTGTGTCCGGCGCGTGCAGCAGCGCGCGCTCGACGGCTGCCAGCACCATCCACGTGTCATTCGACATCTGGTCACGCACCGCGCGCGCCGACAGCCCGAGTCGCTCGACCGACTGCGCCAGCGACCCGGCACGCTGCCGGTCGGCGGTCAGCGACCACAACGTTGTCTGGGCCGTCGCGATCATCTCCGCGTAGTCGCCGCCTGCGCCCGTGTCGGTCCCGGTGATCTGTCCGAGCGCGGCCAGCAGGACCGGCACGCACTCGCTGCCTTCCATCTCGCGGCGGAAGCGGTATTCGTGATAGCGCTCGCGGGTGACGGTGAGCAGCCGCGCCATGTTCTCGGCTCGTTCCGCGTATCGGCCCATCCAGAACAGGTCGGACAGCACACGCGGGGAGCTGACGGCCCGGGTCGGACTGGGCGTCATCGCGGGCAGTTCGACCGCGCCCGGAATCCGCTCGACGGTGGTGACGCGTGTTGGCGTGCGCACCCAGATATCCTTGGCCGCAACGTTATTCAACCGGTAAGCGGCACTACCGGGGGCCAGCAGGTAACCCAGGCCGCCGACCATCGGCGCGTACCCGCTGCGCTGCGACACCGTGAACAACCGCATGCCGACGCTGGCCGACGACAGCCCGCCCGGGTAGTAGTCGGTGGGCGCCGACGAGAACTGCGGCGGCTCCTGGCCCACCCACTGCCACGGCGTTGCTTCGATGCGCACGCCGAGTTCCTTGCGCTGCGCGGACGACAGAGCCGGCCCGACGATCGCGTCCCCGCCCGTCACCGACTTGATCAACAGCGACGACAAGTTGGTCAGCAGGTGCGAACGTTCCGTGTTGATGCCACCCCAGTACATCGGTGCCGTCTGCAGCAGCGGGGTCTCACCCAGCAGCCGCTCGGCCAGTTCGGGCAGAAAGCGAAGCAGCCCAGGGCTTTCCAGAACGCCGCTGCCCAACGAGTTGACGACCGTTACCGCGCCGCGGCGCAGCACCTCCACCAGGCCCACCACACCCAGCCGCGAATCTGCGCGCAGGTCGAGCGGATCGGCGTACTCGGCGTCGACGCGGCGTAGCACCACGTCGACACGCTTGAGCGTGCCCATCGACCGCATCCACAACTTGCCGTCGCGCACCACCAGGTCGGCGCTCTCCACCAGTGGGAAGCCGAGCACGCTGGCCAGATAGGCCTGGTCGAACGAGGTCTCGGAGTGAATGCCTGGGCTGAGCACCACGACCACCGGCTCCTCGGCCGACTCGGGGGCCGCGTCGATGAGCGCCAATCGCAGCGCCTGCGCCCACGGCGAGGCGGGCCGCGGGCCGATCCGTTCGTACAGGTCGGGGATCGCGTGCGCGACCACTCGCCGGTCGGCCAGTGCGTAGCCCGCCCCCGACGGTGCCTGGGTCCAGTCGGCATTGACAACGAAGGCCCCGGATCCACTTCGACTGACGTCGCAGCCGTGCAGGAACAACTGATGCCGGCCCGGCACCTCGATCCCGCGGGCGGCCCTGACATAGCCCGGGTGTGCGAACAACAGCTGAGGTGGCAGCACCCCGCTGATGATCGAATGACGCGGGCCGTACAGGTCGGTCAGCACGGCGTCGAGCAGCCGGGAGCGTTGCACAAGACCCGATTCCAGCGTGTCCCAGTCCGACGCGGATAGCAGCAGCGGCAGCGCATCGAGGTGCCACGGCCCCGGCTGCGCTGTCCCGTCGCCGTTGGTCACCGCATCGCCGTGCCGGTCGACCTGGATGTAGGTGATCCCGTCGTTGTCGACCGAGCTCCGGATGATGGACCGCAGCTGTTCCAGTCCGCCGCGGCCCCGCTCGCCAACACATTCGGCGAGTTCCTGCCAGGCGGGTCGCACATTGCCTGCTGCGTCGACGAATTCGTCATAACCGGTCCCGGCACGCTCGCCGCGCACGTCGAACAGGGCCTGCTGGACGCGCGCGGTGCGGTACCGGGCGAGCAGGTGGTCGATGTCGTGCGTTTCAGGCGCGGGAAGGACCATTACTGCAGAACGGTACGCATTCGGCGCAGATCCAAGATGCCCGGCGCGCCTACATCGGTGGATTGCCGAGCCTGCTTCTCGCGGATGTCCGACATGTCCACCTTTCCGGGGGTGAAGCCCGTCGCGTCGAAGCGGCGGCCCCGCCGGGACTCGGCCTCCACGGCGTTGACCGGCGGGGAGTCGTAGGCGCGGCCGCCCGGGTGCGACACATGGTAGGTGCAACCGCCGCGCGAGACTCCCGTCACGGTGTCGACCAACTCGAAGCGCAGCGGCCCGTCGACGGTGATGGTTGGGTGCAGCGCGCTCGGCGGCTGCCATGCCCGGAACCGCACCCCGCCGACTTGGACGTCGGGGTTGTCGGTGGCCAGCAGCGGGATCGGGTAACCGTTCGCGGTCACGACATACCGGTGCCGGTCCGCGCCGATCAGCCGCACCTGGATGCGTTCCACCGACGAGTCGACGTAACGGGTGGTGCCGCCTGCGGTGGATTCTTCGCCGAGGACGTTCCAAGGTTCGATCGCACCGCGCAGTTCGATCTCGACGCCCTCGAACACCGCGGTGCCGATGCGAGGGAACCGGAACTCGGTGAACGGGTCCAGCCAGCTGGTGTCGAAGTTGATGTCGTGTGCGCGCAGATCGGCGGCGACATCGGCGATGTCGTGAATCAGGAAGTGCGGCAACAGGTATCGGCCGTGCAGGTTGGCGCCGTGCCGGATCAGCGGGGCCCTCAGCGGCTCGTCCCAGAACCAGGCCACCAGCGAGCGCACCAACAGCGACTGCACCATCGCCATTTGATAGTGCGGCGGCATCTCGAAGCCGCGCAGCTCGAGCAGCCCGAGCCGGCCGCGCGCGCTGTCGGGGCTGTAGAGCTTGTCGATGCAGAACTCGGCGCGATGGGTGTTGCCGGTGATGTCGGTGAGCAGGTGGCGCAGCGCGCGGTCGGTCACCCACGGCTTCGCGCCGCCTGCGCCCTGGCCGAGCCGCGCGATCTCGGCGAACGCGATCTCCAGTTCGTAGAGCGCCTCGGCGCGGCCCTCGTCGACGCGCGGCGCCTGCGAGGTGGTGCCCACGAACCGGCCTGCGAACAGATACGACAGCGACGGATGGCGCTGCCAATAGGTCAGCAGCGACACCAGCAGGTCGGGGCGGCGCAACAGCGGCGAATCGGCGGGCGTGGTGCCGCCGAGCGTGATGTGGTTGCCACCGCCCGTGCCGCCGTGTGTGCCGTCGACATCGAACGACTCCGTAGACAGGCGAGCCAGCCGGGCTTGCTCGTACAGGGTCTCCAGCTGCTGCTTCTGCTCCGCAAAACTGGCCGTCGGCGCGACGTTGACCTCGATGACGCCCGGGTCGGGCGTGATCGTCATCGAGCCGATCCGGGGATCGGGCGGCGGGCCGTAGCCTTCGACCACCACGGGGCACTCGGCCTTGGCGGCGGCCGCTTCGACCCGGCTGATCAGGTCGATGAAGTGCTCGAGTTCGTCGGTCGGCGGCATGTAGATGTACAGCAACCCGTCGCGGATCTCAGCGACCATCGCGGAGGTAGGCGCGGCATCGGCGTCCTCGACAACCGCCGCGGCGGCTGCCTCGGTGTCGATGGGCAGGGTGGTGGACCGGGTCAGCGGGTCGGCGTGATGGGAGGGCGGCGGCGGGTGCCAGCTGATCGAGTTCAGCGGCAGCCGAAGCCCGGCAGGCGAATCGCCCTCGAGTAGCACGATGCGCCCTCGACGCAGCTGCCAGTCGGCGCTGGCCCAGCCGGAGTCGTCGGCGCGGCGATGAAGCGGCAGCACGTAGGCGGCGGGTTCGGTGACGGGCGCCTCGAGGCGCGACATCAGCGCGGCGCGGGCGTCGGGTGCATCGGCCGCCAGATCGTCTGGCGCGGCGACCGGTTCACCTTCGGGCTGCCGCACCGCGGCGGCCAGCCTGCTCAACGCGTCCTCGTAGGCCGGCCGCACCTGCGAAGCCGGCAGCCCGAGGCCCTCGGCGACGGCATTGAGCACCTGGCCGCCCACGTCATGCGCCAGCGCCGGCGGTTCGCCGTCGGCCTGCCAAGGGTCGGCCAGCAACGCCTGGTCGATCCACAGCGGCTGGCCGTCGATACGCCAGAACAGTCCAATCTGCCAGCGCGGCAAGGGTTCTCCTGGATACCACTTGCCCTGACTGCGCTGCACCAGTCCCTGCGGCGCCCACAGCTTCTTCAACTTGGCCGCCAACGCGGACGCCCGCTCGCGTTTGTACGGCCCGTCGGCGTCCGTGGTCCATTCCGGGTCGACCTGGTTGTCGATCGAGACGAATGTCGGCTCACCGCCGACCGTGAGGCGCACGTCACCGGCGGCGAGCCGCTCGTCGACGCGGGCACCCAGCGCACAGATCGCGCCCCATGCCGCCTCGGTGTACGGCAGGGTGACGCGGGGATCCTCGTGAACCCGGGTGACGACGTTGGAGAAGTCGAGCGTGGTTTCGCACGGTTCGGTCGCGCCGGTGATCGGGGCTGCCGACTCGGGATGAGGCGTGGCCGACAGCGGGATGTGGCCCTCGCCTGCGAACAGCCCCGACGTCGGGTCAAGCCCGATCCAGCCCGCGCCAGGGATGTACACCTCGGCCCAGGCGTGCAAATCGGTGAAGTCGGCGGCAGGCCCGGACGGCCCGTCGAGCGCTTCGACGTCGGACGTCAGCTGCACCAGGTAACCGGACACGAAGCGGGCGGCCAAGCCCAGCTGGCGCAGGATCGACACCAGCAGCCACGCCGAGTCGCGACACGAGCCGATTCCCGTGCGGAGCGTGAAATCCGGCGTCTGCACACCGGGTTCCATCCGCAGGCTGTAGCCGACGTCGGCGTTCACCGCCCGGTTCAGGGCGACCAGGAAGTCGATGGTGCGCGTGCCGGGGGCGACGGCGAAGTTCTTCACCCACGCCTGGACGAGGTCGCCGGGCCCCGAGCCTTCCCCGGCCTCGTCGACCGGCCGCAGATAGGGCTTGAGGTCTTCGGCGAGCGCCTTGGGATATTCGAAGCCGATCTGTTCGGCCCAGTCCTCGATGAAGAAGTCGAACGGGTTGATCACCTTCATGTCGGCGATCAGCCCGACCGTGATGGTCAGGCTGCGGGCACGATTCGGGAACACCAGGCGGGCCAGGAAATTGCCGAACGCGTCCTGCTGCCAGTTGATGAAGTGATCTGCCGGCTCGACCTGCAGCGAATAGGCCTCGATCGGAGTGCGCGAGTGCGGCGCGGGGCGCAGCCGAACAACGTGGGGGTACACCTCCACCAGCCGATCGAACGTGTAGCTGGTGCGATGCTCCAGCGCCACCTTGATGCCCATCCGCTGATCCCATCACAAGGTTTCATCGCGCGCAGCGGACTGCCGGGCGCAGAATCGGGAGTGTGGCCACGTGGGACGACGTCGGGCGAATCGTCGGTGAGCTTCCCGAAACCGCGGAGGCCTCGCCGCGTAACTGGCGGGTGCGCAAGAAGCTGATCGCGTGGGAACGGCCGCTGCGCAAGGCGGACTACGCTGCGCTGGGCGCGGACGCCCCCGATGGAGACATTCTCGGGGCCCGGGTCGCGGACGAGGGCGTGAAGTTCGCGCTCGTCGCCGACGAACCCGGGGTGTACTTCACCACCCCCCATTTCGACGGCTACCCGGCGGTGCTGGTGCGCCTGGCCGAGATCGGCGTGCCGGAGCTAGAAGAGCTGATCACCGAGGCTTGGCTGGCGCAGGCCCCAAAGACGCTCAGCAGAAAGTTCCTTAACGGAAGCTGAAAAGCGCTGGCAGACAACGGGCCACCGGCGGAGATACGCTTTACGAGGTGAGGACTTCGCTTCTCACGACCACCACAGCGTTGGCGTTTCTCGCGGCGAGCGCAGCGTGCTCGAGCGGCCCCTCCGCGCCCCCGGCCGCGACCACGTCGGCAGCGCCCAACCCCTCGATCTCGGCTTCCGCATCGCCTCCCGGTCCGATGAAGATCACCGACCCGTACTCTCCGACGATCGTCCCGTCGGTCTTCACGACCAAGATCGACAATCCGTACTTCCCGCTGACGCCAGGGACCCGCACGATCTCTGAGGCGGCCACCGCAGATGGGCTGCAGCGCACAACCACTGAGGTCACCCGCGACACCAGGAAGGTCATGGGCGTCGACACCGTCGTCGTCCACGACACAGTCACCGTCGACAACGAGCCGCTAGAAGACACCTTCGACTGGTATGCGCAGGACCGCGACGGCAACGTCTGGTACTTCGGCGAAGTCACCAAGGAATACAAGGACGGCAGCGTGGACACCGCCGGCTCGTTTGAGGGCGGCGTCAACGGCGCCCTGCCCGGCATCATCATGCCGGCGCACCCGCAGGTCGGCGATCAGTACCGCCAGGAGTACGCGAAGGGCGTCGCGGAGGATACCGGCGAGGTGCTCAGTCTCACCGGCAGTGAAACGACCCCACTCACCGGGCCCGCCAAGGATCTGTTGGTGACGAAGGACTCCGACCTGCTCGATCCCACGGGGCCGGGCGAGAACAAGTACTACGCCCGCGGTGTCGGGCTGATCCTCACCGTGGTGACAACGGGTCCACCCGAGCGCGACCAGGCCACCGTCGTCGAAAAGTTCTGATGTGATCGTCCTCGACGATGATGGTGAGCTCTCCGACGCCATCGATGAGCCGCGGCGCGAACCCTGCTGATCTCGTCGTATCGCGCGAACCGGTGGGGCAGACAGGTGCGGTCGTGCCGACGATCCCGATCACCATCACACCGCACCGCCGGCCCCGACCATGGCGCCGACGATCGCACCGACCACGATCGAAGCCCCGTCACCAGCGCCTGCCTATACCCCGTCAGCAAGCCCGCCGGCGCCGGTCGAACCCGGCGCGACGCAGCCTCGGCCGACGCAAACGAGCCGACGCATCGGCCGTTCCCCCAGGAAACCACCGACTTCTTGGGGCCGCCGGGAACGAACCATTAGTGGTGTTGTCAAACGTTCCTGCACGACTGCTGTGAATCTTTACCCCCGCGTCGACGCCGCGGAGGATGATCTGCAGGCATGGCTGCAACAGATCCCACCTTTTACCGCAGCCCGGGTGCCGCCATCGCCGCAGCACCCGAGCAGCTTGCTTACGTTGTCGCATTCGACCCGGCCGGCCAGGCGAAAGACGCGCTTGCCGTGGTGGACTGCGATTCCGCTTCGTCGTCGTATGGCCGGGTGGTCGGCTGGTCGGAGCTTCCGACGGCAGGCAACGAACTGCACCACTTCGGCTGGAACGCCTGCTCGAGCGCGCTGTGCCACGACGGACACGAGGGACACGACATCGAGCGGCGCTACCTCGTCATCCCCGGCATCCGGTCGTCGAACACGTACGTCCTCGACACCAAACCCGACCCGCGAAACCCGGTGTTGGCACACACGATTGACGCCGACGAACTCGCGTCCAAGGCCGGATACTCGCGCCCGCACACCGTGCACTGCGGGCCGGGTGGCATCTTCATGTCCGCACTGGGCGGACCGAACGGCGACGACGGTCCCGGCGGCGTCGCGCTGCTCGACCATGACACGTTCGAGGTGATCGGGCCGTGGGAGAAGGACCGCGGACCGCAACAATTCGCCTACGACGTGTGGTGGCATCTGCGCAACGACACCGTGATCACGTCGGAGTGGGCCTCGCCTTCGATGATCGAGAACGGGCTGAACCCCGAGGACCTGCTAGGCCGAAAGTTCGGGCACCACTTGAACTTCTGGAGCCTGTCCGAGCGCACTCTGACCCAACGGATCGATCTCGGCGACGCTCACCAGATGGTGCTGGAACTGCGGCCCGCTCATGATCCGTCGAAGACGTGGGGGTTCGCCGGCGTGGTGATCAGCGTCGAAGATCTGTCCGCCTCAGTGTGGCTGTGGCACCGCGACGGCGAGCAGTGGGCCGTCGACAAGGTCATCACGATCCCTGCCGAACCGGCCGACGCCGATGACCTGCCGCCTGCGTTGAAACCTTTCGGCGCTGTGCCGCCGCTGGTGTCAGACATCGACCTATCGGTCGATGATCGCTGGCTCTACGTATCGTGTTGGGGCACAGGAGAACTCAAGCAGTTCGACGTCAGCGATCCCAGCCGCCCGCGCGAGACGGCGTCCGTTCGCCTCGGTGGGGTGATCCGGCGGGAGCCCCATCCTGCGGACCCGGAACTACGACTCGCAGGCGGCCCCCAGATGATCGAGATCAGCCGCGACGGCCGCCGCGTATACGTCACAAACTCGCTGTACGCGGCATGGGACGAGGTGTTTTACCCAGACGGTGTCGGCGCGTGGATGGCCAAGCTGGACGCCGACGTCGACGCGGGCGGGCTGGTTCCCGACCCAGGGTTCTTCCCGCACGGCGACGACTTCCGCGGCCTGCGGGTGCACCAGACCCGGCTGCAGGGCGGTGACGCGTCGAGCGATTCCTACTGCTTCACCGACTGAGGCGCCTGCGTCCGGGCGTGGATCAGCTTCGTCAACTCGAGAATCTGATTCGACAACTCGATCAGCTGCCTGTTCTGGTCATCCTCTTCCTGGACCATCTTCCACTGCAGGTCGGCGGCGGCCTGCCGCTTGAAGTCGGCGCGATTCTGGCTGATCATCACGAACGTCGACAGGAAGATCGCCTCGAGCGACACGATCATCGTCAACAGCCCGAAGGGATAACCCTCGATGCCGAAGATGATCCAGACCGCGAACCACAGGACGTGGAAGTAGACGAACGCCATCGACCCGGCGAATCGGGTGATGGCATCAGCTATCCGGTTCTGGACGCTGGCGGCACGGGCCTCGTAGTGCTTGGCGAGCGCGGGATTGATCGGCTTGGGCAGCTTCGGGGGTACGAACCCGTGGTGCACCGAGCGGTCAGCCGTGGTGTTTGACATGGCTCACCGTAGCGATGGGCAAACGCGGTCCTGTTACCTTCGGCTGTGAATCCTCTTCGGATCAGCTGTTGGCCAGCTGCACCACGAGCTCGTCGGCCGGCACGTGATGGCCGCGCTCGCAGTAGATCTCGACGGCGGCCTCGGCGCCGCAGTCCCTATGGGCGAGGCGCAGCTGGGGGCTGTGCGGAAGGTGCCGCCTCCCCCACTCGAACATCGCCCACACCACCGGCATGAAGTCGGTCCCCGCGTCGGTAAGGACGTACTCGTCGCGACTTCGCTGACCGGGTTCCTTGTACGGCCGGCGTTCGAGCAGCCCGGCGTCGACCAGCTCGTTCAGGCGCGCCGATGCGGCAGCCTTGGTGACCCCGACCCGCCGCCAAAAGTCCTCGAACCGGGTGGTGCCGTAGTAGGCCTCCCGCATTATCAGCATCGCCGACTTGGTGCCCAGCAAGGCCATGGTCTTCTCGATCGGGCACTTGCCCACCGCCGACCAGGCGTCACGGTCGGCGAGCCGCCCCTGCAGCACTGTCATGCAAGTCACTCCTTTCCTGGGTTGTTATCACTATACCTAGGTGTTATAGCTGGATATAGCGAGCACTACTCAGAGTCGAGTCTTCAGGAGGCACCAATGGCCGGATACGTTGGCCGGGACGCGGTCATCGTCGGAGCGGTACGCACCCCGATCGGAAAGGGGAAGGCCGGCGGCGCGCTGCATGACGTGCTGCCCGTCGATCTCCTGGCGCACAGCCTGAAGGAACTCGTCAACCGGACAGGAATCGATCCGGTGGAGATCGACGACGTCATCGCGGGCGCGGTCACCCAGGTGGGCGATCAGGCGGTCAACATCGCACGCAATGCGGTCCTCGGCGCGGGCTTCCCCGAGAGCGTGCCCGGCACGACCGTCGACCGCCAGTGTGGCAGCAGCCAGCAGGCCATCAGCTTCGCCGCCCAGGGCGTCATTTCGGGCGCCTATGACATCGTGATCGCCGCGGGCGTCGAGTCGATGGGCCGGGTCCCGATGGGCTCGAGTGTGCTGCCGGGCAGCGACCCGTTCGGCCAGATGTCTCAGCGCTACCCCGAAGGCCTTGTGCCGCAAGGTATCAGCGCCGAGCTGATCGCCGCGAAGTGGGGCTTTTCCCGCCAGCAGCTCGACGAGTTCTCCGCGGGCAGTCACGAAAAGGCCGCGGCGGCAACCAAAGAGGGCCGGTTCGACAACGAACTGGCGCCGATCGCAGGCCTGTCGACGGACGAGATCATCCGTCCGGGCACCACGGTCGACACGCTCGCCGGTTTGAAGCCCGCGTTCTACAACCCGGGATATGAGGCCCGCTTCCCGCAGATCAAGTGGGAGATCACCGCGGGCAACTCGTCGCCGCTGTCGGATGGCAGCGCGGCCCTGCTGATCACCACCAGCGAGGCGGCACACCGCCTGGGGCTGCGTCCGCTCGCGAGGATCCACACCGCCACCGTGGTGGGGTCCGACCCGCTGTACATGCTGACCGGCGTGATCCCGGCGACCGAAAAGGTCTTGCAGCGCGCGGGATTGACGCTCGCCGACATCGACCTGTTCGAAGTGAACGAGGCGTTCGCACCCGTGGTGCTGGCATGGGCCCACGACACCGGCGCCGACCTGGCCAAGACGAACGTCAACGGCGGTGCGATCGCGATCGGCCACCCGCTGGGCGCCAGCGGTGCGCGGATCATGACGACGATGGTCAACGCGCTCGAGCAGCGCGGTGGCCGATACGGGCTGCAGACGATGTGCGAGGCCGGCGGCATGGCCAACGCCACCATCATCGAGCGGCTCTAAGGCTTGCCTCCCCCGGTTGCACTCAGGGTCGTGATCTGGTGCCTTTCACGACCCTGAGTGCAATCTTCAGATGCAGGCGGGCTGGGCGGCGGGAATAGCGGGCGACACCCCCGATTCGTGAAGGTTCCCAGGGGTCCAACGGGCAGTAGATCTCGCCAGCGCCGATAGCCACGGGACTGGTGCACCCCTCACCTACTCGATGCGAACGAGGCGGAGTCAGGTTAGTCAAGGACCCCCACCCCTCACAGCGCTCCTCGTTGATGTGGAGAAGCCAGCGGCCAGATGGTCGTCGCGGACGATGCAGTCTCGAAATAGACGACATCCGAGAATCTCAAACCTTCGTGTCGGAGATGGCACGGCGATATGACGGACACCGCTGACCAGCGGTGACACGATACTGACGTGGATGGCGCGGGGGACGATCGCGGGGCGCTGACAGCGGCGGGACTGTTGTGCGGGTCGTGCGGCACGGAGCTGCCGCTGAACTCCAAGTTCTGTAACGAGTGCGGTGCACCGGTCGCACAGGTCAGCCGATCGGCGGAGTACAAGCAGGTAACGGTGCTGTTCGCCGATGTGGTCCATTCGATGGAGATCGCAGCGGCTGTCGGTGCGGAGCGGCTGCGCGAGATCATGTCCGAACTGCTGGATCGTTCCACAGCGGTGGTGACGTGTTATGGCGGCACGCTGAGTCAGTTCACGGGCGACGGCATCATGGCAGTGTTCGGCGCACCAATCACGCTGGAGGACCATGCTGTTCGCGCCTGCCTGGCGGCCTTAGGCGTTCAGGAGCAGGCGAAGCGGCTTGCCGTCGAGGTCCACGATCGCGACGGTGTGGACCTGCGGCTGCGGGTGGGCCTGAACTCCGGCCAGGTGATTGCCGGTGACATCGGCTCCAGCACTGCGAGTTACACCACCATTGGCGAGCAGGTCGGCCTGGCCCAACGAATGGAGTCTGCTGCGCCGCCCGGCGGGGTGATGCTCAGCGTGTCCACCGCGCGGCTGGTTGAGGGCGCAGCGACTGTCGGCGAATCTGAGCTGGTTCAGATCAAGGGTGCCGACGCGCCGGTGCCCGCCCGTCAGCTGTTGGGCATGGTTGAAGGGCATCGCGTCGCCGGGCGTGCCGACTCGAACCTTGTTGGGCGGCGGTGGGAGATGTCCGCCGTTGAAGGCTTGTTGGACCGGGCAGTCGACGGCCACGGCGCTGTGGTCGGCGTGGTGGGGACACCCGGCATCGGCAAGAGCCGTCTCGTGCGCGAGATGTCTGCGATGACAGCCACCCGTGGTGTCGAGGTGTTCACCGCCTTCTGCGAATCGCACACCAGTCAGGTCCCCTTCCATGCCGTCACGCGACTGCTGCGCGCGGCCACCGGCGTCGATGGTCTTGAAGGGCAGGAGGCCCGCGATCGAGTGCGCGACCGGGTTGCCGACGCAGACCCCGAGGATTTGGCGCTGTTTGATGACTTGCTGGGCATCGCTGACCCGAAAACTCCCTTACCCCAAATCGATCCGGATGCTCGTCGGCGGCGGTTGACCGCGCTGGTCAATGCCGCCTCGTTGGCCCGTGAAACCCCGGCGGTTTATGTCGTTGAGGATGCCCATTGGATTGATGCGGTCAGTGAGTCAATGATTGCCGATTTCCTCACGGTGATCCCGCAGACGCCCTCGCTGGTGATCGTCACCTATCGTCCCGAATACGAGGGAGCGCTGGCGCGGGTGCACGGTGCCCAAACCGTAGCCTTGGCCGCGTTGAGCGATACCGAGACTGCCGCGCTGGTGTCACAGCTTCTCGGGTCGGACCCCTCGGTGGCCGCGCTGAGCCAGACGATCACCGAAAGGGCCTCTGGCACTCCGTTTTTCGCCGAGGAGATTGTGCGTGAGCTTGGCGAGCGTGGCGTGTTGCGCGGCGAGCCGGGTGCATATGTGTCGACGCAAGATACGGCTGAGGTTACTGTTCCCGCCACCTTGCAGGCGGCGATCGCCGCGCGCATCGATCGGCTGAACGCGAACGCGAAACGCACGCTGAGCGCGGCAGCGGTGGTCGGCACGCGATTCACAACTGAACTGATCACCGCACTGGGCATCCAACCAGTCGTTGACGAATTGGTAGCAGCCCAACTCATCGATCAAGTCAGGTTCACACGACAACCCGAGTACGTGTTTCACCATCCGCTGATTCGCGCGGTGGCCTACGAATCACAACTCATGTCCGACCGCGCCGAGCTGCATCGCCGTCTGGCCGCGTCGATCCAAGAACGTAACGCGGAATCCCTTGACGAGAATGCGGCGCTGGTCGCCGAACATCTGGAGGCCGCCGGTGATCTGCACGCCGCGTATCAGTGGCATATGCGCGCCGCAACGTGGGCAACCAACCGTGACATCGCCGCAGCGCGGCTGAGTTGGGAGCGCGCGGAAAAGATCGCCGACGCCCTACCCGCCGATGACGCGCACCGGGCAGCCATGCGAATCGCCCCGCGCACCATGTTGTGCGGCACCGCCTACCGAGTCCAAATGTACGTGGCCGGGGACCGCTTAGAGGAACTGCGGGAGTTGTGCACCACCGCCGGGGACAAGGCCTCACTGGCCATCGCAATGGCCGGGCCGATGATTAGATCACGTCCCTCGGGGGCGGATACGCGAGGGTTCGCAGCTGGCATCGGAAACCATGGCCCTAGTCGAGTCGATTGGCGATCCGACCCTGACGGTGGGAGTCTCCATCGCGGCCATCTACGCCAAGGGTGAGAGCGCCGAGTGGTCTGACACGCTGCGGTGGTCACAAAGGGTCATCGACCTGGCCGACGGTGACCCGTCTAAAGGCAACCAATTTATCGGGTCTCCGTTAGCGATCGCCCTCACGTGCGCGGGGCGGTGCCGGTCTTGAGCTGGGTCGTCCCGGATGGCGAGACGACCTGCAGCACGGGCTGGCCATGGCCCGCAACGCCGACCCCGTGTCCTACGCCATGGTCGTCTGCTGGGTTTACTTCCCGCGAATATCGGATGGTGTGTTGGCTGCCGACGATTCCGCGATGCGCGAAATCGAGGATGCCCTCCGGATTGCCCAACGATCCGGTGATGACCACGCGCTGTCGAACGCCCGGATGACGCTGGGCGTTGCGCTGGTGCACCGCCGAACGGCTCCGGAGCGTGACCGCGGACAGAAGCTGCTGGCCGAGGTCAGCGAAATGTTCCTGCGCCGGGGATACGCTCTGGGCTATCGACCGATCCTCGACATGTACTTGGCGCGTGAGAGGGCTCGGCGTGGAGATCGCGATGGCGCCCTATCGCTCATGCGCGCCGCCGTCGACGATATGTTCCGCGAGGGACGGCTGCTGTTGTGGGGCGTTCCGGCGACCGGTGTTTTGGTGGAGACCCTGCTGGATCGCGGCTCCGACGATGACGTGGCCGAAGCCGAAGCCGCGATCGAACGGTTAGGGGTTGAGCCAGTCGATGAGGGTCTGGTGACACGCGAGATCTGGCTTTTGCGGCTGCGGGCTCTGATGGCGCGGGCGCTTGGTGACGAGACCGCCTATCGCGACTATCGGGACCGCTACCGCGACATGGCGAGAACGCTTGGCTTTGAAGGGCATATCGCCTGGGCCGAGGCGATGCCATGACGGCGCCCGCGCCTTCCGGTGTGGTGACGTTCCTGTTCACCGACATCGAGGGATCGACTCGTCGGTGGGAAGCCGATGCGGAAGCGATGCGGGCGGCCCTCGTCGCGCATGACAAGGTGTTGCGTTCGGCGATCGAGGCGCATGACGGCTTCCTATTCAGCCACACCGGCGACGGCGTGGTCGCCGCGTTCACATCGCCGAAGTACGCGGTTGATGCGGCGGTCGCTGCGCAGCGCGAATTGGAGTTGCCGGTGCGTATGGGTTTGGCGACCGGGGAGGCCGAGCTGCGGGAGGCCGACTACTTCGGCGCCGTGCTGAATCGTGCCGCGCGGGTGATGGCCGCCGGTCATGGCGGCCAGGTCTTGCTTGCGGACTCAACGGCGGGGCTGCTCACCGGAGTTAACCTGGTCGATTTGGGGCCGCGACGGCTGCGCGATGTGTCGGTGCCGATTGGGCTGTTTCAGGTCCAAGCGCCGGGCCTGCGGACGGACTTTCCGCCGCTGCGGGCACTGGATGTGAGTCCGGGGAACCTGCGGCCTGCGATCACCAGCTTCATTGGGCGCGAGTCGGAGGTCGGCGAGATCGAGGCGGCGCTGCGGGCGCATCGGTTGGTCACGCTGACCGGGGCGGGCGGGGTCGGCAAGACCCGACTGGCCACCGAGGTCGCGGCGCGGTTGGCCGATGAGTTCCCCGATGGTGTCTGGTTTTTCGAACTGGCCGCGGTCACCGATCCTGCTGCGGTGCCCGACGCCGTGGCAGCGGTGCTGGGCATCACCCAGCAACCGGGCAAGAGCATGGCCGAGTCTGTAGCCGCCGCGTTGGACGGCCGGGTTCGGCTGTTGGTAATCGACAACTGCGAGCACCTGCGCGATGCCGCCGCCGACCTCGTCGAGGCCATCCTCGCGCAGTCGGCGACGGTGAGGATCCTGACTACCAGCCGCGAGGGACTGCGAGTGGCCGACGAGCAGCTGTGGGCGGTGCCCTCGCTGGACGTTGATGCGGGAACCGACTCTGCAGCCGTGACCCTGTTCGTCGAGCGCGCCCGTAGCGTGGCGCAGCGGTTCTCGTTGGCCGGGGCCGATGCCGAGGCAGTGGTGGAGATCTGCCGCCGTCTCGACGGGATTCCGTTGGCAATCGAGTTGGCGGCCTCACGGATGGCGTCTATGACATCGATGGAGGTGCGGGATCGTCTCGATCAGCGGTTCCGGCTGTTGGTTGGGTCACGGCGAGGACTGGAACGCCACCAGACGCTGCGTCACGCGGTGGCGTGGTCCTACGACCTCCTCGACGATGCGGAAAAGGTGCTACTGGAGCGGTGTTCGGTGTTCGCCGGGGGCTTCGACCTCCAAAGTGTCTGCGCGGTGGCGGGATTGGATGACCGCGACGATCTCGCCGTTTTGGATCTGCTCGATGCCTTAGTCCGCAAGTCGCTGCTCGTGGCTGATCGGTCATCGGAACGCACTCGGTTTTCGATGCTGGAGACGATCCGCCAGTTCGCCGAGGAGCAACTTGTCGGGCGCGATGATGCAGCTGAGGTCCGGACCGCCCATGCTCGCTACTTCGCCGGGCGTGAAGCCGACATCATGGCCCTGTGGGACAGCCCCCGCCAGCGGGAGGCCTACGACTGGTTCACCGTTGAGCTCGCCAACCTGCGGTCCGCGTTTCGGTGGGCCGCCGACCAAAGTGACCTCGACGTCGCCGCCACCATCGCGACATGGGCGGCATGGCTTGGCTTTTGGATGCACAATTACGAGCCGATAGCGTGGGCCGAGGAGCTCATCGAGCCCGCCCGTACCGCCGATCATCCGACACTCGCATTCCTGTATGCGATGGCGTCTTTGTGCTGGTGGCCCGGACGGATCGAGGCAGCTGTTGGCTACGCGACACCGGCCAGCGGGTGATCGCCAGTGGCCGCGGTGAGGTGCCGTTCGGCCTCGAGGGCGCGCTCGGCGCTGCGTACCTGCACTTCGGCCAACCCGAACGGCAGGTCGAGTGGTGCCGCGCCCGGCTCGCATTCGGTCGCGACACCCATGGGATCACCAGGGCATTCCTGACCGTCGCACTGACGGTCGCGGGTTGCGGTGAGGAGGCGAGGGCCGCCGCGAATGGCCTGATCGAGGTTGCCGAGGCCACCGGCAACCCGGCTGCGCTCTCGTTTGCGCTCTACGCCTACGGTTACGCGTTCGGCGACGCTGATCCCGCCGCGGCGCTGGACGCCCAGCGCCGCGGTCTGGTGATCGCCCAGGAGAGCGGCAACCGCAATACCGAAACACGCATCGCGGGCAGTCTGTCCCGCCTCGAGGCCGAGTACGGCGACCCGCTGGCCGCGCTCGACTATGTCGCACTTGCGGTCCGGAATTTCCACGACGCGGGCAACACCACCATGATCCGTTTCCCGCTGGCTGTCCTCGCTGCCTTTTTCGACCGGCTCGGACGCGATGAACCGGCGGCCATCATCGCCGGGTTCGCGTTCAGTCCCCTCACGAGTGCGGCCTACCCCGAGCTGAGCACCGCGATCGCCCACCTCCGCGAGGTGCTCGGCGACCCGGCCTACGAATCCCTCGCCCGCACAGGCGATAAGATGACCACCGCCGCGATGGCAACCTATGCCTACGATCACATCGACCATGTCCGAACAGAGCTAAAGGCTGTCGCGAAATAGACGAGTAACGAGACTCTCAATAGTCAGTCGCAAATCCGTGGCCCCACCAGCTCCGAGAACAACATCGGGGACGCTCCAACTTGACCACAATGTGTGGCTCTGACGTCACCGCTTATTCATGGGCCGGACGTCGGTGGCGGACCCCGCTGGCATGCATCCGTTTGAGCCAACGCTGCTTTCGACTCATCCAAAGCCTTTAGTTTTGCGACTCTGGCCAAGCTCGCTTCAGCTGACGATGCGTCGGAATCGGGACCACTAAGCGCCGCTGTGCGAACGCATGTCGTCAGGGAGGTGTACGACACCGGCGCCGACCTGGCCAAGACGAACGTCAACGGCGGTGCGATCGCGATCGGCCACCCGCTGGGCGCCAGCGGTACGCGGATCATGACGACGATGGTCAACGCGCTCGAGCAGCGCGGTGGCCGATACGGGCTGCAGACGATGTGCGAGGCCGGCGGCATGGCCAACGCCACCATCATCGAGCGGCTCTAAGGCTTGCCTCCCCCGGTTGCACTCAGGGTCGTGATCTGGTGCCTTTCACGACCCTGAGTGCAACCTCAAGCCCGGGCTAACCGCGCTGCAGCTCGAAGAGCGGGATGATGCGGCTGGTCTTGGCCTGGTACTCACCGAAACCCGGAGCCGCGGCGACCACCTTCGGGTACGCCTCGTCGCGCTCCGCGGGCGGCAGCTCGCGGGCGGTCACGTCGTATGCGTCGATCCCCACCTCGATGTGCGCGTGCGGATTGGCCCGAAGGTTGTGCACCCAGTCCGGATTGGTCTCGGCGCCGGCCTTCGACCCAATGATGATCATCTTCCCGTCGATCGTCAGGTAGGCCAGCGGCGCCAGCCGCGGCTGACCCGACTTGGCGCCGGTGGTGGTAAGCAGCAGAAGAGTCGCGCCTTCGAACGGGCCGCCGACCTTGCCGCCGTTGGCCCGAAACTCGTCGACGATGTTCTTGTTGAACGCCTTCATGGTTTCCGCGTCAGGTATCTCAGTCATGCAATCTCCTTCAGTGCCGGCAACAGTTGTTCGGCCACGGCTTCGGGGCGCGCGGTCGGCGACCCTATCCGCAGGATCAGGTGTCGCGCGCCCGCATCGACGTAGCGCGCCAGCCAGTCCAGGCATTCGTCCACGGTGCCGCCGCGGATCGCCTGCACGCGGCGCATCACGTCGAGTGGCTGGCCGTAGTAGGCCCGCAGATACTCATCGAGTTCCGCGCCGGCACGCGCGCCGTTAAGGTTGACCGTCGCATACAACGCTGGCGTGACCTCACGGACGGCTTTCGCACGGATCCGATCCCACGCCCGTGCATATGCATTCACGTCCGGCAAGTAGGGCAGCCAGCCGTCATAGGTGGCCGCCACCCGTTCGATAACTTTTGTCGTGTCGCCACCCGCCAGCCACACCGGCGGGCCGCCCGGCCGCGCCGGCGGCAGCGCGTCGGCGAATTCGCCCCGCCCGCGCCATGTTTCGCGCCACAGCGTGACCGTCTTGTCGAGCCGGCCGCCGCGACCAGCGAACGGCATTCCGACAGCGTCGAATTCGCGGCGGCTCTCCGGCAGCGGTGCACCGGAACCGAGCCCGAGTATCAGTCGCCCGGCGGAGAGCTGGTCGACGGTGGCCGCCTGCGCCGCCGCGAGCAGCGGATGACGCAGCGGACCGATCAACGCCGCGGTACCCAGCGCCAAACGTCTCGTCACCGCCGCGACCGCGGAAAGCACCGACAACGGTTCCGCCCGCGACCGCGCGAGCAATGAGTCACCGACCCACACCGAATCGAAGCCGGCCTCTTCTGCAGCCTTTGCGAACTCAATCAGCCCCCGCGCGTCATGCCGGCCCGTCATCGCGGTTTCCCTACTGGGCAGCATGATTCCGACGCTCACCGGCATCGCCGCTCAGACCTCGTTGAGTTCGAAGATCGGGATCACTCGACTGGTATTGGACTGAAACTCCGCGAAGGCGGAGCCGAGGGCGTTGACCTTGGGAATGATGTCCTGGCGCTCGTCAGGCGGCAGTTCACGGGCCGTCACGTCGAAGGACTCGCCTGCCAGTTCGACGCGAGCACGCGGGTCGGCCCGCAGGTTGTGCACCCACGCCGGGTTGACGTCTGCACCGCCGTATCCGGCGATGATGAACAGCTTCCCGTCGATGCGCTTGCAGGACAGCGGGGACAATCGCGGTTGACCCGACTTGGCGCCTGTCGTTGTGAGCAGCAACAGCTCATTACCCTTGAATGCGCCACCGACCTTCCCGTTGTTGGCACGAAACTCCTCGGCGACCTTGGCGTTGAACGCCTTGGCCGTCTCGATGTCGGGTGGCTGTCGGGTCATGCTCGTTGAAGCCTCCGGCGAATTGGCGTCTATTCCCGCGGGTGGGCCGAAATGGAGTATCCCATTACTCAAGACGGGGGGTTGGGAGGCACGTGATGATCGGCTGGTGACTGATTCAGCCAGGACAGACCGGCCGACTCCCGATGTAGATGTCGTCGTCGTCGGCGCGGGCATTGCGGGCCTCTACCTTGCCTACCGGCTCAGCCGCGCCGGCTATCGACTGCGCGTATTCGAAGCGGGCGACGACCTCGGCGGCACGTGGTACTGGAACCGGTATCCGGGTGCCCGGGTCGACGTACCCAGCATCGACTACATGTACAGCTTCGATCCCAACTGGCAGCGCGACTGGCAGTGGTCGGAGAAGTACGCCACCCAGCCGGAGATTCTGCGTTATCTGAACCATATCGCCGACAAGCACGACCTGCGGCGCCACATCACCTTCTCGACACGAGTACCTCAGGCGAGTTGGGACGACGCTGCGTCGCTATGGCGGGTGCGTACCGAAGGTGGCGATGAGGTCACTGCCCGTTTCGTCGTGATGGCCACGGGCTGTCTGTCGATGCCCAAACAAGCCGAGGTCGACGGACTCGAGCGCTTCACCGGTGAGGTGTACTTCACCAGCCGCTGGCCGCACGATCCAGTCGACTTCACGGGTAAGCGGGTTGCCGTGATCGGCACGGGTTCCTCTGGAGTGCAATCGATTCCGGTCATCGCTCAGGAAGCGCGCCAGCTGGTGGTGTTCCAGCGCACTCCGAATTTCTCGATCCCGGCGCGCAATGGTCCGTTGTCGCCGGAGCAGCTCGCGCAACTGGCGAATGAGGTGGAATACCGCGCGGCGGCGAGGGTGTCGTTCGGCGGCATTCCGATGGATCGCTGCATCATCCCGACATTCAGCGTCTCGGAGGCTGAACGCCAACAACGCTATGAGCGCGCATGGGAGAGCGGCCTACTGTTCGAGACGATAACCGTCTACTCCGACGTGCTGAGCAATCCCGCAGCCAACCACGAGTTCGCCGAGTTCTTCCGGAACAAGATCCGCTCTATCGTCGACGATCCACAGACGGCGGCTGATCTGTGCCCAACCGATCACCCCATCGGGACGAAAAGGCCATGTCTGGACACGAACTACTACGCTACCTACAACCTGCCGCATGTGCGCCTTGTCAACGTCCGAAAACATCCGATCCGACAAGTCACCGAAACGGGCATCGATACTTCCGACGAGTCGTTCATCCTGGACGCGATCGTCTTCGCCACCGGTTTCGACGCCGTGACGGGGGCGCTAACGGCCGTCGACATCAGGGGCCGTAACGACTTGGCGCTGAGGGACAAATGGGCGAACGGGCCGCAGACGTACCTCGGGCTGACCACGTTCGGCTTTCCAAACCTGTTTCTCATCACCGGTCCCGGGAGTCCCTCGGTGCTGTCGAACATGGCCGTTTCGATCGAACAGCACGCGGACTGGGTGCTCGACTGCCTAGATCACCTGAGCGCATGCGGATTCGATCTCATCGAGCCCACCGAAATGGCCGAAGCCGGGTGGACGCAACACGTCAACGACTGTGCCGACATCACCCTCTACCGGACCGCGAACTCTTGGTATATGGGCGCAAATGTGCCGGGCAAGCCACGAGTTTTTCTGCCCTACTGCGCAGGCCTCGACTTCTATCGGGCCAGCTGTGACGAGGTGGTCGCCCGTGACTATCTGGGCTTCAGGCTGTCCGGCCCCGAGGGCTCGATGTGCAACGACGGCGTGGTGCGCCGGTTGCAACCGGACGTGGAGATGGTCCTCAACCAGATGGCGGCAATGAATCTGCCGACGCTGGATTCGATGCCAGTTGACGAGGCCCGCGCCTTCTACGCTCAGATGTCAACGACTCGTCCGCCTGGACCGGACGTCGGCGAGATCGTCGATGGTGTACTACCCGGAGCGACAGGCGACCTGGCGTACCGGCTTTATCGGCCGCCGACCCCGGGCCCGCACCCGATCGTCGTGTTCTTCCACGGCGGGGGTTGGGTTGTGGGCGACGCTGTTTCGGACGATCCGCTGTGCCGGGACCTGTGCGTGCGGAGCGACGCGATCGTCATCTCGGCGGACTACCGTCATGCGCCGGAGCACCGATTCCCCGCCGCAGTCGATGACGCCATGGCCGCGGTGCGGTGGGTCGCCGACAATGCCGAGGCACTCGGCGGTATGCCGGGACGGCTCGCGGTGTGCGGCTGGAGCGCGGGTGGCAATCTCGCGGCGGTGGTTTCCCGGCTTACCCGGGACGCGGGTGGACCACACATCGTCGGGCAGGTATTGCTGACGCCGCCAACCGACGGCGACCTGACACGCGCCTCCTACGTCGAGAATGCGGACGGCTACGGTCTCACCACCGCGCTGGCCCAGTGGTGTTACGACCACTACATCGACCCGGCCGATCGACGCGATCCCCGCTTCGCGCCCTTGTGCGCGGGCGATCTGTCCGGGTTGCCGCCTGCGATCGTGGTGACGGCCGAGTTCGATCCCCTACGGGATGAAGGTAAGGCGTACGCCGCTGCACTCGATGCGGCAGGCGTCCCAGTCGAGCACGTCCGTGCCCGCGGCCACACACACCAGTCGTTGACCATGGTCGACGTGGCACTCTCCGGCGCGCCCGTCCGCGCGCGAATTGCCAACGCGCTGCGTGGCTTCTTCGTGCCGACGCGCACGCCGGAAACGGCCGCCTAGCCGTCCTTCGCGGGCTTGGCGTCGATTCCGGACTCTTTGCGCTGCTGCGGCGTGATCGGCGCGGGTGCACCGGTCAGCGGATCGACGCCACCGCCCGACTTCGGGAAAGCGATGACCTCACGGATCGAATCCATGTCCGACAGCAGCGCGTTGATCCGGTCCCACCCGAACGCGATGCCGCCGTGCGGCGGCGCGCCGAATGTGAACGCTTCCAAGAGGAATCCGAACTTCTCCTCGGCTTCGGCCTTGTCAAGGCCCATCACCGCGAACACCCGTTCCTGAATGTCGCGGCGGTGGATACGAATCGAGCCGCCGCCGATCTCGTTGCCGTTGCACACCACGTCGTACGCGTCGGCCAGCACGAGGCCAGGATCGGTGTCGATGCTGTCCTCGAACTCCGGCTTGGGCGCGGTGAACGCGTGGTGCACCGCCGTCCAGGCGCCCGACCCGACGGCGACGTCGCCGTGTGCGGTCGCCTCGTCGGCGGGTTCGAACAGCGGCGGGTCGACCACCCAGGTGAACGCCCACGCGTTGGGGTCGATCAGCTCCTGCCGCTTGGCAATCTCGATGCGGACCGCGCCGAGCAGCGCCCGCGACGACTTGGCCGGTCCGGCGGAGAAGAAGACGCAGTCACCGGGTGACGCGCCGACATGGACCGCCAACCCGTCGCGCTCGGCGTCGGAAAGGTTCTTGGCGACGGGGCCGCCCAGCGTGCCGTCGTCGTCCACCAGCACGTAGGCCAGCCCGCGGTGGCCGCGCTGCTTGGCGAACTCCTGCCAGCCGTCGAGCGTGCGGCGCGGCTGCGACGCCCCGCCCGGCATGACGACGGCCCCGACATAGGGCGCCTGGAACACGCGGAACGGGGTGTCCTTGAAGAAGTCGGTGCACTCCACGAGTTCCAGTCCGAACCGCAGATCGGGTTTGTCGGAGCCATAGAGACGCATCGCGTCGGCGTAGGTCATCCGCGGCAGCGGCAACGGCACGTCGTAGCCGATCAGCGCCCACAACGCCTTGATGATCTGCTCGGAGATCGCGATGACGTCCTCGGTGTCGACGAAGCTGAGCTCCATGTCGAGCTGGGTGAACTCGGGTTGCCTGTCGGCGCGGAAGTCCTCGTCGCGGTAGCACCGCGCGATCTGGTAGTAGCGCTCCATCCCCGCAACCATCAGCAGCTGCTTGAACAGCTGCGGGCTCTGCGGCAGCGCATAGAACGTCCCCGGCTGCAGCCGCGCGGGCACCAGGAAGTCGCGGGCCCCCTCGGGCGTCGACCGCGTCATCGTCGGCGTTTCGATCTCGACGAAGTCGTGCCGGGACAGCACCTCGCGGGCGGCGGCATTCGCCTTGGAGCGCAACCGAATTGCGCCACCCGGACCCTCGCGCCGCAAATCGAGGTAGCGGTACTTCAGCCTCGCCTCTTCGCCTGCAGGCTCGTCGAGCTGGAACGGCAGAGGCGCGCTCTCCCCCAGCACGGTCAGCGACGTTGCGTTGACCTCAATGTCACCGGTGGCGATCTCGGGGTTGGCGTTTCCCTCAGGCCGGATCTCGACGACACCGTCGACGGCGATGCAGAACTCCGCGCGCAGCCGGTGCGCCTGGGCCAGCACGTCACCTTCGCGGAACACCACCTGCGACACGCCGGACGCGTCGCGCAGGTCGATGAATATGACGCCGCCGTGGTCGCGGCGCCGCGCCACCCAGCCGGCGAGGGTCACCTTCTGCCCGGCATCGGTAGTCCGCAGCGAACCGGCGGCGTGTGTGCGCAGCACAAAAACTCCTTGTGAAAGGCCTGAAGAGACGACTGCCACAGTGTAGAGGGGGCCAAACCGGCGGTAGCTTGGCGTTCGTGGGCACCAGCATTGCACTCATCGGACCCGGGGCCATCGGCGCGACCGTCGCCGCATATCTGCACGCCGCCGGTCACCCAGTCCTGCTGTGCGGGCACACCGCGCGCGAATCGATCGAGGTCCGGCCCGACGACCAGGATCCGATCCTGCTGCCGGGGCCCGTGTACACCGATCCCGGCGACGTCGACGGCCCAATTGACGTGGTGTTTGTCGCCGTCAAGGACACCCAGAACGAGCAGGCTGGAGCCTGGTTGGCGCGACTGTGTGACGCGCACACGGTGGTATGTGCCCTGCAGAACGGCGTCGAACAGCTGGACCGGGTGGGGCGGTTCTGCCCCTCGTCCACCGTCGTGCCGGCCGCCGTGTGGATCTCGTCGGAGATCCAGCCAGACGGCTGGGTGCGGGTGCGCAACCAGCCGCGGCTGGTGCTGCCCGACACCGAGGCGGCCGCGACGCTCGCGGAGTTGTTGCGAGGCGCAGGGGTGACGGTCGAGCTGGACCCCGACTTCAGCACCGCCGCGTGGCGGAAGCTGCTGGTCAACTCGGTGGTCGGATTCATGGTGTTGACCGGCAGGCGGTCGGGCATCTTCCGCCGCGACGACGTGGCCGCCCTCGGACGTCGGTATCTGGCCGAATGTCTGGCCGTGGCCCGCGCCGAGGGTGCCGACCTCGGCGACGAGGTGATCGACGAAATCGTGGACATGCTGGCGCAGTCGCCGCCGGACATCACCACGTCGATGCTCACCGACCGGGAAGCCGGCAAGCCGCTGGAATGGGACATCCGCAACGGCGTCATCCTGCGCAAGGCGGCGGCCCACGGGCTCGCGACCCCGATCAGCGAGGTGGTGGTGCCGTTGCTCGCAGCCGCAAGCGACGGCCCCGGCTAGACACCCTGCTCTACTGTGTATGGCCATCCACCAACGTGAACGCGTCGGCCTGGACTTCATCGCCGGTGCACCGTTCCGCTTCGTCAGCACAGTCGATCTGACGATCACGCCCGAGCAGGTGTTCGAGGTGCTCGACGACGCCGGGTCATGGCCGCATTGGGCCACGGTGATCACCAAGGTGACGTGGACCAGCCCGCAGCCGCACGGCGTCGGTACCACGCGGACCGTCGACATGCGTGGCGGCATCGTCGGTGACGTGGGGGTACTCCCCCTCGCAAGCTGGGGGTACCCCCACCCGCTTGCGGGAGAGAGTTCTTGGCCTGGGAACCGCACAGCCACATGGCCTTTCGGTTCAACCACGCGTCGACCCGCAGCATCGCGGCGTTCGCGGAGGACTACCGCGTCGTGCCGACGGCCGCGGGCCGCAATCTGACCTGGGTGCTCGGCAGGCCGGTGATGGCGCGGATGTTCCCGAGGTTCCTGCACAACTTGCGCGCCTACGCCGACAAGCGCTACGCGACTACGGCCTAGTACAGGCCGACCCAGGCCTTGCGGCGTTCGGCGTCTGGATCCTCGACCACCATGTCGCGGGCCGTCATGATGATGCGGGTGAAGCGGTGCGCCGTGTCGTAGATCGGCCAATGGTGCCCACTGGACCAATGGATTTCGCCTGTGTCCCAGCCCTTGGCCGCGAAGTCCAGCCATGCGCGCTGCATGCGCCTGCCGACGGGCGGCTGCAGCCGTCGCCCGAGCGGATGCAGCTTGCGGCCGATGAACGAGGCGTAGCTGTGTTGGATGTGCACAATCTCGCTGCCGTGAGTGGCGCCGAGGCCGAGAATCCGCAGGCTCCAACCGAAATGGTCGAACCGGTACACGTGCGTCGGCGCGATGGCGCTGTACGTGTCGGCGAACGCCCACGCCGGGCCGCCGAACATCACGTCCGAGCCGAACGCGATGAGCGCGCGCCTGCGCGGGTAGTCCGGATATGCGGCGAGCACGCGGTCCTTGGCGTCGGGCGCCACGCGACCCAGGTAGGCGTCGATCGACGCGGTGGTCGTGGGCAGCATCGGCGGCTTGGTCCACGCGAACATCGACGCCTCGTGGCTGTTGGTGCCGATGATCAGCGGCACCCGCGCCAGCGTGCCCTCGCGGGCGGCGTCGACCGGATGGGTCGGCAACAGGTCGACGCCGTAGGTCAGTCCGTAGGCCAGCGTCGGCGTCGCCGCGGCACTCTTGAGCTGCAGCATGCCCGCGGCGCGGCGTAGTTGCCGCTGCGGCAGCCCCTTCACCTCGGCGGCGCTGACACCCAGCCGGTTGAGGAACTCGTGCGCCTGCCTTGCCCGTTGTTCGCGGTCGGCGATCAACGGCAGCGCGGGACTCTGCGCGATCGCTCGACGGAACAGGCCGTCGGCCGCGGGGCTGGCCAACAACGCCAGCACCGACGTCGCCCCGGCCGATTCGCCGAACACGGTCACCCGGTCGGGATCACCGCCGAACGCCGCGATGTTCTCCCTGATCCATCGCAACGCGGCCATCTGGTCACGCAGCGCGAGGTTGTCGTCGAATCCGTCGCCCAGGTCGCTGAGTTCGAAGCCGCCGAACACCCCAATCCGATAGGTGATGTTGACCACGACCACGTTTCCATTCGCGGCCAACCGCGACCCGTTGTAGAGCTGGAACTGGCCTGCGCCGAATACGAACGCGCCGCCGGGAATCCACACCATCACTGGCAGCGAGCCACTGGTATCGGGTGACCAGACCGTCAGGGTCAGGCACGCTTCGTCACGAACCTTGGGATCGTCGCGACCGCCGCCGACGAACGACTTGCCCTGCGGCGGGAGCGGTCCGTGCTCGAGCGCCTCGCGCACCCCGGACCACGGACGCAGCGGTGCCGGCGCCAGAAACCGGCGGTCGCCGACGGGCTGCTCGGCGTATGGCACGCCGCGCCAGACCCCGACGCCGCCCTCGGTGGTGCCGCGTAGATCTCCAAGTCCGGTATGCGCGATGGTCGAATGTCCGAGAAGGACTGCCACGCCTAAATCGTAGTGTGCAAAGCTTGGTGCACCTGGGTCCAAACAGGGTGTGGCGAGCGACGGAGCGGTGCAATGACCTTCAACGAGGGTATGCAGATCGACACCAGCAACATCTCCACGGGCGGTGGGCGCGGGCCGGGCCGCGGGATCGCGATCGGCGGTGGTCTGGGTGGATTGTTGATCGTGGTGATCGCGCTGTTCCTCGGCGTCGACCCCAGCTCGGTGATCCCCCAGCAACAGGAGATCGACACTGGGGGCGTCGAGGCACCGGGATACGACCTGAGCCACTGCAAGACCGGCGCGGACGCCAACAAGTATGTGGAGTGCCGCGTCGCGGCGACGACCAACTCGGTGGACGGCGTGTGGCAGCAGCTGCTGCGCGGGTACACGCCGCCGCATACCATGCTGTTTCACGGTTCGGTTCAGACCGGATGCGGACCAGCGACCAGTGAAGTCGGCCCGTTCTATTGCCCGGTGGACAAGACCGCATACTTCGACACCGACTTCTTCCAGGTGCTCGTAGACCAGTTCGGTTCCAGCGGTGGGCCGTTGGCGCAGGAGTATGTCGTGGCCCATGAGTACGGCCACCATGTCCAGGATCTGCAAGGCATCCTCGGCCGCGCACAGCAGGATCCGACCGGTGCCCAGGGCGCGGGTGTGCGTACCGAACTCCAGGCCGACTGTTACGCCGGAGTGTGGGCGCACTACGCGGCCATCACCAAACAGGAGAGCACCGGTGTGCCGTACCTCGAGCCGTTGAGCGACAAGGACATTGCCGATGCGCTGTCGGCTGCCTCGTCGGTGGGTGACGACCGGATCCAGAAGCAGGCGACGGGCCGGATCAACCCCGAGCAGTGGACCCACGGGTCATCTGCGGAGCGACAGAAGTGGTTCACCATCGGGTACCAGACCGGTGACCCCAACAAGTGCGACACCTTCGCGACCAACAACCTTGGTTAGGCGTCCCACAGCCGTAGACGCCGTCGCCGAACGCTACCTCGACACGTTCGCGTCGCTGGATCCATGCGCGGCAACGGAAATGGGTATCGTCGGGCACGATGACGACGTCACCGACTACTCCCCCGACGGTGTAGCAGCCCGGGTCGACGCGGCCCGATACGCACTACGCGAACTGGGCGAAACGACCGCGGCCGACGAGGTCGACCATGTCACCATCGCGGCGATGCGCGAACGACTCGGTCTGCAAATCGCGCTGCATGACGCGCATCTGGATGTCGGCGATCTGAACGTGATCGCGTCGCCGCTGCAGTCCATGCGCGACGTGTTCGATCTGATGGCCACCGAGACCGACGAGGATTGGGCGCTGATCGGGCGCCGGATGTCGAAGGTGCCTGACCGGGTCGCGGGCTACATCGAGGCACTGCACGCGGCGGTGACGGCCGGACGCGCGCCCGCCGCCAGGCAGGTCACGCGTTGCATCGAGCAGGCGGGCCAGATCCAGCAGTTGTTCGTGGAGATGGTGGCCGACGCGGCTCCGGAAAACGCTGTGCTGCAAGCGGAGTTGCAACGGCGCGCCTCGGCGGCCGCGGACGCGTACGGCACGCTCGCGGCGGCGCTACGCGACGAAATCGCACCGCACGCTCGGCATCAGGACGCGTTCGGGCGCGACGTCTACGGGTTGCTGTCGCGAGAGTTCCTCGGCACCGCAGTCGACCTCGACGAGACCTATCAGTGGGGCCTGGGGCAATTGGAAAGCATTGTTGCCGAACAGGAATCGATCGCGAACCGGCTCTATCCCGGGGTGTCGGTCAGCGACACATTGCGCCGGCTGGACGACGAGCCGCGCTACCTGGTGAACGGCACCGACGCGCTGCGGACGTGGATGCAGAACCTCTCCGACCGTGCGGTGGAATCACTTGCCGACAAGCACTTCGATATCCCGCAGGCCCTGCGCACGTTGGAATGCCGCATCGCGCCGACTCAGACGGGCGGCATCTACTACACCGGGCCGTCGGAGGACCTGACCCGTCCCGGCCGCATGTGGTGGTCGGTCCCGCCGGGCGTCGACGCATTTCACACCTGGCAGGAAACCACCACGGTGTTTCATGAGGGCGTGCCGGGGCATCACCTTCAGATGGGGCGGGCGGTCGTCTCGTCAGAGCGACTGAACCGGTGGCGGCGGGTGGGCTGCTGGGTATCGGGGCACGGCGAGGGATGGGCGCTTTACGCGGAGCGCTTGATGGCCGACCTCGGCTGGCTCGATGATGCAGGCAACCGGATGGGGATGCTGGACGCCCAACGCTTCCGCGCTGCGCGGGTGGTGATCGATATCGGGGTGCACTGCGGGCTGACGGCTCCGGACGGCGGCGTCTGGGACGCCGGGCGGGCGTGGGTGTTCCTACAGTCACACAGCGCGATGGCCGAGGAGAACCTGCGCTTCGAACTGGACCGCTACCTCGGCTGGCCCGGACAGGCGCCGTCGTATGCGATCGGCCAGCGGATCTGGCAGCAGCTGCGCGACGAGATGGTCGGCCGGGGCCTGTCGTTGAAGGAATTCCACAGTCGCGCACTGGATCTCGGTGGACTGCCGCTGGACGTGCTCAGGTCTGCGCTGATCGCCGATTTCGCCGCTAGCTGATCCACTTCCCCGGGTCGGTAGCAGCCACGTCGACCACATCGGCTCGGCGGGCGAAATGCACATGGCGAGCGGAGAGCGGCGGTACTTGCCGGCGCCGGCGACGCGGCCGCGATCTGGACGGGCGCGGCGGTGCCGCCGCCCGTGTTCGAAGACTGGGAAGTGCCCATCTATCAACGGGTCTCGGCCGGGCTGTCCGACACCGCACCGCCTGTGCCAGTGGATCGGGAGTTGGTCGACGGCGATGTGCTCGACCTCGGCGGCGGTGCGGAGATCACTCAGGATCGGGCCCGAACCGTGGCGTCGTTCCATCGACTGGCCGACCTCGAGATCGAAACGGCCCGCTTCGGCCATGGCGAGCCGATCCCGTCGGGTGCCGGCGACCGGATCCGTGAGGTGGCTGCCACACTGATGCCGTGACGCACGAGCCCATCGACCCCGACACCAAGGACTGGACCTGGGTCCTGACCCAGCCGTGCCCCGAGTGCGGATTCGATCCCGCGATGGTTCATCCCACCGAGGTCGCCGGAAAGATCCGCAGCGACGCTGCCGACTGGGTGGCCAGGCTCAACGAGCCTGGCGTTCGCACGCGACCCCAACCCACCGTGTGGTCCACGCTGGAATACGGCTGCCACGTCCGCGATGTGCACCGAATCTTCGACCGCCGCGTCGGTTTGATGCTTTCCGAGGATGAACCGCAGTTCCCGAACTGGGACCAGGACGAGACGGCGATCGCCGATGACTATGCCTCCCAGGACCCTGCCGTGGTTGCGACCGAACTGTTCGACGCGGCGAACGCCGTGGCCGACACCTACGCCAATGTGCCTGCCGACGCGTGGACACGGCGGGGCTTACGCAGCAACGGCAGCGAATTCACCATCGCGACGATCTCGATTTACCATCTACACGACATCGTCCACCACGCCTACGACGTCAGTCATTGACTGGATGCAGACAGTCGCGCACCAACGCGAGTTCGGCGAAGCCGTGTACCGGCATCGGATCCAGATCCTGGGGCTGCGTCCCCGTCCGTACGGCACCGGCAAGGCTGGCGGTTACTCCACAGAATCGTTCGAGTTCGGTTCGCGACCAAGATGTTTCGCCCGCCGTGTCCGCGGATTGCTGCTCACATGCCCAGCACATCGCAAGCGTCCGATATGCGAAGTCCGCGGTCGCCGCGACCGCGGGCCACAACTCCTCCGCGGCAGCACGCATTCGGCGTGAACCGGCATCCGCGGCTTGGTATGCCTGTTGCAACTCGAACGCGCGAAGCTGTAGGTCGCGTCTCGCTGCCAACGCCTCTGGAGTCGTCACCGTCGCTGCGGCAAGGTGAGGCGCCACCCCGGCGGCCGAGTCCAGCGTTTGCGCGACGGCTTCGGACAACTTGACGACATCATGGCGGCGCGCCGTCACCAGGTACACACCGATGGCGACCACCGCACCGATCAGCGTGTCGACGCCCCGCACCAGCAGAAGGTCCGCCACGTCGCCGACGGGGTGACCGCCTGCGGCGATCAGAAGTGCTGCCGGCGTGATGAACACCGCCGCGACGGCATAGATGGGGATGACCAGCATCTCGACCGTGAACTGCAGCAACGCGAGGATTCCCGCCAGCCACAACCCCTGCGGATTCATCGCGAGCAGGAGGCCGGCCAGCACCAGGCCGACCCACGTACCGATCGAACGTTCGATGCCGCGGCGCAGCGTGCGACGGCGGTCAAAGCCCTGGTGCAACACGAGAACTGCCGCCGCCATCGCCCAGTAGCTGCGGTCGATGCCAAGCAGCGCGGCGATGCCGCCCGCGATGAGGACCGCGATTCCGACTCGCACGACGACGAGCAGCTGACCCGACCGCGGGCGGACCGCCTGGCGGATCAGCAAGCTTGGGCCCGGACGCCCCAGCGGAATGCCCTCGACCCGAGCCCGCGGCGCGAGTCGATTCGTATCGGCGAGCCGGGCTATGCGCTCCAACGACGCCTTGTCCACCGGCCTGTTTTCTGCCGCCGATGCCATGGCACCGGCGAAGATCACGTGGAGGTCCCGGTTGACGGCACGCAGCCGCCGCAGCGTCGGCCCCGGTGCTACCCCCGCGGGCTGAAAATTCACCAGGATCACCCACGAGCGGTGCAGAGCCTGGGCGGCGATGTGCCGCGTGGACGCCTCATCAGGCGTGCCGATCGCGTCGACGTATCGGCGGACGGCCTCAGCGGCGGCGGACACCACAGCTTTCTCAGGTCTCCGCATCCCGCGCAGCGCGCCGGCCATGTGAACAATCCAGGCCAGCGCACCACCGCCGAGCACCAGCAAGCCGATGCGCCAACTCGGCACATGTGCGGTGGCGGCACCGGTACCTGCCGCGCACGCGAGGACGAACATGTATGCACCCGGCGGTCCCGTTGCGAGCGCATTGCAGAGCAATGTCGCAACCATCGCGATGACCGATACCGCAAGCACGCCCAACCACGGCACGCCGGCCGCCCAGTCCCCCAATGCCACCGCAGCGGCGAAACCCGTTGCGACCACCGCCAGGTGGACGGAGCGGCTGACATACGGCCTGTTGCTTCCATACAGCGCGGTGAAACCGCCGATGGTGGCGGTGAGCCCGGCAGTCGTGTCGCCCAGCGCCCACCCGATCGCCACCGGCGCCGCGAGACACAGCGCCGCTCGTGCGGAGAACCACCACCGCCCGGGCGGATTCTTTGCGACCACCAGGCGGCGCCGCAACCTGTCACCGGCCATTGCAGCAGAGTCTAACGATTGACCACATTGAACAGATATCGCTAATGTGTTCAAATGCGCGCCGCTGGGCCCACGCGATCGGTGTCTCCGGCGCTGCTTGCGGCCACCAGCGCGACGCTCCGTCGGCTTGGCCCCCGCCAATTCAGTCTGACCGCCGTCGCCGAGGCGGCAGGTGTCTCCCGCGGCACCGTGCACAACGCGCTGGGCAGCCGCGACCACGCGATCAAGACCGCTCTCGACTACCTGGCTTCGGTGTTCACCGAGACGATGGCGGCGGAGGTCGACAAGGAGTCGACACTGGCCGATCAGGTCGCAGCCGCCGCCGTTGTGGTCTGCGCGCACCGGCAGAGCTCGGACTCGGTGGCACCGCGCGGCATCAACGAAAGCATCCTCGTGCTGCTGCTGCGCAACATCGGCGACGACCTGATGAAGCGTTCCATCGAGTTGTGGAAGCCGCGGGTGCGCGCAGCGCAGCAACGGGGAGAAGTCGGAGCCGGGGTGGATCCCGGACGGGCGAGCGAATGGATTGTGCGAATGCTGTTGAGCTTCGAGCTGTTGCCACCGATCGGCGTGAACCTGGACAGCGCCCGCGCGGTGCGCCGGTTCGTGGCCGAACACATCGTGGAGGGGTTGACGGGAGCGTCCCGTGTCTGAGTCGACGTACGAGGTCGCCATCATCGGCGCCGGGCCCGGCGGGGTCTCGGCTGCACACCTGCTCCGCTCGAAGGGCATCACGAACTTCGTCATTCTCGAGCGCGCCGCCGACTTCGGCGGCACGTGGCGCGATAACCACTATCCCGGCCTGGCTGTGGACATCCCCGCCCTGTGGTACCAGCTGTCATTCGCCCCCAACGCCGGCTGGAGCCGGTTTTTCGCGCCAGGACCAGAGCTGTATCGCTACCTACAAGACACCGCGCGCCGACTCGGCCTTTACGAATACCTGCAAGCCAACGCCGAAGTCCTCCAACAGAAGTGGGACGACGACGCCGGGTTCTGGCGGTTGAAGATTCGGGGGCACGCCGATGTCACAGCACGCTTTCTGATCAGTTCCGTAGGCGGCTACGTAAACGCCAAGCCGACCGTCGACATCGACGGCATCGAAGACTTCGAGGGCACCGTCCTTCGCCCCAACGCGTGGGACGACGACTATGACACCCGCGGCAAGCGGATCGCGGTGATCGGAACCGGGTCAAGCGGCGTGCAGATCGCGGCGGCGTTATCCGCAGAAGCCGCCAATCTCGATGTCTACCAGCGGACCCCGGCGTGGGTGTTGCCCAAGATCGACTTCGACATCCCTCCTCTGATGCGCCGCATCCTGCGGATGCCGGGCGTGGTCGGCACCGTGAATGTTGCCGGACGGCTGGCGATGGACGCCTTCATGGTCGCCCCGATCGTGCACCTGTTCTCGAGACTGCCCGACCGCGTGCTCGCACGCATCATGCCGTTTTACGACATGTACTGCCGGACGCTGTACCGGTTGCTGTTGCGCGCCGTTGTCCACGACCCGGCGACCCGTAAGGCGCTGGTCCCCCACTACGGCATCATGGCCAAGCGTCCCGTCATCTCCAGCAGCTTTCTGCCCGCGCTGAACAATCCGACGACGAACCTGATCATCACGCCGATCCAGCGCATCACTCGATCCGGCGTGCGCACCATCGACGGTGTCGATCATCCCGCCGACCTGCTCGTGCCGGCCACCGGCTACGAACTGTGGACCGATCCGGAGACCTATCGGCCTGGAACTGTATTGGGCTCCAACGGGTTCGACCTCGCCGAGTACTATCGCGCGCACGGTTTGCAGAGCTACGCGGGCACAGCCCATCCTCGCCTGCCAAACCGGTGGGAGATCGTAGGGCCGCTTGGCTTCGTCGGCTTCGCCTGGATGGACTTCGTGGAAACCATGGCGGCGCACGCGGTACGGATGATCGAGGAGGCCCGCCGCAAAGACATCATTGTCGTCGCGGTCAGCCAGGACGCCTTCAACCGGTGGAACACTCTCATGCGGCGACGCGGCAAGACCGCGCACCTGTACTACACCGCGTGCGCGGGGCTGAACACGTACTTCATCAACTCGCAGCGCGACACGCTCTATTACCGACCCCAGACCATCACCGGTTCGCGCCGGTTCGCGCGAAGCTCGCCGCTGTCCGATTACGACTTCTCCCGGCGCACCGCCCCAAGCACACCACTAGCGAAGGAGCTGTCGGCATGACCGATCACGAAGCACCACTGGCAGGCAAGGTCGCCTATGTGACGGGAGCCGCACGCGGACAAGGTCGTTCGCACTGCATCCGGCTGGCGCGGGCGGGCGCAGACATCGTGGCGATCGATGCGTGCGCGCCGGTCACCGAACACAACGGATACCCGCCCGCCGCGCCGGAGGACCTGGCCGAAACGGTGAGCCTGGTCGAAGGCGAGGGCCGCAAGATCCTCGCCGACGAGGTCGACGTCCGCGATGCCGCCGGACAACAGCGGGTGGTGGCCGACGCACTGGAGCAGTTCGGGCGCCTCGACATCGTCGTCGCGAACGCCGGCATCCTCAATTGGGGTCGGCTGTGGGAGATTTCGGCACAGCAGTGGCAGGACACGCTCGACATCAACCTCACCGGTCTGTGGCACACGATCAAGGCGGTGGTGCCGCCGATGATCGACGCGGGTAACGGCGGCTCGATCATCACGATCAGCTCGGCCGCGGGCATCAAGGCCGTTCCCGGCTGCGGGCACTACTGCGCGAGCAAGTTCGGAGTTGTCGGGCTGACCAACTCGCTGGCGGTCGAGCTCGGCGAATTCGGCATCCGCGTCAACTCGGTGCATCCGTACGGGACCGACACGCCGATGGGCAACGACACGACGATGTGGAAGATCTTCCAGGACCACCCCAACTACATCCACAGCTACTCGCCGGGCGCGCTGCCGACCGATTCGCTGGCCGCTCCCGACCTGATCTCAGACATCGTGGTGTGGCTGGCCAGCGATGCGTCGTCGCTGGTGACCGCCGCCCAGATCCCGGCGGACAAGGGCTACTTGAAAATCTAAGGCGCGTTGAAATCCAAGGCGCGCCGAACGTTCCTTACCGCTCGAAGAATCCGTGAAAATTCGAGCGGTAAGGAACGTTCGGCGGTCCGGTCCGGCTAGAGCCGCGACTGCTCCTTGATCGCAGTGTCAGAGGTGCGCAGCGGCCTGATCAACGCGTCCTGGGCGAACGATGCGATCAGCTCGCCCTCCTCGGTGTGCACCGCACCCCGCACATAGGACATGCCCGCACCGACCTGGGTGCTCTCGTGGGTGTAGAGGAGCCAGCCGTCCCAGCGCACCGGCTCGTGAAAGCTGACCGAGATCGTCATCGGCGCGGTCGACACCGTCAAGTGCGACTGTGCGGTCCCGATGCCTTCATGCGCGCGCATCGTCGTCGAAATCCCAAGGTGCCCGGTGAAGTACGCGATCAAGGCCTTCGCCAGGTCGTCGCGGGTGGGGATCGGGTCGTAGTGCAGCCAGGCGTACAGCTCCGGCGGGCCGACCTCGTCCGGGCTGTTGACGTCGACGACATCGACGAGTCGCAACTGCCGCCCGGTCATCGGCATCTCCGAGGCGTTCGCATCGGCGGGTGCGGCGACAGCCGGTCGGGGCAGATGGTGGCGGATGACGTCACCGGTCGGCACGTCGGCGAGCACCGTGATCGTGATGCACCGCTTGCCGTTCTGTTTGGCCGCGACGACTGCGGTGGCGGTGGACCGGCCTTCGCTGACGACGTCGATCTCCAACTCGACAGGACCGGCACCGACCATGACGGCCCGCGCGAACACCGCGTACACCGAGCGCACCGACTTCTCCGGAAACCGTTTGGCCACAGCCACAATCGCCTGAGCGAGCACCTGCGAGCCCTCCACCACCTGCCGCTCGTCCTCGCCGGCGGGACCCGTCTCGGCGATAAAGCGGTTCTCCCCGTCCGGCTGCACATCGAACAGGTCGAGCAGTCCCTGAACGGTCCACGGCGTCTGCACTGAGTCTGTCGTCATGGGACGGAACAGTAACCGAGGTTCTGCAAAACCGGTAACGTCATTACCAGCAGTACTACGACGAGCCGGGAGGTGTGCCACGATGGCTAAGCCCAGCGGACGGTCGCCGACCGATGTCGACGCCGAACCCCGCGAGCGACGCTTCATGAAGTCGGCGCTGGCGATCCTCGGCGAAACGGGTCGGACCGACTTCACGGTGCTCGAGGTCGTCGAGCGGTCCAAGACGTCGCTGCGGTCCTTCTACCAGCACTTCTCCACGAAAGATGAACTGCTGCTCGCCCTGATCGACAAGATCATGTCCGAGTCGACGCGCAAATGGGGCGAGGACACCACCGGGCTGCCCCCGGCCGAGGCGCTGCGGGTGCTGATCGACCGCATCTGCACGCCGGCCGAAACGTCCACTCAGGACAAGGTCAACCGCGGCCTGACCTACTACAACGACCACCTGGCCGAGTCGCTGCCCCGCGAGTACGCCCGCGTGCTCTCCCCCTTGCACGAGCTCATCAAGGACATCATCAACCGTGGCATCGCCGATGGTTCGTTCCGCGCGGGCCTCGACGTCGACGCCACCGCCGCCTTGATCATGCAGTCGGCGCTCGGCGCGATGAGGCTGCAGGTCCTCGGCGCCGAACTGAACGGTGTACCTGTGAACGCCGACCACATCTACGACTTCTGCGTCAGCGGTCTGGTTCGGCCCGGCCAACGCGTCTGACCTGCGCGGTACCCGTCCGAAAAGAGCGGTTCTCCGGGGTCGGTGTTTTCGCTGGTCCAGACGTGGTAATGTCATTACCACCAGAGCAAAACGAGACTTCCAGGAGGCGGAAATGACCCGCAAGCTCCCTTATCCGGTGTTCGACGCCGACAACCACTTCTACGAGCCCAAAGAGGCGCTGACCAAGTTCCTGCCGGACCACCGCAAGAACGTCATCGACTACATCGAGGTCCGCGGCCGTACCAAGATCATGGTGCGCAACCAGGTGAGCGACTACATCCCCAACCCGACGTTCGAGGTTGTCGCGAGGCCCGGCGCCCAAGAGGAGTACTTCCGGCACGGCAGCGGCGGCAAGAGCTTCCGCGAGGTGATGGGCAAGCCGATGAAGGCGATTCCCGCGTTCCGCGACCCGGCGGCGCGGCTGGAAGTCATGGACGGGCTGGGTCTGGACTACTCGTTGATGTTCCCGACACTGGCAAGTCTGGTCGAAGAGCGCATGAAGGACGATCCCGAGCTAATCCACGACGTCATCCACGCGCTCAACGAGTGGATGTACGAGACATGGCAGTTCGACTACGAGGGCCGGATCTTCTCCACGCCGGTGATCACGCTGCCGATCGTCGACCGTGCTCTCGAGGAGCTCGAGTGGTGTCTGGAACGCGGCGCGAAGACGGTGCTGGTGCGTCCCGCGCCCGTGCCCGGCATGCGCGGCACCCGGTCGTTCGGCCTGCCCGAGTTCGACCCGTTCTGGCAGGCGTGCGTGACGGCAGGCATCCCGGTGTCGATGCACGCCTCCGACTCGGGCTACGCAGAGTACCTCAACGACTGGGAGCCCGCCGACGAGTTCCTGCCGTTCAAACCGACTGCGTTCCGCATGGTTTCGATGGGCAAGCGGCCGATCGAGGACTCGATGGCGGCGCTGGTGTGCCACGGTGCGCTGTCTCGCAACCCGGATCTACGCGTCCTCTCGATCGAGAACGGCGCGGACTGGGTGCCCTACCTGTTCAAGCAGTTCGAGAACACCTACAAGAAGATGCCGCAGGAGTTCCCGGAGAATCCGGTTGAGGCCTTCAAGCGCGGCGTCTACGTCGCTCCCTTCTGGGAGGACGACTTCGCCAAGATGGCCGAGCTGTGCGGCGTCGACCGGGTGATCTTCGGTTCCGACTGGCCGCACCCGGAGGGACTGGCGGAGCCGACCCACCTGATCGACGACCTGCAGGGCCTCGATGAGGAGGGGCAGCGGAAGGTCATGGGCGGCAACATGATCGATCTGTTCAAGGTGCAGAACGAGATCGTCCACAAGCTGGACGTGCCACCCCTCGTCATTCCCGCCTGACCGTCATCGGCTGGAGGGAGCGTGCTGGGCGGCCGGCACGCCCTCTCATTACGAACTCCAACCCCGAAGAGGCTGAATCGATCTCATGACCGACAAGGCAAGTCCAGAACGGCTGCTCTTCGCGGCGACGACACAGTCGTTCCTGGAGAAAGAGGCCTCACTGGGCCGACTGCGTGAACTCCATGCCGCAGGCACGTCCTTCGAGGTCGATTGGTGGCGCCGAGCCGCCGAGCTGGGCTGGACGAGCCTGCTGGTGCCCGAGGAGCTCGGCGGCGGCAGCGTGTCCGGTGACGGCGTGGCCGATCTCGCCCTGGTCGCAGAGCTGGCAGGCAGGACCGTCGCTCCCGGACCCCTGCATCCGGTCAGCACCGTGTTGGCCGGTCTGGTGGAGGCGCCCGAAAACCACGAGGGGACAATCGAAGCACTGGTTTCGGGCGAAATCGTGGCCTCGTGGGCCGTCTATGAGCCCGGCAAGCCGTGGTCCCCACTGGACGCCGCGGTGACCGCCACACGCACCGGATCCGGCTATCGGATCGACGGTGTGAAAGATCGCGTCGAGGCGGGCGCCGAGAGCGGGGTCCTGCTGGTGGTCACGCAGTGTGAGGGCGCCGTACGCCAGTTCCTGGTACCGACGGACGCGCCGGGCGTGCACATCGAGCCGCAGCGGTCGATCGACCTTGTGAAGGGCTATTCGCGTGTGCAGTTCGACGGCGTCGAGGTCGACGAATCCGCGGCGGTCGGATCGGCCGCGCAGACCGCGGGGCTGATCGCCCGGCAGAGCCAGATCGCGCAGACGCTGCAGTGCGCCGAGGTCGTGGGCATTCTCGACACGGTGGTGGCCTTCACCATCCAATGGGGATTCGACCGGCACTCCTTCGGCCGTCCGATCGGCTCCTACCAGGCGCTCAAACACAAATACGCGGACCTGAAGATCTGGTTCGAGGCGTGCCGTGCAACGACGAACGCCGCGGTGGCAGAGGTGGCTTCGCGTTCGCCGGGCGCGGACATGGCCGTCAGCGTGGCGAAATCCTATGTGGGCGAACATGCTCCCGGCATGCTGCAGGACTGCATTCAACTGCACGGCGGTATCGGGGTGACGTGGGAGCACGACCTGCATCTGTTCCTGCGCCGAGTCACGCTGTACCGCTCGATGTTCGGCACGCCCGAAGAACACAACCTGCGCGTCTACGCGCTCACCGAGAAGCTAGAGCATGCCTGATATGACCGACACGACCTCTGCCCCGACGCAGACCGACGAGTCGGTCGAGGAGTTCGCTGCCCGGGCACGCAACTGGCTCGCCGAGAACATGCCGCGCATCGATCCGGACAATCCACCCGAGGCGGATCGCGGGGAAGAGGCGCCGTGGCTGCGGGCGCGCGAACTCCAAAGGATGTTGTGGGACGGCGGATTCGCGGGCATCTGCTTCCCACGCGAGTACGGCGGCCTCGGTCTGCCCATCGCGTATCAGAAGGCTTTCGACAACGAGTCCCGCAATCACGAGCTGCCGATCATCCTCAACACGCCGACGTTCACGATCTGTGCAGCAACGATTCTCGACACCGGCAGTGAAGCGCAAAAGCTCCAACACATTTCGGGCGCGCTGCGCGGCGACGAGGTGCTGGTGCAGCTGTTGTCGGAGCCGAGCGGCGGATCCGATCTGGCAGGCGTCATCACCCGGGCCGATCGCGTCGGCGACAAGTGGGTGATCAACGGCGCCAAGACGTGGAGCACCAGCGCCTTCGCCGCCGACTACGGGCTGATGCTGGCCCGCACCGACTGGGACGCGCCCAAGCACGAGGGCCTGACGATGTTCCTGGTGCCCATCAACAGCCCGGGTATCACCTTGCGCCGCATCAAGCAGGTCAACGGGTCGGTCGAGTTCTGCGAGGAGTTCTTCGACAATCTCGAGCTCGGCGACGACGCGGTCGTCGGCGGGGTCGGCGAGGGCTGGCACGTCGCGTCCCGGCAGCTCTACCACGAGCGGCGCGCGGTCGGCGGTGGCTCGGAATTCGCCAGTGGCATTGGCGCAGAGGGCAAGACAGACGTCCCCATCGACTACGTGGCGCTACTCGAGAAGTCGGGTCAGAGCGACAACGAACGCGCCCGCGAAAGGGCGGGTCGGGCGTTGGTGCACCGGGCGGTGCGGGAGCAGCTGATCGACCACGTGTATCACGGGGTCCTCGACGGCTCGCTGCCCCCGGCGGCGGGCTCGATCATTCGCGTCACGCATGCGGAGACCCATCATCTGGAGTTCGATACCGCGCTGGCGATCACCGGGAGTGCAGGCGTGGTCGACGTCGACAACGAGCTCATCCGCTACGGCGAGCGATACCTGTCGCGGCAGACGGCGGCGCTCGGCGGCGGCACCACCGAGATCGCACGCAACATCATCGGCGAACGCATATTGGGCTTCCCCCGTGAGTATGCGGCCGACCGCGGTGTGCCGTTCAAAGAGGTCAAGCACTGACCTTCTTGCGCCGAAACGGTCAGAACAGCGTCGGCTGCAGGACCTCGGCGGGGGGTGGCGCGGCCGGGACCTCCACCGCCCGGAAGGACCGGTGGTCGGGTGCCAGACCGTACTTCGCAACCAACGGCGTCACCCGGTCGTGCAGCATCTTCCTGTAGTCCGCCGGGAGATACGCTCCGCGCCTGTACAACTCGCGGTACTCCCCCACCAGCTCGGGATGCGATTTCGCCAACCAAGCCATGAACCATCCGCGCGTGGAGCCACGCAGATGAAGGCCGAACACCGTCACGCCCGTCGCGCCCGCCTCGGCGATCTGGGCCAGTAGCGCGTCGAGGTCTTCGACCGAGTCGGTCAATCGCGGCAGCACCGGCGCGACCATGACGTGACAGCCGAGGCCGGCCTCACGGATGGCGGCGATCAATCCCAACCGTGCCTGCGGCGACGGCGTGCCGGGCTCGACGTCCTTGTGCAGTTCTGGATCGCCGACCGCCAGCGACACCGCGACGCTGACGTCGACTCTGCGTGCGGCCTCGGTGATGAGCGGCAGATCGCGGCGCAGCAGGGTGCCCTTGGTGAGGATGGAAAACGGTGTACCGGAATCCGCCAGTGCGCCGATGATGCCGGGCATCAGCGCGTAGCGGCCCTCCGCGCGTTGATACGGGTCGGTGTTGGTGCCCAGCGCGACGGTCTCCCGCTGCCAGGACGGCTTGCGTAACTCTCGGCGCAGCACCTCGACGACGTTGGTCTTGACCACGACCTGGGTGTCGAAGTCGGTGCCGCAGTCCATGTCGAGGTACTCGTGGGTGGGCCGCGCGAAGCAGTAGCGACAGGCATGCGAGCAGCCGCGGTAGCCGTTGACGGTGTATCGGAACGGCAGCATCGCCGCGTTGGGCACCTTGTTCAGCGCCGACTTGCAGAGCACCTCGTGAAACGTGATGCCCTCGAACTGCGGGGTGCGCACGGTGCGGACGAAGCCGATGCGCTGCAGGCCAGGCAGGGCGCCGTCGTCGACGCTGATGCCCTGACCGTCCCATCGCACAACTTCCATTCGAACCCCTGTTCGATCGAATGTCAAGGAAGTTGCTCGCTTGTCTCTGAACGTCGAGAAGACCATGGCCCCTGCACAGGAGGACGCCAACGCACTCGCATGATGGGCGTCATGCGACTAGCATGATGTGCATCATGCGAATGGGCGCAGGCACACGAGTCGAGAGCAAGCGGGAATCGCTCGACAGGATCCTGGACGCCGCCGCGCGCAGGATTCGCGAGGAGGGGCTTGACGGCGCGGCGATCGTCCCAGTCATGCGCGACGCCGGGTTGACGCACGGCGCGTTCTACTCGCACTTCTCCAGCAAGGACGACCTGGCCAACGCCGCGTTCACGCGGGCGATCACCACCGGCCGCCCGCAGTGGATCAAGCCGAGACGCGGCGAGTCTTGGCGTGACCGGTTCACAGGCCTGGCCAAGCGCTACCTCACCACCGCCCACCGCGACGACCTCTCCACCAGTTGCGGATTCGCGACGCTGAGCTCGGACGCCGCCCACGCGTCAGAAGACTTTCGCACCTGCTATGAGCGTGAACTGCGGGGCTCATTGTCCGCGATCTGTGACGGGGACGACGAGCGTCTTGACGATGCGATCGCGCTGATGACGGTGTGTGTCGGCGGGATGGCGCTGGCCCGTGCGGTGGCCGACCCGAAGTTCTCGGCCCGAATCTTGCGGGTTGCCAGGGAGGCTGCCGCCAAACTCGCTGACACCCAACCGAATTGAGGAGGAACCTATGCCGGGCGCAAAACCGTACGGGCAGCTGCAGCACAAGCAGGTCAACGGCAAGCGGATGGCCTACATCGACGAGGGCCAGGGCGACGCGATCGTGTTCCAGCATGGCAATCCGACGTCGTCGTATCTGTGGCGCAACGTGATGCCGCACCTCGAAGGGCTCGGCAGGCTCGTCGCGTGCGATCTGATCGGCATGGGCGGCTCGGACAAGCTCGACGACTCCGGACCCGATCGCTACCACTACGCCGAACAGCGCGACTACCTGTTTGCGCTCTGGGACGCGCTCGATCTCGGCGATCGGGTGATTCTCGTTCTGCACGATTGGGGTTCGGCGCTCGGCTTCGACTGGGCCAACCAGCACCGCGACCGAGTCGCGGGCATCGCATACATGGAGGCGATCGCGATGCCGATCGGTTGGTCGGACTTCCCCGGTACCATGCGGGACATCTTCCAGGGCTTCCGTTCCACGAGTGGGGAGTCAATGGTGTTGGAGCAGAACACCTTCGTCGAGCGGGTGCTGCCCGCGTCAGTCAAGCGGCAGCTCAGCGACGAGGAGATGGACCACTACCGCCGACCGTTCCGCAACGCGGGTGAGGATCGCAGGCCGACACTGTCCTGGCCCCGCAACATCCCGATCGAGGGCGAACCGGCCGACGTCGTCGCCACGGTCGAGGAATACGGTGCGTGGCTGTCGCAATGCGATCTGCCCAAGCTGTTCGTCAAGGGTGAGCCAGGTGCGTTGATCCGTCGACGCGCCCTTGACTTCGTCCGCACCTGGCCGAACCAGACTGAGGTCTCAGTGCCCGGTGTGCATTTTCTTCAGGAGGACAGCCCTGACGAAATCGGCGCGGCAGTAGCATCGTTCGTGCGTACGCTACGATCGTGACCGTACTGATCGTCGGCGCGGGAGCGGCCGGCGGTTACATAGGGGAACGGTTGATCGCCGCTGGGCGGGACGTCACCTTCCTTGTTCACCCGCAGACACTCGCGCGATTGACCCCGGGCGGACTACGCCTGCGCCTTGGCGAGGACGTACGCACCGTCCGCGTCAACGCCGTGACCGCGGCCGACCTCAACGACATCTACGATGTCATCCTCGTCGCCGTCCGAACTAGCGCCGTCGAATCGGCGATCGACGACATCCGTTCTGCCGTAGGCCCGGACAGCCGAATCGTGCCCATCATGAACGGCATCAGGCACCTTTCCCTGCTGACCGCTGCGTTCGGTGCGCAGCACGTCCTTGGCGCCGCCACCCGGTTGATCGCGTCCATGTCCGACGACGGCACCATCGCGGTGGTTGTGCCCGGTATCGACATGCAGATCGGCCTGGTCGACGGAGGCGACACCGAGGGCGTCGCGCGCACACTCGCTGAACTCGAGACGCCCGACATCGCCGTGACCGTCCGCGATGACGTCATCGCGGCCATGTGGGAGAAGTTCGCGTTCATCACCTCGACGGCAGCGCTCACCTGCCTTGTTGGCGAAGAGATAGGTCCGATCGCACGAGCCGACGGCGGGATCGACTTGGGCCACCGGGTTTTCGCCGAAGTATCGTCGATCGCGGCCGCAGCGGGTTATCCCCTCACCGATGCCGCCCGCACCGGTCTGGACGCGATGCTCACCGATCCGTCGTCCACGTTCGGCCCGTCTATGTTCCGCGACATGCGCGCCGGCCGTCCCGTCGAAATCAGCGTTCTCGACGACCTCGCTGCGCACGGGCGCACCCACCACATCGATACGCCGCTTCTCGACGCTTCGATGGTCGTGATCGACGTCCACAATCGCCGCGTCGCTGATTAGCGGCTGAGCCGGCTACGGCATGGCCTCCGCCATCGCCATGTGTCCCTCGAAGCCGAGCGACGTCGCCATCGCGCGATAGCGATCGCGGAAAGCGCGGTACAGCACCGTCACTTGCTTGTACTCCGCTGATGGCCCATGCGCGGCTACCGGCGCGCCGCACTCGTCGCAGAACTTGGCGTTCGCGCGCAGGTCAGTGCCGCATGCGGCGCATGCCACTCCTGCCGCCGTCACCCGACAAAGGATAGGTCGTCGGCAATCCGCGAAATTGAATTCCGGCAGACGAAGCGCGTAGTCACCTGCTGGAATGCAATTTCGGCGCAGACCGGAAAGCCGGCTAGATCACCACTGCGACAGCTTGCACTGCAGGTTGTAAGGCGCGTCCTGCTGCACGACCACCTGGCCGTCGACGGCGATCTCGCAGTGTGGATTCGGTGCGGCCTGTCCGCCGTGCGTGGTGCTGCTGACGGTGAAGATCGCCCATTGCGGGTCGGCGAGCGTGGTTTCGAATACCCATGGCACGCCAGGCGCGAGGTTGACCGTCTCTCGTTTCACGAACGAGTACGCGTCGGCGTTGTAGGCGTCCTTGCTCGGAGGTTGCGTCGTCAGATAGAAGAGGTCGAAATCCGCGGGGCCGCCCGACGTGAGCGTATAGCGCACCTGGTGGCCTGCCGGCTCAGCGCTCGCCGCGCCATGACTTACCGCAATAGCGGCGGCTGCCACGGCCAATGCCGCCCCGACCCTGGCTGTCGTTTTTCGCATGTCCGTCACATCGCCGCACGGTACCTGATCGTTACAAGGACAACGGCTTCGGCTACGCCGTACCCCGGCGAACGGCAAACGAATGCCAGGCCAGCAACACGTTAATTCATTCGTCACCCACAGACATTTCGAGAAACACAGGCGATCTAACGTCCCGATTCGACACCGCTAAGGGTGTCTTCACTTCTGCGCTCCTGCCGACGCTCATCACCCGATGTGCGCTGCTGACATCGAGAACGGCTGTTGCTGCGGGAAGCGTCGTCGCCGCGACCAGCCTGTTGCTGTCCGGCTGCGGAACAAGGCGACCGAATCCGACTCGGCAAACGCCGCATCGTGCGTGGACACCTCGGGGCCGAACATCAAGGTGGGTGCGCTCAACTCGCTGTCGGGCACCATGGCGATCTCCGAAGTGACGGTTCGATGGGCCACAACGGCGCAGGCAAGACCACTTTGCTGTGCGCGGCCGTCGGGCTGTTGAAATGCGCTGCGGGCAAAGTGGTTTTCAACGGCGACGACATCACCAAGCTGCGGCCCGGCGCGCGGGTGACTCGCGGGTTGGCGTATGTGCCGCAGGGCCAGCAGTCGTTCGGGCAACGGACGACGGAGGAGAACCTTCAGGTCGTCGCCGACGGCCGCAAAAGCAGCAAGCAGCTGATCGACGAGCAGCTCGACCTGTTCCCCGCTCTCAAGGAGCTGTTGACGCGGCGGGCCGGCCCGCTGTCCGGTGGGCAACGGCAGCAGCTGGCGATCGCGAGGGCATTGATCACGTCGCCGAAGTGTCTGATCCTCGACGAGCCGACGGAAGGCATCCAACCGTCGGTGGTTGCCGAGATCGAGGCGGCGATCACCGACTTGACGAAGCGCGGTGACCTCGGTGTACTGCTCGTCGAGCAACATATCGGCTTCGCTCTCGAGTCGTCGCAGCGCTACTACATCCTGGAGTCCGGCCGGATCACGTCGTCCGGCACTGGCGGCTCGGCGTCGGAGGCCGACGTTCGCGCCGCGATGGCCATCTAGTCTCAACGCCGGGGCCGTAGGCGGGTGTGACGTGGCCCACACTGGTGAACCGATCCGCGCGCAGACGCGTTTACGCATTAGTGACCCAACTCAGCCGTCGCTCGGTTCTGCTTGGCATCGGTGCGGTAGGCGCATTCTTGGCCGTTGACCTCGGTGCCGTTGCCTATGCCAACAGATGGATCGGCGCGGGCAACGGGTTGACGCCGAGCACGTTCATGGAGGGTTTCCGCGCGGTGTTCGGGCTCCATCCCGGGTTCCGTCGGAATCACGCCAAGGGGGTCGCGGTCGCCGGCTACTTCGAGAGCAACGGCAACGGTGCGGAATTGTCGAAGGCGGCGGTGTTTGCACCCGGCCGTACCCCCGTCGTCGGGCGGTTCTCACTCTCGGGTGGTCACCCGGGCATGGCCGACACGCCGGGGGCGACACGCAGTCTCGCGCTGGCGTTCGCGCTCCCTGACGCCACGGAATGGCGGACGGCGATGCTGAATCTTGCTGTGTTCCCGGATAACTCACCGCAGGGCTTCTACGACCGGCTCTTTGCCTCCAAGGTCGTCCCTGCGACCGGTCAGCCCGATCCCGCGGCGATGAAGACATTCTTGGCCGCCCATCCGGAGACTGCGGCCGCGATGGCGGTGATCAAACAGCATCCACCGACGCCGGGGTTCGCCGACAGCACCTACCGCAGTCTGAACACCTTCTACCTCGTCAACGCGGCTGGACTGCGCAGCCCGGTTCGGTGGGAGTTCGTACCACTGCAGGCGTCTCAGCCCCCGCGTTTGGGCACACAGAATGCGCTGTTCGATGCGCTGGTTCGGCAGATGAAGACCGGTCCCCTGCGGTACCAGTTGAAGCTGACCATCGGAAACCCGGGCGATCCGGTGCTCGATGCCACCCTGCCGTGGCCGAGCGACCGTCGCACCATCGATGCCGGAGTGCTCACGTTGACGGATATCGAGACCGAGGGGCCCGGCAACGCCCGCGACGTCAACTTCGATCCGTTGGTACTGCCGGACGGAATCGAGCCGACGGACGATCCACTGTTGAGCGCACGATCGGCCGTGTACGCGATGTCGTATCGTGCCAGGACCGGTGAGGTGAAGATGCCGTCTATCGTGCAGGTCGATGAGGTTGCGCGATGACGGCACCGATTCGCTACCCGATTCGGACGCGCATCCTGCACTGGCTCACCGCGGTACTCGTCTTCAGCGCGCTGTTCATCGGGTTCGTCATGGTGAACTCGCTGGGCTCCTACGCATCGCTGCGGCTTGTCCACATGACGCTTGGCGTTCTGATCCTCGTCATCGTGGTGGTGCGCGCCGCCAACAGGTTCACCCACCGCGTGCCGAAACTTCCCGACACTGTCGGCTGGCTGGAACACAAGCTCGTGGTGGGTTCCGAGCTGACGATGTACGCACTCTTGCTAGCTCAGCCGCTGATCGGATGGGCCATGGTGTCGGCGTCGGGGCAGTCGGCGGAGGTTTTCGGATCACTCGATCTGCCACGCATTGCGCCGTTCAATGCCGACCTGTATTTCGTACTCCGCCAAACACATTCGCTGTTCGCCTACGCATTGGGGGCCGTGATTGCCGCGCATGTCAGCGCGGTACTGCTGCACACGCTCACGCTGCGCGACGGCATGCTGTCCCGGATGACGTTTGCGCTTCGAATGCGGTCGCCACGCCGGCGAGCGAGCGTGTCTGCACCCGACACACCGGCCAACTCTGCGAATCTGCGCACGTTCGCGCCCGCCGCGGTGCAGTCTGCAGTACGTGAATGCACCAGCCCCTCCCCGGACACTAGCCGACACGGGCGGACTAGTAGTAACCGATGACGGCCGCCGCGTGCTGGTTTTCGACCGCTGCACGGGTGCACTGACGGTACTGGCGTTCGCGTTCGGCATGCTCATGCTCGTCGCCGGCGGCTTCGGCGCCGTGGCGCTCGTGGCGGAGGCGCCCTCCAGGGCGGTGGGCGCGGCGCTGCTGGCCGTCGGCGTCGCCATCGCCGCGGCGACCTATGCCGTGGTGCGCAAGATTCGCCACCGCCGCAGCCAGCCGCTGCACGAATGCCGTCCAGTGGCCGTCATCGACCGCAAGCTCGGGTTGTTCAGTTACGGCGGCGGAGCCGTGGTGCCGATGGATCAGGTGCGCTTCGCGCGAAGGCTGCAGATCGGTTCGAGCTCACCGAAACTCGTCGCGGTGACGCCCGGCGGTACACACGTCCTCAAGCGCGGCAACCCATTCGACGGTGGCGTCGGCACTGTCGACGAACTGCTGAGCGCGGTGGTGCGGAGCGGCTAGGCGAGGCTGAGGCGCGAAAGCACTTCGGCGAGAACGCCGTCGACGGGTATGTCGATCTGCTCACCCGTGGCGAGGTTCTTCACACCGATCGTGCCCGCCTCGATGTCGCGGTCACCGGCGACCAGGGCGATCGATGCGCCAGAGCGGTCCGCGGCGCGCATCGCGCCCTTGACGCCGCGGTCGCCATAAGACAGGTCCACGCGCACACCGGCCGCGCGCAGCCGTGCCGCCAGTACGGCCAACTTCAACTTGGCCTGCTCCCCCAACGGCACACCGAACACGTCGACGCGCGTGGTCCCGCCGACGGTCTTGCCCTCGGCCTTCAGTGCCAGCAGCGTCCGATCGACACCAAGGCCAAAGCCGATGCCGGACAGGTCTTTTCCACCGAGCTGATGCATCAGCCCGTCGTAGCGACCGCCGCCGCCGATGCCCGACTGGGCACCGAGACCGTCGTGGATGAACTCGAACGTCGTCTTGGTGTAGTAATCCAGCCCGCGCACCATCCGCGGATTGATCACATACGGCACGCCTAACGCGTCGAGATGTACGAGCACAGTGTCGAAATGCTGCTTGGCGACATCGGACAGGTGATCGAGCATGACTGGCGCATCCGCGGTCATCTCGCGCATCTTAGGGCGCTTGTCGTCGAGCACCCGCAGCGGGTTGATCTCGGCGCGCCGACGGGTCTCCTCGTCGAGGTCGAGCTTGAACAGGAAGTCCTGCAACAGCTCCCGATACTGCGGCCGGCACGTGTCGTCACCTAGTGACGTGATCTCCAACCGGAACCCGTCGAGCCCCAGCGAGCGGAAACCGGCGTCGGCAACGGCGATCACCTCGGCGTCCAACGCCGGGTCGTCGACCCCGATCGCCTCGACCCCGACCTGCTGCAGCTGCCGGTAGCGCCCGGCCTGCGGGCGCTCGTAACGGAAGAACGGACCGGCGTAACAGAGCTTCACGGGCAGCGGCCCGCGGTCGAGGCCATGCTCGATCACCGCGCGCATCACACTCGCGGTGCCCTCAGGGCGCAGCGTCACCGAGCGGTCGCCGCGGTCGGCGAAGGTGTACATCTCCTTCGACACCACGTCGGTGGATTCCCCCACCCCGCGGGCGAACAGCGCGGTGTCTTCGAAGATCGGCAGTTCGATGTCGCCGTACCCGGCGCGCCGGGCGGCGTCGAGCAGGCCGTCACGCACGCCGACGAACTGCGCCGAGTCGGGCGGCAGGTAATCCGGGACGCCCTTGGGCGCCTGAAATTCGGTCACTAGTTCAAGCCTTCGAGGAAAGGGTTGGTGCGGCGTTCGAAGCCGATCGTGGTCTTCTCGCCGTGTCCCGGTAGTACCACGGTGTCGTTGTCGAGCACCAACAGTTTTGTCACGATCGAGCCCAGCAGGTCGCGGCCGCTGCCGCCGGGCAGATCGGTGCGGCCCACCGACTGACGGAACAAGGTGTCACCGCTGAAGACGACCTCTTCCGGTCCGTCCGAAACCCGGAACACCACGGAGCCGCGTGTGTGGCCGGGCGTGTGGTCGACGGTGACTGTCACATCACCCACATCTACCTTGTCGCCGTCGCGGTCCAGCTCAACGACTTGTTTGGGTTCGCGGAACAGCGCGCCGAACGCGATCTGCGCCAGCCGCGGCCCGAAGTCCTTGATCGGGTCGGTCAGCATGAAGCGGTCTTCGGGATGGATGTAGGCCGGGCAGCCGTACATGTCGGCGACCTTCTGCGCCGACCAGATGTGGTCGACGTGCCCGTGCGTCAGCAGCACCGCGGCGGGCGTCAGGTGGTTCTCGTCGAGGATCTGCCGTAGCGGTCCCATCGCACGTTGGCCCGGGTCGACGATGATCGCGTCGGTGCCGGCCCGCTTGGCTAGCACGTAGCAGTTGCACGCCAACATGCCGGCCGGGAATCCGGTGATCAACACGGCGTCCAGTGTCCCATCCCCAGTTGACGTGGGTCGCGAGCCCCGCGTTCAGCAACGCCTGGCACACTCGTTGCCGACCGAGGTAGATCATGAGGAGGACAGCGGCGGTGCCGACCAACGAACAACGGCGTGCAACAGCGAAGCGCAAACTCGAGCGCCAGCTCGAGCGCCGAGCAGCGAAGGAACGGAGGCGCCGCCTCTACGCGATCGTCGGATCCGCCCTGGCCGTGGTCCTCGTGATCGCCGCGGTGGCCACCTTCTTCCTCACCAAGCACGATTCGAACAGCGAGGCCGCGTCGGCGGCCACGACCACGCCGTCCTCCGCGCCCAGCGCCGCCCCGTCGGCGCCGGGACAGCTGCCCGCCTTCGCGGCGCCGGCCAACCTGGGCGCCAACTGCCAGTACCCGGCGTCGGCGGACAAGGCGAGCAAGCCGATCAACCCGCCGCGCACCGGCAAGGTCCCGACCGACCCGGCGCAGGTCAGCGCCAGCATGTCGACAAACCAGGGCAACATCGGGCTGCAGCTCGACAACGCGAAGGCACCGTGCACGGTGAACAGCTTCGCCAACCTGGCGCAGCAGGGTTTCTTCAACGACACGCCGTGCCACCGGCTGACCACCTCGGAGGGGCTATCGGTGCTGCAGTGTGGCGACCCGACGGGCCAGGGCACCGGCGGTCCGGGTTACCAGTTCGACAACGAGTACCCGACCAACCAGTTCCAGCCGGACGATCCGAAGCTGCAGCAGCCCGTGACCTATCCGCGCGGCACGCTGGCGATGGCCAACGCGGGCCCCGGCACCAACGGCAGCCAGTTCTTCCTGGTGTACAAGGATTCACAGCTGCCGCCGAACTACACGGCGTTCGGCACCATCGACCAGACCGGGCTGGCGACGCTGGACAAGATCGCCGCCGCCGGCACCGCCGACGGAAGCCAGGACGGCAAGCCGAAGGACGGCGTCCAGATCAAGTCGATCCTGCTCGACTGACCCGGCCATGACCACTCCGCCTCCGCCGTACGGCGCGTACCCACCGCCACCGCCGGGCGCGTATGCGGGGCCCTACGGCTATCCCCGACATCCCCAGCCGCAGCCGACCAATGCGCTGGCAATCGTGTCGCTGGTGTGCGCGTTTCTGTTCGCACCGCTGGGCATCATCTTCGGCCACATCTCGCTGTCGCAGATCCGCAAGACCGGCGAGGAGGGCCGCGGGCTGGCCATCGCAGGGCTGGTCATCAGCTACCTGATCACGGTGCTCACCATCCTGGTGGTGGTGCTGAGCGTCTTGTTCCTCGTTCAGGTCGCCCGCGACCTCGAGTCGCTGGACGGTCTGACACCCGAGCACCCGCATATCACGGCGACCCCGTCGCCGGTCGACAACAAACTGCCGGCCTTCGACCCGCCGAAGACGCTGGGCTCCAACTGCCAATATCCGGCGACGACGGAACCGGCGAGCAAGCCCGTCAAGCCGCCGCAGAACGGCCGGATCGCGGCTGATCCGGCCGTCATCCCCGCAGAGATCGTCACGACGCAGGGCAGAATCGGTCTGAAGCTGGACAACGGCAAGACACCGTGCACAGTCAACAACTTCACGAGCCTGGCGAAGCAGGGGTTCTTCGACAACACCAAGTGCCATCGGCTGACCACCTCGACCGAACTCGGCGTGCTGCAATGCGGCGACCCGACGGCGAGCGGCACGGGCGGACCTGGTTACCGGTTCCCGAACGAGTACCCCACGAACCAGTTCCGGATGACAGATCCTGCCTTGAAGAACCCGGTGGTCTACCCGCGGGGCACGCTGGCCATGGCCAATTCAGGCCCTGGCACCAACGGCAGCCAGTTCTTCCTGGTCTACAAGGACTCGCAGTTGCCGCCGACCTACACGGTGTTCGGCACTATCGACAGCCCCGGACTGATGGCCCTGGACATGATCGCGGCGGCCGGGGTCGCTGACGGCAGCGACGACGGCAAGCCTGTGACAGATGTGACGATCAAGTCAGTCCGGGCCGGCTGACGGGGCGCCGCGCTGCTACTGCTTGGTCGGTGCCGTCTTGAGGTAGAACCGGACGTCGTCGCCCTCGACCTTGGTGACCTTCATCTCCGGTGCGGACGCTAGGCGGCGGACGTCACGCGGTAGACGTCGTAGACGCCCTCCACGTTGCGCACCACGTTGAGCAGGTGGCCGAGGTGCTTTGGGTCGCCCATTTCGAACGTGAACCGGCTGATGGCCACGCGATCGTCGGACGTCGTCACCGACGCGGAAAGGATGTTCACCTTCTCGTCGGCCAGCACGCGCGTCACATCCGAGAGCAGCCGGTGCCGATCGAGTGCCTCCACCTGGATGGCCACCAGGAACACCGACGACGGCGACGGGGCCCACTGGACGTCGATGATCCGCTCCGACTGCTGTTGCAGCGACGTGGCATTCGTGCAGTCGGTGCGGTGCACGCTCACACCGCCGCCGCGGGTGACGAATCCCATGATGTTGTCGCCGGGCACCGGCGTGCAGCACTTGGCCAGCTTCGACAGCACGCCGGGAGCGCCGGGCACCGCAACGCCGACATCCTCGGTACTGCGCTGGCGCACCGGCATGGTCGCGGGTGTCGAGCGCTCGGCGAGTTCGTCGGCGGCCTCATCGTCGCCACCCAATTGGGCCACCAGCCGCTGCACCACGTGCCGCGCCGAGACGTGGCCCTCCCCCACCGCGGTGTAGAGCGCCGACACATCCGTGTACCGCAGTTCGCGGGCCAGCGCCGCCATCGACTCGGCATTCATCAAGCGCTGCAAAGGAAGTCCGCTGCGGCGCACCTCACGCGCGATCGCGTCCTTACCCGATTCGAGTGCCTCTTCGCGGCGCTCCTTGGCGAACCATTGCCGGATCTTCGCCTTCGCACGCGGCGACACCACGAAGCTCTGCCAGTCCCGCGACGGTCCCGCATTCGGCGCCTTCGACGTGAAAACCTCAACCTGGTCGCCGTTTTCGAGCTTGCGCTCGAGCGCCACCAACCGACCGTTGACGCGCGAGCCGATGCAGCGATGGCCGACCTCGGTGTGCACCGCATAGGCGAAGTCGACGGGAGTCGAGCCCGCCGGCAGCGTTATCAGATCGCCCTTTGGCGTGAACACGAAGATCTCTTGCACCGCAAGGTCGTAGCGCAGCGCCTCCAGGAACTCGCCGGGGTCCGCGGCCTCCCGCTGCCAGTCGAGCAGCTGACGCATCCATGCCATGTCGTCGATCTCGGCCGCGGCGTGCGGATGCGGGGCGTTGCGGCCCTTGGTTTCCTTGTAGCGCCAGTGCGCCGCGATGCCGTACTCGGCGGTGATGTGCATGTCGCGGGTGCGGATCTGCACTTCCAGCGGCTTGCCCTCCGGACCGACGACCGTGGTGTGCAGCGACTGATACACCGCGTAACGCGGTTGGGCGATGTAGTCCTTGAACCGCCCCGGCATCGGTTGCCACACCGAATGCACCACGCCCACAGCGGCGTAACAGTCGCGGATCTCGTCGCACAGGATGCGCACACCCACCAGATCGTGGATGTCGTCGAAGTCGCGGCCCTTGACGATCATCTTCTGGTAGATCGACCAGTAGTGCTTGGGCCTGCCCTCGACGCTCGCGTTGATCTTCGACGCGTTGAGCGTGGTGGTAATTTCGTCACGCACCTTGGCCAGGTAGGTGTCACGCGACGGCGCCCGACCGGCGACCAGCCGGACGATCTCCTCGTACTTCTTCGGATGCAGGATCGCGAAGGACAGGTCCTCCAACTCCCACTTCACCGTCGCCATGCCCAGCCGATGTGCCAGTGGCGCAATGACTTCCAGCGTCTCCCGGGCCTTGCGGGCCTGCTTCTCCGGCGGCAGGAACCGCATGGTGCGCATGTTGTGCAGTCGGTCGGCGACCTTGATCACCAGCACCCGCCCGTCGCGGGCCATCGCGATGATCATCTTGCGGATCGTCTCGGCGTCGGCCGCGGTCCCCAACGCCACTTTGTCGAGCTTGGTGACGCCGTCCACCAGATGGGCCACTTCCTCACCGAAGTCGGCGGTCAGCTGTTCCATCGTGTAGCCGGTGTCCTCGACCGTGTCGTGCAGCAGCGCGGCGACCAGCGTGGTGGTGTCCATGCCGAGCTCGGCCAGGATGTTGGCGACGGCAAGCGGATGGGTGATGTACGGGTCGCCGGAACGGCGCATCTGGTCGGCGTGCCGCTCCTCGGCCACCTCGTACGCCTTCTGCAGCAGCGCCAGGTTGGCCTTCGGGACGAAGCCCTTGTGCACGGCTACCAACGGCTCCAGCACCGGGTTGACGGCGCTGCGCTGAGCGGTCATCCGGCGGGCCAGCCGGGCCCGCACCCGCCGTGACGCGCTCGTGGAGGTCCTGGGAATCTCCAGCGGCTGTGTCTCGGGGATCTGCGCGCCGGGAGGTGCCTGCACGGCCTGTCCCGTGCCGGGATCGTCAGCCATGGTCACCTCCGATATCTGCTCTTCGCGCGAGCTCTCATCGCCCTCCGTGTCAACAGACTTCGAGGATATCCCTCACACCGTGTGCAAGCTGCTGACTGGCAAGGGTTTGAGCACGTCGCGGCCCCCGAGGGCGGCCAGCTCGAGCACCACGGCGGCACCCGTGACGTTTGAGCCGGCGTTGCGCAGCAACTTGGCCGTCGCGGCCAGTGTGCCGCCAGTAGCTAAAACGTCGTCGATGATGACGATGTTCCGGCCCGCCAGCTCGATCCCTTCGGCCGGTACCTCGAGGGTGGCCGTGCCGTACTCCAGCTCGTAGGTTTCGCCGAACACCGGCGGCGGCAGCTTTCCGCCCTTGCGGACCGCCAGCACACCGATGCCGAGTTTGATGGCGACGGCGCCACCCAGCAGGAAGCCGCGGGCGTCCACGCCGGCCACCAGGTCCGTGCCCCTGGCGATGTCCGCGAGCGCATCTGACACCGCGTCCAGGCCGCGCGCGTCGGCCAGCAGCGGCGTGAGGTCCTTGAACTGGATGCCCGGCTCGGGGAAGTCGGGTACTTCACGCGTCAGGGACGCGATCAGTCGCGAGATATCGGTCATTGCTCCAGCACCCAGCGGTCCATGTTCCACCCCGCGCCCCATCGAGTCGGATTACTGCTCACCGCATACATCTTCTTCGAAGTCAGCAGGGTTCGCTGTTGACGGTAAAGCGGAAGCGTCGGCATGTCGCCCCACAGGATCGATCCGCCCTCACCGAGCAGTCTGGCCACTTCCTTCGGGTCGGACGTCACCGCGATCGACGAAATGATGCCGTCGATGCGCTCGTTGGAGTAGCCCGACAGATTGTTGCCGTTGCCGGTGTGCAGGTCGTAGGCGTCCATCGCCGACGAGCCCGTGGATCCGCTTCCTGCGGCGCCGCCGGTGCTCGCGATCAGCACGTCAATCTTGTTGTCGCGCAGACTCTGTGGACCGACGGAGTCCGATGCGGCGTCCTGCACGGTGATGCCTGCGGGAGCGCATGCTTTGGCGATCGCACCGACGGTCGCCGCCAACCGCGCGTTCGGGCTCTGGTAACCGATGCGCACGGTCATCGGCTGATTGTTGAGCGCGCCGCGGGCGCCGTCGGGATTGGCGACGACGAACTGTCCGGCCTCGACGGCGCCCTCGGACCCGCCGAACGCATCCTCGGTCGCCGGGTTGAGCCGGGAGTTGGCGATCGGCAGCCCAGCGTTCTTGGCGATCACATCGCGAGGCGTGCACAGCGCCAGCGCCCGGCGCGCGGGCGGGCCCGCCACCGGTCCCTGGGGCGCGAAGATCAGCTGTTCGATGCCTGCCGACGGCGAGTCGGTTCGGACATAGTCGTCGGGCAGGGTCAGCGTTCCCGATGACCCAGTCGACACGTCGACGACGTCGTAGGCGCCCTGATTGACCTTGTCCTGGATGTCAGCACCCCGCGGCCACACGGTCACCTTCTCGGTGACGGGCTTTGCGCCCCACCACTTGTCGTTGGCGACCAGCACGACAGAGCCGTCCTTGTTCACCGACTCGAGCTTGTACGGCCCCGACGACGGGAATCGTTTGCTGTCGAAATCGGCTGGATTGAGATTCCACGTGTTGTTCCACACCTGCGCGATGCGTTCGACAGCCGGGCCGTCGTCGTTGAGCAGCGCGGTCGTGACATCGATGCCGAGTTCGTCGGCGATGACGTGCGACGGCATCATCGACGTCGCGGTGAACAGCTGGCCGAAGTCGACGAACCCGCGGTCCTGGGCGAAGGTCACCCGCGCCTTCTTCTGCCCCGGCGCGCAGTCGACAGACGCGATATCGCTGTACCCAGCGCGGTTGGCCGCGTCGAACCCGGGCAGCCGACCCGACTGTGACGCCCACGCCAGGACCATGTCGTCGCAGGTGACGGGCTTGCCGTCGGAATACACCGCATTCGCGCTGATCTCGTAGTCCAGCACCAGCGGCGCACGCCCGACGACCGAGATGGAGCCGAAGTCGTGGTCACCGACGACCTGGCCGTCGGGTCCGTGATAGTTGAAGCCCGTCAGCACCCGAGCGAAGGCCTGCGGCCCGCCCGATGCGGCGCCGGCGACGGTGTTGGTGTTGTAGCTGACCAACGTGCCGTCGACGGCGTAGTCGATGCTGTCGGCGGGGCTGCCCGAGCATGCCGACAGGCCCAGCCCGCCGATCAGCGACAGCAGGGCCGCCGCAACGACGCTGCAGCTCCGGACACCCATCCCCGCTACCGCCGGGTGTTTCGCTTACCCGACGGTCGACCGGTCCTGCTGGCGGTTGGCCGGACAGGCCGCGCCCCGGGCGCAGGCTTCTCCGGCGCCGGCTTGGCGGCGAGCGACGCCGCCATCTCCTCCGGCTCGGCGTGCTCCACCACCTCGGCGGCCTTGGCGGGCTTGCGGCGGTTGAGCACCCTGCGGGTGTGGTGCGCACCAGCTCGGTGCGTTCGCGCAGGGTCACCAACAGCGGTGTCGCGAAGAAGATCGACCCATACGTGCCGCACACGACACCGACGAGCATCACCAGAGCCAAGTCCTTCAGCGTGCCGACGCCGAGCAGCCACACCGCGACGACCATCAGGAGACCATCGGTGTGATCGAGATCAGTGCTGGTGTTGATCGACCGCATGAACGTCTGATTGATCGCGAGGTTGGCCTGTTCGGCGAAGGTTCGCCGCGTCGTGTGCTCGAAACCCTGGGTGTTCTCCTGCACCTTGTCGAACACGATCACCGTGTCGTAGAGGGAGAAACCGATGATGGTCAGCAGGCCGATCAAGGTGGCAGGCGTGACCTCGAATCCGACAAGTGCGTAGATCCCGGCTGTCGTGGTGAGGCCGAAGATCAGCGACGCGAGTGCGGCCATCGCCATGTATCGCTCGAAGCGAATCAGTGATGTAGAGGCCGACGAGTACCAGGAATACGCCTAGCGCGATCAGCCCTTTCTTGGTGATTTCGCCGCCCCATGACGACGACACCGCGGAATCGCTGATGGCCTGCTTGGACTGGGCTGGCCGTCGGAGCCCTTCGGCTGGAACGCGTCGAACAGCGCGTTGCGCAGCGTTCTCGGTCTCGTCGTTGGTCAAGCGTTTCCGAGCGGATCTGCACGGTGGCCGAACCGCCGCTGCCGACCATCACCACCGTTCGGGACCCTTGCCCGACGCCTTGCTGTAGACGTCTTCGACCTGCTGGGCGGTGACGGTACCACGCCGGCGGCAGGCATCGACACCGTGGTGCCGCCCTCGAAGTCGATTCCGAAAGTGAAGCCGCGGATGGCGATGGCCGCGATCGCGATCGCGACGATCAGCCCGGTGACAAAGAACCATTGCTTTCGATGCCCGATGACATCGAAAGCGCCGGTACCGGTGTACAGCCGGATGAAAAAGCCGTGCTTCGGCGCGTCGGATGCGGCAGTTTCGAGGTCAGGTGCCTCGACGGCGGTGGAGTCGGTCACGTCGGAAGAATGCTTGGCCACCATCTGACTATCCCTGTCCCGTCGCGTGTGCTGCCGCTCGTCGTTCCCGCGCGATCTGCTGCACCGCCCCGAGCCCGTTGAACGCCGGCTTGGCCAGCATCGCCGACTTCGACGCCAGGTACACGATCGGCCAGGTCACCAGGAACACCACGACGGTGTCCAGGATGGTGGTCAGGCCCAAGGTGAACGCGAAGCCCTTTCACCTGCCCGACGGCCACGATGTAGAGCACCGCTGCCGCCAGCAGTGTGACTGCGTTGCCCGACAGGATGGTCCTGCGCGCTCTGGCCCATCCGCGCGGAACCGCGGAGCGGAACGAACGGCCCTCGCGTATCTCGTCTTTGATGCGTTCGAAGAACACCACGAACGAGTCCGCTGTCGTACCTATACCGATGATCAGACCTGCGATACCCGCCAGGTCGAGTGTGTAGTTGATGTATCTGCCGAGCAGTACGAGGATCGCGAACACCATCGCACCGGAGGCAACTAGCGACAATGCCGACGAGCAGCCCGAGCACGCGGTAGTAGATCAGCGAGTACAGCAAGCACCGCGCCAGGCCGATCGCCCCCGCGATCAGGCCGGCCCGCAGCGACGACAAACCCAGTGTGGCCGACACGGTTTCGGCCTCCGAAGACTCGAACGACAGCGGCAGCGAGCCGTACTTCAGCACGTTGGCCAGTTCACGTGCTGAGTCGGCGGTGAACCGACCGGTGATCTGCGTACGCCCGCCCGGGATGGCTTCCTGGATCTGCGGTGCGCTGACCACCTTGGAGTCGAGCACGAAGGCGGTCTGGGTGCCGACGTTGGCCGCGGTGAAGTCGGCCCAGATCCGCGACGCCTCATCGTTGAACTCCAGGGTCACGACGTACTCGCCGCGCTGCTGGTCGAGTCCGGAATCGGCGTTCTTGATCTGCTCGCCCTTGATGATCGCCTTGTCGAGCAGATAGACCTGCTTGCCGTCCTGCGAGCAGGTGACCAACGGCAGATTCGGGTCGTCGTTGCCGGCCAGCACGTCTTCTTCGTTGCAGCGGGTGGCCTGGAACTGTAGCGCCAGGATCTGGATCTGCTGCTCGGCGCTCTGCCGCAACTGCTTCTCGTCGGCGATGCGCTGCGCCAGCGTCTGCTTCTCAGCGGGCGGCGGCGCGCCCGGCGCGGGCGGAGCGCCGGGTCCGGGCGGCCGCGGTGGGGCCGGCGTCGGCGGCGGTTCCTGCGGATAGGGCCGCGGCTGTGGTGCCGGGGTCTCCGCGGGAGCGGCCGGAGGCGGTGCCTGTTCGGCCGGTGGGGACACGGGCGCGCCGGGCTGGGCAGGGGCGACGGGCGGCAGGCCGGGTGCGCCTGGCCCTCCTGGCGGCGCGTTCGGCGGCGCGTCGGCGGGTGGCTGCTGGGCCTGCCCCTGTGCAGGAATCACGTGGATGACGGGCCTGATGTACAGCCGGGCCGTCTGGCCCAGGTTGCGCGCCTCGCTGCTGTCATTGCCCGGCACCGTGATGACCAGGTTGGACCCGTCGATGATGACCTCGGACCCGGACACGCCGAGGCCGTTCACGCGAGCGCTGATGATCTGCTGCGCCTGGTTGAGGGCCTCGCGCGTGGGCGCGGAGCCATCCGGTGTGCGTGCGGTCAGCGTTACGCGGGTGCCGCCCTGCAGGTCGATACCGAGCTTGGCCTTGGCCTGCTTGTCGCCGGTCAGGAACACCAGTAGGTATACACCGACGAGCAACACCAAAAAGAGCGTCAGGTAGCGGGCAGGGTGCACCGGCGCCGAAGACGATGCCACGTTCTCAGGGTCTCCTTCGAGATCAGTTCGTCAGCACCGCAAAGGGTACGTGCTTGTGCTGAGTCGTCAGCCGTCAGTCTTGCTGTTCGGGCTATCGGTGATCTCGGTAGCGGTCGATTCGCGAGCCTCGTAGTCGAGATCGGTGCCCTTGTTGTCGTCGACTTCGTCTTCATCGATGTCGTCGACGATGCGATCACGCACCGCCAGCTTCATCCAGGTGGTCACGACGCCGGGCGCGATCTCCAGGTCGACGGTGTCGTCGGAGATGCCGGTGATGGTGGCCTGCAGACCCGACGTGGTGTGCACGCGATCGCCGACGCTCAGCGAATTCTGCAGGTCAATGGTGGCCTGCATTGCTTTCTTCTGGCGCCGCGACGCGAAGAACATGAACGCGCCCAGAATGATGATGAGGGGCAGGAAGACGACCAAATCCATGGCAAAAACTGTCTTTCGTATCGGTCTTGTGGCAGGCCTCCAGACCGCAGGTCACGGGCCTCGTCGTTGACCAGTGTGCCATTGCCGACGCCGACGGCCGAGTACCCGGTCGCCCGCGACCTGCTGTTAGCGTCGCTAGGTGCTCGGACACATCGGCATCAACGTCCCTGACCTGGATGCCGCGAGGCGGTACTACGGCGCCGTAATGCCGCTGGTCGGATTCGAAGTGTTCCTCGATGCCGACGACGAGTTCGCCTACCGCCCGATGGCAGGTAAGCCCGGCACCTACCTCTTCTTCTACCCGTCCGCAGAGCAGTCCCGGTACTCGCGACATCGGACCGGCCTCCAACACCTCGCATTCATGGTGCGGACCCGCTCGGCGGTGAATGCCGTCCACACCGCCGTCACCGAGCTCGTGGCGCAGTCCGGCGGGCGTGTGTTGCACGCGCCGCAGGTCTTTCCCCAATATCGGCAGCCTTACTTCTCGACCTTCTGGCTCGACCCGTGGGGCTTGATGCTCGAAGCGGTGTGCCATCACGATCGCGACTGACCCCGCTCAACGAAATCCGTTGCGACAATGCCGTCCGGCCAACGGTTCCCGTATTAGGTGGCGTAGTTTTCGACGGATTGGTGTGTGCAGAGACTAGGCTCAAACGGCAACGCGGCAACGTGATGCTGCTCCTCGCGTGCGCAGCGTCCAACCACCGGTATCAGGAGGCTTCATTGAGCACCCTCGAGCAAAGCCGCTACCTCGCCACCGCGATTCCCGGTCCACGGTCACAGGAGCTGATCGACCGTAAGAGCGCCGCGGTGTCACGCGGGGTCGGCACCACGATGCCCGTCTACGCCACCAGGGCGTTCGGCGGCATCGTCGAAGACGTCGACGGCAATCGGCTCATCGATCTGGGCTCGGGCATCGCGGTCACGACGATCGGTAACTCGTCGCCGCGCGTGGTCGCCGCCGTCCAGGACCAGGTCGCGAACTTCACGCACACCTGCTTCATGATCACGCCTTACGAGGGCTACGTCGCGGTGGCCGAACACCTCAACCGGCTCACGCCCGGCATTGGCGAGAAACGGTCGGCGCTGTTCAACTCCGGGTCGGAGGCCGTCGAGAACGCGATCAAGATCGCCAGGACGTACACGCGCAAACAGGCGGTCGTGTCGTTCGATCACGCCTACCACGGCCGGACGAACCTGACGATGGCGCTGACCGCCAAGTCCATGCCGTACAAGCACGGCTTCGGCCCGTTCGCCCCCGAGATCTACCGCGCACCGCTGTCGTATCCGTTCCGCGACGCCGAATACGGCAAGGAACTCGCCACCGACGGAGCGCTGGCCGCCAAGCGGGCGATCGACATCATCGACAAGCAGGTCGGCGCCGACAATCTCGCCGCGGTGATCATCGAGCCCATCCAGGGTGAGGGCGGCTTCATCGTTCCTGCCGACGGCTTCCTGCCCGCACTGCTCGACTGGTGCCGCAAGAACAGTGTCGTGTTCATCGCCGACGAGGTGCAGACCGGGTTCGCCCGCACCGGAGCGATGTTCGCCTGCGAGCACGAAGGCATCGAGCCGGACCTGATCTGTACCGCCAAAGGCATCGCCGACGGCCTGCCGCTGTCGGCGGTGACCGGCCGCGCGGAGATCATGGACGCTCCCCACGTCAGCGGGCTGGGCGGCACCTACGGCGGCAACCCGGTCGCGTGTGCGGCGGCGCTGGCGACCATCGAGACGATCGAGACCGACGGCCTCGTCGAGCGCGCGCGCCAGATCGAATCGCTGACGAAGGACCGGCTGGGTCGGCTGCAGGTCGACGACGACCGCATCGGCGACGTCCGTGGGCGCGGCGCCATGATCGCGATGGAGTTGGTCACGCCCGGCACCACCGACCCGGACGCCGACCTGACCAAGGCGCTGTGCGCCGGTTGTCACACTGCGGGCGTAATCGTGCTGTCCTGCGGCACATTTGGCAATGTCTTGCGTTTCCTGCCGCCGCTGACCATCAGCGACGAGCTTCTCATCGAAGGCCTCGACGTTCTCGCTCTCGTCCTGGCCGATCTCTAACGACAGGAGTTGATATGACCAAGGTTCAGAATTTCATCGGCGGCGAGCTCGCCGACTCCGTCAGCGGCGCCACGATGGCGCTGGTCGACCCGACCACCGGTGAGGAGTACGGCAGCGCGCCGGTCTCCAACGAGGCCGACATCGATAACGCCTACGCCGCCGCGTCGAAGGCGTTCGCCGACTGGAAGCGCACTACACCGTCGCACCGGCAGAAGGCGCTGCTCGACTTCGCCGACGATGTCGAGAAGAACGCTCAGGCACTCGTCGAGGCGGAGGGGCGCAACACCGGCAAGCCCAACCACGTCACGATGGCCGAGGAAATCCCTCCGATGGTCGACCAGATCCGGTTCTTCGCCGGTGCGGCAAGGATGTTGGAGGGTAAGTCGGCAGGCGAGTACATGGAGAACCACACCTCGTGGATCCGCCGTGAGCCGGTCGGCGTCATCGGCCAGGTGGCGCCGTGGAACTACCCGATGATGATGGGGATCTGGAAGTTCTGTCCCGCGATCGCCGCAGGCAACACCGTGGTGATCAAACCCAGTGACACCACGCCGGTCACGACGGTGATGCTCGCCGAGCTCGCCGCCAAGCATTTCCCGCCTGGCGTGCTGAATGTCGTTTGCGGGGACCGGAATACAGGCGCTGCGGTCGTCGGTCATCCCACGCCGGAGATGGTGTCGATCACCGGCTCGGTGGCTGCGGGCCGTGCGGTGGCGGTCAGCGCGGGCGGAAACCTGAAGCGCACGCATCTGGAACTGGGTGGAAAGGCGCCCGTGATCGTGTTCGACGACAGCGACATCGCCGCGGCCGCAGAGGGAATCGCGACGGCGGGCTACTTCAACGCCGGCCAGGATTGCACGGCGGCGACGCGGGTGCTGGCGACCGCCAAGGTCGCGTCGGATCTGACGGAAGCGCTCGCGGAGCAGGCTCGGGGCGCGACGACGACGTTCGGCAAGGCGGCCGACGACGAGGACGCGTGGGTACCGCCGGTGAACAACGTGAACCAGATGGAACGCGTGCTCTCGTTCTTCACCGACGTGCCGTCGCATGCGAAGGTCGCCGTCGGCGGACAACGCCAGGGCGACAAGGGTTTCTACGTCGAACCGACGGTGATCGGCGGATTGCTGCAGGATGATCGGTTGGTCCAGCAGGAGATCTTCGGCCCGGTGATCACGGTGCAGTCGTTCTCCGACGAGGACGAGGCGATCGCGTGGGCCAACGGCACGGAGTACGGCCTGGCGTCATCGGTGTGGACGAAGGACGTGTCGCGGGCACTTCGGGTTTCGGCGGCGCTGAACTTCGGGTGCGTGTGGATCAACACGCATATTCCGCTGGTGGCCGAGATGCCGCACGGTGGTTTCAAGTCGTCGGGACACGGCAAGGATCTGTCGATGTACGGGTTCGACGATTACACGCGCATCAAGCACGTCATGGCCTACACGGGCTAGCCTTTCGGAACTGCTGCGGCCCAGAACTCGGTGAGCAGCCGGGCAATCCGGTTGTGGTCGACGAGTAACGGTGCGACGTGTCCGCCGCCCGCGACCTCCTCGACGCGGCAGTCCGGAATGGCGGCGCAGGTTCGGCGCGCCTCATCGGGACGCCAACCCATTGCGTCGTCGCGCACGGACATCACCAGCGTTGGAATGGTGATGCGGGGCAACAGGCCGTCGACTCCGCTGCGGTGCATCATCATCGACCGCATGGCATGCAGCATGCCGTCGCGGTCCGCCTCGGCGAACGACGCGATGACCGTCGCCGCCTGATCAGGCTGAGCTGCAACGGTTTCAGGTCCAAGCAGCGAATCGGAGAGCTGCTTCTTGAGGAAGCCGTTGGCGCCTGTGAACCGGTACATCTGGACCAGCGGCCAGCCCTTGGTCAGCTTCTCCCGCAGCGTGAACGCCTGGACCGGGGTGCCGATTGTTGTCAGCGTCCGCAACCGGGAGCCCGTCGCGAGGTGAATTCCGACATGGCCTCCCCACGCGTTACCCACCCAGTCGATCGGTTCGGTGAGGCCGACGCGGTCGAGGGTCTGCTCCGCTGCGGCGACGCACTCCCCGAAGCTGAAGTCACGGTGCACGGGCTCGCTCTTGCCGTGGGATGGGCCATCGATGGCGTAGACGGTCCTGTCGCGAGAAAGCGTCTCGACCAGTGGTGCCCAGCACCGTGAATCAACGAAAAGGCTGTGCCACAAGACGACCGGTGGCCCGGTTCCGGTGCGCCGGACGTTCAGTCGGCCGAGGTCGGTGCTGACGAAATTCGGGCTCGGCGTGATCATCGTTCCCCATTTACTTCGGAAACCGAAACTTCGGTTACCGTAGTATCCTCGGGTGGCAATGGCGAAGTCAAGAGATCTGCCGACGGACCGGCAGGCGGTCGGACAACTACTGGCGAGGCTGCTGCGAGAGTTCCGGCACGACCTCGCCGCTCCGCGTGGCGATGCGGGGTTCGGTGATATCCGCGACCCGCACATGCAGATCTTCGGCAACGTCCGGATGGGCGGCGTGCGGCTGACCGAGCTCGCGGATCGCGCCCAGCTGAGCCTGGCCGCCACGTCTGAGTTGGTCAACGACCTCGAGCAGATGGGATATCTGGTTCGCCGGCCGGACCCCGCCGACGGCCGTGCCAAGCTCATCGATCTGACCAAGCGCGGTCGTGACGCGATGGCCGCAGCCGGCGACCGCGTCGCAGACATCGAGCGCCGCTGGTCGAAGCTGGTGGGCGCGAATGAGTTCGCGCAGATGTGCTGGAGCATGCAGAGCTTGCTCGACAAGCTCGACCCGGAGCCACGGAATTAGTCGGCGCGGGTGACGAGGGTGGCGACGATAGCGCGGAGTTCGTCGTCGGTGAGTTCTTCGCCGTCGATGCCCGTCTCAATCAGCTCGGAGAGCAGATCGGTGCCGGGCGCTCGGCATCGATCGCCAATCATCACATCGACGTATGCGTGCAACTCGTCGAGCGCTTTCGAGTTCAAAGACTCGCCTGCCCAACGCCGGAAGAAGTGCCAGTCCCTGCGCGGGACGCCAAGTCGCTCGCACAGGCCCTCGATCGAATTACGGCGAACGGCTTTCAGCGGCTCGGTGGTGGTCATTTCGCCCTCCTTGGTCGGGTCGGAACGATTCCGACTATCCGGCGCTTCATGCGTCGGACCATCCGCCCTGGGGCGTAGATCTGGGCGGTGATGGGGCGCAAGTTCCGTCACTTCAGCCACAATATGCGGCGGCATGAGCGCGTGCTAAATGCGATGTCATCTGCGATATCACCGATTGCGCATGAAAAATGCGCCCCCACCGGCCGGTCCGGAGAAAAATGCGCCAAAGGGCGGATGTTTCCCGGTTCGCTGGGACCGCATCGTGGCTAGCATGAGCGAAACTGACTGGAGCGATCTCGATGTGACCGAGCTGCTGCCGACCGGAACGGTGACACTGCTGCTCGCCGATGTCGAAGGTTCGACCCAGCTCTGGGAGTCGCAGCCGTCGGCGATGACGTCCGCGGTCGCACAGTTAAACCGCACCGCGTCGAAGCTGATTGCCGAGCACGGCGGCGTCCGTCCGGTTGAACAGGGCGAGGGTGACAGTTTCGTGGCGGCATTCGCGCGCGCCAGCGACGCGGTGGCATGCGCACTGGACCTACAACGGGTCCGGTTGGCGCCGATCAAGCTGCGCATCGGCCTGCACACCGGTGAAGTGCAGTTGCGCGATGAAGGCAACTACGCGGGCTCGACGATCAACAAAACGGCCCGTCTGCGCGATCTGGCGCACGGCGGACAGACGGTGATGTCGGCAGCCACCGAGGAATTGGTGGAGGACCGGCTGCCGGAGAATGCGTGGCTGACCGACCTGGGCCGCCACCCGCTGCGGGACCTGCCGCGCCCGATGCGCGTCGCACAGCTTTGTCACCCCGAAGTGCGCAACGACTTCCCTCCCCTGCGCACCACCAAAACCTCAGCGGCGAAACACCTTCCAACGCAGCTGACCACCTTTATCGGCCGCAACACGCAGATGGTCGAGATAGGGGACATTCTGGCGGACAACCGGCTGGTTACCCTGACCGGCGCAGGCGGCGCGGGCAAGACGCGTCTCGCGATCGAGGTTGCGGCCAGGACGACGGGCGCCTTTCCGGACGGTGTCTGGTATGCCGACCTTGCACCGGTGGCCCATCCCGAGGTCGTACCGGTCACTGTCGCACGGGCGCTGGGCTTGCCCGACCAACCGGGCAGCTCGATCACGGACACGGTGCTGCGCTATGTCCGCGACCGCCACATGATGCTGGTGCTGGACAATTGCGAACACCTGCTGGAAGCGAGCGCTGCACTCGTGACCGACATGTTGGCGGCCTGCTCGAAGGTGACGATCCTCGCGACGAGTCGCGAGCCGCTCCTCGTGCCGGGTGAGGTCAACTGGGGTGTGCCATCGCTGTCACTCGCGGACGAGGCGATCGAGTTGTTCAGTGACCGGGCTCGCCGCGCCAGACCGGAGTTCACCATCACCGACGACAACGCGGCCACGGTGACCGAGATCTGCCGGCGCCTCGATGGCATGCCGCTGGCGATCGAACTGGCCGCGGCACGCGTGCGAGCACTCTCGCTTGACGAGATCGTGGGCAGCCTGCACGACCGGTTCCGATTGCTGACGGGTGGCGCTCGCACGGCGGTTCGGCGCCAGCAGACATTGCGGGCTTCGGTCGACTGGTCGCACGCCTTGCTGACCGAGTCCGAACGTGTGCTGTTCCGCCGGTTGTCGGTCTTCATGGGCGGATTCGACCTCGACGCGGCGCAAGCCGTTGCAGGCACCACCGAGGTGGAGCGGTTCCAGGTGCTCGACCAGCTCAGCCTGCTCGTCGACAAGTCACTGGTGGTTGCCGAAAATACCTCCGGTGCAACGCGATACCGGATGCTGGAGACGGTTCGTCAGTACGCCCTGGAGAAGCTCGGCGAGTCCGGCGAAGCCGATGCGGTACGCACGCGGCACCGCGATCACTACACCGCGATGGCCGCCCGGTTGGATGCACCGCGCACGCGACGACTACGAGCAGCCATCGAGCAGGCGGACATCGAAATGGACAATCTGCGTGCGGCGTTCACGTGGAGTCTATGAAAACGACGACATCGCAAAGGCGTTGGAGATGGCCTCGTCACTCCAACCGCTGTGGCTGGCGCGGGGCGCCTGTCGAAGGGCTGCTTGGCTCGACGCTGCGCTCAGATCGCGACGGAAACCAGCCCGAGCTGCCACCGGCAGTGCGCGCGCGAGCGCTCGCCGACAAGGCCGTCTTGAACTCATGGGTTGATGTCACTGCCAGCCTGGACCAGGCTCACGAAGCGTTGACCATCGCGCGCGACGTCGACGATCCCGCGCTACTGACTCGAGCGCTCACCGCGTGTGCCTGCGTCACCGCCCACGATGCCGAATTGGCAAGACCGTACTTCACAGAGGCAATCGGCATCGCCCGCGCACTTGGGCGACTCCTGGCGGCTCAGTCAAATTCTCGGCCGACAGGCCTACGGGGCGTTCTGGTGGGTGACCTTCTCGCGGTGGAGCCGATCGCAACGGAGGGACGCGAACTTGCCGACGCCATCGGAGACCACTTCAACGCGCGGCAGTGCCATGGGTTCTGATCGACGTGCAGAGTCTTCGGGGTGACCTCGTCGGCGCCCTGGCACAGATCCCCGAATTCATCGCCGAGCCACCGTCGCACACGACGTCGTGAATATCGCGATCGGCTGGATGAATCGAACTGACCCTGCGGGCGTGGCACGGTGACGCCGACGGCGCACTGCCGCGGGCAGGAAGTGCTCTCGACGCGTGCGCGGAAATGGGAGGGCTCTTCGACCAAGGCGTCTACGCCACAATCAGTTTGGCATGCCTGGCGGCCGGTGACACTGCGCAGCGGCGTGGCAGGCGGCTTCAGGAGCGCAAAACGCGTTCATCAATCCCCCGGCAGAGCTGGCGAACATGGTCTTCTTCGGGCAGACGGCCTTGGCGTGCGGCGAGCTGGCGGCCGCCGCGGCTGGCTCGATGAGGCGGTTTCAGCGTCGAAGGGATGGTGGTTAGCCGCGGCACTGTCCATGCGTGCTCGTGTTCACTTCGCGGAGAGTGACATTGCACAAGCCGAGTCGGACGCCTACGAGGCGCTGGCAATGGCCGCGGGGGTCGACGGGCAACTGACCATGCCAGACATTCTGGAGTGCCTCGCCGGGTTGGCGTGCCGACGGAGAAAGTCATCGCGAAGCAGTCCGGCTCTACGGCGCCGCCGATGCCGCCCGCCAGCGAATGGGATGGTGCGCTTCAAGGTATTCGATGCCGAATACGAAGCGCTTGTCGCAGCACTGCGGAAGGCATTAGGCGACGACGACTTCGATGCCGCGTGGGCTGAGGGTGCGGCGTTGTCGACCGACGAAGCGATCGCCTATGCACTCCGCGGCCGCGGTGAGCGCAAGCGGCCGTCAACCGGGTGGGAATCCCTGACCCCAACCGAACTCGACGTCGTACGACTCGTTGCTGAGGGAATCCCCAACAAAGACATCGCAACCCGGCTGTTCGTCTCACCCCGGACCGTGCAGTCGCACCTGCGTCATGTCTACAACAAGCTCAGCCTGACCTCACGCGTACAACTCGCCCAAGAGGCTGCCCGCCGAAATGGAATTCCCGGTCGCCAGTTGGGGGCGATAACGACCGGGAATTCCATTCCGCGGAACTAGCGGTGGGCCAGCCTGCGGCCGCCGCCACCGAACATGTTGCGCCAACCGCGGTGCCGCTCCTCGCCAGTCGGCTGGATCTCGGTGACCTCGTCCGACGGCGCCGGCTGAGGCTGCGCCGCAGCGACGTGACGCTGTTCGGCGTAGGGAGCCACGGGGCGCTGCACGTAAGCGATATCGCGCGCACTACGAACCGACACACGGCCCAGCGCGAGGGCGCCGAAGAAGATGATCAGCGCACCGAGCCCATAGAAGTAGGTCAGCTCCAGCCACACCCTTTTGACATCGGTGGCCGCCACCGGCGCACCGACATCACCGATTGCCAACGGTCCGGCCAGCGCGCGGCCAACGACAAACCACGCGCCGGCGAGCACCGTCAGCCAGCCACCGAGCATCGCGGTCGCGCGATTGCCCGATGTGAGCAGCAGTAGCCCGCCTAGCACGGTCGCCACGCCAGGCAACACCTCGAGCCAGCCCCTGGCGATCGTCCAGGTCCACTCGGTGTCCGGGGTGAAGGCGAAGTCGAAATACGGCCCGACGAACGGAATGAGGGCACCCCAGGCGCCCAACAAGATCAGCAGGAATCCACTTGCCGCACCACGGCTGCGCGGCATCTGCAGCCTGCCGCCGCGGGTGTGAACGCGTGTGTCACTCATGATGCCTCCTCGGTCGACGGTCGAATACCCGATCTGTCAGCGCTATAACCTCGCCGACGCTGACTAGGGTGACGGCATGCGCCTCGACGAGGACGCCGTGCGCGAGACTCTTGCCGACGCCTGGGAGCGATGGGCGCGCCGGTGCGCCGAGCTCACGCCTCAGCAATGGTCGACGGCAACGCGGTGCAGGCCCTGGGATGTACGAGGACTGGTCGCGCATCTATGCCCGAGCCGTGCGATGTTCGACATGCTGACCGCGGCCGCGACCGACGAACCCGCCGCGGTCACGGAAGCCGCGGAGATGCTGCGCCGCTTCAACGCCCCTGGCGGCATCGCCCACACGTCCGCCGACGACATCGCCGAGAGGGCGACCTCCGATGCGACGACGCTCACACCTGACGATGCTGTGACGCGTTTCACTGAGTGTGCCCAAATCCTGCGCGCCACACCGACGTCCAAAGAGACGGTGATCTCTTATCCCGTAGTCGGCACCACCACACTGGCCGTCGTTGCAGAGGTCGCGTTGATGGAGGCGACCGTGCACCTGCTCGACCTGGCCCACGCGGTGGGCGGCGCCCGCCCGTCGGATAGCGCCCTGGCGGCGACGCGCGATTTGCTCATCGCGATCCCTGACCCGATCGCGGCCATCGAGGTCCTTGCCGGCCGGGCCGATCCGGCGACTGCGTTGCCTGCGATCCGGTGACAGCCATCACACCGTTCACAGCAAACTGACAGCCAGCACTGGAATAAAGTTAGCTTTGCTAACGTACTTTATTTACAGCGCGACGTTGCGCTACCACTTCCTGCGATTTGCTGAGGATTCCTGATGTCGACTGATACCCGTGAAGGGCGGCTCGAGCGCCGCATCTCCGATTTGTACGCCACAGACCAGCAGTTCGCCGATGCCCGACCCAGCGAGTCAGTCGCGCATGCGATTGAGGCGCCCGACCTGCGGCTGCCGCAGGTCGTGCAGACCGTCATCGATGGCTACGCCGACCGGCCGGCGCTCGGGCAGCGCGCTGTTGAGTTCGTCACCGACCCGACAACGGGCCGGACATCCGCTGAACTGCTCCCCCGTTTTGACACCGTTACCTACCGCGAGCTGTCGGACAGGGTCAACGCAGTCGCGGCCGCGCTGACCGAGAATCCGGTGCGGCCCGGTGATCGGGTCGCGATTCTCGGGTTCACGAGCATCGACTACACGACCGTCGACATGGCGCTGCTGCGCCTCGGCGCGGTGTCCGTCCCTCTTCAGACCAGCGCGCCGGTCGCGCAGCTGCGGCCCATCGCTGCTGAGACCGAGCCGGTGGCTATCGCATCGAGCATCGACTTCCTCGACGACGCCGTCGAACTCATGCTGACAGGTCATCTCCCTGAGCGGCTGGTCGTGTTCGATTACCACGCCGAGGTCGACGACCACCGGGAGGCGCTCGCGGCCGCAATCGACCGGCTCGCCGAAACCCCGATCGTTGTCGAGACTTTGGCTGATGCGCTCGTTCGCGGCAACACGCTGCCGACCCCACCGGCCTTCGACGCCGGTGACGACACTCTCGCGCTACTGATCTACACGTCCGGCAGCACGGGCACGCCGAAGGGCGCGATTTACCTGACGAAAGCGGTCACGAACTCGTGGCGCCGGTCCAGCATGGCGATGTGGGGCAACGGAGGCGCCATCCCGTCGATCACGCTGAACTTCATGCCGATGAGCCACATGATGGGACGCGGCATCCTGTACTCCACCCTCGGAGCCGGCGGCACAGCGTATTTCGTTGCCAAGAGCGATCTTTCGACCTTCTTCGATGACCTGGCGCTGGCGCGGCCCACCCAGTTGAGCTTTGTGCCGCGAATCTGGGACATGGTGTTCCAGCAGTACCAAAGCGAAGTCGACCGCCGATCGGCTGACGGCGGCGATCGATGGGCCGTCGAGGCCGATGTGCTTGCCGACCTGCGTCAGAACCTCCTCGGCGGTCGGTTCGTCTCGGCGATGACGGGCTCCGCGCCAATCTCGTCGGAGATGAAGGAGTTCGTCGAGTCGCTGCTCGACGTCCACCTGACCGATGGCTACGGCTCCACCGAGGCCGGTGCGGTCTTGACCGACGGTCACGTGCAACGTCCTCCCGTGCTCGACTACAAGCTGGTCGACGTTCCCGACCTCGGCTACTTCAGCACCGACCGGCCGTACCCGCGGGGTGAACTGCTGATCAAGTCGGAAACCATGTTCCCCGGCTACTACAAGCGCCCAGAGGTCACCGCGGACGTGTTCGACGCGGACGGGTACTACCGCACCGGCGACGTCGTTGCCGAGCTGGGACCGGATCAGCTCAAGTACCTCGACCGGCGCAACAACGTGCTCAAGCTGTCACAGGGCGAATTCGTCACCGTCTCGAAGCTGGAAGCGCTGTTCGTCGACAGCCCGCTGATTCGGCAGATCTTCGTGTACGGCAACAGCGCTCGCTCGTATCTGCTGGCCGTCGTCGTACCCACCGAAGATGCGCTGGCCAATCAGGACGCCGACGCGCTGAAACCGCTTATCACCGAGTCGCTGCAGGACATCGCGCGGGCCGCGGGTCTGCAGTCCTACGAGATTCCGCGCGACTTCATCGTCGAGACAACGCCTTTCACGCTCGAGAACGGTCTGCTGACCGGCATCCGCAAGCTCGCACGGCCCAAGTTGAAGGAGTACTACGGCGATCGGCTCGAACAGCTCTACGCGGACTTGGCCGACGGCCAGGCCAACGAGCTGCGGGAGCTGCGCCTACACGGCGCCGACTGGCCGGTTCTGGAAACCATCAGCCGCGCCGCAGGCGCGCTACTGGGCGCTGCGGCCAGCGACCTTCAGCCCGACGCGCACTTCACCGATCTGGGTGGGGATTCCCTGTCCGCCTTGACATTCGCCAACCTGCTGCATGAGATCTTCGAGATCGATGTGCCGGTCGGGGTGATCGTCAGCCCGGCCAGCGACCTGGCCTCGCTGGCCGCCTACATCGAGTCAGAACGGCAGCCCGGTAGCAAGAGGCCGACGTTCGCGTCGGTGCACGGCCGCGACGCCACCGAAGTCCATGCCAGTGATCTGACACTGGACAAGTTCATCGATGCCAAGACTCTTGCCGCGGCTCCGTCGCTGCCGGGTCCGAGCGCAGAGGTGCGCACGGTGCTGTTGACCGGGGCGACGGGATTCCTCGGCCGCTACCTGGCCCTGGAATGGCTGGAGCGGATGGACATGGTCGACGGCAAGGTGATTTGCCTGGTGCGCGCCAAGGACGACGCCGCCGCACGCGAGCGCCTGGACAAGACGTTCGACTCGGGCGATCCCAAACTTCTGCGCCACTACCGTGAATTGGCGGCCGACCATCTCGAGGTCATCGCCGGCGACAAGGGCGAGGCCAACCTCGGACTGGATCCGCAGACGTGGCAACGGCTCGCCGATACAGTCGACCTGATCGTCGACCCCGCGGCGTTGGTCAACCACGTCCTGCCCTACAGCCAGCTGTTCGGTCCCAACGCGCTCGGCACCGCGGAGCTGATCCGCATTGCACTCACCACCAAGCAGAAGCCATTCGTGTATGTGTCGACGATCGGTGTGGGTGCGGGCATCGAGCCTGGCCAATTCACCGAGGACGGCGACGTCCGGGTCATCAGCGCCACCCGCAAGGTCGACGACAGCTATGCCAACGGCTACGGCAACAGCAAGTGGGCCGGCGAGGTCCTGCTGCGCGAGGCCCACGACCTGTGCGGCCTTCCGGTCTCGGTGTTCCGCTGCGACTTGATCATGGCCGATACCACCTATGCGGGTCAGCTCAACGTGCCCGACATGTTCACCCGGTTGATCCTGAGCCTGATCGCCACCGGAATCGCACCCGGTTCGTTCTACGAGCTCGACGCCGACGGCAATCGGCAACGGGCCCACTACGACGGGCTGCCCGTCGAATTCATCGCCGAGGCGATCTCCACACTGGGCGAACGGGTGGTCGACGGGTTCGAGACGTATCACGTGATGAACCCGTACGACGACGGCATCGGGCTCGACGAGTACGTCGACTGGCTCATCGAAGCTGGATATCCGGTCGAGCGCGTCGGTGATTACGCCACCTGGTTGCAGCGGTTCGAGACGACGATCCGCGCTCTGCCGGAGCGCCAGCGCCAGGCTTCGGTGCTCCCGCTGCTGCACAGCTACCAGCGCCCGGAAACCCCGATTCGCGGCTCGATCGCCCCGACGGATCGGTTCCGCGCGGCAGTGCAGGACGCGAAGATCGGTCCGGACAAAGACATTCCGCATGTGACGCGGGAAGTCATCGTCAAGTACGTGACCGATCTGCAACTGCTCGGACTGCTGTAGCGACGGTCGCCGAGTGTGAACCTACCGCGAAGAATCGTTGACAATCCCGCGGTAGGTTCACACTCGCGCGCAAGCCGTTAGATCGCCAACCCGATCACCAGCAGCACAACCGCGATCAGCGGCAACGTTCCCTGTGTGATCGCCGCGCGAGCCTTGTCCGGTGACGACAGCAGGAGCACCAGCGCCGCGGCGAGCATCGACCCGACGCCCGCGAACACCAGTGCGACACCGACAGCCTTGGCGCCTATGAGGACAGCGGCCACCCCGATCGCGGTGACGATCGCCAGGAACAAGTTGTAGAAGCCCTGGTTGAACGCCAGCTCCTTGGTGGTCTCTGCGGTCTCCGGCGTCGTGCCGAACGTCGCGCGGGTGCGCGGTGAGGTCCACGTCAGCGACTCCATGACGAAGATGTAGACGTGCAGCAGTGCGGCTAGAACCGCCAAAACCAAACCAGCAGTGATCAATTGACCCCCTAGTCGAATAGCCCGGCCTGACCCAGGCCACTGACCCCGTTGGGCGGGGTCATGCCGAGATGCGTCCACGCCTGGGCGGTGGCGACGCGGCCGCGCGGGGTGCGGGCAAGCATCCCGGCTCGCACCAGGAACGGCTCGCACACCTCCTCGACGGTGGAGGCTTCCTCGCCGACCGCGACGGCGAGCGTCGACACCCCGACAGGTCCGCCCCCGAAACTGCGTGTCAGGGCGGATAGTACGGCGCGGTCGAGCCGGTCCAGGCCCAGCTCGTCGACGTCGTAGACCTCCAGCGCTGACTTGGCGATGTCGCGGGTGATCACGCCGTCGGCACGAACCTCCGCGTAGTCGCGGACCCGGCGCAGCAGCCGGTTGGCGATGCGTGGCGTGCCCCGGGAGCGACGCGCGATCTCGGCGCCGGCCTCGGCACCCAACTCGATGCCCAGGATGCCCGCCGACCGGGACAGCACCCGCTCCAACTCGGCTGGCTCGTAGAAGTCCATGTGCGCGGTGAACCCGAACCGGTCACGCAGTGGTCCGGTCAGTGCGCCTGACCGGGTGGTCGCCCCGACCAACGTGAACGGCGCGACCTCGAGCGGAATCGATGTGGCGCCAGGGCCTTTGCCGACGATGACGTCGACGCGGAAATCCTCCATCGCCAGGTACAGCATCTCCTCGGCGGGCCGTGCGATGCGATGGATCTCGTCGATGAACAGCACGTCGTGCTCGACGAGATTGGACAGCATGGCCGCCAGGTCGCCCGCGCGCTCCAGTGCGGGACCCGAGGTGACCCGCAGCGACGATCCGAGTTCGGCGGCGATGATCATCGCCAGCGAGGTCTTGCCCAGGCCGGGCGGACCCGACAGCAGAATGTGATCCGGTGTGCCGCCGCGGTTCTTGGCGCCCTCGATGACCAACTGCAACTGCTCGCGCACCCGCGGCTGTCCGATGAACTCGCGCAGCGACCGCGGCCGCAGGCTGGCGTCGATATCGCCTTCACCGACGGTCAGCGCCGGCGAGACGTCCCGGTCCTCGACGTCGTCCGAGAGGTCGGGGTCTTCGAATCGGCTCATGATCGTCTGTTCTTCGCGCGAGCGCTCATCAATTCTTACCCAGCATGGAAAGCGCTGCTCGCAGCGCGCTCGACGTGGTCGCCTCCGGCTCGTTGGCCAGCACCTTGTCCGTGGCTTCCTCGGCCTGCTTCACCGCAAAGCCAAGTCCGACAAGTGCTTCCACGACCGGGCCGCGCACCGAGTGGCCGTTCAAGGCAACGGCACCGGCCGGGGTCACAAGACCGATCTTGTCGCGCAGTTCGAGGACCATGCGTTCGGCGCCGCGCTTCCCGATGCCCGGCACCCGGGTCAGCGCGGTCACGTCGCCATCGGCAAGCGCCTGTCGCAGCGAGGGCGCGTCGTAGACCGCGAGGGTGGCCAGCGCGATCTTCGGCCCCACCCCTGACACGCCGAGCAGCGTCAGGAACAGGTCACGCGCGTCGGCGCCGCCGAAGCCGTACAGCGTTTGGGAGTCTTCGCGCACGATCATCGCGGTGATCAGCCTGGCCTCACTGCCGCGGCGCAGCGTCGCGAGGGTGGACGGGGTCGCCATCACCTTGTAGCCGACCCCGCACGCTTCGATGACAACGTGGTCGAGTGCGATATCGAGAACTTCGCCGCGAACGGATGCGATCATCGTGCCGCCTTCAATTTCGCCTTGTACTTCCGTTGTTGTTCGGCGGCCATCGCCTCGGCCGCCGCCATCCGGGCGATCATCGGGGCGCGCCAACAGTGGCAGATCGCCAGCGCCAGCGCGTCGGCGGCATCGGCGGGCGTCGGTTTCGCCTGCAGCGCAAGGATTTTGGTGACCATCGCGGTGACCTGCGCCTTACCGGCGTTGCCGCTGCCGGTGACGGCGGCCTTGACCTCGCTCGGCGTGTGGAAGTGCACGTCGATGCCGCGTTTGGCGGCCGCCAGCGCGATCACGCCGCCCGCCTGCGCGGTGCCCATGACGGTGGAGACGTTCTGCTGCGAGAACACCCGCTCGATGGCGATGACGTCGGGACGGTGGGTGTCCATCCAATACTCGACGGCGTCGCTGATGGTGAGCAACCGGTGGGGCAGTGGCTCGTCGGACGGGGTGCGGACCACGTCGACGTCCAGCGCGGTGACCCGGCGACCCTGACCGCCCTCGATGACGGACAGGCCGCAGCGGGTCAGTCCGGGGTCGACTCCCATTACCCGCACGTCAGGCCCCTTCTGTGAACATCTGTTCGAGAGCTTAACGTTCTCCGCGGACATGATCGGGCAGAGACACGCCCTACCGCCTGGTACGCGCCGAGCTCGATGTGACGACGAGGACGACCGACGCTAACGTCTCCAGAGACGCCGACCCCGATCCGTGGAGCTGAATTCATCCGATGCCCGACGAGAAAGAGCTGGAGTCCGCAACCAATCTCGCCGTCACCTTGGCGTGGGCCGCAGGCGCTGTGGTCATCGCATGTCTGGCGGGGGTGATCCTGACCTGGGCGCTGACGCGCATCGGACGCCGAAGTGCCGTGCTCGGCGACATCGCGGCGCTCACACGCATGTCGGTGCGTGCCACCCTGATGGTCCTCGCCGCGTCGATCGCGGTGCAGCGCACCTCCAGCGCCGCTGACTCGTGGCGCCCATGGGTGGATCACGGCCTGCTGATTCTGCTGATCGCGACGCTCACGTGGCTGCTGACCAACCTGGTCATGGTCGTGGAACGTCGCATGATCTCGGTGTACGCCGGTGGCGACGACGAGATAACCGACGCCGACCGCAGGTGGCGGCGAATCCGCACGCAGGTGACGGTGTTGCGTAGGCTTGCCATCGCAATCGTGGTGGTACTGGGCGTGGCAGCGATCCTCACGACGTTCCCGTCGTTCTCCAACATCGGCACCACCGTGTTCGCTTCCGCCGGCGTGCTGTCGGTGGTCGCGGGGCTCGCCGCACAAACGTCGCTGGGTGCGGTGTTCGCGGGCATGCAGATCGCCTTTTCGGGCGCGATTCGCGTGGGTGACGTCGTCGAACTCGAGGAAGGCCGGTGGTGGGGCCGCATCGAGGAGATCACGTTGACCTATGTCGTCGTCCGACTCTGGGATGAGCGGCGGCTGGTGCTGCCGTGCACGTACTTCACGACGACGCCGTTCGAGAACTGGACGCGCAGCGCCACCGAGATCATGGGCGCGGTCGAGTTCGACGTCGACTTCTCCGTCCCCTTCCACGACATGCGCGCCGAACTGGACCGGTTGCTCGCCGGCAGCGACCAGTGGGATGGCAGGCGCGGGGTCCTTCAGGTGACCGACGCCGTCGGCGGTGTGGTGCGGGTGCGAATCGTCGTCAGCGCGCCCAACGCCGGCGCGCTGTTCGACCTGCGCTGCGCGGTGCGCGAGGGCATGGTCGATTGGGTGCGACGCACGGGCGGTCTGCCGACGCAACGCATCGAGCCCACCGCGCCAACCGCGGAACCGGAGGACCGCCGCGACGGCGAAGGCGAGACGCCGCGGGTGGCGGCGAGCTTGTTCTCCGGTAGCCCGGAGGCCGACGAGCGTGGGCGAGTGTTCGACGAAACGAGCGACTTCGAGAACGATTTCGCGAGGGCGAACGGGCGCGGGTAGCTTCGTCAGCCGCTGACTGACGTCGTGACGTGCGACGTCATCGGCACGCCCCGGTATCGCGGAGCCAGCGCCCGGCCCACGGCGTGCAGCGGTTCGGTGCTCCGCAGCGTGCGAGCGAGAACGAAGGCACCTTCCAACGCGCCGATCAAGGCGAGTGTCACCTCGCGAGCCTGCGAAGCATCGAGTCCGCGCGATGAAAAGTACGCGCTACCCCCGTCGACCCAGCCCTGGAACACCGTCGCCGAGGTTTCGCGGAGTTCCTCGACGGTGTCGGCGACCTCGGCGGCGACGCTGGCGACCGGGCACATGTTCGCGAACCCGGTGCCGGCCATGTCCTCGGCGGCCTGGGTGAAAACGCCGTCGATCGCGTCGCCGACGTCGGTGTACTCGTCGACGATCGACGGGATGAGCAGCGCGTAGGCATGGCCTGCGTTGATCAGCGCCTCGCGCGCGATCTGGACCTTGCCGCCACGGAAGTGGTGGTACAGCGAGCCGATCGGCGCGCCGGATGCGGCAGCGATGTCCTTCATGCCGACCGCGCCGTAGCCCTTGTGCCGCATCAACTCCGCCGCGGCGGTCAGGATCGATTCCCTGGTCGACCTTGCCATTCTCGCCTCCCGGCTACAGACTAGAGCATATATTCTAGAATTGTCGTTCTAGTGCCGAAAGGTTGCCATGAAATCCGTCGATCTCACCGCCGGAACCATCGAATACCGCGAGCAGGGCGATCCGAACGGCGCTCCCGTCGTGCTGCTCCACGGTCTGCTCATGAACGATGCCCAGTGGAACCTGGCGCTGCCCCTGCTTCCCCAGGGCTACCGCTTTTTGCTGCCGATCCTGCCGATGGGCGGCCATCGCATCCCGATGCGCGACGACGCGGACCTGACCCTGCCGGGGATGGTTGACATCGTCGGAGATTTTCTGGACGCGCTGGACCTCGCCGACGTCACGCTGGTGGTCACCGACTGGGGTGGCGCACTCTTCCTCACCGACATCGGCCGCGACAAACGCGTTGCGCGGCTGGTGATCTGCCCATCGGAGGCGTTCGACAACTTTCCGCCCGGTTTCCCTGGCAAGGTCGCGTGGCTGGCCAGCCGCAACACGTTCACGGTGTCGATGGCGATGCGCCAGCTCAAGATCGGGTGGCTGCGACGGCAGTGGCTGATGTTCGGTCAGATGGCGAAGAAGCCTGTCCCGCAAGGCATTGTCGACGAGTGGATGGCGGCGGGCCTGGCTGATCGCCGGATCCGGCAGGACCTTGTCAAGTATTGCCGGACCAAGTTCGACAAAGCCGATCTGATCCGGGCCACCAGTCGGCTCGCCGACTTCGACGGCGACGTGCTGGTGCTGTGGAGCAGGAACCCGGTGATGCCGGACGATCACGCGACGCGCCTGGCCGAGTTGACCGGCGGGACGCTGCGCTATGTGGACGACGCGAACGTGTTGGTCATGCTCGATCAGCCGGAGCAGACCGCGCGGGCGATCGACGAGTTTCTCGGCGGCTGATCGGGGCAGCGAGAGTACGGTTCGCCTATGCCCACGGTCCGAAGTTTCTGCCGGGTCTGCACATCGGTGTGCGGCATCCTCGTCGACATCGACGGGGACCGGGTGGTCGCGGTGCACGGCGACGGCGAGCATCCGTTCTCCCACGGCTACACCTGCCCGAAGGGCCGCGCGCTGCCGCAGATCCACCACCATCCCGACCGGCTCGAGCGTCCGCAGATGCGGATCGACGGCACGCTGCAAGACACCACGTGGGAGGCCTGCCTCGACGACCTCGGCGCCAAGCTGCGCGACACCATCGACACCTACGGGCCCGAATCCGTCGGCATCAACTTCGGTACCGGCGTCGGCATGGACGCGGTCGGCTATCGGATCGCGCAATCGCTGCACGCTGCGATCGGCACCCCTGCGAAGTTCAGCCCGTTGACGATCGACGGCACCGCCAAGGTCTTGATGTCCGAGCTGATGGGTGGCTCGTCGGCGCTGACCGGGCGGCCGGACTACGAAAACGCCGCGTTCATGATGTTGATCGGCAGCAATCCCGTTGTCTCCCACGGGCATACCATTGGGTTGCCGAACCCCCGCGGAGCGATCCGCGATCTCACGAAGCATGCCGACGTCTGGGTCGTCGACCCCCGCTATACCGAAACCGCGAGGCTCGCTGCGCATCACCTGGCGCCCAGGCCCGGCACCGACTACGCGGTGCTCGCCTATCTGGTGCGTGAAGTGCTGCGCGACGGTGTGAAAGCTTCCGCCCAGGACGTTGACGCGCTCGCTGCCGCGGTCGAGCCGTTCACGTTGGGGCACGCCTCAACGATCTCAGATGTCCCCGAAGCCGAGCTCGAACGGCTACTGAGCGCGGTACGCCGGGCGGGTCGGATCGCGATCGATACCGGCACCGGAGTCACGATGTCCCCGAGTGCCAATGTGACGCAATGGCTTTCGTGGGCGTTGCTGATCATCACGGATTCGATGAATCGCCCCGGCGGGATCTGGTTCCATCCCGGCTACGCATACCAACTCGAAAGCTTCGAACTGCCGATCACACCGCCGGAGGGGCGCTTCGGACCCGGTCCACGCAGTCGTCCGGAGACCCAGGCGTTTCTGCGGGAATGGCCGTGCGCCGCTCTGCCCGACGAGATCGATGCGGGCAACATCCGCGCCTTCCTGAACCTCGGTGGCAGCCTGCTCACCGCGTTCCCCGACGCCGGGTCGCTGCTGAAGGCGCTGCAGAAGCTCGACGTACTGGCCACCACCGAGATCCTCCCGACCGAGACGACGGCGGTGTCGACGCACCTGCTGCCCACTAAAGGTCAGCTCGAGCGGCCCGACGTCACGCTGTGGGACTTCCTCTGCCCGCGGGTCTCGGCGCAGCACACCGACGCGCTGGTTGCCCCTGTGGGACAACGACGTTCGATGTGGTGGGTGCTGGCGGAGATCGGTCGACGGCTCGGCCACGAGCTGGCCGATACCGGCGCCACCGACGAGGAGATGCTCGCGCGGGTGTGCTCCGGCGGCCGTGCCCCGTACGACGAGCTCGTCGCGAACGGCTGGGCCGAAGCCGATCTCGAACTGCCTGCGCCATGGGTGGACCGGCACATCGACCGGTTGGGCGGCTGGCGCCTCGCTCCCCGCGTACTCGTCGATCAGCTGCACGGGCTGCGGGAGCCCGCTCCGCTCGTGCTGGTGCCACGCAGGCAGCTGCGTCGGCTCAACGCGCAGCTGGAGTTTCTCGGTGAGGCCGCCGAGATCGTCCTCCACCCCGACGATGCGGCCGCGGCGGGTGTGACGGACCATCAGAAGCTGATCGTGCGTAGTGAGCACGGCGAGCTGACCGGGGTTGCGCGGGTCGATGCGTCCGTTCGCCGCGGCGCGGTATCGGTACCGCACGGCCATGCCGCGGCGAACGTCAACCTGCTCACCAGCAAGGACGACATCGACTTGGTGACCGGGATGACGCGCTACTCGGGCGTGCCGGTCAGCCTGCACCCCGCATGAGCTAATCCGGGATCGCTCCGAGCTGCCTCATCTGCGAGAGAACATCGACGACGCCCCAGGTCTCGACCACCCGGCCGTTGCCAAAGCGGAAGATGAAAATCTCGTCGTACGCAATGGATTTGCCGGTGGGCTCCAGGCCCATGTAGTCGCCGAGGTGGGTCCCGGTGACCACGATCCGTGCGACGACCTTGTCGTCCTCTCCGATCAGGTCCTCGACATTGAGGTGCAGATCAGGGAAGGCCAGTAGGAGCACCGCCCACACTTGCTTGAGGAGTTGCGCCCCGGTCGCGTCGCTCGGCAGTGGCGTGCGGACCGTCGCGTCCGGCTCGACGAGCTCGTCGATCGACTTCGAGATGAACTCCGCGTCACAGGTGTTCACGGCGTCTTCAAGGCGCCTGAAGGTCTCCTTGTTGCGTACTACCTCGGCCGTGGACATGCGCGCGTGAGTTACTCCTCGTCGAGGACGGTGGCTACGTCGTCGGGGATGTCGACGTTGGTGTAGACGTCCTGGACATCGTCGAGATCCTCCAGCGCGTCGATCAGCTTGACCACCTTGCGGGCGCCTTCGAGGTCCACAGGCACCGTCACCGACGGCTGAAAGCTGGCCTCCGCCGATTCGTAGTCGATGCCCGCGTCCTGCAGCGCGGTGCGTACCCCAACGAGATCGCCCGGCTCACAGATGATTTCGAAGCCGTCGTCGAGATCGTTGACTTCCTCTGCACCGGCGTCGAGCACCGCCGTCAGCACATCGTCCTCGGTGAGGCCGTCCTTCGCCAGCGTGACGAGACCCTTGCGGGAGAACAGATACGACACCGAACCGGGGTCGGCCATATTGCCGCCGTTGCGGGTCACCGCGACGCGTACCTCGCCCGCCGCGCGGTTGCGGTTGTCGGTCAGGCATTCGATCAGCACCGCGACACCGTTGGGTCCGTAGCCCTCGTAGGTGATGCTCTGGTAGTCGGCGCCGCCTGCCTCCTCGCCGGCGCCACGCTTGCGGGCTCGCTCGATGTTGTCGTTGGGGACCGAGTTCTTCTTCGCCTTCTGAATGGCGTCGTACAGCGTCGGGTTGCCGCCGGGATCACCGCCACCGACGCGCGCGGCCACCTCGACGTTCTTGATCAATCGGGCGAAATTCTTGCCGCGGCGAGCGTCGATCACAGCCTTCTTGTGCTTGGTGGTGGCCCACTTGGAATGGCCGCTCATGCAGTACTACCTCTTTCACTACTTCAGAGTCCGATCAACGAGTCTACGTGGAGGTTTATCCCTCATCGCACGGCGTCAGGCGGCGTCAGCGCGACGACGCGGTAGCCGACACCGGCCGGCCAGCCGAGGTGGCCGTTGACGTGCATCTGGATCCAGGTCGGGGTGCCAGACGGGTCGTCGGTGAAGGTCGCGGCGGCGTCGACGATGGCCCCTGGGGTTTGCCGTCGAACCAGGCCGTGCCGGTGTACTCGGTCCTGCGCGCCTCGCCGCCGCCGGGCAAGCGCACCAGCGTGTCGATGCGCGGCTGCGGCTCCACCTCGATCATCGTCATCCGCCTACTTTCCGCGATTTGCGCGCAGTTTGTTGCGCTGGGCGCTACAAATCGCACAGAAGTCGCTCAAGGCTGGGGGTCGCGCGAATGCTTTCCGAGCTCATTCGAGACACGTTCTCGCTGGCCGTCGACACCGAATTCGGGCGCTCGCTCATCTGCCCTGGCGGGTTGTTCGAGGTGGTCGAGGACGACGTCCTCGGCGAGCGCATGGCGGTCTTCAAGAACCGCGAGACCTCGATCTTCAATCTGCTGCGCGCGTCGACCGCGAACAACCCCGACGGCGAATACCTTGCGGACGGCGAGCGCCGGCTGACGTATCGGAAGCACATGGCCGCAGTCGGCAATCTGTCGCGCATTCTGCGCGAGGAGCACGGTGTGCGGCCGGGCGACCGGGTCGGCGTCTTCGCGGCCAACTCACTGGAATGGGTCATCGCATTCTGGGCCACGCTTGCCAGCGGCGCCGTCGCCACCGCGATGAACAGCTACTGGAGCGAACCGGAGACACAGGCGGCTCTGCAGCTGACGACGCCATCCATCGTGATGGCGGACGAGCGGCGCGCTGCGATGGTTGGTGGGGCCCCCGTCCTGAAGCTGGACGCCGCTTTGTACCACCGCATCACCAGCGAACTGGCCGCCGACCCCGTCACACCGGACACGCACGAAGACGACCCCGCCATCCTGCTGTTCACCAGCGGCACGACAGGCAAGGCGAAGGCCGTCGTGCATTCCCACCGCGCCGTGATCGGCATCACCACGTGCGCGACGTTCAACACCCTGCTGACGATGGCCGCCTTTCCCACCGAGATACCGCCGCCGCCACGGGTACTCGCTGCTGCGCCGTTCTTTCACTTGTCCGGTCTCTACGGCGGAATCGTCATCTACACCGCCTACGGCGCGCTCCTGGTATTGCGTCCGGGCCGGTTCGACGAGGAACGCACGCTGAAGGCCATTGAATCCGAACAGATCACCCACTGGGCGCCACTGGGCAGTGCCGGTCCCCGTGTCGCGGCCCATCCGGCGCGCCCGAAGTACGACCTGTCCAGCCTGCAGATGGTGTCGATCGGTGGCGCACCGATGACGCCCGCGGTCAAACACGTTCTCTACGAAGCTTTTCCGAAGGGAATGGACAGCATGCTGATGGGCTACACGAGTACGGAGTCGTGCGGCGCCGTCGCGGTTATCCGGGGTCCCGCCTTCGACGAGCACCCCGAGTCGACGGGGCCCATCCAGGACGGCGTGCAGGTTCGCATCCGCGACGACAAAGGCCACGACCTGCCGGACGGTTCAGAGGGTCTGATTCATGTGCGGAGCCCGTACACCATGCTCGAGTTCTGGAACGATCCCGACACGACCGCTCGTGTATACGGGCCGGGACGCTGGCTGAACATGGGCGACGTCGGGCGCATCGAAAACGGCCTGCTGTACATCAACTCTCGCGCCCGTGACGTGATCTTCGTGTCGTCGGAGAACGTGTTTCCCTCGGAGGTCGAGAACCGCCTCGAGGAGCATGACGCCGTCGTGGAGGCGTGCGTCGCGGGCGTCGAGGATCCCGTCACGGGACAAGCGGTCAAGGCGTTCGTGGTGCTGGACGGCACGGGCGTGGTCGATGAGGCTGCCCTCACCGCGTGGTGTCGCGGCGGACTGCCGGCCTACAAGGTGCCGACGTCGTGGGAGATCCGCACCGAGGCGCTGCCGAGGAACGCGGCAGGAAAGATCTTGCGAGACCAGCTCGTCGCTGGTCATCGGAGTTCACCCTCGATGTAACGCTGCAGATTCGGTGCGACGGCCGCGACGACCTCATCGTCACTCATCGAGGCGACCGGTTCGATCCTCCACACGTACCGCATCATCGCCAGTCCCATGATCTGCGAGGAGATCAGCCCGCTTCGCACCATCCGATCGCGCTCATCGACCCCGAGTTGAGACACGCCAATCAGGCTGCTCTCCACGATTCTGCGAAGCTTTTCGCGGGTGCTCGGCTCGTGGGCGGCGGTCTGCAGAACCGCCCGCAACACGGGACCGACCTCGTCGTCGGCCCACGCACCGAGCATCAACCGCAGCAGCGCGCTGCCGAGCTCGGACACCGGTGTCGTCCACGTCTTCGCGACGTTCTCCAGCCACCTCGGCGGGGGGTTCGTCGCGGCTTCGAGCAGACCCTCCTTGGACCCGAAGTAGTGATAGACCAGTGCCGGGTCGACGTCGGCCGCACGAGCCACCGCCCTCATCGTGGTCCCCGCCCAGCCGGTCTCGGCGAACGCCTCGCGCGCGGCCGTCAGAATCCGCGCCGACAGCACGCCGCGCTCGTCGCGCGGGCCGGGAGTGATGGACCGCTTCGCCATGAGTTTCATCATAGCGTGAATTTCACGTTGCGTTGAGACTAGTTTCAACGTAACGTGAAACTATGACCAGGCAACTCAACGGCCCGCAAACCACCGGACGGGACTACCGCCAGCTCAGCGAGCCGGAATTCGACATGCGGCACGACAACAACGTCGCGATCACCATGCGCGACGGGACCGCACTCATGGCCGACGTCCACCGGCCCGATGCCGGCGGACGTTTCCCCGCGCTGATCGCTGCGTCCCCGTACCCGCGCCAGATACAAGACCTCGGCGCTCCCATGGGCTTCATCGAGGCAGGCGCGACCGACTTCTGGGTGCCCCGCGGATATGTCCACGTCATCGCGAACCTGCGAGGCACCGGGGACTCCGAGGGCGAGTACGGGTTCTTCGACGCACAGGAGCGCCTGGACATGTACGACCTCGTCGAGTGGGCGGCTGCCCAACCGTGGTGTGACGGCAATGTCGGCATGATCGGCATCAGCTACTTCGCCATGACGCAGCTCGAAGCCGCCGTCGAGCGCCCCCCGCACTTGAAGGCGATCTTCCCGCTCGCCGTCACCGCCGACCTCTACGAGGGAGCCGTGCATCACGGCCTGCTGAGCTCGGGCTTCGTCACACCGTTTCTGTCGATGATCGGCCTCACGTCCGACCGCAGTGACGAGTTCTGGCGCAGCCTGCCCGTACAGCTTGCACGCAAGGTGCTGCACGCGCCGCCGCTGCACCGCAAGTTCGCCACGATGAACGGCGAGGCCTCGCTCGTGGTGATGCGCCAGTTGCTGAAGCTGCCCCACGACCCGCATCCCTGGGACCAGCTTTGGCTCAACGCCGCCGTCAAGCACCCCTTGCGCGACGAGTGGTGGGACGAGCGGGATCTCACCCCACTGCTGGATCGAATCGACATTCCGGTATACCTCGGCTGCGACTGGGAGAACGTTCCGCTGCATCTGCCGTCAACGTTTCTCGCGTGGAAGGCATTGGCGGACAACCCGAATGTGCGCATGGGCATGCTCGACCGCTACGGATTGACCTGGCCGTGGGAGAGCCTGCACACGGAAGCTCTCGCCTGGTTCGATCACTGGCTGAAGGGCCGGGACACCGGTATCGTCGATGGCGACCCGGTGCGTTACGCGCTGCCGGGCTCCGACGAATGGCACTCTGCCGAGTCATGGCCTCCGCGTGGGACGCATCGCGAACTTGCACTGCGCGCCGACGGCACGCTGGCAGATGACGAAGGTGAGCCCGGCGCCCGCGAGTACATGGTGCTGGGCGCGGGCCTGAATCGCGCCAACCCCAGCCCGATCGATCCGCCGTCGACGCTGATGTGGACCAGCGACCCGCTGGAAGAGGCGCTGGACATGGTGGGCGACATCGAGTTACGGCTCGTTGCAGCCGCGACGGCGTCGGACACGGCATGGATCGCAATGCTGCAGGACGTCTCCCCCGACGAGACGGTGACCGATATAACCGCGGGCTGGCTCCGGGCCAGCCTTCGCGAGGTCGACGAGGCGGCCAGCTTGCCCGGCGGACCAGTCCTCCCATGCCGCCGGGCCCAGGCCGTGCCGATCGGCGAGGACGTCGAGTACCGAATCCCGTTGGTGCCCAATGCCCGTCGCTTCAAGACGGGCCATCGCATCCGGCTGATCCTCGCCAGCGACGACCAAGATCCGTCGGCGCCGGTGATCATGAACTTCCGGCACGCCAGCGTCGGCACCAGCAGCCTGAACACCGTCCGCTCGTCGTCACGGCTACTGCTTCCGGTGGTTTCGGCGTGATTATCCGGCCCACACAACGGGAGCGGCGGACAGCTGAGCCTTGACTCGGCGCGAGATGTCGTCGGCGATGACCTCCGGCTCACCCGCGAAGAGCCCCTCCAGTGCGAGCTTGGCGACCGCCGAGGGGTCGGTCTTCTGGTCCGCAGGGACGAAGTCGGCCATGTCGGTGTCCATGAAGCCGACATGTAAAGAGGCGACGTGGATTCCACGCGGAGCGAGCTCCTGCCGGATGGCATCGGTCATCGCCCACTCAGCCGCCTTCGCCGCGGAATATGCACCGAAGACGGGCGAATGCGCCCACGACAACACGGAAAGCACATTGAGGATCGACCCGCCGCCGTTGGCTTCGACGATCGGAGCGAACGCGCGGGTAACGGACAGCGTGCCGAAGTAGTGCGTCTCCATCTCCAGTCGCACATCATCCATCGGGCCCGTGAGCAGGGACGCGCCGGTCGACACGCCTGCGTTGTTGATCAGGACGTTGACGTCGCCGGCCACACTGGCGGCGCGGGCGACGGACTCCGGATCCGTGACGTCGAGCTGAGCGGGTACAACGCCGGGCACGTCGATCGTCTCGGGGCGCCGCGCAGCGGCGTATACCTTTGCACCGCGCTCGACGAGCTGGGCGGCGAACCGCTTACCCAGTCCGCGATTGGCACCGGTGACGAATGCGACGATCTGATCGTTCTTCATGGGGGTCTCCTTCGATGGGCTCGACTCGATTGCCCTACACAAGTCCCATTTCGTACCGATCATTCCATAACCAGGCAGTGACGAAGAGTGGCATCGGTCACAAATCGACTACAGCATGTCGACGAAGAGCTTGTGGATGCGGCGGTCACCCGTCATCTCCGGATGAAACGCCGTCGCCAGCATGCGGCCCTGCCGCACGGCGACGATGTGCCCGGCGGCCCGGCCCAGCACCTGCACATCGGGGCCGACCCGTTCGACCCACGGCGCGCGGATGAACACCGCATGCACGCGGTCGTCGAGCCCCTCGAACGGAAAGTCGCCCTCGAACGAGTCGACTTGGCGACCAAAGGCGTTGCGGCGCACCGTCATATCGATGGCCTTGAGCGGGACGGCAGCCCGACCCTCGGCGCCCGCGTCCAGAATCTCGGTTGCCAGCAGGATCATCCCGGCACACGAGCCGTAGGCAGGCATGCCTTCGGCCAGCCGCGCCCGCAACGGCTCGAGCAGTTCGAACTCGCGCAGCAGGTGGCTCATCGTGGTGGACTCCCCGCCGGGTATCACCAGCGCGTCGACAGCTTCGAGCTCGTTGACACGGCGCACGGTAGTCGCGTCGGCTCCGGCCTCACGCAGCGCCGCCAGATGTTCGCGGGTGTCGCCCTGCAGCGCGAGCACGCCGACGCGCGGCGTGCTCATGGTTTGAAGTCGCGTCGGTAGCGGGTGAGCCCCTCCTGCATCACGGCCGCCACCATCTCGCCGGTACGGGTGAAGATCTTGCCCTGAGTCAGCGCCCGGCCCCCGCACGCCGACGGTGACGACTGGTCATACAGCAGCCATTCGTCGGCGCGGAACGGCCGCATGAACCACATCGCATGGTCCAGAGACGCCACCATCAAGTGCTTGCGCTCCTCGACGTGGGTCACCTGTGCCGAACCGAGCAGCGTCAGGTCGCTCATGTAGGCCAGCGCGCAGATGTGCAACACGTGGTCGTCGGGCAGTGGGTCCTTGTGCCGGAACCACACCTGCTGTTGTGACGCCTTGCCGGGCAGGAGCTTGAGCTGGTCACGCGGAACCATCCGGACATCCCACTCCGCGAACTGTGCGAATCCCGCGTCGTCGAACGCACCGCCCTTCGAGATGAAACTCGGCAGGTCGTCTGGCGGAGGCGCGTATGGCATGGCGTCCTGGTGCTCGATCCCGCTCTGGTCGATCTGGAACGACGCCGACATCGAGAAGATGCTCTCGCCGTGCTGGATCGCGTTGACACGTCTGGTGACGAACGAACCACCGTCGCGGAGCCGTTCGACGATGAAGACCGTCGGCTCCTTGGCGTCACCGGGCCGCAGGAAGTATCCGTGCAGTGAGTGCACCGCAAAGCGCGGCTCCACCGTCCGGACCGCCGAGACCAGGGACTGGCCCGCGACGTGTCCGCCGAATGTCCGCTGCAGGAAGCCGGATTCGGGGCTGAACACCCCGCCGCGGTAGATGTTGACCTCGAGTTGTTCGAGGTCAAGGATCTCTTCGATCGCCATCTGGCTTGTTTACCAGCCGCGTTCGGCGAGCCGGTGCGGGGCCGCGATCTCCTCCACGTTGATGCCGACCATGGCCTCCCCCAACCCGCGTGACACCTTGGCCAGCACGTCGGGGTCGTCATAGAAGGTCGTCGCCTTGACGATGGCGGCCGCCCGCTGCGCCGGGTCACCGGACTTGAAGATGCCCGAACCGACGAACACTCCCTCGGCGCCCAACTGCATCATCATCGCCGCATCCGCCGGCGTCGCGATACCACCCGCGGTGAACAGCGTCACCGGCAGCTTGCCTGCTCGCGCCACCTCCACAACGAGTTCATAAGGTGCCTGCAATTCCTTTGCCGCGACGTACAACTCGTCTTCGGACAGCGACGTCAGCCGACGTATCTCGCCACCGATCTGGCGCATGTGCGTGGTCGCATTGGACACATCACCCGTGCCCGCCTCACCCTTGGACCGGATCATCGCCGCGCCCTCGGTGAGGCGGCGCAGTGCCTCGCCGAGGTTGGTCGCGCCGCACACGAACGGCACGGTGAACTTCCACTTGTCGATGTGGTGGGTGTAATCGGCCGGGGTGAGCACCTCCGACTCGTCGATGTAGTCGACACCGAGGCTCTGCAGAATCTGCGCCTCGACGAAGTGCCCGATGCGGGCCTTGGCCATCACCGGGATGGTGACCGCGGAGATGATGCCCTCGATCATGTCGGGATCGCTCATCCGCGATACCCCGCCCTGGGCGCGGATGTCCGCGGGCACTCGCTCCAACGCCATGACGGCCACGGCGCCGGCGCCCTCGGCGATGCGGGCCTGCTCGGGCGTGACGACGTCCATGATCACGCCGCCCTTGAGCATCTCGGCCATGCCGCGCTTGACCCGCGCCGTTCCGGTCTGGCTGTTGGCCGACCCGTTCGATCCAGCTGCGGTTTCCACTGCTATCTCCTCCAAATCGCTACTGATCCAGTGTAAAGGTGGCGGCAAATGTGTTAAATCCGCAGCATCCGCAACACCTCAGCCTTCTCAGCGGATCGACTGCAGCTGCCGCCGCGGCACCGCGCCCCGTGCGTCGGCCAGCGCGTTCGCCTCCTCGAGAAGCTCACCGAGTTGCAACGGATAGACGGTTTCACCCGTGGCGACCAGCTCGGCGATCATTGTCGCATCGCACCAGCGGTGGCCGTGAATGTAGGCCCGCTCCAAACCCGTGCGGCCGGCTGTTGACGGCTCGAACCGCCTGGTGCGGTGCACGAAGAATATCTCCTCGCTGCGGATGACCGATCCGTTGAAGTCGATGACCGCATCGCGCCGCCAGACCGGTCCGACCATGTCGGCCGGATCGACCCGCAGCCCCGTCTCCTCCTCCAGTTCGCGCACCGCCGCCTCGGGCAGCGTCTCGCCCTGCTGGGCAGCCCCGCCGACGGTGAACCACCACCGCGGCGGGTCCCCGTCCTCGTTCGCCGGGTCGGACCCGCAGAGCAGCAGGACGTCACCGTCGTCGTCGAGGAGCACGACGCGCGCCGACACCCGCCGGTCGACCGTCGGTGTCGCCTCCGCACGCTCGGCGATCTCGAAATAGGTTGGCAGCGCCGCGGTTCCGCCAAGCCGCAGCATCCGCACGGCAGGCCGTTCGCGCAGCGCCAGTGTGTCGCGGACGGCGTCGTTGTGGAAGCGACGGGCCAACAGCACCCGCGCCTCGGCATCGGCGAGCTCGGCGACCAGCGCCACCGGTAGCGACCCGGGGTCGACGAGGGTCAGCGCGCCAGACAACTCGTTTTCCGCGGCCTCACGGGCGGTTCTCTGTGCGCGCTCGGCGGCGCCGGCCAATGCGGCCAGTCGCTTGCCGGCGGGGCCTCCGCCGTACGCCTCGACGGCGACCGCACGCGCCACCACCGCCCGCCGGGCCAGCGCCCCGTCGAGCGCCTGCCACGAGAGGTCATACCGGACGTGCAGCCGGTCCAGCCGGTGGGCGGTCTGATAGGCCCACGCCGCAACGAGCAGGATGACGACGGCCAGCACCGCCAGCGCAATGATCACCACCCACGTGATCAACTAGCCACCTGCACCTTCGCCCCTGACCCCGCGACGGTCTCGTAGACCCGCATGATCTGGCGGGCGACAACGGACCAGTCGTAGCGGCGCACCGCCTCGGCCGCGGCATCCACGTAGCGCCCCCGCACGGCGTCGTTCTCGAGCACCGCAACCAGCCCCGCCGCCAATCCCGCGGCGTCGTCGACCGGCACCAGCCGCCCGGCCTTTCCGTCGACGAGAACGCGGCGGAACGCATCGAGGTCGCTGGCCACCACCGCGGTGCCGGCCGCCATGGCCTCGACAAGCACGATGCCGAAGCTCTCCCCGCCGATGTTCGGGGCGCAGTACACGTCGGCGCTGCGCATCGCCGACGCCTTCTCGGCGTCGTCGATCTGACCGAGGAAGCGCAGATGGCCGGCCAGTTTCCCGGCGTGCTCGCGCAGTTCCTCCTCGTCGCCGCGGCCGACGATCAGGATCTCGATGTCGGGAAACGCCTTCACCAGCGTCGGCAATGCGCCCAACAGCACGGCCATGCCTTTGCGGGGCTCGTTGAAGCGGCCAAGGAACAGCACCGACTTACCCGGCCGCGGGTAGCCGTCGAACAGCGGCGCACGCGCGAACGACGCGACGTCCACGCCGTTGGGGATCTCGACGGCGTCGCTGCCCAACGCCTCCATCTGCCACCGCCGCGCCAGGTCCGACACCGCGATGCGGCCGACGATCTTCTCGTGCATCGGCCGCAGGAAGGGCTCGAACACGGTGAGCGTCAACGACTTTGTGGTCGACGTGTGGAACGTCGCGACGATCGGGCCCTCGGCGATGTTCAGCGCCAGCATCGACAGGCTCGGCGCGTTCGGCTCGTGCAGATGCAGCACATCGAAATCGCCTTCGGCCAGCCATCTTTTGACCATGCGATGGGTGGCGGGCCCGAACCGCAGCCGGGCCACCGACCCGTTGTACGGGATCGGCACCGCCTTGCCGCCGGACACCACGTAATCCGGGAGCTCCACGTGCGGTGACGACGGCGCCAGCACGCTGACTTCGTGGCCGCGCCCATCCATCACCTCGGCCAGCTGAAGCACGTGCGACTGCACTCCGCCGGGCACGTCGAACGAATACGGGCAGACCATGCCGATGCGCATCACGGTCTCTTCTTCGCGCAAGCGCTCATCAGCAGGACTCCAGTTTCGCGCGACGCTCATCGGAGAGATCGGATAGCCATTGCGGCTGAACCATGTGCCAGTCGGCCGGGTGGGCGGCGATGCCGCGGGCGAACTGGTCGGCCATTACCTGCGTGACGAGCGCGACGTCACCCGATGACGTGTCAACAGGTGGCTGCACCTGGAAACCCCAGCCGCGCGGTGTGTACCAGCAGTGCACCGTGATCAATCGAGCACCGGTTTCGATTGCCAGCTTCGCCGGACCCGCCGGCATGCGAGTGGGTTCGGAGAAAAAGTCGACCTGCACGCCGTTGCGGCTGAGGTCGCGGTCGGCCATCAAGCAAATCGGGCGGTTGTCGCGTAGCCGTTCCACCAGCACCTCGAAAGGCGGCCGCTCGCCTCCGGTCAGCGGCAGCATCTCGAAACCGAGGCTTTCGCGGTAAGCGATGAACCGGTTATACAAAGACTCGGGCTTGAGCCGCTCGTTCACGGTGGTAAAGGTGCCGTGTTTCCACACGAGCCATACCCCGGCCATGTCCCAGTTCCCGCTGTGCGGCAGTACCAGGACCGCGCCGCGGCCGGTGTCAAGTGCGGCAGCAATGTGCTCCTTGCCCGCAAAGTGCGGGTCAAGCTGCTCGCCGAGCTTTGTCAGATCCATCGAGGGCAACCGAAACGCCTCCCGCCAGTACCGCGCGTATGAGCCCAGCGAAGCACGAATCAGCCCGTCCGGCACCTGGTCAGGCGTCACGCCGACGACCCGGGCCAGATTCTTGCGCAGCTGCTTGGGTCCGCCGCCGCGAGCCGCGTAGTGCGCACCTGCGTCAAAAGCGTTGCGCGCCATGAACTCCGGCATCGCCCGCACCAGCCGCCAGCCGGCGGCGTAGCCCAGATCGGTGAGATGGCCCCCGAACGGGAAACGGCCTCTGCTATCCGTTTTCTGTCCCGCCGGGGTGCTGTTCATGGCTCCTCCCCCTGCCCTCCGGGCGGGTGGTGCCCCCACGTCTCGGGTTTGTCGCCGTTGACGGCGTCGGTGCGCGTCAGGGGTTCCATCGCGCCGGGCGACGTCCGCACGGTGTGCAACCGCTGCCCCACCGTGACCAGGCTCGCCACCGCGAGCACCCACATCGCGACGTGGAGCAGCCAGGGCATGTGCAAGAACGGCACACCGGACAGCCCGGCGCCCACCAACACGATGATCAGCCGTTCCGGTCGCTCGATGATGCCGCCCTCACCCGACAGCCCGCTGGCCTCGGCGCGGGCCTTGATGTAGGAGATGACCTGCGAGGTGACCAGGCAGATCAGCGTGGCCACGACCAGCGACGTGCTCTTCAGCCCGAAGGTCGCCCACCACAGCAGGCCGCAGAACACCGCGCCGTCACCGATGCGGTCGCAGGTCGCGTCCAGGACCGCACCGAAGCGGGTGCCGCCGCCGCGCTCACGTGCCATCGCGCCGTCGAGCATGTCGGCGAGCACGAATATGAACACGGCAAATGCACCCCACCACAGTTGCCCGATCGGGAAGAGCGTGAGCGCGCTGAGGACGGTCCCGGCCGTGCCGAGGATCGTGATGCTGTCGGGGGTGAAACCTGCCCGCAGCGCGCCCTTCGCGAGCGGCTTCGACAGCTTTTCGTACGCCGCGCGGGTCATCAGGTAGAAGTTGCTCACGGCTGCTTCGCCCACTCGGTGGCCAAGAGCTCGCGGGTCTCGCGCAACAGTTGCGGGATGACCTTCGAGCCGCCGATGATCGTGATGAAGTTCGCATCGCCGCTCCACCGCGGGACCACATGCATGTGCAGATGATCGGCCAGGGACCCTCCTGCCGAACTGCCTAGGTTCAGCCCCACGTTGAAACCGTGCGGATGCGACACGGCCTTGATCACGCGAATCACCTTCTGGGTGAACGCCATCAGCTCGGCGCTCTCCTCGGTGGTGAGGTCTTCGAGCTCCGAGATCCGCCGGTACGGCACCACCATCGAGTGCCCAGGGTTGTACGGGTAGAGGTTGAGCACGACGTACACCAGCTCGCCGCGTGCCACGACGAGTCCGTCCTCGTCGGAGAGAGTGGGGATATCGGTGAAGGGCTGATCGGATGCCGCGGAACCGCCCTTCATCGGCGCTTCGGCGATATATGTCATCCGATGCGGCGTCCACAGGCGTTGGAGGTGGTCGGGCTCACCGACGCCGTGGTCGACGATCGTGCGGTCGTCGTACTCCGACGTCTGCTCTTCGCGCAAGCGCTCATCGCGGCTCACTTCGAGGCGCCCACCTTGAGCAGTTCGGCTGTCGGAGCGGCGTTTTCGCGACTTGCGATCCACTGGGCGATCGCCGCGACGGCTTGATCGCGTGGCACACCGTTGAGCTGGGTGCGGTCACCGAAGCGGAAGCTGACCGCGTTGGCGTCGACGTCACGGTCGCCTGCCACCAGCATGAACGGCACCTTCTGATTCGTGTGGTTCACGATCTTCTTGGCCATCCGGTCGTCGCTGGCGTCCACGTCGGCCCGGATGCCGTGCATCTTCAGTTGCGCAGCAAGGCCGTTGAGGTATGGCACGTGATCGTCGGCGACCGGGATGCCGACCACCTGCACGGGCGCCAGCCACGCCGGGAAGGCACCGGCATAGTGCTCGGTCAGGATGCCGAAGAACCGTTCGATCGAGCCGAACAGCGCGCGGTGGATCATCACCGGCCGCTGCCTGCTGCCGTCGGCGGCGGTGTATTCCAACTCGAAACGCTCGGGAAAGTTGAAGTCCAGCTGGATCGTCGACATCTGCCAGCTACGGCCCAGCGCGTCCTTGACCTGAACGGAGATCTTCGGGCCGTAGAACGCCGCGCCGCCGGGGTCGGGCACCAGCTCCAGCCCGGATGCCGCGCCGACCTCTGCGAGCACGCTGGTGGCTTCCTCCCACATCTCGTCGGAGCCGACGAACTTGTTGGGATCCTTCGTCGACAGCTCCAGGTAGAAGTCCGTCAGGCCGTAATCACCGAGCAGATCGAGCACGAAGCGCAGCAGTGACGTGAGCTCGTCGCGCATCTGGTCGCGCGTGCAGTAGATGTGCGCATCGTCCATCGTCAGCCCGCGCACCCGGGTCAGGCCGTGCACCACCCCGGAGAGCTCGTAGCGGTAAACGGTGCCGAACTCGAAGAGCCGCAACGGAAGTTCGCGATAGGACCGCCCGCGCGACCGGAAGATCAGGCAGTGCATCGGGCAGTTCATCGGCTTGAGGTAGTAATCCTGACCCGGCTTGCGCACCGTGCCGTCTTCGTTGTACTCGGCGTCCAGGTGCATCGGCGGGAACATGCCGTCGGCGTACCAGTCAAGGTGACCCGAGATCTTGAACAGCTCCGCCTTGGTGATGTGCGGGCTGTTGACGAACTGGTAGCCGGCTTCGCTGTGCTTGCGCCGCGAGTAATCCTCGAGCTCGCGCCGGATGATGCCACCCTTCGGGTGGAAAACCGCCAGGCCCGAACCGATTTCGTCGGGGAAGCTGAACAGGTCCAGCTCGGCGCCGAGCTTGCGGTGATCGCGGCGCTGCGCCTCCTCGATGAACTCCAGGTGCTTGTCGAGCGCCTCCTGCGACTCCCACGCGGTGCCGTAGATGCGCTGAAGGCTGGCGTTGTTCTGATCGCCCCGCCAGTACGCGGCCGAGCTGCGGGTCAGTTTGAACGCCGGAATATAGCGCGTCGTCGGAATGTGTGGACCGCGGCACAGGTCACCCCACTCCCGTTCGCGGGTACGGGGATTGAGGTTGTCGTACGCGGTGAGCTCGTCGCCGCCGACCTCCATCACCTCGGGGTCACCGGACTTGTCGTCGACGAGTTCGAGCTTGTACGGCTCGTTCGCGAGCTCTTCGCGGGCCTCGTCCTTGGACGCGTATACCCGCCTCGAGAACAGCTGGCCTTCCTTGACGATCTGGCGCATCCGCTTCTCCAGCGCCTCCAGATCTTCCGGCGTGAACGCGCGCGGCGCATCGAAGTCGTAGTAGAAGCCGTCGGTGATGGGCGGCCCGATGCCGAGCTTGGCCTCAGGGAACATGTCCTGCACCGCCTGCGCGAGCACGTGCGCGGTCGAATGCCTGATCACGCTGCGGCCGTCGTCGGTGTTGGCGGCGACGGGTGTGACCTCCACGTCGGCCTCCGGCGTCCAGGCCAGATCACGCAACCGGCCGTCGGCGTCGCGCACGACGACGATCGCGTCGTCGGCACCCCGGCTCGGCAGGCCGGCTTCACGGACCGCTGCCCCGGCGGTGGTCCCCGCAGCGACCCGGATCGGGGCTGCTACGGCGGGGCTGGCGGGCGCGCTCATCGGTGACTCTCCAAACTTTCGGTGATACGGGCGGTGTGCGGGTCTGCACTGAACGCGACCATGCTATCGGTGCGGGTGGTCATGTCCCCAGGCCAATAGGGCTCTTCAGCCACTTGGTCTCGATGCCGACCAGCCCGGCCGCCCAGCCGAACGCACCGAGTAACCACAGGGTCCCGAGCACGATGACGGCAGTGAAGGCCACACCGAGCACCTGCACCCATAGCCCTTGCGCCTTGAACCAAGCCATCACCTTGTCGTAACGCTCGCGGGTGTAGGCCAGCAGCCGTCGCGCCCAGTTGAATTCGGTGGCCAGGATCGCCAGCCCGACGAAGACGATGGCCCACCCGGGGCCGGGGTACGGAATCGCGAGGAGCCCGACAGCGAGCACCATCAAGCCGATGACCGCGACCACGATGCGGTAGCCGAATTCGGCCTTCGGGCGGTCCCGGAGCCGGTCGCGCCAGCGCGCCCAGCGTCGTCTGGCGTCCGAAGCTTTCATGGCTGTCCCGGGTTGAGTTTGACGAACAGCGCGCTGGCTTCGGCGAGCACGACATCATCGTCGAGCAGCCGTCCCGAGATGAACATCTTTCGGCCGTCGACGTGGTCCACACCGGCGTCGACCTGCAGTTTCGTCTCGATGGGCACGATCTTTCGGTAGTCGACGTGCAAGAACGCGGTGCGCTGGTAGAGGCTGCGCGTGAGCCTGAACGCGGTGTAGCCGAGCAGCGAATCGAATAGTTGCGCGATGCATCCGCCGTGCACGGCACCGTTGCGGCCGAGGTGGAAGCGACGGAACTCCGCGGTGCCGGCGATGCGACCGTCATCTGTCTTTTGGTACTCCCCCGGGATACTCAACACGCTGCCCCGGTTCGGCAGGTCCATGCGGCGGCCTGAGGGCGACGACCACTCGTCAGCGTCGTATGGCGCCAGCAGGTTCGATGCAGCCTCGATCAGGTCAGCGGCTTGGGTGATCACGGCGTCCGGCGCATCGGCCGCCCGGGCATGGTCCTGCAGAGTCCGGACCGCCTCGACGAACCGGCCGTAGTCAGGTCCGCCGTGGGCGGTGGGCTCAACGGGGCTGAAATCGCCGCCGCGATGCTCCTTCGCGAATTCGGTGGCCACCCCATCAAGTTATTGCTCGCTTCGCGGGACGGCGCACCCGGCGTCGCCGAGCAACCCGTTGGCGATGCGTGAGAGCCCGTCGGTGATCTGCGCCGACGTCAAGCCGCGGGCGCGCTGATGTGCGTAAACCTCGGCGGCAACCGGTGCGAGGACGGCATCGACCAGGGCGTCTGGATCGGCAACCCCGGCATCGACGAGAAGGGAGCGCACGTGCGCCACCCAGAATCCGTATGCCCCCGTCGCGAATCGCGCTCTGCCCGTCTCGGTGCCCAGCACCAGATCCGCATGCGCGTCGAGCAGTTCAATCATCGCGGCGTAGAAGGCGGCAAGCCGGGTGGCCGGTGGAGCGCCGGGACCCAGCGGCGGATCGCCGCTCAGCAGGCGCTCTTGCAATGCTCGTTCGTGTTCGTCCAGCAGCGCGACGGCGATCGACGACGTGTCGGGATATCGCCGGTACACCGTCGCGCGTCCGACCCCGGCCGCCTTCGCGATCTCGTCCATCGTCACCGTGCGCGGGTCTCGGGTGGCGAACAGGTCGGCCGCCGCGGCCAGCACCCGGATCCTGTTGCGTGCCGCGTCCGCCCGCTCGGGCGCTCCGTCGCCACGTGACGACGGCCCGGTGAGCAGGTTGGGGCGGGCCTCCATGACCGCAATATAGCCGCCCCGCGGAGATAAGTGGGCACAGTGTCCAGTTAGTGTTATCGTCGCGATAACCGGACACAGTGCCCACTTATCAGGAGGCCGAACCTTGACCACGTTGCTGCACATAGACGCAAGCGCCCGCCGTCGATCGATCAGCCGAGAAGTAAGCGACGAATTCGCCCGCGCGTGGCGGGCGGAGCACCCTGACGGCGACTACCTGTACCGAGACGTTGCGATGAATCCGGTTCCGTTCATCGATGAGGCGTGGACCGAGCTGTGCGATGCGGTGCTCGCCCACGGCAGCACCGATCTGGACCTGATCGCCGGATTGGTGCGAACACCCGCGCAGGCGTCGGCCTGGGACATTGTCGCGCCACTTCTCGCCGAGCTGCGTGCCGCTGACATCGTGTTGATCGGGACGCCCATGTACAACTACTCGATCCCGGCCGCGCTGAAGGCCTGGCTCGATCAGGTGACCTTCCCGCGAATGTCGTTGGCGCCGCGACGCTTTGTGGTCGCAGCCGCTCGGGGCGGCAAGTACTCCGCCGGAAACCCGAAGGCCGCGTTCGACTACCAGCAGCGGTATCTCCGCGACTTCTTCGCCGGTCATTTCGCCGTGACCGACACGGCCTTCATCGCCGCAGAACTGATCAACGCCAGGCACGATCCGGTCCTTGCGCATCTGCGCGAAGACCACGTGCGCTCATACGCGCTCGCTCTTGAAACCGCTCGCCGGCTTGGTAAGGAGTACTGAAATGAATTTGCCTGCAGTCATTTTGGCCTCGACGCCGGAGGCGAGCCGTGGGTGAGCGAATCAAGGGTAAGACACTGGTTGCCCGCGACGAGGGCGACGACGCACACGGCGTCACGATCAAGCTCTACAGCGAGGAGACGAACGGAGCCATCTCGATCATCGAGCAGCCGTTCGAGCCGGGATTACTGCTGCCGCCTCACGTTCATCAGAACGACGTCTGGCTGTACATCGTCGAGGGGACGATGCACGCGCGGGTCGGAGACGAGACCGTCGAGGCGACATCGGGTTGTTGGGTGCTGAAGCCCCGCCTGATTCCACACACCATGTGGAATGCCGGGCCGGAACCGGCACGCCTCATCGAGGTGTACACGCCGGGTGGATTCGAGCGCTTCTTCAACGACTTCGGAGACCGGGTACGTGAGGGCCCCGTCGGGCTCGACGAACTGAATCGTCTTGGCGAGCCACACGGCATCCGATTCTTCGACGACTGGATCGCCGAACTCAAGGCGACCTACAACCTGCGCGTCATCGGCGAGTAGTTGATCAGTCGGCGGCCCCTGCCTTGCTCAATGTGTCGAACTCCTCGTCCGACAGTTCGATCTGCGCCGCGGCGACGTTCTCCTCCAGGTGCGCGACCTTCGACGTCCCGGGAATCGGCAGCATCACAGGCGAGCGCTTCAGCAACCACGCCAGTGCCAGCTGCGACGGGGTGGCGTGGTGATCGTCGGCGATACGCTGCAGCGGCCCGCCGGGCGCTGCGAGCGGACCGGCCGCCAGTGGGAACCACGGGATGAACCCGAGGCCACCCGCTTCGCACGCCTCGAGCACGGGTTCGGCGGAGCGGACGGTGATGTTGTACATGTTCTGCACCGACACGATGGTCGTGATCTTCTGTGCGGCTTCGAGCTGCTCGACGTTCACCTCGGACAGGCCGATGTGGCGGATCTTGCCTTCCTGCTGCAGCGCGACAAGTTCGCCGACTTGGTCCTCGGCGGGGAACTTCGGGTCGATGCGGTGCAGCTGGAACAGGTCGATGGTGTCCACGCGGAGACGGCGCAGGCTCATCTCGCATTCCTGACGCAGATAGGCCGGGAAGCCGAGAACCGGCCACACGTCGGGCCCGGTGCGCAGGAGTCCGGCCTTCGTCGCGACGACGACCCCGTCGTACGGATGCAGCGCTTTCCGGATCAGTCTCTCGGAGACGTACGGACCGTAGGAGTTGGCCGTGTCGATGAAGTTGACGCCGAGTTCGACTGCGCGGCGCAGGACGCGAATGCATTCTTCGGGGTCGTCCGGCGGACCCCAGACACCCTTTCCGGTCAGGCGCATGGCGCCGAATCCCAGGCGGTTGACCGTGAGATCGCCGCCGATGCTGAACGTTCCCGATGCTTGCGCGACACTTTGCGTGGTCATTTTTCTGACCGTACGCCCGTAATGACATGGTGTCCCTGTGAAGTTGAGCGACCTGGCGGCGCGGCCGCTGACGTATACCGAAGTGGGTGCGACGGCGGGGCCGTTGCCCGCCGGATACCACCATGTGCAGAAGTCGGCTGCGATCGGACGCGGACGGCGCCGGTTCGAGGAGGCCGCCGAAAAGGGCATGCGGTGGGGCATGCTGCGCGGCGCCGGTCTGCGGGTCGAGGCGACGAGCGAGGTGGCCGCGGTGGGCTCCGAGGTGATCGTGCACCTGGGCCCGGTGCGGGCGCCCTGCCGGGTGGTGTACGTCGTCGACGAACCGGACCGGCGCGGTTTCGCGTACGGGACGCTGCCCGGCCACGCCGAATCGGGCGAGGAACGGTTCGTCGTGCGCTACGACCCGGCGACCGACGAGGTGTGTGCGGAGGTGGAGGCGTTCTCGAGGCACGCGACATGGTGGAGCAAGCTGGGTTCGCCCGTCACATCGGTCATTCAGCAGGTCGTCACCGACCGCTATCTGCGCGCGCTGTAGTCGGCTCAGTTATCCATGGTTGCCCGCTTGAGCAGCGCGTAACGTTGGGGCCAGCCATGGACGATGATCGGATGGTGACGGTGAACAACCCAGGCGGGGTGGAGGCCACCCACCTTCGCATCGCGGAGCTTGTGCAGGAGCTGCACAGCCGGGCGGATGCGGATTCCGACACGGTGCTGGCCGAGCTGGTGGAGCACGCCGCGATCGAGGTTCCGGGCGCTCAGTATGCGGGCGTCACGGTCACCCGCAACGCCAAGCAAATCGACACCCCCGCCGCGACGCACAAGTGGCCGATCTTGCTCGACGAGATTCAGCAACGTCACCGCGAAGGCCCGTGCCTGACAGCGGCGTGGGAGGAGATGACCATCCACGTCCCGGACTTGGAAACCGATGAAAGGTTCCCGCTGTATCGCCGGGAGGCGTTGGAGCAAACGCCTATTCGGGCCGTCATGGCATTCCAGTTGTTCATCGCGGACCAGACCATGGGCGCATTGAACGTGTACGCCGAGCACCCGCACGCGTTCGACCAGTCGTCGAAGGACATCGGCCGGGTGTTCGCCGCGCATTCGTCGGTGGCGTGGAATTCGGCGCGGCGCGACGAGCAGTTCAAACGTGCGCTCGCCAGCCGCGACGTCATCGGCCAGGCCAAGGGCATGATCATGGCGCGTTACGGCGTCGACGCGGTGCAGGCGTTCGAGGTATTGCGCAAGCTGTCGCAGGACTCGAATGTGCCGCTCGTCCAGGTGGCTACCGAACTCATCTCGAAGGCGGTGAACAGCTAGCCGCCTCAGCGGTGGCGCCAATTGCTGGGCGCCGCTGGATGAGAGCCGAATCCCCTTGCGATAGTGACCAATCAGCGCGGTATGCCAACGCCGAGCAGCGGCGGCAGACTCACCGCAGAAGGCGCGGGCAGAGCGGCTTCGATCGAATCAGCAAGTGGCACTGCGGGAGTCGGCGGAGTTTGCGTCGCTGGAGATGTCGCAGCCGCCACCGCACTCGCCACATGCACGGCCGGAACCGGCGGGGCAGGCCAACGGGGGCTTCCTCGTCGCGTTTGTCGGATTCACTCGGTGTGGCCAAAGCGTGACGAATCCTTGATCGAATTGCTAAGGCGCACCGACACATCGAAATCGGCACGGCACCCTACGATCAATTGACACTGTTGTAATTTCAAAGGAATCGTGAGCCATGCGTGGGGTCGTTCTGTGTGTTGTCACAGCGCTCGGGATCAATGCGATTGCGGCTGCAGAGCCGGCCAGCGCCAGCATGGCGGCGGCGAATCAGTCGTATAAGCCCGCCGCGGCGGCGGACCAGCCGTCTAGGCCCGCCATTGTTTCGGTGCTACCAACGCGGGGTCAGGTCGTGGGTGTCGCGCACCCCGTGGTGTTGACGTTCAGCGCGCCCGTCGCCGACAAGCGCGCGGCCGAGCGCGCCCTCGACATCAAGTCGGTGCCCGCGATGGTGGGGAAGTTCGAATGGCTCGACAACAACGTCGTGCACTGGGTTCCCGACCGATACTGGCCGGCGCACAGCACGGTGGCATTGTCGGTCGGCGGCCTGTCAACGAACTTCGTAACCGGTCCTGCCGTCTTGGGTGTTGCCAGTATCTCGGATCACACGTTCACCGTGAGCATCGACGGCATCGACGCGGGACCGCCGTCCGAACTTCCGGCGCCGCACCACCGACCGCACTGGGGAGAGCCGGGGGTGTTCCCGGCTTCGATGGGTAGCCCGGACTATCCGACGCCTGTCGGCACTTACACCGTTTTGTCCAAGGAACGCTCCGTGGTCATGGATTCGAGCAGCGTCGGCATTCCCGTCGACGCTCCCGATGGTTACCTGGTCACCGTGGATTACGCCGTCCGAATCACGGGCCGCGGCCTCTTCGTGCATTCAGCTCCGTGGGCTGTCAATTCACTCGGGTATGAGAATGTCAGCCACGGCTGTGTCGGACTCAGCACCGAGGACGCTGAGTGGTACTTCAACACGGTCAACGTTGGCGACCCGGTGATTGTGCAGGAAAACAGCATCGAAGTTCCTCGGGCAGTGTCTGGTTAGCGAGGCTCCGCACCTAGATGATGTGCGGGTCCACGCTAGGCGCCGAACGTTCCTTACCGCGCGATATTTTCGCGAATTTTCGAGCGGTAAGGAACGTTCGTCGCTGCCGCTGCTGGCTGAGTTCCAATGCCCATCAACGGGTTTGGCCCGGCGACGCGTCGTTACTCGCCGCCGGGCCAAACCCGGAGATGACTAGCTAAGCGCCGTCAGCCCGCAGGGCCCGGCGGAATTGGCTGACCGGAGACAGGCGCGCCAGCTGGCGGTGGGCCGGACGGCTGCTCCTTGCCGCCGACGCCAGACATCACCGTCAGTGGAGCACCCACCGGCACCGGTGCACCCACCGGAGCACCCACCGGCACCGGTGCACCCACCGGAGCACCCACCGGCACCGGTGCACCCACCGGAGCACCCACCGGCACCGGCGCACCCACCGGCACGGGCGCACCCACCGGAGCACCCACCGGCACGGGCGCACCCGCGGGCACCGGCGCCGCGACAGGAACCGGCCCAGGCAAAGCCATCGGAACACCGGCCATGTCAGAGAGTGGAGCGCTAGCCGGACCGCACGCGCCCGCTGCCGGAGCTGCACCAACGGCCTCGGTCGCTGCCGGAGCTGCACCAACCGCGTCGCCCGACGACGTCTGGACGCATGCGTAGCCGCCGCCGGTTATTAGCGGGGCGGCCGCAACCTGCGGGCTCAACGCCAAAGCGACGCCGCACAATCCAGCGCCGACAGCAACTACTGTGATGTTGAATCGATCAAAGCTCGTCATCGACGTCGAACCCTTCATTTTCCCTCAGACATTTGCATTCATGTCATGCAGCAAAGCCGCATGCCGTACAGAAGTCGCGGTTAAACGACCGCGTCAATTATCAGCAGCCAACGCCGGCGGCACGCCGCGCCGCACCGCATCGTTTCCAAATGGTGACGTTCGGCAGCCGCAGACGCCGATCAGGATCGAGGTACCCGCAAAACCGCTTGAGGTGCATCGATCTTGAACAGCGAACGGGCCCGCAAGATTTGCCGGCGCAGAAGATCCGGAGTTACCCAACCGTTGCAACGGCGAAGCGCACCCGTGACTGGATTTCGATGCGCTTGCCGTCGGAGTCATCGTGTGGCGGCGACGCCGCTGACGGTCCGTGCCGTCAGGGCAAGGGCGCCAGCCACTTCAAGTGAGTGCCGCCGGCCGGCAACCGTTCGACGGAGAACTGGCCGCCGGCGTCCTCGGCCCGTCGACGCAGATTGGTCAGGCCGCTGCCGGTGATGTCGGCGGGAATTCCCCGGCCATCGTCGACGACGTCGATGCACAGATCGTCGCCTACGGCGACGTTCACGGTGAGCGTTGTCGCGTCGGCGTGCCGCACTGCGTTGCTAACCGCTTCTCGCACCACAGCTTCCGCGTGGTCGGCCAGCGCCGCATCGACCACCGACAGAGGGCCTGTGTATTGCACTGTGGTGCGCAGATCCGACGTCGAGAACTGCGCGATGGCTTCGTCGAGGCGCTGGCGGAGCCGGGTGACGCCATACGATGCCCCGTGCAGATCGAAGATCGCCGTGCGAATCTCCTGAATGACTTCCTGAAGGTCGTCGACGCAATCGGTAAGTCGCTGCTGCACTTCGGGCACACGTGCGCGCGGAATCGTTCCCTGAAGCGCAAGTCCGACTGCGAACAGGCGTTGGATGACGTGATCGTGGAGATCACGCGCGATGCGGTCACGGTCGGTCAAGATGCTGAGCTCACGCATTTGACGTTGGGTGCTGGCCAATTGCCAAGCCAGAGCGGCCTGATCGGCGAATGCAGCCATCATGTCCAGCTGTTCGTTGTTGAACGGCTGGGAGCCAACCGCCCGCACTGCGACGAGGACGCCGGCGACGGTATCGGTGGCCCTGAGTGGCAGTACGAGCGCGGGACCAGTCAACGTCGTCTCACCGGGCACCAACTCGAAGTTGTCGAATCGACCGGGCACGCGCTGAACGAACGCTTTGCCGATCAATGTTCCGTCAACTGGAATCGGTTGCAGCTCCATCGCCTGACCATCACCGGACGTTGCGGTGATGACCAGCTCATCCACCTCGCTTGCCGGTGCGTCCGGATCGACGGGTACGGCCACCAACGTCAGTTCGGCACCACTGAGGGTTCGACACTCGTCGGCGACCAGACGAAACACCCGGGCGGGATCGGTGCCTGACAACAGCTCGGTGCCGATGTCACGGGTGGCCTCGATCCACGACTGGCGGGTCTTCGACGCCTCGTAAAGGCGTGCGTTGTCGATCGCGATGCCGGCAGCGGCGGCAAGAGCCTGCACCAAGACCTCGTCGTCCTCACTGAACGGCTGCCCGCCGGTCTTGTCCGTCAGGTAGAGATTGCCGAAGACCTCGTCACGGATCCGGACGGGCACCCCGAGGAAGGTCCGCATCGGTGGGTGATTCGGTGGGAAACCGACGGACGAGGCGTGGTGCGAGATGTTGTCCAGCCGAATGGGTTTCGGATCGTCGATCAGCACGCCGAGAACGCCGCGCCCTTCGGGCAGATGCCCGATCTGCTCGCGCATCTGTTGGTCGATGCCTTCGTAGATGAACTCCACTAATTCGTGGTCGTGCCCGCGCACACCCAGTGCCCCGTACCGCGCGTCGACGAGCTCGATCGCGGTGTGCACGATCGTTCGCAGGGTTTCGTCCAATTCGAGCCCACTGGTCACGACGAGCATGGCTTCAACCAAACCGTCGAGTCGGTCGCGACCCTGCACGATCTGCTCGACGCGGTCCTGGACCTCTACGAGCAGTTCTCTGAGCCGCAGCTGGGACAGTGTGTCACGCAGCGGGCGCACGCCGGTTTCAGCGCCCGACTCGACCGGGTCGGTCACGCCACAATCGTCCCATCTTGTCGAGATCGATGACGAAAGTTCCATCGAAACCCCGAGCAGCCGCGAGTTGGCGGGGCGGTCCCGGCACCCCCCATCCCGGGACCGCCCTCATCGTTTCAGTCCTGAAATCTCAGCGCATCCGCCTCAGGCGAGCGCGGATTCGCGGTCCGGCTCGGGGCCAAAGACGAATCGACGACCGGTGACGCTCAGTGGCCGAACACGGACAAAGTGCTGTTTGGTCGTCGCGGTCCAGGGCAGCAGCTGTGCGTGTTCGGCATCGGCGATGTCTTCGTGGGTACGCAGCACGCGAGCGTGGCCCCTGACGATCACGCTCCAACCACCGGTAACGCCGTGGTCGTCGGCCTCAAACAACACGCGGTCGTTGATCGCAGTGCTGACCAGCTTGGTGCCCTCGGCGGTACGGAACAGCACCGTCTTGTGCTGCACGACGAAATTCACCGGAAAGATCTCCGGGTGGCCATCCACGCTCGTGACGAGCCGTCCCAACGCGACGCTGGACAGCAGACTCCAGCATTCCGTCTCGGACAGGATTGAGATCGGTTCAGACTCTCCATACATGACCGCGACGTTAACGGCGGTCTGTGCCCGACGATACGGTCGAAAGTCCCATCAATTGGGATCGAACGGCCACGGGTCGATCACTAGTGGGCCCGGTCAACCCTGTTCGTCTGACGAGTGGCAGAACATGACCGGGATGGTTGCGTGGTGAAGCAGCTCGAGTCCAATCGACCCCAACCGGGCGACAAGCCCGCTGGCGCGGCTGCCGACTACCAGTATTTGCGCGCCCTGTGCGGATCGCAGAAGCGCCCTGTCGGGCTTGTCCGGTTCGACAATCTCCGCGACGTCGACGTTCGGGTATAGATCGATCCACGGCAACAATGACTCCGAAAGATGTTGTTGTGCATCGCTTTCTACTTGTGCCCAGAGTATCCTGGACGGAAGCGTGACATCGCCCAGTGGTCGGCTGGTGGTCCAAGCGTGAACAGCGAGGATTCCCACGCCCAGGTGATCGGCGAACTCGAATGCCGCCGTGATCGCGACCCGGCTGCCTTGGTCGTGGTCGACTCCGACGGCGATTGGTTGTCGAGTCGGAGAAATCACATCGCCCCGCCAAGCCACGACCGGACAGACCGAATACGCTGCTACTGCCTCCGTCGTCGAACCGCCCAAAGCGACTGTGCCCGAGGACACCTCGTCGGTGCCGAGGACGATCAGTCGGGCGGCATGGCTCGACTCGATCAGCGCTTGGCCTGGCGAACCATTCACTCGAATGACGGCTATGGGCAGACCCTTGAAGTGCACGCGTACCGCCTGTTTGGCGGATTGAAGAATCGCTTCTGCGGACTGACGCCGGACAGCCGAGTCCGCGGCCGGGCGGTCCGCGACGGCGTGCACGATCTCCAGCGGAGCCTCGAACCTCTCGGCGATCGCCGCCGCCCAGCGTGCAGCGTGGATTGCGGCGAAACTGCCGTCGACGCCGACGATGACGGGATACGTGTGCTCAGGCGTCCGGTCACCGTCGCCTAGATCACGCGGCAGCATGCCTTCAGCGCTTCTGCGTGAACACGCCGCGTCGTTGGCCAATGCTGTTGCAGAACAGAGACGGTCGCCGAGTCGCCGTTCATGTCCTCAGGTTGCGCCCGGCCGAGTCCGTCACACCAGGGCCATAAGACCCCAGGTTGGGGACCATTGACCCTGGCCGCAGTGTGTCCGGCAGTACATGGTGGAGGCATATAGAGCGGAGGTTGCAATGCCTGCCACCACGGTTGACGCAGCGTTCATCAGGGATGCCGTGCGATTGGCGTGCCGTGCGCCATCACTGCACAACAGCCAGCCGTGGCGTCTGGAGGTCGAACGTGACACCGTTTCCGTCTTCGCAGACCCGGACCGGGTCGTCCGGGCTACGGACAGGTCAGGTCGCGAGGCGCTGATCGCCTGCGGCGCCCTGATCGATCACTTTCGGGTCGCGATGGCCGCCGCCGGATTCAAAGCCAATGTGGTCCGATTTCCCAATCCGGACAACCTGTTACACGTCGCATCGGTCGACTTCGCACCAATGGAGTTCGTCACCGACGGGCACCGGCAACGCGCGAATGCGATCCTGCTGCGGCGCACCGACCGCCTCCCGTTCGCCACTCCCCCGGACTGGGATGCCTTCGAGCCGCAGCTACACGACGCCGCCGACTCCGCCGCCGTGCGCCTCGACGTGATCCCCGACCATCTCCGTCCCCAGCTGGCCGAAGCGTCTCAACTGACCGAATCGCTGCGTCTCTACGACTCGCCGTACCATTCCGAACTAGCCTGGTGGACAGCGGCTTTCGAGGTTGCCGACGGTATCCCCCACAGCTCACTGGTGTCGGCGGCCGAGAGTGACCGCGTCGACGTGGGGCGGACATTCCCCGTGACCAACCACCGCGAGCGCAGGCTCGAGGTCGGCGACGACCGTTCCAAGGTCTTGGTCTTGTCGACGTACGACGACACGCACGAAAGCGTGCTGCGTTGCGGTGAGGTGCTGTCCGCCGTACTGCTCGACGCGACGATGGTGGGGCTCGCCACCTGCACGCTGACCCACATCACCGAGGTCGCTGCGAGCCGAAAGATTGTCGCTGGATTGATCGCTCAGGGCGATCAGGGCATCACCCCCCAGGTCCTCGTCCGCGTCGGCCTGACGCCGTCGATCGATGACGTGCCTCCTCCAACGCCACGCCGGCCGATCGGCGACGTCTTCGACGTTCGGTGAGAGACCAACCCGCACAACGCGAAAGTACAGGAGCCACCATGGGAGAACACTTCTCGCCATCCCGGTCCGTCGTAGTGGGCATCGATGGTTCACACTCGGCCATCGATGCCGCATTGTGGGCCGCCGACGAAGCAGTCAGTCGCGATGTCCCATTACGCCTCGTATACGCGATCGACCCCGGCAACACCGCGGGCAGCGATCACGAGGCAGCAGCCCGCGACCTCGCCAAGGCCGAAGTCGCCGTCAGGTATGCGTTCACGGCGGTTGAGTCGACCGACAAACCGGTCAAGATCGAAGTCGAGATCCTGCAGGACCGACCCACCCGGGCGCTGATCGAGGCCTCCCGATGGGCCGCAATGGTGTGCGTCGGATCGGTGGGACTCAAGCACAGTGCTCAAGGGCGGATGGGCTCGACTGCGGCGGACTTGGCGTCGTCCTCCCACTGCCCCGTGGCCGTCGTCCGTGGACACGATCCGTTTCAGGCAGAACAACAGTGGGTGGTGGCCGAGCTCGACCGCTCTCCTGCCGGTGAGGGGGTGTTACGCCGCGGTTTTGAGGAGGCGCAGCTCCGAGGCGTCCCTCTGCGGGTGTTGACCGCGTGGCAGTTGCGCTTCACCGACATTCACGACGGCGGTGCCCTCGCCGACGGCACCCGGCTGGCGGAGGCCCAGCTCGACCGTCGCCTCGCCAAGTGGAAGAAGCGCTACGCCGAGGTCGATGTGCACGCGGTGGCCGTGCACGGTAGCACCTTGAACTTCCTCACCGAGAATGCGCGCTCGATCCAGCTTCTGGTCGTCGGACGCGAGCGGCCCCACGGCATCACCGAGCTGGTCGGCCCTCCCGGGTACGCGGCGCTGCACAACGCGGCTTGTTCGGTGCTGATCTGCGAAACGCAGAACATACTGTGAGCAATACATCCACCGTCTCCGCGATGTCTATGGAGGGCCTTCGAGTGGTGAAAGTCTTTCTCGTCGACGACCATGAGGTCGTCCGGCGGGGACTCATCGACCTCCTCAGCGCCGATTCCGAGCTCGAAGTCGTGGGCGAGGCGGGATCCGTGGCGCAGGCACTGGCGCGGATCCCCGCGCTTCAACCCGACGTCGCAGTCCTTGATGTCAGGTTGCCGGACGGCAATGGCATCGAACTCTGCAGGGAACTCTTGTCTCGGCAGCCGGAACTTCGGTGCCTGATGCTGACGTCGTATACATCCGACGAAGCGATGCTGGACGCGATATTGGCCGGCGCCAGCGGTTACGTCGTCAAGGACATCAAGGGCATGGAGCTCGCCGAGGCGATCAAGCAGGTCGGCGCGGGCCGTTCGTTGCTCGACAACCGGGCTGCGGCGGCGTTGATGTCGAAGCTGCGCGGAGCCGCCGAGCAGTCCGATCCGTTATCGGGACTCAGCGATCAAGAACGGGTGCTACTGGATCTGCTCGGCGAAGGCCTGACCAACAAGCAGATCGCGGCCAGGATGTTCCTCGCCGAGAAGACCGTCAAGAACTACGTGTCCCGGTTGTTGGCCAAGCTCGGCATGGAACGCCGAACCCAGGCTGCGGTGTTCATCTCCAAGCTGGAACAATCACGTCGGCGCTCCAAGGACTGAGCGTTACGCGGGCGAACCGTCCAGCCGCGCAACCACTTCGGCCAGGGCACGGCGCGGCGTTGACGACAACGGGTCGGCGTTGACGGGCGCCCATCCCAGTCGCAGCAACATCTGCGGGTATTCGTCGGCACCGAACACATCGGCACGCACGGCCGCGCGCGTCTCGGGAATCTCCAACGGTTCGGTAATCGGGCAGCTGGCGAGCCCCAACGCGGTCGCCGTCAGCAGCACCAGGCTTGTGGCTTCGCCGGCCCGCAGCCTCGAAACGTCGTCGTCGGCGGCGGTGCCCAAGGCGATGACAACGGCGTTGTCCTCCGCCGGATCGACGTCGGGCGTCTGGGCGAGCACTGCGCCGGCGAAGGCGCGGGCCGGGATCGCGGCCGTGGGATCGGATTCCGGCGTACTGCGCGCCGGCACACCGGCCGCCGCGCCGTACCTGCCGCTCCATGTCGCCAGCTCAGCCAGATAGCCGTGATCAAGCGCGTGGCGCATAGCAGCTTGGGACACAAGGGTTTTGAGACTGTCGAGCTCGTCGACCCGCCGCAGCGTCACACCCGCGCGTGCCGCCCTGGCGGCCATCAACGCGAGGTCGCCCTGTGGTACCGGCCATGGGCTGTAGTGCCGCCGGTCGGTACGGCGCCGCGGGATCGCGGCCGCCAGCGTGATGTCGACGTCATTGGCCGCGTACCGATGAAGTTCGATGGCGGCCAGATGGTGCGGTTCGTCGGGATTCGGCATCCGATGGATCTTGGATTGCCATCCGAGCGCCGCGAATGCGACCACGCAGTGGTTCAGCGACGTGCCACAGCTGAGCAGGAGGTCTCGCGTGTCCGGGTCAGTGTGCGGCAGGTGCAGGTCGGGGTCGGAGTACAGATGCAGGCTGTGCTCGCCCACCCGCCAGCGCCACGGCTGCGAGTTGTGCACCGACGGAGCGCGGGTGGCCAGTGCCAGCGCCGATCGAAGGGTCTCGGCGTCGGGAAAGTGTGCGCTCATGGCTCCACGATGGCGGTCCGGGCATCGGTCTGAGCAGGGCACAAAGACCCTGGTGTCGAGGACTTGGGAAACCCGGCGTCCGATTCTGGTAAGACTGACTAAAAATACGACATCGCAGTGAGGAGTTCCGCCGAGGTGCCCAGCTGGTGCGTTCAGCGGATGACGACCTGGTGAGCGCGCCGACAACCGACCGCGTCATCACGGCCGAGCAGCCGCGCAGACTTGTCGTGGCCAGGTGGATCCGCCGGTTGGCAGTCCCGATCATCCTCGGCTGGATAGCGCTCATCGCGCTACTCAACCTGACCGTGCCGCAGCTCGAAGTCGTTGGCCAGATGCGCTCGGTGTCGATGTCCCCAAAAGAAGCACCGTCGGTGGCCGCGATGATGCGCGTCGGCAAGGTCTTCCAGGAATTCGATTCCGATAACTCGGCAATGATCGTGCTGGAGGGCGACAAGCCGCTCGGCGACGACGCACACCGGTTCTACGACGACATGGTCGCCAAGCTCAAGGCCGACACCAGGCACGTCGAACACATCCAGGACTTCTGGGGCGACCCGCTGACGAGGGCGGGAGCGCAGAGCGAAGACGGCAAAGCCGCATACGTGCAGGTATATCTCGCAGGCAACATGGGTGAGGAACTCGGCAACCAGTCGGTCATCGCGGTTCAGAAAGTCGTTGGTGGGTTATCTCCCCCACCAGGGGTCAAGATCTTCGTGACCGGCGGGGCGGCACTACAGGCTGACCAACAGGCGGCAGGCGACAAGAGCGTCAGAGTCATCGAACTGGCGACGGTGGGCGTCATCATCTTCATGCTGCTGTTCTTCTACCGCTCAATCGTCACCGTCCTGCTGGTGTTGGTGATGCTGGTGCTGGGGTTGTCGGTGACCCGCGGTGTGGTGGCGTTCCTCGGCTACCACGAGCTGATCGGGTTGTCGACGTTCGCGACGCAGCTCTTGGTAACTCTCGCGATCGCCGCGACGACCGACTACGCAATCTTCCTGATCGGGCGCTACCAAGAGGCTCGCACCATCGGGGAAGACCGAGAGACGGCCTACCACACGATGTTCCGCGGCACAGCCCATGTGGTGCTGGGCTCGGGCATGACGATCGCCGGCGCGACGTTCTGCCTGTCGTTCACCCGGTTGCCCTACTTTCAGACACTCGGCATCCCGCTTGCGGTCGGAATGGTCGTTGCAGTGCTCGTGGCACTGACGTTGGGACCCGCGATGATCACTGTCGCGAGCCGGTTCGGACTGCTCGAGCCCAAACGCGCCATGCGGATTCGCTTTTGGCGGCGCCTGGGTGCCGCCGTCGTCCGATGGCCGGGCTGGATCCTGATGGGGACGATCATTCTGGCCTTGGTCGGCCTACTGACGCTGCCGGGCTACCAGCCCAGCTACAACGACCGAAAGTACCTACCGGCGGACCTGCCAGCGAACGAAGGCTTCGCTGCGGCCGAACGACATTTCCCCATCTCCCGGATGAATCCCGAAATGTTGCTCGTCGAAACGGACAAAGACCTCCGCAATGCGACGGACTTCCTGGTGATCGACCGGATCACCAAGGCCGTGACCAGGGTGCCAGGCATCGGACGGGTTCAGTCGATCACGCGTCCTGAGGGCAAGCCCCTGAAGTTCAGCACGATTCCGGCTCAGCTCAGCATGAGCGGCACCTTTCAAGAGATGAATCGTTCGTACATGGAAAAGACCATGAACAACATGCTGGTGCAGGCCGACGACATGCAGACCACCCTCGACACCATGAACCGGATGATCGCCCTGATGGAACAGATGAGCGCGATGACGCACGACATGGTGGGCAAGATGAACGACATGTCTGTCGACGTCGCCGAATTGCGCGACCACATCAGCGATTTCGATGACTTTTTCCGACCGGTGCGGAATTACCTGTACTGGGAGCCGCACTGCTACAACATCCCGATCTGTTGGTCGTTGCGGTCGACCTTCGACGCACTGGACGGCGTCGACACCATGACCGATGACTTCCAGAACCTCCTGCCGGATCTGAATCGACTCGATGCCCTCATGCCCCAGATGATTGCGGCGATGGGGCCGACGATCGAAACGCTGAAATCGTCGCGCACGATGATGCTCACCATGTACGCGAGCCAGTCGAGCCAGCAGGACCAGACGACGGCGATGAACGAGAACCAGAGCGCCATGGGTGATGCGTTCAACAACTCACACAACGACGACACGTTCTATCTGCCGCCGGAGATCTTCGACAACAAGGACTTCAAACGTGGCATGGACAACTTCATCTCGCCGGACGGCCACGCAGTGCGATTCATCATCTCCCACGAAAACGATCCGCTCAGCGCGGATGGCATCGGCCGCATCGACGCGATCAAGAATGCGGCATTCGAAGCCATCAAGGGCACGCCACTGGAGGGATCCAGGGTCTATATCGGGGGCACCGCGTCGACCTTCAAAGACATGCAGGAAGGCAACAAGTACGACCTGATGATCGCCGGAGTCGCCGCATTGACGATGATCTTCATCATCATGCTGCTCATCACGCGCAGCCTGGTCGCGGCGGGCGTCATTGTCGGCACCGTGGTGCTGTCGCTGGGTGCGTCCTTCGGGCTGTCAGTTCTGCTCTGGCAGCACCTGCTGGGCATGGAATTGCAATTCATGGTGATGGCGATGGCGGTCATCATCCTGTTGGCAGTCGGTGCGGACTACAACCTGTTGTTGGTGGCGCGGATGAAGGAGGAGATACCGGCCGGGATCAACACCGGAATCATCCGTGCCATGGGCGGCAGCGGATCCGTCGTGACCGCGGCCGGCCTGGTGTTCGCGTTCACCATGATGTCGATGGCGGTCAGCGCCATGGTCGTGGTCGCCCAGATCGGCACGACGATCGGGTTGGGCCTGTTGTTCGACACGTTGGTCATTCGGGCATTCATGACGCCGTCGATCGCAGCACTTCTCGGGCGCTGGTTCTGGTGGCCGCAGATCGTCCGGACTCGGCCCGCACCGGCCATCCGGTGGTCGCAGTAGACGAGTTGCGACTTACAACGCTCCTTCCGCCACGCTGATCTGCGCCCATTCGGATTCCATTTCGATGCGATCTCGGATTCCAATCCTGTTATGCCGCAGAACAACTTGTCTGGGTCAACAGCGGGCGCAGGGCTGCCGGTGGTCGTACGGTTTAGCCATGGCCATCGCTACCGTCAGCCCCGTCACCGGTGAGGTCGATCCGCCTACGCCCGGGTGAGGCTATCTCCGTCGGATCCCGCGGGATCCCGCGCGGCATCCGACGCCGCCGCCGCACCACGTCGAAGCGTTCGGCACCGTCCTCGACGAGCAGTTGCGCAGCTCCACGTGTCCGCAGCAACCCCACGCTATCGGGGTAGGACGGCAACCAGACGGGGTCGCAGACGCTTCGGTGTGATCTCGGCGCCCGCCGCGAGGTCGGCGATCAGCGCATCGGCGTAGGCGACCAAATGGGCGGCGTCGATGGCGTAGGGCGCCGGTCGGTCGTCCTGGGCAAGTCGGGCCGACGCGCGGCGGAGCAGGGTGATTGCCCCCGTGACGTTGCCACGCTGGATATGGGTGATGCCGACAGCGAGTTGGGCCAGGCCCTGCCACAGCATCCGCTCATCGTCTGGGCCGTTCTTCCATGCGGCCTCGAGCACCTCATGCGCGTTGAAAGCCAAGCCAGCGTCCAGCAGATCCTGGGCATAGGCGAGGGTTTCGGCTGGCGGCAGCTCGAGATCATCCGGGATGCGTAAAACGCCCTCACTGCCGTGCGGAAGGGGTCGGCCCAAAGCGTCGCGCGGACGGGTGCTTCGGGGTCGGCCGGATTCGTCGCGATCACGCTCGGCCATCTGCCCATCATGGCAAGGGAAGCGAGACCCGCATCCTGCGCTGCGACAAGTCACACAAGTCGGCGCGCCGGAGAGGCGGGACGGCGATCGCCGGCGCGTACACCACGGCGCCACACGCCGGGCTATCTTTAATGCCGCTGCGGCCATTCCCAACGGGCCGATAGTGATCCGGGACCGCACTACCTGACCATGCCAGCAGATTGCCGAAACCGTCTTCCGCACCGACGGTCAAGCGCGTTAGCTCGTGCCGAGCGTCGGCGATCGGGCGTTCACGGGCGCCTGAACCGGTGACCCCGGGGAGACCTGGACCCCTGCGCTCGTGCTGGAGTTCATGCGCGAGCACTGCCAGATGGGACGACGCGTTCCTGCAGTTCGAGGTCAAGCGCTACCTGGCTTGGCCCGGCCAGGCTCCGTCCTACAAGGTCGGCGGGCGGATCTGGCTCGAGGCGCGGGAGGAGGCGAAGGCCCGGCAGGGCTCCGACTTCGACCTCAAGGTGTTCCACCGGGCCGCGCTCGACCTCGGCTCGCTCGGCCTCGACCCGCTCCGTGCGGCACTGGCCCGGACCTGACGCGGCAGCGGACCGGCGGTGTGCTCAGCCCACCAGCCGGCGGGCTGGGTCGAAACCGAAGGGCTCGAGCACCGGTGGCTTCCGGCCGCTGAGGACCATCTCGGCCAGCGCCGATGCCGTCGTCGGGGCCAACGTCACGCCGAGCATCGCGTGCGCCGTGGCGACGTACGCGTTGTCGACGTTGGGCAGGCGGTCGATCAGCGGCAGACCGTCGGGGACCATCGGCCGCCCGCCCACCCACGGGCTGTCGATCCGCCCGATGAGCTCGTCGTGGTGGTCGAACCAGTCGCCGAGGTAGTGCCGGCTCGCGGTTGCGATCGCCTCGACCCTGCGCCAGTCCAGCCGGAGGTTGTTGCCGGAGAACTCCATCGTGCCGGCGATCCTCGTCGACGAGCCCAGCGGCGACACCGCGACGTGCTTGTCACCGAGGTAGAGCGGGCGCCGCGGCGCTGCGGGAAGGTCCACCGAGAAGCTGTAGCCCTTCCCTGCCTGCATCCGCACCGAGACACCGAGCAGGGCCAGCAGGTCCGCCGACCAGGTGCCGCCGGCGACAACCACCCGTGAGCAGTCGAGCGGTCGGCCGTCCACCACAGCGGCTCGCACGCGGCCACGCTCGACGACGAAGCCCGAGACGCCGGTGCGCTCGGTCACCGCGACGTTGAGCGACCTCAACCGGGCGAGCAGCGACTCGAGTAGCGATGACGGGTCGACCAGGCCTTCGTCCTCGACCAGGTAGGCGGCGCGCACCTCGGTGCCCAGCAGCGCCGGCTCGAGGCTGGTGATCTCCGACCCGGTCAGCGGCTGGTCCGGGACGGCGAACCTGCCGCCGGCGACGGAGCGTTGCAATGCGAGCATGCGCGCGGCCTCACCCTCGTCGAGGAAGGCATGGACCAACCCGGGACGAGTCAGGGTCGTCTCGATCCCGTCGGCGTGCCACTTCTCGTACTGTGCGACGGCCTGCTCCCCGAGGCTCGCCAACGCGGCCGCTCCCCTGGCGAAGGCGGCCCTGCCGCAGAACCTGCGGAACTCGTACAGCCAGCGCAGGAACCGCGGCGAGAGCGACGGCCGCACGTAGAGCGGCGAGTCCGACCGCCCCACGGACCGGAGTCCCGCGCGAACCGAGTCCGGGGAGGGCACCGGGAAGCAGTGGCTCTGGGTCACCCAGCCGGCGTTGCCCGCCGACGAGCCCGTCCCGATCGTCGACCGGTCGACCACGTGGACCTCCTGGCCCGCAGACGCGAGCTCGTAGGCACAGGCCAGCCCGACGATCCCACCGCCGACGACGACAGTTGCATGGGCACTCATCACACGCCGCTGGTGGCGTTGAGAAACGCCTGGGTCCGCAGCTCCCGGGGCGCGCCGATCACCTCGCTGGGCGGACCTTGCTCAACGATGTAGCCGGCGTCGACGAACGCCACCTGGTCGGAGATCTGCTGAGCGAACGGCACCTCGTGGGTGACGATGACCATCGTCATGCCACCTTCGGCAAGTTCGCGCATCACGGTCAGCACCTCGCGAGTCGATTCGGGGTCGAGTGCCGAGGTCGGCTCGTCGAAGAGCAGAGCCGTCGGTTTCAGGGCAAGCGCCCGTGCGATCGCGACCCGTTGCTGCTCGCCGCCGGACATCTGGTCGGGAAAGGCCATCGCGCGGTGAGCGAGACCAACTCGACGGATGAGGCGTACGGCGGTCTCGATCGCCTGGTCCTCGGAGATGCCGGCAGCCTTCGTCTGCGCGAGGATGACGTTCTCGATGGCAGTGAGGTGAGGGAAAAGGTTGAACCTCTGGAAGACCATCCCGACCTTCTGCCGCAGCCGGCAGAGATCCTTGACGACGACTCGACCGTCCGAGACGACCGGGTCCCCCGCGATCGTGATGTCGCCACCGCTCGGGAGCTCGAGCAGATTGATGCAGCGAAGCAGAGTGCTCTTGCCGCCACCACTCTGGCCCAGGATGGTGAGTATCTGGCCCGCTTGGACGTCGACATCGACGGAGTGCAGCACCGTCGCCGGGCCGAACGACTTGCTCAGGTTGCGGATCTCGATGAGTGCGCTCATGCGACCGCTCCT
>CAVOSY010000013.1:0-228980 GCA_963698965.1 uncultured Actinomycetota bacterium
GGCGGCCTGATTCAATTCGGCCAGGGTGGTGCGCACGATTACCGTCACCGGGTGCCCGCGGTGGGTTCCCAGACCGTCGGAGGCGATGCCCGGCCTTCACGCCGAGTTTGATGCCGTCATGGCAACGCTGGGCGCCACTGCGGTCATCGCGGGTCTCGACCAATGTGCCGTCGGGTCGGTGGCGGCCTGGGCGCACGGCCGCGGTGACCGCCTCCACATAGGCGCGGGTTTCCGGGTCGATCCAGCCGGCCAGCCGCGACATCCCATCAGGGGCCTGCTGCCCCAGTGTCAGGCCACGCCGGCGGGCACGGTCTTCTTCGTCGAAATCCCTGTCTGGGTTGAAGATCTCATCGATACGGCGGGCGACGGCTTTGACGATCTCGGAATCGTTCTTGGTGGCTTCGCGCACGAGGCTGCGCTCCACCTCGTCGCGATCTGTGACCGACACACACGACGGCAGCAAGTCGATGGCCCGGCCGATCACCCTCAGATGATCCTCACCGATTTCACCGGCCTCCACCGCGGCGGCGACATGCGGCAGCGCCGGCGGCAGGGGTGGGCCGGTCAGTTGGCGGCGCGGCCGGATGCGCGCGGCCACCTTCATCCGGCGTTTGACCTCTCGGGGCGCGATCCGCAGCCACCAGGCCAGGCTGTTCACCACCGCCGGCACCGTCGGCGACCGCGGTCTGATCGGGCGGATCGGCGATCTCACCGAACACCCGATACATCAGCCCGCGGTTGCTGCGCTCCTGGGTCTCGAGGTGTTCGACCATTTCCACGCGGAACTCGTTGCCCACCTCATCACTGGACCGGCAGCGGATTTCGGCGTAAGCGGACTCCACCTGATCGGACAGCGCGCGAAACCGCTCACGCGCCGCCTGCCCAGTCACGAATCCAGCCATACCCCAACGCTATCCACCACCGCCAAACAAGACAGCCCAAATCCGACCCTCACAGAATCTGCGGATGAAGTCAGAACTGTGGACAACTCGCGCGAACGCCCCGGATTTGTCGGCGGCAGATGCTAAGCGCTGGCCGCCGTTACTGCTTGGCCATAGCGATGTTGAAGCGGTCCTCCGCGGTGATCAGGTGGTCGTGGCTGTCCTCGCCGAGGTCGATCTGCACCCACTCGATCTCGCCGGTGAACTTGTTGTCGGTGGGCCCATAGTCCGGCGAAGCCGGTGAGCCGGTGTCCGAACCGACGTCGCAGGCCTCGTCGGCCGAGAACGCCATTGGCTGGGTCTTGTCGACACGCCCCCTTTCCGACGGCCTTGCCGTCGTAATACAGCGTGACGTCGCCGCCCTTCCCCGAGACCGCCACCGTCATAGGTGAATTCCATCCGCAACTGATGCGCGCCGGCGGGGATCTTCTTGGTGGCCTCCACCATGGAGTGTTCGATGCCGAAGTAGCAGTAGCAGTACTTGAGCCTGCCCTCGTGCGCATACAAGGTCCACCCACCCGCGCTGCCGCCCTGGGTGACGATCACGCCCGTCGCACCGTCCTTGGGCACGACGACATTAGCAGTTACCTGATGCGACTTGTCGCATCGAGACCACACAGCCCTCGGCGACCCGCATGCCGGAGGACAGCAGTTGCGAGTTGCCCTTGATGAGCTGGGGACGTCCCGCGATATCCGGGTTGGTCGCTCGAAGCCGCGGTCATCCAACGGAACGACGTGGTACTTCACCGCTTCGATGAGCCACAGCCGTTGCAGCTCAGCGAGTTCTCCGGGTTCTCCGTCGCCAGGTTGTTGGCTTGGGTCCAGTCGTCCGGCCCGTACAACTCCCACACGTCGGTGTCGAATGGCGGTGGTGTATCCGCTTTCCACGGGGTCCGGTGCTTCGTGACAGCGGTCCAGCCCTGGAAGTAGATGCCGCGGTTGCCCATCATCTCGAAGTACTGCACCTCGTGGGTCTCCGGCGCCTTCGCGTCGCGCAGCGTGGACATCATGCTCACGCCTTCCAGCGGTGCCTGCGTGATGCCATTGACGGATGCGGGCGCAGGCAGCCCCGCGGCTTCGAGGATGGTCGGCACCACGTCGATCACATGATGGAACTGGTCGCGCATACCGCCCTTCTCGGCAACGCCGTTGGGCCAGTGCACGATTGCGCCGTTGCGGGTGCCGCCCCAGTGCGACGCGACTTGCTTCGTCCACGGTAAGGCGCGCAGAGGGCGTGCGCCCAGCCGACCGCGTAATGGTTGTAGGCAGCAGGCGTGCCGAAGTCATCGATCTTGGAGAGTAGGAACTCGGTCGTCTCGATGCCCGGCAGCCCGTTGAGTGTGGTCAGTTCGTTGAAGCATTCGTTGAGCTTGCCCTCGGCGGAAGCACCGTTGTCACCGATGATGTAGTAGATCAACGTGTTATCGAGGACTCCGAGATCGTCGATGGCATCGACGACCCGGCCGACCTCATGGTCGGCCTGCTCGAGGAATCCGGCATAGATCTCCATCTGCCGGGCCAGCACGGGCTGCAGCTCCTCGGGCATATCGTCCCACGCCGGGATCTCGTCGTGCCGCTTGGTCGAACTTCGCGTCCTTCGGCACCACGCCGAGCTTCTTCTGCCGGGCAAGTGTCTTCTCTCGCAGTACATCCCAGCCGTCATCGAACTTGCCTTTGTACTTATCCGACCACTGCTTCGGCACGTTTTGTGGCGCATGGGTGGCGCCAGGCGCGAAGTAGACGAAGAACGGCTTGTCGGGCATCAACGCCTTCTGCTGACGAATCCAGGTGATCGCCCGGTCGGCGAGGTCCTCGGTTAGCGTGTAGCCGTCCTCCGGGCTCTTGGGTGGATCGACGGCCGTAGTGCCCTCGTACAGGCCCGGGTAGTACTGGTTGGCCTCGCCACCCACGAAGCCGTAGAAGTGTTCGAATCCCGAACCGGTCGGCCACTGGTGGAACGGGCCCACCGGCGAGACCTCCCACACCGGCACCTCGTGGCACTTACCGAACTGCGCGGTGGAATACCCGTTGAGCCGAAGGGTTTCGGCGACGGGCGCCTTCTCTTTCGGCCGGATGCTGTTGTTGCCAGGAGCCGACGTCGCCATCTCGGTGATCGCGCCCATTCCGACCGAGTGATCGATTGCGGCCGGTCAGCATCGCTTGGCGCGTCGGCGAGCACAACGCGGTCGTATGAAACCTGTTGAGTTTCAATCCATTCGCTGCGAGCTTCTCGGCCACCGGTGTCTTTCATGGTCCGCCGAATGCCGATGAGGCGCCGAATCCGACATCGTCGATCAGGACGATCATGACGTTCGGTGCGCCCATCGGAGGCCGTAACGTTGTGATAGGCGGGTATTTGGTGTTCGGGTCTTTTGCATCATACGTAGTCAGGCCTACGTGTTTGAGGTCGGGGATCGGCAGCACCTCGCGCGCGATCCGCGCCTCCGGTGCAGGGGACGATTTCGTGGCCTTTCTTGGCGTCGCCTTCTTGGCCGAAGCCTTCTTCGTCGTTTTCGCCATATTGACCTCTCAACGATTGTCCGTAGGCCCAGAAGCGGCTCAGTTTACGCCGCCGAAAACCGCATCGGAGGCATGTTCATCCAGCCGACGTCGGCTCTCGAGCAGCGGCGATGCCCGCCAGGCTTCTGGTGATGGTCGCGACTTCTGCGACGAGCACGCGCGCCGCCGCATTGTCGGCGGCAAGTCCCGCACCTTGCTCGCGCACCTGTTGATTCGCAGCCGTGAGCTCATCGATGTCGACGGTCCACGGCGTGGCTGCGCTCGGACGTGCGCCCCGCAGCGCGTCGACGTAATCATCGACCGCAGCGACGAATTCGGGTGTGAGCGCCGTCGACGGTTCACTGGACAGAGTGCCTTCCAGCGAGGTGCATGCGCTCGTCACGGCGTTCAGCGCTGCGCGGTAGGACCGCAGCCACCGCCGTAGCTCACGCGAATCCGCCCGCGTCGCACCGGACGCCGCTTCAAACGCCGCGCGGGCCCGGAACGCTCGCTGCCAAGCCGCCGACAACGCTTCGGCCGGGTGATCGAGCTCGTGCACGAACGCCTTGACGACCGCTGCCGCGTAGTCGATTTCGGACTTGAGCAGCTCACCGGCGCGCTGGTGCAGCCGAATCAACCCGTGATCCGGCAGCACGACATGAGCCATTACCGCCAGGCCACCGCCAATGACTACCGCAAACAACAGGTCTTCGATGGACGGCCCTGCCTTCGCAGGGTCGACGTCGAGCAGGAACGTGATCATCGCCGCCAACGCCGAAGTCACCGCCAGGTATCCGAACCGCGCTGCCGCATACGTCACCGCGAGAAAAACCACCGCCACAACGACCGCCGACGAAGCCGCGGGCTGCCAGATCGAACTCAGCGCCGAGGCGACCAGGACTCCAACGGCGATGCCCCCCACCCGCCCGACGCAACGCGTGTAGGTGTGCGCGGTCTCCGGACGCAGCACGATGAGCACCGTCAGCGCGATCCAGTGGCCGTGCGCCACGGCGACGAATCGATCCGCTGCCACGCCCAGCGCGGTAGCCGCCGACAACCGGATGGCATGCCGCAACACCGGCGACGTCCACGTCAGGTGGCCACGCATCACATCGACGGCGGCGAGCACAGAGCCGATCAGGTCGGGGCGCCGGAACTCACCGAACCGTGACGCGGCGGCTTCATGAAGTTGCTGTGAAAACCGTTGCGCCGCGGCCGTGTGCGACCCCGTCACCGCCGCCGCCGTGGCATCGACGCGGGCCAGCGCGTATTCGGCGTCCCGCCGCGCCGTGTGGTTGTGGCTCGCGATGGCGTCGAGGAATTCAGCGGCGGGGGACAGCAGCAACGCGACGGCCTCGTCCCCGCCGCCCAGGGCACCAAGTGTCGCAGTGATCCGCTCGGGCAGCCGGTAGCCGCCGTGGTAAGCCAGCGGGCGTCGGGTTGCGTCGCTGTCGACGAACGCCTCGCGCAGGGAGGTGAGAGGGGCGGTGCCTACCGACGCGTCGCGGTCGGCGGCGACCCGGCGGGCATCCTCGGCGAGTTTCCGGTAGGCGCCCGTCAGCGCCTCGCGTTGCACCCGCCAGCGCTGCGGCGGCCAGACGGCGATCAGCACCGCCTGAACACAACCTGCCACCACGGTCAGCAGCGTTGAAAACACCACCCCGGTTACCGAAGGCGCAACCGGCGGTGAGATCACCAAGAGCGCGGCGCAGGCGGCCCCGACCACTCCCGGATTACTGCCCAGCGCCCACTGCATGCCTGCCGCAAAGCACCAGATCGCGACGACGGCGATGAACACCCAGCTGTAGGACGCGGTCAGCGCCCCGAGGAAAACGGCGACGCCCATCTGTAGCGACACCACAATGACCACCGGCACCCGGCCAGCCGGGCTGTCCTGCATCGCGACCGCGCCTGCGATCGCCGCGGCGCCCGCCGCCCACACCGCAGCCGCCGGAGACACCGATGCCAGCGCGACAGCCGCCACCGCAAGCATCGCCAGCAGACTGCGCGACACCGCAGCGACGTCTGGTGTCGTCAGCCGCAGGGCTTGATACCAGCCCCGGCCCGCCTGGGCGAGCAGCCGACCGCCCGTGGTCATCCGCCTATTCTGACCCCACCGAGGTCACCGAATGGTGGAGTACACGCGTCAAATGCTGCGCCGTTGCCCAGGCAGTTTCGCCAGGCCGGCGGAGCAACGCTGCGCGAACCGCGGATCAGAATCTTGCGTTCGAAATTTCACAACCGTCAAATGCTTTGCGGCACAGCGCATACCCCTCAAGGCTGCGCAATTCTCGTGAGATTCTGAGGCCGAATGTGACCACATCACCAGGCCGTCGGAGGTACGGTCAGCCAACCGGTTCAAACGGGCAACTCTGGAGGGCCGATGGCCAACAATGCTGTCGTCGCCGACCGCGTTGCTGGAACTTTTCGGATCTTCCGGATCCCATGCATTTCTTCGCGTCAGGTCCTGGTTGCGTTTTGCGCGACTTTGCGCCGAATCACACCCCTGTCCGAAAACTGAATGGAGCTGTCATGAGCACGGCCGCCGAGCGTGCAGCACAACTCGATCTCGTCGCCCGATTGAAGTCGGCCTATCCCGAGCTTCCGGACGCACCGACTCCGGACATGTTGGACCACGAGCGCATCACCGCCTACCTGAAGCCCGTCCATGACGTGGGCGGCGAGCCGGATGCGCCGATGAAGTACGAGAACAAGCAGTACGAGCTGTGGGAACACATGACGTACGTGACCTGTGAGGTCCTCGGGTGGCGTGGCATCTGGCTGTCGGAGGAACGTCGCCGGATGGGCAACGTCGACGTCGGCCGGGCCGAGTATCTGGGCCTTCCGTATTACGGTCGCTGGCTGCTTGCCGTCGCGCGCATCCTCGTGGAAAAGCATCACATCGGCCTTACTGAGTTGAGCGAGCGGATGGCCGAGGTCAAGGAACGTTACGCAGGCGGGCTCGCCGGCAAGACAGTCGAGGCCAAGCCGAAGTCCGAAGGCGACGGCTCACAGGTCAAACGCAACGAGCACCACAAGCACGCACTCGGAAAAGGGGACCCGCAGGTATATACCGGCCAGGCCGGGCCGCCGAAGTTCAAGGTCGGCGACGCGGTGGTGGTGCGTGAGCTTCCAGTCGTCTTCTACACCCGCACCCCGGAATACGTGCGCGGCGCGAAAGGTGAAATCGAAGCTGTCGCATACGAAAGCCCCGCCGCCGAGGACGAGACATGGGATCGTCCCGCCACACCGGAGTGGTTTTACATCGTTCGGTTCAACATGTCCAAGCTCTGGTACGGCTATACCGGAACGGCCGATGACATCATCTCAACCGAAATTCCCGAACGCTGGCTGCAAGCCGCCAAATAAGCTGCCCGGAAAGGAATTTGCATGACTGATCACGATCACGACCACGAACGCACCGTCGCACCGATGGTCGACGAGATCACCGATTTCGAGGTCTTGGAAATCGCACTGCGCGAATTGTGCATCGAGAAGGGCATCTTCACCGCCGAAGACCATCGGCGGATGACCGAATTCGCCGAGCAGATCGGCCCAACGCCCGCCGCGCATCTGGTGGCCAAGGCATGGCTCGACCCCGAGTTCAAGAAGCACGCGCTCGCCGAGCCGATGACGGCAAGCAAAGAGGTCGGCGTCGACTGGCTGGAGCCCACGGGTTTCGGCACACCCAGCGACTTCACCGCCTTCCAGATCCTCGCGGACACACCAACGCTGCACAACGTGATCGTCTGCGCATTGTGCTCGTGCTACCCGCGCCCGATCCTCGGTAACTCGCCGGAGTGGTATCGAACACCCAATTACCGCAGGCGCCTGGTCCGCTGGCCACGCCAGGTGCTCGCCGAGTTCGGGCTGTACCTGCCCGACGAAATCTCCATCCACGTACAGGATTCCAACCAGAAGCATCGGTTCATGGTCATGCCGATGCGCCCCGAAGGCACAGACGGCTGGAGCGAAGACCAGCTGGTGGAGATCATCACCCGCGACTGCCTGATCGGTGTCGCACTGCCGAAGGCAGGCGTCACGACCAACGTGATCACCGATACCCGTCCGGCCATCCACCCGGGGACCGCCGGATGAGCATCGAGCCGACCCGCATTGCGGCGCTGGAGGAGATCGTTGAGCGCAATCAGGTCTGGCCGCGCATGGTGGCCAAGTGGGGCGTCGAAAACCCCGTGCCACCGTGGAAGACAAGTCTGGACGGCATATGCGACGCGCTCGACCACGCCGCCTGCGACGAGAACATCCCCGACTTCAAAGAGCGCCGCGATGAGGAAGACGCGCTCTCGGCGACGGTCTACGCGAACTTGCCCTACCCCGAGAATCAGCTCGTTTCGCTGGCACATTCACTGCTGGCTCGCGGCATCATCGGCGAGGCCGAACTGAAACAACGACTCGCGAGTGTCCGCGAAAGGCTGGAAGCCTAGAGTCAACTCGTGGAAAAGGTGATCATCACCCTCAGGGCGGCCCAAGCGGATGAGGGTTGGTGCGAGCGACTGCGCGACGACGTCGCCGCCGAGTTGCTCGACCTGGGGATGCCCGGGCTCGCGGTCAATGTTCGCGACGACGCGGTGCGCCGGTCACTGATGACTCTGACGACGTTGGATCCGCCCGTGGTCGGGTTCGTGACGCTGTGGACGCAGCAGTCCTATGGCGACGAGGTGCGCTCTGCACTGACGCGGTTGGACAAGGAGTGCGACGACATGGCGGCGTACCTCGTGACCGAGTCCGTGCCGCTGCCGCCACCGGACACCGCGCCCGGCGAGCGCAGCGCGGGATTGGCCAACGTCGCACTGCTTCGCAGGCCCGGTGAGCTCGACGAGGCGACGTGGCGTCAGCGCTGGCACATCGACCACACACCGGTGGCCATCGCGACGCAGTCGACGTTCGGGTACACGCAAAACGCGGTAGTGCGGCCGCTGACGGCGGGGGCTCCCGTCATCGACGCGATCGTCGAGGAACTGTTCCCGCTCGAGGCGATATCCGATCTGCACGCGTTCTTCGGAGCGGCCGACGACGACGATCTACGCGACCGGATGGAGCGCATGGTGGCCAGCACCGCCGCGTTTGGTGCCAATCGCGATGTCGACACCGTGCCGACGAGTCGCTATGTGTTGCGCACGCCATTCGTTGGAAGGGGAACCTATGACCACTCTTGACGACGCGGTCGCGCTGGCCTCGGACGAGAGCGGGCTCGCGGTGGTGTCGACGCTGCGCGCCGACGGCACCATCCAGGCCTCGCTTGTGAACGCGGGAAAGATGCCGCACCCGGCGACCGGTGCCGAAACCCTTGCCTTCGTCACCTACGGCAGAGTGAAACTGGCGAATCTGCGGGCGCGTCCCCAACTCGCGGTGACCTTCCGCAAGGGCTGGATGTGGGCGACCGTCGAGGGCACGGCAGAGCTTGCCGGTCCGGACGATCGGCAACCCTGGCTCACCGACGCCGAGCAGCTACGGCTCCTGCTGCGCGAGGTGTTCACCGCCGCGGGCGGAACACATGACGACTGGGATGAATACGACCGGGTGATGGCCGAACAGCGCCGGACGGTGGTGCTTGTCGCACCCACCCGGGTGTACAGCAACGGCTAACGCTTACGCTGCTGCGGTGACCCTCCAGATCACCGACGACAACCGGGTACGCACGCTCACCCTCAACCGGCCCGACGTGCTCAACGCGTTCAACGAGGATCTGTACCACGCGACCGCAGAGGCGCTGCGCGACGCGGCGACCGATCCTGAGGTGGCTGTCGTGCTGCTGACCGGTGCGGGGCGGGCGTTCTCCGCGGGCAACGACCTGAACGAGATGCAGAGGCGCATCACCGATCCCGCGTTCAATTCGCAGGGCAGCCACTTCTCCACCATGATCGACGCGCTCACCGACCTGCCCAAGCCGCTGATCTGCGCGGTCAACGGTGTCGGAGTGGGCATCGGCGCAACCATTCTCGGCTATGCGGACCTGGTGTTCATGGCGTCGACGGCGCGGCTGAAGACCCCATTCACCAGCCTGGGCGTCGCACCCGAGGCGGCGTCGTCATACCTGTTGCCGCAATTGATCGGCAGGCAGAACGCGGCATGGCTGTTGATGTCGTCGGAGTGGATCGACGCGGCCGAGGCGCAGCGGATGGGGCTGGCCTGGAAAGTGTGTGAGCCGGCCGATCTGCTGCCCGAAGCCCGCCGCCACGCCGAAGTCCTTGCCTCCCGCCCGATTTCGAGCCTGGTCGCGGTCAAACAGACGATCGTCGAACCGTCGCGCGCGGAAATCGCGGCAGCGACCGCCAGAGAGATCGCTCACTTCGCCGAGCTTCTCGGCGCGGCGGCCAACGCCGATGCGCTCGCCGAGTTCACCCAAAAGCGCGCACCCAACTGACATGGCATCGCCCGGCCGTCCTGCGGCGGATGAGATCGCCGCGCTGCTGGAGCCGATCGCGCGGCAGAGGATACCCGGGGCCACCGATGCTCGCATCACCAATTGGCGCGCCGCCAATCGCGGCCTGTCCACCGAGACATTCCTGTTCGACCTGCAGCAGGATGGGGTGGACGGGCCGACGACCTTGAAACAGTTGGTGTTTCGGCGACCGCCTGGCGTCAGCTTGTTCCCGGACTACGACCTCACACGTCAAGTCATGGTGATGAACCGGCTGCGCGATACCCCGATCGTCGTGCCGACCGTGTGCTGGCTGGACCGGGACGACAACGACCTCGGCACGCCGTACTACGTGATGGAGCAGCTGCCGACGATCGGCACCGCCGCCGACTTCCCCTCGTACCACTTGCAAGGTCTCTATTTCGACGCCACCCCCGAACAGCGAGCCACCATGTGGTGGGGCTGCGTGCAGGCCATCGCGGATGTGCACGCGCTGGACTGGCGCAGCCTGCGCCTGGACAAGCTGTTGATGCCGCAGCGGGGAGCGCACCCGCTGGAACAGGTCGTCGAGTACTGCGACGAGTTGTTGGCGTGGGGGTCGCCGAACAGCCGGCGCCAAGAGTTTGTCGACGCCGTGGAGTGGTTGCGCGACAACATCTATGAGCCTGAGCACATCGTGCTGTGCTGGGGCGACAGCAGGCTGTCCAACATCCTCTACGGGCCGCAGTTCGAGGTCACTGCGGTGCTGGACTGGGAGTTCGCTTACATCGGTGATCACGAGGCGGACCTGGCGTGGCTGCTTTTCGTCGACTGGGCCTGCTCGGAGTTCGAGGGCGTGCCGCGGCTCGACGGCACTCCGAGCCGCGAGGAGACCGTCCGTCGGTACGAGCAGATGTCACGCCGCACAGTGCGGAACCTGCGTTACAACGAGGTGCTGGTCGCGGTCCAGCTCGCCATCCCGGTTACTCGGCTGGAGACCAGGCTGCGCAACGAGGGACTCCTCACCGGCGATTTCGACCTGGCCGGCTTCTGCGTCGAACGCGTCCGGCAGCTGCTGGACTAGCGGCGCAAGGTTTCCGGCGCGCGGCCGTTGACCGCGTAATGGGCCTCGATCATCGCCCGCAGCGTGCGGCGGCACCGTCCGCAGTCGCCGCCGGCGCCGCAGGCCTCCGCGATCTGCTTGGAGGTCTTCGCGCCGTTCGCCACCACCTCGTTGACCACGTGGCTGGTGGCTCCGGTGCACAGGCAGACGAACATGTGGTCAGACCCGCTCGCCGATGCTCATCAGATGCGCGAACCTGCCGACGAACTGAGTGGGGTATGCGCCGAAACCGGCCCTGGACATCCACTCCGCGGCGGCGTCCGGATGGTCGATCCACTGCCGGGCGCTCAGCTCGTCACCGATCTCCTGCAGGATCATCACTTCCCGTCCGTCGTCGAGCGCCCGATAAACCCAGATCTTGCGAACACCACCGCGCTTGAATCGCTCGATTCCGTCGTGGACCTTGTCCATCACGGACGACACGTCGTCGACCGAAGCCATCACGCCGACCACCACGCGGCCGACCTCGTCGTCGGGGGAGGGCCCGTAGAGGTCGATCTTCTCCACGACCTCACCACCGAATATCGGCGGAATGTCGTCGGCACCGGAAATGTCGAACCACTCGAATATTGCGGGGGACCGCAATACCTCGCGCATTGAGCCGGCCTGCCGGATGCCGATTGTCACCAACACCCGCCCGGGCTCCCAAATTGACGTGTACAGCACCACGTGATGGGCACCGATGGAGGCCAACGGATCGTGGTGCTTCTTAAGCCATTTCCACATCCGGTCGACATCGTCGACGCGAAAATCACACGCAAGAATGAGTGAGTGTAAATCGTACTCACCCATAGGTTTTCCCTGCCTGTCCGAAGCGGCCGCCAGCTGTTAGCGCAGTCTAACCTTACTTAGCCTAGCCAGTCCAGAGCACGTCGCTGGTCTGCGCGCCCCGCTGCACGGATCGATGGCGGCAAAGCCGAAAACACGCCTGTCTCAAGGCCCAATGGGGCGCTCCTGCGTCGCTGCTGCATTAGATTGGTGAGGCACCACGGACAGCGACGCTCGACCCAGCCCCCACGTTGCTTAGGAGCGACCATGCAAGGCGATCCGGACGTTTTGAAACTGCTCAACGAGCAGTTGACAAGCGAACTCACGGCGATCAACCAATATTTCCTGCATTCCAAGATGCAGGCGAATTGGGGCTTCACCGAAATCGCCGAACACACGCGTAAAGAGTCGTTCGAAGAAATGCAGCACGCGGAGGAAATCACCGACCGCATCCTCATTTTGGACGGGCTGCCGAATTATCAGCGCCTGTTCTCGCTGCGCGTCGGCCAGACTCTGCGCGAACAGTTTGAAGCGGACCTGGCAATCGAATACGAGGTGATGGCGCGGCTGAAGCCCGGAATCGTCATGTGCCGCGAGAAGGAAGACGCGACCACCGCGAACCTGTTCGAGAAGATCCTGGCCGATGAAGAGGATCACATCGACTACCTCGAGACCCAGCTGCAGCTGATGGACAAGTTGGGCGAGCAGCTCTACCTGGCGCAATGCGTGTCCAGGCCGCCGTCGTCCCTGTAGGCAGACACACTGTTTTCGCCCGCGAGTGCGCGGCAATCCTGACTCCCGGAGCCGCGGCCGTAACTTTTATAGCTTGTCTAACGATATGGCTATGGAGATCGGTCGTCCGATGAGAGGCAGGTATGACAACAACGGCAGCGACGGCCACTGTCGCGGATCCCGAATCCGGCAGTGCCCTGGTAAGTCCACAGCGCCGCAACCTCATCTTCGTTGCGGTGCTGCTCGGCATGTTTCTGGCCGCGTTGGACCAGACGATCGTCGCCACCGCGCTGCCGACGGTGGTCGCGGACCTCGGCGGTGCCGGTCACCAGTCCTGGGTGGTCACCAGCTATCTACTGGCGTCAACGATCGTCACCGCGGTCGTCGGTAAGCTCGGCGACCTGTTTGGCCGCAAGGCGGTATTCCAGGCGTCGGTTCTGTTTTTTCTCGGCGGGTCGGTCCTGTGCGGGCTCGCCGGATCGATGACCATGCTCGTCGCATCGCGGGCACTGCAAGGCATCGGTGGTGGCGCGATCATGGTGACGGCGATGGCCGTCATCGGTGAGGTCATCCCACTGCGGGACCGAGGCCGATACCAGGGGGCCCTCGGCGCGGTCTTCGGCGTCACCACAGTGATAGGGCCCCTTCTCGGCGGGTTCTTCACAGATCACCTCACTTGGCGCTGGGCATTCTGGATCAACGTGCCGGTCGCGCTCGTCGTGCTGGCCGTCGGAGCGATGGCCATCCCGTCACTGGCGAAGGCCGCACGGCCCGTCATCGACTACGCAGGCATCCTCTTCGTCGGCCTTGGCGCCGCAGGACTCACGCTCGCGACCAGTTGGGGTGGCAGCACCTACGCGTGGTCCTCACCCGTGATCATCGGACTGTTCGCAGGCTCGGTCGCGTCACTGGCAGTCTTCGTGTGGGTGGAAACCCGTGCAGCGGAACCGATTCTGCCGATCCGGCTGTTCGCCAGCCCGGTGTTCACGGTGTGCTGCATCCTCGGGTTCATCGTCGGGTTCGCGATGCTGGGTGCGCTGACATTCCTGCCCACGTTCATGCAATTCGTCGACGGCGTTTCGGCAACGACATCCGGATTGCGGACACTCCCGATGGTCGCGGGCATGCTCATCACGTCCATCGGTAGCGGAAACATCGTCAGCCGCACTGGTCGCTACAAGATGTTTCCCATTGCGGGCACCGCCATCATGGCCGTGGCGTTCGTGCTCCTGTCCCGGATGAACGCCACGACGCCCACCTGGCAGCAGTCGCTGTATCTGTTCGTGCTCGGCACCGGTATCGGCCTGTGCATGCAGGTCCTGATATTGGTCGTGCAGAACACCTCCAGCTTCGCCGACCTCGGGGTGGCGACCTCGGGGGTAACCTTCTTCCGGACCATCGGAAGTTCCTTTGGCGCAGCGATCTTCGGCTCCTTGTTCGCCAACTTCCTGGCCGACCGGATAGGTCCTGCGCTCGCCGCCAGCGGAGCGCCGCCGCGTGCCGCCCAGTCTCCTCAGGCACTGCACGCCCTGTCACCGCAGGTGGCCGCCCCGATAATCGACGCCTACGCCGACTCGCTCGGCAGAGTGTTCCTGTGCGCGGTACCCGTCGCGGTCGTCGGCTTCGTTGTCTCACTGTTCCTGAAAGAGGTGAGGCTGCGCGAGGTCGAAACGGTCTCGGCAACCGATCTCGGCGAGGGCTTCGGAATGCCGAGCACCGAATCGCCCGAGAAGATCCTCGAAGTCGCTGTCGGGAGGCTGTTCCGGGACGCGCCGGAAATTCGGCTGCGCAGTCTCGCCCAACAGCCAGGGTGCGAGCTGGCGGTCCCGCATATGTGGGCGCTGCTGCAGATCTACCGGCAGAACCAGGTGTTCGGCTCGGCGACGCTGACCGATACCGCGGAGCGGCTCCGAGTGCCCTACGAGGTCATCGAACCCACCTTCGACGGCCTCGTCCGCGATGGTCTGGCGCTGCGCACCGGCGGCCGATTGTGGCTGACTCAGGCCGGAATCAAACAGGTCGACGCCATATCGGCGGTCATCGTCGGCCGCATCGTCGACAAGCTGGCCACATCGTCGTCGTTCGAGGGACGCCCGGACCGGGCGCAGGTGGAGGCCGCCTTGGAACGGATCGCCCACCGCATGCTCGTGCAGCGGGACTGGGCGGATGACCGGGGTGAGCTCGTCGCCGCGGGCTGAACGGCAAAACTAGAACGTGTTCCAATTTTTCATTCCCCGGCGTACCATGCCGACATGAGCCGAATTGGACCTTTCGCCGACGACGACGCGGCCGCCTGGGTGGCGAAGTCCCCCGACATCGGGGTTGCCATGGCCGGTTTCACCAACGCGGTCTACAACAAGAACCGCCTGCCGATGCGGGTTCGCGAATTGGCGCGGATGGTCATCGCGCTCGACAACGAATGCGTGGTATGTCAGAACACCCGTGACTCGGAGGGGATCGCGGCAGGCGTCGACGAGGACCTCTACGACCACGCTGCAGAATGGCGGACGTGGCCCGGCTACAGCACGCAAGAGCGCATCGCAGCCGAGTTCGCCGAACGCTTCGCCAGCGACCACACCGGCCTGCGTGACGACGAGGACTTCTGGGCGCGCTGCAGCGAACAGTTCAGCGACGAGCTGCTGACGGACCTGGCGCTGTCGTGCGCGATGTGGTTGGGCATGGGCCGGATGCTGCGCACGCTGGACATCGGCCAAACCTGCAAGATCACCTTGTAATTCGCTGTGCGTCAGCCGGTTTTGCTGCTCGACGCCTCCGACAGCTCGAAAATGGCACATGGCTGAAACCGTCATCGAGTACGTCTTGAGGCGACTCAAAGAGATTGGTGTCGACGACGTCTTCGGAGTCGCCGGGGACTACGCGTTTCCCGTCAATGACGCGATTGTCGAGCATCCATCGGTCAGTTGGATCGGATGTTGTAACGAGCTCAACGCGGCGTACGCCGCTGATGGATATGCGCGGATGCGCGGTGTCGGCGCGGTATGCACGACCTACGGGGTTGGGGAACTCGCCGCGATAAGTGCCATTGCGGGTTCGTACGCCGAGAGTCTCGCTGTTTTTCACTTGGTCGGCACGCCCAACCTGCCGACGCAGGAGAGCCGGGCGCTGGTGCACCACACGCTGGGCAACGGTGAGTTCGACGTCTTCAGTGGGATGGCCGCCGCCGTCGTGTGCGCAACCGCGATCATGACGCCGCAGAACGCGGCGTCGGAGACCGAAAGGCTCATCGCCGCTGCGCTCTACCATCGGCAGCCTGTCTACATGGCTATTCCCAGCGACGTCGCGGACAAGCCCGTGCTTGGGGCCGCGCCCTCGCTCAGCCCGCCGGCAAGCGACCCCCAGACTCTTGCCGCGGCGACCGATGCCGTGAGCGCTGCGTTGAACAGCGCAGGGCAGGCATGTGTGCTGCCAGGGATGCTGCTTAGGCGGCTGGGTCTGCAGGCTGCGGCGGCGGCGTTCGTCGACGCCTCAGGCTTGCCCTTCGCGACGATGTTCGGCGACAAATCAGTGCTTGCCGAAGACCACCCCGGCTACATCGGCATGTACGCCGGCCGGCTGATGGAAGAGCCGGTACGCGCCTTCGTCGAGTCGTGTGACGTGGTGGTGCTGCTCGGCGCCATCCTCAGCGACGGCAATACCGCGGGGTTCACCGCCCGGCTGGACCTGCATAAGACGATCAGCATCGGCCATCACCGCACCATCGTGGGTGACACGGTCTACCGGAACGTGGAGATGGCCGACATTCTGGCGCAACTGTCCATGCGCGTCTTCACGAGTGCTCAGCGGCCGGCCATCGCAGCGGCCACGCTTGGACCGGCCGTGGGCGATGGTGACGACTCGATCACCGCCGATGGCCTCTACCCGCGCTGGGCGGGCTTCTTTCGGCCCAATGACGTGATCGTGACCGACACCGGAACGTCCTCGCTGGGTTTGGCGTTCGCACAACTGCCCAACGGCGCGGAGTTTCACAACCAAACCCTGTGGGCGTCGATCGGATGGGCGACCCCGGCGGCGTTCGGCGCCGCGCTCGGAGCGCCGGATCGTCGACTGATCCTCATAACCGGGGAAGGGGCGCACCAGATGACCGCTCAGGAGATCGGCCAGTTCGGTCGGCATGGGCTGCGCCCGATTGTCTTCGTGCTCAACAACTCTGGCTATCTCAGCGAGCGCATGTTGGGTAAAGACCTAACCATGGCCTACAACGACGTCGCAGCATGGAACTATGCCGACCTTCCGCACACCTTGGGCTGTCAGGGATGGTTGACGGCGCGAGTGACCACCTGCGGGGAGCTCGACGCCGCACTCAGGACAGCCGAGCAAGCCGATGGCGCTGCCTACATCGAAGTCGTCACCGATGCCTACGAGGCGCCACCGCTATACAAAAAGCTGCACGAGAACGTCAAATCGTTCTACAACGTCCAATAGCCGAACGTCCGCCAGCGGTCGCTGGAACGCATGTGTACTCAACTCTCAGATCTTAAGCTTCACTAATGGCAGCCAAACCCCTCGCCGCAGCGGCCATCGCCCAACTCGAGGCCGACGGGGTCGCCACGCTGATCGGGACCGTCGTCAACCCGGCCGGGCTCACCCTTGCCAAGACGGTTCCGCTGCGCCGGATGGGCGCGTTCGCCGATCCAGGACTCGGTGCCAGCCCGGTGTGGCACGTCTTCGCCATCGACCAGGCGGGCATCGTGTTCGGCGACAACACCGGCGTGGTAGGGGACCAGCGGATCCGTATCGACCTGAGCGCGCTACGGATACTGGGCGACGGATTGGCTTGGGCCCCTGGCGCTTTCTTCAATCAGGACGGTTCGCCCGACCAGTATTGCAGCAGGGGTGTGCTGCAGCGGGTGGAGGACAGGCTCACCGACGCCGGCATCACCACGGTGGTCGGCCACGAGATGGAGTTTCTGCTCGTCGGGCCGGACGGCAGTCGGCAGCCGTCACACCTGTGGGCGCAATACGGCCTGGCCGGAGTGTTGGAATTCGAAGGCTTCGTTCGCGACGTCATGAATGCGGCGACCGGTTCCGGCATCACCATCGAACAGTTCCACCCCGAGTACGGAGTCAACCAGTTCGAGATCTCGCTGTCGCCACAGCCACCCGTTGCGGCCGCCGACCAACTGGTGCTGATGCGGATCATCATCGGGCGGGTGGCCCGGCAGTACGGGTTGCGCGTCAGCCTGTCGCCAGTGCCTTTCGCGGGCAGCGTCGGATCGGGTTCACACCAGCACTTTTCGATGAAGCGCGACGAAACGCCGCTGTTCTCGGGCGGAGCGGGCGCCGCCGGCATGACGCCCGAAGGTGAATCGGCGATCGCGGGCCTGCTGGCGGGACTGCGAGAAGCGCAGGGTGTCCTGTGCGGTTCGATCGTGTCGGGTATCCGGATGCAGCCCGGTCATTGGTCGGGAGCATATGTGTGCTGGGGGACCGAAAACCGGGAAGCCGCGGTGCGATACCTGATCGGCGGGCCGAGCAATCCACAAGGCGCGAACGTCGAAGTCAAGGTCATCGACCCGTCCGCCAATCCGTATCTCGCGACCGCGACGATACTCGGCCTGGCACTCGACGGCATCGAGCGCAAACTGCCGCCGCCGCCGGAGACGACCGTCGACCCCGCCACCCTCACCGACGCCCAGCGCGAGCAGGCAGGCATCAAGCTGCTGGCTTCGAGCCAGGGCGACGCCCTCGATGCACTCGACCAATCCGCGCTGGTGCGCGGCATTCTCGGCGATGCACCTGTCGATGCCGTGGTCGCGGTGCGACGCTACGAGCAGCAGAATTTCGGCGACCTGAGCCCGGACGAGCTCACCGAGAAGTTCCGGCTGGCCTGGAGTGTATGAGGATTGTCGCGGACGTGAGGAGCACATCGGCGCCACAGCTGGCCGAGCACATCGAGAACATGCCGCTGGTCGACCATCACGTGCACGGCTGCTGGCTGACTGCCCCTGACCGCGCCAAGTTCGAGAACGGGCTCAACGAGGCCAACGTGGCGCCGCTTGCGGATTTCGATTCGGCGTTCGACACCCAGCTCGGGTTCGCGGTCAGGGCCCATTGCGCACCACTGCTCGGATTACCGCGGCACGCCGCGGCTGATGCGTACTTCGACCGGCGGAGTCAGCACACCGAGTCCGACCTCGCCCAGATGTTTCTCTCCGATGCCAAGGTGTCGGATTGGTTGGTGGACTCCGGATTCGCCCGTGGGGTAGCTGATCTCGATGCGCTGCGTGGGCTCTCTGTCGGAGACGTCCACGAGATCGTCCGGCTGGAGTCGGTCGCAGAAGAGGCCATCCAGAAGGCCGACGACTACGCGACGGCGTTCACCCGCCTCCTGCACGAGCGGGCGATGACCGCTGTGGGGACCAAGTCGATACTGGCCTACCGCGGTGGCTTCGACGGCGATCTGTCCGAACCGGCGCCCGCGGAGGTGGCTGAGGCGGCGAGCAGGTGGCGGGACAGCGGAGAGCCCCGGATCACCGACCGGGTGCTGCTGCGGTTCGGGCTGTATCGGGCGCTCCGTCTGGGTAAGCCGTTGCAGTTTCACGTCGGCTTCGGCGACCGCGATTGCGACCTGCACAGAACGAATCCGCTACATCTGCTCGACTTTCTGCGCAACAGCGGCGACACCCCGATCATGCTGTTGCACTGCTATCCCTACGAACGCGAGGCAGGCTATCTGGCGCAGGCCTTCAACAACGTGTACCTCGACGGCGGGCTGTCGATCAACTACCTCGGTGCTCGCTCTGCGGCGTTCATCGGCCGACTGCTCGAGATGGCGCCGTTCCGCAAGATCCTGTACTCGTCGGACGGTTTCGGCCCGGCCGAACTGCACTGTCTCGGGGCGCGGCTGTGGCGCAACGGAATACAGGCCGTGCTCCAGGAATTCGTGGACGCCGACGAGTGGAGCGAACGCGACGCCGTCCGCGTGGCCGACCTGATCGCACAGGGCAATGCGCGTCGCGTTTACCGGCTGGGTTGACTACCGCACGCCCCGAATCAACCCGCCCGGCCTGGCACCGGTGTCGACGCCGTGGCGCCGGGTGACCGCCCCGCTGACCACGGTGGCGTCGTAGCCCTTTGCGCCCTGGATCAGCCTACGGCCGCCGGCGGGCAGGTCGTAAACCATCTTCGGCAATTCGAGGGTGAGGGCACCCATGTCGATGACATTGATGTCGGCTTTCTTGCCGACGTCGATGACCCCGCGGTCGGAGAGACCGAAAAGCGTTGCGGTGTCGAGAGTCTGCTTGCGCACCACGTATTCGAGCGACAGCTTCGGGCCGCGGTGGCGGTCGCGTGCCCAGTGGGTGAGCAGGAAGGTCGGATACGACGCATCGCAGATCAGTCCGCAATGGGCACCGCCGTCGGAGAGCCCCGACACGGCGGCCGGATGCGTCAACATGTCATAGATCGCATCGTGATTGCCCGCGGCGTAGTTGTAGAACGGCAGCATCAACAGCGCCGAGGCGTCGGACTCGAGCATCAGATCGTACATGGCCGCCAGCGGGTCCTCGCCGCGGCGCTCGGCGATCGCGGCGACAGTCCGCTCCGGCGTGGGTTCGTAATCCGGCGGGTCGCCGAGCGCATATATGCGGTCGGCGCTGTGCTGGATCAATCCGTACATGCCGTCGAACAACGGAAGCGGTTGCGGGGGAAGGTCACTGTCGGACAGGATCGCCGCTCGCACCGCCGGGTCGGCCAACCGTCGAGCCAACTCCTCCCGATCCAGTTCCGCCTTCAGCTTGCGGTACGTGGGCCGGTGCGTGAACGCATGGTATCCGGGGAAGCCGAACAACATCCCGAACGGCCGCGCCGCGATCTGCGCGTACACCTCGATCCCGTTCTCGAGCGCCTTTCCTGCGCGATCGAGCATCTCCCGCCACAGGTCCGGGGCGCCCGGCGTCTGGATCATCGCGAACGACACCGGCCGTTCGATTTCGGCCGCCAGCTTGGTCATCCACTCGAGTTCGCGGATCGATGCCTCGGCGGGACTCTCACCGGCCACACCCTGCGGTGCCACCTCGAAGACCGCACGGCCGCCTGCGGCCATCGCCCGGCCAAGGCCGAACAGTTCCTGTTCTGCGGCGTAGGTACCCGGTACCGCCTCGCCGTCGATGGCACGGTGTCCCTCGGTGCGGGACGTGGAGAAACCAAGCGCCCCAGCCTCGATGGCCTCCTGGACGATTCGGGCCATCGCGGCGATGTCCTCGTCAGTGGCTTCCTCGTTGCGGGCGCCACGGTCGCCCATCGCGTAGCCGCGCACCGCGCCATGCGCGATCTGCGTGCCGTAATCGACGGCGAGCGGCCGCTTCTCGACGGCGTCGAGGTATTCGGGGAAGCTCTCCCACTGCCAGGTGATGCCCTCGGCCAACGCTGAGCCGGGAATGTCCTCGACTCCTTCCATCAGCTCGATGAGCCACTGTTCGCGGCCGGGGGTGACCGGTGCGAACCCGACGCCACAGTTGCCGCCGACCACGGTGGTGACGCCGTGCAGGCTCGACGGCTCCAAGAGCGGATCCCAGCTCACCTGTCCGTCGTAGTGGGTGTGGATGTCGACGAACCCCGGTGCCACGATGCGACCGGTCGCGTCGAGCGTCTCCGCAGCGTCACCGTCGAGACCCGGATCGTCGCCGTTTCGCCGCCGCACTTCGACGATCCGGCCGTCCTTGACACCGATGTCGGCGCGGAACCGGTCGGCGCCGGTTCCGTCGACGACGGTTCCGCCGGTGATCTTCAGATCGAACATCGCTCCTCCTCAGACCAGGCCGGTCGCGTCGAACACCCACGACATGTCGGCGTTGGCGAAATCCTCCATCCAGGACGGCGGCGCGAAGTTGGTCAGCGCCCCCATGTCCCAGTAGTCCTTCCACAGCGTGATCTTGCCGTCACGTACCTGATGCACCGTGACGAACTTCATGACAGCCGATTCCCCTGTGGGCCAGTGCCATTCCTCGCTGTGCTCGTACATGACGTCTGTGCCGTTGTCGAGCATCAGGCCGTCGAAGTTCTCATAGGAGATCAGCGGTTCGATACCGATCTTGAGTCGTTTGACGATGTCTTCAGGTCCGCGTGCCGCCGCTGTCGGGCCCACAGGCATGTCGAGGTAGATGCAATCGTCGGACAGAAACGCCTTCAGCGATTCCCAGTCCCGCGTCGACAGCGCCTTCCACATCCCGCGAACAGTATCCTCAACTGACACTTGCGAACTCCATCTGTTGGGCGGCGATGGCCGGGGCCTGGTGCGCGGCACGGAGGAAGCGCCCCGTGCGCTGCTTGCCGACGATTTCGGTCGGCTTGCCGCCGAGGAAGACCGCACGGCCGCCGACGAACACGGCGGTGACTGTGCCGTCGTTGCGGTTGACCATGCGGGGCAGCCCGCCGTACTGCTCGACCCGGTCCTCGGCGTAGCCATCCAGCGTCGCGTCGAGGCGTTCGGGGTCGATGACCACGACGTCGGCGCGGTCGCCGATGCGCAGATGGCCTGCGTCGAGGCGATACCAGTCGGCCAGTTCGCCGGTCAACCGGTGCACGGCCTGCTCGACGGTCATGAACGGCTTGCCTGCCATCTGCGCGTCGCGGACATGCCGCAGCAGCCGCAGGCCCATGTTGTAGAACGCCATGTTGCGAAGATGGGCTCCCGCGTCCGAGAAGCCCATCTGGATGCCGGGCTCGCGTGCGAGTTTCTTCAGCACCTCGGGGCGGTGGTTGGAAATCGTGGTGCGCCAACGCAACGCCGTGCCGTGCTCGAGCACCATGTCCAAGAACGCGTCGACGGGGTGCAGCCCGCCGCGGACCTGGCCGACCTCGCCGAACGACTTGCCGATCACCGAAGCGTCAGGGCACTCGACGATCTTGGCGTCGAAGAAGTCGCGGTGCCACACCCGCACGCCGAACTTGCTCTCGTACTGCTTGCGGAACTCGCGGCGATACGACTCGTCGCGCAACAGCTCGTTGCGCTCCACCTCGTCACGCAGGTGCAGCGCCGCCGCGCCGGCTCCGAACTCCTCGAAGACCACGAGGTCGATGCCGTCGGCGTAGACCTCGAACGGCACAGGCAGATGCTGCCAGCGGAAGTTGCCGCCGAGACGGTTGATCAGCCGGGCGGCGGGTCCCATGGCCCAGACCGCGTATGGGTTGGCCTTGACGTCGGCGGCCGACAGCAGGCTGGTCTTGAGCGGGTTGCGGAAGACACCGAGCGACTGGGCCAGCTGCGAGCCGAGGTTGAACGGGTTCTGAATGTCGGGCCCGGACTGCAGGATTCGGCCTGCACGGCGCAGCAGAGACTTCAGCCGCCGCAGTTCGCGCGGCTTGGCATACGTCGAGGGCAGATTTCGTGACCGGCAGACGTCGCCGTCGAGCTTGTCGAAAAGCAGTTGCTGCGAGGACATTCCGACGAAGCCTGCCCGCAGCGCCTCGGCGAGCATGCGCTCCATCTGGGCCTGTTCGCTCCTGGTCGGTCGTTGCTTCTTCTGCGTGGCGCGATCCAGGCCCATGGTCGCGGCACGCATGTCGGAGTGTCCGATGAACGCCGCCAGGTTGGGGCCCAACGGTCGCGCCTCGAGCGCCTGGATGTACTCCTCTGCATTCGTCCAGGTCTTGTGCTCGTCGACGGCGCCGATCACGCATTCGCGGGGGATGGCCTCGACGCGCCCGAAGATGTCGCCTGCGTCCACACCTCCGACGTGGACGGTGGACAGTGAACACGACCCGAGCATCACGGTGGTCACCCCGTGGCGAAGCGACTCCGACAGCGACGGGCCGACCAGCACCTCGACGTCGTAGTGGGTGTGGATGTCGAGCATGCCGGGCAGCACCCACTTGCCGGTCGCATCGATGATCTGCGGGCAGTCCTTGTCGTCGAGGGCATCGGGCGAGATCGCGACGACGTGGCCATCGCGGATGCCGATGTTGCGCACCGCGGACGGCGCGCCGGTGCCGTCGAACCAGCGCCCGTTGCGGATGATCGTGTCGTAGGTCACCAGGTCATAGAACAGCGCGTGCTGGCGGGTGTCAACGAAATCCGTGAACAGATTCGGAAAAATGTCTACTTTGGATGCTGACCTGGGCTTATACCTCCGCCCAGCCGTCCGGCTGGTGGCCGTCGATGTCGGTGAAGCCGTACTCGCGGGCCAGCTCGGCGGAGGTGACCGAGCGCTGGTTCCAGCGCGAGCGGTTCTCGTCGGCGGCCATCGCGGCGATGCCGCGTCCGACGTACCGCGGCGACTCCGATACGGCGAATCCCGGGGGAGCTGTGGGGCCGTCGGACCGGGCCGGGTTCAGCGCGATGTGCCAGTTCTCCTCCGTGACGCGCCAGTTGTCGAGCATCATCTCCGAGCGCAGCCAGCCCGGCGTGACGGCGACGGCGGTGGCGCCGAAGCGCTGGAGGTCGTGACCGAGGCTGTAGCCAAGCCGGTTCACCGCGACCTTCGACAGGTCGTAGAACACCGAGATCCGGTAGACGTGATCGTTGTATTCCTTTGTCCCGTCGGTCACTTCGATGTGTAAGCCGCCGGGCCGCGTGACGAGTAGCGGAAACAGGCAGTGCGCGGTGATGAGGTGAGTGTCGATGCCCAGCCGCAGTATTCGCAGGCCGTCGTCGAGGTCGTGTTCCCAGATCGGCCGGTTCCACGTCGGCGGGTGACCCTTGAGCACCTCGGCACCCCAGATGTCGTTGACCAGGAGGTCGATAGCGCCGTAGTCGTTCCGGATGCGATCGGCGAGCGCCTGCACCTGCGCCGCCTCGAGGTGGTCGACCTGGATGGGAATACCGACGCCACCGAGTGACGTGACCAGTTGCGCTGTCTCTTCGATGGTTTCCGGACGGTCGTAGTCGGACAGCGCATTGCCCGACACGCTGCTGCGCCCGGTACAGATCACCGTCGCGCCTGCCTCGCCGAGCGCCGCCGCGATACCGCGCCCCGCGCCGCGGGTGGCGCCCGCGACGAGCGCGATGCGGCCGCGCAGCGCATCTGCATCCGGCGTCCACTTCATAGGGGCATACTCGCGAACGTGACACCCTTACAGCGCTATATCGCCGAAGAAATTGCCACTGATCATGTGCGACGGTTTGTTGTCCAGGCGCGAAGCCCTACGCCGGCTGGCACTGCTGGGGATGACCGCCGCGGCGGCCACCGCACTGATCGCCGCTTGCGGCGAGAACAAAACGACCACCTCCAACGCCCCGGTGACGTCCAGCGGAGCTGCGACGTCCAGTGCGTCGCCGCCGGGATCGGCCAAGGCGCTGCCCACCACGCCGATCACGTGGGCGGGACCTCAGGGGGAACTGCAGGCAGCGTGGGCAGAGGCGCCGAATGCACGCGGCGGCATCCTGGTCATCCATGAGAACAAGGGCCTCAACGACTGGGTCCGGTCGGTGGCGGGCCGGTTTGCAGGCATCGGCTACTCGGCCCTGGCGATCGATCTGCTGTCCGGACAGGGCGGCACGGCGAAATTCACCGACCCGGCGCAGGCCACCGCGGCGCTGGGTCAGATTCCGCCCCAAGAGTTCGTCGCCAACCTCAAGTCCGGCGTCGACGAGCTGGCGCGGCGCGTTCCGGGCAAGAAGCTCGCCGTCGTGGGGTTCTGCATGGGCGGCGGGCTGACGTGGCAGCTTCTCGCCGCCGGCGAGCCGCGACTCGCCGCCGCGTTCCCCTTCTACGGGCCTGCCCCGGACAATCCCGACTTCCGCGGTTCGAAAGATGTTGCCGTGCTTGCGTTCTACGGCCAGCAGGACCAGCGCGTCAACGCCACCGAACCCACCGTAAAGGCGGCGCTGGAACAAGCCGGGATGGTTCACGAGCTCGTCACCGAACCCAATGCCAACCACGCGTTCTTCAACGACACCGGCGACCGCTACAACGCGACCGCGGCCGACGACGCCTGGCAGCGGGTGCAGGACTGGATGACCCAACACGTGGGCTAGCACTGCTCGCGGTAATTCACGACCTGTTTTCCTACAGGTTGATGTCGCTTTGTTGACCGCACACGCGTGCCGGTTCTGATCAGCGCATGCGCGTTGTACAGGTTGCGAACTTCTACGGCCCGCGTTCGGGGGGCCTTCGGACGGCGGTGGATCGCCTCGGCGCGGAATACTGCGCCGCAGGTCACGAGGTGTTCCTGGTGGTGCCGGGCCGATGCTCCGAATGGCACGAGCTGCCCTCGGGCGTCGTTCGTATTTCCTTACCCGCCAGGCTGATCCCGTTCACCGGCGGCTATCGCGCGGTGCTGCCGTGCCCGGTCACCTCACTGCTCGGCCGGCTCTCGCCTGACGCACTGGAGGTATCGGACCGGCTGACCCTGCGATCGCTGGGCAGCTGGGGCCGACGACACGACGTGGCCACCGTCATGATCTCCCACGAACGACTGGATCGCCTTCTCGGACAGATACTTCCCCCACGCATGGCGCGCTCGTTCGCCAACGTGGCCAACCGCAGGACCGCCGCCACCTACGACGCCGTGGTCTGCACGACGGCGTTCGCCCGCGAAGAGTTCGACCGCATCCACGTGCCGAACGTCGTCACCGTGCCACTCGGTGTGGATCTCGACCAGTTCCATCCGCGTAGGCACTCGGCGACGGTGCGGCAGCGCTGGGCCCGCCCCGAGCAGACCCTTCTGGTGCACTGCGGGCGCCTCTCGGTCGAGAAGCACGCGCATCGCAGCATCGATGCCATTGCCGCGCTGCGCAATTCGGGAGTCGACGCCCGGCTGGTGGTGGTCGGGGAGGGCCCGATGCGCTCGCGACTGGAGCGCCTAGCAGCCCGGCTGCCCGTCGACTTCACCGGCTTCATCGGCTGCCGCGACACCGTCGCGACCATCCTCGCCACGGCCGACGTCGCGCTCGCGCCGGGGCCGCACGAGACGTTCGGACTGGCGGCCCTCGAGGCGCTGGCGTCCGGAACGCCCGCGGTGGTGTCCCGGACGTCGGCGCTCGCCGAGATCCTGACCACCGAAAGCGGCGCCACCGCTGACAACGACCCGGACGCCATCGCCCGTGCGGTGACGTCGATCATCAGCAGGCCGGAAGGGCTGCGCCGCAACAGCGCGCGCAGGCGCGCCGAACAGTTCACCTGGCCCAGGTCGGCCGCGGGCATGCTCAACGCGCTGGGCGCAAGCTAGGCGCACCGCGGGACTGCGGCTACGTTGTCCGGGTGAGCGGCCCCGACACCGGACCCAAGGACACCGAACGCGCGAGAAGCTTGTGGTTCGCGCTGCTGCTCACCCTGGCCAACGGCTTTCTCGACGCCCACACGTACATCGCTCGCGGCGGGGTGTTCGCCAACGTGCAGACCGCCAACGTGATCTTCGGCGCCATCGACACCTCGAAGCGGGAGTGGGCGTTGGCGCTGGCACACGTCTGGCCGCTGCTCGCGTTCATCGCAGGCGTGGCGCTGGCGTCGCACATCAAGTCCGGCCGGGCAGAACGCGTCGTGCCCCGGCCGCTGGTGTGGACGATGGCCATCCAGGCCGTCGTGCTCGCGGTCATCGGCTTCGTCCCGGCGTCGGTGCCACACAGCTACGTCACCGTGCCGATCTCCTTTCTGGCAGCCGTGCAGATCGGCTTGTTCCGCAACATCGGCGAACTCGTCTACCTTCCGGTCGCCACCACCGGCAACCTGATGCGGTTCGTCGAGGCGGGATACGACGGGTTGGTCGAGAAGCGGGCGGAGTCACTCCGCGCGTTCGGGGTCTACGGCGCACTGATCCTCGCGTTCGCCGCCGGCGCGTTGATCGGCGCATTCGCCAGCCGGGCGTTCGGAGTGCACGCGATCTGGCTGCCCGCCGGTTTCCTCGCGGTCACGCTTTGCCTGTTCATCATTGATGAGAGGTACATGAGTTGAATTACCATCCAGGCATGAGCCGGTCGCCGATCGCTCTCACCGCCGCAGTGGTGTTGACTCTGAGCGGGACTGCGGCCGTGGCAAACGCCGAGCCAAGCGCTCCGCCGTGCTCATACCGGCTGTCGCCGCCACAGGTCGTGCAGCTCTCCGGTACCAATGTGGTTACGGCGACGCTGTCGCCGGCAGCGTGTAACCAATCCACCGCGTACCTGACCGTGGCCTGCGTGCAGTTGCAGGGCAGTGACGGACCCGGCCAGTGCGCGCAGCAGAACGGGATCCTGACCGCGCAGGTGTTCTACCAGCCGTACCGTCGGGGTGGGACGTACGTTTCGACGGGCAGGGGGTGCGCCAACACCGGCAATCCACCGCAAGGCGTCTGCGTGCCGATGGGCCCGCTCACCGCGACCCTGTAGAGCTCAGGCGCGGCGGGCGCCGACGCCTGCGGCCAGATACTGGACGTCGGCGCCGGGATCGAAGCGGTAGCCCCGCCCGCGGATCGTCGTCAGCACTCTCGCGTGCGGCCCGAGTTTGGCGCGCAGCCGCCGCACATGCGTATCGACGGTCCGAAGCGACACCTCGCCGCCCGGCGCCCGGTCGTGCCACACCTCGCGCATGAGCTCGGCGCGTGACACGGGCCGCCCCGGCAGCGCCGCGAGGTAGCACAGCAGCTCGAATTCGCGGTACGTGAACCGCACCCGCTCGCCGTTGATGCGCACCTCGCGGTTGAAACGGTCGATCGTCAAACCGGCCGATCGGACCGCGGTGGCCATCCTCGACGGTGTGGCGGACACAACCGCCTTGCGCGCACGCACCCCCGGCACCGAGTGTGCGATCAGCCGACCGAACTCGTCGGCCAATTGCGTCGTGCGACTTGCTAATTCCGCCGAGCCCGCCGGAACGTCGAGCACGAGCACCACCCGGACGGTGTCGGCGGGTGGCCTCGCCGGCCGCGGCGCCGCTTGGTACACCCGTTTACTGTCGCGGCAGGGCGATGATCGGGACAGGGTTTACGTCGCCCTGAGCGCAACTCAGAACGCCGCCAGCACCTGCCCGGCATAGGTGTTCGTAATGAACTCGCGGGTGGCCTCGGCGTTCAACACCTCTGCCAGCACGCGGACGTCGAAGCTCTCGCGGTTGTCTGCCCGCGCCACCAGGTATTCCGCGTAGGCGGGGTTGCCGCGATCGCAGTACAGCGAGCTGCCGGTGTCGACGCCCCACTCCATCGCCTGGTTGCCGAACAGGAACACCACGTCAAAGTCCTCGCGCACGCCGCCCAGCAGCCAGCTGGTCAGCTCCTTGAACACCAGGCGCCGCGGATTGGCCCGTACATCGCCGACGGTGGCCAGGGACCGGCGCGCGGGCGCGCATTCGATCAATCCAAGCCGGTCGAGCATCATCAAGGACCGGTCCACGTTCACCGGATCCGACGGCAGCGCAACCTCGGCGTAGTCGGGGATCGCGCCGAGGTCGGGTATCGACGACGAGTACAGCCCGAACGGCTCGATGTGGACGGGCACGACCGGCACCAACCGGTTGCCGGTGCGACGGTTGAAATCGTCTAGGAACGGCAGGTACTGGAAGAAGTTCGCATGCAACCGCCCTGCGACCAGCAGGTCGTTCGGCTCTTCGAAACTCTCGAAGATCTCGATCTGCAGGTCGATGTCGCGGGCGGCCAGCGGCTCCCGCACGAAATCGAGAATCTCGGCGTGAGGCACCGGGGTGGCTCCAACGCGCAACGGCCGCTTGCCCTTGGCGCCGACGGCACGCACCGAGCTGCTCACCGCCCGAAGACTACCGACGCCCGGCGATGCCGCAAGCCCGGGCGGATCGGCGAATGTGTCCAATTGTTACAACATATGACTCACGGTGACTCCAGATGTGGTGCCGCCCATGGTGTTCCTCCTATCGTCCCGCTAACTACCACCGACAGGACGGTTACCCATGTCCGAAACCACCGCCACCCCAGAGGCTTTGGGAAAGCAGCCACAGGCGCCGGTACGTCAGCTGAAGGGCAACCTCGGCGTGCCGTCGATCGTTTTCATGGTCGTCGCCGCGGCGGCGCCACTCGGCGTGATCGGCGGCGTCGTGCCGCTCGGTCTCGCCTCGGGCAACGGCGCAGGCTTCCCGGCGACATTCATCGCATCGACGGTGATCCTGCTGTTCTTCGCTGTCGGATTCACGGCGCTGACGCCGTATGTCGAAGAGGCGGGGGCGTTCTTCTCGTATGTACGTAAGGCATTGGGATTCCCCGCGGGCATCGGCATCGCGTTCGTCGCGCTGGTGAGCTATGTGGCGATCGAGGCGGGGGTATACGGCCTGCTCGGCCCGGCAGGCGGCGCCGTCGTCAAGCTGTTCGGCGGCCCGGCACTGCCGTGGTGGCTGTTCGCCGCTCTTGCATTCGCGGTCACCACGTTCCTCGGCTACCGAAACATCCAGCTGTCCAGCCGAGTGCTCGCCGTACTGCTGACCGCCGAGATCGCCATCGTGTTGGTGCTCGACGCCGTCATCGTCGCGCAGGGTGGCGACCACGGGCTGTCGAACGGCATCGTCAACCCCAGCGCGATCTTCTCGGGCTCCGTTGGCATCGGCCTGCTCTTCGCGCTGATCAGTTTCGTCGGCTTCGAGGCCACCGCGATCTTCCGCGATGAGGCCCGCACCCCTGAGCGCACCATCCCGCGCGCCACCTACGCCGCGCTCATCCTCATCGGCGTGTTCTACGCGGTGACGAGTTGGGCGCTGGTTTCCGGCTGGGGCGACGCGGAAGCGGTCAGCCGAGCCACCGATTCGGGCAGCACCTTCCTGTCTGACACCGCGCAGCGCTACATCGGCGTCGCCGGCAACGACATCATCACGGTGCTGTACTTCACCAGCCTGTACGCCTGCATTCTGTCGTTCCACAACGTCGCGTCGCGCTATGTCTTCGCCCTGTCGCAGCGAGACGTCCTGCCCGAGTCGCTGAGCTACCCGCACACCAAGCACGGATCACCGCACCAGGCCTCCTTGTGGATCTCCGGGGTCGTCGCGATCAGCATCGTTCTTGCAGTGGTCTTCAAGCTCGACCCGGCCGCGCAGTTCTATACCTGGTTCGCGGGCGCCACGACGGTCGGATTCGTGGTGCTGCTGATCGCCACATCCCTGGCCGTGCTGGTGTTCTTCGCCCGCGACCGGCGCGGCTACTCGCACTGGCGCGTCCGCATCGCGCCCGCCCTCGGCCTCATCGGGCTTCTGGTTTCGCTGATCCTCATCCTGGCCAACCTGAAGGATTTGGTCGGCGGCTCAAGCATTCTCGCGTGGGTGATCATCGGCCTGCTGATCGGCTCATTCGCCCTCGGCGCCGTCGTAGGGACCCGGGTTTCCGACAACACCGTCGCGGCATCATGACGCAGACGGTGGACGCGTCAGCAGCCGAGCGCGACCTGTTGCGGGGGCTCGCCGACGGCTCGCTCGCCGAAATCGAGGTGGCATGGAGTGATCCGTTCGGCCACGCCCAGGGCAAGCGGATACCCGCCGCTCAGTTCCTCAATCGGGCCCGCGGCGTCGGATTCGCCTTCTGTGAAGCCTCGTTGGGCTGGAACACCGACGGCACCGTCATCGACGGGCTTGGCTTGACCAACTGGGACGGCGGTTATCCGGACGTGTTCGCGGTACCCGACTTCGCCACGTTCCGGCCGCTGCCCTGGCGGCAGGGAGTCGGTCACGTCATCTCGGATATCGTTGCGCACGACCGCAACCCATCCCTGCTCGACCCGCGGGCCGTGCTCAAGCGGGTGCTGGCTCGGCTGGCCGGACTCGGCTACACCGCCAAGGTGGGGGTGGAGCTGGAGTTCTATCTGCTCAACCCCGATGGATCGCCGTTCCAACATGACATCCACGCGTACTCCCTGGAGAATGCCAACGCGCTGGATCCGCTGATCACCGATCTGAACGAAACACTGGGCGCCTTCACCAGATTGGAGGGCATTCAGACGGAGTACGGTCCCGGTCAGGTGGAGACGAACCTGGTGTACACCGACGCGCTGGAGGCAGCCGACGATGCGGCGCGCCTCAAGTACGCCGCCAAGGAGGTGGCCCGCAGGCACGGCAAGATCGCCAGCTTCATGGCCAAGCCGTTCTCCGAGCACTCCGGCAGCTCCCAGCACCTGCACATCTCGTTGTGGCGAGATGGCGCACCGGCTTTCGCTTCACAGGACGGTGCCGAGAATGCGGTGGCGTTACATGCGATCGCGGGTCTGCTCGAGCACCTGCCGTCGATCACGGTGTTCGGCGCGCATTCGGTCAACGCCTATCGGCGGTTCGTCCCCGACTCGTTTGCACCTGCGACCGTGACATGGAGCCGCGACAACCGAAGCGCGGCGGTCCGTTCGCTGATCGAACCCGATCCTGCTGCCACCCGCATCGAGCTGCGCAGCGGCGCATCAGATGCGAACCCGTACTGGTTGGTGGCCTCAGCGCTGGGGGCGGTGGTCGCCGGGCTGGAGGCCGGACGTGAGCCGGCGAAATCCGAGGGCGGCAACCTCTACTTCACCGGTACGCGGCTGCCCGAGTCGCTCGGCATCGCCATCGCCCTGGCCACGCAGGACGACACGATCCTCGACATCCTCGGCGCGGAGTCGGTGCGCGACTTCGCGGCCATCGCGCGCAGTGAGTGGCAGCAGTATTCGAACCACGTCAGCGACTGGGAACGCCAGCGCTACCTGGCGACTTCGTGAGCACGCCACGGTTCGGCGTCTGGGCGCCCGTCTACGGAAACCACGGCGCGCGCAACCATCCGGCCGACGCGCCGGACGCCGGATACCGCCGCAATCGGGACCTGTTGGTCCGCGCGGAGCAAGCTGGATTTGACTCGACCTTGTTGGCACAGCACGTCATTCATCCCAGCAATGTCGAGGACGACGTGCTCGAGACGTGGTCGACGCTGGCCGCGCTGGCCGAAGCCACCAGCCGAATCGAGCTCATCGGGGCCATCAAGCCGTTGCTGATCAACCCGCTGGTGTTCGCCAAGCTCGCAGGCAACATCGCCGAGATCTCCGGTGGGCGGCTGGCGATCAACGTCGTCAGCGGCTGGTTCCTGCCCGAACTCAAAGCGCTGGGTCTGGACGCCGCCGACCATGATGACCGCTACGCGTACACGCGCGGTTGGCTCGAGACGGTGCTGGAGCTGTGGGCAGGCAAGCAGGTGGACATCACCGGCCGCGCCGGCCAACCGGCGCTGGTGCGCCCGACGCCCGACGAACAGCCGCCCGTTTACTTCGGGGGAGAGTCCGAGCCGGCCCGCGCATTAGCAGCACAGCACGCGGACGTGTTCTTCATCAATGGACGGCCGCTGCAGGACACCATCGACGTGATCACCGACCTACGCGCCCGCCCACGCGACCGCGAACCGTTGCGGTTCGGCCTGTCCGCGTTTGTGATCGCTCGCGAAACCGAGGCCGAGGCGATCGCCGAGCTGGACCATCTGCAGGCGCTGGTCGATGCCGAGCGACGGCCCGAGATCTCCTCGGGCACCGACCCGAAGACCCAGATGTACAAGGTGCTCTCGGGTACCAGCCGCGTCGGCTCCAATGGCGGCACGCTCGCCGGCCTGGTCGGCAGCTACGGGCAGGTCATCGAACGCATCGGGGCGTTCCATGCGGCGGGCGTCGAATTGTTCATGCTCCAGTTCCAGCCGCTCGATGCGGAGCTGGACCGGTTCGCGGACAAAATAATTCCGCAGTTCCACTGAGTGCAGGAGACAGCAGTGACTCTTGAAGTGGTCGGGGCTCGCCCCGCGTTTTCCGAAGAGCCACTCGGTGGCTCGACCGCGTACCGGTTGGCCCGGTTACCCTCGATCGTCGACGAGTTGCGTCGTGCCGACGCCGCCGCCGAACGGGACCGGGTGCTTCAGTACGGCGCCGTCGAACAGTTGCGACACGCCGGGTTGCTCAGTCTTCGGGTGCCCGAGCGCTACGGCGGCCCCGGCGCGGGTGCGCGCGACGTGCTTGGTGCCGTCATCCAGGTCGCGCGCGGCAGTTCCAATGTGGCGCAATCGCTTCGGGCCCACTTCGGATTCTCCGAGCGGTTGCTGAGCAACCGCGCCACCGAGGCCGAACGGGCGCAATGGTTCCCAGTCGTGAACTCCGGATTGGTGTTCGGGAATGCAATCACCGACGCCAACGGCAAGGCGCCGGGAAGTTCTGACACCACGCTGCTCGCCGATTCCGACGGGGTGCTGCGGCTCAACGGCTACAAGTTCTACTCCACCGGAACCCTGTTCGCCGACGTCATTGCAGTCTCCGCGGTCGACGCCGACGGCAGGGACCTGCAGGCGATCGTTCCAGCCGACCGGCCCGGCGTGGAGCTCTACGACGACTGGGACGGCTTCGGCCAGCGACTCACCGCCAGCGGGGGGACCCGATTCACCGATGTCGCCGTGGCGCCGATCGAGGTGACCACCGTGTCCGACGGTAAGCACCTCGGCCACTCCACGGCATTCCTACAGCTGTACCTCGCAGCGGTGGCGGCAGGCATCGCATATGGCGTGCACGACGATGCGGTGTCGTACGTGCGGGAGAAGGCGCGCCCCGCTTCGCATTCGCTGGCCAACACGGCGTCGGAGGATCCGTTCATCCTTGCGGCCGTGGGCGATATCGCCGCCGACGCCGCCGCTGCCGAAGCGCTGGTGCTCACCGCCGCCGCCGCGATCGACGCCGTGGTCGACGATGCGCGGCAGGCCGATCCAGATGCGCTTGCCGAGCTGTCGATCACCGTCGCCAAGGCCCAGCTGGTCGCGGAACGCCTGACGCTCGCCGCTGCAGAACGATTGTTCGACACCGGGGGCGCGTCGGCGACGGCCCGCAAACTGAATCTGGACCGGCATTGGCGAAACACCCGCACTCTGGCAAGCCATAATCCGTTGGCCTACAAGGCTTATGCCGCAGGCAACTATGCGGTCAACGGCGTCTGGCCTCCCGCCAACGGCTACTTCTGAGGCCTCGCGCGCAAGGCCTCAAAGACGGTAAATTGGGTCTACTTTGAACTAATTAGTACCGCTGAACGTGTCTCTCCCGAGGGTCCAATCGAGAGGGGTCACGATGAAGAGATTCGGTTTGTTCTGGGCCGCCATGTGTCTCGCCGCGGCGTTGGCCACGGCATGCGGCGGATCGAACAACTCCACCCAGGCAACGGGGACGGCGACCGCGACCGCCTCGGCCAGCGGCAGTGAGGCGACAAGCGCGCTCGCGTCCGCCAGCACGGCCACCATCACGATCGCGAGCATGAACTACGGCGATCCCGTCACGGTGCCGCCCGGGGCCCAGATCGCGATCAAGAACAACGATTCGGTCGAGCATTCGGTCACGTCGGACACCGCAGGCAAGTTCACCGTCGACGTCGACGGCAACGAACAGGGCACACTCACCGCGCCATCCGAACCGGGCGAATACGCGTTCCACTGCAAATATCACCCCGCCATGCACGGGACGCTGATCGTCAAGTAGTCGCCGAGGAGAACCTCTCCCATGCCGATTGGCGCGTCATGCCCAAAGCCGCGCCGATCCGCGCCCACGACACACCGCGGTCACGCAATTCATGAACCCGGTCGCGAAGGCCGGCTTCGATGTTGGCCGCCGATGACGCGATGGACGGAATCCGTTCCAGCAGTTCGTCATCCGACATCGAGGCCCATTCGGGCAGCGTCGGCGGCGCCACCTCCGTCGCCTCGGCGAGAACATCAAGGCACAGGTTGACGCAACCGTCGCAGATGTAGACGCCGGGGCCCGCGATGAGCTTGGTGACGTCGGTATACAACTTGCCGCAAAACGAGCAGCGCATTTCGGACTTCTTCGTCGACATCGCCAGGCTGCCTCTCTGTCAGGTGTAGCCTGACAAACTGTTGTCAGGCTACACCTGACAATCTCTTCCGGCGATGCGTTTGGGTTTAGGTGTCACCGCAGAAGGGCACCCGCCGAATTAGCGGGTTCGTCATATCCTGACCGACCCGACCGACTGGAGGAGTCGACGTGGATAGCAACACCGTTGTCTGGATCGTCATCGCCGTGGTGGCGGTCATCGTCGTAATCGCGGTCGTCGCGTTGTTGGCCCGTGCCCGCAACAATCGACGGCACGCCCAGGCCGAACGGATGCGCGAGGAGATCGACCAGAAGACCCAACACGTGGACAGGCGCGACGCTATCGCAGCGGAAACCGAGGCGAGGGCTCGGGCCGCGCAGGCCGAGGCGGAAGTCAAGGCCGCAGAAGCTGCCAGGCTGCAGGACACCGCCCGCACACACCATGAAGCCGCGACGGCGTCGCGCGAAGAACTCGACGCGCATCGTGAGCGCGCTGATGCGCTCGACCCACGGACGAAGAACGTCCAGACGGACCGGCGCGACGTGCCGGAAACCGACGAGCGCCAGTCGCTACAAGAGCATCAGCGACGCTGAACAGGCCTGTGCGTAAGCGGTTTTCGTCTGATCAATCCGATCAGTCGGGCGGTGTCCACGACACCGGCAGCCGTTTGATGCCGTGGATGAACGGCGACAGCAGCCGCGCGGGCTCTTCCGTCGCCTGAATGTCGGGCATCTGACGGCGAAGCTCCTCGAACACCACGCTGATCTCCCGGCGTGCCAGGTTGGCGCCCAGACAGAAATGCGCACCGCCACCACCGAAGCCGGCGTGCGGATTCGGTGTGCGGCCGACGTCGAAGGTCCACGGGTCGGCGAACTTGTCCTCATCGCGGTTGGCCGAGCAATACCACAACGTGGCCTTGTCGCCCGCCGCCATCTTCACACCGCTCAGCTCGCAGTCTTCTGTGAGCGTGCGGCGCATGTAGATCACCGGGGACGCCCACCGCACGATCTCCTCGACCGCGGTCGGTGCCATGGCCTCGTAGTCGGCCCACCACTTCGTGCGCTCATCGGGATAGCGCGTGAGCGCCAGCACGCCGTGGCTGATCGCGTTGCGGGTCGTCTCGTTCCCGGCTACCACCAGCAGGATGAAGAACGACGCGACCTCGGCCGATGTCAGCCGCTCGCTGTTGACCTCGGCTTGGACCAGCGCCGTCGTCAGGTCATCTCGCGGGTTGACTCGGCGGTCCTCGGCGAGCGCGGTCGCGTATGCGCCGATGTCCATCGAGACCTTGACGAACTCCTCGTAGTCGGTCGCGATGTCCTTGTCCCCGAACCCGAGAATTACGTTCGTCCAGTGGAACATCCGCTGGTGGTCGTCCTCGGGGATGCCCATCATGTCGCAGATCACCTGCAGGGGCAGTGGGCCGGCCAGTTCCGCCACGACCTCGCCCGCGCCGTCGGAGTTGGCCTCGATCATCGTCTCGACGAGACGGCGCGCGCGTTCCCGTACCGAAGCCTCGGTGCGGGCGACGACCTTCGGGGTGAACGCCCGGCTGACGATGTTGCGCAGCCGCAGGTGCCTCGGATCGTCCATGACGATCATCGACCCGAAATATTCGGACAGATCCGGGTTCGCGTCGTTGATGGTGATGCTCGGGCTCGAACTGAAGATGTGCGGATGACGGCTCGCGTACCAGACGTCGTCGTACCTGGTCACCGCCCAGTGGCCGGGTCCTTCTTGCACGCCAGGCGTCTCCGGCGGGGGGTGGAACGAAACCGGCGCCTCGCGGCGCAGCGTCGCGAATGCCCCGTCGCGCAGGTCATCGTCCTGGACCCAGAATTTCCATGCGCCCAGGTCGATGTCCGCCAGAGGCACATCCGGGGGAGCCGTCCCGTTCACGCGAGCCGCGATACCCACGCTCCTGAGCGTAGGTTCCGGCCCGGCCGCCGTCATGGATTTCTGAAACATGTTCCAATCGGCGATCCGGCGTGATAGCACCGAACGGTGCGCAACCCACATGCAGGGCAACCGTTTACGACGTCCGACGAGGAGATCGCTGAGGCGTTGCTGGACGTCAGCATCCCGACGTTGATGCTGTCGCTGGTACACATGTCAGGCGACGCCGGCCTGATTCGCGGCGAGCTCAAACCCGCTGGTCTGTTCCTGAACGAAGTGCAGGGCTACATGTCAGAGGCGGACAAGGCCGCGGTGCGCAAGATCGCGCTGGAAGTGATTGCCGACTATCGCGACCGCGGGTGCCAGGAGCCCGAACCGATCGGCCCGGAACTACTGCAGGAAATGATGCAGTGGCTGGTCTGCGAGCCGGTACCAGCCGAGTACGTGCCGATGTTGCTCGAAGAGATGGAACTCGATGGCACGGACAGTCGAGCGGTCCTGGGCACCCCTGCGGACAACTTTCCAGTGGTCGTCATCGGTTGCGGGGAGTCGGGTCTGCTCGCGGGCATTCGACTGAAGGAGGCGGGCATCCCGTTCACCATCGCCGAGAAGAACGAAGGCGTCGGCGGGACCTGGTGGCAGAACTCCTATCCTGGCGCCCGCGTCGATGTCGGAAACCACTTTTATTGCTACAGCTTCGAGCCGACCGATCAATGGACGCACTTCTTCGCCGAGCAGCCCGAATTGCAGGCGTACTTCCAAACCGTGATGGACAAGTACGACATCGGCAGGCATGTGCTGTGGGAGACCGAGGTGACCGAGGCGTCCTGGGATGACGACACCGCGACCTGGTCGGTCACGGCGCGGGATCGCACCGGAGTGACGACGACGCTGACGGCGCGAGCAGTGATCAGCGCCGTCGGGCAGCTGAACCGGCCGCACCTTCCTGACATAGAAGGGCAGCGCGGTTTCGCCGGGCCGGCGTTCCACTCCTCGGACTGGGACCACTCCGTCGACCTCCGCGGATTGCGCGTCGCGATGATCGGCGCGGGCGCCAGCGGATTCCAGATCGCACCCGCCATTGCCGACGAGGTCGAAAGCCTCACCGTCTTCCAGCGGACCGCACAGTGGATGTTCCCGAACCCGAACTATCACGCCGAGGTCGGCCCCGGCGTGCAGTGGGCGCTCCGGCACCTGCCGTTCTACGGCCGCTGGTACCGGTTCCTGCTGTTCTGGCCGGGCTGTGACAAGGGCCTCGAGGCCGCCCGGGTCGACGCGGATTACCCGGACCAGCAGAAGGCCGTCAGCGAGATCAACGAGATCACCCGGATCATGTTCACCGAGTGGATCGCCAGCCAGGTCGGCGACGATCCGGAACTGCTCGCCAAGGTGGTGCCCGACTACCCGGCGACCGGCAAGCGCACTCTGCAGGACAACGGCAGCTGGCTGCGAACACTGACCCGGGACAACGTCGAGTTGGTCAGGGCGGGTATCGATCACATCGAATCCGATGCGGTGGTCACGGAAGACGGAACTCGCTATCCGGCCGACATCATCGTGTACGCCACCGGATTTCAAGCCAACAAGATGCTGTGGCCGATGACGATTCGTGGCCGAGACGGCGAAATCCTCAGCGAGCGTTGGGGACAACGGCCGTCGGCGTATCTGGGCATCACCGTGCCGGGCTATCCGAACTTCTTCTGTATGTACGGGCCCGGCACCAACCTCGCCCACGGTGGCAGCCTGATCTTTCATTCGGAGTGCCAAATGCGCTACATCACAGAGTGTTTGGAGCTGTTGATCAACGGCGGACATGCCTGCCTCGAACCACGCGAGGACAAGGCGACCGAATGGCACGAACGCAGCCAGGCCGAGATGCGCAAGATGGTGTGGTCACAGCCCTCGATCAAGCACTCGTTCTACAAGAACAGCTTCGGCGAGGTGCACATCTTGTCGCCATGGCGCCTGGTGGACTACTGGAGCTGGACCCGGGAGCCGAATCGCGATGACTTCGTAATCCGTTAGGTCAGTTCCCAATTCATGTTCTTGGCGAACGTGCGCGCGTCATCTGAGATCGTGCCCAGTTCGTGGCAGCGCTGGATGTAGGCCTGAATCATCACGAGGAAATTCATCGGGTTGTAGGCGTCTTCCTCGTAGCTCCACTTGTCGTCGCCCGCGTACTCGAGCACGGTGATCACCGGCGCCCCGTGGACGCTGCCGTCTCCAGGGTCCTTCATGGTGTTGATGTTCTTGAAGATGACCCAGCCCTTGTCGGCATCGATCGAGTACCACTCCACCGGGTAGGACGGCATTTCGCTGCCGGGGAACATGTTCATTTGTGAGACGATCCACTGCCGGATGTTTTCTCGCCCTTCCATGTTGCCCAAGGCGTGCTCGACGTACTTCGCATCCTCGGTGAAATGGTCGGCGTAACTGGACCAGTCCCACGTCTTGCCGACCTGGACGACCGCCTCCTGGTATCGACGCCACGCCTCCTCGAGTTCCTCCCGTGACCACTGACCCATCCGAGACTCCTTCGGCTCGCAGCTGAAAACTAGAACCTGTTCTACCAGCCCGGTGCACGCGGCGGAGCGGTTTCAGGACACCGTCAAGGTGCTCCCTGTGCGCGCCGGGGGCGCTATTCAAAGCTGCGCCTTCGCGTACATTTCGCCGGTATTTGGGTAAGCGCTACTACTGAGGGGCTTTGCCGCCCTTGCGACCCACTGGATCGAGACCCAAACCGACTGGAGCATCTAGAAATTCGTGCGCACAACCCGGCGCTACCGCACCGTGCGGATCAAGGGTCGTTAGCAGACCCTCACCGCCGCCGACCACTACCCGATGAACTCCGCGACGCCTTGGGTTGCCATGAGAAATCGAGTAGTCGACTACGCGCGGTGTGGACCGCCGCGACCCCTAGCCTTGTCTGCTATCGCCCAATGCGACGCAACTCAACACCGGATACAGGTGAAGGAGGGGGATCAGATGCCAACCGACTACCGCGACCCCGCAGCGGTGTGGTCGATTTACGGAGCCCACGCGGCGGTGATGCTTCGGTGCGGGCCCGCCGTGATGGTCGCGCCTGCGCCGGGTCGCGTGTTTGTCCTCTCGGGCGCGGACCACGTCGACTTGAACCAGGTGGCCCTCTATCGCCCGGCTGGGCGCGAACTCGCGACCGAAACGGTGTCGCTCGCCTTCGACGCGGGAGTACCGGTCCTTTTGGCGGTGTCTTCGACAGTGTCGGAAGACGTCTCGGACGCGCTGGCAACGGGCGGTTTCCTCCGTACCTCGAAGCGCGAAGCCTTATTCTGGTCCCCGCATCTGCCGCCCGAAGCAGACAGCCCATTCGTGATTGAGCGGGTTGCCACGGGCCGGACACATGCAGCCGCCAGATTTGTGTTCGCCAGTGTCCATGGATATTCCGCTGCCATGGTCGACGCCGCTTATGGACCACGCCTCCTCGCACACAACGATGTCGACGCATGGGTCGCGTGGGAGGGCAATACACCAGTCGGCGCCGTCTACATCACGACCGTCGATGGGACTCTCGGTGTATTCGAGATGATGACAGTGCCCGCGTACCGTCGACGGGGCGTAGGCCGCGCGTTGCTCAGTGGGGCGCTCGCCGCTGCCGCCGCCCGCAGTGAACAGCCGATCCGGGAGACGTGCTTTTGGTCAACCCCGGACGGTCAGCCTCTGTACACCGCCATCGGCTTCACAGCTGTGGACATTCTCGAGGTCTGGACACTCGGAGCGTCCGAGGAGGATCTTGCCGCCGTAGGCGCCAACTGAAGCCGACGATGTGAACTCAGAGACGTTTGTGATGTCGGTGCGCACTGTGCAGATCAAGGCTGGGCGCCAGACCCTCATGATCGCCGATCCGCCACCGGCAGACCTGCCCTAGATATTGCGATGGCCAGCATGTACACCTCGTCGAACCAGTAGCCATTGCCGAATGTGCTTGCGATGCAGTGCAATACAGCAGTAACCGCCGCGATCGGGATGTCCACACCCGCGGCGAAAGGTGAGATGCGCTGCCCGGCGGAAGTGTCGGTTTGCACTCGGGTCACGTGCCCCCACGTTACTGTCGGAGCCATGGCACTCGGTATCGACGCACAGGTGCTGGCGGAGCTCGGTCCATTGTTGGAGGCGATCGGTGAAACCGAGCCACCACCTGTCGGCGACGTCGAGACGCGCCGGGCCAACGGTCACCGGATGTTCGACTACGTCGCGTCCACGTGGAAACCGATCCCCGCGGTGGACGTCGACAGGCACGCGCTCACGACCGCGGACGGCGCGACGTTGCCCCTCGGCTGGTACCGCACACCGTCGGCTCAGCCGGGCAGTGCGGTGCTGTACCTGCACGGCGGCGGCATGATCTTCGGCCTCGAGCATCTCGGCGAACTCTACGACCTTGCCGTGCGCGACTATGTCGCAAGGTCTGGCGTGCCGATGCTGGTGGTCGATTACCGAATCGCGCCCGAACACCCGCATCCCACACCCGTTGAGGACTGTTACGCAGCACTCCGCTGGCTCGCCGACAACGCCACGACGCTCGGTGTGGACCCCGCCCGCATCGCCGTGATGGGCGACAGCGCCGGGGGCGGTCTGGCTGCCGGCGTATGCCTCCTGGCGCGGGATCGCGGTGGCCCGCCCGTCGCCCAGCAGCTGTTGATCTACCCGATGCTCGACGACCGCGCACAGATGCCCGACCCGCAGCTGCTGCCGTTCCTGACGTGGACCTACGACGACAACGTCACCGGCTGGACGGCGCTGCTCGGGGACGGCGCGGGCACCGACACGGTGTCGCCCTATGCCGCCCCGGCCCGCGCCACGGATCTGGCGGGCCTGCCCGACACTTACATCGACGTCGGCGACCTCGATATCTTCCGCGACGAGGACATCACCTACGCGGCCCGGCTGTCTGATGCGGGCGTGCCGACCGAGCTGCACCTGCATCCGGGATGCCCACACGCATTCGAGGCCCTGGCGCGCGGCGCCGACGTGACGCAGCGAGCAATCGGCGATCGCATCCGTCGCCTGCGTGCCTTGTAACGACCGCAAAACCCTGAGCTACCAACGACATCCGTTGTAACAACATCATGCGCTGGGCCGATATCCAGTGAGGAGCGCACGCTTGTGCTGTTCCGATTTGGGGAAATGTTTAGCGACGGCCTAGCGTCGCAGTTCGACGTCGGGGCCGCAAAGGTAGGAGTTATTTCACAATGAGGCTGTCGAAATTCGTGTCTGCAGCCATGATCGTCGGCGCACTCGGCTTCGGGGCCATCGGACCCGGCGGGGCCGTCGCGTCCGCCGACCCGGTTGCGCCCGCGCCCCTGAGGCCGCACGACGATTTCTGCTCACCCTGGTGCGGTGACGGCAATGGCCGCGGTAACGGCCACGGGCACGACGATTTCTGCCCGCCCCGGTGTGGTGACGGCAATCACAACGCCGACTGGAACGGCGACAGGGGTCCGTGGTGGGCCAACAATCGCCACGACTGGTGGGACGACCGCAATGGCCCGCCGCCGTGGGGCTGGGGCCCGCCGCCGGCGTACCAATGGGCGGGCGGCCCGCCACACCCGTTCAACTACTGGGGCTACGACGTCAACCCGGTGTGGGATGACGGCTTCCGCCAGTGGGGGATCTGGCTGTTCGGCCTCTGGATCCCGATCTTCGGCATCGGCGTTCAGTAACCGACGCGGTCACGCACCCTCGGGCGCCTCGACAACAGCTTTGATGCGCTCGAGGGTCGTGCGCATGTCACGGACGTTGCGCCGCTGACGCAACTGGCCACCCAGCACCGAGAACAGCTTGGTGAACAGGCTGTCGGGCATCCGGAACGACTCGGTCACCTCGGTGCCGCCGTCGACCGGGGTGAGCCGGTAATGCCACGTGTTCGCGGCCGTGTCACCGACGAGCACGTCGAACCCGAACTCGCGGCCCGGCTCGCAGGCGGTGACGCGGCACGTGGTCCAGTACACGGGACCCATCTCGTTGCGCTTCACATGGCCGCGGAACCGCGCGCCCAGCGCGGGCCCGGTCGCCCCGCCGAGCCATTCGGCCTCGAACACCTCCGGCGAGAATCTGCCGGTGTTACGGACGTCGGCGATCAGATCCCAGATCTTGTCGGCCGGCGCTGCCATCGACACCGTGGCGGAACCCTGCATGGCTACTTCCTTCCTGGTTTCTCGCGCTGACGCGTGACGGTCAACGCGGCATCTGCGCGCCGAGTGAGTAAATGTGGTCCGGCGTCAACTCTTTGGTGATCGCGGTCGCCAGCGTGGTGCTTGGCTCGGCGCCCTGATACTCGATGTCCGTGTTGGTCAGGATGACCAACGAGGTCTGCTTCTCCGGTAGGTAGACGACGACGGTTTGATAGCCGGGCAGGCTGCCGTTGTGTCCGATCCACCCGCCGAGGTTGAAGATGCCCAACCCGTATCCATCCTGGGGTGGCATCCCGGGCGAACCCACGGTCTGCAGCCGCTGCACTTGCATCTGCGGTGTGAGCAGCTTCCCGGTGGCCAGTGCCCCCGCCCAGATCCGCATGTCGTCGAGCGTGGAGATCATCGCCCCTGCCGCCCATGTCCACGACGGATTCCAGTCGGTGGCGACGGCCTCTTTACCGTCCGCGGTCTGCACGGTGTAACCCTGCGCATGCGGGTCCGGGAATTCGTTGGTGTCCGGAAAGCTGGTGTGACTCATGCGCAATGGAACCAGGATGTGGTCGTGGATATAGTCCGCCAGCGGTTGTCCGCTGACCTTCTGCACCACCAAGCCGAGCAGGACGGTGTTGGTGTTGGAGTACTCGAATCCTTCGCCCGGCGGGAACCGATTCGGCTGCTCCAATGCGTAGTTGAGCAATTCCCGCGGAGTGAATGTCCTTCGCGCATCGGCGAACACCGCCTGCTGGAACTCCGGTGACTCGGAGTAGTTGAACAGCCCGCTCTGCATCCTCGCGAGCTGGCGCAGCGTGATCCTGTCGCCCAGCGGCACGCCGTCGATGAACTCTGCGATCGAATCGTCGAGGCCGAGCTTGCCTTGATCGGCCAGCTGCAGGACAGCGGTGACCGTGAATGTCTTTGTCACGCTGCCGATTCGGCTGTAGAAGTCGGTTTTCATCGGTGCCCGTGTGGTCTTGTCGGCCACACCGAACGCGCGGATGTAGTCGCCGTCGGGCCCCCAGACACCGACGATCGCTCCCGGGACGGCTGCGGCGGTCATGGCCTGGTTGATGGCGGCGTCGAGCCGCTGCGCGAGGGCGTCGGTCATCGGTTTTGCGGCCTCGGGCGCAGCGGGGCGACTGGTGGTCGACGATTGCGGCGACGTCGACTCGGATGCACATCCCGACATCACCAGTAGCACCGCCGTCGCGACCAGCGCGAGTATCCGTGAACTCATCGCACGCCAGATTATTCGCAAGCAGCATGCCGCCAAACGACATTTCGAGTTAACTCTGTGAGGTGCCCGATTGGAGCGGCCGCGACTATGCCGATGTGAGCAGCTTGCAACGCGCCCTGGCGACCGAGGCCGTAACCGCGCTGCAATTCGGCGCAGGCGACCGGGTGCTCGATGTCGGCTGTGGTGACGGCTACCTGACCCGCGCGGTGGCTGGCATGGTCCCCGCGGGATGCGCAGTCGGCGTCGACGCCTCACCGAGGATGATCGAGACCGCGCACGGCGGCGGCGAGGCGACCTATTCGGGACCCTGGTTCGTCGTTGCCGATGCCCGCCGGTTGCCGTTCGCCGAATTCTTTGACGCGGTGCTGTCGTTCAACGCGTTGCACTGGGTCCCCGAGCAGCGGCAGGCGCTTGGCGAGATCGCCACGGTGCTGCGTCCCGGCGGACGGGCGCTGATCCAGGTGATGTGTGCAGGTCCGCGGACCAGCATCGAGGCGGCGGCCATGACGGTGTGTCAAAACCCCCGGTGGGCGCGGTGGTTCGACGGATTCTCGGCGCCTTACGTACACGTCGACCCGGCGGCCTATGGTGAGTTGGCCGCGTCGGCCGGTCTGACGCTCGACGACTTGACCGTCATGGATCGCGAGTGGGATTTCGGCTCCCGCGCGGAGTTCATCCGGTGGTGCGCGGTTGGGTCGACGGCGTGGACGGATCGGCTGCCCGAGCAGGATCGCGCCGAGTTCGTCGCCGACAAGGTGCAGGCCTATGAACCGATTGCCGGGCGCCAAGGTCTGTTGCGGTTCACCCAGATGAGGGCGCTGCTGCACCGTTAGCGCTCGGCGGATTCGTCCTCTGGCAGGTCGTGCCTGACGACGCGGACCTCACCACGCGCGAGGCAGGTCGCGTACCCGTGCTGCTTGCCGTAGAGCTCCCACGCGGTGCGGCGATCATCGCTGTGCGCGTGGATCTCGTGGCCATCGGAGAACCCCAGGTGCAGGCTGCCGTCCTCGTCCCAGCTGGCGTGGGTACACGTCGACCCCGCGAAGGCGAACAAGGCGCGATGCTCGGCCCGCGCGACGTTCGGGTCGATGAGCACCGCCTCTTCGTCGTCTCGGGCGGTCTTCGGCAGGGTGAGGTGGAAGGGCACCGAGATGACGAGTTCGTTGTCGTCGAGGTTGAGCACCAGCCCGCCGCGGAACCTGATGCGCTGGACCACGCAGCCCCGGATCCACGGCTCGGTCATTTTTTCACTTTGGCCCGTCGCGCAACTGCGCACAAGGCCCATGGGGCAGTTTCCGTAGCATCGGCCAAGGGGGACCGGAGGTGGATGTGAAGATTCGGTTCGGAATCGGACTGGGTGCGGATACCGGCCCTGAGCAATTGGCGGGCATCGTCGACCATCTGGAGGCGACTGGTGTCGATTCGCTGTGGTTCTCCGAGTTGGTGTACTCCAAGGCGGTCGATCCGTTCGTCGGCATGGCCTACGCACTGGCCCGGACGACAAATCTCAAGGTCGGCACGTCGGTCGCGGTGCTTCCCGGCCGGCACCCGGTGCTGGTCGCCAAGCAACTCGCGTCGCTTGCCGGGCTGGCGCCCAAACGGGTGCTCCCGGTGTTCGGCCTGCGATCGGCGATACCGGCAGAACGCGAGATCTTCGTGGTGCCCGACGGAGAGCGCGCCGCCGTCTTCGATGAATCGCTGCAGTTGCTGAGATCGGTTCTGGAGCAACAAGATGTCGCGTTCGCAGGCGACTATTTCGCCGTCAGTTCCGCCGTTGTCCAACCGCGACCGGTCAAACCCCTGGACATCTGGCTCGGCGGATCCGCCCCTGCTGCGTTTCGCCGTATCGGCCAGCTCGGTGACGGGTGGCTCGGTAGCTTCCTCACCCCCGAGGAAGCGCGTGCCGGCCGCGAGCAGATCCAGCGGGCGGCGACTGAAGCGGGCCGCGAGATCGAACCCGATCATTTCGGCATCAACCTCGCCGTCAGCGACGGCGACATGCCAGAGGGACTGGTTGCCGCGGTCAAGCGGCGCAGGCCCGAAGTCGATCCGGCCGATCTCATCGCGCGCGACTGGTCACAACTGCACCGTCGGCTCGACGCATATCTGGCGGCCGGTCTGACCAAGTTCGTGATTCGCCCCGCCCTGCAGGCCAACATCGACGACTTCATCGATCGGTTCGTGGCGGAGCTGATACCTCGGCAGAACTGACCGGAACCTTCTTGGGCGCAAGCCTCGGACTTCAGTGCGGGGTTAGCCCATCGCGTCTGTCGGCGGGCGAAGCCCGGCGGTCAATGTGGTCGGGTTTGGCCGTCGATATATTGCTTGATGATGGGCAGGGGCGCCTCCGCCGGGGACGGCGAAGTAGGACGGCGACCAGAGGTGTCCGTGCATGCGGTCTTGCATGAGCGGGTTTACGTAGTCGGTTTCGCCGTTGAACTCGACCAGCTCGGTGTCGAGTTCGGAGCACATGGCGCGCATGGTGTTCTCGGCGAAGGTGGGCATTTCGTCGGCGAACACCGGCCAGGCGGTAGGTGGTTACGAACACCAGATGGGCATGCAACGTCGACGCGCTGTGCCGGGCGCGGCGGTAAGTCTGGGTTGTCACAGGTCGGCCTTACAGTCGGAGGATGCAGATGCGTTACCGGTGCCGCATCGAACCGACAGATGCCCAGCAGCGAATGCTGGCGCGGGTGTTCGGTTGCTGCCGGGTCGTGTTCAACGACGCACTGCGTGTGCGCGGCGAGGCATACCGGGCCGGGATGAAGTTGTCGGACACCGAGATTCAGCGCCGGGTCATCACGCAGGCGAAGACGACTGCCGAGCGTGGCTGGCTGGCCGAGGTGCCCAGTGTGGCGTTGGTGCAGTCGGTTAACGACTCCCGGCGAGCCTGGCGCAACTACTTCGACTCCCACAACGGGAAACGCAGGGGCCGCAAGCTGGGCCGGCCGCGGATGAAGTCTCGCAAGGATCATCGGCAATCGTTTCGGCTTACCCGCAACGGATTCAGCGTGCGCGACAATGGCTGGTTGTTCGTGGCGAAAGTTGGCGAGGTGCGGGTGCGCTGGTCACGCCAGCTGCCCAGCGCACCATCGTCGGTCACGATCATCCGAGAACCCGACGGGCACTACTACGCCAGTTTCGTCGTCGACGTCACCGCGATACCGCTGCCGGCGGTGCAGCGCGAGGCCGGGGTGGATGTGGGCGTGGCGCGGTTGGCGACCGTGGCCAACACCGACCAGGCCCGCATCGACGTGGAGAACCCCAAGCACTTGGGCCGCAAGCAGCGAAAGCTGCGCCGGTTGGAGCGGGAGAAGTCCCGCCGACAGAAAGGATCAGCCAACAGAGACAAGACCAGGCGCAAAGTGGCGATCGCTCACGGCAAGGTGGCGCGAGCGCGGCGGGACTATCACCACAAGCAGGCTTTGGCGTTGGTTCGCGAGAACCAAGTGATCCACGTCGAGAACCTCAACATCGTGGGCATGGTCAAAAACCGCCGGCTCGCCCGAGCAATCTCAGACGCTGGGTGGGGCCAGTTCGTGCGGATCATCGGCGAGAAAGCCGACCGCTACGGACGCACCCTTCATCAAGTGTCGCGGTGGCTAGCGTCGAGCAAGACCTGCTCGGCCTGCGGGCATTGCCTCGGCGAGCTCCCGCTACGGGTACGCCAGTGGACCTGCCCGACCTGCGGCGCGGTCCACGACAGAGACCACAACGCCGCCAAAGTCATTCTCGCCGCCGGGCGGGCGGAGAGACTAACCGCTTGTGGAGCCCCCGTAAGACCGCAACCCGTTGCGGCGGTGGACGATGAAACAGGAAGCACCCCAACCGCGGCATAAGCCGCCACGGGAATCCTCGGACCTTCAGTCCGAGGAGCACGTCAAATTGTCTTAGCGCAACCGCGCTGAGCGCCGTGGCGCGGCAGGCGGTGAACTATGACGGTGGTGCCATCGTGTCTAGAAGTGTGAGGTGCAGGCCACCCACGCGATGCCGCTTGAGCGAAGGAGATTTGGGGATGAGCACACGATTCTCGCGACTGGTCAGATCGCTCGTACTCGGCGCACTGACTGCCGCGCTGGCGTTCGGGCTTGTCAGTCCGCCTGCGGCCCTCGCTGACGACCGGCTGAACTTCACCGGGACGACGCTGTCGGGTGCGCCGTTCGGCGGGTCGAGCCTTGTGGGCAAGCCCGCGGTGCTGTGGTTCTGGACGCCGTGGTGCCCGTTCTGCAACGCGGAGGCGCCCAGCGTCAGCCAGGTCGCTGCGGCGAATCCGAAGGTCACCTTCGTCGGCGTCGCGGCGCGCTCCGACGTCGCGGCCATGCAGGGCTTCGTGTCCAAGTACAACCTCAACTTCACCAACCTCAATGACGCCGACGGGTCGATCTGGGCCCGTTACAACGTCCCCTGGCAGCCGGCCTATGTGTTTTACCGCGCCGATGGCTCCTCGACATTCGTGAACAACCCGACTTCGGCCATGCCGCTTCAGGAGCTGTCCGACCGGGTAGCGGCGCTGGCGTAGATCGCAGCGCAGCGTGGACCAAGACCTGGTGGGCTTGGCCTTCGCCGCTGGACTGGTGGCGGCGCTGAACCCCTGCGGCTTTGCCATGCTGCCGGCGTACCTGGCCCTCGTGGTGAGGGGCGAGGATGTCGGTCGACGCGCCGCCGTGGGCCGCGCCCTGACGGCGACCGCCGCGATGGCGGCGGGATTCATCGCGGTGTTCGGCGGTTTCGGGGTGCTCACCGTTTCGGCGGCCGCCACAGTCCAGCGTTACCTGCCGTACGTCACCGTGCTCATCGGCATTATCCTTGTCGCCCTTGGTATTTGGCTGCTCGCAGGCCGGGAGATCACGGTACTGGCCGGGTTGGCGCACGGCGTGCGATGGGCGCCGACGGCGCGACTGGGCTCGATGTTCGGCTACGGCATCAGCTACGCGGTTGCGTCGCTATCGTGCACGGTCGGGCCGTTTCTCGCGGTGACCGCCGCCGGACTTCGTGGCTCGGTCGTCGGCGCCGTGGCCGTCTACGTCGCCTATGCGGCGGGATTCACGCTCGTCGTCGGGGTGCTCGCGATGGCCGCCGCGCTCGCGAACTCTGCGACCATCGACCGGGTGCGCCGAATTGTGCCGTATGTCAACCGGATCAGCGGGGCGCTGCTCGTCGTCGTCGGCGTCTACGTCGGCTATTACGGGCTCTACGAAATCCGGCTGTTCACGGGTAACGGCAATCCTGAAGACCGGGTAGTCGCGGCCGCAGGCCGCCTGCAAGGTGCGATCGCCGGCTGGGTACATCAGCACGGGGCCTGGCCGTGGCTGGTTGCGCTGACGATACTGATCGTCGGCGCACTCGCGTCGGCTTGGCGTGCTAGTGCGAGATATCGCCGTGCAGGTCGGGCCACGGTGGCCGACGAACCATAGCCACGCCGGCCAGCGTCGCCGACACCAGGCCGACCAGAATTCCCATCATCGCGACGCGGCCGGTGTCGACGGCGGGCACCCATGCCGCCTTGCCGTCCTTGACCACGAACACACCGGCCGGCTTGGCGCGCAACGTAAATCGACTGTCGCCCCGCACATTGGTCACCGGGATGACCGCCGTGCCATCCGCGGTCTCGTACACCTCTCCGAACACGCGCGCGGCGTCGGGATCGGTGTCGAGCGAGCCGATGACTTGTCGCGCCTCTCGAAGATTCATGGCTTCCCCATTCCCTATCACGCAGAGCTTCGCGGTGATTCTTGACCCCAACTGCAGTCATATCAGGTGATGGTTCCGTCGAACAGACCGAGGAGGTCATCCGTGGTGATTGTCGCTGGACACGTTGTGGTCGACCCCGAACACCGCGACGACTACCTGAAGGGCTGCGTCGAGGTGGTGCGCCAGGCGCGCCGCACGGCGGGCTGTCTCGACTTCGCGCTGTCGGCCGACCTGCTCGATCCGGGCCGGGTCAACATCTTCGAACGGTGGGAGTCAGTGGCTGCGGTCGAGGCTTTCCGCGGCGGCGGCCCCAGCGACGAGCAGGGGGCCGCGATCCTGGCCGGATCGGTCGCCGAGTACGACGTCGCCGACGAACGAACCCTCACGTGATCGTGGGTCAAATATCAAGGGGCACAGTATGAATGCGTCGAGAATGCAAGCGCTTGCTGGTAGAGGGGATCCAGCGTCCTGGTGTTGGCGACGGTTGTCCTGGCGTCGTCGAGGATGCGGGTGCAGTCGGGGGAGTGCAGCACCGACCAGTGAAACGCGGCCTGCTCGACCATCTCTGTGTTCAACCGGTCGATGGTCGCCCGCGACGCCGCCAAGTCCGGCGCGACGGCCGGAGCGCTGGCCGGGTCGAGCTTCCATTGCGCGAACCTGCTGTACTCGATCGCTTCGGTGGCATGGATCTGATCGGTGAACATCCGCCTGACGAAACCAGGGTCGACGCCCTTGCCGGTCGCATCGGCGCTGACCGCCGCCAACACCTGCTCAACACGAGGAGGATCCTCTATCGAGCCGCCGTTGATCCATTTGGTCGCCGCCACCGGCTCTGCGGTCTGCAGCCGTTGTGTGGCCGCATCGACCAATTCGACGAGCGGGTTGGCATCGTCACCGCGCGCCTGGGCCGTCGTCGGCACCACCGCGACCGCAGTCAATGCACAGAACAGGACTCCGCACCGTCGGATGCAATGGAGAACGGGCATGGCTCCCATCTTCGCAAAGGCCAACTCAGCTAACGTTGTTGGGCTTGCCAGTGCCCGCAATACGGCATCGGAGCAAACCGCTTCGCTGTGCGGCCGTCCGCAATAGAATCGGCTTACGGCCGTCGAAGGGGGACAGCCATGACCGTCGCAACGGAACCCACCAGCCTCGTCGCATTGCTGCGCGAACTCGGGGTGAAGCAGGTTTCTGTCGAGAAGCAACTGCCTGCGCTGCGCGCCTGGCTGGCAACCCACACGGCGACCCAGCCTCTTCGAATCAGCTTGTGCAGCAACGGCTATGGACTGCTTCTCAAGGAGTCGTCAGCCGCGCACAACTGAATTCTCAGCGGTCGAACTCCGAATCGTCATCCGGAACCGCGATGGCCTGTTCGATCAGATCGGCTTCGTTGGCCTCCCAATCGCGTGCGCTCGTGACGCGCGCGGCGTCCCGCCACGTGTCCTCGTCGCCGGCATCGACCGCGATGAGTTGTTCGGCCACATCGGCTTCTGGCGCGTCATCGCCGAAAGGACTGCCTTCAGGTCTGGTCATGGTCGATCTCCGTCCCGCCTCGGAGCAACGAGTGTGCAACTCAACGATAGTGCGGTTTGCGACTAGTGGGCTCGATGCCGTGCGTCCGAAGCTTCCTGCTCGGCAGGCGTCACGATGAGTGCGTCCGGGCCCGGATACACGGTAGCGACGTGGTCGGTGGCCAGCCACCGCACCACGTACGGCGGCGAGCCGTCGGCCGAGCGGACCTCGGTGATCACCCCACGCTGATCGTGCTGCTCGACCGTGGTCCCCTTGACCACCAAGAAATCGCCCACTTTGGCCTTCATCGCCCGCTCCTTTCGTTTCGGTCGCCGATGAGAGCGCGATACGCCACTGACGATTGTCCTCCCATCGCCCTGTAACTGAGCCTTCTTGGGCCGCGATAACCCGGTATACGCACGACGGGATGAAGGGCAATGAAAATTTCACACCAGGCACCAAGCAAGTGGATCCGTCGATTGTCGGCGGCAACGACAGTGGCGGCTCTGCTGCCCGCACTGCTCGGGGTGATCGAGGGTACTGCAACGGCAGGCGCTGCGGTCGAAGTCCTCAATGTTCCATCGCCGTCGATGGGTCGTGACATCACGGTCCAGTTCCAGGGCGGTGGGCCCAAGGCGGTCTACCTTCTCGACGGCCTGCGCGCACAGGACGACCGCAACGGCTGGGATATCAACACCGGCGCATTCCAATGGTTCGACGGCTCCGGATTATCGGTGGTCATGCCGGTCGGTGGCATGTCCAGCTTCTACACCGACTGGTACCGGCCTGCCGTCGGCAACGGCACCACCCAGACCTATAAGTGGGAGACCTTCTTGACGTCGGAGCTGCCGGCGTGGCTGGCCGCGAACAAGGGCGTCAGCGCGAGCGGTAATGCGGTGGTCGGCCTGTCGATGTCGGGCAGTTCAGCGCTGATCCTCGCCGCCTACCACCCGGGACAGTTCATCTACGCCGGCGCGTTGTCGGGCTTCCTGAATCTGTCAAAGGGGCTGTGGCCCGTGCTGGTCGGCCTCGCGATGAGCGACGCAGGCGGCTTCAACGCACTCGACATGTGGGGCCCCTACGGCGGGGCGGCCTGGCAGCGCAACGACCCGATGCTGCAGATCGGACGGCTGGTGTCCAACGGCACCCGAATCTGGGTGTACAGCGGCAACGGCAACCCCACGGATCTCGATGCCGGACTGGGCAACGCGCAGATTCCCGCGCAATTCCTGGAGGGCCTGACGATCCGCACCAACAAGGAGTTCCAGGCGGCCTATTCGGGCGCCGGAGGCAGCAACGGGGTGTTCAATTTCCCGCCCAACGGCACCCACAGCTGGGGCTACTGGGGAGGCCAGCTGCAGGCCATGAAGCCGGATATCCAGCGGGTGCTGGGCGCTACGCCAACGGCCTGACGCGGGGGGCTCTGTCGAACCGGCCGGCTAGCCGGTTCGGGTGGGCACGATTGGACTCGATACCGGCCGTCACGGTGCTGATCGGGTTCGGGGAGAACGAGCAGACCGTCGACACCGCTGCCGGCAGGCGGTCGACGATCGGTTGACCGCACCCGTGATGTCCCAGCCGGGGCACCAGGTGTTGGACTTCTGCGCAGCCGGCTACAGGTCTCGTGACCAGTACTCGCCGACAAGGTCATGCCCGAAGCTGTGGTGCGGCTCGCGGCGGTCGCATCGAAAGCCGGCGCGCTCATAGATTCGCCGCGCGGCCACCAGAACATCGTTGGTCCACAAGGTGATTCGCCGATAGCCGGCACGCCTGGCGAATAGCAGACACTCGTCGACGAGCCGGGTCCCGACACCGGCACCGCGCGCCGACGGCTCGACGATCAGCAGCCGCAGCCGTGCGGTGTCCTTTGCGTCGGCGGCGGTGCAGAACACGCAGCCCACCCGCTCACCGTCCAACTCGGCGATCCACGCCGCCTCGCGCTTGCTGTCGTCACGTTCGGCGAAGTCGGCCACGATGCGCGCGACGAGGGCCTCGAACGTCGTGTCCCAGCCATACTCCGCCGCGTACCGGTAGCCGTGTCGCTCGACCACCCAGCCGAGGTCGCCAGGAGCGGGCGGCCGGAGGACGAGGCCCCGCCAGTGCGGTTCGTCACCCAGAGTGCGGCGAATCCGGCCCATCGAGGTGACGAGTTCGGCGCGTTGACCCTCGTCGAGCGGCGCCAGCATGGTTGCGATCGCGCCCGCCTGCAACTGGTCCAGCTCCGCGAAAGCGCGCTGCCCGTCGGCGGTCAGCCGCACGACCTGACGACGCCCGTCCGCCGCTGATTTCTCCCTTGCCACCAACCCGGACGTGCTGAAACCGGACAGGATGCGGCTGAGATAACCGGCGTCGAGATCGAGGTCACGACGGAGCTCGGACACGGCAACGTCGTCGCGGTGGGCAAGCTCGAAGAGCACCCTGGCTTCGGTGAGCCCGAACGACGACCCGGCTAAGTCGGGCCGCAGCAGACCAAGCACACGGGTATAGAAGCGGTTGAATCCGCGAACGTCCTCGACCACGCTGGTCATAGTTGACATCGTCAAACTATTTTGTGACGCTGTCAACTAGCTGGAGTTGAACAGGTCGCTGGGAGCTGTTCACATCGACTGTGCGTAAACTTCCCTCACGACGGGGGTGGCTCTCGAAACGCGCGGAGCCCAGACCACACATCAACTTCAGACGTCGAAGGCCCCAACTTTGCCAGAAGCCACACACCGCACCCAGCACTTGAAGCCGCACTTCGAGAAAGTGCAGTCACACTACGACCTGTCCGACGACTTCTACCGGCTGTTCCTCGACCCGACCCAGACGTACAGCTGCGCCTACTTCGAGCCCGACGACATCACGCTGGAAGAGGCGCAGATCGCCAAGATCGATCTGTCGCTGGGCAAGCTTGATCTCAAGCCCGGCATGACGCTGCTCGACGTCGGTTGCGGCTGGGGCGCGACCATGATGCGGGCGATCGAGAAATACGACGTCAACGTCGTCGGGCTGACGCTGAGCAAGAACCAGCAGGCTTACGTCGAGCAGCGGTTCGCCGAGTCTGACAGCCTCCGCACGAAGCGGGTACTGCTGGAGGGCTGGGAGCAGTTCCACGAGCCGGTCGATCGGATCGTGTCGATCGGCGCGTTCGAGCACTTCGGCGCCGACCGCTACGACGACTTCTTCAAGAAGACCTACTCAGGCGCTTCCCGCCGACGGCGGCAAAATGCTGCTGCACACGATCGTGAAGCCGAGTGACGAAGAGTTCACGGGACGCGGGTTGAAGTTGACGATGCGGCTTCTCCGCTACGTCAAATTCATCATGGACGAGATCTTCCCGGGCGGCGAGCTGCCGAAGGTGGCGCTGGTCGAGCAGCATGCGACCAAGGTCGGCTTCGAGGTGAGCCGGGTCCAGTCACTTCGACCGCATTACGCGAAGACGTTGGACATCTGGGCCACGGCGCTCGAGGCGCGCAAGGACGAGGCCATCGCGATCCAGTCCGAAGAGGTCTACGAGCGCTACATGAAGTACCTGACCGGCTGCGCCGACCTGTTCCGCGACGGCTACACCGACATCTGCCAGTTCACGCTGGTCAAGAGCAGTAGGCGGTCGCGCCGACCGTCGCGATCGCGTCGATCGACGGCCGCAGGCTCGTCCAGCGACACAAACGTGCGCGCCTCGGGCACCTCGATCAGTGCGCCGTTCGGGAACAGCGCCGCCAGCCGCCTGCCGAGCGCAGGCGTGAAGGCGCGGTCCCGCTGACCCCACACGATGGTCACGGGCTTGGTGAACCGCGCGAGGCGTGTCGCCACGTCGGTCAGATCGGTTTTGGCCACGTTGCGAAGCAGCGTGGCGAGATCTCGGCGGATGCGCGCGTCGGTGCGACCGGGCTCCAGCCAAGAGGCCGTGAGTTGCGGGTCTGGATCGACCAGCAGGCCGAACCCGAGCGGAGAGTGCCTCAGGGCCTTGATTCGCATCTGCTCGAACAGCAGCTTGATGGAGATCGGCCCGCGCAGCAGCGCGAAGACGATCGTGAACGGGAACGGCGGGAACTTGTCGAACGCGTCGCAGTTGGTCAGCACCAGTCTGCCGACCTGGTCCGGGTAGGCGTCGACGACGAGTTGGCACAGCCCGCCGCCGGTGTCGTTGCCGACGAGCGTCACATCCGAAAGGCCGAGCGCGACGATGAAGTCGCGGATCATCGTGGCCACCCCGCTCGGCGAAAGGGCGCCGCGGTCCTTCACCGGAATGGTGTGCGAGCCCAGCGGCCAGTTCGGCAGATAGCAGCGAAAACCCTGCCTGGCCAGGCCCTCGGCCACCCGGTCCCACAGTCGGCTGTCGACGAGGATGCCGTGCACGAACAGCACCGGCGGGTGCGGGGAGTCCTCGGGGCCAAACACGCGGTAGTCGATCGTTGCCTGGTCCAACGCCACCTGCGGCATATTCGCTATCCTTTCGATCAGACTTACAAACACTTAGTATGGAAGTTACGTGCAGCCTGTATGAAAGTCAATGAAGATGTGGTCGCCCCTGCCCGGCGCACACAGGCCGAGCGCACCGCCGCGACGCGGGCGCTACTGATCGATGCCGCGCGGAAGTTGTTCGCCGACAAGGGGTTTGCCGACGTCTCCACCCAGGCGATCGTCAGCGGGGCCGGGGTGACGCGGGGCGCGTTGTATCACCAGTTCGACGACAAGGCCGCACTGTTCGCGGCGGTCTACGAGGAGGTCGAGCGTGATCTGGTCGCCGACATCGCGCGACAGATCATGGAAGATCAACCACCCGACCCCCTGGAAGCGATGCGGTTGGGTGCGCGTCTGTTCCTCGATCGCTGTTCCGCACCTGACGTCCAGCGGATCGTCCTCATCGACGCGCCCGCGGTGCTGGGCTGGGATCGGTGGCGCGCGGTCGGGGTGAAATACGGTCTCGGCGTGATCGAGGGAATGCTCGCGCACGCGATCGCGGAGGGCGTTATCCCCGAGCAGCCGTTGCGGCCTACGGCGCATGTCCTGCTCGGAGCGCTCGACGAGGCGGCGCTGTTCGTATCCCGTGCCTCGAATCCCGATCAGGCGCGCCAGGAGATGGACGCCGTGTGCAACCGGTTGATCAGCGGGATCGCGGGACGTTAGGGAGCAGCAGCGCGCTGTCGCCGAACTCGTGCCACAGGTAACCGCGCGCGACCGCTTCGTGGTAGGCCGCGGCCACGACCCCCGGGCCTGCGACGGCTTCGAGCAGGAGCAGGTGTGACGCGCCCGCGTCGTGCCAGCCGGTGATAAGACCGTCGACGACGCGTGGCGCGCGACTCGGCCCGAGCACGAGATCCGTCCAGCCTGTCGCCGGGTGCACAGTGCCACCGGGATCGGCGGCGGACTCCAGCGCACGGGTCGCCGTGGTGCCGACGGCGATCACCCGCCCGGGCGATTGACGGGTCAGATTGACCAGCCGCGCGGTGGTGGGTGGGACCTCGAACGGCTCGGCTGCCGGCGGTTCACCCTTCTCCGCTGAAGAGACCCCGGCGTGCAGGGTTACCGGTGCGATCACGACGCCGGCGGCGATGAGCGACGTCACCAGCTCGGCAGTGAACGGCCTTGCCGCACTAGCCATCTCAGCGCTGCCGGGGTAGCGGGCGAAGACCGTCTGATAGCTGCTCAGCGGCCAGGGCCGCGGGACGTAGCTGTACCTGATAGGCCGCCCGTGCCTGTTGAGGTACGACGTGACGTCGCCCTCGAGCGCCAACCGTGCAGACCCACAGCCGACTGCCTGCCACGCCCGGCTCTGGGATGGGCGGCGACGACAAAGAGCGCGGCGCCGTCGGGCAGCCCGATGCGCTCGCCGGGCTCTACGTCCGGTAGATGGCCGGTTGCATTCGCCGCCGGGCGTAGTTCGACGACCCACACGTGATTGTCCAGCGCGGCGGAGAAGTGCACGGCGATGGACCCTCGATCGGCCCGGACGCCGGTGACCGCGGCGGGCAGCGTCGCCGAATTGTTCACCACCAGCAGATCGCCCGGTCGGAGGTGCTCGCCGAGGTCGGCGAACCGCCCGTGCACGACCCCATCGGGCGTGGCGACCATCAGCTTCACACCGTCGCGGGAGACACCGTGCGCCTCGGGTGGCTCCACGGCGTCCGATCCGGGTGGTCGCTCGAACCGCGTGTGCGGCTGAGCCAGAGTCATGCGTCTGCTCCGATCGGCAGCAGGTCGCGTGCACGGTAGCGGCCGGGCGCGGGCCGGGTGTCGAGCAGCCGCAGCAGCGCGGGGACGACGGACTCCGGTTCGGCGCGGTCGGAGATGTCCTCGCCGGGAAACGCCGCCTGGTGCATCTCGGTGCGCATGTCGCCCGGATCGAACGCGTAGACACCGACGTCCGGGTTCTCAGCGGCCAGGATCGCCGACAGGTGGTCAAGCGCCGCCTTCGACGACCCGTAGCCGCCCCAGCCCTCGTACGGCTCGACGGATGCATCCGAGGTGATGTTGACGATGACACCGTGGGTGTCGATCAGCCACGGGAGCGCGCCCTGGATGAGTGCCAGGGGAGCGAAGACGTTGGTGGTGTAGACGGCGCGCAGGTCGGCCGACAGGTAGTCGGCGAGCCGGGGCTGCGGGCTGGGCCCGAGTCGGCTCGCGTTGTTCACCAGCAGTCGCACCTGTCCGGCATCGGCCGCGGCGACGAGCAATGCGGCCCTGTGAGCGGGCTCGGTGACGTCGCCGGGGATGGTGATCAGCCGCGGGGAGTCGAGCTCGGCAGCCGTCGCCTCGAGGTCGCCGGCGCGCCTGGCGTCGGTGACAACCGTCCAGTCCCGGTCCAGCAGGGCCGCGACAACAGCGCGGCCCAACCCGCGGGAGCCGCCGGTGACGATTGCGACGGGAGAGATGTGTTCGGAAGCAGTCATATTAGGCATACTGATAGTTGAAGTTAACTTTAAGTCAAGTCTCCGGAACAAATGGGGTGCGCAGGATGCAAAGCCAGGATCTACTGACCGTCAGTGAGGTGGCCGAGCGCAGCGGGTTCGCGCCCTCCGCGATCCGGTTCTATGACAAGGAGGGTCTGATCAGCTCCAGCAGGACCGGTGGCGGACAGCGGCGGTTCGAGCGGAACATGTTGCGGCGGCTGGCTTTCATCCGTGCCGCCCGCAACGTCGGCTTGACGCTAGACGAGATCGCCGCTGCGCTGTTGACGTTGCCGGAAAGTCGCACGCCGACCCGCGCCGACTGGACCAAGCTCTCGAAGGATTGGCGGCAACGCCTCGACGATCAGATCGCAGGGCTGATGGCGTTGCGTGACAAGCTGGATTCCTGCATCGGGTGCGGGTGCCTGTCGCTGAAGCGGTGTGCGATCTCGAATCCGTCGGACAGTGCGGCCGCGGCGGGACCTGGCGCGGTCTACCTACCGCGATCGTTACGGCGCCAGAAGTCCGCGTAGCTGACAGGCGAACTCGCTTGGGTGGTGCCGGTAGCCGATATGGCCGCCGGGAAAATCGATGACCTTCTCGCCGAGCAGATCTGCCAGCGCGACGGTGGCCCGGTACGGAAAAAAGAACGGGAGAACCCCCGCCGGTCGTAGCTGATGACGGTGAAATCGCCGGACAGCGCCTTGGCGAACGGCTCGTAGAAACCCGCGTCGCCGTTGCCACCGGGAATGAGCAGCAGAACCGGTCCGGCGCCGCGGACCTCGCGGTACAGGTCAGTGCTCATCTCTGCCCCGCCAACCCGCCTGCGCGCAGGATGATCCGGTCGAAACGGCGGTCAGGCAGGATGCGGCGCATGAACAGCATCCGTTTCGCGCCCGCACCGGATGGATACCGGGTCCTGGGCTTGACACTCGTCAGCGCGTGAAGCACATCCGCGGCGACGACGTCGGGATGTGAACCGTGCGCTGCGTGCGTGCTGATCGACTCGGCCACCGCGGTGAGCTGGCCGCCGTATCGCCGCCGCCCCTGCTCCGGCAATGCGCGGATGGTCTCCGCGGTCTCGTGTTCCAGCTTTTCCCTCATCGCCGTCGAGACGAATCCGGGTTCGATCACCGCGACCCGTACGCCAAGGGGACCCAACTCGAGTCGCAGGACGTCGCTCAATCCCTCCAGCCCATGCTTGGCGGCCACGTAGGACGCCATGAGCGGAACACCTGCTTTGCCGGCCGCCGACGTGACATTGACGATCCGGCCGCGCCCGCGCAGCAACAGTGGCAACAGCGCCTGCGTCACGGCAAGCGGGCCAACAAGATTCACCTCGAGTTGCCGGCGAAACCCGTCCAACGGGAGGTACTCGATCGGACACGACAGGGTGGTGCCCGCGTTGTTTACCAAGCCGTGCAGCCCGGCCTCGCCGACGTCGGCTTTCACCTCATCGGCCATCGCCTGAATCGACGCCGCGTCGGTCACGTCGATGTGCACGGGCGTGAGCGACTTCGACGCCGCAGCGCGCAGTGCGTCGCCGTCAGCGTCCTTTCTGACGCCGGCAAACACACGGAAACCGTTGCGGTCCAGGGTGAGCGCGCATGCGCGGCCAATGCCTGTGGAGGATCCGGTGATGACGACAGACTTCATGATGTGCTCGCTGGTTGATGGGTTGTGGTGGCCACCGCGCCGCAGAACGCGGACGTCATGGCCGCGATGACTGTGTGCCGGTCCGGCACGTCCTGGCCCGCCGCGATCAGCCGAGGACGCGCCAGCAGGTGAACGCTGATCGGGGCGATCAGAAGTGGGATCATCAGTGACAAAGGCAGGTCGGCGCAACGACCGGCACGTATCTGCTCGTTGACCCATGCGCCGACCGTCGACGTGATGCGGGGCAGGATCCGCTCGCGGAAGAACTGAGTGCCAATGCCGTTCGGCTTGGCGAGGATCTCGGCGAACAGGGCCTGTAGGACCGCGGTGTCGTCGGCGACGCTGTCGAACACCGCGGTGTAGATCGCGCGCACGCCGGATTCGAAGTCGGCGAACGTCCGCGGATCGGCGACAAGCAGCTCCTCGACAACGGGCAGGGGAGCGTGCCTGTCGAAAACCGCGGCGAGCAGGCCTTCGCGGTCGCCGAACGCGGCGTAGACGGACGTTGCCGCGCAGCCGACGCGACGGGTCACCGCCTCCACCGTCAACGCGGCGACGCCGTCGGCGACGATCAGCTCGGTCGCGGCAGCGATCGCGCGCTCGCGGACCCCGACACGGCTTCCGGGGTCGCCGCCCGCCTCGCGCACGGCGTCGTCGAGAGCGCGGCGGGTACGCATCCGTCGGTACACCGTCGACCGGGACATCCCCGCCCGGCGGGCGATTCGATCCAGCGACAGCTCGGCGACCGGTGTGCCCGTCGCCGCGGCCTCCGCCATCGCGGCCTGGACGATCATCGTGTCCATACCTGTGATACTAGACACTAGAGACAATAGTCTCAAGTATCAGATCGTGTGTAGATTTGGTTCGAGGCCTCGATGAAGAGCGGAAACGGCTTGAGCCGTTCGCAGCGATATGTGGTGCTGGTCCTGGCAGCACTCGTGACGGTGCTTGCCGTGGCCGCGGGCGTGTTGTGGCTCAGCGATCGAGGCGCCGACGAGGTGCGACTGCAGGGTGAGCCGATGACCGATGCGCAGGCCGCCGGGCAGGTGCTGGCCTCGGCCAAGCAGATCGTCAGCGTCGCGCAGTTGCGCGACGCGTCGGGCGGCTACGCCTTCGTCTCGTGCAGGAATGTGAACGAGCCACCGTATCAGGTCGCGGTTTACATGAATTTCCGCTTACCGCAGGATAATTCGGTCAAGTATCTGCGTGACGTCGGCGCTGCGATGGTCGCGCACGGCTGGACCCCCGCGCCGGTCATGGGTGAGCACTTCGGCCAGAAGCTGACCAAGGACGGCGTCACGGCGATCGTCTACCGCAGCGGTGACAACACGGACTTCGCCACCCTGCGGCTCTATGGTGAGTGCCGCAACACCGCCGACCACCGCAACGACAATCCCGTCTGGCGGGAAGTCACCGACCAACTCGGCTGACGCTGGTCAGCGCAGACTTCGCTGCAGGAGCATGGTGTCCAGCCATCGGCCGTGTTTGAAGCCAACCGCGGTGAGCCGTCCGGCGTCGACGAATCCACGGTTACGGTGCAATGCCAGGGAAGCGGCCCCGTCGGCGTCGACGATCACGGCGATGACTTCGCGGACACCGGCGCGCGTGCATTCGGTGAGCAGCTCGTCCAGGAGCCGGCCGCCGATCCCGCAGCCGACCGCATCGGGTGCGACGTAGATCGAGTCCTCCACGGTGTGGCGATAGGCGGGTCGGGTTTTCCACGGTGCGCAGTAGGCATATCCGGCGACCCGGCCGCCCAGCGTTGCGGTCAGGAACGGCAGTCCGCCATCCGTGGCGGACCGCAGCCTGCGCAGCCATTCCACCTCATCGGGCGCGGTGAGCTCGAACGTCGCGACGCCGGCTTGCACGTGCTGGGCGTAGATCCTGCCGATGTCATCGACGTCGTCCGCAACGGTACGCCGGATCGTGATATCGCTCTGGCGCACAACGCATTCCGCGCGATCAGCAGGCGACAGGGTGTGACTCGCAGTACGGAGTCGTGCCGGGGAAGCGGTAGCGGTGGTTGGCGACCCAGCGGTACACGGTGTTCTGAATGAGCCGGATGCCGGGAATGCGGTAGATCAGCAGAGGTAGCCGGCTGCCAAGGGCTGTCGACAGCGCCGCGTTCAGCGCTTCCGCGCCGCCGTAGACGGCGCCGGATTCGTCCAGCCACCACGCCATGTCGGATAGGTGGGCCTCCGCGACGCCGAGGCGGTCAGCGGCGCCGGGCGCCTGGATGGGCTCCGTGCGCAGGCTCCCCGTCCTGTCCCGCCGCACGAGGAAATACACCGAACGTGTGCACATCCCGCAGGCCCCGTCGAAAAACAGAACACCGTCCATACCTTCATTGTTCACTTCGGCGACAGATCAGTCACGGCCTGGCGTGCCGGTATGACCGATGTCATCCTCAGCAGAGTCCGATCCATGCAGAAGGCGATGACGGACAAACGGCATCAACAGGTTGACCGCCACAAAGCGGTGGGGGGCGGCGGCCAACTCTGGGCCCGCCGGCCCGCCGCCCATGCCGGCCTGTGCGGCCGGAAGACGGTAGCAGGACCGCCGTTCGGTCTAGCCGTACAGCTTGACGAAGATCTGCCCTGCTTCGTCGTCTTCCAGCACCGGCGTGGCCGTGATCTGGAGGAACTCCTGCCACTCCGAAACCAGCGAGAAGACACCCGTGGGATCGGCCGCCTCCACAACCGAGCACCCCGTGCCGTTCAGCCCGAACCACCGACCGAGCTGTGTCACGCCGTCCGGCGGCTTGCCGCCGGTCTGCAGGAAGTGTTCCACCGCCGCCCGCGCCGATTCTTGGGTCACGGTCCACTGAACGAGATACTTCATCTCCATTACCCCCTATGGCGGCGATGCATTGTGCAGCCGCCACGAGCAGTATGCGGCCGCCGCCGGCGAATATCGGCCGATTGGCGTCCGCTGCGGCGGGGTGGTTTCGGTTGCAACCGTCGGGCAGGCCAACGCGGTCGACGCTGCGACCTCAATTGCACGAATGATATTGGGGGAGGGCTTATCTCGGCGCACTCGATCCGGTCGAAGTGCGGTCTAGCGTGCGGGCGGGCCGGGTTTTGCCTGTGCGGCGTCACGGCGACGCGCGGCCATACCGGCGAGTGCCTCGAACACCACGCGGTGCGCGGCGTTGACGGTCAGTTCGGCATGGTCGTATGCAGGCGCCACCTCGACCACGTCGACGCCGGCGACATCGTGCTCGTAGCAGAGTTGACGCACCAGGCGGAGGAGGTCGGCGCTCGTGATGCCGCCTGGCTCTGGTGTGCCGGTGCCCGGCGCGTGCGCGGGATCGAGCACGTCGATGTCGACCGAGACGTAGAGCTTGTCCGCCTTCGCAAGCGCCTCGCTGACCGCGTCGCGCATCACGTCCTTGAACCCGCGGTCCCAGATCTCCTGCATGGTGTGCCATGTCATGCCCTGTTCGAGCATCCACTCGAATACGTCCTGCGGTGGCCAGTAGCCCCGCAGGCCGACCTGGACGAAGTGGGTGCCGGGCACCGCGCCGGACTCGATGAGCCTGCGCATCGGGGTGCCGTGGCTGGCCAGGTTGCCCTCGATTTCGTCGGCCGTGTCGGCGTGCGCGTCGAAGTGAACGATGCCGACGTTGCCGTACCCGTGGACGTCAGCCACCGCCGTCGCGGCCGGCCACGTGATCGAATGGTCACCGCCGAGGATGACGGGAACGATGCCGCGCGACGCCACCGCGTGCACGCGTTCGCGAATGTTGGTGTGCGACACCTCGGTCTGGCCGTGCGGGCAGTACGCGTCGCCGAAGTCCACGACCTCGAGCCAGTCGAAGATCTCCAGCCCCAGATCGAGGTGATAGGTGCCCGGCTCGTAAGCCGTGGCGCGGATCGCGCGGGGACCGAACCGGGCCCCCGGCCTGTTGGTCGTGGCGATGTCGAACGGGGCACCAACGATCGCGACGTCGGGCCGCCACGACTCGAGTTGTTCGACCTCCGTCAGGAACGGGCGGTGACCGAACGACACGATGCCTGCGTAGGCCAAGTCGAGTTGCTCGGCCATGCCGGGCAGGAGGTCGCGCTGGTGATCATGCTCATGGCCCATGCGTTGACGGTACCGCTCGCCGGGCCAGGATGTAGCAGCGTCGGCCGTCGAAGTCGATGTCGGCGATGGCTCCCCAATCCATCCGCGCCTCGACACGAAATCCGTTGGCGCTCGGTGATGTCAAGAGTGCGCAGTGAGCGCCTCTCGCAGCGGGTCGGGAATCAGCCGCTTGGCCCAGTCGTCGGTGGAGACCACGACGTAGACGTTGTGGCCGCGCACCGCGGCCTGCTCTTCGGTGTCCGGGTTGTGCCGCAGCACAGTGAAGCCCAACGTGAAGCTGGTCGACCCGATGCGCTCGCACTGCACGGCAACGCGCACCGCATCGCGCCATCGAACCGACGCCAGATAGTCGATCTCGCTGTGCACGACCTGCACGTCGTGGCCGGTGGCGATCAAACCCGGGTACGTCACGCCGAGATGGTCGAGGAATCCGGTGCACGCCTCGTCGAACCAGGTGAGGTAGTGGCCGTTGAACACCACGCCCTGCTGGTCGACCTCCGCGTAGCGCGGCACCACCGGCAACGAAAACACGCTCACCCCCTCACAGTAATGTCCGGCCCATGTCGGACATTGACGTCGAAGCCTTGCGCGCGCTGACGCCCGGATGTGCGAACCGCAACCACCTCAACAATGCGGGCGCCGCGTTGCTGAGCAGTGTGACGATCGCGGCGATGACCGACTATCTGCAGCGCGAGGCGCTGATCGGTGGGTACGAGGCCGAGGCGGAGGCCGCGGATCAGATCGGCGCCACCTACGCCGCACTCGCCGAGCTCGTCGGTGCGCTCCCGTCGCAGATCGCGCTGTTCGACAACTCCACGCATGCATGGAATGCGGCGTGCTACTCGGTACCGTTCCAAGCCGGTGACCGGATCCTGACCGGCCGCAACGAATACGGCAGCGCGGTGCTCGCCTATCTGCATCTCGCGCAGCGGACCGGGGCGGAAGTCGTCGTCGTCCCGGACGACGACGCAGGCCAGATCGACGTCGCCGCGCTCGCCGATCTGATCGACGAGCGAACCAGGCTGATCGGACTGACGTGGGTACCCACCGCGGGCGGCCTGGTGAATCCGGCCGCTGATGTGGGCCGCCTCGCACGCGCCGCGGATGTGCTCTACCTTCTGGACGCCACCCAGGTCGTCGGCCAGTTCCCGATAAACGTCTCAACCGTCGGCTGCGACATGCTCACCGGCACCGGACGCAAATTCCTGCGCGGCCCGCGAGGCACGGGTTTCCTCTATGTCGGGCCGAGGGCGCTCGATCGGCTCGACCCGTTCGTCGCCGAAATCCGTTCCGCCACTTGGGACGGCGCGCGTTCCTTCACATGGGTGAACGGCGCGCAGCGGCTCGAGACGTGGGAGAACAGCTACGTCAACGTCGTCGGCCTCGGCGCCGCGGTGCGCCAAGCCCTCGACATCGGCCTTGGCCCGATCGGCCGGCGCGCCGCCGAACTCGGTGCACGGCTGCGCACCGGTCTCGTCGAGATCGACGGCGTGAAGGTGCACGATCTGGGCCGTGAGCAGTGTGCGATCGTCACTGCCCGAGTGGCCGGCGTGCAGACAGCCGAGGTCGCGGATGCGTTGGCGCGGCGCGGGATCAATGTCAGCACCACGGTTGCCGAGCACAACCAGTTCGACACCCGCGACGTCCACCCCATGGTGCGGTTGTCGCCGCACTACTACAACACCGAGGCGGAGATCGACCAGGCAATCGACGCGATAGCGGCACTTGTCGACAAGATTCGCTAGTTCGCTGTAGGCCGCATCCACGGCGGTGAACCACCATACGATCTTGTTGTTCGGGCGATTCTCACGATCGGCGGTGGTTCAACGTCGTCCCATTCTTCAGCCGCGGCAGCGAATTCCAGGTCCACGCCGATAGATCGGCGTCGGTGCGCGGGGACGACAGCTGGGAACCGCTGCTGAAGTACCAGTATTCGACGGTAACGGATGCCGCGTCGGGCAGACTGGAGTCGTGCAGCTGGTAACCATCGACGAGATCCGCTCCGCCGCGGAACTGGTTCGGCCCTACATCCTGCGCACACCCCTGGTCCCGGCCGGCTGGGCGGACGGCGATCGGCCGCTGTGGATCAAGCCGGAGAGTCTCCAGTCGATCGGCGCCTTCAAGGTTCGCGGCGCCTTCAACGCGATCGGCCACCTCGATGAATCCGTCCGTACCCGCGGCGTAGTCGCCTATTCGAGCGGAAACCATGCCCAGGCCGTCGCCTATGCGGCGGCCGTGTACGGCGTTCCCGCACACATCGTCATGCCGGAGGAGACCCCGAATATCAAAGTGGCCGCCACGCGAAGCCACGGCGCAGAGGTGGTGTTGTGCGGTGCGGGCCAACGCGAGAAGGTGGCCGCCGAGGTGGTCGCCGCCACGGGCGGTGTGCTCGTGCCGCCGTTCGACCACCACGACATCATCGCGGGGCAGGGCACCATCGGCCTGGAGATCGCCGAGGATCTGCCCACGGTCCAGAACGTGCTGGTCCCGGTCAGTGGTGGTGGGCTGGCGTCCGGGATCGGCACCGCGATCAAGGCTCTGTGCCCCGACGCCCGCGTCTTCGGCGTCGAACCCGAGCTGGCGGCGGACACCGCCGAGGGCCTTCGCGTGGGACATCGTGTGGACTGGACCATCGAGGACAGAAATCGGACGATCGCCGATGGGCTGCGGTCCCAACCGTCCGAACTGACGTTCGCACATCTGCAAGAGGTCTTGGACGGGCTGATCACGGTGTCGGAGAACGAAATTCGGGCCGCCGTGCGCGAACTCGCCTTCCGCGCGCATCTGGTTGCCGAGCCGAGTGGCGCGGTCGCGTTGGCGGCGTACCGGCACGGGTCAACGCCGCCGGGCCGCACCGTGATGATCCTGTCCGGCGGCAACATCGAACCGCCGATGCTGCAAGAGATTCTGGCTGGCTGACTCAGACCGGAGTTCGGACGCCGGCGAACGGGATCACCAAGGGGACCGCGATCGCACACTTCGTCTGCCGCTCCGCAGCGCCCGAACCCGTAACTGTGCACGGCAACAACGCCATGCTCGGGGACACCACGTCGCGGTAAATCGCTTGCGTCTATTACGTCTATCGGAGCCGCTACCGACATCGGTGAGCGCTTCAGTGCACGCCTTCCATCAGCCGGCTGATCCACGGTGCGATCACGAACACCACCACGCCGGCAACAACCGCTACCGCTCCGATGATCCCGAAGTATGCGAACTCGTGCGCCGGATCGTAGTCGCGGGCCAGCACACCGGACATCGAGGTGCCGAGGCAGACCGAGAACAAGTACAACGCCATCATCTGCGCCCGAAACGCTTCGGGTGCAGGCTTTGTCGTGACCGACAGGCCGATTGGCGACAGCAGTAACTCGGAGACGGCGAACACCGCCATGATTCCGACGATCAGCAACGCAGGCACCGCCTTACCGGTCGTGCCCGACTTCGGCAGAAACAGCAGAAACGCCAGTCCCATCCCGATCACACCATAGGCGAACTTGCGAGGTGTGGTCGGTGCGCGGTTGCCCAGCCTCGTCCACCGCAACGGCTGCTCGCGCTGCCCAGCCAATAGCACTGCGCGGCAATGGGTTCGGCACTGTGCGGCCATGCGTACCCAGGTTGCGGCGGAACGCCACGTACTGGGTGAGGCCCAGTGCCATGCCGACCGCGGCGGCACCGAATCCGTAGTGGAACCCGGCGCGGGTCTGCAGCAGCCCGGTGATCAGCGGTCCAATGAAGGGACCGAGATTGATACCGAGGTAAAACAGGGTGAAGCCACCGTCGCAGCGCGCATCGCCCTTTTCATAAAGGGTGCCCAGCAGTGATGACGCGTTGGCCTTCAGAGCGCGACATGCACCAGCCCGACGGCGACACCCGCCAGACCCGGCAGGATCGCGAGTGCGATGTGGCCGCACATCACCACCACGCCGCCGTAGAACACGGTGCGTTCCATGCCGAGCAGCCGATCTGCGATCCAGCCGCCGAGCACGGTGGAGAGGTACACCAGCGCGCCGTAGGCGCCGACGATGCCCGTCGCCGTGACCTTGAGCAGCCCGAGGCCGCCTTCGGTGACCGAGTAATAGAGGTAATAGCCGAGGATCGTGAGCATCCAGTAGAACGAGAAGCGCTCCCACAGCTCGACTCCGAAAAGGTTGGTCAAGCCGACCGGATGGCCAAACACGGTGCGTTCGGCGGGCCGGCCCTCCGTCTGTCCTACCGCTGCCATGAGGGCCACCCTGCCTCGCAGGCCGCTGCGCCGTGGCCGACACTGGCGAGCGATCCGTCGGCAAAGGTGATGCCTCTGGATGCGCAGGAGTTTCGTGCGGCACAGCACATTTCGACTAACCGACGCTTCCGCAGGCGCGTGGCGCCCGGTGAGCTGTTATCGCGGCGTGCATGTAAGGTCACCCCGATAGGTGGGGGCCCGAAGGGATGTGAGTGGACGCCGTACTCGGCTTATCGGTAACGCCGTCCGCCGTCGGCCTCGTCCTCGTTGAAGGGCAGGACGCCGACGGCGCCACCGTGGACCGCGACACATTCGACGTGGGCTTTCGGGGGCGGGCCAGCGCCGCGCAGACCTCCGAACAGGCGGCCGCAGCGGTGCTGCGCAGTGAGGCGATCGCGACGACCCGCGGACACCGTCTCCATTCCATCGGTGTCACCTGGAGCGACGACGCCAACACCGAGGCATCGCTGCTGCTGAAGTCCCTGACCGATTCCGGTTTCGACAATGTCGTACCCGTGCGACTGCCCGAGGCCACCGAGGCATTGGCGCGGGGGATCGCCGAGGTCATCGGCTACGGCGCCACCGCGGTGTGCGTGCTGGAGCCCGAAACGGTGATCGCGCTGATCGTGCATCTCCGCGACGGCGCTGTACAAACCTCGATCAACCACCGGATCGTCACCGAGGACGACCTGATTCGGTGGCTGAGCACCGTGTTCACCCGCGCTGACTGGCAGCCAGAGGCCCTCGTCATGGTCGGCTCGGGCGGCGACGAGGAACTCATACCGGTCCTCGAGGACGCCCTGTCCGTGCCGGTGTTCGCGCCGGCCGAAGCGCAGCTGGCCCTTGCGCGGGGCGCGGCACTGGCGTCCGCGCAGAACGTCGAGGGTGCCTTCACCGACGACGCCCATCACTTCGAGGAACACCGGGACCATCGGTTCGAGGAACACCGGGACATCGCGCGCCCCCGTCGGCAGCTCGGCCAGACCGGCCCGTTTGCCCTGCTGGTCGCGGGCGTGCTGACCTTCACGGTCTCGGCGTCCGTCGCGATCAGCCTGCAGTTGGCACCCAAGAAGGAGACGGCGACCCCCGAACCGCGGCCTGCCGCCAAGATCTCTTCGGAGACTCCCGCCGCGGTCAGCGTTGCGCCGCCGGTCTTAAGCCCGCCGGATCCCGTTGTCGAAGCGCTGCCGTCGCCGGCCCCCGAGGCCCCGCCGGCGGAGGCTGCACCGTCTCCGGTCTACAGCGAGACGCCGGTCAGCATTCCCGACGCCCCGGTTGCCGTCACCGACGCACCGCCGGTCGAGGGCGTCCCGCCCGAGGCCGCCGTCACACCTCCGCCGCCCGAGCAGCCGGCATCGCCCGACGCCTCCGCCCCCGTCGAACGCCCGGGTCTCCTCAGTCGGATCGTGGACCGGCTGCACGGCGTGCGGGACGACGAGGTGCAGCCCGCTCCCGAGCTTGCCCCGCCGCCACCCGACGCACCGCTGCAGCCGCCAGCCTGACCGACCGGGACCGATACGCATACGCTCGCTGACGTGCGGGTGTTGCAGGTGACGCTGCGGGTGGCGATCGTACTGGCCGTGGTGCTCGCGATGATCGCGGTCGCAACGTCGACACGGTCGGGTCTGCTATGGCGGCTGATCACCTTCACCTATCAGGCCAACGTGCTCGCCGCCGCGTACTACCTGTGGACACTCGCGCGGCCCCGCGCGGATGCGAGGGTCGGTCTCCTGGGCGCGGTGGTGCTGTATGTACTTATCGCCGGGGTGATCTGGAACCTGTTCCTGACGGGTTACAGCATGGGTTACACGCCCGCCAATCTGCTGCTGCACGTCGTGGTGCCCGTGCTGGCGCTGACCGATTGGCTGCTCGTCGGTCGGGATCAGGCGCAGGTCCGCTGGTGGCAGCCGGTGGCCTGGCTGGCCTATCCGGCGGCTTACCTGGCGCTGGCGCTGGTGGTGCTCAACAACGTGGGCAGGCGTGCCCCGTATTACTTCCTGGATCCCGGCGCGGTCGGGACTGCCTCTGTCGTGGTGAACGTCTGTGTGCTCGCCGGCGGTGCGCTCACGCTGGGCTACACGTTGCTGGTCATCAACCGCGTGGTAGCCACTGTGCGGTAGCGCGACATGCCCACACCCGCTGACGTGCGGTTACCCAGGGAGTCGGACCCGACGAACTAGGATGAAGGTGTGCTGAGCGCCTACCTCGGAGGATTGCAGACTGTGCGAAGAGCCGTTCGTAGTGCGCTTGTCGTTGTGGGCATTGCAGCATTCGCGACCGCGGGATCAGTCGCCACTGGTTCCGCAGGTGTCACGACGCCGACCGACGTCGCCAGCATCCAGCCATCGCCCGGCCAGAAGGTGGGTGTCGCGATGCCGGTGACGGTGACGTTCGCGCAGTCGATCGCCAACCGTGCCGCCGCCGAGCACACCATCACGTTCACGTCGCCCGCGACTCCCGCAGGATCGTTCACGTGGCTCAATGACCGTGTCGTGCAATGGAATCCGAAGGGATACTGGCCGGCTCACTCGAACATCATCGTGACGGCGGGTGGCGCGAAGACGACATTTGAGACGGGGGCGGCCACAATGGGCGTCGCCGACATCGATGCACACACGTTTACCGTCAGCATGGACGGCCAGGTGGTGCGCCAGATGCCGGCATCGATGGGCAAGCCCAAGCACCCGACGCCGATCGGATCATTCGCAGCACTGCAGAAACAGGCCAGCGTGATCATGGATTCGCGGACGATCGGCATTCCACTCAGCGACCCAGAGGGGTACCGGCTCACAGTCGCCGACGCTGTGCGTGTCACGTGGGGCGGCGTCTATGTGCACTCCGCCCCGTGGTCAGTTGCCTCGCAAGGTAACGCAAACGTCAGTCACGGCTGCATCAACCTGAGTCCCGACAACGCGGCCTGGTACTACGACACCGTCAATATCGGCGACCCGATCATCGTTCAGCAATAGCGCGCCACCGGGATTCACGACACGTCAGCGTGCAGGTTCTTCGCCGTCCGTGACGTTGCGACCGTCGCCGGATCGGGGTAGGTGCCGAGCACGCGGTCGGCGGTACCCGAGCTCGTCACCGTGAACCAGTAGTGCTCGTTCTTGTAGTGGTGATTGCGGTGGTTGCGCCAGATAGCACGGTAGACACGGGTTTTCGGCTTGTAGTCGCTGTGGATGAGGTAGTGCGTCCATTCGTAACCCAGACCCAGCGCCGAGATGAACACCAGGCAAGTAAGTCCCATGCCGAGCCGTGGAAATGCCAGCAGCGCAGCAACAGGCACGAGTGGAACCACCCACAACAACGACTTGAACGGGATGAAGATGAGCGGAACGTTGCGGGGCTCCATGTGGTGTGCCCGGTGTTCCCGGGCAAGCAGCGGATCGATGGTCAGCCGACCGAGACGCTTCGGGCGCCAATGCAGGATGAACACGTGGACGATCCACTCGAAGAACGGAAACAGCGCGAGCATCACCAGCGGCACCAGTGCATCGGTGATCCGCCAGTCGGCGACGATGACGCGCGCGATCAGTACGCCGACGAACATCGCGCCAATCATCCACGGGGACGGGTGTTTCCAGAATTCTCGACCCGCATCGGCCAGCGTGAATCCCCTTCGCGTAGGGCGCTCGGCCGAAATGGTCATCGTTGTTCCTCCAGGTTGTCGATCGCCGTCAGCAGCCCCGTGGTCGCCGGCTCGAGTAGGTTCTGCGCGGCGTTTCTTGCCCGCTCCGGATTGCCCGCGGTGATTGCATCGGCGAGCTCGCGATAGGCGGCGGGCCGGCCGACCTCATCGGCCATCACGGTGGCCAGCGCGTCCAGCGCGGGCTCATAGGTGGCGCGAAGCGTGTTGTACATCAACCGGAACGCGATCGAGTCAGCGCCGTCCACAACGTGATCCCAGAATGTGAGCGCGTGGCGCTGCCGCTCGACGGGGTCGTCCTCGTCGGCCAGCTTCTGCAGCGCCTCATCGAGCCGCGCAGCCAGTTCGGGGCGTCGCCGTTGGGCCGCCAGTTCGGCGACCTTGGGCCCGATGTGAAGACGGGTCTCGAGGATGCTCCGCACGACCGAGACGTCGAGCTCGCCGGCGCGGATGAGCAAGCGGGGGAGTAGATCGAGTCCGGCGTGGCGCCGGAAATCTCGCACGGTCGTGGCGTCGCCCTGACGCACCTCCACAAGACCGGCTGCGGTCAGCCGCTTGAGCGCTTCACGCACCGCGGGGCGGGAGACGCCGAGGACCTCGGCGAGGCGGCGCTCGCTGGGCAGGGCTTCACCGGGCTGCATCTCACCGCTGAGCACCTCGGCGACGATCTGGTCGAAGATGTCCTCGGGCACCGATCGGCGGTTCACCGGTTGCAAGGCCATGCGGCCCAGCATGTCAGGCCAGAAGGCCAGAGGTCAAGTGGTCTGACCAGTTTCCTATCCGGCCGAACGTGGCGGCGAGGGGGACCCGGGCTACCTGGGTCAGACGGTGGAGAGCTGCACCTTCATCGCCTCAGCGAGCGCGAGCATGCCCGACATCGGGCGCACCATGACCGTGAACTCACTGATCGCACCGTCCTCGTCGAGCTGGATGAAGTCGCATCCCTCGATCTGCCTGTCGCCGACCCGGGTCTCGAATACGAGCGCGTGGTCGCGGGCCCCCACGCCGATGTCGGCACCGATTTCGCGGACATAGCGGAAGTCTTCGAACACGGCCATCACGGCTGCCAGCAGCCGGCGCACCGCTTCGCGACCGTGATATGGCTTGAACACGGCGGGGCTGCGAAAGACGACGTCCTCGCGCATCAGTGCAACGGCAGCGTCGAGATCACGCGCTTCGATCGCGCGACGGAAGGGGTGCACCACTTGACCACCTCATTAGTCAACAAGTTGAATAGGTGCCAATGATACTAAGCCGCGATCGGGAGGCGGTCTAGATGGCGTTGCGTCACGCAGTGCTCGCCGCCCTGCTGGAAGGCGAGGCATCGGGTTATCAGCTCGCGAAGCGCTTCGACGTGTCGGTCGCCAACTTCTGGTCGGCGACCCCCCAGCAGCTGTACCGCGAACTCGACAAGCTCGAGGCGGACGGTCTTGTCGATGCCCGCCTGGTGCGACAGCAACGGCGGCCCGACAAGCGGGTGTTCACGCTCACGGACGCGGGCCGCGCTGAACTGCACCGGTTTACCGCCGAGCCCGCCAAGCCGGTGGCGATGCGCGACGATTTGTTGGTCAAGCTGCAAGCCGTCGACGTCGGCGACGCACACGCCGTCACCAAGGAGTTGCTGGCCCGCCTGGATCGGGCCCGCGCGAAGCTGGCCACCTACGACCGCCTGCTCGCCGACATGCTTGACGGCCGTGACGAAGAATCCTTCCAACGCGACTCCGAGCGGATCGGCCCCTACCTGACGCTCATGGGCGGGCGGATGTACGAGCAGGCGAACATCCGCTGGTGCACCGCGGCACTCGGGGTGCTCAGCAGTGGGCCTCGATCCTGAACGTCGCGGTGACTTCCTTGCTCGGGTTGTCGGTGAAGTTGCCGTCTGCGGACCCGGTGATCGTGTACTTGCCACCGACGCCAGTCGCCTCGGCCTTGCCGATGTCACCCCAGGAGGTCCCGGAAAAACCGGCGAAGTCACGGAAGTCGACCGACTTGACGGTGACATCGCCGCCGGTGCCGAGGACCGCGGTGAAGCCCTTCGCCTTGTCCGGGGTTTCGATGGTCCACGCCCACCCCGTTTGCGTGCAATTCACCGCGTGCGGATTGCCGGTGTCCTTGCCGTCGATGCTGACGTTCGCCGTGGTGCTGCCAAGTGCCGGCGACTGCCCGCCGCAGCCGGCCAATCCCAGGGTGAGCACCGCCGCGGCCACCGCAATGTGTCGGGTCTGCATGTCGCCAAACTCTATTGATGTTTGGGCGTGCCCACCGGTATTTCACCCGCGCAATGCTGCGGCGGTCGTCTCGTCGGCCGGAAGAAACGCCTCGATGCTCAGCTCCGCGGCGGTCAGGTCCAATGCGGTTCCGAACGTCGTGACTGTGCTCAGGAACGTCAGCAGCTGCCCGTCGGAGGCGTACAGCTCGAGTGGTACCGCGACGCCGCCGAATTCGCGACTCTCCTCGAAACCGCCCGGATACGACTCGATCTCGGCCAGTAGTGCGGACAATTCCGGCGAGCCGCTGACCGCCGTCTCCCGCCGCAGTCGCTCGATCAGGTGATGGCGCCACTGCCCGAGATTGTGGATGCGCGGCGCCAACCCCTCGGGGTGTACGGCGATGCGCAGCGCGTTCGGCCGCTCCAGCAGATGCGGTGCCACGCCTTCGAGCAACACCCCGGCGCCGACGTTGGCGTGCACGATCTGCCAGCCACGGTCGACCACCACGCATGGAAACGGGTTGTAGGCGTTGAGAACTCGCTCAACGCCCGCCCGCACGGCGGCCATGTCCGGGTCATCGAGTGAGCGCTCCCGGTAGACCGGGGCGAGCCCGGCCGCCATCAGCAGCTGGTTTTGTTCACGCAGCGGCACGTCGAGGACCCCGGCGAGCCGCAGCACCATGTCGCGGCTGGGCGATGACCGACCCGTCTCGATGAAACTCACGTGGCGGGCGGATACGTCCGCCTCGATCGCGAGGTCGAGTTGGGACAGCCGGCGGCGTTGTCGCCACTCACGCATCAGTAAGCCAAACGGCGGGCTCTGGACTTGGGCGGCGCTGGTCACGCGCCCAGTGTTGCGCAGGCGAAGGGGCGTAGCCACTACCTCACAGGTAATTGCGTCGCTTACCTAGGCAGAGGCACCGTGGTGGCATGAGCGAGCAGAAGATTCCTGGGATTCCTCGGTGGCTGCGCTTCGTGCTGATCTCGGACCGTGCGGGATCCGCGGCGTACATCGGGGCAGGCTTCTTCTTCGCACCCGTTCTGGCGATGCTGTCGCCGTGGTCGACCCTCACCGTGGTGTGCTGGGTGATCATCGGCGTCGCCGGGCTGTGGCTCGGCCTCCTCGGCATCGCCATGGCCAGCGGCCTCGCGATGGTGCTGCGGACAGGCGCCGAGATACCGGAGGACTACTGGCGCTCGATCATCGACTACCCGACTACTGCGCGACCGACTGCTTCGACGCGCCCAGATAGTCGACCTGCCAGTGCTTGATGCCGTTGAGCCAGCCTGACCGCAGCCGCTCCGGCGGCGAGATCGGCGTGAGGTTGGGCATTTCATCGGCGATCGCGTTGAAGATCAGGTCGATCGTCATCCGCGCGAGGTTCGCGCCGATGCAGTAATGCGCGCCGGTGCCGCCAAACCCCACGTGCGGGTTGGGATCTCGCAAGATGTTGAACATGTAGGGATCGTCGAAGACGTCCTCGTCGAAGTTCGCGGAGCGGTAGAACATCACCACCCGCTCGCCCTTCTCGATCTTCACGCCCGAGAGCTCGGTGTCCTCCAACGCGGTGCGCTGGAATGACGTCACAGGGGTGGCCCAGCGGACGATCTCGTCGGCCGCGGTCGCGGGTCGCTCCTTCTTGAACAGCTCCCACTGGTCGGGGAATTCGGTGAACGCCATCATGCCCTGGGTGATGGAGTTGCGGGTGGTCTCGTTGCCTGCGACGGCCAGCAGGATCACGAAGAAGCCGAATTCGTCGTCAGTCAGCCTGTGGCCCTCGACGTCTGCCTGGACGAGCTTGGTGACGAGGTCGTCGCCAGGGTTCGCGCCGCGCTGCGCGGCCATCTGCATGCCGTACATGATCAGCTCGACCGATGCGGCCGTCGGGTCATTCCTGGCGTACTCGGGATCCTGGTCGCCGACCATCTGGTTCGACCAGTCGAACAGCTTCTTGCGGTCTTCCTGCGGCACGCCCATCAGGCCGGCAATCGCTTGCAGCGGCAGCTCGCAGGACACCTGCTCGACGAAATCACCGGAGCCCTCGGCGGCGGCCGCCTCGACGATGTGGCGCGCACGCTCGCGGAGTTCGTCGCGTAAGGACTCGATGGCACGTGGGGTGAATGCGCGCGAGATGATCTTGCGCAAGTGGGTGTGATGCGGCGCGTCCTGGTTGAGCAGGACGACCTTGCCCCCCTCAAGCGACGCGGGGTCGGCTTCGTCGCGGTACCGCGGCAATGCGGTCTTCTTGTTGCTGGAGAACACGTCGCTGCGGCGGGAGATCTCCTTGACGTCCTTGTGCTTGGTCACCACCCAGTAGCCGTCGTCGCCGAAGGCGAGATTCCCCTTCTCCTGCTTCTGCCACCAGATCGGCGCCACCTTGCGCATGTGGGCCAATTCGTCGATGGGAAGCCGCTCGGCGTAGATGTCGGGGTCCGTGAAGTCGAAACCGGGTGGGAGATCCGGAGACGCCATAGATGCACTCCTCAAGTGACGTTGTCTAGTGCCCCTATCGCATTGCTACACCACAGTTGGGGGCCGGTGCGGCGGGTTACATCAAACTCCAAGTGAAACGTGTTCCCGGAATCAAAAATCTATTAACCGCTTCGTCACAGCTATCCCAGGTGTAACAATTTTGTCAGTCAAGTAGAAGCACCCGGTAGCACCGGCGCTACACAGGATCGGGAAGGGGGCATCGGTGAGGATCGATAGCGAGACGGCGGCACTCACCATGGTGTCGGCGGCGCTGGGAATCGTTGCGGCGTTGATTTTCAGCGCGCCGACGGCGCTCGCCGATCCCGGGCCTCCGATGCCTGCACCGGCGCCAGCACCTGTCGACCCGGCGGTCCCCACGACTGGACCCGCGCCAGGGCCTGCGACGGACGGCACCGTGCAGGCCACCGCCGGCGACCTGGCGACACCACCCAACGGCATGCCACACCTGTCGAGTCCCGAGAACCTGCCGCCGGGCACCACCGACGCGCCACCCGACGGGGACCAGCCGCTCGGCTACTTGCGCGACATCTGGCACGCGTACCAGACACAGGAAGTGAGCGGACGCGACGCGCTGCTGCTTCTCACACAGCGGCCCATGAGCGCGAACGCGGCGCCACCGCCGGGGATGTCGGCGAACCCGACGGCGCCAGGACCTGCCGACGCCGCGCCGCCCGTGGCGCCCGAGCCTGCGCCGCCGCTGGCGCCCGCGCCCACGCCCTGATTCAGGCGCGGAGCCGCCGACTCGCCTGGCCCAACATGTCGCGCACGACCCGAACATGCGCGGGTTCGGTGACGGTCCATACTGTCCGGGCGAGCAGATTCCGCTGCGCCACGAATGTCGCGAAAAGCAGTGCGCCGTCTTCCTTCTTGAGAAGCAACTCGCCGGGCATTCCGATGCGCGAGTCGGCACCGAGAAGCACATGATCGGGCGCCGCCCTGCGGATCTCCCAGCCGAGCACGGATCGTTCCGACCCGATGTGCACCTTCAGCCCGATGGCGGACCATCCGGACAGAAGCTGGGCTCGGACGGCCACCGGAGCGCCTTCCAGGACTTCCCGCATCAGATCTTCAGCGCTCACATCGCGGGTTGAAACGGCGTCGAACAGAAACGCGTCGCTGTAGTCGATGCGCGGCAGAGTGCTCAATTCCCGCGCCGACGGCGGAAGGTCCACTTGGCGCACCTTGGCGGTCATCGGCGCGCTCCCACAACGGATTGCCGCCACGCGCGTCCGATGTCACGCATCATCAGCGGGTAAACCACGAGGTGGCGAAACGGAGCGATCGCTGCCAGATAGGCGACCCCGTATGCGCCGTTCGGTCGGACCAGGACGGCCATCTGGCCGCGGAACCCGCCGGCGCCGTCGGGCACCCAGCCGACGTGCATGATGCCGTGCACGGTCTTGTTGGCGATCTCCAGAGCGAACTCCTCGTTGGTGACATACAGAGGTGTGAACAGGTGTGCGTCGAAATCAGTTGGGGTATCGGCTAAGTCAGCGGGCAGCCGATCACGCAGGCTCCGGACCCGAGTGCCAAGACCGGTTTCCTGACCGTCGAGGCCGAAGAGATGCCCCAGCGTCCAGCGAATCGCGAACAACCCGCGCACGACGACAGAAGTCTCAGCCGGGTCGAATGTTGCCATCACCTGCATCAGACGAGGGAACTCGTCCGGGCCGCCGGGCGTCGGCAGCGCCCACACGTCGAGAACGCGAAAGTCCTTGGCGATTTCGTGGATTCGCCACGGTCGTGCGGTGTGTTCGGCCGTGTTGAGCAGTGCTGAACCAAACATACACTACTGTATGCTTGACGAAGAATTGGCGTCAAGCCCCGAGTGAGAGGGAGCCGCGATGGTCGCCCAGACCCGCACACCGCGGAGCACGTGGATCGAAGCGGGGCTGGCAGCGCTCGCCTCTGGCGGCCCCGATGCGGTGCGGGTGGATCTGCTCGCGAAGGCCCTCGGCGTCACCCGCGGTGGCTTCTACTGGCATTTCGCGAGCCGACAGGAGTTCCTCGATGCGCTGCTGGACGCGTGGGAGCACCGAAGCACCGACGAGGTGCTTCAACGCGTCGAGGAGGAGGGCGGCGACGCCAGGGACAAGGTCCGCAAGGCGGGCATGCTGACCTTCTCGCGGGAACTACTTCCTGTCGACCTCGCCGTCCGCGACTGGGCCCGGCGCGACCGTTCGGTGGGAAGGCGTCTGCAGCGCGTCGACAACCGCCGCATGGAGTACCTGCGCGCACTCATAGGCACATTCAGTGATGACCCCGACGACGTCGAGGCGCGGGGCATGCTCGCTTTCTCGCTGGTGATCGGCAGCCATTTCATCGCCGCCGACCACGACGGGCGCAGCCGACGACAGGTTTTGGAACGAGCCACCCAGCGGCTTCTCGCGTAGCCGGCAAAACCCGCCGCGTGCGCCGACCTACGCCACCGATACGGCCTCGATCCGCGCAGGCACGTGCTTGTGCCATGGCGTGCCCGCGTAGGCGTCGCGCCAGTCGGCGGAGGTGAGCGAATTCGGCGCAACGCCAGGGACTGTCGCGCGGCCGTCGACGTCGATGTAGTCGAGGCCGAAACCGTTCGGCAACGACGCGTGCCCAGGCAACATCGCCTCGCTGATCTCCACACTCGCCTCGGCGCTACCCGCAGCGGTGGTGATCCGCGCACGCCCGCCGTCGGTGAGACCCAGTGCCTCGGCGTCCTCGATACTGACGCGCAGCGCACCGTCGGCGTCGCGCTTGCGCCACGACGGGTCGCGGAAGATGTCGTTGGCGGTGTATGCCCGCCGCTCACCGGCGGACAACACGATCGGGAAGTCGGGGGTGGTAAGCCCGATCGGCGCGTCGGACAGTCCGCCGATCTCCGCGATCATCTCCTGCATGTCCACCGCGATCTTGTGGTCGGCGTGGGTGACCAGCTGCCAGTCGTGCTCGTACTCGTGCGCGGTGAAGGTGACGCCGGAGCGGCTCGCGAGGATCGCCTCGAACAGCGCGTTGCCGTCGGCGTGGCCCGCCCTACGCACAGCGTCGGGGTATGTCATTGCGGCCTTCTGCGCCAGACCCCACAGCGCCGCAGCGCCTGCCAACCCGTCGGGGAGCGTCGGTCCCAGGGTTTCGTACAACACGAACGGCAGCGCCTTGCTGAACAACGGATTGGCGGCGACCGCAGTGAGGAATGCCTGCGCGTACGCGGCCAGCCCCTCTTCTGCCGCATCACGCAGCGGCTGCAGCTCGGCGTCGTCGATCAAACCGAGGGCACGCATCAGCCGGGCCCAGATCTCGGGCTCTGGCAAGGTGCCCTCAAGCGGTTCGAGGAGCGGATGCCGAAGGTGAAAGGTGTTGTGCGGGAACTCGAGATTGAAGAACGTCGCCTCGGGCTTCTCGTACTGACTCGCCGCGGGCAGCACATAGGTGGCCAGCCGGGCGGTCTCCGTCATCGCGACGTCGATGACCACCATCAGCTCGAGTGACTCGAAGGCCGCCCGGCACGCCGTCGAATCGGCAAGGGAGTGGGCGGGATTGCTGCTCTCGACGATCATCGCGCGGAAGCGATCGGGATGATCGGTCAGGATCTCCTGGGGCACCGCATTACTCGGTATCAGGCCGCCGAGAATTGGCGCACCGGTGACAGGAGTACGGCCGACTTCGCGCGTGTGGCGGAACAATGGCCCGAACGATGAATGCAGGTGCTGCCCACCACGTTTGGCGAAGTTTCCGGTCAAGATCCACAGCAGCTTGTTCAGATACGAGCATAACGTGCTGTTCGGCGCTTGCTGGATGCCCAGGTCCTCGAAAACCGCGACGCTCTCCGCGCCGGCGATGCGCCGTGCCGCGGTGCGGATCAGTTCTTCGTCGACACCGCATCGCTCTGCGTAGTCGTCCACAGGGACATTGCGCAATGCCGCACGCACCGACTCGACACCGTTGACGTGCTCGGCGAGGAACGCCTCATCACACAGGTCTTCCTGGACCAGCACGGCGGCAAGCGCCGCAAGGCACCAGGCATCGGCGCCTGGCCGCACCCGAAGGTGGATGTCGGCCATCTTGGCGGTGTCGGTCAGCACTGGGTCGATGACGATCATCGAGCGGCCGGGATCCTTGGCGATCTCGTTGAGAACGACGCGGGCGCGCGGGAAGCTCTGCGACATCCACGGGTTCTTCCCGATGAAGACCGACACCTCGGCGTGCTCGAACTCGCCGCGGGTATGCCCGCCATAGAGGTGGGCGTCGACCCACGCCTCACCGGTCTTCTCCTGTGCGAGCGCGTTCGACCGGTAGTGGGAACCGAGCACCTTCAGGAAGGCACCGCTGTAGGCGCCGCCGAGATGGTTGCCCTGCCCGCCGCCGCCGTAGTAGAAGATCTTGTCCCCGCCGTGGGTGTCGGCGATGCGTTTGAATCCCGCGGCGATCTCGGAGATCGCTGTGTCCCAGTCGATTTCCTCGTAGCTGCCGTCCGGACGCCTGCGCATGGGGGAGGTCAGCCGGTTGCCGTTGTTCTGGTAGTGATCCAGCCGCAACGCCTTGTTGCAGGTGTAGCCCTGCGACGCGGGATGGTCCTTGTCGCCGCGGATCTTGGCGAGGTTGCGGCCGTCGAGTTGTACGACGATGCCGCAGTTGCACTCGCACAGAATGCACGCGGTGGACTGCCAGTCACCGACCATGGCGGGACTTCCTTTCCGGCATCTCGGCCTGCAGCAGTTCGCGCAGCTGCCGATGGACACTCTCAAGGGGCGTGAGGTCGCGGGAGGCGCGGGCGACGATGATCGCGCCCTCGATCGCGGTGGTGGTCAGCATCGCGAGTTCTTCGGCACGTGCCGCGGACACGCCGTCAGCGACCAGCCGCTGCGCGATCAGGTCGGTCCAGCGGGTGAAGGCCGCCGCGGCGCGGTCGATCACCGGCGTCGCCTGGTCGCCCTTGGCGGGGTCGCCGGCTTCCACCGTCACGGCGACGACGGGGCACCCAGCGCGGTACTCGCTGCGAAGCAGTTGCTTGCGGTAATACGCGACAAGGTCGTCGAGAGCGTCCAGACCGCTCGGGGCCTTGGCGATCTTGGCCGCGACATACTCACCCGAGTAATCGATTGCCTCACAAAGCAATTGAGTGCGGCCACCTGGGAAATAGTGATACGCAGAGCCGCGCGGGGCGCCGCTGTGCTCGAGCACGTCGGCGATCGCCGTCGGCTGGGCACCGCGTTCCCGGATCAGCAGCGCGGCAGAGATCACCATCCGCTCGCGGGGGCTTGGCATGAGGTTGGATCCCTTCGTCCGACCCGGCTATGTATGCCACCTTACATAATCGCGCCGCATGGCACCAGGCCAGGCGGTCCCGCCGCAGCCTTACGCCGCGACGGCCACCCACAGCGCCAGAAACGCTGACATGAAGACCAGGCACAACAAGTGGTCCCGGCAGATGCTCCGCGCGAGCCGCGACTGCTCGCTCGGTGTGCCGACGCGGTTTCCCAGAGCGACCGCGTTGGGCACGGTACGAACTAGCGCCAGCAGGATCGGGACGCCCGCCAGCACCGCCGACGCGGCCAGCAGCCAGGGCGGATCACCACCACGGAGAGCTCGAAAACCCAATGAGCCCAACAGAATCACCATCACGATGGCGATGAGCAGACTCATCGGACGCGACGTCGTCGTGGCGCGGTGGTAATAGGCCGAGATGGAGTCGACCACCGACTCGGGTAGCTCCTCTTCGCGGCGATGCCGAAGGACCTGAGTGTCGAAGATCAGGTCCATCCACAGCACGGCTATCAGGAAGCCGGCGCAGGCGGCCGCGATCAGAAGCACGCGGCCGAGCCTAGAATCAGACGCCCGCGGCCGAGCCGCGAATCAAATGGAAGCCGCCTCGTTGATCTCGTTGAGGGTGTTGGTCGCCTCGAGGTACTCCTGCACCCAGCGCTCGATCACCGCCGAGGACTTCTCGACCTTGGTGAACTGGCCAACGACCTGGCCGATCGGATTGAACGCGACGTCGACGCTCTCGTTGGGGTACTTGTGGGTGGCGGCCACGGCCATGCCGGACACCATGTACTGCAGCGGCATTCCGAGCGGCTTCGGGTTGTTGGGATCCTCCCACGCCTCGGTCCAGTCGTTGCGAAGCATCCGGGCAGGCTTGCCGGTGAACGACCGGCTGCGAACCGTATCCTTGCTGCTGGCCTTGGCATAGGCGGCGTGCTGAACGGCCGTGTGCTCGGATTCCTCGACCATGACCCACTGCGAGCCGGTCCATGCGCCCTGCGCGCCGAGTGCCAGCGCCGCGGCGATCTGCTGCCCGCTGCCGATGCCTCCGGCGGCCAGCACCGGGACAGGGGCAACCTCCTTGACGACCTGCGGCCACAACACGATCGAGCCGATCTCGCCGCAGTGCCCGCCAGCCTCGCCGCCCTGGGCGATGATGATGTCGACGCCGGCGTCGGCGTGCTTGCGTGCCTGTGACGGCGATCCGCACAGCGCCGCGACCTTGCGCCCTTCGTCATGGATGTGCTTGATCATCTCGGCGGGCGGGGTGCCGAGCGCGTTCGCGATCAATGTCACCTTCGGGTGCTTCAGCGCAACCTCGACCTGCGGAGTCGCGGTCGCCTCGGTCCAGCCGAGCAGCTGCAGCGCGTCGTCGTCGCTGTGGTCGATCGGCACGCCGTGGTCGGCGAGGATCTTGCGCGCAAACTCCAGATGCTCCTCCGGCACGAGCGCATTGAGTTGCTTCTTGAGCACCTCTGGCGACAGATCGGTGGAATCCATGCCCTCGTACTTGTTCGGAATGACGATGTCGACGCCATAGGGATGGTCGCCGATGTGCTCGTCGATCCACTTCAGCTCGATCTCGAGTTGATCCGGCGTGTATCCGACCGCGCCCAGCACGCCGAACCCGCCTGCCTTGCTCACGGCGACGACGACGTCCCGGCAGTGGGTGAACGCAAAGATCGGGAACTCGATGTTGAGCTCGTCGCAGATGGGGGTGTGCATGGCTGCTCCTCGGTGGGCGGAGTCGCGAACTGAAACATGTTCTAGTTTAGTACCTGTGCGTGGCGCCGTGGCCAGTTGGGGGTACGACGACTATTCAGCGATGTCTTGCACGAAGGACACCTCGTTGCCGTCCGGATCGGCCACGTCGACGACCTTTACCAGGTCGGCGATGACCACCGGTTCGCTCACCGTGATGCCCGCGTCCGCGAGTTCGGCGATCTGAGCCTCCAGGTCGTCGACACCGATGCGCAGCGCGGACTTGCCCGCCCGGTCGGGGTCCTCGATGAGTTGCAGCCACGCGGTGGCAGCGATCTGCCACTCGGCGACACCGGCCATCGGTTCGAGGTCGGGGTCGCGGCCGATCACACGGCTGTACCAGGACCGGGCGGCGGCGTAGTCCCGGGTTGCGACGACGGCCGCAATGTCGTTGAACTTCTCGGCCACGGTGTCTCCTCGCAGATGCGTCAGTCGTAGCCCACAAGCCGGCGCAACGACCGGCGCTTGCGGTGCACAGATCCAGTCACGTGCAGCACCGGCCACTCGTTCGCGGCGGCGGTCGCGGCCAGGCCGGGCCGCGGGTTCACCGGCCGCGGGTTGCCGACCAGGTTCATCAGCGCCACATCCTCGTCGCCATCGGCGTAGAAGTAACTGTGCTGCAGGGCAACGTCATTGGTCTCGCAGAACGTCTGTACCGCCGTTGCCTTGTTCCGACCCCAGACGACGGGCCTGGCGATCCGCCCGGTGAGGCGCCCGTCGTCGTCGATGTCGAAGTGGTTGCACAGCACGTGGCCGATCTGGAGGAAGCGCGCGACGGGCTCGGCGTGAATGGTCAACGCCGACGAGCTGAGCACGACGGTATGGCCGCGCCGTTGGTGCGCTTGCACGATCTCGCGCATGAACGGAAAGACCCGCGACGCAACGCGTTCGGCGAACAGTCGCTCGCCAAGCTCGTCCAGTTCGGCCAGCGATTCACCGCGCAGGTAACCGGCAGCTCTTGTCAGCAGGTGCTCGAACCGCATCCGGCCGAGCCGGTACCGCATCGAGGCCTCGATGACACCCAACACCTCGCCGATCCGCGCTTGCCTGCGCCGGATGCGGTCACTTGCGTGGGCGGTGGCAGTGAACCCGTCCACGAGCGTGCCATCGAGGTCGAAGAACGCCCCGACCTGCGGGCCGGCCGTGCTTGCGGCGATCTCCGCGAGAGGATCCGATGCGGGCGCGCTCATTGCGCTCCAGCCTACTTAGCTGTGTACAAACCCCGCCCTGTGACGAGCGGCATATCGAGCGTGGTCCGGATGCCGGCGCGCGCCGCGACAACGTCGGGGATGGCGTTCACGATCCGGCCGGCCGCCGCGAGGATGGCCGCGTAGTTGTGGTCGCCGTTGCGGCTCGTCGGGCAGATATCCATGACATACGAGGGCTCGCCGGTGATCTCGACGCGATACGAGCCGCCGGGCTGTGCGGGTTGGGCCCAGTCGGGTCGCAGATCGGGCCGCAGCCGGGTGACGTGCTCGACGACGATCACCGGCTTGCCCTTGACCATGCCTTCGATCTGGAACCGCACCGCCGCGACCGTGCCCTTCTTGATGGTGCCGACCGCGACGTCGAAGTCCTCGGGTGCGGGTTCCTGCTCGACGGCATCCTTGATCTCGTCGACCTCGATTCCGAGGCCGGCCGCGAGCTGGCGGATCGCGGTGCCCCAGGCGATGCTGAGCACGCCCGGTTGGTAGAGCATCGGCAGGTCACCGATCGCGTTGCCGAAGCCCATCACGTCGAACATCACCGTTGCCCCGTCGTAGGTGGCGTAGTCGGCGATCTCCATGGTGCGCACCTGCTCGATGCTCTGACACGTCCCCGCCAGGGCAAACGGCAGCAGGTCGGTCGCGAACCCCGGGTCGACCCCGGTGAAGAAGACGGTCGAATCACCTTCTCGCGCAGCGTCTTCGATACGTTGGATGTACTTGTCCGGAATCACCTGCCACGGGTACTGAAGCACTCCAAGCCCGGAGCCGACGACGTTGACGCCCGCCGCGAGGATCTTCCGAACGTCCGCCATGGCGTCGGGCAGCCGGGTGTCGCCCATCGCGCAGTACACGATGCATTCGGGTTTGGCGGCGATGATCGCGTCGAGGTCATCGGACGCGGCGACGCCGGTCGTCACGTCCAGACCCGCCAGTTCGCCTGCGTCCTTGCCCACCTTGGCGTCCGACGACACCCACACTCCGGTGAGGTCGAAGCGGGCATCGCTCACCAACTGCTTCAGAGCGAGGCTGCCGCAGTTCCCGGTTCCGATGAGCGCGGTGCGAATCGCCATGCTGGTTTCCTTCCCCCACAAACTGGAACAGGTTCTACTTGTAGCACGACCGCACGGTAGCCTGACCCCTCATGGGACGCGTGGACGGAAAAGTTGCACTCATCAGCGGCGGGGCACAAGGCATTGGGGCCGCGGATGCCCGCGCACTTGTCGCCGAGGGCGCCAAGGTGGTCATCGGCGACATCCTCGATGACAAGGGCAAGGCATTGGCCGACGAGATCGGCGAAGCCGCGCGCTACGTCCACCTCGACGTCACACAGGCCGAGGAGTGGGACGCCGCGGTAGCCACTGCGGTCAACGAGTTCGGCAAGCTCAACGTTCTGGTCAACAATGCCGGGACGGTGGCGCTGGGGCAGATCGGCCAGTTCGACATGACCAAGTGGCAAAAGGTCATCGACGTCAATCTGACCGGAACGTTCCTCGGCATGCAGGCATCCGTCGAAGCGATGAAGGCCGACGGCGGCGGCTCCATCATCAACATCTCCTCGATCGAGGGTCTGCGTGGCGCCGTCATGGTGCACCCGTACGTAGCGTCGAAGTGGGCGGTGCGCGGTCTGAGCAAGTCCGCGGCGCTCGAGCTCGGCCAGTACAACATCCGGGTGAACTCGGTGCACCCCGGCTTCATCCGCACACCGATGACCAAGCATTTTCCGGACAACATGCTGCGGATTCCGTTGGGCCGACCGGGTCAGCCCGAAGAGGTGGCGACATTCATCGTCTTTTTGGCCAGCGAAGAATCCCGGTACTCGACCGGAGCGGAGTACGTGATAGACGGCGGCCTCGTCAACGACGTACCCCACAAGTGACCTGCGCGTAACGCACCGGCGCGCGTGCCGCCGGTGCAAGACTTCAGCCATGCATGAGGTCGACCAAAGCACCGATCAGATGGTGCGAAGTGTGCTCGCGTACGCCGAGAACCGGCTGCGGATGAATCCGGTGCCTCTCGACAAGGGCGTATTGCCCGCCGACGAACTCTACGAACGGCTGGACGGCGTGATCCGCGACCAGCCGCGCCCACCCGACGAAGTGCTCGGCGTCTACACCTCGGTGATCGCACCGAGCGTGATATCGGCCGACAGCCCACGGTTCCTAGGCTTCATCCCAGCCGCCCCGACCAAGGCCAGCCTGCTGTTCGACATGCTGGTGTCCTGCGCCTCGATCCAGGGCATCTCGTGGCTCGAGGCGTCTGGCGCGATCGCAGCGGAGAACAGCGTGCTGCGGGTGATCGCGCATGAGGCCGGCCTACCCACGACGTCCGGCGGATGTTTCGTGTCGGGCGGTTCGGCGGGCAACCTGTCCTCGCTCGCCGTCGCGCGTGAGACGGCCAAGAACCGCGGCGCCACCGGCCGGCTGCGCGTGGTCGTCGGCTCGGATGCGCATTCGTCGATCGTCAACACGCTGCGGTTGCTGGAGATGGACGCGGTGGTGGTCGACACTCCTGACCACCGGCTCACCGCCGACACGGTCCGCGACGCGGTGCCGCCCGATGCTGCGAACATCGCGGCCGTCGTCTGCACGTCGGGCACGACGAACGCTGGCATCATCGACGACCTGGCCGGCGTCGGCGCACTCGCCAGGGAACGTGGCTGGTGGTTCCACGTCGACGGCGCCTATGGCGGGTCGGGCATCTTTGCCCGCTCGCTGAAGCCGAAATACAAGGGCCTCGAGCAGGCGGACTCGTTCATCCTCGACCCGCACAAGTGGTTGTTCACGCCGTTCGACTGCTGCGCGTTGGTGTACCGAGAGCCCGAACTCGCGCGGGCCACCCACACCCAGGACGCGTCGTACCTCGACGTCATCCACACGTCAGAGGGCGAGTGGAACCCATCCGACTACGCCTATCACCTGACCCGGCGGGCCCGCGGGCTGCCGCTGTGGTTCTCGCTTGCGGTCTATGGACTGGACGCTTATCGCGAGGCCATCGAGGTCGCCGCGTCGCTTGCCCGTCAGACCGCCGAGCTGATCAAGGCTGCTCCGCAGCTGGAGCTGATCCGCGAGCCCGACCTCGGGGTGGTGCTGTTCCGTCGACTGGGCTGGAAGCCCGATGACTACGACGCCTGGGCGCAGCGGCTGCACCAGGACCAGGTCGCGTTCATCCCACCGACGAAGTGGGAGGGCGAAACGGTGGGCCGGTTCGCGTTCCTGCACCCTGCCACCACACTGGAGCTGGTGCGGGAGGTGTTGGCGCGCACGGAGTGACCAGCGCGAATTCCGTTGCGCCGCTTGCCTGAGCCCGCACCGCACGCTGCAGGTACGGTGATTCGGTGGACGAGGAGCGGAGGTTGGGTAACCGGCGTCGGCACATCGTCTTAAGAATCCTGCTCTCGGTGGCCCTGTTGCTACTGCTTTGCGCGGCGGACTTCCCGGACTTCGCCAAGCCCGGGGCGCCGCCGGGACAGATCGAGCTGGCGCAGGGCTGGAGCCTGGTGTCCGCCCGCAATGTGCAGGCGGACGGGGCCGTCCTCTCCGAACCGGGCTATCGGGCAGCGGGCTGGCATGCGATCCCCCGAATGCCTGCGACTGTTCTGCAGACCTTGCAGGAGGACGGCACCTACCCGGATCTCTACTACGGCACCAATCTGGCGGCGATCCCGCAGGACCTCTACAAGCAGGACTGGTGGTACCGCACCACGTTCACCGCACCGGCCGGGCACACGACGTACCTGTTGGACTTTCCCGGGATCAACTACCGCGCCGAGATCTGGCTCAACGGCCACCTGATCGCGGGCAACACCCAGATCGTCGGCATGCACACCTCGCACGAACTCGATGTGTCCCGATGGGTGAACCAGGGAGGGGCCAACGCGCTGGCCGTCAAGATCACGCCGGAACGCGCGCTGCAGGACATCGACGGCGTCGAACTCGCTGACAGCTGGTATGACTGGATCAACTGGAACTACATCGGTTACCAGGGGCCGGGGAAGAATCCGGCCAACGGGAATTCCTTTGTCCCCGACCGAAATGCGGGCATCTGGAAGCCGGTCTACCTCAAGGTGTCCGGGGCTGTGGTGCTCGGCCCGTCGACGGTCAACTCCGAACTCCCGTTACCGCGAACGGATTCGGCCCGACTGACGATCTACAGCAGTCTGCACAATACGTCCGCGCAGCCGGTGCGAGGCGTTCTACGGGCGACGATCAGTAGGCCGGGCAGGGCCGCCGTCCAGATCGAGCAACCAGTCACGCTCGCCGCCGGTGAGCAGCGCGACGTCAGCTTCACTCCAGACGAGTTCGCGCAGTTGACCGTCCGCAACCCCGATCTGTGGTGGCCGTATACCCTCGGCCAACCCAACCTCTATGACCTGCAGTTGGAGTTCCGGCAGTACAACCGGCCAGTCGACGCCAGCCATCTTCGCTTCGGCATCCGCTCCGTCCAGCAGTTCCGCGACCAGGACCAGCAGTACCCCGAACTCGGCAAGGGCGGGAACTTCTATCTGAAGGTCAACGGCAAGGACTTCCTGGTCCGCGGTGCGGCGTATACGCCCGACCTGCTGTACGCGAACGATCCGAATCGCGACGCCGCGATCCTGGGCTACGTGAAAGACCTCGGGCTCAACATGATTCGCCTCGAAGGCAAGTTTCCCGGGGATCACATCGCCGAGATGGCCGACGAGATGGGCATACCGCTGATGTACGGCTGGATGTGCTGCAATCAGTGGGAGAAGTGGAACCAGTGGGACGACGAGGACAACCGCGTCGCACAGGACAGCCTTCGATCGCAGATAACCGCGCTTCGCAGCCACCCGTCGGCGTTCGTGTGGGCCAACGGCAGCGATGGGAAACCCCCGCCGGAGGTGCTGGCCGAGTATCACGCCATCCTGTCGGATCTGCACTGGCCGAACGCCGTCGTCGACACCGTCTCCTCGTTGGCTGTCGATGCCGCGGGGGAGCGCGACTGGAACGGCATTCAGATGGCAGGGCCCTACAGTTGGCGCCCGCCGAGCTACTGGTTCGCCGGGCGCTACGCAGCGACCCGCGGCTCGACGGCCGAACAGGGCGACAACGAACAGATCCCGCCGTTCGCGAGCCTCAAGAAGTTCATCCCGCCTGACAAACTGTGGCCGATCAACGATGCGTGGTTCTTCCACGCCGGCTCGAACCCGAAGAACGCCACGCTCACCAGCATTCGGCGCGCTGTCGACCGCCGGTACGGGGTGTCCACCGGCGCGGAGGATTTTGCGCGCAAAGCGCAGCTGGCGGATTACGAGTCGACGCGTGCGCAGTTCGAAGCGTTCGCGGCCGCCGGCTGGGACAACCACAAGATGACGATCTACTGGATGCTCAACAACCACTGGCCGTCGTTCTTCGGGCACATCTTCGACTACTACCTGCGGCCCGGTGGTGCGTACTACGGCGCGAAGAAGGGGCTGCGGCCGCTGTCGGTGGTCTTCGATTCGTACGCCACGGGAAAGCACGACCATGCCAACATCACCGTGGTCAACCAAACACCAAGACAGCAAACGGGTTTGACGGTCCGGGTGCGTGTCTATGATCTGCAGGGCCGGGTGCGCGACGATCGCAGCGCAGGCAATATCGACGTGACGCCCGGGGGAACGGCGCAGGCCCTGACGTTGCCGAGGCTCGCCCGTGATTCGAGTGTCCTCTTCGTACGCGCACAACTGCTCGACCGGGCCGGAAAAGTGGTCTCCGAGAACGTGTATTGGCAGTCGCAGCAACTCGACGACGTTGGCGATCCGAGCAACGATTCCGCGTTCGAGCTCAAGCAGGTGAGCTGGGCGGACATGACCGGGCTCAACTCCATGCCACGGGTGCCGCTCGACGTGACCGCGTCCAAGGCGTCGGGTGACAATCGCGTGACCATCCGCCTGCACAACTCTTCCCAGCGGGTCGCTTTCTTCGAGCGCGCCGAACTCACCTCCACACCCGAGGGTGACGAGATCCTGCCGATCGAGTACAGCGACAACTACGTGACCGTGTTCCCCGGTGAAACGGTTGAGGTTCAAGGCCAGCCATGGACCGGTGCCACCGCGAACTGGGTGAGGGTGACGGGCTACAACACCCCGCCGCAGGTGGTGGCGATCAAATAAGCCCGCCGAACGTTCCTTACCGCTCGACATTTCGGCGGATTTTCGAGTGGTAAGGAACGTTCGTGCGAGTTCGTCGGGCAGGCACACACCCTCGACGGCGTTGATGCGGTCAGCGGAACCGTCAAGGAGGTGACCCCGCAAACCATCAACTGGAACCGGTCAACAATCAACGGGCGCGCAGCGCTGTCCACCGTCGACAGCGTCGCGAGCATTCTCGGCAGATACGGCCTCGTCATCGTCATCGGCTGGTGGCCGACAGCCCGTTCATGGGCTCTACAACATCTTTCCCGCCTACACGTTCTCCGCGCTTTTGGGTGTCTTCGAACTGGCCGCCGCGGTACTGATCGCGCTCAAGCCAATCGCGCCAAGGCTTTCCATCGCGGGCGGCGTGTTGGCGGTCGTGCTTTTCGTCTCGACGATCAGCTTCCTGTTCACGACTCCAGGTTTCCGGATTCGGCACGAAAACCGTCGAGAGCTAGTCCACGGCGGCGAAGTTCACCGTTGCCGTCGCGCCGATCTCGTCGTCGTTGGCCCGGTAGATGTCCACCTGCACGACGACGGACCGCTTGCCGGTGCGCAGGATCCGCGCGACGGCACGCGCGGGCCCGACCTTGATCGGCCGCAGATAGCGGATGAACAAGTCGGTGGTAGCGATGCGCATGCCGAACGGGGTGCTGCGCGAGGCCAGTTGGCCTGCGGTCACGTCGGCCATGGTCGCGATCAGGCCACCCTGAAGACCGCCAGCGGTGTTGACGGTTCGTTCGTCGACCGGCATCTCCATGACCGCTGTGCCGTCAGTCGACGGGACCTCCTGCAGACCGAGCTGATCGAACAGCTCCCGGAGGGACTTCGGCGCCGTCATGGAGAACGACATTACCGGCCTGCCGTAGTGTCGTTGGGTGTGAGCGCACGCGCCGGCATCGTTGTCACGGGGACCGAGGTGCTGACGGGACGCGTCCAGGACCGCAATGGCCCTTGGATCGCCGACCGGCTGCTGGAGCTGGGTGTCGAACTGGCCCACATCACCATCTGCGGCGACCGCGAGCGCGATATCGAGGCGCAGCTGCGGTTCCTCGCCGACGAGGGGGTCGACCTCATCGTGACGAGTGGCGGCCTCGGACCGACCGCCGACGACATGACGGTGGCGACCGTGGCCCGCTTCGCCGGCCTCGAGCTGGTGCTGGATGCGGCCCTCGAGGACCGCATCACCGACATCCTCAAGCGACTGATGGCGCGCTTCGACAACGTCGACATCGAGGCGGTCCGCGCCGCCAACCGCAAGCAGGCGCTGATTCCGCTAGGGGCGCACGTGATCAACCCGGTCGGCACCGCCCCGGGAGTCGTCGTGCCTGGCAAGCCGACGATCGTGGTGCTGCCCGGCCCACCGCGCGAGTTGCAGCCGATGTGGCCGGTCGCCGTGGAAACCGAGGCGGTGCAGCGGGCGATCGCCGGGCGGACCACGTATCGCCAGGAGATAGTGCGGATGTTCGGGCTGCCCGAGTCGGGGCTGGCCGACACGCTGCGGGACGGCGAACACAGCATCGACGGCTTCGACCGGCTCGAGATCACCACCTGTCTTCGGCGCGGGGAACTCGAGATCGTCACCCGGTATGAACCAGACGCCGCGGCTGTCTACATGAAGCTCGTCCAGCTGCTGCGCGAGCGCCACGGGCGCGAGATCTTCTCGGAGGACGGCTCCCTCATCGATGACCAGATTGCGCGGCTGCTGACCGGCCGCCGGATCGCGACGGCCGAATCCAGCACCGGCGGACTGTTGGCCGCTCGGCTGACCGACCGGCCCGGATCATCGGCCTACGTCGCCGGGGCAGTCGTCGCATACGCGAACGAGGCCAAGACAGAACTGCTCGGCGTCGAACCCGACCTGATCGCGACGCACGGAGCCGTGTCCGAGCCCGTCGCCGAGGCGATGGCCGACGGCGCGCTGAGCCGTTTCGGCGCCGACACCGCGGTCGCGATCACCGGGATCGCCGGGCCGGTGGGCGGTAGCGAGGACAAGCCGGTCGGCACGGTCTGTTTCACCGTGAAGCTCGCCGACGGCGATACGCACACCCGCACCATCCGACTGCCGGGCGACAGGTCAGATATTCGCGAACGGTCGACGACCGTCGCGATGCACATGTTGCGACGCGCGCTCTCGTCAGCCTGACGATTCGACGGCGTCTCGGAACGCCCGCTCGGCCTCATCGCCGTGCACGGCGAACACCACCCGCTCGAGAGATCGCGGCTCGTGTCCGCGCGCGGCGTCGACCATCAGCCGCGCCGCTTCGTCGAGCGGGAAGCCACCGACCCCGGTCCCGAACGCGACCAAGGCAAGCGTCCGGCAGCCCAGATCGTCCGCCTTGGCCAGGGTCGAGCGCGTCGCTTGGGCGATGACCTCCGCCGACGTGGGCCCGCCGAGTTCCATCGTCGCGGCGTGGATCACATAACGCGCAGGCATGTCGCCTGCGGTGGTCTCGACCGCGTCACCGAGACCGATCGGCGCCTTCTCGGTGGACTCCCGCTGCACCGCAGGACCCCCGGCACGCGAGATCGCCGCGGCCACGCCGCCGCCGTGCCTGAGTTGCGTGTTGGCCGCGTTGGTGATCGCGTCGACCTCGAGCCGGGTCACATCGGCCTGCTGAACCTCCAGCACGATCATCGATGTATCGTCTCGCACCGACGCGGGCACCACAGGAGGAACACCGATGACTGCAACCGACGAGCGGCAGACACTAGCCGAGCTCGCCGAGGTAGGCGGGTGGCACCGCAGGAACGTCGAGCGCACCGACTACTACGACAAGGCCGGGACCCGGGTACAGGTGATCTGGCAGGGCGCGGACGCGATCAGCGGCGGCTCGCTCTACTACGACGACATCCTCACCACCTACACCCGCGAGCTCAGCACGGTCCAGGGCTGGCTGCGGCGCTGATCAGCTGAGCGCGGCCTTCGCTTCGGCCAGGTTGTCGGCCGCCAGCACCAGCCGGGTGTTGGTCGCCAGATAAGCGGTGGTCAGGTTGACCCTCGCATTGCCGAGTCTGCGCGCCACCTCACCAAGTGCGCCGGGCCGGTCCTCCATGTCGAGCACGATCACTTCCTGCTCGGCGACGATCTTGATCCCGGCGTCCTGCAACGCCTCGAACGCCGCCGTCGCGTCCTGCACCAAGATGTGCACCTCGGCCTGCCCTCCGCCGGTGGTGAGCGCACACAGGCCTGCGATGTTGGTGCCGGCCTTGCCAAGCACGTCGCCGACCCGGGCCAGCTCGCCGGGTTGGTCGTCGAGGTAGAGCGTCAGATCGGTCGCCATGACGAGCGCTCCTTCCGTGCCATTCAACGGTATCGGCTGAGCACGAAATTCGGATGCGCTCGGGCATCGCTGTGTGGCACCGTCGAGTTCTGTGTTCGCCACCGACACGTCGACTGCCATAGAGATCCGGTCCGCGACCGACGCCGACTGGCCGGCGATATCGCTGTTGGACGCCACCAGTTTCGGCAGGTTCGGGCATCCCGAGTCCTTGACCGCCTGGCGGTCAATGATGCCGTTCGACGGCACTGTCCTCGCCTTCGACGGCGGCGACATCGTCGGGATGGCCCACTACCTCGACATGCGGCTGACCGTGCCCGGCGGCGCGGTCCTGCCGATGGCGGGCGTCACCATCGTCGGAGTCGCGCCGACCCACCGCCGTCGCGGCATCTTGCGCTCGATGTACACCGAGCTGCACGACCGAATCGCCGACGCGCAGTATCCGGTCGCCGGCCTGACCGCCAGCGAAGGCGGGATCTACGGGCGCTTCGGGTACGGGCCTGCGACCATCGAGCAGGTGCTCACCATCGACCGCCGCTTCGCCCGGTTCCGCGATGATGCGCCCGATCCCGGCGGCGTCCGGATCATCAAGGCCGCCGACCACCGAGACGAACTCGAGCAGATCTACGAGCGCTGGCGACAACGCACACCTGGTGGCGTCGCCCGCCCCGAGGCGCTGTGGGACGAGCTGCTGGCCGATCGTGAGTGGGATCGCCGCGGTGGGACCGAGTTGTACACGTTCCTGCATCCCGACGGCTACGTCATGTACCGGGTGTTCGGCGACGACCCGATGATCGTGCGGGTCTGGGAGTTCGTCGCCGCGACCACCGACGCCGGTATCGCGTTGTGCCGGGCGCTGCTCGGACTCGACCTGATGGAGACGGTAGCCTTCGGCACGTTCCCCGGCGACCCGCTGCCGTACCTGCTGACCGATCCTCGGGTAGCCCGGCTCACGCACTGCGAGGACGACCTCTGGCTGCGGATCATGGACATTCCGAAAACGCTTGAAGCGCGCACGTATCGGGCGGATGTCTGCGCCGTGATCGAGATTTCTGACGGATTCCGAAGCGATGGCGGGCGTTTCGCGTTCGAGGTCGATGACGGCCGGGCCCGCTGCACGCCGACGAATGCGCCCGCCGATGTGTCCATGGGTCTCGACGTTCTTGGCAGCCTGTACCTGGGTGCTCACAAAGCGGCGTCATTTGCCAGCGCAAACCGGTTGCACACTGACGAGGCCGGCCTCCTGGCTCGCCTCGACGCCGCGTTCGTCAGCGACGTCCCAGCCGTTCTCGGATACGGTTTCTAGTCACACCCCACTCACGATGGACGCAATCTGCGATTGCATACATTATGAGATGTGGGGGAGCCTTTGCCGTATTCGCTTTGGAACGGAGCGCGCATGGATCGACGGTCGTTCGCCGCGGCGGTGGCACTCGGCAGTGCCGCCGCCCTGTTCGGGTCGCAGCGGGCGGCTGCGGCGCCGCCGTCCGGTCCATTGCCGCAAGCCCGCAATGTGGTGCTGGTGCACGGCGCATACGCTGACGGCTCATGCTGGTCAGACGTGATCCCGTACCTGCAGGCGCGGGGGCTGAACGTGGCGTCGGTGCAGAATCCGCTGCGCACGCTGGAGGAAGACTGTGAGTTCGCCCGGCGCACACTGGCTTTGATGGACGGTCCGACAGTGCTTGTCGCGCACTCGTATTCGGGCATGATCGCCACCGAGGTCGGGGTCGACCCCAAGGTGACGGCGTTGGTGTACATCGCCGCCCGCGCACCCGACGCCGGCGAGGACTACACCGCGCTGGCCGGTCAGTACCCGGCACCGCCGGCGAGTGCAGGTCTGGTGAAGGCGCCCGACGGATACGCGCAACTGTCGGAGTCGGCGTTCCTCAACGATTTCGCGCAGGATGTGCCACCGGCCCAAGCCAGGGTGTTGTACGCGGTGCAGGGCAGGATCTCCGATGAGCTGTTCAACGGCCGCACCACCCAGGCGGCGTGGCGCGACAAGCCGACCTTCTACGCGGTTTCGAAGAATGACCGCACGATCAATCCCGACCTTGAACGGTTCATGGCCCAGCGGATGAACGCCAAGACCATCGAACTCGACGCCAGCCACCTGTCGATTGTGTCCAAGGCCAAGGACGTCGCCAACCTGATCATCGAGGCCGCAGGAGGGTGAGCGAATCAACCTGGACCCGCCGCCGAGCCGACAAGCGCGAGCGGCTCTCCGCCGTCGCCGGTTACGTCGACGGCAAGCTGATCGAACAGGCCCGTTTGCGTGACACGCTGGAGGGGCTGCTACGGCCGGGTGATCGCGTCGCACTGGAGGGCGACAACCAGAAGCAGGCCGACTTCCTGTCCCGCACGCTGGCCCAGTGCGATCCCGGCAAGGTCAACGGCCTGCACATGCTGATCTCGTCGGTGTCGCGGCCGGAACATCTCGACCTGTTCGAGAAGAAGATCGCCGCAAAGCTCGACCTCGCCTACGCCGGACCCCAGAGTGTCCGCATCGCGCAAATGGTGGAGGACGGCCAGGTCCGCATCGGCGCCATCCACACCTACGTCGAGCTGTACGCGCGGATGTTCACCGACCTGAGCCCCAACGTCGCGCTGTTGTGCGCGACGAAGGCTGACCGCGACGGCAATCTGTTCACCGGTCCCAACACCGAGGACACGCCGACGATCGCGGAGGCCGCCGCGTTTCGCGACGGCGTGGTGCTCGTACAGGCCGACGAGATCGTCGACAGCGGCAAGCTCCCGCGAGTCGACATCCCCGGCGACTGGGTCGATCTAGTGGTCGAGGCCGACCGGCCGTTCGCGCTCGAGCCGCTGTTCACCCGCGACCCGCGGTTGATCGGGCCGGTCGAGATCCTCAAGGCGATGATCGCCATCCGCGGCGTGTACGAACGACATGAGGTGACGTCGCTCAACCACGGGATCGGATTCGACACGGCGGCAATCGAATTGCTTCTCCCCACCTACGGCGACCAACTGGGGTTGAAGGGCAGGATCGCCAAGCACTGGACGCTGAACCCGCATCCGACGCTGATACCGGCGATCGAATCGGGATGGGTGGAATCGATCCACAGCTTCGGCGGCGAGGCGGGGATGGAGCGGTACACCGCGGCCCGGCCCGACGTGTTCTTCACCGGACGGGACGGATCGCTGCGGTCCAATCGGGTGTTGTGTCAGTTGGCAGGCCAATACGCGGTCGACATGTTCATCGGATCCTCATTGCAGATCGACGGCGATGCGAACTCGTCGACCGTCACCGACGGCCGGTTGCCCGGGTTCGGCGGCGCCCCGAACATGGGCCACGACCCACACGGTCGCAGGCACTCGTCTCCCGCGTGGCTGAGCCTCGCGCACGGCGAGGCCTACGCGCTACGCGGCCGGAAACTGGTGGTGCAGATCGCCCAGACCTTCCAGAAGGGCGGCATCCCAACGTTTGTCGAATCACTCGACGCCGTCGAGGTGGGCAAGAACGCCGGCATGCCGATCCCACCAGTGATGATCTACGGCGACGACGTCAGCCATGTCGTCACCGAAGAGGGCGTCGCCTACCTGTTCAAGGCACCGTCGCTTGCCGACCGCCGGGAGGCGTTGTCGGCGATTGCCGGTGTGACGCCGATCGGGCTTGGCGCCGAGGCGGCGCGCACGGAGCAACTCCGCCGCGACGGGTTGGTCGCCTTTCCTGAGGACCTCGGTATCGCTGCGCGGCAAGCGGATCGGTCGCTGCTCGCCGCCCGCAGCATCGAGGACCTCGTCGCATGGTCCGGAGGACTCTACGATCCGCCCGCACAGTTTCGGGACTGGTGAGCGCTATGACGAACACTGCGAATGCAACCCAACTGCACCGCCTGTCGGCCGAACGGATCGCCGACGGGGCTGTCGATGCCTTGCTCGCCGAGGCACTGCTGACACCGAAACCCGGGCTGGTCGACACATCCGGCAGGCACAGCCACCCCGACATGAGCCTGGCCCTGTTGGCGACCTCCGCCCACGCGCTGCGAGATCCGTTGCGGGAGTGCGCGGAAGCCGCCCGATCGATGCCGTTCGGCCCCGGCCTGCGTGAACGCATCGGCGACATCGGGCGCGCAGGCGAGCGCCGCATGCTCAGGACAACCGATGGCGTCAACACGCACCGCGGGGCGTTATGGGCGCTCGGGCTCCTGTCGGCGGGCGTCGCGGTCGCCGAAAACATCACTGACGCAGTGGCTTTTGCAGCACAGCTGGCGCGGCTCCCCGACCCCGCCCGTATCGTGAGCGGCGGCCTTTCGCATGGTGAGCACGCTCGGCTTCGGTACGGCGCGGGCGGAGCGGTCGCCGAGGCACAGGACGGCTTCCCGCACGTCGTCGGCCACGGGTTACCGATGCTGCGGTCCTGCCGCCTGCGCGGTGAAGCCGCCGACGCCGTCGCGCTCAACGCGCTGATGGCGATCATGGCGAGCCTCGACGACACCTGCGTCCTGCACCGCGGTGGTTTGCGAGGACGGGCGTTCGTGCACCGCACTGCAGCGGGGGTGCTGCGCAGTGGCGGGTGCGCAACCCCCGAGGGCCGCCACCGACTCGAGCGGTTCTGCCGCCAGGCCCAGAAGCGGGGACTCTCCATGGGCGGCAGCGCAGACCTGCTCGCGGCGACATTGTTCCTCGACGCAGTCACGCCGGCGGAAGGAAGCTGACGCGCATGCAGACACTGAGGTACCGGTTTCCGGCGAACCGCCCCATGCAAAGGCGTACGCACATCGGCGTCGTCGCATCAGGCGATCTGGAGGTGCTGCTCGACGAGGCAGAGGACGCGGATGTCGCGGATGTCCGGGTACGCACCAGCGTCGACGGCTTCGACACCGTCTGGCACGCCACGCTGGAACGGTTCTTCACGCATACCCCGCTCGCCGGACGCTGGGAGCTCAACGACTTCGGCGCGACGCCTGCCGTCGTCACACTGCGGCTCCGCCAGGCCGCGGAGGCCGCGACCACCGCACAAGGTGATGCGCCATGACTGCCGGAGCCGCGGCGCAGGACTGGCATCAGATCCTCGCGAGGCGCAGCTTCCTCGAAGGCGACGCCCTGGAGCGCGCCACGGCGCTGCTGGACCCGGACAGCGTACGGGTGCTGTGCGGTCCTTTCGACCGGCTCGAATCACCATGGCTAGAACCGCAGGGAATCGTGCCGCAGGCCGATGACGGTGTCGTCATCGCGCGCGGCACCATCGACGGCCGTCCCGCGGTGATCGCCTCCATCGAGCAGGGTTTCCAGGGTGGCGGCACCGGCGAGGTGTCGGGCGCGAAGATCAGCGAGGCGCTGCGACTGGCGGCCGACGACTGCCGCGCCGGCACGCCGACGGCCGCGGTGGTGTTGTTCGAGACCGGTGGCGTCCGCCTGCAGGAAGCCAACCTCGGGCTGAACGCCGTCGCCGAGATCTGCTCGGCCGTATTGGATCTGCGGCCGATGGCACCGGTCATCGGCGTGGTCGCGGGGGAGGTCGGCTCGTTCGGCGGCATGAGCATCGCCGCCGGGCTGTGCACTCGCCTGATCATCACGCCGCAGGGCAGGATCGGGCTGAACGGCCCCGCCGTCATCGAACAAGAGGGCGGCATCGACGAGTTCGATTCCTCCGACCGCGCGCTGATCTGGAGCATCGACGGGGGCGAGCAGCGGGCGGCGATCGGGTTGGCGGACAAGCTGGTTGCCGACGATTGCGACCTCCTCCGCGCCGCGGTAATCGAAGCCGTCGCCGCCGGAGTGCCACCCGCCGGTAGCTACCGCAGCGAGCGCGTCGACGCCCTCGGTTCGCGCTTGGCCAGCTTCGATCCACGAAATGCGCCTGCACCGCAGGACCTTCGGCGGTTGTGGGGTACGAAGTTCGAGCCCGTCGACGGTGCCGCGCCTGCCACGGCCGCGACGTCGTCGGCGACAGCCAGTCGCGGACGGCTGTGGCTGTCTGCCCTGGCCGCGACCGAACCTGTCGCGGTCATCCCGTCGGTGATCAGCGCCGACACCTCCGGTGCGACCTATCTCGCGGTGGTCCCGGATCCACAGAGCCCGTTCCACCGTGCGCGCAACGGGGAAGTCGGGCTCACCGAATCCTGGGCACTGGCCGCGGCGATCGACGACGTCATCTCCTCAGATGCCGCGGTGGACACCAAGCGTGCAATCGTGGCCGTCGTCGACCTGCCCAGCCAGGCCTATGGCCGCATCGAGGAGATGGCGGGGCTGCACCACGCCATCGCCACCGCCGTCGATGCGTATCACCGCGCGCGCAACGCCGGTCACCCGACGGTGGCCATCGTGGTCGGGCACGCGCTGTCCGGTGGATTCCTCGCTCACGGTCTGCAGGCCCAGCAGATGCTCGCCCTCGATGACCCCGGCGTGGAGATCCACGCGATGCACAAGGCCGCGGCCGCGCGCATCACCCTGCGCACGGTGGAGGAACTCGAGAAGCTGGCCGAAACGGTTGTCCCGCTGAGCTACAACGTCCGGGACTGGGCGCAGCTCGGCCTATGCGACGGTCTGCTACCGGTATCCGATGCCGACCACCCGACCGCGGATGACGTCAGCGCCGTGCGCGACGCCGTGGACGCCGCCATCGCCGCCGCCCGCACCGGTCCGCGTGATCTGTCGAATCGGCTCGACTCGCCAGGCGCCCTGATCAACCGCAAGGCATCGCGGGCGATTCGCGACGCGATGTCCGCGCAATGGCACGACACCGAAAAACGATGAGCAGCCCGCGGCCGCACGACCTGTTGCGCGTCGCATCGGTCGCGCAACTGTGTCGGGCGGGTCCGGCATGGGTGACACCCGCATTGGCGCAGGCGCCGTGGGTGGTGGTCCGTCGCGCTCGATGCGCACCGGACTATCTGCCGGTGGGGATCCGGGGACCGAGCCGATCTCATCGCCATGCGACCCTGATCGAGGCCGGCTTCGTCACGGAGATCCTGTCGCCGGCAGACCTTGCCGAACGAGTCGACGGGCTTCCCGATCTTCCTGTCAGCGAGGCGCTTCATCGCGCCGCCGCCCTGCTCGCGCCGACCGGGCTGCGATGGGGCCCAGCCGGAAGCGTCGGATTCACCCTTGCGACAGGGGTTTCGGCGGTCACGGCGAGCAGCGACCTCGACCTGGTCCTGACAATGGACGAGGTACCGCGGCTGGTGATGCTTGCCGAGCTGCGGGAGGCGTTCCGTGAGCTGCCCGCACGTGTCGACTGCCAGCTCGATCTGCCGATCGGCGGCGTCGCGCTCGACGAACTCCTCGGCCCGGCCGACCGCGTGCTGGTGCGCACCGCCGATGGCCCGTTGCTGATGCGCGTCGGCCAGCTGACGCCATGATCGCGTTCCTGTATCCCGGCCAGGGCGCCCAGCGCGCGGGCATGCTCGCCAACCTGCCGGACAGCGTGGCAACGCGAAGGACGATGGAGGAGGCCGCCGAGTTGCTTCCCGCGATCGGCGAGTTGGACACCACGGAAGCGTTGACGTCGACCACGAATGCGCAAGTGGCGCTGCTGATCTCCGGAGTCGCGACGGCTCGCACGCTCACCGATGAGCACCGGGTGAGTCCCGATATCGTGGCCGGGCACTCGGTCGGGGCCTTCGCCGCGGCGGTCGGGGCCGGCGTGCTCACGTTTGCGGAAGCCGTTGCGGCGGTACGGCTGCGCGGTGATTCCATGACTCTGGCGTGCGCGTCAGGACAGTGGGGGATGGCCGCGCTCACCGGACTGCCGCTGCGGGCGGCGCGCGACCTCGTCGCCTCCGAGGATGCCGACGACAGGCTCTGGATCGCCAACATCAACGCCGTCGACCAAGTGGTCCTCGGCGGCACGCTCGCCGCATTGGACGACGCACGCCAGGCGGCACGGCGTGCGGGCGCGCGCCGCTTCGAGATGCTCGACGTCGCCGTCGCATCGCACGGGCCACTGCAGCGCGATACCGCAAGCGCGGTGGCACAACACCTTTCAGCCATCCCGCACCGCGAACAGCGGTCCGCCTACATGACCAACGTCGGCGCCCGCAGAATTCGCGACGATCCCGCTGCCGTGCTCGACGACCTCGCCGACGCAGTTGCCCGTCCGGTGCGGTGGTTCGACATCATGCGGTTACTGCCGGAACTCGGCGTCATCGCCACCGTCGAGATGCCGCCAGGGGAAGTGTTGAGCCGACTCGTGACTGCCACGACACCGGCGGTCCGCGTATTCAGCGTCGACCGCGATGGGCTCGCACCCATTTCGGCACGGGTCCGGTCACTTCTGGTCGACGCGGTCCCAAAGCTCGACCATCGTGCCCAGGATCTCCTCGGCCCGGCCTAAGCCGGCCAGGTGGCTTTCGCCGGGCAGGTGAGTCAGCTGGGCGTCGGGCAGCCTGGACACGACGTGCTGCCCGTGCTCGAACGGGACGATGTGGTCGCGGTCCCCGTGCCACCAGCGGATCGGCACCTTCACCTCGTCGAGCCGGAAGCCCCAATCGCGGGCAAACACCACCACATCGGCGAACGGTGCGGCGAGCTGCTTGCGGCTGCCGTTGAGCAGGTCGTCGAGGAACATTGCCTTGAATTCCGGGCGGACCAGCAGGCGGCGGTCGGCCTCCGGTGAGATCCGGGCGTACGCGTAGAGCGCGGGCTCCGCGACCGGCCGGATGAGCCGGATCAGCTGGCTGGCCACCAACCGTAGCGGCGCGCCCGCCACCTCGACAACCGGCGCCGCCGCGGTGATCAGTGTCGACACCCCGCCGCCGATCGCATCTGCTCCGCGTACCGGAGCGACCCCGCCGAGCACTCCGGCCGCCACCACCCGATCGGGCATCGCCGCCGCGCAGGCCAGCGTGTAGGGGCCACCGCCCGACAGCCCGATGACCTCGAACCTGTCGATGCCGAGGGTGTCGGCGATCGTGCGAAGGTCCTCGGCGAACGCGAACACCGTGTCGTACTGATATGGCGACGACGACCCGATGCCGGGCCTGTCGACACCGATCAGCCGGATCTGCCGCTGCTCGGCGTAGACGCGGGCCTCCATCGGGATCTGCCTGCGGGCACCCGGGGTGCCGTGCAGCCAGAACACGGCGCGACCCTGCGGGTCGCCGAACTCGGCAAACCCGATCTGACGGTCATCACCGACGGCGATGTTGCCTTCCAACTTCGGACGGGCGATTGCGACAGCCATGCCCAAAGTGTCTCATTCGGCCGAATGGAACAGATAGGACCCCACGCTTGTGATCCGTCAGCTCACGGATATCGCGCGTGACACTACATAGTGGGGCGCCGTTGTATCCATGGCATCGCTGTTTCGAGTTGGGCGGCGAGCTGGAGCAGGATCGTCTCGTCGGGCGCCATCAGCTGAACCCCGATCGGCAGACCGTCCGAGGTGACCCCGAGCGGCAACGAGATCGCGGCCCAGCCGGTGACATTCGCCAACGACGTCCAGCCCGTGGTGGCGAACTCGACGTCGAAGAACGCCCTCGTCGTGCCCCGCGGCTGGTCCAGCAGCGCGTAGGGCGGCGGCGAAGTCAGCAGGGTGGGCACGAGAAGCACGTCGTAACCGCTCATTCCCGCGGCGAATCGCCGGGTCTGCGCGTGCACCGCCGCGATCGCCTCGGCGTAGGCCACCCCGCTCGTGGTGAAGCCCTCGCGGACCATCACCCAGGTGCTCGGCTCGAACTCGTCCTCATGGGGCTCTCGCCCGAGGTGGGCGGTGGCCAGCGCGTGCAACTGCGCATTGCTGACGTCGTGCAGGACGGCGATCGCGTCGGCGACGGCGTCGGCGTCGATCGTCGGGGCGCCGGGTTCGACGACATGCCCGAGGCCGGCGAGCACGGCACCTGTCTTCTCGACGGCGACGACGACCTCGGGGTGCGTGGTCGGCCCTGGAAACGGTGATGCCGTGGCGATCAGGATCCGCGCATCAGCCGGCTGCTGCGTAATCGCTTGCAAGAAAGGCACATTCGGTGCGGGTGCGGTGTACGGGTCGCCGGGAGCCGATCCTGCGACGGCGTCGAGTAGTGCGGCGCTGTCGCGGACCGTGCGGGTGAGGGCGTGCTCGTTGACCAGCCCCTCGAGCCCATGGCCGGCGCCAGGCGCGAATGAGGTACGGCCGCGGCGCGGCTTGAGACCGACGAGGCCACAACACGAGGCGGGCACCCGGATCGAACCGGTGCCGTCGCCGCCCGAGGCCGCGGCCACCACTCGAGCCGCCACCGCCGCGGCCGAACCTCCGCTGGACCCGCCCGGCGTGATCGACGGCGACCACGGGTTCACCGTCGGCCCGAACAGCGAGGGCTCGGTCGTACAGTGGTTGCCCCATTCGGGCGTGTTGGTCTTGCCGAACACCACGAGTCCCGCGGCGAGGTACCGTTCGACGATCCAGGCCGACTCGGTCGCGACGTGGGTGCGCAACGCCCGCGACCCCATCGCCTCGGGCGCTCCGGCCAGCGAAGCCCCAAGATCCTTGAGCAGAAAGGGAACTCCCGCCAGCGGACCTGACCGGCCGCCGCGCAGTTCGCCGGAGGCGTCGAGTGCTGCGGCCTGCTGGCGGCCGCGGTCGAAGAGGTCGGCGATGACGGCGTTCAGGTCGCGGGCGCCTTCGAGGCGCAGGATCGCCGCCTCCAGCAGTTCCGTCGCCGACACCTCACCCGTGGCGACCAACCCCGCCTGGGCGATGGCGTCAAGGTCGGCGAGTGCGCGGGCATCGGTTGCGTCCATGGGCACGGATCATTCAGCGCGCTCATCCGCACGGCAAGTCGGGGCGCGGTGCAGCGCTGTGTAGTAGTCGAGCCAGCTGTCGGAGATCGCTTGCTCGGTGGCGCCGTCGTCATAGGCGGGGGAGATCAGTTCCGCGACCTCGGTCACCTCGATCACCACGATCGAGCGCACCCGATCTCGGTTCGCCGTCGATCCCTGGTCCCGCAGGAGCTGCAGACCTCGGTCGTACGCCTCGCCGCTGGTGTGCACCGTCGCTCTTCCCTTGAAGCGGAAGCCCTTTCGCCGGATCGGATCGACGACGTTGACCTCCACGCGCGGGTTGACGCGCAGGTTGGCGACCGTGCCCGGCGAGGCGATGTCTGCGAAGAACAGCCGTTCGTCGTCAAATAGCCGGGTGGTCCCTTTCGGGGACAGACTGGGCCTGCCGTCCGGCGTCACGGTGGCGACGAAACCGAGCCGTTGTTCACGCACGACCCGCTGCATCTGCTCCGAGAGCTTCACGAAAAAACGATATTCCTGCGATGTCTTTTCGGGCTGTCCCCGGTCGTTATAGGTGTGCGGCCACCGAATCCTGTGAAAGGGCGACTGATGAGCGAATCGCTAGACCGGCAGTTCACCGCGAAACTGCAGAAGAGCGACAGCAAGGGCGGCTGGACCTACGTGGTCATGCCCGACTCGGCTACGTTCTTCGGGACCCGTGGGCTTGTCAAGGTCCGTGGCACCGTCGACGGCCAACCGTTCGCGAGCTCCTTCATGGCACTCGGCGACGGCACCCACAAGCTGCCCGTGAAGACCGACCTGCGTCGGCGCATCGGGAAAGAGGCAGGCGACGAGGTGACCGTGCACCTTCAGGAACGCGTCCGCTGAATGTTCCTGCGCTTCGCGGACCGGCCCTCGGATTCGCCGTACATCGAACGGGTGTGGCGGGCACGCAGCAACGGCGGCGGCCCGTTCGTATCGGTCGCCGCCTGCCATCTCGAATTGGTGGTGACGCGGCTCGCCGACTCCGCCATGGTGACGGTGCGCGGGCCCGAGACCAGGGCGTCCATCATCGAATGCCCACCCGACGGTCAGTGGGCGGCGATCCGGTTCCGGCTCGGCGTGCACATGCCCTCGCTCCCGACCGGTCTGCTGCTCGACCACCACGACGTACATCAGCCGGTGTCGGCCGACGGAACGTTCGAGCTGCACGGATTGCGGTGGCCACTGCCGGATCTGGAGAACGCGGAACGCTATGTCGACCAACTCGCCCGGTGCGGCGTCATCGCACGGGAACAGGTGGTGGAGGCCGCGATACGCGGGGACACGCAACCGCTCAGCATCCGCTCGGTGCAGCGTCGCTTCCGGCGCACCACCGGGTTGACCCACGGGTTGTTCCGCCAGATCGAACGGGCGCGTCACGCGACCAGCCTGCTGCGCGACGGTGCGTCGATCCTGGACACGGTGCACGAGACCGGTTACTTCGATCAGGCCCACCTCACCCGCTCGTTCAAGGTGCTGATCGGCGAGACACCGGCGAGCGTCATTCGGCAAGACACACAGCTGTCGTTTCTGTACAAAACAGGCCGACCTGCGCCGGGCTAATCTGCCGGCATGCGGGTCGAGCCATACGTGTACTTCCAAGGCCGCTGCGAGGAGGCCCTCGAGTTCTATCGCGGCGCCATCGACGCCGATGCCACCGTGTTCGCGCGGTTCGAGGACAAGGTCGCGCACGCGGTGCTGCGGGTCGGCGACACGGTTGTGCTGGCCTCGGACGGCCAGGGCTCGGGTCAAGCCGAATTCAGCGGCTTTTCGCTGTCGTTGACTGTCTCTGAGGATGCCGAGGCCGAGCGGCTTTTCGATGCGCTGTCGGATGGGGGAAGCGTGCAGGTCCCGATGGCACCGACGCCGTTCGCGTCGCGCCTCGGCCTGGTCGCCGACAAGTTCGGTGTGCCGTGGATGGTCCTGTCACAGAATGCGGCGGGGTGATCTACCCATCTGATAACCGGCGGGAAACGACATCTCGATGACGCGGAGCCGGTCATTGGCTTTGGATTCGAGTTCCAGCACGACGCAACCGCCGCCGAGGATCTTGGATTCCAGAACGATGTAATGCTGGCCGCCACCGTTGACGTCGGTGACGTGTTCCCCCGAGCGCAGCGCCTCGACGGGCACAAGCTCGGGGGCTTGCAAATGGTGTGGTTCCACGCTCGCCACCGTAGGCGAATCGACAGGGCCGGGGGCCGGTTTTCGCCCGCAAACGCACACAACCGACCTATCGGTACACGGCGTTTCGCGGATTCACTCCGCTTCCGCAGCTGATCGACCATCATGGCGGCCAGCAACCATGGGGGTGGACATGCACAGCACGATGCAGGACTTTCCGCTGACCGTCACGAGCATTCTGCGGCACGGCACGGGCTGGAACTCGAGCCGCAGGGTCACGACCGCGACCGCGCACGGATACCGCGAGATCAGTTATGGAGAGCTCGGGACGCGCGTCGGGCAACTCGCCCACGGGCTGCGCCACCTCGGCGTGACGGACGGCGATCGCGTCGCGACGTTCATGTGGAACAACCAGGAACACCTCGAGGCCTACTTCGCTGCGCCGTGCATGGGCGCGGTGCTGCACACGCTCAACATCCGCCTTGCCGGCGAGCAGATCGCGTTCGTCGCCAACCAGGCCGAGGACCGCGTTGTGCTGGCCGACATGTCGCTGGCACCGCAGTTGGCCGCGGTGCTGCCGGAGTTGACGACGGTGCACACGGTCGTGGTCGTCGGCGAGGGTGACCTGGCCGCGCTCACCGACTCGGGGAAGACGGTGATCCGGTACGACGATCTGCTGGACGGGCAACCACTCGAGTACAGCTGGCCCGATCTGGACGAAAGAAGCGCCGCCGCAATGTGTTACACCAGCGGCACGACGGGAAACCCGAAAGGTGTGGTGTACAGCCACCGTTCGAGCTACCTGCATTCGATGGCGGTCTGCGGGGCCAACGCGTTGGGCCTCACCGACGGCGACCGCGTGCTGCCGATCGTCTCGATGTACCACGCGAATGCGTGGGGCCAGCCGTATGCGGCGGTGATGGCAGGCTCCGACTTGCTGTTGCCCGACCGCTTCCTGCAGGCCGCCCCGCTTGTCGACATGATCGAACAGCGCCGACCGACGATCGCCGCGGCCGTTCCGACCATCTGGAACGACGTGTTGCAGCACCTGCAGGCAAATCCCGGCCGCGACATCTCGTCGCTGCGATTGGTGGTCTGCGGAGGATCTGCGGTTCCGCTCGGAATGATGAAGGAGTACCAGCATTCTCACGGTGTGCACATCCGCCAGGGCTGGGGCATGACGGAGACCTCACCGCTGGCCGCGCTCGCCGCCCCACCGCCGGAAGTCACAGGGGAGGACCACTGGACACTGCGCGGCACGGCGGGGCGGGTGTTGTGCGGTGTCGAGGTGCGCTTGGTCGACGACGCAGGCTGTGTTCTGCCGAACGACGGTAAGGCCGTGGGAGAGATAGAGATTCGCGGGCCATGGATCACCGGCTCCTATTACCAGAATGCCGATCCATCGAAGTTCGACGACGGGTGGCTCCGAACCGGGGATGTCGGCCGGATCGATCCGCAGGGCTTCATCACGCTGACGGATCGCGCCAAGGATGTCATCAAGTCCGGTGGCGAATGGATTTCGTCGGTTGAGTTGGAACTGCTGATCATGGACCATCCCGCGGTGCTGGAGGCCGCCGTGGTCGCGGTGCCCGACGATCGCTGGCAGGAGCGGCCGCTGGCGGCGGTCGTCGTCAAGAAAGACGCCGCAGTCACCGTTCCCGACCTGCGAAAGCATCTGTGCGACAAGGTCGCCCGATTCTGGCTGCCGGAGCGCTGGACGTTCATCGACGAGGTGCCGAAGACGAGTGTCGGCAAGTTCGACAAGAAGCTCATCAGGTCCCGATACGCCGACGGCGTCTTCGACGTCATCGAGTGCCGGGACTGAAACCAGTCAATCCTCGCTGGTCTGCTGCCGCCTCTGCCGCTGCTGGGTCTCCGACGTGGTGAGCGAATTCGTGAGGCCAAGGGCGATCAACACGTCGGCCGCCGTGATGAACAGCCCCCACCAGTACATCCACTTCAGCGTGGGGTCGGGTTGCGCGGCGAAGTAGCCGACCAGGAATATCGGCCCGACGATGCCGAAGACGAGCGTCATCGCCTGAATGACGACGTATCGCTTGAACGTGGACATCAGCGCTCAGGGTAGCTGCTCAGCGGCCTGCGGTCATCGCCCATCGGATACCACCGACCAGCACGCGTCCGGCCATCCGGATGACGGTGGCTTCCACCGGCGGGAAATACGGCAGCAGCAACGGCATTCGCGCCCATGCGGGCAGCATCGACACCGACGTGGCGGCGAGCAGACCGTACGGCGGCCTCGCGGCGATCGGCAGCGGGGGAGTCAACAACAGGAAGCGGGCGGCCTCCCGCGCCGCGGGGGTGCCCGACAGCTCCGGCCGGAACGCCTCGATCCGTTCGCGCAGTTGCGCCTCGGTCAGCGGCGGGTCGGGTACGCCGAGTGCCCTTGCGACACAGGCGGTATCGCCCACATACCCGTCGCGGCCGCGCTGGTCCAGGGGGTTGGCGCCGTAGAGCTGATGGGCGAGAAGGAAGCTGTCTACCTCGGCGATGTGCACCCATTCCAGGAGGTGCGGGTCCGACGCCCGGTACGGCCTGCCGTCGGGGGCGATTCCGTGGACTCGCTGGTGGATCCCGCGCACCCTGTCCACCGCGCGCTGCGCGTCGGTGGCGGTGCCGAACGTCGTCACCGCGAGAAACGTACTGGTGCGCTGCAGCCGGCCCCACGGATCACCGCGGTAGTCGGAGTGCTGAGCGACACCCGCCATCGCCAGAGGGTGAAGCGACTGGAGGAGCAGCGCGCGCAACCCGCCGACGAACATGGAGGCATCGGCGTGCACCCGCCGGATCGGCCGGTCTTCTCCGAACCAGCGCGGGCCCGGCGTCTCGTGGATGCGCGCCCGGTTGGCGGTCCCATCCGGGCCGGCAACCATGCCGAACAGGCTGCGACCAAGGGTCTGGCGCACGACCTCGATGTTGCGGAGGTCGGGCAACACCGTCATGCCACCGACGGTACGCGAATTGATTCGTGGTTTTGACGTCTGAAGAAGCGTCAATTTCTTAATGTCGGGAACACGTGGCCATGGACGAAACGGGAGCCCAACGATGCGTCATCGGGTGCTGAACACTGTGGCAGCAATGGTTGTGGGGGCCCCTGCGGTGCTGACTGCCGGCGTTGGAACGGCGCATGCCGAAGGGGCAAAGTTCTTGACGTTCACCCAGAATTTCCGGCGGTGCGACTACAGCACCAACACCCATATCGGGCCGACGGGAGTTGCCCGCCCGACCGCCGTGCTGCGAAGCACCGGCTCCGAACTCATCGCCGACGTGCAGGTGGCGACGGCCATCCCGAATACGCCCTACGACGTGAGGATCATCGAGATGCCCCGCTCGTCGGCGTCTGGCTGCAATGCCGGTGACCCAGGCGTGATCGCCGGCGTCCTGATGACAGATCCCGCGGGGGCGGGCAGCGTGACCCTTCACGGCCCCGTCGCGCCGGGCGCGACCGGCGCCTGGATGTTCATCAGCCGACCGGGCGAGTTCGCGCAGACACCGGACGAGTTCTACACCTCAGATTTCGTGGTGTCGCTGTAGCGCTGTCTAGGCTTCGGAGCCGCGGTAGTCGATCATCGGCGACGCCTACGACCGGTGTTCGGGAAGGCTCCCCGCGGCCGATGAGGCGCCGCAGGTCGTTCCCGACGAAATGTCGTTTCGGCAGTGGGCGGAATCTGCTGATTACCAACGGATTTCGGATGATCGCCGTGCTGGTGCCGACACAGTGGCGTTGCTCGTGCAAGGACTATAGAGGCCCGGCAAGGCCGGTCCCGTCAGGCGGGGACCACCACTGTCAGCTCGTTGCGTGAACGCTCCACCTGCATCCCCGCACGCCTGGCGACCGCGGCCACCTGTGCGGCGTCGCCGGGTTCGGATCTGGTCGAGGCAAGGGCGCGGGCCAGACGGCCCTTGTGCGCCTTGTTGAAATGGCTTACCACGGTGCGGCTGCCGTCAGCATGTTCGGCGACCACGTCGACTCCGACGGCGCCGGGCAGCCTGCCGAGGGCGGCGTAGGAACCCGATCGCAGATCGACGACCAACTCGTCGGCGGCGAGGTCGGCCAATACGGGTTCCAGCAGCGGTCGCCATCGCGCGGCCAGGGTCGGCCGTCCCGGCAGCTTCGACGTCGCCGAGAGGCGGTAGGCGGGTACCGGGTCGTCGGCGCGCAGCAGGCCGAACAATGCGGAACCTATTGCGAGCCGCGCCCGTGCGCGGGCGGCGGCGGCGCCGCGCAGGGATTCGATGTCGAGCGCGTCATACAGCACGCCGGTATACCGGTTGATCGCGGGAAGTGTCGCCGCGGTGCGCAACGTCGCGTTGCGGTCGATCTCGGCGTCCTGCGACGCCGAGATGCCAAGTGCACGTCGACAGGCCGATCGATCGGCGGCCAACTCGACCAGCTCGTCGACAAGCGAGGCACGCAACGATCCAAGCGCCGGCGAACTGAGCGTCTCCAATGACAGAGGCGGCCCAGTACCGCCGGCGCGTTTGGTTTCCGACGGCGGCAACAGCACGATCACCGTCGTGACGCTAGCCCAGGGGCTGGCCCGTCACCGACCCTGTGTCGGGTCAGGCAGGCGCAGGGATATCCGCGGGCGCCGACGGCGCGAACGGATCGTCAGGCGGTGGCGGCGGCGCGAAGGGATCGGCGGGCGGGGGCGGCGGGGCCATCTCCGGTTCGGGAGCAGGCGGCGGCGTCAACGGGGCCTCTTGTGCCATCATCACCACCGGCGCATCCGGGGCGGGAGGCGGCGGCACCATGTCAGGCGGCGGAGGCAGGAACGAGTCACCGACCGCTGGCAGCCCGTCGGGAGCGGGCGGTACTTCTTCGGGTGCCGTAGGAAGGAACATGTGGCGGCTGAATTGCCTCTGGAAAGCGCCACCGCCACCGACCCTTATGCCGCCGCCCTCGCCGGAGGAGACGGGTGTTCCATCGGGCAGCGTCGCGGCCGTGTGGCCGCCGTTCCAGCCGACGTTGAGAGCACCAGGCTGCGACCCGTACTGGAAGCCGCGGGCGAGGAGTGCCCGCTCGATATTGCCGGTGTTGAACCGATCGCCATAGATCGGTCGGCCACTTGCCGCGTTAGCGACCCACGAAACCAGTCCCGAGCAGTCCGTGCCCCGGGGAGAGTCCCCGCCGGAGATGTACGGCGTACCCGAAACCGAGTTGACCAGCGTCAACAGCGTTACGGTAGCAAACATGCGGCCGGACGCTACTAGAGCGTTTTGTAACGCGCCAAAATCTGTGACCCCCTTCACAACTCGTGCGTTGTATTGCCTAGTTCACGAATTGCGCTGGACGATGGAATGATTCAATCCGACACCGCCGCTTCAGATTCCGCAAATTAGTGCTGATAGTCGCTAGTAGTAACATGCGCAATCGCCGTCTCGCACAGGCCATATAGATACAGAAGCGTTGCGAGTTCGTATTCAGCGCAGCTCACGATCGACACACTGAAGTCCGGTGCCGAGTGGCAGGCATCACATTTCAAGATCAACGAATGTGACGCGCGCCACACCCTCGGAGCGCATGAAATCCCCCATCGAGCATTGGCGATTGCCATCCCGTGAGTACGGGTGCGGATTACGCTCCCAACGAACCCTGTGAGGTGCGTAAATGGCTGTCAGGACGATGGTGAGACGTTGCCTGACGCTCTCTCTATGCATGCTGATGGCCGGCAGCGCGCTGACCGCGACCGAGTCCCGGGCGGCCGACTGCGACACCGTTCCGATCGACGTCGAAACCACCGACTATTCGTTGCCTTTCGAGATGCCGAGCGGGCTGATGCCCGATCCGCAGTTCGACGGCCTGCCGGCACAGCTCGAAGTGCACCGCGTGCGACCGGTTTACGCCGACAAGTGCCCTTCGGTGCCGAATAGGGCAGTGGTGCTCGTTCACGGCCGCTCGGTCACCGGCCCCGTGGCTTTCGACCTGCGGTACCCGGCACCTGGCGGCGGCACCCTCAGTGTGCAAGAAGACTTGGCGCGGGCGGGAATTGACACGTTCGCACCGAGCCTGCTCGGATACGGCCGCTCCACGAGATTCGCGCGTGGGCTTGACGATCCGGGCAACGCGAGCCTGGCGCCCTTCGCGTCGAACGGTGTCTGCCCCAGCCCGCAAGGGTGCGACCGAACCCACAATCCGATATTTCCGCTCGATCAGCAGCGCACCTTGCTTGCTGCCAATCCTCTTGGCGGACATCGTCACACGCATTCCAGCGATATGCGATTCGCGAACACCGATGTGTGGGTTCGCGATATCGCCCAGACGATCGACGATGCGATCACCCGCGCGCACCCCGCTGACGACAAGGTGACGCTGGTGGGCTACTCCGTAGGCGCGCTGCGGGTCGGTCGCGCCTTGTACACGGCCAAGTATCCCGAGGTCGCAAGCAAGGTCGATCGAGTTGCGTTCTTGGCCCCGTTCTTCGGCGGGCCGACCGAAGAGACGCCACCGCCGCAGGGCTTCGTCTCCTTTCCGTTGACCCTCATGGAGCGCGCGCAGATCGTCGAGGGCGGCCGGATGGCGAGTCCCGAACGTGAAGCAGCCTGCACGGGTTACACCGTCGACGGCAGCGGCGAACGGGCCTGGACGCAGCTGATGGACCTCGATGCCATAGGCCGCAACTGGGGCGGTGAAGACGCTGAGCATCCCGCCGGGCTGTTGCGCTTACCGACGTTCTCCACTTACGGCTTCAACGACGCCGTTGCCGGGCAATTGACCCAGCCGACGTTGGTCATACAAGGTCTCGACGACGTCGTGGTGCCGGGCGGCGCGCCCAGCGCGTCGGCCATCTACAACGCGCTACCCGCCTCGATGACCAATAGGGTTCTGGTGCAAATAGATTGCGCAACTCATGAGATGCTGTGGGAGGGCTGTTCGCACGCCGCGCGCTGCGCTGCCGCCTCGGCCGCCGCCTATGGAACCGAAGCCGGAAGGCCCTGGGCCGGCGCGCATTCCACAGTCACCGCCGCTCTGATCGAATGGATATCGACCGGAACGTTCAACGGTGCGCAGGCCGGCAGGTTCACCGTCGACGCGAGTGGTGTCGCCAGGCCGACCGGAACGTGAGTCAGCCGTAGGCAAGCAGCAGCGGAACTCGCTGCTCTGCGTCTGTGAGCGAACCGTGTTGGCCGATCAGCGCCGACAGCAGTGGCTCCGCTGTGCGCCGCATGAAACCCGCGGTGCCGCGTGCCGCCGCGACGACGTCGCCGATGCGGTACCGCGCGTCATCGCCGACCCGGTCGCCGAACCATCCCGCCGCGATCGCTTCGTCGCGCGAGACCACCCACGCCCGCTGCGCCAATGTCTCCCGCCACGCCGCGAGCACAGCGTCCGCGGCACCGTCAGCAACGTAGACGTGCCGGGCGCGCGGCTCACCGCCGATGGCGTCGACGCCGTCCATCAGGGGTTCGCTGGCGTCGATGTCCACGGCCTCCGCCGCGTCGACCGCCACCATGCCGTGGTCGGCCACCACGGCGAGCAATCCGCCGGCGGGTAAGCCTTCGACGATGGACTCCACGAGCGTGTTCACCTGCCGTAGCTGCATCCGCCACGGCGTCGAACCCGGGCCGTAGACGTGCCCGAGCAAATCGAGTTCGGAGTGATAGCCGTAGCAGAACCCGCCGTCGGCGAGTGCGGACTCCACGCACGCGGCGAGGTCCCCGAGCGCATGCACGCCGACGTAACGTCCGCCACGCAGCACCGCGCGCGTCAGGCCGGACCCGGTGAATTGCGCGCCGGAGATGACGCTGACCGCGATTCCGGCCGCCGCGGCGCGCTCGAACGTCGTTGGCATCGGTTGGACCTGCTCCGGCGGGACCTTTTCACGCAGATCGCGACCCGACGGGTGCGGTCGCCAACCGAGCGCGTTGACGACGTCCACGCCGGGCAGCCGGAACGAAAGGCCCACCATTCCGTGTTCGCCCGAGCGACAGCCAGTGCCCACCGCGGCGAGGCCTGCCACCGTCGTGGAAGGGAACCCGACCTGAAGCGTCCTGCCGCGAAGCGCGGCCAACACCGGGGCGTCGTCCGCGTGGGTGTCCAGCAGCTCGGCGCCCAACCCGTCGATGAGCAGGACGCACGCGCCGGTTATCCCGTCGGGCAGGGGGATCGGGCCGTCGAACCCTGCGACGCCCATCGCGGAAAGCACCGACGGCACCACGTCGGCCAGGTGCGGGAGGTCCAGATTCGGCTTCGGCAGCTCCACTATTCGAGACTGTCACACCGCCGCGCTGCTCGACGTTAGCCGATGGCGTGGTCGAAGAGCTGCGGCCCTACACGTTCGACGCGCAAGTACCGCAAGTAATCGCAGAGCCGCTTGCTGCGGACCACTGCGCAGGCGCCTTCGTCCCAAGGCCCGGAACCACGGAATCGCACGTGAGACGTGTCTTTACTCGATCTTGACCGAGCGTTGAATCGCCCCACCGACGATGGCTGACGTGACTACGCTTCAAACGGTGGAGCTGGGGGTATTGGGACCTCTCCAGGTTCGGAAGGGCGGCGCGCCCGTCCCGATCCCGGGCGCCAAACCGCGGGCCATCCTTACGATGCTCGGCCTTCGGAGTGGTTCGGTAGTGCCTGCGGACACGCTGATCGAGCTGCTTTGGGGCAACGAGCCGCCGCGCACAGCCGCCAAGGCCCTGCAGACCCACATCTCCTCGCTGCGTCGCAGTCTGGGCGACGGCTTCGTGTTGACGGAGGGAACGGGCTGGACCCTGGGTACGACGGGGATTGATGCCTTCTGGTACAGGTCGGCCGCCAGAATGGGCAGGGACGCCGCTGCCGCCGGCGACACCAGCCTGGCGGTGGCCCGCTTCGACGAGGCGCTCACTCTTTGGCGGGGCACACCCGAACTGCCCGACAGTCCGCGGGGCACATCTGAAAAGACGCGCTGGCTCGAGGGCCATGCCGCGCTGGTTGAGGATCGAGCCGATGGATTGCTCGCGACCGGTCGCGCTGCGGAGATCGTCGGCGAGCTCGAAGCCGCGGTGGCCGACGCACCCCTGCGCGAGAGGCGATGGGGCCAGTTGATGCTCGCCCTATACCGCGCGGGCAGGCAGGGTGAATCGCTGGGCGCTTATCAACGCGCACGGTCGCTGCTCGCCGACGAGCTGGGCGTCGACCCCGGACCGGACCTTCGCCGGCTGGAGGCCGCGATCGTCGCGCAGGATGCAGCGCTGGAAATCCCTGCAGCGCAACATATTCCGTCGGTGACACGCGCGGTGACCTTCCTGCTCACCGACATCGAGGGATCGACGGCCGCCTGGGAGGCCGACGCCGACGCCATGACGGTGGCGCTCGCCCGCCACGACGAGCTCGTCGAACAGGTCGTCACATCCGGTGGGGGACGGCTGATCAAGACGCGCGGTGAGGGAGATGCCACATTCTCGGTCTTCGAGCGGCCGTCGGCAGCGGCCGCCGCCGCCATCGAGCTGCAGGAAGCGATCCGTCACGAGCCGTGGGCGCTGGCCGAGCCCATGCGCATCCGCATCGCACTACACACCGGCGAGGTGGAGCTTCGCGACGGCGACTACTTCGGCCGGGCGGTCAACCGCGCGGCCCGCCTGCGGTCACTGGCCGCGGGTGGCCAGATCCTGTGCTCGGGTGCGACCGCCGAACTTGTCATTGATTCATTGCGCGACGACGTTCTGCTCGCCGACCTGGGGATGCGCCAGCTCAAAAACCTCGCGCGCCCGGAGCATGTGTTCGAACTCCGCCTGGAGACCGCCGACGATTCCCGCGCTCCGACAACCGATGCGCCCATGGAGCGCCCCGGTCTGCCCGCCGTGTTGATTGGCCCAGGGCCGTTCGTCGGGCGTGCCCGCGAACTCGATCGACTTCGGTCCGCATGGCAGACGGCTCTCGCCGCTGGCACCGGCGCCGTGCTGATCGCCGGCGAACCAGGCGTCGGCAAGACGCGCCTCGCCGGTGAATGGTGCCGTCAGGCCGACGACCAAGGTGCCGTCGTCCTTTACGGCCGCTGTGACGAGGACCTCGGCGCGCCGTACCAGCCGTTCGCGGAAGCGCTGCGGTCGCTGGTGCCTTGCCTCGGCGCCAACCGAGTGCGCGGGCTGCGTGGTGTCGAAGCACTACTCCCACTGGTTCCCGGACTGTCCGATGTCCTACCTGATCTGGCACCGCCGCCCCGCGCCGATCCGGACGCCGAACGCTACGCACTTTTCGACGCCGTCATCGGGCTGTTGGGGATCGCCTCCGCGAGCGCACCCGTCGTCCTCATTCTCGACGACCTTCATTGGGCCGCCAAGCCCACGCTGTTGCTGTTGCGGCATCTTCTGCGCTTCGGAGAGCACGCGCGTGTGCAGATCGTCGGCACGTACCGCAGCACCGATCTCGACCGCTCCCATCCTCTGGCGGCGATGCTCGCCGACCTTCACCGCGACGGCTCCGCCCATCGCCTTGCGCTCAGCGGGCTCGACGAGAACGACGTCACCGCCTACGTCGCCGAAGCCGGATACGCCGACGAAGAACTGGCGCGAGCCCTGGCGTCCGTCACCGGAGGAAATCCGTTCTTCCTCATTGAGGCCTTGCGCCACGTGGATGAAAGCGGCGGCCGTTGGGACCCCAGCACCCTGCCGCAGGGGGTTCGGGAAGCGGTGAGCCGCAGACTTTCTCGACTTCCGGCAGAGACCAACAAGGCCCTTGCGGCGGCCGCGGTCGTCGGCAGCCGGTTTGCCCTCGACCTGGTCGAGCGTGTGGTCGACGATGACCTCGTCGACGCATTCGACGAAGCGTGCAAGGCGGGCATCGTCGTCGAAGAGCCGGGCGGTCGTTACCGGTTCAACCACGCGATTGTCCGACAGTCGCTGCTCGCCGAGCTGGCATCCGTGCGGCGAATGCGGCTGCATCAACGCATCGCCGCGACGCTCGAAACCGAGCCGGGCGCCGACGACGAGCTGCTGGCCGAATTGGCCTATCACTACTTCGAATGTGCGTGGGCGGGAAACGCAGCCAAGGCCGTCGACTATTGCCGGCGTGCCGCGGATCAGGCGATGGCGCGCCTGGCTTACGAAGGCGCGGCGGACATGTACGACAAAGCACTGCATGCACTCGAGGAGCTTGACGACGAGCTGCCCGACCGCGACGACCAGCTAGCCGGACTGCTCGTCGCTCGCTGTGAGGCTCTGCTCGCTGCGGGTGACGTGGTTTCGGCGAGGGGGGCGGTCTCGCAATTGCAAGCAGCCGCAACCGATTCCGCTCGTCTCGCGGCCTGGGGAACATGCTTCGATGGCCAGCTGTCGATGCTTACCGATCCTGAGCGTTTGGACGAGATCGAATCCGCGCTGGTCGCGGCCGCCGAGCAGCTGGTCGGACTGGAGGACGCCGCGGGGGAGGCCAAGGCGCACACTGTCCGAGCGGGGTGCCTGGCCCGGCTAGGACGAATCGGCGATGCCGAAACGGCCTTGGATCAGGCGCTGACTGCGGCACGACGTGCGCGTGAACACCGCCGGGTGAACTCCGTGCTGGCGAACGCTCCACTTGCGGCACTGTGGGGCCCCAACCCGGTTCCGCGCGCGGGCGGGCGGTGTCTGGATGTCGTGCGGCTGCTGCGCATCACTACCGGATCACCGGTGGTAGAGGCGACCTCGACGAGATGTCAGGGCGTACTGGATGCATTTCGCGGGCGCGCCGCCGCAGGCCGACAGCTGATCGACTCTGCCAGACGTTCATTGACCGAGCTCGGTATGCGGCACGCATTGCTCGAAGTAGAGCAATTCGCAGGCATCGTCGAATTGGTTGCCGACGATCCTGCGTCCGCCGAGCCGCATCTGCGGCGGGCCTACAACGGCTTTCGTCGTATGGGTCTCGACGCCGACACGGCCGAGACCGCCGCGTTATTGGCGCGAGCATGTCTGGCGCTCGACAGGGATGCCGAGGCCGACGAGTTGTGCACCGAGAGTGAGCGTCTCGCCGGCCACGCGTTGAAGGCATCGATCGCGTGGCGCACGGTACGGGCGCAACTGCTTGCGCGCGGGGGTACGCACGACGAGGCCCGGCAGGTGGCCGAGGAGGCAGTCGCCATCGCGGAGCGCACGGACGCCTTGGTCGATCATGGCGATGCCTGTCTCGCACTAGCGACCGTGCTGGGTGCAACCGGCGATGTCGCGGGAGCGCAGGCTGCCGCCGAGCGCGCGGTCGAACTGTACGAGTTGAAAGGTGCCGCCGCACTTGCGGAAAAGGCACGGGGACTTCTCAGCGTCGAAGTCCCGGTTGCCCCGGCTGACGAGGCGGTACCGAGCTCCGAGCCGGGCAACCTGTGCGTGCGGGTGCTACGGAAGATGGAGGCGGTCATCGGCCGCGACGAGTGGGACGAGTTCGACCATCTGTACGCAGCAGACGTATTCGTCGAGAGTCGTCGGAGAATAGTCGGCTTCACCCAGGCTGATCTTCCGTCGAGCAACTGGCCACGTGAGGCAAGGCGGCTTTTCGAAGTCGGAGGCGCGCACCGAATCGAGCCGATCGCAGTGCGCGGCGAGCGGCTGGCTCTCACCCGACTGCAGCTCGGCACTGCGGACACGAGCCCTGGGGCACCGCGTGACGAGTCGCTCAATCTGTTCGGCCTCGATGACGAAGGGCGAATCGCGATACAAGTGGTGTTCGACGTCGACGACCTCGATGCCGCGATCGCAGAGCTCGACGCGGCGCACGCCCGCTTCGAGAGGCGACCCACACGTGCGTCACTCGAGAACGCCGCGAGTCGAGCCGACGATCGGCTTAACACGCTCTTTGCCGACAGACGCTGGGACGAGATAGGAGAGCTGTTCGCCGACAACGTCCGGCTCGAGGACCGGCGTCGCGGACTCCGCAACGAAAGCAACGACCGCGCCACCGCCGTCGCGGCGGTCCGCGCGATCGCAGACATTGGGACTAAGAGTCTGACACCGGACGTCCTCGCGGTCCGCGGGAAGCGCCTCGCGCTCGCTCGTACCCTCCACCACGGACGCGACACGCGGCCGGACGCATTCCATACCGAAACGCTCACGATCACCGAGATCAATGCCGACGGGTTGATAGTGGATCTGGTCGCGTTCGATTCCGACGACCTCGATGCCGCCTTCGAGGAGCTCGAAGCCCGATACCTCGCAGGCGAAGCGGCCGCCCACGCGCACACCTGGTCGGTCATCGCGAACACGTATGCTGCGCACAACCAGGGCGACCCCGCGAACGTCGTAAACGTCGACCACCGCCGGGTAGCGCGATCGCCCGGCGACCTTACCGCCGCCATCTACAGAGAGGTCACGCCAAACCTACGCACTTACGTTGTCGCCGTGCATCGGCTCAACGAACTTGGAGTAGTCGTCACCGGCGTGTCATTTGGGACTTCGCCTGAGGGCTTCAAAGCCGAGTGGAGGAAGATCCAACTTCTGACCGTCAAGGGCAACTCGACGAACCGGAACGAGATCTTCGACGAGTCGGATCTTGACGCCGCGCTCGCGAAGTTCGATGAGCTCAGCCGTCCGGCGTCGCAACTCGAAAACGCGACAAGCCAAGTGTACGAGCGCCTTTGGACGCACTTCAAGGCCGGTGATTGGCGTGCCGTTGCAGAGCTGTTCACCGACGATATTTCGCACGACGATCGTCGTCGGGTCGTGAACGCCGGGGTGGAACGCGGCCGGGATGTGCAACTGGCGAACTTGCGACGCCTCGCCGACATCGGGGCAGACGTGTCGTCGAGCATCCTTGCCACCCGAGGGCAGCTACTCATCCTCAACACTGTCCGCACTTCGAACAGCGATCTGCGGACCGGGGAGTTCGACAGCGAGATGCTCAACATCATCGAAACGGACTCCAACGGCCGGATTGTGGCAGGCGTGCTGTTCGACGCCGACGACCTCGATGCCGCGTTCGCCGAGCTTGACGCCCGTTACCTCGCCGGCGAAGCCGCCGAACACGCCGACACGTGGTCCGTCATCGCACAGGGCTACGCCCTGTTCAACAGGCATCAGCCTCCCCTGACGACGTCAGATTGGGTGACGATCGACCACCGGCACCTCGCAATGATCGAGCCTGGTGCAGTGACCGCCTACCTCGGTGCCATATGGGAGCTCACGCCTGACGAGAAGACCTTCGCCGAGAGCGTGCATCGCCTGACCAACATCGGGGCGGTAGTAACCCAGGTGGTGAGGGGAACCTCGCGAGAGGGTTTCGACGCCGAGTGGCGGGTCGTCCTACTCACGACGGTCGAAGGTGACAGGATCAATCGCTGCGAGTTCTTCGACGAGGCGGACCTCGACGCCGCGCTCGTGAGGCTCGACGAACTCAGGCAGCCGGCGGGGCGGCTCGAAAACGCGGCAAGCCAAATGACCGATCGCTTTCTGGAGCGATTCGCCGCCCGCGACTGGGACGCCATGGCGCAGATGGTAACCAACGACATCAGCTTCGACGATCGTCGTCGAGTGGTAAACGCCGACCTGCAAGTGGGCCGAGATCTCTTCATCGAAAACTTCCGGATAGCAGCTGATCTCGGCGCTACACAAACGTCGGATGCCATAGCGACCCGTGGGGATCACGTCGTCCTCGCTCGCGCTCGATTCTCGCGCAGCGGTGGGGAGCCCGAGGAGTTCGGCCTCGATATCCTGCACGTCGTCGAGATCGACGCCGACGAACGGATCGCAGCGACAGTCACGTTCGACCTCGACGACCTCGACGCCGCCTTCGAGGAACTCGACGCCCGTTACCTCGCCGGCGAAGGCGCCGCACACGCGCACACGTGGTCGGTCATCGCGAATGCCAACGCCGCGTTCAACCGGCACGAGATGCCTCCGACGACACCGGACTGGGCCAATATCGACCACCGGCGTGTGATCGCTTTTGCACCCGGAGACATGGCGGCATACATCCGTGCCACGTGGGACGTCGCGCCGGGCATCGGAAACCGCATCGTGGACGTGCATCGTCTGAGCGACATCGGAGCGGTCTTCACGCAAACGGTTCATTGGACCTCGCAGGAGGGCTTCGACGCCGAATGGCGGGACGTGGCCCTCCTGACCGTCGAAGGCGACCTCATCAACCGCATCGAGGCCTTCGACGAAGCCGACGTCGACGCCGCACTCGCGAGATTCGACGAACTCAGCCGGCAGACGCCACGGCTGGAAAACGCGGCTGCCCGGGTTTGCGAACGTTCCCAGGCGTGCTACGCGGCAGGCGATTGGGACGCCGTAGCCGAGATACTGGCCGATGACTGTTTCATCGACGATCGCCGTCGCGTGGTAAATGCCGGGTTTTTGAACGGTCGCGATGCCGTGATCCCGCTCTTGCAAGCCCTCGCCGACGGTGAGGCGAACATAACGTGGACGGTCATCGCGATCCGCGGCGAGCGCCTCGTCCTCGCTCGTATCCGTACCGCGAACCGCGAACCGCAGCAAGGGGAGTTCGTCCTCGAGATGCTCGGCCTCGGCGAGATCGACACCGACGATCGGATCGCGGGGCACGTCGTGTTCGACCCCGACGAGATCGACGCCGCATTCGCAGAGCTCGATACCCGCTACCTGGCGGGCGAAGCGGCCGGCCACGCGCGCACCTGGTCGGTCGTGTCACGCGCATTCGCCGCACTCAACCGGCGCGAGCTCGCACCGACGACTCCCGACTGGGCCGCCGTCTCCCACCGACGACTGCTGGCGAGCGAAGCCGACAATCTGACCGCCAACATTCGGGCTGCATGGGATCTCGCGCCGACCACCAACAACCGCATTGAGGCTGTGCATCGGTTGAACGACCTCGGCGCGGTCGTGACCCATGCCGGATATGCGACCTCGCACGAGGGCGCCGATGTCGAAGTGCGGTTGATTGACCTCTTCACCGTCGAAGGCGACCTGCTCAGCCGCTGCGAGATATTCGACGAGGCAGATCTCGACGCCGCACTCGCGCGGTTCGACGAACTCAGCCGGCCCGCGCTACGGCTGGAAAACGCGGCGAGCCGAGTGACCGCGCAGATGCAGGCGCACTACGTAGCGCGCGACTGGGCGGCGATCGCAGACTTACTCTCCGACGACACAGTGATGGACGATCGCCGCCACGTCGTGAACGTCGGACGCAGCCGTGGGCGCGACATAGCCCTCGTGAACATGCGTGCAGCCACCGACGCCGGGACGGAGAATCTTGCGTCGACCGTCATCGCAACCCGCGGAGAGCGCCTAGTTCTCGGCCGATTCCGATACTCCGGCCAAGGGCAGCGACACGACGTGTTCCACACGGAGTTTCTCGCCGTGACCGAGATCGACACCGACAACCGGATCGCGGCGCGCGTGATAGTCGACCTCGACGACATCGCCACCGCCTTAGCAGAACTCGATTCGAGATACATCGCGGGTGAGGCGGCCGACCATGCAGACCTTTGGTCCTATCTCGCACGGGCCTATGCGGCGATGAACCGCTACGAAGTACCCCCGACAACGTCGGAGTGGGTTACCGTCGACCACCGTAAAGGTGGTATAGCGTTCGCGCCGGGAGATGCTACCGCCGAAATCCTCAACTCCGGATGGGCGATCGCACCAAACCAGACTATCTACGTCGAGGCGGTCCACCGGCTAAGCGACCGCGGGGCGGTTGTCTCCCATGCCGCGCGCGGAACCTCGCGCGACGGATTCGACGCCGAGTGGCGGATGATCGCACTTCTGATAGTCGACGACGGACCCATGAAGCGTTGCGAGCTGTTCGACGAGGCAGACCTGGACGCCGCGATCGCCAGGCTCGACGAACTCAGTCGACCGGCGCCGCAACCGGAAAACAAGGCGACGCGAATTTTTTGATGCCCCAACCCGTTTGGGCTTCAATACCGTGCCGGGTAATGACCGGCCCCGGTGACCAAACCTAGTTGTTGGTCGGTGGTGGTTGCGGCTGGAATGGTTCATACCACCACCAGTCCGCGCGCTCGCCGGTGGGCCCCGGGCACGGTCGGACCGCGGGCGGGGGTTTCGTCGGTCGGCGCGCCAGCGATCCCGCGCTCAATGTTCGGCCAGCGCTGTCGGTCACGGTCAGGTGATCTGCGGGCCCGGCGATGGTGATGACACCGCGATGGTGCAGCTGGTGATGATAGGGGCAGACCAGCACCAGGTTGGCCAACTCGGTGGGACCGCCGTCTTCCCAATGCCGAATGTGATGCGCGTGCAGACCGCGGGTCGCTCCACAACCGGGAACCGCGCACGTCCGGTCGCGGTGCTCGAGCGCACGGCGCAGCCGGCGGTTGATCAGGCGGGTCGCCCGCCCGGCGCCGATGACCTGACCGTCACGTTCGAACCACACTTCGCACGTGGCATCACATGTCAGGTATTGGCGTTCAGACTCGGTGAGCAGCGGACCCAGATGCAACGAAGCTGCCCGTTCTTTGACGTCGAGATGCATCACCACGGTGGTGTGGTGCCCGTGGGGCCGGCGGGCCACCTCGGCGTCCCACCCCGTCTCGACCAGGCGCATAAACGCCTCGACGGTGCCCGGCAACGGGGGTGCCTGATCGGATGGGCGCTCGCGGTTGTCGTGATCGTGCTTCCACTCGGCGATCAGCGCATCAAGATGAGACTGCAGTGCCACGTCGAACTTCGCCGCGTCGAGGTGCGGAAGCCTGATCCGCCAACACGTGAACTCCTCGTCGCTGGTCTTGGTGATCGACCGCTGCGGTTCTGGCCGAGGATCGGTTTCGGGTCGCGGTTCTAGTTTCAGAGCGGTGCGCAGCTGGTTGACCGTCGCACAGCGCGCCAACTCCGCATAGTGCTCATCGGACCCCTCGCCCGCCCGGTGCGCGATGACCCCGACCTGATCCAGCGACAGTCGGCCCTCCCGCATCCCTGCCGCGCAGCGGGGAAACTCCGCCAGCCGGCCCGCCACGGTGGCAATCGTGTGCGCGTTTGCCGATGACGAGCCCAGCTTCCAGGCCACCAACGCCGCCACCGACCGCGCACCCGTGGCACCGCACAGCTCGTCGCGATCCAGCTCGGCAACGATCTCCACAATGCGCCCATCAATCGCGTTGCGCTGACCGGCCAACTCCGCCAACTCCTCGAACAACACCTCAACACGCTCGGCAGGGCTCACCGACGCGGGCGGCGATGCAGTCAAGGACATAACTGCATCATCGCAGCCAGGTCCGACAAATCTGAGTTGCCCGATCCGCGCCGAAGGCGTGCCCTCCCCAGCTGGCGGTTGACATGCAGCCGTGCAGCTGCATATAGTCGGACATGCAGCCAATCAGCTGCATGAATGGATATGGCAGAGATGGACGAGGTGTTCAAGGCGTTGGCTGATCCGAGCCGGCGTCTGTTGCTCGACAGTCTCAACGCGCGCAACGGACAGAACCTGCAGGAGTTGTGCGCGGGCCTGTCGATGGCGCGGCAGTCGGTCAGCAAGCATCTGGCGGTGCTCGAAGACGCCAACCTGATCACGACGGTGTGGCGGGGCAGAGAAAAGCTGCACTATCTCAACGCCGAGCCCATCAATGCCATCGCCGACCGTTGGATCACTCAATACGACCGCGCGCGGGTACAGACGCTCGCGGACTTGAAAACAGCATTGGAGACCGAATCAATGAGCAGCACTGGGGAATTCGTCTACACCACCTACATCCGGACCACGCCGGAGAAGCTGTGGCAGGCAATCACCGACCCCGCGTTCTCCCACCGATACATGGGCCACGCGATGGTGTCCGACTGGAACAAGGGCTCCACGTACGCGTGGGAGGATCACGGGCTCAAGATCGAGCATCCCGAGCAGGTCATCCTCGAGTCGGACCCGTACCGTCGGCTCGCGTTCACCTTCCACACGTTCGTTCCCGAACTCGCAACGGCCGTCGAACAACTCGACGAGCAGACCGTCGCGACGTGTGCAGCCGAACGGCGGTCGAAGGTCTCGTTCGACATCGAACCCGATGGCGAGATGGTCAAGCTGACCGTCATCCACGACGACTTCGGCCCGGACAGCACGGTGCTGGGCCTGATCTCCGGCGGCTGGCCGTGGAAGCTCTCCAACTTGAAGACCGCCCTCGAACAGTCATGACCGCGACGCCTCCGCTGGTCGACCGGGCCGCCTTCCAGAGTGAACTCGACGCGCTACGGGTGCGCGAGAAGGCCCACACACGCGAGGGGGATGCGATCGCGGCGGCCCGCCGCCGCCTGCCGATGATCGAGGTGGACGGCACCACGCCGCTTGTCGGCTCTGAAGGTCCCGTCACGCTGCTCGATACGTTCGAGGGCCGCAGCCAATTGATCGTGTACTACTTCATGTGGTACACCGGCCATCCGGCAGCCGAGCAGTGCGAGGGCTGCACGTGGTGCACCACCCACGTCGCGGAGCTCTCGTATCTGCATTCCCGCGATATCACGTACGCGGTCTTCTGCCAGGGGCCTTACGACGAAAGCCGCCGCTACAGCGACTTCATGGGCTGGGACATGCCGTGGTACTCGGCACAAGACTCCCTGGACACGCTGCTCGTCGGGCGGCAAAAGGGGCTGATGCACCTGGTGTGTTATCTGCGGGACGGCGAGCGGGTGTTCGAGACCTATTGGACGAACTACCGCGGCGTGGAAGCCATGGACTACAGCTTTGCGCTCATGGACCTCACCGTGTACGGGCGCCAGGAGTCCTGGGAGGACTCGCCGCCCGGTTGGCCGGTGCGCCCCATAGCCAACAACAGCGAACGCGTGCGGGTGAACGGGCGACCGATCGCACAGTGGTCGCGCATCGAGGCCGGCCGGTCGGACACCCTGAGCTGAGTATTGAAGGGAGACAAGGCAGATGAAGACCCCACCAATCGTGTCAGCGCAGGAATGGGACGCCGCCTGGCAGAAGATGCGCACCAAAGAAAAAGAAGTGATGCGCGCCAGGGACGCACTTGCCGCGCAGCGCCGCCGGATGCCGTGGCTGGAAGTGCAGAAGGAGTACACGTTCGACGGGCCCGACGGCAAGGCGAGCCTGCTCGACCTGTTCAACGGCAGGCGTCAGCTGATCGTCTACCGAGCCTTCGTCGAACCGGGCACCGGCGACTGGCCCGAACACGGCTGCGTCGGTTGCTCCTTGATGGCTGACCACGTGCCCAACCTGGCTCATCTCAACGCGCGCAACACCACGTTCGTCTACGCCTCGCGGGCATCGCAGGCCGAACTGGAGCAGGTGAAGGCGCGGATGGGGTGGCAGCACATCCCGTGGTACAGCATGACCGACGACTTCGACGAGGATTTCGGCGTCAAGGACTGGCACGGCACAAACGTGTTCATCCGGGACGACGAGGACCGCGTGTTCCGCACCTATTTCATCAACGGCCGCGGTGACGAGGTATTCGTGAACACCTGGAACCTGCTCGATGTGACTGCCCTTGGGCGACAAGAGGAGTGGGAAGACTCGCCGGAGGGCTATCCGCAGAGCCCACCGTATGAGTGGTGGAGCTGGCATGACAAGTACGCCGAGCACACACCGTGGCGGTGGTTCGGCGACCCCGACCCGAACGATCCGAACGATCAACGGCCGCCGCGTAAGGACGCTTAGTTACAACAGCGACGGTATCGAATGATCCGAACGTTCGGTATCGTCGCCCCATGAGCGCCGATGCGAGCCGCCGTCCGGCGACCCCCCGTGCGACCGACCGCGTTGGGGACCCATCGCCTTTCGCTCTCGGGTTGGCGCTGCGCCGGGCCCACTGGCACGCGGCTGGGGTGATGTCAGAGGCACTTCGGCCGCTCGGCATCGAGTTGCGGCACTTTGCCGTGCTGCTCGTTCTGGTCAACCGCGGGCCCACGGAGCAGCGTGACTTGGTAGCGGCGACGGGCTCGGACAAGGCCGGAATCATGCGGGTCGTCGATGACCTGGAGCGGAAGGGACTGGCCGTGCGCAAGTCCGTCCCGGGGGACCGGCGCGTGCGGGCTGTCGAGATCACGCCGAAGGGTCTCGAGCTTTTCGACGCTGCCCATGTGGCCGCCGAACCATTGGCTAAGCGCCTGGTTGCCCCGCTGAAGCCCACCGAGGCCAAGCAACTGACCGAACTGCTCACCCGATTCACCACGCCGCCCGCGGACGAGAAGTAGATCACACCTGCCGGCCCCTCGAACGAGGAATAGTATCGATCAATACTGTATTGAATATTACTGTTAGGATCGAAACTAAAAAGGCAGGCGACGATGGACGTCTATGAGGCAGTCGAGAGCCGACGGGCAGTGCGCGGATTCACCGACGAGCCCGTGTCCCGTGAGGTGATCGAACGCGTGCTGACCGCCGCGGCTTGGTCGCCGTCCGGATCAAACATTCAGCCGTGGAACATCTACGTGGTCACCGGCGCGCCGCTGGCCGAGCTCAAGAAGCGCGCCGTCGAGCGCGTGGCCACCGGCGTCCCGTGGGACGAGCGGGAATACGAGATGTACCCGCCGGCAATGAAGTCGCCGTACAGCGACCGTCGGTCCGCCTTCGGCAAGGAACGCTACAGCGCACTCGGTATCGCGCGCGATGATTGGGAAGCGCGCCAGCGGGCGGCCATCGCGAACTGGGATTGCTTCGGCGCACCCGCCGCCCTGTTCTGCTACATCGATCGCGACCTGGGCCCGGCCCAATGGTCCGATGTCGGCATGTATCTGCAGACCGTCATGCTGCTGCTGCGCGCCGAGGGGCTGCACAGCTGCCCGCAGATGGCGTGGTCGCAAGTGCATGAGACCGTCGACGATGTGCTGTCACCCCCGGACGGGTTGATTCTCTTCTGCGGCATGTCAATCGGCTATGAGGACCCCACAGTGAGTTACATCCGCACGGGACGGGCGCCGCTGAGCGAGACGGTCACGTTCGTCGACGGTTAGCTCAGCACGGCCGTTGCACCGCGATGACGGCTATTTGGTGCCGAAGATGCGGTCTCCGGCGTCTCCGAGGCCGGGCAGGATGTAACCGTGTTCGTCGAGCTGGCGGTCGATGGCAGCGGTATAGATCGGCACGTCGGGATGCGCTTCGTGCATGGCGGCAATTCCTTCGGGGCAGGTTAGCAGGCAGACGAACTTGATCGACTTCGGACCGCATTCCTTCAGCCGGTCCACCGCCGCCACCGCCGAGTTGCCGGTGGCCAGCATGGGGTCGACCACGACGACGTCTCGCTCGTGCAACTCGCCGGGCATCTTGAAGTAATACTCCACGGCGCCAAGCGTTTTGGGGTCGCGATACAGGCCGATGTGACCGACGCGGGCACCGGGCACCACGGCCAGCATGCCGTCCAGAATTCCGGTGCCCGCACGCAGGATCGACACGAACACCAGCTTCTTGCCGTCGATCACCTTGCCGGTCGTATGTTCCAGCGGCGTCTCGATCTCGATATCGTGCATCGGCATGTCACGGAGCACTTCATAGGCCATCAGCGCCGATACCTCATGCAGCAGTTGACGGAAGCTATTGGTGGAAGCGTCTTTCCGGCGCATCAGAGTGAGCTTGTGTTGCACCAGGGGATGGTCGATCAGTTGTACGGTGGCCATGGCTGCTAGAAGACCGTCCCGTCGCTGACCACGGAAAGCGGCGGACGCCCGTCACGCAGCCGCTGGGCGAGCGTCCGCCCCGCCGCCCATGTCCCGCCTTCGAGCACGCAGGCCAGCGGCAGGTCGGCGGCATCCAGTCGCGAACGCACCAGCGGAGCCAGTTCGTCGAGCAGGGCAACGGTGAGCGCACGCCACTCGACCACCAATTCGTCGCTGACGTCCCAATTGCGTGCCGCCCAGTCCGGTTCGCGCAGCCGCAGCACGCCGGTGTCGAGGAGCAGGCCGCCGTTGCGATATTCGGGCAGGCCGGTCAGCGCGTCCGGGCCCTCCACATGCACGCCGGCCCATTCGAACGGTTCCAGTAGTGAGTAGGTCAGCCATTGCGACAACTTGTGGAACGGCACCCAGCCGCGGGTCAGGCCGGGTCCGGGTACCGCGTCGTGGCGCCAGCAGTCCCCGAGCGCGTGGGGGCCAATGCTGTTGGGCGCCAACCAGATACCTGACAGCGACGCCAACACTTGCGACAGGATGTCGTGTGCGGCGATCCGGTTTCCGCCGGTGAGGTCGAAGAAGTCGGCTGGCCGGCCGTGCGGGAGCAGCGCATCGCCGAGCCGGTGCAGCAGCGACACGCGGCCTTCCAGACCCACCAGCGGGTTCGCCGGTGTGCACTGGAACGCCTCGGCCAGTCGCTCCACGGTGAGACTGCGTAGACCTGCGGCGTCGACCAGCAGTGGCCGTGCCGGGTCGCCGGAAAACATACCGCGGCAGAAGGCGTGCCAGCTCGCCACGCCCAGCCCCTCGGACCGGCTGAACCGCTGCCCGCTGCTGGCCTCGAGATAGTGCCAATCCGGTCCCGCGCCGGCGTCCAGCAGCACGCTGACCACGGTGAGATCGACCATTGCCCGCGCATCGAGCTCGGCGTTGCGGTCGACGCCGCCGGCCTCGAAGTGACGCCAGCGGCTGTGGTACGGAATGCGCAGGTCGGGGTAGCGGGCGCGGGTGACGTCGGCGACTTCGGCCGCCGCGACGGGCATCGCACCGTCGTCGACGCTGAACCATGGTGAGTCGCCCGCACGTGCGCGGTTCAAGAGGTATTGCGCTCGCTCACGGACGGCGGTCGTGGTGCGCAGCACGGCGGCCGCGCCTTCCGGGCTACTGGTGTCGTGATCGGGACGGACGCCGACGAGGCTCATCCGTCGAAACCCCTGCCCTTTGGCTTCCTCAATTCGTCGGCGTCGGGCACCGGGCCTGGGGTGAAGTAGCCGGCCGCCATCTTGGCGTCGATCTCCACGCGCGCATCGGGCGGGATCAGGGCGTCCGGGATGTTCACGCGTTCGCCGACCTCGATTCCGGAGGCGGTGATGGCGTCGTACTTCATATTGCTCATAGACACCAGGCGGTGGATCTTCCTGATACCCAGCCACTGCAGCACGTCGGGCATCAGCTCCTGGAAACGCATGTCCTGCACGCCCGCCACGCACTCGGTGCGGGCGAAGTACGTCTCGGCGGTGTCGCCGCCCACCTGGCGCTTGCGTGCGTTGTAGACGAGGAACTTGGTCACCTCGCCCAACGCACGGCCCTCCTTACGGGAGTACGCCACCAGACCCACACCGCCGCGCTGGGCGCCCTGGATGCACTCCTCGATCGCATGCGTGAGATAGGGCCGGCAGGTGCAGATGTCCGAGCCGAACACATCCGAGCCGTTGCACTCGTCGTGCACGCGTGCGGTCAACTCCACGGTGGGATCACCCAGATCGCGGCCATTGCCGAAGATGTAGATGGTTTGCCCGCCGATCGGCGGCAGGAACACCTCCAGGTCCGAGCGCGTGACGAGTTCGGGATACATGCCACCGGTCTCTTCGAACAGCACACGGCGCAAATCTGTTTCGCTGCAACCGAATCGGTGTGCCACCCCGGGCAGATGCCAAACCGGCTCGATCGCCGCCTTGGTGACCAGCGCCGCGCCGCTGGGCAGCAAGACCTGACCGTCGGCGACCAAGCGTCCTTTCTGGACGGCGTCCATGATCTCGGGCACGATCACATGCGCTTTGGTGATGGCGATGGTCGGGCGGATGTCGTAGCCGGCGGCCAGATCCGCGGCGAACACGTCGGCCACCATCGCGCCCCATGGGTCGAGGCTGACGATCTTGCCGGGCTCACTCCATTGGGGGAACGGGCCGACGACGTCGGTGGGCGTCGTGTCGGTGAGGTCCGCCTTGTGCTCACGCGACAACGCACCCGCTGCCACCGCCAGCGCGCGGTACACGCTGTACGACCCGCTGTGCGTGCCGATCACATTGCGATGGGCGCGCTTGGTGGTGGTTCCGACGAGCGGTCCACGCTCGCTCGCGGTCGGCGCACCCCAGCGAATCGGCGGGGCATCGAGGCCGCCGCTGTGGGAGGTCAGGCGGATATGGCCGGAGGCGCTGTTCGACTTGGCAGGCGGTGGTGCGGCGGTGCCGTGTTCAGCAGACATAGTCCTCCGTCAGGAAGGCGCAAGCATATCCACTCTGCCCCCTCCACGTGCTTCTTGCAGATACGCAGTCGGCGCCACCTGCACAGCAAACACGAATACGCTAAGGCGGCATGATGCGGGAGGACGTCTCCGGGCGGTTCGACTACCAGTTCGAGACCCGCTGGTCACGCCGAATAGTCCACGCGGGTGTCGTCCTAGCAACGCTCGCGACCGCCACAGCGGTCACGCCGAACGTGTCGCAACCCGTGCCGACGCCGACCCAGCCGCCGAGCACGGTCGCCAGCGAGCCTCCGTCGACGATGCCGCCTCCACCCACGACACGCGCACCCATCAGTCTCAGCCCCGAATCACGGGCGCCTTTCCGAACCAGGCGCCGTCCCGGAAGAACGACCAGGGTAGCGGGCTACTCGGCGGAAAGGTTTAACCGACGGGCCACACAACAGTCGGCTTCCCAGCAACAACACAGCATTCGGTGCGCGGCAACCGGGCAATCACGCTGATATTCTGCCAACGCCGGTGGATGTGATCGCGGCACCGGCCGTCGCAGCGGCGTGACCCGAACGAAACAGCAGAGTCCCTCACGAAAAGAGTTTTGTGCGCACCGGAGAGATCAAAGCCCTGTCCGGCTTGCGCATCGTCGCCGCAGTGTGGGTGGTGCTGTTTCACTTCCGGCCGTGGCTCGAGGTATCGGCGCCCGGCTTCAGGTCAGCGTTTGCTCCGGTAATCAATTGCGGCGCACAAGGCGTCGATCTGTTCTTCATCCTCAGCGGGTTCGTGCTGACCTGGAATTATCTCGACCGCATGGGCGAGTCGTTCTCGATGAAGGCCACGCTGCACTTCCTGTGGCTACGGCTGGCCAGGGTGTGGCCGGTCTATGTCGTCACGCTTCACCTTGCGTTGGCGTGGATCATTTTCACGCTCTACGTCGGCCACTTGCCATCACCCGTCGCAGACCAGCTCAGTGCCGTCAGCTATGCCCGCCAGGTTCTGCTGGTGCAGCTGTGGTTCCAGCCGTTCTTCGACGGATCGAGCTGGGACGGACCCGCCTGGTCGATCAGCGCGGAGTGGCTGGCGTACCTGTTGTTCGGGGTGGTGGTGCTGGCGATCTTCCGGATAGCGCGCGCGACGCGGGTAAGGGGCCTGCTGTGGCTCGCGGTCGCCGCGTGCTTGCCACCGACCCTTCTCTTGCTGGCGACCGGCCACTTCTACACCCCGTGGAGTTGGCTGCCGCGGATCGTCATGCAGTTCACCGCGGGGGCGCTGGCATGCGCTGCGGTTCGCAAGATGCAACTCTCAGAGGCAGGTCAGCGTAGGGCCGGCTACCTGTCCGTGGTTCTCTGCGCCGGCATCATCGGCATTCTCTACTTCCTGGACGCGTATCCGGTGGCCAAGGTGTCCGACTCGAGCGGGCTCGTCGACGTGCTTTTCGTGCCGCTGGTCGCGTCGTTGGCGGTCGGAATCGGCAGTCTGCCCCGGCTGCTGTCGACCCGAATAATGGTGTACGGCGGATACATCTCATTCAGCCTGTATATGGTGCACGAAATCGTGCACACCGCCTGGAACTGGTTCACGGCGCAATTCGAAATCATCCTCACGCCGAGCTGGTCGGCGAAGCTGATAATGGTCGGCGTGTTCGCGGTCGCCTTCCTCGGTGCGGTACTGCTGTACCACTTCGTCGAGGAGCCCGCCCGCATCTGGATGCGCAACATGGTCAAGGAGCGACAGCCTCCAGTCAATACGCTGGAGTCGCACGCCGACGCCCACGCCGGGGCGCTCGATCCGGCACACGGCAAGCTCCAACCCATCCACGGCCCCCGCCAAGTCCCTGCAAACGCCGTCACCGCGCGCGCGGGCTGACAGATGGTACAGACCCGAATTCCGCTGCGCGCGATGACATTGCAGCGATTCTGTAACGCATTGCACACAATTTCGTCCGCACCGGCGTTTTCGCGAATTGGGCCGTAGGCTGTTCCGGTGAGTCGTCTGGTCACGTCCGTCGTTGCCATCGCTCTAGCGCTTGGGCTGCTCGACGCGACATCAACACCGGTGAGACACAACGACATAATGACGTTGGACGCTTCACTGAATCGCATCGCGGTGATCGGGGACTCCTACACAACCGGAGGCGACCTGGGCGGACTTGGTTCCAACGGCTGGGCCGCCCGAGCATGGCAGCTGCTGGCGAGACAAGGATTACCTGTCACGGCGAACGTGGCAGCCGAGGGCGGCGCCGGGTACGGCACGCGCGGCAACCACGGCAGCGTGTTCGAGGACCTCACGGCTGACGCGGTCAAGCCGGACGATGCGTTGGTGGTGTTCTTCGGCTCCCGCAACGACCAAGGGGTCGATCCGACGCAGCTGTCGGTTCTGGCGTACGGCACGTACCAATTGGCGCGTCGCACAGCGCCATCCGCTAAGTTCTTGGTGATCGGACCGCCATGGCCGACCGCAGATCCGCCCGATACGGTGCTCAGGATCCGCGACGCCCTGAAGTATCAGGCGGGAGTCGCGGGCGCGACGTTCATCGATCCGATCGCGGCGGGCTGGTTCGTCGGTAGGCCGGAATTGATCGGTAAGGACGGTGTCCATCCCACCGACGCCGGGCACGCGTACATGGCAGCAAAGATCGCGCCGCTCATCGGCGCTCAACTGGCGCGGCAGATCTGAGCCGAACGCGCAACACCCCGCGAGCCTGTGCGCTCGCGGGGTGTTGCGTCAGGGTTGTGATCCTGCCCGGCTACTTGAGGTCGAACCTGTCGTTGTTCGCCACCTTGACCCAGGCCTTGACGAAGTCGTTGACGAACTTCTCCTTGTTGTCATCCTGGGCGTAGACCTCGACCAGCGCACGCAGCACCGAGTTCGAACCGAACACGAGATCGTTGGCCGTCGCCGTCCACTTCACCTGTCCCGTCGAAGGATCGGTGCCCTCGTAGACGTTTTCCGCCTTCTCCGATGCCTTCCACTGCGTGCTCATGTCGAGCAGGTTGGTAAAGAAGTCAGTGCTCAGCACACCCGGTCGGTCGGTGAACACACCGTGCTTGGTGCCACCGTGGTTGGCGCCGAGTGCCCGCAGACCGCCGATCAGCACCGTCAGCTCCGGAGCGGTGACGCCGGTCAGGTACGCCTTCTCCAGCAGCAGCTGCTCCAGCGGCAGCTTCTCGCCGGCGCGGAAGTAGTTGCGGAACGCGTCCGCCCGTGGTTCGAGCACCGCGAACGACTCCACATCGGTTTCCTCCTGGGTGGTGTCAGTGCGGCCCGCGCTGAACGGCACGGTCACCTCGACGCCGCCATCCTTGGCGGCCTTCTCGATCGCCGCGTTGCCGGCCAGCACGATGACATCGGCTAGCGACACCTTCTTGCCACCCGAGGCGGAGGCGTTGAAGTCCTGCTGGATCTTCTCCAGCACCGGCAGCACCTTTGCCAGCTCAGCCGGTTCGTTGGCCTCCCAGCTCTTCTGCGGTTCGAGACGCAGCCGCGCACCATTGGCACCACCGCGCTTGTCTGTGCCGCGGAAGCTGGCGGCCGCCGCCCACGCCGTCTTGACCAACTGCGTAACCGACAGGCCAGACTCCAGGATCTTGGTCTTGAGCGACGCGGCTTCCGAGTCGTCGATCAGCTCGTGATCGACCGCGGGTACCGGGTCCTGCCACAACTGCGGCTCAGCGATCCACGGCCCGAGATAGCGTGAGATCGGGCCCAGGTCGCGGTGCAGCAGCTTGTACCACGCCTTGGCGAACGCCTCGGCAAGCTCCTCGGGATGCTCCAGCCAGCGGCTGGTTATCTCGCGGTAGATCGGGTCCTCGCGCAGCGAGATGTCGGTCACCAGCATGGTGGGCTTGCGGTTGGGTCCGCCGAACGGGTCAGGGATGGCGGACTCCGCGTCCTTGGCCACGAACTGCCACGCGCCGGCCGGGCTCTTGGTCAGCTCCCACTCGAAACCGTACAGGTTCTCCAGGAAGTTGTTGCTCCACTTCGTCGGCGTGGTGGTCCACACCACCTCGAGGCCGCTGGTGATCGCGTCGCCGGCCTTACCGGAACCGTAGGCACTCTTCCAGCCCAGGCCCTGCTGCTCGATCGGCGCGCCCTCGGGCTCGGCACCCACCAGGTCGGCGTCGCCTGCACCGTGGGTCTTGCCGAAGCTGTGCCCGCCGACGATCAGCGCCGCGGTCTCCTCGTCGTTCATCGCCATCCGGCCGAAGGTCTCCCGGATGTCGACCGCGGCCGCGACCGGATCCGGCTTGCCTTCTGGGCCTTCGGGATTCACGTAGATCAGGCCCATCGTGGTGGCGCCGTACGGCTGGGCCAGATCGCGCGTGCCCGAGTACCGCTTGTTGGTGCCCAACCACTCGTCTTCTTCGCCGAACAGGATCTCCTCGGGCTCCCAGATGTCCGGGCGGCCGAACGCGAACCCGAAGGTCTTGAAGCCCATCGACTCCAGGGCCACGTTGCCCGCGAACACCAGCAGGTCGGCCCACGAGATCTTGTTGCCGTACTTCTGCTTGACGGGCCACAGCAGCCTGCGGGCCTTGTCGAGGTTTCCGTTGTCCGGCCAGCTGTTGAGCGGGGCGAATCGCTGCGCGCCCTGCCCGCCACCGCCGCGGCCGTCGAAGATGCGGTAGGTGCCTGCGGCGTGCCAGCTCAGCCGGATCATCAGGCCCCCGTAGTGGCCGTAATCGGCGGGCCACCAGTCCTGCGAGGTGGTGAGCACCGAGGCCACCTCGGCCTTGAGCGCGTCCACATCGAGCTTGGCGAATTCCTTGGCGTAGTCGAAGTCCTCACCCAACGGGTTGGACACCGGTGAGTTGCGGTGCAACTTCGACACGTCGATCTGATCGGGCCACCAGTCCTGGTTGGTCAGCGGACCGTGCGCCTTCGGTGTGGGTGAATCCAGTGCCGGGTTTTCGCTGTCGGACACGTCGATCCTTCCTTAATGGGGTTGGTGAAACGGGCTGTGATCACGGGTGTGATCGCGACGCTTGTGATGCGGAGCAGTCGGGGCACAGGCCCCAGTAGATGACCTCGGCCTCGTCGAGCACAAAGCCGTCCAACGCGCCGTCGTGGTCAGAAGGGGTCAGGCAGGGCGCCTCGCCGACGGCACAGTCGACGTCCGCGATGACCCCACAGGACCGGCAGACCACATGATGATGGTTGTCGCCGACCCGCGACTCGTAACGCGCGACGGAGCCTGACGGCTGGATCCGCCGCAGCAGACTCACGGCGGTCAGTGCGGCGAGCACGTCATACACCGCTTGGCGCGACACCTCGGGCAGGCCGTCGCGCACGGCCCCGAAGATCGTCTCGGTGTCGGCGTGCGGATGCGCATCGACCGCCTCCAGCACCGCCAACCGAGGCCGCGTCACGCGTAAGTCAGCTGCTCGGAGCTGATCCGCGTAATCCGGAGCCGGGGCCACGGCACCCATCATGCCCCTTTTCTGGAATGAGTCAAGTCTTTCCTGGGATGTCTTGCGTGAACAAGTAGTTCACGACGTATGGCGTAACCGACCGCGTCGCCGCACCCTGACATTCGGACATGAACCCACCAGGGCGGTCCGCATGTCAGAACGTCCGTTCGCGGCGCCATGGGTCGGCGCGCTGTGCGGAACGCTCGTCCTCGGAATTTAATCCCGCCGATTTGATGGCTCCCGCAGTCGATCCCGTTCCGGCATCGTGTCGACGACATCATCAGTACGCGACCCCGTGCCCGGAAGGCACCCATGCCCACATCCCACCGCGCCGAGAAAGGGCAGGCATGAGCGATATCAGCCTGGCCGCGAAGCCGGCCGCAGTACCCTTTGTCCCCGTCGCGACGACACCGACCGCGCGGTCCCGCGACGTCTTTCTGCCGAGCGACTCCCGACGACAGTCGCGATTCGGCGCCCTACGGCGCCGGCTGCGCTGGCCTCTGGGTATCTACACGACCCCGGTGGCGATCCTGATGGTGTGGGAGATTCTCGCCAGGACGGGAATCCTCAAACCGACGTACGCCCCGCCGCCCAGCGACATCCTGAGCACAACGGTGGAGCTGTGGCGGGACGGCATCCTCGGCCCCGACCTGTCAATCTCATTGCAGCGCGCGGGGATCGGCCTCGCGATCGGGTTGAGCGTCGGCATCCTGACTGGCGTACTCGGCGGGTTCCTGCGCACCGGCGAGTACGTATTCAACGGTGTGGCACAGATCCTCAACACGATCCCGTTACTCGCGGTGCTGCCCCTGTTCGTCGTGTGGTTCGGCATCGACGAACTGACGAAGGTCTTGCTGATCGGATTCGGTGCCGGCGTGCCGATGTACCTGAATTTGTTCGCGGCGATCCGCGGCGTGGACCAACGCCTGATCGAGATGGCCCGCACCACGGGTGCCGGCCCCTGGCGAATCGTCAGCCGGGTGCTCGTACCCGGTGCGCTTCCCGGTTTTCTTGTCGGGCTTCGCTTTTCGCTTGCGTACAGCATCCTCGGCCTGGTCGCCGCCGAGACTGTGAACGCCGACGAGGGCCTCGGTTTCCTGATCACCCAGGCCCAGACATATCTGCAGACCAATAAGGTTTTCGTCGGGCTGGTGATCTATTCGATCCTCGGTCTGCTCGCCGATCAGTTCGTCCGGATGCTCGAGCGCGTGCTGTTGCGATGGCGACCCAGTTACGAGGCGATATGACCGCCACGATCACGACCACGCCGCGCACGCAGACGGGTGTGCTCGTTGAGCAAGTCGTCCGCAGGTTCGGCGATCGCATCGTCCTGGACCACCTCGATCTGAGGATCGACGGCGATGAACTCGTCGTCCTCCTCGGCCCCTCAGGTTGCGGCAAGAGCACCCTCTTGCGCCTGTTGGCGGGGTTGGACAAGCCGGACGGCGGCCGCATCGAAGTGCCCGCCAACCGAGCCATCGTCTTCCAGGGCGACCGACTGCTGCCGTGGCAACGCGTCCTTCGCAACGTCACGTTGGGCTTGCACGGCCCCGATGCCGACCAACGCGCACTCAAAGCGTTGACCGAGGTAAACCTCGCGGGTCGCGAAAAGGCCTGGCCCAAAGAGCTTTCCGGCGGTGAAGCGCAGCGTGTCGCGTTGGCTCGTGCCCTGGTTTCGGAACCCGAGCTGGTGCTGCTCGACGAGCCGTTCGCAGCCCTGGACGCCATCACCCGACTGCGCATGCACGATCTCGTGCGTGCACTCCGTCGCAAACACCACGCGTCCATGCTTCTCGTCACGCATGACGTCGATGAGGCCATCGCTCTCGCCGACCGGATCGTCGTGATGAACAGCGGCCGAATCGGCGACGCGCACAGGGTCCACCTCTCGGCTCCCGAGCGGGAGGCGAGTGTCGCCCGTGAGGAACTGCGCGCCGCACTCTTGTCTGACCTCGGGCTTGCAAGCCAGCACTGAACCAGCCACCCCGATACGACACACATCTCAGGAGAGCGCATGTCCCACAGACCTTTTCGACTCACGTTTGCCGCAGTGCTGCTCACCGTGACCAGCGTTCTTGCGGCCTGCTCGTCGTCGAAGGCCCCTGATGCCCCGCTGAGCAGCGCGGGCGGTGCGACGGCGGCAAGCCACCCGGAGTGGAGCCAGTACACGTTCACCATTGGCGACAACGGCGGCGACGGCAGCGAGGAGCTGTCGAAGGTCACGGGCGCATTCGACGATGCGCCGTACAAGATCAAGTTCGCCCGCTTCGACTACGGTCCGCCGCTCGTGCAGGCCACCGCCTCCGGCGACATCGACCTTGGCTACGTCGGTGACGTCCCGCCGATCACTGGGGCGGCAAAGCAATTCGGCTTCAAGATCGTCGCCGTACAGCGGGGCGCCGATCAGACCAAGGCCGCCGAGAACATCATCGTGCCGAAGGGGTCGCCGATCCAGTCGCTGGCCGACCTGAAGGGCAAGAAGCTCGCCCTCCCGCCGGGCAGTTCGGCCCACGGGCTCGCGCTGCTCGCGCTCGAGAGCGTCGGCCTGACCCCCAAGGACGTGGAGCTCGTGTACCTCAGCCCGGCGGCGGGCGCCTCTGCGTTCAACTCCGGCAAGGTGGACGCCTGGTCGATCTGGAATCCGCCGTCGGCGATCGCGGTCAAGGACGGTGCACGGGTCATCGCAAAGGGCGTTCCGCCGATCGATCAGGTCAACAACTACTACGTGGCGACCGACAAATCGCTCGGCGACCCGAACCGGCGTGCCGCGCTCGCGGACGTCCTCACCCGAATCGCGCGCATCTTCACGTGGGCCCAACAGAATCCGGACCAATACGCCGAGGCCATCTCGAAAGAGACGGGTGTCTCCCTGGAAGACGCCAGGGCGACCGTGGACTCCTACCCATTCAAGATCACTCAGGTCCTGCCGGAGGACGTCAAAGCCCAACAGGCCCTCAGCGACGCGTTCTTCGAGGCCGGTGAGATCACCAAGAAGGTCGAAATCACCACCATCACCGACAATCTCCTGCCCGACGGCTTCGACAGCACGAAGCTCTCATGAGTGCAGGGCAGCGAGAACTGCACCTCAACGCGTTCCTGATGGAGGCGGGCCACCATGAGGCGGCGTGGCGACTGCCGGAGAGCAATCCGCGAGCCGACTTCGACCTGCCGCATTGGGTCGCACTGGCCCAGTTGGCGGAGGAGGCGAAGTTCGACTCGTTGTTCCTCGCCGATGGCCCGGCGCTCACCGGCAGCGGCGAGTTCCGTCCTCCCGGACAGCTCGAGCCGCTGACCCTGCTGACCGCGCTGTCACAGCACACGAGCCGGATCGGACTGATCGCGACGGTGTCGTCGACGTACAACGAGCCGTACAACCTGGCGCGCCGCCTCGCGTCGGTCGACCATGTCAGCGGTGGGCGGGCCGGCTGGAACATCGTCACCTCGGCAACCCCGGAAGAGGCCGCAAACTTCGGCATCGACAACCGCCTCGACCATTCGTCGCGGTATGCGCGCGCCGATGAGTTCCTCGATGTCGCAAAGGCATTGTGGGACAGCTGGGAAACAGAGGCGGTTCTCGGTGACAAGTCGTCGGGCCGCTACGCCGACCTGTCCCGCCTGCACGCCGTCGGCCACCGAGGAGACCACTTCAAGGTCGCAGGCCCGCTGAACGTGGAGCGGCCGCCGCAGGGGCATCCGTTGCTCGTGCAGGCGGGATCCTCGGAGGACGGGAAGAGCTTCGCCGCCCGCCACGCGGAGGCCATCTTCACCGCGCACCAAACCTACGAGCGTGCCGCCGACTTCTACGGTGACATCAAGGCGCGGACGAAGGCCGCGGGTCGCGATCCCAACGCTGTGCTCGTGCTGCCGGGGATCGTGCCGATCATCGGCTCGACCGAGCGCGAAGCCCGGGAGTTGGCGCGGCAACTGGACGAACTTCGGGTTCCGGAGTACGGGCTCTGGCAGCTGGGGAACATTCTGGAGTCCGACACGTCGACGTTCGAACTCGACCGACCGCTGCCGGACTTCGTTTCGGCACGCCCGAAACTCGAAGGCGCCCAGAGCCGCGCAGACCTCATCGTCGAGTTGGCGCAGCGGGAAAACCTGACCGTTCGCGAGATCCTGTCACGACTGGGCGGTGGCCGTGGCCACTTCACCTTCATCGGAACCCCGGACCAGGTCGTCGACACGATCGTCGCCTGGTTCGAGGGTGGCGCCGCCGACGGGTTCAACATCATGGCTGCGGCGCTGCCGTCGGGACTGGAGACCTTCGTCGACCACGTCCTGCCGATCCTGCGCCGCAAGGGACTGTTCCGAGATGACTACACGGGTAGGACGCTGCGTGAGCACTACGGCCTGGCGGTACCGGCCAACCAATTCCAGACGAGCGGGGTGCGATGACGAATAAGGCTGTCGGCGAACGGCTTTCGACGGATGTGTTGGTGATCGGCGGTGGCCCCGCTGGGACGTGGGCCGCGATCAAGGCCGCGGAGGCCGGCGTCGACGTGGTCCTCGCCGACAAAGGCTACACAGGTGCCAGCGGTGCGACCGCATCGGTCGGCACCGGGATCTGGTACGTCGAGGATGTGCCCGAGACGCGGGAAGCGGCGATGGCCAGCCGTGAAGCCCTCGGCGGCCACCTCGCCGACCGCGAGTGGATGACTCGGGTGCTTGACGAAACCCACGCCAGGATGGACGAACTCGCCGCGGTCCAGCGTTACCCGTTTCCTGTCGACGGGGCAGGCCGCTCAATCCGAGACGACCTGCAGGGCCCCGAATACATGCGTAGGCAACGACACCGGGTGCAGCGCCTTGGGGTTCGCATCCTCGACCACACCCCGGCGGTGGAACTTCTGGTCGATGACGACGGCGTGGTGTCAGGGGCGACCGTGCTCGAGCGCGAATCGGGGCGGACGCTGCGCGTCGAGGCCTCTTCCGTCGTGCTGGCCGCCGGTGGCTGCGCGTTTCAGTCCAAGACGCTCGGATGTGACGTCAACACCGGTGACGGCGCGCTGATGGCGGTGGAGGCGGGTGCCGTCCTGTCGGGCATGGAGTTCTCCAACGCATATGCGATAGCGGTCAAGGGCACCTCTCTGACCAAGACCGCCTACTATTCGTGGGCCACGTTCTACCGCGCCGACAAGACGGTGATCGAGGGTGCAGGTAGCACGAGGGGCCGATCGGTCATCGCGAAAACCTTACTGTGCGAACCGGTTTTCGCCCGGATTGACCGTGCCACAGACGACGAACAGCGCGCGATGCGCAAGGGGCAGCCCAACTTCTTCCTCGTCTTCGACCGGCTGGGCATCAACCCGTTCACCGATTACTTCGAAATCACGCTGCTGGCCGAAGGAACCGTTCGCGGCACCGGTGGTGTGCGGATCGCCGACTACGACTGCTCCACCGACGTGCCGGGACTATATGCCGCCGGTGACACTGCGACCCGCGAGCTGATCTGTGGCGGCTTCACCGGCGGCGGCAGCCACAACGCGGCGTGGGCGGCGTCCTCGGGCAGCTGGGCGGGGCAGGGCGCGGCCGGGTTTGCACTTCGCCGGGGCCGACAGCACAGTGAGCTGCACGCCGTGGGCGAAGCCGGTATCCGCCCGACGGGCAGCGTCAGAATCGGACACCGCGACGTGATCGCCGAGGTTCAGCGTCAAGTGTTGCCCTACGAACTGAACTACCTGAGGAACGGTGATCTACTGGGACCGGCCCTGAAGTCGTTGCACGACACCTGGTCTGAGGTCCGGGCAGGGCTCGGCGCGGACGGAGAGGACCTCTTCAGGGTCCGCGAAGCGGCCGCGATGGTGGCCCACGGCCGGTGGATGTACCACTCGGCCCTGACCCGCACGGAGACGCGCGGCATGCACAAGCGGCTGGATTACCCGATGCAGAATCCCACCCAGGGCCATCGCCTCCTCACTGGCGGTCTCGACGAGATTTGGTCCCGCCCCGAGTCCGCACGGCTGGCCGCATGATCGAGGTCGTCGACCGGGACCGATGCATCGCGTGCGATCGGTGCGTCGACGTGTGCCCCACGCGGGTGTTCGACCGCGGGCCCGATGGGATTCCGGTGATCGCGCGACACGACAGCTGCCAGACCTGCTTTCAATGCGAGGCGTATTGCCCGACCGACGCGCTGTTCGTCGCGCCGCTGGCGACAAGGGCGCCAGCGGACTCGCCTTTCAGGGACCCCGCCGAACTAGCGGCCTCGGGGCTGCTAGGCGGCTACCGCAGGGAACTGGGGTGGGGAAGCGGCCGTGCACTCGGCGCCCGAACCGCTGTCGGGCCAACGTTTCCCGACTGAGGACCGTCGGTCACAGGTCTGCGGCCACCTCGTATACGCGTTGTAGTTCGGCCGGCCCCGTCTGCAAGGGCAGCAGCGCCACATCCGTCGCCCCGGCGTCGAGGTATGCGTTGAGGCTGCGGGTCACCGATTCAGCAGACCCGATCACGGCGAGTTCGACGCCCGAAGACACCCCTTCGCGTGCAAACACCTTCTGGTAGGACGGAATTGAGTCATACAGGGCCATGGTGGCAGTCGCGGCGTCACGCGCGGCGTCGACATCATCGGTGACCGCGACACTGACCATCGCGATGATCCGCGGAGTGGGCCGTCCGGCGTCGGCAGCCGCCCGCGTGATCGTTGGCGCGATGAATTCCCCGATGGTGCGCGGACCCGCGTTGGCGGGTATTGTGCCGTCGGCCAATTCGCCGGTGACCTGCAGCGCGCGGGGCCCCATCGCCGCGACATAGAGCGGAAACGGTGTCGCACCTGCCAACGCGACCGGCAACACCGACGGATCCACCGCAGTCAGCTGTGCGCCGCGGAAGTTCACCGTGCGATCGTCGCGAATCGCCCGCAACACCGTCAGATATTCGCGCAGTCGTTGCACCGTTTCGCGCGTCGTGAGGCCGAAGACAGCCTCTTCGAGGAACGGCACCCCAAGGCCCAGGCCGAGACTGAACCTGCCGTGAGTCGCCGCTTGGGCCGTTTGCGCTGCGGCCACGACGATCAACGGATGGCGTGGATTGATCGGCACCACCGAGGTGCCCACTGCGATATTCGGGATCGCCGTCCCGATCAACGCGGCCAAACCGATTGCGTCATAGTCCAATTGCTGGCCCAGCCACAACTGCGACACGCCTGCGTCGTTGGCGGCCCGCGCCTTGTCGAGAGCGTCGTCGACGAGGTTGGCAGCGCCGCGATCGGGTGCGATCAACACTCCTGTCGCCATGGTCACGCGGCCCGGTCGTCGAAGTAGCCGCCCTGCTCGAGATCCTCGAGGAGGCCAAGGCGGGTCGGGCGCCACCCCAGCAGTTCGCGGGTGACGGTGCTGGAGGCCGGCAGGTCCAGCGAGAAGAAGACGCCGAGCCAGCCGAAGTGGTCGGCAGCCGCCTCCGACGCGATCGAGGTCACGGGCAGTCCGAGGTTGCGGCCGATGGCGCCGGCGATTTCACGGACCGGGACGCCCTCGTCGCCGATCGCGTGCAGGCGCGCACCCGCGGGCGCCGACTCGAGCGCCAACCGAAACAGTCGGGCCGCATCGAATCGGTGCACGGCGGGCCAGCGGTTGGACCCGTTGCCGGGGTAGCCCGAGACGGCCTTCTCGCGAGCGATGTCGATCAGGCGTGGGACGAAGCCGTGATCGCCTTCACCGTGTACGGACGGTGGCAGCCGCAGAACCGAGACGCGCACACCGCGCGAGGTGAACGCCAGCGCCGCCTGCTCCGAGGCGCGTGGAGAGTTGGGATCGGCGGCGTCGTCCTCCGTCATCGTGCGGCCCAGTGCGAACCCGGCCAACCCGGACGTGACGACGAGCGGCCGGTCGGATCCGGCGAGCGCCTCGCCGAGTCCGTCGATGGCGCGCCGATCGGTCTCGGCAGCGCCTGCGTAGTTCGTGAAGTCGTGATTGAAGGCCAGATGGATGACCCCGTCGGCGGACTCAGCGCCCGCGCGCAAACTTTCCAGGTTGTCGAGATCGCCTCGGTGGACCTGTGCTCCCGCAGCCTCTACGGCGTGCGCCGAGAGATCGGACCTGGCCAGGCCGAGCACCTCGTGACCTGCGGCGATGAGCTCCGAAACGACGGCTGATCCGATGAAACCGGACGCGCCGGTGACAAACACTCGCATTGGAACCTCCCATGATGTCAGCTGCTGTCATCACAGTAACGCTGATGTCAGTCGCTGTCATTCCCCTAAAATCACGGCATGAGCCGGTGGGAGCCCAACGCGCGCGGCCGCCTGGAGCAGGCGGCCCTCGACCTCTACACGGAGTGCGGGTTCGACGACACGACGGTTGCGGAGATCGCACGGCGGGCAGGTCTGACGGAGAGAACGTTCTTCCGGCACTTCGCCGACAAACGCGAGGTGCTGTTCTGGGGGCAGGACGCGCTCATGGCGCTGGTGGCGGCGCACATCGCCGGCGCTCCCGACTCCGCATCGCCGTTCGAGGCGGTGGGCGAAGCACTGCGGGCGGTCGGCGAGATTTTCGAGGGCCGCCGCGAACACGCCCGACGGCGCCAGGCGGTCATCGCCGCCAACCCCGGCCTGCAGGAGCGCGAGTTGATCAAGCTGGCATCGCTCGCGGCGACGATGGCAGAGGCGTTGGGCCGCCGCGGTGTCCCGCAACCGGCCGCCAAACTCACAGCGGAAACAGCGGTCGCAACCTTCAAGGTCGCCTTCGACCGATGGATCAGCGCCGGCGAGGACGACGACCTCAGCAATGTGATCGGCGACTCGCTCGACGAACTCAAGGCACTGACCGCGGACACCTAACCGTCCAGCGTCGCTCGAATCGAGGCCGAATTCCGTTGTCAACAAAGGCAGTTCGCGCTGTGCCTGCTGATAGCTCTCGTGACGCCACTCGCGACGACGTCGACGTCACCGCAGGCGACCCCCTGAATGGCGTTGAGTGCCAAGGGCAGTCGTGGTCACGACGCGTGCGAGTGCCTCGCCCCCGGTGCGTCACACTGCTCGGGCGTAGCGCTCGCGGAACCTGCGCAAGATGGACGGGGGATGGTCGATGCTGCGATCAAGTGCCGCCGATTTCAGCGACTGCGCAGTTTCGGGCGCGAAGTAGCCGTAGTCCTTGTACACGTCGATGCGCGTGCAGATCCCGTCGGCGTCGAGTTCGGGGTGAAACTGCATGGCATAGACGTTGTCGCCGACGCGGAAAGCCTGGATAGGACAGTCGGCCGAGTAGGCGAGGCAGGCCAGGCCCTGGGGCAGCGCGCTGGCCCCTTCCTTGTGGCCGCCATACGCGTCGAAAACGTCGGGGAGTTCGGCGAACAGGGGATCCCGGCGCCCCTGCTCTGTGAGAGTGACGGTCAAGGCCCCGACAGGCTCGGGGTAGGTCCGGTCGACGGTAGCGCCGACAACTGAACCGAGCGTGCCGACGCCGTAACAGCATCCGAGAAACGGAAAATCGTGATCGACGATGCGACCGATCAACGGCAAGAGTTCGGATTCGACTCGAAGCTGCGTCTGCGATTTCGAGTCGGCCGGGTCGCTGACGTTGTAGGGTCCGCCGCCCAAGATGATCCCGGACCAGTCGGCGAGATCGATGTCTCCCAACGACTCGTGGGTGAGCCGGATCCGCTGCAACCCGTTCGTGCCCAGCCCGGCGAAGCGCATCACCGCCCCGTACTCGTCGTCAGCCGCCGCGTCCTCGGCGCGGATCGAGAGCAGCAGAAAGGGGGCGTGCCCAGCCTCGGTTGACATGGTTTGCTCAATCTAACGGACGGTGTACCGCGTGCCGGGCATCGCGGCACCATGGACTTCCCGCCCGCCCCCTCTGCCCGGCCGGCAATCGCGGGCGCGGCAAAACGCACCGACCAATCGACTCAAGACGCGGTCAGCGTGGTGCCAGCAGGCTAAAATTAACGTCCGTGACAAGCCCGTCGCATCACCTCTTGATGCAGGATCGGGCGTTGACGCGCGGGCAGGCGCGTCGGTTGAGCAGGCGCTTCGGAGACGTCGGTGTCGCCATCCCGGCGACGCGGCTTCGGCAGATCGCGGCTGGTGCATCTGCACGCGATGACGAATTGACGGATGTCAGCTTCGCTATCGCCGCGACTCTGATGCAAGAAGAGCAGCGTCTAGCGAAGCTGAAGCGCCATCAGCGTCGAGTCGTGCGGTGGCTGATCGTCGCCGGCCTGGTTCTGCTCCTACTGAACTCGTTGATGTGCATGGCGTACCTGTTCTTCAGCATGACCTTGCACGCATATCCCTACTGAGCGTTCGCGCCGCCGAAATGCCTTGTCTGACGGCTGATCTCATCGGCGTCCAGGCTATCTGGCCCGCCGCAGTCGAGACTCGGTGACCTGCTCCGGCCGGCGAGCCGTCACGAACTGGGAGATTCCGCGTAACTCCTGCTCGATGTCGACCAGGCCGGCGGCCGCGAAGAAGGCTGGCACGGTGGTGCGGTCGAAGACTCTGACGCCGCAGATCGTCGCGCCTAGCTCGAGTCCCTTCCGTACCAGGAGCGACTCGCGTCCGTAGGTCGTCATCACGGCGATCCGTCCACCGGGCGAGAGCACCCGGACCATCTCGTGCAGCACGCCGAACGGCTCTGGCACGAGATGCAGCGCGGCAAAGCAGCTCACCACGTCGAACGCACTGCTGTTGAAGGGGAGGTCGAGCGCGTTGCCGCGCATGTAGACCGCACGGTCGCAACTGTTGTCGCGGACGGCGCGCTCCATCATCGGCGCCGAGCTGTCCAACCCGATGACGAACCCGTCCCCGTCAAGCCGACCGGCGAAGAAGCTGGTGAAGTTACCCGGGCCGCAAGCGACGTCGAGTATGCGCTGACGACCACCGAGATGCAGTGCGGCAGCAGCTCTTTCGCGCTCCGCCGAGAGCGAGATGCCGTGCAGACTCATCACGGCCACCATGATCGGCCGCCAGATGTGCTGGTAGATCGCGGCCACCGACGGGCTGTTCATCGCGCGCTGCGCGAGGCTGGGCCTCGCAGGCTCACCGGACCCGAGCAGGTCGGTGTAGCCGTCGCAATATCGCATCGAGCGCAGCACATCCTCGCGGATGAGCCCACGCGCCAGCGCAGGCACCCACATCACATCGGATTCGGTCCCCACCCCCGACCGTCGAACGGTCATACTCTCTAGCACGGAACAAAGCTTTGGATGGTTCACCGAGATGTGGTGCCGACTTTGCCGGACCCAGGATCCCGCAAGGGTGAACCAGCCGCGGCTGCGGGCCGTACTAAAGATATGGACGCTTCCGAAGCGACCCACACCGATCTGCGCGCCAGCGTGACCGTCGATCGCAAAGGCATCATTCATCAATGGGGTGAAGCGGTCACCGATGTCGTGGGCTATTCAGCGGAGGATGCGATCGGGCGCAGTCTCAATATCGTCATCCCCGCCGCGTTACGGCCCGTGCACTGGTGGGGGTTCGATCAGGCGATGAAGTCCGGCCGATTGACCAAGGACCTGTTCAAGGTTCCAGCGCTGTGCAAAGACGGGCGGATCATCGTTGCGCACGCAACCATCGACTTGACAGCGGGCAAGAGCGGCGAGGCCGACGGTGCCGTCGTCACGTTCGTCGGGGTCGGGGCGCCCTGGCAGGGGAAGGCGTGGCAGGCCGGCCTGATACCGGTTGATGCGGCACGCCGAATCTGGCAGCGAGTCCGCCGCGGCCGCTAGTCCTCCTTGCGGATCAACCGGCCGAGCGCTGCACGATCGGGTGCGAGGAGCTCCTCGATGCGCGGCTGGTTCACCTCGGCGACGATGATCTCACCGACTTCCTGCTGCACATCGCTGAAGATGCCGTGCGACTTCATCTTCTCGGTCTGATAGATGTTGTCCTCCGTCGGAGTGACGTAGTAGACCGCCTCGGCCTTGAAGCGATGTACCAGCCAGAGGTGGACGAGGGTCATCAGCCGCTTCTGACGCAGCTTCTCGGCAAAGGTGTTCTGATCGCGCACCGTGAGGATGCTGCGACCGTACCGGTCCTTGATGGGATCGACGATCACGTTCGCCAGCTTCTCCTGCTCGCCATTGCCGCGTTCGCCAAAGATGCCGAGCTCCAGCAGTTCGCCGCCCGCACGCAGCGGCCGCAGCTGCACACGCAGCTTCTCGCCGAGTTGATAATGCTCACCCCACAGCGCCAGCCAATCCTCCAGCAGCTTCTTCGGCACCTCGGTCTGGACCAGATGCTGATGCTGGGTGGAGCCCTTGCCCATCGCCTTCGTGGTCGCCGTGCGGCCCGATGACGCCGCCAGGGCGGCATCGCTGCGCGGGCCGCCGACCAGGGTTTGTGGTGTCCGGTACGGCGACTCGACCAGGCGCATCTTGCGTTGCAGGCGAGCCAACGCGAGCATGCCGTCCTGCCGGAGCGCCGTGGCGAACTCCTCGGACGCGACGCCGTCGACCTGGTGCCCGCCATAGGTGATGAAGTTGAAGACAAAGCCCATCTTGCCGAGCTCTTCGGGGAAGGCCCGCATCTCGTCGTCGGTCATGCCGGTGGTGTCCCAGTTGAACGACGGAGAGAGGTTGTACGCCAGCATCTGGTCGGGGAATTCGGCATGGATCGCCTCGGCGAATTCCCGGGCGTCGGCGAGATCGGCGGTCTTCGTCTCCATCCACAGGATGTCGGCGAACGGCGCCGCGGCCAGCGACTTGGCGATCGCATACGGGATGCCACCTCGCACCTGGTAGTAGCCCTCCGGCGTCTTGGCGAGCTCGCAGTCCCAACCGACGGCGGCTCCGACTTCCCTCGCCTTTTCGCGGGCGGTGTACAACGGAGCCCGTTCGGCGAATTGCCGCCACCCCGCGACGGTCATGTCGAGCTGTTCGCCCTCGCTCTCACGGAACTCGAGCAACTCGGCCACCGCCTCGCCGTATGTCATCAGCCCGGCATCCAGCTGCCAGGCATCGACGAACTTCGACTCGACCTTGTCGAAGAGCGCATCGACCGATTGATCGGCGCGGTCCTGGTATGCCGACGCGGCCTCGGCGATCGCCGCCGCGATGCCGTTGCGCTCCAGCCAGGCGTCCGCAGTGGCGTATTCACCGTCGGGAAGTGCGTAGAGGAGATGACCGTTCACCTCCGTGACGCCCTGGTCGTAGAAACGCCGCATCATCGCCAGGAAGCAGGTCTTGTACGACGGAATCTTCAGATTTGTGACGCCAAGCAGGAACGGCTGGTCCCGCTCGTCGGCGCGGCTGTCGATCAGGTTCGCAGCCTCGGCATCGGTACGCGCGACGATGATGCCAGCCACCCTCATCACGTCGAGCTGGAATCGAGCGGTGTTGAGGCGCTTGATCTGTTCGTCCGACGGCACCAGAACCTTGCCGCCCTGATGGCCGCACTTCTTGGTGCCTGGGCGCTGGTCTTCGATGTGGTATCCGGGCACGCCGGCCTCAACGAAGCGCCGGATCAGGTTGCGCACGTGGGGATCTCCGCCGTGACCGGTGTCGGCGTCGGCGATGATGAAGGGGCGGAAGTCCGTCGCAGGCGTCGCAGCGCGCTGCTCCTCCGTCATCTGCAGGCGCACGTACTCCTGATTGCGGTCGGCCGTCAGCAATGCGCGCACCAGTCCCGCGGCTTCCTCCGGCACCTGGCTCAGGGGATAGCTGGCCAGATCGGGACCTGGATCCTCACTGATGGAGCCTTTGGCAGAGGTCGCCCAACCACCGAGGTAGATGCCCTCGATACCCATCCGCTTCATGGCCACCGCCTGACCCGGCGAGTAGGGGCCGAAGGTGGTGATGCTCTTGCGCTGGGCGAACAACTCGCGCAAGCGGGGGTAGAACGCGTCCGCCGCCTCGCGCGCCACGATGTAGTCGGAAGGGATCGTGCCTCGTTGCTCGACGACCTGGCGGGCCGAATAGAGGCGAGTAATCCCGTCGAACCGCGGGCTGTCGAAATATCGCTGAGTGTCAGCGACCGCACGCTCGAACGGTGTCTGCGGCTGGGCGTCCGATTCGATGATGGCCATGGGTCATGCTCCTCTTCGAGCCATGTTCGTGACGGCGGCCCAACGTTGGGTCGCTACATCACTTGACGATACGGCGCGGCTATCACCGGCGATGGGGTAATCAGCAAGCGCTAACATGTTCCCGGTAGGCCGTTGCACACGCCGTCGTCGGACGTCGGGCAAGATGACAGGCATGTATGTTCCTGCGCCGCGAGCGTCGTAGTGCTCCGCGGCCAACGGCTGATTCTGCTGCCGACGCGCGTCCTCTCGCTGCGCATCATCGTGATCGTCGCGGCGCTCTCGGTGGTTGCTCTGGTCATCACTCTCGGCGCGTGGGTCTGGATCGGCGTGACCAACGACCAGTACAGCCAGCTGGACCGACGGCTTGACTCCGTGAGCAGTTTGGGGGACATCAGCACCCTGTTGCGCACCGCCGAGAACGAGACCGCCGAGCAGCCCGTCCCCAACGGCGGCCTGGTGCGCACCGCCCGAATCGGGCCCGCCACCGTCTCCGTACCCAGCGACATCGTGTTGCCGCAGTTCGACAATGGCTACGCCACCACCACGATCAACGGCGTCGAGTACCGCGTCCGGACCTTCTCCGCGGGGGTCGCCTCTATCGCCGTCGGCGCGCCGCTGGCCGAAACTCAGCATCGCATCGACGAACTTCACCGACGGGTCTTGTTGATCTGCGGCGGGGTGATCGTTGGCACGATCCTGGTGGGCTGGGTGATGTGGCTGATCATGATCAACCCGTTCCGGCTGTTGGCCCAGCGGGCCCGCGCTATCAACGCCCAGTCCAAGCCCGACGAGGTGCAGGTGCGCGGCGTGCAAGAGGCCGTGGAAATCGCCGAGGCCGTCGAGGGAATGCTCGCCCGCATCGGCGACGAACAGCAGCGCACCAGGGCCGCCCTCGAATCGGCCCGCGACTTCGCCGCGGTCGCCTCGCATGAACTCCGGACGCCCCTGACGGCGATGCGGACAAACCTCGAGGTGCTCGCCACGCTCGACCTCCGCGACGAGCAACGCAAGGAAGTCCTCGGCGATGTCATTCGCACACAGAGCCGTATCGAAGCGACGCTCACCGCACTCGAACGCCTGGCCCAGGGCGAGTTGACCACAGTCGATGACTTCGTCCCGGTCGACATCACCGAGCTGCTCGACCGCGCCGCACATGATGCGATGCGCAATTACCCCAATCTCCATGTGTCCCTGGCTTCTTCAACCACGGTGCTGATGGTCGGGCTGCCCGCGGGCCTGCGGCTGGTGATCGACAACGCCATCAAGAACGCGGTCAAACACGGCGACGCCACCGAAATCAGGCTCAGCGCAGAGAGTTCCAGTGATGGCGTCGAGATCACCGTCGACGACAACGGCGACGGTGTGCCCGAAGAGGAACGCGCCGCGGTGTTCGAACGATTCTCACGCGGCTCAACGGCGGCGCGATCGGGCTCTGGCCTCGGGCTCGCGCTGGTGGCTCAACAAGCCGAACTTCACGGCGGCACAGCCAAGTTGGAGGCCAGTCCGTTGGGCGGGGCGCGACTGGTGCTGCGGCTGCCTGGACCGAGGTAAGCGCGTCAGGTATCCGCCTCAAGCGCATCCAGATCGCGTTCGGCATACAGCCGGTGCTGCCATTCCTCGTTGAGGACGATGAGCAGACATTCCTTGAGAGGGAAGTGCTCCATTCGGGGCCAGCCCGGCTCAGAGCGAGACACTTCGGTGGCGAGTTGGTCGTCGGTCAGTGATTCCAGGAAATGCCGCACCATCGCGTGCCTTTCCCGGCGGACGGTGAGCACCTCTTCGAGTTCGGGTTGCACCTCGCGGTCCCAGGGGATGTCGTCCCAGCCGGGCGCTTCGTCCCATGGCAGATCCAACGGGTGCCACGGGGATGCGTTGCCGAGCACCATCCGGCCGACCCAGGCGGCGGTGGCGAAGTTCAGATGCCGCAGGGTCTGGATGAACGACCATTCGTCGTCGACGTTGACATGAAGCGCCGCGGCGGGAAACGTCATCGCCCGCGCAATGGTGCCCTTCCACAGTTGCTCCAGGATTGCCCATGCTCCGCGGAAGCCGTCGCTGTCGTCAGGGCGCATCTTGGCCCGGTTCGGCATCCGGCGGTTCAGTTCGGCGTCGACGAGCGGCGCGATGTCGACACCGTTCACGATGACGTTTTGCAGTTCGCCGCTGATTTCGACGTCGACCAACTCCACACCGCGCATCCGGCTGCCGTTGAACAATGCGCCGCGGATCTGCGCCCCGCTGAGGTCGACTCCGTTCATCCGGGCATCCCGAAGACTGACGCGCTCGAACCGCGCGCCGGTGAGGTCCTGATCGTGGAACCGGGTCATAGACACCACGGTAGTGTCGCAAACCACAACCAGCCGTATGGATTTCGCGCGTCGATTACGGATCGTCAGCAGCGCGGTCACGGTATGACAAAAATTCCTTCGCCGACCAGGGGAGAGTTGGGCGAAGTCGACGGTCTGTTGTAAAAGTGACTACAGTGACAATTGTTAACTGAAGAGATCGTGCGGTTAAGGGGTGCGCGGACCCGCACGCCCAAAGATAGGGAGTTCCATGAAACGCATCTTCGCCGTTGCGATCAGCCTGGCGATGTTGGTCGCCACGCCCGGTTTGGCGACCGCTGACTCGACCCACCAACAAGCGATCAATGTCGTGATCGCGCGGGCGCTTTCACAGCGTGGCGTGCCATTCGCGTACGGCGGCGGCAACATTTCGGGCCCCAGCCTGGGCACCGTCGCAGTTGACACCCCCGCACCTGCCGCCCCGCCCGCGCCCGTCCTGGGCGCAGACCCGCTGGCACCCAACGTCGGCGCCACCGGCCTCAACCTCAGCCCTGTTGGTGCTGCCGTCGCCGAGCCCCGCGTAACCCGGGTCGGATTCGATGCCTCCGGGCTGATCGTCTACGCGTTCGCGGGTGTCGGGATCAAGATGCCGCGGTCCTCGGGTGAGCAGTACAAGGTCGGGCAGAAGATACTGCCGTCGCAGGCGCTGCCCGGCGACTTGATCTTCTACGGCCCCGATGGCAGCCAGAGTGTCGCGCTATTCATCGGCAACGGACAGATGATCGAGACCACCGATTCTGGCGTCGCGGTGTCACCGGTACGTACCGACGGCATGACGCCGTACCTGGCGCGAATCATCGCCTGACGACGAGTCGCTCTAGCGCTTGTCGGTCTGGCCCGACGCGATCGCATCCGCGGCCTTCGTCGCGGCAGAACCTGCAAGTCGACCGGAGAACTCCGGCGTCATCATCGCGAAGCGGGCGAGCGCCCGTTGACGAAGGGGTGCCACGGAGATCTCCAATTTGTCGCGTTCGATGGCTCGCACCACAGCAGTACCCACCTGTTTCGGTGTTCCGGTACCGATCCCGGGCGGCGGCGCGGCGCCGCTCTCGGCGAACATTCCCGCGTCGCGAATCAGACCCGGCGCGATCACCGAAACGCCAACCCCGCTGCTGCGCAGGTCCTCTCGAAGATTGAGCGCGAACCCCCGCAGCCCGAACTTCGTGGCCGCGTAAAGGGATGCCCGCGGCGTTGAGGCGAAGCCCGAGATCGACGAGATGAAGACGAAGTGACCGCTCCCGCGCTGGAGCCAGTGCGGCAGCAGCTCGCGGGTCATTCGCACAGGCGACTCGAGGTTGACGCGAAGCGCACGGCCGATCTCGTCTTGGCTGAAGCCCTCCAGACTGCCCGAGGCGGGTAGCGCCGCATTGGCGACGAGCACATCGATGTCGCCGGCCTGCTCCAACAACGCGAGCGCCGCGCCTTCCTCGGCGAGGTCGGCGACGAGTGCCGTGTGCCCGCCACCCGGGAGCGATCTGGCGAGCTTCACCAACTCCTCCGTCTTGCGGGAGCTCAGGATGAGCTTCGCGCCACGCGCAGCGAGCGCCGCCGCAATCGCCCTCCCGAGGCCTCCGGTCGCGCCGGTGAGAAGTGCCGTCCTGCCGCCGAGATCCATGTACCGGAACGTACCGGTCGCGGGGCGCCGTCCGCACAGCAAAAACAAGTAGTCCATTACTCACTCCTTACCGGAGCAAAGATGCCTACCCTCATTTGGTCGAAGCGGATCCCACCACAGAAGGGCTTCCATGATCGCCCAAGTCCTTTCCCGCAGCTTCCTTCTGACATGGCTCGATGCGGTCGAGGAGTCACTGTCCGATCTCGCCGATTCAGGAGACCCGCAAGGTCAATATGCGGCGGCGCTCGACGACATCAAGCAGGTCAAGAAGTCCGGCGTGCAGGCGCATCCTGACGACACCGAGGGCGGCAGACGTTCGGGGTGGGACGACGAGGCGGCCGTTGACGAGCAGTCGTTCTTCAGCCGCGACCCGGTGATGAGCCTTCTGCAGTCAGCCGTCGAAGAACTGATCGAGGACAAGTATTCCGGGCTGATCGTCGAGGACGACTCAGCGGAGCGTCGCGACGCAGGCGGCCCGGTAAGCCCGGTCACCGGTCGACGGCTGGATATCGGCGATGACCTCCAGTTCGATTCTGAGCGGCGCCTTTTCGGCCCCTTCGAGATCACCGACGTCGGTTGGGTGGCCTCGGTCGGATTGGCCAAAGCATTGCAGATGTTCCGCGATCGCCACCCGTTCAACCCCCGTCCGGCTGCACCGGTCCAGCTCGCCGACCGGGCGCGCCTGGTGATCGTCGGCGACTGGGGATCCGGGCTGCCGCGCGCACAACAGGTCGCCCAACACATGCGGGGCGCGATCGACGACGGAATCGCGGACGGTCGCCAAGTGCACGCCATTCATCTCGGGGACGTCTACTACTCCGGCTTCGCGCGCGAGTACAGGGATCGCTTCCTGCGCTACTGGCCCGTTCGCGAGGACGAGGCCAACACCGTCTACTCCTGGTCACTCAACGGCAACCACGACATGTACTCAGGTGGGCACGGCTACTTCAAGACGCTGCTCGCCGATCCACGGTTCGCTTGCCAGCAGCGGTCGAGTTGGTTCTCGATAGAGAACCAACATTGGCGGATCGTGGGTCTCGACACGGCATGGGATGAAGAGGGCATCCACGACCCGCGTACCGAACGCGGCCTACAGGACCCCCAGGCAGCGACCTTGCAGAGCTGGGCCAACGAGGACGATCGCCCGTTCATGCTTCTCAGCCATCATCAATTGTTCAGCGCATACGAACACCCCGGACCCTCACTGCGCAACAAGCTGGCGCCCCTGCTGGACATCGGCCGGATCCGCGCATGGCTCTGGGGCCACGAACACAAGTGTGTGATCCACGAGCCCTACGCCGGTGTCGAGTACGCCCGCTGCATCGGTCACGGAGGGGTACCGGTGTACGCAGTCGGCGACTCCGGCGTTGACGAGCCACGCATCGAATGGGTCGAGCAGCGGGCCATCGACGGACTGATCGAGAGGTGGGCGCTCTTCGGCTTCGCTGTCGCCGACTTCGACGGGCCGCACGTGGAGGTCCGCTACATCGACGAGAACAACGAACTCGCCTTCCAGGAGGCATTCGATGCCGGATAGTAGCCAAGTGCGGGCGCAACGACATTGAAGCCGTTGGGAGTTCAGGCATGATCAGCAAGAAGAGTCTGGACCGAGCGCAGTCCGCGCTCGCGGCGGTGCGGGAGATGGATCTCAAGCCACACGAATGGCGCACCATCGCGGAAATCGTGCGGCGGATACAGCGAGCCATCCACGTCGGAGACGAGGCGGCGCTGAACGACGCCGTGTCCGATCTCTCGCTCGCGACAACTCCAAGCCACAGCGACGAACCAAGCACCCGCGGACGCCCGAGGGGCGGCCCGACCACAGGCGGATCCCGGGGCGGCATCCCGACGGTTGACCGCTCCAGGGGCGGCGATCTCGCAACCCCAACGGGGACGCAGGCGCCTGACGACCTGGTCGCCGCGATCGACGTGGCCGCCGCGGCAGTGGACGCGACGACCGCCCAGATCGTGCGGATCCCGCACATCGACGTCGACACCGAGGTGCCGGTGAAGCCGGGCCAATCGTTCACCGTCGCCGTGTATCTGGACAAGACGCCGTCACGCCCCGATGAGAACGCTGAACCGTTCGAACTGCGGGATCCTCCTGACGACGAGGAGATCGCCGTTGACGTCTGGTTGACGTCGACGCCGCACTTCTCGATCGAGGGATCCGCGACGGCCGTGATCGTCTTGCGTCGCGACGAGAATGCGTCTACGCGGGCATCATTCACGGTGACTGTTCGCAATCCCGTCCCCGCGGACGCGGGGCCGCCCGCGCTGCGCGCCCGATTCGACTACCGGCTGCGGGCGAGCGGGGCGGTGCGTCGCGAGGTGCCAATCGTCGTTGGCGATAACGTCTTTGCCGACCCCCAACCGGAACCGGCGGCGCCCGACCGGTTGGCCCTGGATTCCACAGCGGGTTCGCCCGATCTCACAATCAGCATCGCGCGGTTAGGCGGGTCAGACGACAGCTACAAGGTTGTCGTCAAGACCGGGCTTCTCGGCGGTGTCACCGTCGAAGACGAGTGGAACCTCAGTGGGGACTCGGCCACCTATGTAGCGGAGACGATGGCGGGGTTCACCGCGAACAGTGCGACCTCACTGGCCCGCCGGCTCGCACTCGAAGGTGCGGGCATGGAGTTCTTCAACAGCTCGCCGAAAAAGTTCCAGGAACTGTTCTGGCGGCTGATCGACGCAGGCACTCCGCCGACGACGGTGCTCCTGTTCTCCGAGGAGCGTTCCGTGCCTTGGGAGTTGATGATTCCGAGCCGTCGCACGGCAGACGGCCAGTATCAGCAGCTTCGGCCGCTGGGAGTGCAGTGTGCGATCGGCCGGTGGCACGGCGACGACTACGTCTGCCCCGGGCAGGTAGTTCCGCTGCAGGACAGCCTGGTCCTCGCGCCCACGTACAACCCGCCGTTGCCGCAGGCAAGCGCCGAGCGCGATCTGATTCTCGAGCTGTTCCCGGGGCAGAGCGTCCCCGCGACGTTCGACGAACTCAATGCGTTCTACGCCGCACACACCGCGAGCCTCTTCCACTTCGTCTGCCATGGTCGTGACGCGACGCTGCAGGCGATCAAGCTGTTGCAGAACCAGGTGCTGTGGGCGAACCAGGTTCGGCCCGGGGGGCTCGGGACGGCATGTCGTAAATCGCGCCCGCTGATTTTTCTCAATGCATGCGAGGTCGGCAGGCCTGGAGCGGGGCTGGCCGCGGTTGGCGGATTCGCGGCTTCGTTCATCGCCTGTGACGCGGGGGCGATCATTGCACCGCTGTGGGCGGTCGACGACGGTGTCGCGCACCAGGTGGCCGTCACGTTCTACGACACAGTGAAGAAGAAGCCGGGAACGCCGTTCGCGAACATCGTGCGAGAACTGAGGGCGAAAGCCTATGCCGAGGGCGGCGAAGACAGCTACGCCGCGTACTGCTTCTACGGAGACCCGCACGCCGCCGCGGCCAAATCGTGATCCGAGATCCTGGGGAGGAGAATTCCGATGAAGAGGGCGCTGCTGGTCGGCATCGACTACTACGAGAATTTCCAACAGCTTTACGGCTGCGCGAACGACGCCGCCGCCATTCATCCCTTGCTGCAGCGGAATGAGGACGGCGGTCCGAACCTCGACTGCCGCCTCGCGAGCGCCGACGACGCCGCCACACACGTGAGTCGCGACCGGCTCAAGGAGATGATCAGGGAACTGCTTTCCGGCGGCGCCGAATTCGCGCTGTTGTATTTCGCCGGACACGGCGCTCCGACGGATGGCGGTGTGGCACTTGTCACCTCGGACGGCACGGACGGCACACCGGGGGTCACGTTCTCCGAAATACTGGCCGCGATCAACAAGAGCTCGGTCGCCGAGGTGACCGTCATCCTGGACTGCTGCTTTTCCGGAGGCGCGACCACGATTGAGGCTCTCAACAACGGCCTCGCGAACCTCCGCAACGGATTGTCCGTGCTCACGGCAAGCCGCGACGACCAAGTCTCGATGGAGACCGCGGAGGGCAGGGGCCAGTTCTCCACATACCTGGAGGGCGCGCTGAACGCCGGTGCAGCTGACGTACTCGGTCGTGTCAACGTCTCCGGTCTCTACTCCTATCTGTCGGAATCCTTCGGAGCCTGGGAGCAGCGACCTACCTTCAAGGCCAACATCGACCGGCTACACGACATCCGAACATGTAAGCCGCTCGTTCCATTGGAGACCTTGCGCAGGCTCACCGAGTGGTTTCCCACACCCGGGTACGACTATCCCCTCGATCCGACTTACGAACCAACCGCGAACAAGGAGCGTCATCCCAATGAGACGATTTTCGCCGGGTTGCAGAAGTTTCGCGCGTGCCGGCTCGTGGACCCGATCGGCGTGGAGCACATGTACTACGCCGCAATCAATTCCACCGGCTGCCGGTTGACTCCGCTGGGCAAGCACTATTGGAGCCTCGTCAAGGCCGGAAGGATATGACCCGAATCGGGGTAACAGGCCACCAAAACCTTCCGGGCGAGGCGATCGACTTCGTCACGCAGGCCATCCGTGGCATCTTTGAGCGTCACGATCGAATCGATGGATATAGCAGCCTGGCCGCCGGTGCCGACCAGATCTTCGCTACGGAGGTGCTCACCGCCGGCGGACGACTCCACGTCGTGATCCCGTCCGCCGCCTACGACACCACCTTGGATGGTGAGGACCTCGTTCTGTACAACCGACTGCTCACGTCCGCGTCCGAAACAACTCGGCTGCCTTTCGGGGCCCCGGCAGAGGACGCGTATGAAGCCGCCGGGCGGTGGATCGCCACGGAAACCGAACTGCTCATTGCGGTTTGGGATGGCCAGCCCGCGCGGGGCCGGGGCGGAACCGCCGATACCGTCGCGTACGCGCGCGCCCTCGACCGCGAGGTACATGTCATCTGGCCTGACGGGGTTACCAGAGGCTGAGGGTGTCAGGGCTCGGCGGCGCCCGCCATCTCACGCGCGAGAGCTGCGTGCGTGGCGTCGCGCGTCGCGACATCCTGAATCCGTGAAGCATAGATGTAGGCCATGAGGTTGTTCTCATCGCGTTCGGCGGCAAGAGCGATCGCCGCCAGGTTCGCCTGGGCGTCGGACTTGGCGCGATTCGCCTGGCTGAAGACCAGCGCCGCAGCTGCCTCGGCGAGAACACCGCCCAGCGCCGTGACGGTGCCGACCTCGAGGCGGTCCGCCATCGCGATGCCCACCCCGGTAGCGAGCAGTGCGAAGCCGACGACTCCGACGCCCAACGAGAAGTAGAAGTATGTGGTGCTCTGGCGCAGCGCGTTGGCGTAGTGGGTCTGCTGTATCTCGAATCTCGCCGCGGTCCGGTCCGCCACACCCTGCATGAGCCGTTGGTCCGCCGTTTCGTCGGCGCCCCACCCTTGGCCCGTCGGACCGCCGCGCCGTGTGGGTGTCGCTTGATCGCCGTTGACGGACCTGTCGACCGGCAAGACTCGCCCAATCACGCCGCGGACCGCAGCGATCTGGTCGTCGTTTCGCCGCTGCTCGCGACGGGCGGCAAGAAACACCACCGCCAGGATCACGGCGATGCCTGCGATGACGGTGATGATCACCGCTGCCCCAGCTGAATCCATGCGCATCCTCCCAGTGGTTAATCCGCACGGTAGTGGGCCGGCCGGTCTTTCGAACGCGTACTGGACTACCCGCTTGTCCGGTCAGCAGCGCGAGGCGACATCACCTCGACGGTGTCTCCGACCCGGATCGCGCCAGGGGTGAGTACCCGACACACCGACCCGCGCGCCTACGCAACGCCACCGCGGCACCAGGGCCGATGCCGTCGTCGAGCAATCGGCACGGGGCTGCCACGCGCACCACCTCGAGTTCGACGTCACCGATCACCAGCCCGCGCACCGGGCTGGGTCGGGATCTCGCCCGTGTCGACCGTCAGATTTCGGCGGCCCTGGCCTGCATCCGGCCCGCAGAAATGTAGGTGATTCGGCACCCCGGTAACGACAAGCGAGTTACCGTCGATTCATCTGTGACACCTGTGTCTGGTGGTGTTAGCGGGACGGAGGCTGACATGGGTCGACAGAGTAGCTATCTCACATCGGTCGCCGCACACACTGTCTTCGGTTGCCTCCGCCGGTTGAGGACGCGTGGAACTGGCAGCTGCCGGCAACGCCTCAATCGAAAACCGCACCCGACCCGTGACCGTCTCGCCATCCGCTGACAAAGCCATCTGCGGGTAGGTCAGCCAATACCATCCCTGACATAGACCGATCCGCGGGGGGCGACGATGGCATCTGGTGACGTGGGCCCGGCAGCATCGCCATCGTCGACGTGGGCGCCCCTGAAGGTCGGTGTGTTTCGCGGGTTTTTCCTCGCCGCCCTCACCTCCAACATCGGCACATGGATGCAAACGGTTGGGGCGCAGTGGTTTCTGGTGGAGCAGCACGCGAGCGCGACAACGATCGCGCTCGTCCAGACTGCCAGCCTGTCGCCGACATTGATTCTCGCGCTCTTCGCCGGCGCCCTGGCCGATCGCGTTGACCGGCGGCGTTTGCTGATTGCGCTGCAGGTGTATGCGGCAGCCGCGGCGGCGGTGTTGACCGCGATAACGGTCGCTGGTGTTCTCAATCCGCTGTCACTGCTGTCGTTCTTGTTCGCAATGGGCTGCGCCGCCGCCATGACGACGCCCGCGTGGCAGGCGATCCAGCCTGAGTTGGTGCCGCGCGAGCAGTTCCCGGCGGCGGCATCGCTCAGCGGCGTCACGGTCGATGCGGCCCGGGCGATCGGACCTCCTATTGCGGGCGTGCTGGTGGCGGCCACGGGTCCAGAAGCCGTGTTCGCCATCAACGCAGTATCTTTCGTGGCAGTCGTGGCCGCGCTCGTGGCGTGGAAGCGACCCCCGTCGACGGTGGTCGCCACCCGCGAGCCCTTCAGCCAGTCAGTTGTCGCGGGCATTCGGTACGTCCGCGACAGCAAGCCCGTTCGCCGAATCCTGTTGCGGGCAGCCCTATTCGGCTTCCCCGTGTCGGCGCTCTGGGCGCTGCTACCGCTCGCCGCGTCGCAACATTGGCATCTCCGTGCGATCGGCTACGGTGCCGTGTTGGGAACGGTGGGAGTGGGGGCCGTGCTCGGCGTTCTTGTGATGTCCAGACTCCGCGCGGCGTGTTCGGCCAACACACTGCTCGCGATTGCGGCGTTGGTCGACGCCGGGGGGCTGCTTGCGGCGGCGTACCTGCCGCTCGCCGCGGGTGTGGTGGTACTGCTGCTGTCCGGGGTGGCGTGGATCGCCACGCTCACCACCCTCACTGTCGCCGCGCAGCTGTCCCTGCCGCAGTGGGTGCACGCCCGGGGCCTTGCGATGTATCTGGTGGTGTTGATCGGCGCCCAGGCGCTCGGAGCGCTGGTGTGGGGGCTAGTCGCCTCCCGCTTCGGGCTCACCGCATCGCTCACGACGGCGGCGGTTCTGCTCATCGGCACCGCGGTCAGCATGGTTGTCCTACCTCTCCTGCCCGAACCCGGTGTCGGACACCCGTTGCCGTCGGATGATCGCGTCAACTGACTCGCAGCAGTTTCATCTCCGCCAGGCGCTCCGGCAATGCGTCGATCTGCTCGGCGAGCGCATCGCGCGTCTCGGCCTCGCCGGCGACCTGCGTGCCATCGCGCTCGATCGGAATCGGGTTCTCGTGGTGAACGGCAAGGAGCGCATCCAGCAGTGCATCGCGATCGCGGGTGCCGTCCAGGAGTGGTAGCAGATGGCGGTCCGCGGGCGACAGAATCAGCGTCTCGTGCCAGAGGTTGAAGGTCGACGCATCACTGTCGGTGCGCGTCAGCTCCGCCATGCGCCTGGCGATCTCGTCCAGCCGCAGCAGTGGTGCAGGCGTCGGCTCCGGCGACACCGGATCAAGCCGGATATGCGCCGCCCCCTGCATGATCAGGACACCGATCAGATCGTCGATGTGGTCCTCGAGGTCGGTGCTGGGATTGAGGCCAGCCGAGACGAGCCGTGCGTGCACCGCATCCACCAGCTCTTGCCGCGACAGTGTCCAAGGCCAACGGGCGCTCAGTGCGTCCAGTGCCGCCTTGATTCCCGGATCATTCGTGAACAGCGTCGCGTCATCGGGTTCCTGGTACTCCTGGCGCGAATTGTCGAGGCGAGTCTCCCCGTCGACGGGTGGCAACCACGCCGCGAAATGCATACGGCGGTAACGGCTGCTATCCGGGCTGTATTTGATATGCGGTGCGCGCTCGGCATGAATCAACAGCGATTCGCGGAACGCGCGGTTGAGCACAAAATCCAGGTACTGCTCGACCAGCACCTGCACGCCGCCACACTTGTCGCCCAAATACTCTGCAACCTTGGGACCGAAGTTGCCGGGGATCATCGTCTCGAGATGGGCCTCTGCCAGGAAGGCGAGACCGTGCGCGCTCGCACGTCCCAGCATCTCGTAGAAATAGCACGGTGCGTTGAACGCCTCGAGTTCGTCGTGCAAGAGGTAGGAATCCCCGAAACCCAGGGCGTGCGCCCTGGACATGGCCAGCACTCTGGCCAGCACACCGTCGACGGGCGTGACCTCCTCGAGGAAATCGGCCATGCGGCGGGCCTCGCGGACCTTCTCTTCCGGCGTTACGCTGTCGCCGCTGGCCAGTAGCATCGCATCGCGAACGATTTCCTTGGCCTTCCAGCCCGGATACACGTTGTAGCTCATGTAGGCCACGCCCTCCGGAGCCAACAACCTGCGGAACGTCGACAGGAGCGCTTCCTGCACCTCCGCTGGCACCCAGCTGAACACGCCATGGGCGATGATGAAATCGAATTGCCCCAACGCCTCGAGATCCGTCCGGGCGATATCGCCCGCGAGCAGCTGTAAGTTGTTGAGGCCCAACGCCTGCGCGCGGGTACTTCCTTGATCGACCTGAACCTGCGATAAGTCGATGCCCACGACATGCGCCTGCGGGTGCGCGGCGGCGAATGGGATGAGGTTACCCCCTGCGGCACAGCCGATCTCGAGCGCACGAGCGGTGGACACTTCGGGAGTTTCCAGCCCGAAGAGATGAGCGATTGCAGCCAGGTGCCCAGGGGCGGACTGTGGAAACGAATTCGAGGTGTACGGAGTCGTGTCGTAGTCGGCGCGCAGCCGGTCGATCGCATCGTCGAAGTCGCCGGAGGCATGCGTCTGGTCAGTCGGTTGAGCCATTAGCCGCTCCCTACGTTCGTCCGCAGTACTACCGGGCGTCCCCGCACAACGACGGGCGGAGGGTGTGATGCACCTGGCCTCGGTCCGAGGTCGTCAACATTCGATCACAGCCGTTTCGCTCAAAACACCCGGGGGAATGGCCGGCCCGGTCAGTACGCGCGGGCAACGTATGCGAGCGCGCCTGCATCGTGATCGGTTTCGGGCAGCGATCCGTCGCCGCGTCGTAGGCACCGTACCGTCAGTCCGCTGGTGGCGAGGTCTTGTTCGCCGACGGTGCCGACCAACTCCCACGGCACGCGGGCGACACCCGTCTGCGCTGCATCGCGTGCCTCGTCGAGCGTCGCGCAGTCGGAAATCGTAGCGTCGCGGCGCGCCGTCGCGGCATCGAACATGTCCAATTGAATCCGGCCAGACAGCTGCTGCACCTCGTCCGCGACCTCGGCGATGCCGACCCTGGTCTTGTCGCGGGTGTCGCGCCGGTAGAGCAGCGCCGCGTTTTCGGCGAGATCGCGCGGCCCGAGCTCCACCCGGATCGGCACTCCCTGCAGGTCCCAGTCGGTGGCTCGCCAGCCGAAGGCCTGATCGACGTTGGCGTCCAGTCGTACCCGCACGCCACGAACCTTGAGCTCGTCGGCCAGGGCGTTGGCGCAGCGGGTGACCCCGCCATCGGTGTCCTTGACCACCACGACGACGACTTGCACCGGCGCCAACGCCGGGGGCAGCACGAGTCCGAAGTCATCTCCGTGGCACATGATCAGTCCACCCAGCATTCGAGTGGACGCGCCCCATGACGTGGTCCAACAGAGCTCGGTGGCGCCTTCGGCGCTGGAGTAGCTGATGTTGAAGGCACGACTGAACCTCTGGCCAAGCTCATGTGACGTCGCCATCTGCAACGCCTTGCCGTCGCGCATGATGCCCTCGCAAGTCATGGTGTTCTCCGCGCCTGCGAACCGCTCCTTTGCTGTCTTGCGGCCAACGATCACCGGCATGGCCAGCACGTTGCACAGGAAATCCTGGTAGACGTCGCTCAGGATGCGGCGGGCATACTGCCGGGCGTCGGCCTGGGTGGCGTGCGCGGTGTGGCCCTCCTGCCAGAGAAACTCCGTGGTGCGCAGGAAGATTCGCGGTCGCAGCTCCCACCGCACGACATTGGCCCACTGATTGAGAAGCAGCGGGAGATCGCGGTAGCTATCGACCCATTTCGCCATGTATTCGCCGATGACCGCTTCACTTGTCGGACGGATGGCAAGCGACTCGGTCAACTCCTTGCCGCCGCCGTGCGTCACGACGGCGAGTTCGGGGCTGAATCCCTCGACATGCTCGGCCTCGCGTTCGAAGAAGTTCATCGGGATCAGCAGCGGGAAGTACGCATTCTGCGCACCGGCGGCCTTGATGCGCCCGTCGACCTCGGCCTGCATTCGCTCCCAGATCGCGTAGCCGGTCGGCCGGATCACCATGGTCCCGCGGGCCGGACCGTTCTCGGCCAGCTTCGCCTTGGTCAGGACATCTTGGTACCACCGTGGGAAGTCCTCGTGCTGAGGAGTCAGCACCGGCATCTGGTTGCCCTCTCCATGCTCGACGTCGACGCGGCACGCGCGTACCCGCCAAGCCTAAGGGCGGGGGAGAAGCGAAATTTTCTGCCAGATCTTGTTGGAGAGTTCGGTGGTCAAGGTCTCGATGTAGGAGATGGTCTCGAGGACGACGCCGTCGGCGCTGTGCTCGCCACAGAGCGCCGATGTCTTCGCCGTCAGGCTCAACATCTCCGAGCAGTAGGTGAGGTAGTGATACAGCTGGTCCGCGTCGAGGCCGTGCAGGATGCTCTGCGGGGTCGCCTCGTAGCTGGGGCTCAGCTGCTCCGGATCCTTGGAGAGCTGGTGCATATCGATCACGTGGGCCAGCGAGCGCATCCTGTGGAGCAGTCCCAGTAGCGTGCGCCGCTCCAAGCGTTCGGGAAAGGCCCACAGAAACACCACCGCGATCGCGGCGAACACAAGGTCGTTGACGACGCTTTCGACGAGGGGCACCCAGTCCGTGGTCCGGGCCAGCCCTTCGAGGACGGCCGAGCGCAGGCCGAAGACGAGGGCGACCACCGTCGCACCAACGATCGCGATGCTTGCGGCGCGCGCTACGAGTGTCCGACGCCGAAGACGGTCGTGAGACTGCTCTGCCTGACTCTGGACCAGCACAACCAACTGACCGAGATCGCGCGCGGCCTTGGTCAACCCTCGCTCACCGAAGCGCGCGAAGATACGGCGCTCAAGATGCGCCACGGTGGTCCCGACATGGTCAGCGGCCAGCTGGACCTCGTCGCCGGCCGGGCTCGTGCGTGCCACGCCCTGACTGTAGGGGTGAACACGGCCCCAACACCGCAAGAATCACTGTCCTCGGCATGCGAATACTTCGCGTCCGATGGGGCTTAGACGGTAAGGAGGCCGCAATCTGCCGGAGATCGGAGTGGAAGTGTCGACGACCGAAGAACCCACGCCAGCCCTTGAAGACCAGTGGCTTGATGCTGCGGCAGGTGAGCGGCAACTGATTCGCGTGGACAGCCGGAGGACAGGCGGTGCGTACTCGGTCATCGAGTCCGCCGCGGAGCCTGGCTGCGCCGTCCCGACCCACGTTCATCGCAATGAAGACGAACACTTCCTCGTGATCTCCGGGCGATACCGAATCGCGGTCGGAGACAAACTCTTTGAGGGTAGTGCGGGCGCGCACATCATCGCGCCACGCAATTCGCCACACAGTTGGAGGAACATCGCTGCGACGGAGAGTCGGCTGCTCGCGATCATCACACCCGGCGGGTTCGAGCAGATCGCCTATGCGGTGAGCACCACCCCTGCTGACAAGATTCACGACCTCACTGCGCGATTCGGCTGTGAGATCCTCGGGCCGCCTGTCGTCTAGAGCGGACCCAGGGTAGTCGCCGACCGGGTGCGTGCATGAGTATCGACGTGTGCTCAGCGGACTCAACTGGTTCCCGTTCGCGCTGGCGCTGATTGTCGCCGCAGGCGGGGTCACGGCGGCGCCTGCGAATGCCGACCCGAACGCCCTGTGGACCACCGTGCACGACCAGTGCGTGCCCGATCAGGAGTCGAGCGGTGAACCTGCCCCATGCGCACTTGTGGACCTCGGCGGCGGGGAGAGACGCGGATACGCCGTGCTCAAAGACCTCGTCGGGGCCACGCAGTTCCTACTCATCCCGAGCGAACGGATCTCCGGCATCGAGAGTCGGGCCCTTCTCGAGCCGGATGCCACGAATTACTTCGCGGCAGCTTGGCACGCAGGCAGTTTCGTCGACGCGCGGGCCCGGACGGACATCCCGCGCGACTGGATGAGCCTCGCAATCAACTCCGCCGTGGCGCGAAGCCAGAACCAATTCCACATCCACATCGACTGTGTCCGCGCCGATGTCAGGGAATCGGTGAGCCGAAACATCACCCATGTCGGGCCGGACTGGGCGCCATTCCCCGAACCGCTGAGGGGACACCCGTATCAGGCCATGACCGTCGCAGGCGAAGACCTCGGAGCCGCCGATCCGGTCAAGCTTCTTGCGAGCCGAGTCGACGACATGGGCCTCGAGACGCTCGTGGCGGTCGGCGCCTACCTCAGCGACGGACAACCTGGATTCGTTCTGCTCGCCGGTCACGCCGATCCGGCGACGGGCAACCTTGGCGCCGGAGAGGAACTGCAGGACCACACGACGTGCCCGCCGCCACGTGGGGCGTGGGCGAAGTAGTCCACCACCGCTGAACTCCACCACGCCCCAGATCGTGCATAGTCCAGGGTCCGTCAGGGCCACGGACCCGGGACGGAGTCCATCGATGAACTGGAAGATTCTTGCCGCCATCTGTTCGGCCGTCCTGATCATTGCCGGCGCCGCCGTGGTTGCGCGGACGTCGAGTGAGCCAGGACCGTCGCTGTCGAACTCGACGGCGACCACGAGCACGACCACGCCCCCAAGCACGATGCAGAGATCGCCGGGTTATATGGGCGGATACTGAACGAAACTGGTGTGTGGCTAGGCCAGTCGCGTGACGCGGCCGGCGAACGCCAGCGCGTGCTCGTACGTCTCGAGGTTGTCGCGAGAGATCTTCGCGTGCACGGGACGCTCGAGTAGGAGCCGCAGCACCGGGTTGTAGGCGTAGTACGTCTCGTGGAACGTGAGAATCGTTGAGCCGTCGGGCTGTTCCTCGAGTTCGTGATAGCCCTCGGCACGAGACCACAACGGCTTGCCCACCGCGACGTAACGCGACAGCTTGTTCAGCTTCGCCTCGGTCACCGTCTCCCACGACCGTCCCTTGCCGCCGGACAGCAGGTACTTGGGCACCTCGAAGACGCAGGTGCGCACCAAACCCTCCCCGGCGTCGTCGCCCTCGTTGAGGATCTCCATGCTGCCCGTCGGCCACTTCAGGACTCGCGGTTTGGGGGAATTCGGCGGCACCGGGGGATGCAGCACCCGCCACACCTTTCGCGGCGGTGCATCGATGTGGAATCGCACTGTGTAGGACCGCATTACGACTCTCCCCAGGTGTTCCAGAATGTGATGCTCTCCGCGGGCGGCCTCGCAGCCGGCCGGAAGTCGGTGCCGATCGTGTAGGCGACCGGGAAGAGCGCTGCCTGCGTGGCGGTGCCGGGGATTCCCAGCAACTCTCCGACCTCACGCTCCTTGGCCAGATGCATCGTCGTCCAGACCGACCCGAGACCGCGCGATCGCAGGGCGAGCAGGAAACTCCAGCCGGCTGGGATGATCGATGCCCACGCCGACGCCGCGGCAAGCTGGTCGGTTCCGTCGAAACGGCTGTCCAGACACGGGATTACGTGTACCGGGACGTTGGCAAGAGTCTCGGTGAGGCCGAGGGCGCTCTCGTACACCCGCCGGGTCTGGGGATCGGATTCGGTCGAGGCGACGTGGGCCAGGTATTGCTCACCGACGCTGCGGTAGATGTCAGCGATCGCGGCACGCTTGTCGGCGTCGGTGACCACCACCCACCGCCAGTCCTGTGCGTTGCTCGCGGTGGGCGCCTGCATAGCAAGTCGCACGCACTCCAGAATGACGTCGCGTTCGACCGGTCGCGTCAGGTCAAGGCGCTTACGCACCGACCGCGTGGTGGTGAGCAGTTCATCGACCGAGGAGATGTCCACGGGTCAGACGTCGATCGCGCAGGACTGATCGACGCCGAGTACGGTCAACGACCGTCCCAGACCCAGGAAAACGGCCACGCACAGCGTCAGGTCGAGGATCTCCTCGTCGCCGAACACGTTGCGCAACCGTCCAAAAAAGGCGTCATCGATGGACGCGTGGTCGTTGGCGAACCGCTCGGCGTATTCGATCGCCAAGCGCTGCCTCGGCGTGTAGCCGGGGTAGGTGGCGTACGCCGCGACGTTTTCATAGAGCTCCGGCGCGATGCCCGCGTCGAGCACCGACGGTGCCCGGAAGTCCGAGCAGGCAACGCAGTCGTTGATTTGGGCGATGCGCATCCTGGCCAGCTCCCGCTCCTCGGCGGGGAGGATGCTTTGCTGATAGGCGCCGCGAATCATCCGCTCGACCATCCCGCCGAGCTGAGGCCGCAAGGTCCAGATCATGGCGGCTTCGCCACCGGGGCCATCTGGCACGTCGAGCCTTGCCATGTGCGAACTTCCTCCGCGTGAAGACCGTTACCCTTTTGAGGAAACCAGATTCTCGGCGTCGCTGTCCAGATGCAACGCCCGCGCTTGGGAGGTCTCGGCATGCTGTTCATGCATGAGGTGCACAAGGTGCGCGGGCGCGCCGAAGACGAGTTCGAGGCTGCGTTCCGAGGCGGCTGGCTGCCGATGCTCGGCGACGGCGACGATGCGCGCTTGCTTTGGTACGCCAACCACGCACATGGCAGCGGCCCCGCATACACCGTCGTGACGGTGACCGCGGTTCGCGACGGAACCGCGTGGGAGCGGCTGGCCCAGCGAATCCAGAAGGGTGATCTGCGGGCCTGGATGCGTGACCTCGACGAGCTCCGTCACGACGTCGACGCCAAATTGCTTGTCCCGCTTCCGTGGTCTCCGCTCAAGGACGTGGACCTCGACGATGTGCCGACCGACGCCCGAGAACACGAGCTCACTCTCTACATGGAAGACACCATGTGGCCGTACGCGGACAAGTTCGGTGAGTACATCGACCGGTGCGGCGAGGTGTACTCCAAGAGCCTGGACCATCCCAATCCGCTGCTGACCATCGAAGCCGCCTTTCAGCCGGCGCTCGGCAGCCACGTGCGGCGCGAAGTGGCACTGATGCAGCGCATCCATGACTCACAGGCACTGCTCAGACTCCTTCAGACCGAGATTCCGCCCGAACACCGCGGACCCGGAACGTGGATGCACGACGCTCTCGACTTGCGCGACCAGTGGACCAGCCGGCTGCTGCGGACATCCTCGTGGTCACCACTGTATTGAGCCGCACATGAACATCGGAACGATCGTCGATGCCGCCGCGGCGGGGGACCCCGGCCGTGCCGCGCTCATCATCGATGGGCACATCGTCAGCTACGGCGAACTGGCCGCGGCGGTCGAGCAGTGCAGCGGGCGCCTGGCCGATAGTGGACTGGCGGGCAAGCGCGTCGCTGTCGTCGACGTCGGAAGCGTGCCGGCGATCGCGACGATGCTCGGCGCCGCGCGGATCGGCGCTGCGGCGGCACTGATGAACCCAGCCCTGACGCCACCGGAGTTGCGGGGACTGGTCAAGAACGCCGGGTGCGCCTCGGTCGGTGTTGCGGGGGAGTCGTATGTTGGCCGGCTCGTTGATGCGGGTTTGTCCGAGGTGTTCACGGCCGCGAACCTCTTGACCGACGGAAAGACGAACACACCGCCGGTCGCCGAGAACATCGACGACCGCGACGCGCTGGTCCTGTTCACCAGCGGCACCACCGGACTGCCGAAGGCCATCGGCATCACCCAGGGACAGCTGAGCGCGCGAATCACCGGAGTCGCAACACCTTTCAGCGTGGACAAACCACCCACGATCAGCATGATGAGCGTCCCGTTCTTCCACGTCGGCGGCGCCATCGGTGTACTGGGCAATCTCTACGCGGGCAATACCTACGTGGTGCAGACGCGTTTCGACGCCGGAGAGTGGTTGCGCATTGTGCAGGAGAACCGCGTGACGTCCACCTTCATGGTGCCGACGATGCTGCAGCGCATCCTGGATCATCCCGACTTCGACAGCGCAGACCTGTCATCTCTCAGCGCCATCGCCTACGGTGCTGCGGGGGCGCCCGTCGCATTGGTGCACAGGGCGATGGCCGCGCTGCCGCATGTGGGGTTCGCCAACGTGTTTGGTCAAACCGAGACCTTGGGCGCCTACACGACTCTGTTGCCGAACGATCACCGCGACCCCAACCGTGTGGGATCCGTGGGCAGACCTCTGCCGGGCGTGCAGGTTCGAGTGGTCGACCCGGACACCGGGTTCGATGTCGAGGCCGGATCGGTTGGCGAGCTGTGGGTCAAGACGGACCAGCATGTCGGCGAAGGTTGGCTGCGCACAGGGGATCTCGCGAGCCAAGACTCCGGCGGCTACATCTATCCGAGCGGCCGGCTCAAGGACACCATCAACCGCGGGGGAGAGAAGTTCGGCCCGATCGAGGTCGAGGACGCCATCCGGACCCATCCGGCGGTGACCGACGTGGCCGTCGCAGGAATCGCGGACGAGGAGATGGGCCAACGGGTGGGGGCCGCTGTGGTCGCCCGCTCTCCGCTGACGCTCGAGGAGCTGCGTTCGCACTGCCGCGACCTGATCGCCTATTTCAAGCTGCCGGAGCGGCTGAAGGTCGTCGACGGCATCCCGTACAACGACACCGGCAAGGTCAACCGTCGCCAGCTCGCCGCGCTGATCGCGGACGGCACCTAGGCCAGCGAGAGGAGTTTCCGTGCTGTTCCTTCACGAGACCCACAAGGTGGTCGGTGCGCGGGAGGACGACTTCGAGGCCGCCTACCGCGACGGCTGGATGCCCACGCTGGCAGAAGGGGACGACGCGCGACTTCTCTGGTACACCAACCACGCTCACGGTTCGGGTTTGTCCTACAACGTCGTCACGATCACCGGGATCGCCGACGGCGCGGCTTGGGAGCGCCTGGCCCACCGAGTCCAATCCGGGGATCTGCAGCCGTGGACGCGCGAGCTGGACAGCCTGCGTCACGACGTGACGGGCAAGCTCTTGCTGCCGGTGGACTGGTCGCCCCTCCAGGAGGTCGACCTCGCTGCGGTGCCCACCGACGGGGCAACGCATCCGCCGAGTCTCTTCATGGAGGACACCGGCTGGCCCGATGCTCCACTGGACGACTACATCCGGTCGTGGGACGAGATCTACTACCGGCCACTCTCCAAGACGTCGCAGATACTCGACATCCAGGCGTGCTTCCAGGTCGCACACGGAAGCTACCGAAGGCGAGAAGCCATGCTGTGGCAGAAGATCTCGCCAGCGAACGACTACGCCACGCTCGTCCACCTGCTCACCACCGACATCCCACCGGAGCACCGCGGGCCAGGCACCTACATGTTCGAGGCGCTCAGGTACCGCGACCAGTGGGAGAGCCGATTACTGCGGACCTCGGCCTGGTCGCCCCTGTACTAGATGCACAGGTTGAACACGCAGACCCCGCCGTTGGGTTGTCAGCCACCGTTCCAGCCGCCCGGGATGGGTCCGCCTTGCCACGGCGGCGGGGGCGGCCCCGGTCGCCAGTCTGAACTGACCGAACCGATGATCGTGCTGCCATTCGCGGAATGCAGGCGCTCAACGCGTGGCTCTGGGCCGTCGCGTTCGGATCACACCGATCCTGACCGGACTTGCGAAGGATTTAACCCTTTGGACCGGAACAGGATTCGCCGATCAGTTGGACATGCTCGCGAACATGCCGGGCTCATATGAACCCGCCGGGTTGCGCACGATCACGTTCATCCGGTTGGCAGCGTTCACGAGGGCGACCAGGCAGACCAGTGCAGCGATCTGGTCGTCGTCGTAGTGCTTGCGCACTTGGGCCCAGGTGTCATCAGACACGCCGAGGTGGGAGTCTGCGAGGCGGGTTCCTTCCTCGGCGAGTGCCAGCGCGGCGCGCTCGGCCTCGGTGAAGACGATCGCCTCGCGCCACGCCGCGACCAAGTTGAGGCGTACTGCGGTTTCACCCGCGGCAGCGGCCTCCTTGGTGTGCATATCGACGCAGAACCCGCAGCCGTTGATCTGACTGGCCCGGAGGCTGACCAACTCCTGGGTGGCCTTCGGCAGCGAAGATTCGCCGAGCACCATGCTGGTGTTGGCGAACCGCTTGCCGAACTTGGCGGCGATCTCGTTGTCGAACATGTTGAATCGGGCGTCCATGACTTCCCCTCATTCGTGTTGTTGAACTGAACGCACATGAGATGCCGACAACCCGATCCGTGTGACAGCGTCAAGACGTGGCGTGCGCCACATGTCACAAAACAGCGTGGTCCGGTGTCTGTTGTATGAGACGTCGAGAGCGAAGAGACAGGACTCGCCCATGCCCGACACGCCCCAGGCTGCCACCGAGGCGTTCCTCGCCCACCGCAACCTGCTCTTCACGGCCGCGTATGAGCTTCTCGGCTCGGCCGTCGACGCGGAGGACGTCGTGCAGGAGACGTGGCTGCGGTGGGTGGACGTCGACCTCGACAGCGTGCGCGATCCGCGCGCATACCTGGTCCGGATCACCACGCGCCAGGCGCTGGGCCGGTTGCGTGCGCTCGGGCGCCGCAAGGAGTCATATGTCGGGCCGTGGCTGCCGGAGCCGCTGCTCACCACGCCCGACGTGGCCGAGGACGTCGAATTGGCCGAGAGCGTCTCAATGGCAATGTTGCTCGTCCTGGAGACCCTCACGCCGACCGAGCGTGCGGTGTTCCTACTGCGCGAGGTGTTCGAGCTGGAATACGACGAGATCGCAGAAGCCCTCGACAAGAGTGCGGCCGCGGTGCGGCAGATCGCGCACCGGGCGCGGTCACATGTCGCTGCGCGCCGTCCACGAGGGCTCGTTTCTGCGGCCGAGACCCGAGACGCGCTCGGCGCGTTCCAACGGGCGATCGAAACCGGTGATCTGCAGGGTCTTGTCGACGTCCTTGCGCCGGACGTTGTCCTGCTGAGCGATGGCGGGGGAGTCAAACAAGCCCTGCTGCGGCCTATCGCGGGCGCCAAGCGGGTGGCCCGCTTGCTGGGTGTCGGCATACCCAGGATCGCCGACGCGATGTCGATCGAGCCTGTGCACATCAATGGCTGCCCGGCGCTGATCGTCCGGCTCGACGGCCAGATTGACAGTGTGGTGGCGGTGCGCGTCGATGACGGCCTGATCACCGGGCTGTACATCGTGCGCAACCCGCAGAAGTTGTCGTATGTGCAGCGTGAGACCGCTCTGCGGCGCTGAGCCCGAACCGCGTTACGTCGCAACGTAACTGCCATTTTCCGACAGTCCGGGGACGACTGTTGGCAACGGCTACTACGCAGCGTAGTATTCGCGACAGGCCCTACCGAATGCCGACGGAGGTGCACCGTGAAGTGGAGCTTTGCCCAGGCCGGCCTGCTGATCATCTGTGCGTTTCACGTAATCCAGGCGGTGATCGGGTTCGTCGCGGAACCAAGCTTTGCGACAGGCCCCGACGCGCCGACGGTCCGGGTGCTCGGGATGGACTACAACGGCTGGCACGCCGTCGCCGGTCTCGCACTGTTCGGGCCCGGTCTGGTGTGCGTGCTACGCAAGTCGTGGTCGGTGCTGTACCTTCTCGCCGCAGCGGTAGTCGGGGCGCTGCCAGGCATCTGGGCCTTTTTCTCGCACCAGGTCGCTTACTTTTTCGCCTTTCCGAACAACACCACGGACGCGGTGGTCCACCTGGTGACCGCCGCGGTGATGATCGCGGTCGCCGCGATACAGATCGCCATCGACGGTGGTCTGAAGAACTCGCTCGCCGATCTCCGAAAGACGCCGTAGCGCAACCACTCCTACGATTGTTGACCGCGCTCACCGGTTGTGCGACTGCTGATTCACCTGCGGCAGCATCCCGACAGTCGATGCCACAACCTATGACCCACACGAATCACACTGTCAGGAAACACAAGTCGCAGGAGTCGTTGGCGTGACTAATTTGGCGGCATGATGAGCGGCTTGTCCTTGCGCAAGGCGGCGATGGTGGACTCACTCAGGTTCAGGGTGGCACCGACGACTTCAGGCGGCGTCAGCCCGAGCCATTGGTTGGCCGACACATCTGCGAAATGGTCGCTGCGAAACAGTTCGAGCATCTGCACCGGCTCGTCGCCGACGTTCTCGAAGTAGTGGCCCATGGCGCTGGGGACGTAACCGACGTCGCCGGCGTAGTAGTCGAATGTTCTGGCCTTGCCGCTGGATCCGAACACCGTCATGCGGGCGTGTCCTGAAACCCAGTACTGCCACTCGTCGTTGTCGGGATGCCAATGCATTTCACGCACGGCGCCCGGTGCCAGCTCCACCCAGGCGGCTGCGATCGTCGAGGCCGCCGGGAAGTTCTTCGAGTCGGCGATGCGGACGCTGCCGCCCGGTACTTCGATGGGATCCTGCGCCAAAAACCGGTGGCTCATCGGCTCGGCAGTGCCGCGGGGCGACTGCACGGCCTGGATGTCGTCGACGAGTGCGCCCGGCACGTCGCCGGGGAAGATGTAGCGGGTGTGGTCGATGTCGCCGGCCTTCGGGATGTTGTCGAAGGACGACTCGGGCACACTGAAGTTCTTGGCGAGGATGTGCTTGGGCGTGTGCGCGAACCAGTCAGTGACCAGGAAGGTTTCGTTCTCGGAGAAGTGCCCGTCGTCGAACACCAGGAGGAATTCGCAGTCCTCTAGCGCTTGGATCGAGTGGGGGAAGCCGGCGCGGAAGTTCCACAGATCACCACGGCCGATGTCGTCGATGAAGTTGCGGCCCTGCGGGTCGATGGCTGCGATGCGAGCGCTGCCGGCAAGCATGAAGGCCCATTCGGCTTCGCGGTGCCAGTGCAGTTCGCGGTAGGCGCCGGCTTTCAGTCGCATGTCGACACCGGCCAGGGTGGTGGCAACCGGCAGTTCGCGCACGGTGACTTCGCGGGCCCACCCACCAGTCAGGAGGCGATTGTGCGCAGCGGCGAAGGGGAACTTTAGGTTCGGCAGACTGCCGGCGTCGGTGTCGGGGGCGCCCGGGTTCTGCGCCCCGATCGGCACGTTGTCAGGACCGAGGACGGTGGCGCCTACCTCGCCACGGATCGTGGGGGCGGCGTTGTCGTCGATAGTTGCGGTCATTGGACCCCTCCATGTGTGCGGATTCCGAACCTTCGCCGGGGATGGTGCTGCCGGACGTAAGTGCAGCAGAAACACGTGTCCTCCGTACCCGGGGAATTCCCGGGCGCCGGTCGAGCACTCGGCTGCTCCAATCAGTGCGCTGTGTCAGGTGGGAATTCGACGGGATATGGTGCGCCGCGACATGCGCACCAGGATCTCGGCGGCACGTGCAGGATCACCCGGGACGCCTGGTGAGGCCCCGGGATTACTACGGGTTCGCGCGAATTCACCGGCTGCGACTGTTGAGCCCAGCCTCGAACCCCATCACCGAATCCGGGCCGCGGCTGAAATTTCAGATTAGGAGCACGTCAATGAGGGCTGTTGTCATGAACGGCGCGGGTGGCCGCGAAACGCTGGAGTATGTCGAGCGCCCCGACCCAGTGGCCGGTCCAGGCGAAGCACTGATTGAGATCGCCTTCGCGGGTGTCAACTTCATGGACATCGGTGCGCGACAGGGCACGGTCTGGACCGAGTTTCCGGACCCGAAGATTCTTGGCGTCGAGGGCGCCGGCCGTGTCCTCGCCGTGGGGGACCACGTCGAAGGCATCGCACCCGGTGACCGTGTCGCATGGGTGTATGCGCCCGGAAGCTACGCCGAGCAGATCGCAATCCCAGCCACATCGCTGGTGTCGATTCCCGACACGATCGACGACCGTGTGGCCGCATCCGTCATGATGCAAGGCTTGACCGCCAGCCATTTCGCCACCGACTTCTATCCGGTGCAGCCCGGCGACATCGCCTTCGTCCACGCTGCGGCCGGTGGCCTAGGTCTGCTGCTGACCCAGATCATCAAGCTGAGGGGCGGTTCGGTGATTGGACGCGTCTCGTCGGAGGACAAGGTCGCCGCGGCTAAGGAGGCGGGTGCAGACCACCTGATTGTCGATCCCGAAGGCCAATTCGCCGAAGAGGCACTGTCGCTGACCCATGGCAATGGCGTGCACGTCGTCTATGACGGGTCGGGGCCTGCGACGTTCCAAGGGTCACTCGACGTGCTGCGCCGGTCAGGGACCTTCGCCTGGTACGGCCCCGTCCTCGGCGGACCGGGGCCGATCGACATCATGAGCCTCCCGAAGAGCATCAAGATCGGATATCCGGTGTTCCTCGACCACATACACACTTCTGCGCTGCTTCGCGCCCGTTCCGCTCAGCTGTTCGAGTGGATCGCGGATCGGAAGCTCAAACTCCGGATCGGAGCGGAGTACCGCTTGGCAGACGCGGGAAAGGCGCACGCCGACATGGAGAGTCGCAGGACCACCGGCAAGCTGCTGCTGGCGCCATAGGCGTGGGTAAGGAACCGATCGAACACCGAAGCCGTTAGGACGAATCATGGACAAACACGAATTTGACGAGATGAACCGCACGGTGATCGACGAGTTCCGCACCAGTGGAGGCACAGCCGGCGGCGTATTCACGGGTAAGCCACTGGTGCTGGTACACCACATCGGCGCGAAATCCGGCAAGGCGCGGGTATCACCGCTGGTGCCCTTGCTGGAGGACGGTCGGATCTTCGTCTTCGCCAGCAAGGGCGGCTCCGATTCGAATCCCGATTGGTACGGCAACCTCGTGGCAAATCCGAATGTCACCGTCGAACTCGGCACCCAAACGTTCCCAGCCACCGCGCGGACTCTGGTGGGGGAGGAACGCGATGAGATCTACGCGAAGCAAAGTGCCGTCGAGCCACAGTTCGGCGAATACCAACGCATGACGACGCGCATAATCCCCGTCGTCGAATTGGTCAGAACTGCTGGGTGAACGCCACCCGATCTCGTCCTGAGGCGATCACCAATAGTAGGGACGGCGGTAACCGATAGTCAGGTCATCCCAGTCAAGGTGGCCGTTGCGGGCGCGCTGCAACGCATTGCGGGCTCTCGCACGCTCTTCGCGTCGGCAGCCGCGACGCCACTCGCTGTCTTCGATCGGACCGAACGCAACACACGGCAGTGGACCCCGGTCGCAAACTTCGCAGCCGTTCCACCAGCCAACGCATTCCCGACGATGACGGCGCCAGTAGACGCGCTCATAGTCTCTGTCTGTGCGGGCCACACAACCCTCCTCGCTAGGCAACTAGAAAGGCATGAGGCACCCCCTTTCGGTTTGGGTGAAAAGCCCACCAGGATACACAATGTCCCTCGTCAGAGATGGGGTTAGCGGTCGGGCACCCAGCTGCCAGGGGATGCGGCCCCAGCAACTTGGCCATGACGTAAGGTGATTATGTAAGCTAAGGATCCGGGTCGGTTTCAAATCGCTGGAGTTGCGCGCATGACGTTGATCAAAACCGCTTTGGCTGCCATCGCAGTCGCGAGCGGCCTCACCGCAGCAATAGTGGGCCTGGGCGGCGCAGCGCTGGCGAGCGCCGACCCGCCTCCGCCGCCACCGGCGCCCGTCCAAGGCGAGGAGCCACCGGCCTGGGCGCCGCCGAAGCCCACCGAGGTCTGGAACGGGCACCCCGTCGTGTGGAGCTCGGGCTGGGGCGGCCGCTGGGGCGTGTGGATCAACGGTGGCTTCATCACACTGTCGTCAAACCCTGTCACCGGCGGCGGTTAAATCCGGTAACTCAGTTGCGTCCGGAAATCGTCGGACCGTAGGCGCGCTGACTCGCGGGCCGAGCCTCACGCTGGCCCGAGTCGGGTCAGCGCGACGCTAGATCTGGCTGCGTCCACTACCTTCGCGACACCATCTGGGCCCGTTTCCGACGCGGCACAGAACGCGATCGCGTCCGCGATGTGACGAGGCTAACTTAACTCGAATACTAATAGTTAGTGTAGTATCTATTTGTGGGCTCATCGATGACGGTTGACATAGACACGCTGGCACTCGAACAGCAAGTGTGTTTCGCGCTCGCGGTCACCAACCGTGCAGTTCTCTCCATCTACCGCCCGCTGCTCGAGCCACTGGGCCTGACCCATCCGCAATACCTCGTGATGCTCGCGCTCTGGGATCACCAGAAGGAGTCCACCGACGACGATGCACCGTTGTCGGTGAAGCAGATCGCTGCCACATTGCAACTCGACTCGGCCACGCTGTCGCCGATGCTCAAACGGCTGCAGACACTTGGGCTCATCGCCCGCAACCGAAGCACCGCAGACGAACGCTCCACCCATATCGAGCTCACCGACGACGGCCGCGCCCTGCGTGAGCGCGCACTTGCGATACCAGCCGCCGTCGTGGCTCGACTCGGCGTCGACCTAGCCGAACTCGACGAGCTACGCCAGCGGCTGACCAGCATCAACTCCGCCGCCCTTGCGGCCGGCGCACTCAACCTCTAACCCCAGGAGCCCGCGATGGCCGACACCCGACCCACGCCCATCCAATACGTCGCATATGTATACGGGCGACGCCTACCGGACTCGATGCGAAGCTGGGTGGCCAATGATCTGGCCGGGCCAGGAGCCGTCCGTAGGCACATGATTCGGATGGCTATTCCGCCGCTGCTGGTTCTCGCCCCGTTCTGGCTGCTCCCAGCCTCTTTGTATGTGCATCTCGAGATGACCGCGCCGATCTACATGTGGGCCATTCTGATGGCACTCGCGCTCAACAAGATTTGGCGCCGATATCGGTTGGGACAGCACGGGCTTGATCCCAACCTGGTTGACGCGATCCAGCGCGAGAAAGATGCGCGCATCCATGAGGACTACATCCGGCGCTACGGTCCGCGCCCGGAAGAGGCCAAGTGGCAGTCGAACAGCAGTCCATTCTGACTTGCGATGCCAAGAGGTGCGACCTCGGTGTCTACGAAATAGGTTGCAGCACAGTGGGATAAAGGCAAGGCAAAGAGCCCGCAACTAGCGGTGCATATTCCGTTCGTCGTATTGCGACCCGGCAACAGCGATCGGCAGACTGGCCTCGGCTCGACGGCGGGCGCCCACTGGCAGGACCCCAACGTGTGCACGCCAGCCTAAAAATCTCGGGTTTCCCTGAACCGGCTCTCAGTCTTGTCTCAGTCATCGCAGGCACCTTGTGGTGAAGCCACTGTGCTGATTGACGATTCAGAAAGAGAACGAAACACCATGACGAACCCTCCGCGGTATCCCACGGATCGGCCCGACCACCGACAGGATCCGAGTCACCCAACGGGACAGTCCTACCCGGGTACTCAGACCTACATTCCCTCACATTTGCGCTATGACTGGCGCTACACCGACCCGCCGACCGCACCACTGTACGGCCTCTATCACGCGGCACCCCAGACGATTACGGCACCACCCACCCCGCCTCGGCAGAAGTATTCTCGTCGCGGCGCCATCGTCGCCGGCGCTGTTGCCGCCGCAATGGTGGGCGGCGGAATCGGGACAGCCACCATGCTGGCCACCGAGCGAGCCAACGAAGCGACCGCCATCAAGGCACCCATCGCCCAGGCACCGGCCCGGTCCAAGCCTGCGGCGGAGATGCCCGCCGGCTCGGTGGAACAGGTCGCGGCCAAGGTGACGCCCAGCGTCGTCAAGCTGCAGATCAACATGGGCCAGCAAGGCGAGGAAGGTTCCGGGATCGTGTTGACCGCCGACGGTCTCATCCTGACCAATAACCACGTCGTGGCCGCGGCGGCCGGCGACGAGCAAGGCGCCCAGTCGGCCTCGGACGACTCCACCGATGGAGGCCAGGTCACCAAGACCGTGACCTTCGCCAACGGCCAGACAGTGCCGTTCACCGTCGTCGGCACCGATCCCACCGGCGACCTGGCCGTCGTGCACGCCCAGGGAGTCTCGGGATTGACACCGATCAGCATCGGATCGTCCAAGGATGTGAAGGTGGGTCAGCAAGTCGTGGCGATCGGCTCACCGCTGGGTCTGCAGGGGACCGTGACAACCGGCATCGTCAGTGCGCTGGATCGGCCGGTCGCGGCCGGCGACGGCCCCGGCGGCAACGTCACCGTACTCGACGCCATCCAGACCGACGCTGCGATCAATCCGGGTAATTCCGGTGGCGCACTGGTGAACATGAACGGTGAACTGATCGGGGTGAACTCCGCGATCGCGAGCATGGGCGGCGGCGACGGCGGCTCTGGCGGCGCACAGAGCGGGTCGATCGGGCTTGGCTTTGCCATCCCGGCCGATCAGGCCAAGCGCATCGCCGATGAGCTGGTTTCCACCGGCACCGCCAGCCACGGTTCGCTAGGTGTGCAGCTCAGCAACGACACCAAGAACGGTGGCGCCGCCATCGCCGAGGTCGTCGAGGGCAGCCCCGCCGCAGCCGCGGGAGTTCCCAGTGGTGCGGTGATCACCAAGATCGATGGACAGGTGATCGACGGTCCGGAAGCTCTCGTCGCCGCGGTTCGGTCAAAAGCACCGGGAGACAAGGTTTCTCTGACCTACCTCGACGATTCCGGGGCTGCGCAGACGACGCAGGTCACTCTCGGCAAGGCGTAACCAACTATCGGCGCGCGGCCGTCGCAACGCTGGATGTCAGCGTTTGCGGCGGCCGCGTGCTCAGTGCGAAGTAACAGCGTCCCGGAGTGACCGTCGGGCTTAGATGCCGGGGTTGCCTTCATTGTGCAGCAGGAAGAGCGGGTCGAGAGTGTCCCACACGGTGGCGTACAACAGCTCCTTTTGGTCCTGCGCCTGCTCTTCGACGTTGAGCAGGTCGGCGACCTCGTCGTAGCCGTAGTACAGGAACGACACCGGCGGGGTGGTCAGCAGCAGCTGGTTGACGATGCCCTGTGCCGAGTCCTTGGCTTCCGTATTACCCGCGAGAAGGCCGGGCAGCAGCTTGATGATCTCGGTGATCGGAATCGGGGCGTTCGCATACGGCACCATCTGGCTGACCCGGTACGAGGCCTCGTATCCCTCACGGACATAGGGCCGTATCACCTCGGGCGTCCGCTCGACCAGTGCGTGTTCGGCTTCGAGCACCGCCGCTGGCATATCGGTCGGATCCGGGTCGTCAACCCGGAACGGGTTGGGATCTCTGTCGGGGAGGAGGGCAGCCGTACTGGTGATTGTCGTAGCCGCCTTAGGCAGCGGGGTGGTGGCGGCCTGCTTGGGTTGGTAGAGGTTCTTGAGCCGTTCGACCTGCTGAGCCTCGAACTCCTCCGGGCTGGGCGTGGGCTTCGGCTGCGGTTTGGCGACCGGCTTGATCGACGGCTTGCTCACCGCGACTGACGCCGTGACATTGCGCGCCGCGGAGGTGACCGCGGCGTTCGCCCGGGCGGCGACCTTGTCGACGTTGTCGTCGATCTTCGAGAGTGGCTTGGGGCGCGAGGTGTCGGAGGCGCCGGCGGACCGCTTCGGGCCGACGTTGACCCCGGTGGACGCACTCGCGTCGGCAGTCTTTTTCGATGAATCGGCCTGCGTGGAGTCGGCGTGTGCGGTGCCTTGTGAGGCGATGGCAGCACCGATGCCGACAGCAACCGCCCAACCGCTCAGATAACCGATGTGTCGTACCGCAACCATTTGCAGTCCTTTCGGGTGCCTCAGGCATCGTAAGGCACTTTCCCAGATTTGGGAGCCTTGTCATGTTCGAATGCTGGCTACTTGCTGCGGGAGGTGACAGGGGAGAGGGGAGGCAGTCGGCGAGTAGTCCGCGGCGCCCTGGGCTACTGGCAATGAAGGCAATCGGGCGCCTCCGACGTTAGGGAGGGTGTGTCGTCCGACGGTACGAAAGGAGCGAACATGCAGCAGTTCGGCCGCATCCTCACCGAGGACGGAGTCGTGCCCGTCATGTTCGACAGAAACCAGCCTCTCGACCTACGTACGTTGGTCTCCGACATCACCCCGGACGTCATCGCCTCCGGCGCCTTGGCCGACGTCGATACGGCGCATCTGTCGGCGGTCGACGGTTCCGTCACCTACCTTGCCCCGATCGACGGCATCCGCCAGGTCGCGGCCACCGGCTTCAATTACAGGAAGCACATCGCGGAATTCAACATGAATCCGCCTGCGGAACCTGAGGTCTTTCTAAAGGCGATCGGCTCCCTGTGCGGCCCGTTCGATCCCGTCCTTCGCGGCCCCAACCCACAAGCGAAGCTCGATTGGGAAACGGAGCTAGCCATCGTCATCAGCCGTGAAGCGCGTGACGTCTCGGCCGACGAGGCGGAGACCTACATCTTCGGCTATGTCTGCCTCAACGACGTGTCGGATCGGGCGACACAGGTGGATGACGAGGGCCTGGAGCATTTGGTGCGGGCGAAGTCGCGGCCCACCTACTGTCCCATCGGGCCCTATCTGACGACCGGCGTCGACGCCATGAACCTCGAAGTGTGGACCAAACTGAACGGCCAATTTGAGCAGCAGGGCAACACCAGTGACATGCTGTTCGGAATTGCCGAGATGGTCGCCTACTTCTCTACCCATATGACCCTGTTGCCCGGCGACCTGTTGGCAACGGGAACACCGCCCGTGGTCGGCTTCGGCAAGAACCGGTACATGGCACCGGGCGATGTGCTCGAGTGCGGCATCACTAATCTCGGCTCCCAGCGACACGAGATCCGCGCTTAGCGAGACCCGGCGGCCAGGGAGCAGCGAAATCCTCCACGCCGCTTGGCATACGAAGTCAACGAAGATTCAGCGTGACACCGGCATCGTCAAAGACATCCCGTACCGAATCGAAAAACGAACGCTGCCCTTGCTGCACGTTCTCCAGGTAGCGTCGCGACAAAGCGCTGTGCTGCCATTCGAACTCGTACGGCCGATCCTCGGGGGTGCCGAATCCGCCCCGCAGACAATCGGCTAGCGCATCGAGATTCCGTCCGAAGTATCCTCCGGGACCGCTGACGGCGAACCCAATTTCTCGATAGAAGTCCTTGGCCGACTTGATCTTTCGACCGTCAATTCGGAAGATCACAGGTTCGTCTGAGTCTGACTGTCGCGTCATCATTGCCTTCCCGCGTCAGTGACCAGACAGAACGAGTCGTAGTGGTCGCCGGTGTAGAAGTACTGGAGGGGATTGGTCGACGGAGATCCGCCGGTGACGATGCGTCTCATCGACCTGTTGGCTGCACCCGGGGTGATCACGGTGTACTCGTGGTAGTACCCCTTGGCCTGGTCGGGTAGGTGTCCCTCGCGGTTTCCGAACACCACGCCGTCGTTACGTGGGAAGGGGAATGGGCCATTGGAGTGGATGGCTCGCACCGTATCGGCCGCCTCGTGTGGCAGGGTGGCCAGTGGGCACGTCGGCACGCCGGCCGCCGTTGTTGCCGGGTTGGGTGAGTTCGCCCGCACCAGCGCCCATCCGCCGGCGATGATGATTAGTGCGCAGAGTGCGACAAGCGCGAACCTGCGTCGACCCATCTGCGCTCCTCGCTGTCGACCACTGTCGGCTACATCATTACCCGTTGACACGTCGGCACGGTAGGAACACAGGACGGCCAGTCCCCGAGGACGCATGACCATACCGGTCGCCCTTTTGAGGTCTGCGGGAGCGGGCGCAGTCCATCGCAGCCTACGACTTGATCATGGGCAGCGTGCCAGTTCCTTTTGAGGAGCGTGACGTCGAAATAACTTGTGGTCAACGAGCATTTCGTACTCTGTGGGCCGCCGTCCGCGTCGTGGGCAGTTGTGCTTCGGTGGTGAGTTCGTTGGTTGTATCTGATTGTGCTCTCAGACAGTCGGTTACGGGATTTCGCGACTATTCACTGGTGATCTGGTGTCATCGCGCCGGTAAGCGGCGCAATCTGGCCGGTGACGATCCTGCTGGTGCTCAACATGATTGCGGTCATTGCGGCGACGAGCGCCCCGGACGGCGCTGAACGGGATACCGCTAGGCTCAGATACCAGCCGAGTCACTTGGGCGGGAGGGGGAGAGTTCCATGGCGTACTACCGGGACCTTGACCGGTGCACATATTTCGCGCCCGAATGCGACGATGCACTGGTCGCGGTCGGGTGGCTGGGAACCTGGGCACGACTTTCATCGGGGTCTGTTGACCCGCAGTTCTTCGAGCGCCTGGAGTCCCTCGCAAACAGGCCTTGGCAGCCGTTTCTTTATCTCGGCGGTCAGGAATGTGGTCTCTGTCAGCATCGAGGGCCGTTCTTCACGGCCAACTTGTTCATCCCATACGGTGGGCGCACTTTCGCGGCGCCGGAAGGCATCACGCACTACATCTCGGCACATTGGTATCAGCCGCCAGACGAGTTCGTCCTGGCCGTCACCGCTTGTCCAGAGATGCGCAGTGCGGAGTACGGTCGAGCCCTCGCGGCGAACGGCGGTCGACAGCTTGCACAAGCCTTCGACCCACATTGGGACGATGAGTTCCGAAATTCATTACCGCCTCCAGAATCCTGCGCCGTCGGCGGCTACATATTGCTGAGATGACGAAGGTCCACTCTCACCGGCAAAGTACCTGCGGTGAGAGTGGACCTTGGTGTCGTGGGCCGCCGTCGGGTTCGCTGTGAGTCATCCGTTCTGCCAACGTGTTTCGGTCGGTCCGAGACGTGCTTTACACCAACTTGTTTCGGTTCGCCGCAATCGACCGAACGACACCAGCAGCCGCAGGGCACATGGCGATCAACGCCACATGGCCCAGCTGCGGTGCATCGGCCGAGTATCCGGCGCGAAAGAACCCGACGATCCGCGAGAAGACAGTGTGCCCGTTCATTTTGATACTCCTTCGGAGGCTGGTGTTTGCGGTTGTCAGCCGATCTGTTCGGCGTGCGCAGCAACTATCACCCAGCCGTGCCGGTCGCGGCTCGCTTGTGGACACAAGCCGCACAATGCGCGATTTTCAGCTTCTGCGCATTGTGCTCACCGCCCGCCACACCGAGTCGCTACTGGTAACCCGCCATATCGATCCGCCGGCGGCGTCGTGGTGCTCGTTCGCTCTCCTTGGGAAAGTGGGGACGCAGAGCGGCGGCAATGACGCGGTCGAGTGTCCGGTCAGGCAGGATGCGCGCCAAGCTGGTGATCAGTGCGGCGTCGCGGCCGACGGTGTAACGAGTGCGCGGCTTGCGCGCCGTGATTGCCTTTGCGATCATCTTGGCCGCGGCATCGGCGGGCAGACCCGACCCCGACGCGGTGTGCGACGCGGTCTGGGCGTTCACTGCGTGCACAAGCAATCCGTAGCGCTGGCGTTGCACGGGCGTCATGGCCGACACTCGCTCATGGGCCGTGGCGATCGCCCGGCCTGGCATTTCCGTACGCACGGCGCCCGGTTCGACCACGACGACCCCGACGCCGAACGGGGCCATTTCGCGTCGCAAGGAGTCACTGACCGCTTCGAGCGCGAACTTCGTTGCCGCGTAAGGACCATAGGCGGCCATGGCGACCTTGCCGCCCACGGAGCTGATGTTGACCACGCGGCCCTTGCTGCGGATCAGGGCCGGCAGTAATGCCTGGGTAACGGCGACGTGGCCGAAAAGGTTGACCTCGAACAGGCGTCGCCACTCGTCGATCGCAAAGGCCTCGACCGGGACGTTGGCCTGGATGCCTGCGTTGTTCACCAGCGCCCGCACTGCCCGTCCCTGCGGGTCCTCGTGCACCCGATCAGCTAGCGCCTGGACGTGGTCCGGGTTGGTGATGTCGATGATCAGCGGCTCTATACCCGGCCCCCGGATTGCGTCGGCGTCCCGGTCGCGCCGGACACCCGCGAGAACATGGAACCCCCGCGGAGCCAGTTCACGTGCCGTGGCCGCGCCGATGCCGGTAGACGCACCGGTGACGACGACGAGCTCTTGAATTCCAGATGACGCTGTCATCTCACTGAAGCTACCCGCTCAGATGACAATGTCAACATAGGATGGGTGATTGTGAGTCGCATTGAGTCAGCCGCCGCCACGCGCCGCGCCCTGCTCGATGACGCCGCCGAGCTGCTCGACAGCGGAGGTCCCGACGCAGTGACGCTGCGCGAGGTGGGCGCACGTGCAGGCGTGAGCCGCGGTGCGCCCTACCGGCACTTCGCCAACAAAGAGAGCCTGCTGACTGCGGTTGCTGCCGAGGGCTGGGAGCGCATCGGTGATCAAATGCACGCGCTGCAGACTGACCCGCAACTTCTGCCCATCGACAAGCTTCACGCGGCGCTCATCGGCCTCATCACCGTCAGCAGCCAGCAGCCGCACCTTTACCAATTGATGTTCACCACACCGGCAGGGGACCCGGCCGCAGTGGTCAAGGCCGCGCAACGCAGTTGCGACGAGTTCCTCGCCATCGTCGCGGAAGTCGTCGGCGAAGAAAACGCCCAGCGCTACGCGGCCATACTCCTGACCGGCGCCCACGGTGCCGCCGGCCTGGAATTGAGTGGCCTCCTGCGCACCGACAAATGGCACACAACCGCCGAGGAACTCATCGACAACCTCCTTGCTACGGTCGCAGAGGCCGATAGCCGAGACTGACTGCGCCACCGGGCATTCCACCCGGTGAACCATCACGGGCTGCGTGGCTGTTTGCCGTCCTCAAGGTGGGCTGTTGGGTGTCAGAGGACGCGAGACCAGTGACATGAAGCTGGGGTTGACGGACATGCATGAAGTCGTGATGCGCTCGGATTCTTGTTGACACCGGTTCTGAGACGGTCCACGTGGCCGCCGGTAGATGACTAGTAGATGACAGCTGATTCGAGACTGACAAACGCGGTCGAAAGGATGCACTGCGCTCAGCAACTGGCTGTGGATCGGATTCGAGTATCCGACTACTCGAGCCGGCGGTGCAGCGGCGATGCACACTGGCCGGGTCAACAGTACCGGCAGAGCCGGTGAGCGGTGTGCATCGGTTCGCGCAGCGGTACCAGTCGAGTGAACGGGGGAGAGCAATGACAGTGGAGAAGGCCGTCAGCACAATCGTTAAGCCGTTTGATACCTATCGTATTCGCTACGGCACGACGAATCCCAACGGCTATGATCTGACTCGGATCGAGTTCTACTACGGGGCGACCCGGGTAGGCCAAATCCTGTCGGGCAAAGCGATCGGACCTGGCTCGTACGTCAGCCTCAAGGACGGCGAGATCTACTTGTACTTCGATTCGGGCAGGCTGGCAAACGCATTGGCCATCCTGCAAGGCGAGTCCGAGCTGGCGCTGTATTTCGTGCCGGACGACGAGTATCCGGACCGGGAACAGGGACGCGAGGGCGGGATCACCAATCGTCGTTGACGCCGACATCCACCCAGAGGCGGATTGTCACCAGTGGCCATGGCGGGAGCAGGCGATGCGCCCAATGCCAGTGGTGCTCAACGGCACTTCGCGCTGAGCGCACGGGAGCACTGACGGCGATCGGTAGAGGCGCTGCATGACGAAGCGGTTTCGGATCTGACCGTCGACATAGCAGGCCGCGACGGTGTACCCAAGGCGATCGACTGTGTGAGGGGGTCAGGTGGGTGCGGACGCGTCGCGTGCGCTGGCACCGCACGGTGAGCTGGCCGTCGACGGTGCGGTGTCCACACACCGCCAAGACGATCCCGACAAACTCAACCATTCCCATCTTCGCGCGCTGACTGATCTACGAAACCAAGACCATTCGGGGGCTCTGGCTGTTCCGCTGGTTCACGAAGACCCCCGAAGGATCGGATTATTTGGCGGAAGCTCCCGCACACGGGGGCAAACCGCCGCTGGTGTTCGGAACCCTAGAACACACCCGAGCGACGGCCGAAGAGAAGACGGCCGATGCCCTGCCTGTGAACGCGAAATACTCTGCAGCACAACCGAATAACCGAAGGGATTTACGTTTCCGTCGTATTCGCCCTGACAAGGGTTGGGTTGCGATGCCGATCTCACGCGGGCCACGGGCCGTCCGGTTGGCCTGGCGCGAGCCGTAAGGCATGACGCACCGAAGGACCCGGATTGCTAGGCCGAATCTTGTCGCGGTCGCGGTGTCGGTGAAGAATGGGTGATACCGCCATACGGGGAACAGGCGTCAGGGTAGCGGGCGTCTTTGACGCGGCGCACGACCAATCGCGCGGTGACGCATGCGGTGTGGAGGCGAATGCGGTGTAGGCGGTTTCGGCGACCTCGGCATCAGAGATCCATTCGCCGGTGTCGGGATCACGGACGGCGCCGGGTAGGTCACCGAGGTGCAGGCGTGCTCGGGGATCGTGGCGATGGCAGCGGCCACTGTGCGGTTCTTGGTCAGGACGAGCGAGAACCGCGCGTCGGCGCGGCGGCAGGCCGCGGCTACCACACCGTTTCCATAGGCTGAGTCACCGCGCACCACGATCTGGCCGATGACCCCGGACGCGCGGGCGGTGGCACCGCTTGAGCGATCATGCGGGCAGCCCTTTACCGGAGTTGGTCCGCCCGCGCGTAGCCGCGCATCGGCGATCACTGGCGCCCCATGTTCGGTGCTGATGGTGGTCATCTGCGGGGACAGGCCTTTGCGCAGGATCTGTCTGCCGGCGATCTTGGTATGCCCGTAGGAGGCACCCTGTTTGGCATGCCCATAGACCGGGCGCAGCAGCGAGTCGATGTCGATGAACGCCCGCACATCAACGCCAGGCAACAACTCGACCGTTCGCACAGTGCGGCCAGGTGATAACGCAGAACCGATTCGAGCTGGCGGGCGTGCCCGAAGGTGAACTCGCGCAACAGGGTTCCGATCGTCGACGGTGCGTAGACCGCGTCGAAGAGCGTCTTCATGCCGCCGGCGCGCAACAGATCAACATCATCGATGCACTCAGCGCCAGCAACATGCCCGCGATGATCGTGGTCAGCTTGGGAGCTGGGTTGGCCGATCCGGATTTGATCCTGGGCTTGCGGATATCGATCGTGTCAGCCATCAACTGCGACAGGCCACTCTGGGCAGCCAGCGTCATCATCGGGATCAACCAGGCGCACGACACAGATGGTTCTCATCGAAGATCACCGACGTGGCTGTAAACGTATGCGACGCTTGCACCGGAAGTGCCTTTCTATGCACGGCAGATTGTTGTGTGGTAACTCGAATCATCCCAGCTCAGAAGGCACTTTCTTCTTATCGACACGCACACATCCCAAGATCCGATAGGCTAAGTCAGTTCGTCGCCGTGTCCGATCTCGAGTAGGCGTTGTCGAAGCTCGTCGGCTTGGGCTTCACCGACAACGGCGGCGTACCGGTCTTGAGCCTTCTGCCAGAGCGTGAGGGCGTATGCGTAGCGTTCCCGGCCTTGATCTGTGAGCGCCACCAGGGTGCTGCGCCGGTCGCGGCTGCTCTTTTCAAGCCGGATTAGACCCTCGCGCTCAAGCGGGCGAAGCGAATGCCCGAGTCCCGAGCGGTCCAGCACGAGGTCGTCGGCGAGCTGATTGAGCGTAGGCGGACCCTCGTCGCGATCGACAATCTCGGCGAGGATGGCAAATTGCGTTGAGCGCAGGCCACTTGGTGCGAGGGTTTCGTCGTAGAGCGCGGTGACGCGTCGGGATGCCTTTCGCAGCGCGGTGCCATAGCACTCACTCCTTGCCGACAGTCTGGCGTCGTTCATTGTTCCTCGCCTCCTTTGGGCCGCTGTCGGCCGCGATCCCGCCGATTAGGGCCCTGCCTCTTGCGCTCGCCATCTTACGGGCATATGCTCGTAAAGGAAACCGGGCATATACCCTTAATTTGCTCGGTTGGCGGGTCCGCTTCAGCGGGCGGCGCCGACGAGTTCGACACCGGGGCCGTTACGCCCTGGGCGACGTGCAACTCCTACCAACCGAATCGACCAAGGAACAAGGAGAGAACTGCCATGACCACATCGAACGAGATCACCCGCAAGATCGAGAACCAGGCGCCACACCTGGACTACTACCCACATTGGCTGGACAACCTCGCCCACGATGTCATCCTCCAGGGCGCCGTGTTCAACGGCGAATTGCGTGGTGCAGAACAGGTCGGGAAGATGCTGAGCTTCGCGCGGAGCCTCTACGCGTTCCAGGACTTCCGCTTCTACGGCATGCGCGGCGACCTGTTTTTGGAGGACTACCGCTCCCGCATCCGTGGCAGCGAGGCCTACCATCCGTCCGGAGTCGAGATCTACAACTTCGTCGTCGTGTACTTCAACGACGCGGGCGAGACCAGTCAACTAGTCATGAACCACCGGCCGCAGTCGGCCGCGCTGCTGTTCTCGTCGTTGCTGACCGAGCACTTCGGCGATGCTTTCGACCCGAACCTCTTCTACGGTGGCGATGTCAGCGCTGATTTGCTCGACCGCGACCTGTCCCGCGGTCTGTGGCCGCCCTCGTCCCGCTGACGTGCGGGCAGTATCCGAGTCGCAGCATCGGGGTTGGGCATAGGACACGACATCGGGTCGACGCTCCCGCGGGAGCCCAAGGCGAATCCAGCGCCGAGGATAGAGTTGGCCTATGCGGATCCGGATCATCGATGCGTTCACCGACCGGCCGTTCGGCGGCAACCCTGCGGCGGTCTGCCTGCTCGATGACACTGACACGTGGCCCGACGAAGCGTGGATGCAGCAAGTGGCCGCTGAGATGCATCTAGCGGACACCGCGTTCGCCCATCCGCTGAGCGACGGCGGCGAGGCCGATTGGGCGCTGCGCTGGTTCACGCCTGAGGTCGAGACCAACCTCTGCGGCCACGCGACGCTTGCGACCGCTTACGCGATGTACCGCGACCGCGGCGGACCGAGCACCATCCGGTTTGCCAGCCGCAGCGGCCTTCTCCTCGCTCACACCGCCGACGACGGGACGATCACGCTCGACTTCCCCGCCGCGCCGGCGACCGAGATCGCCGCGCCCGATGGCCTTGCGACAGCGCTCGGCATCACCCCGCGGGCCACGTTCTCGACTGGCGCCCTCGGCGACCTCATCGCTCTGCTCGACGACGAAGCGGCCGTCCGCTCGATCACCCCGGACCTCGGCGCGGTCGCTCGCATTGCCCGCCGCGACGGCATCCGCGGCACCGTCGTGACGGCGTCTGCCGCCGACCCGGGCGGCGGCTACGACTTCGTGTCGCGCTTCTTCGCCCCGGCCGACGGCATCCCCGAGGACCCGGTCACGGGCAGCGCCCACACGGCGCTCGCGCCGCTCTGGTCGGAGCTCCTAGGTCGCGACGACCTGACCGGCCTGCAGGCCTCGGCCCGCGGCGGCCTTGTGCGCGCCTCCATCCACGGCGACCGCGTGCACCTCACTGGCCACGCTGTCGTCGTCCTCGACGGCGTGCTCACTGTTTCGCGCTAGCCGCGAGCCGCGCCGCTCGAGCACCCTACTCGCCTGCGAGACGCGCTTGATGGTGGCATCAAGCCTCGACGAGGTTGCGTCACTGGAGTGGAATGCCCGGTGGCGCAGTTAATCTCGGCGATCGGCCGCTGCCACCGTAGCGAGGAGGCTGCCAGATCGGTTCGGCTTGGACGGCAATGAGTTTGCGGATTCTCTGGTCCGCAGGCCTAACTCATTCCAGCGCCCTCTAACGCGCCAATCGGTGTTGAGCGAGAACCGCTGTCAGCCTGCCGTCGGCCGCCGGGGCGAAACTTTCGGTTGACAGGCTCGTCCGGCGCGCTCCCTGATTTTTCGCTGAGAATTTCAGATTTAGATAGACGACCTTCCAAGTTATCGATATATCGTGATAGTGACGCGATACAGCGCCACATCGGATTGGAAAGCACCTCACGATAGGGAGGCAGACATGTTTCACGGCGGATTTGGGTTCGGGGGAACGGGCTTTGGACCTTTCGGAGCCGGCTTTGGCGGCCCCGGGTTTGGTGACGGCTTTGGCGGCGCTGGGTTTGGGTGGCCCGGCTTCGGTCCAGGCGCAGGTTTCGGCCCGGGCTTTGGTGGCACGGGCTTTGGTGGCGCCGGCTTCCACCATCGGGGCAAGCTGGCAGCCGCGGCCACGGCAGCTCTGCTGCTCGACGGTCCGGCCGATGCTGCCGAGATCGCAAGGCGGGTGTCCGAGGCGACCGAAGGAGCGTTCACGCCGCCAGACGCGGTCGCTGAGATCGGCATTGGACTGTTGGCAGGTCGAGGCCTGGCGACCGTCGACGACGGCGTGGCCACGCTGACCGAGTTCGGCGAGAGCATCTTGGCCTGGCGGGGTATCAACAGCGACACCGCACACGCGTTCCTGGCTCAGGCCTCCAAGTTCGCAGGCGTCCTTAAGCTGCGCAAGGAGCTCTTCGAGATCGGCGGGCTGGCGCGCACGATCATGTGGTCCGGGACCGACGAGCAAAAGGACAAGCTCGAAGAGGCCAGGACCAAGATCCTGGCCGCCGTCGCCGAGGCCAAGCAGTCGCTGTATTCGGCGCTCGCACAGGCCTGATTCACCCGTTCACTGGCGCGGCGTCCTCTCGCCGCGCCAGTGGGCGTGGCCAGTTCGGACTCACATCATCGGTCTTGCAGCTCTGGTGGAAATGATGGCGCAGCGCAGGCCGGGATGGGACAGGGGAGTGGGAGCTGTCGGCACCGTCGACTGCGCGAGGGCACGAATGTCGTTTCTGGACAACGTGGTAACGAGACGTGCTGCAGGCTGTCGCGCGGTTCGCGCGCTTGCACGTTAGACAAAGCGGATCTCGTTACGAGACTGAATTGGTTTCGCTGGTTGCCAGAGTGCGGTGCAGGCAGCTATCCAACGGTCGCAGTGAAATAGCGGGTGTCACCGAACGCGCCGGCCATAGGGTGATCCGCCTCGTCGAGTGACGAGTCGTAACGCGACAGCAGTTCGCGGGCGGTCGTGGCCGCGATCGTCCAGCCGTGATCCGAGAGCCATTGCGCCGGATCGGCGCGTTCGTCGTCGAACCACAGGCTCGACGGCTCCGCTCCGTCCTCGAGGAAGCTCTCGAACATCCGTTGCACCGCTCCGCCCTGACTCGCCCCGTCGACGGTTCGATCGCTCGCGTGCGCACTTCGGTCGGCGAAATCCTCGACGGCAAACCGACTCCCAGGGGCCGACAGTTCGGTGACACGCGCGAAGAGCAGGTCCTGAGCGGCGCCGGGAAGAAACGGCAGCAGTCCCTCGGCCAGCCAGGCCGTGGGCTCTGTACGTTGAAAGCCCGCGCCGGTCAAGACAGTTGGCCAATCGTCACGAAGATCGACCGGTAACGCGTGCAGGGTGGCCGTTTTCTTGGCACTATGCTCTTCGAGCACTTGCGCCTTAAACTCCAGTACCTTCGGAAGGTCGACTTCGTAAACCGTGGTGCCCGTCGGCCAGGGCAGACGATAACCCCGGACGTCCAGTCCCGCCGCCAGTAGTACGACCTGGCGGATCCCGGCGGCACCGGCTGCGGCGAAGAACTCGTCGAAATAGCGCGTTCGTGCCCCCATGCCACGCGAGAACATGTCGACATCCGGCTCTTCTGCGGCGGCCGGGTCGTTGAGCAGTTCGGAGAAGACCGGAGCCTGTGCGGCTGTTGCGGCAACAAAATGCTGCGCGTAATCGTCCCGGGCCAGGGGCGCGTGCTTGCGGGCCTCGATAGCGCGCATCGTCGCCACTGCCAGAGCAGTAGCGCCGACACTGGTCACAATGTCCCAGGAATCACCGGCACTTCGGGGCACCGTCAGCTCCTAACGTCGTCGACTGGAAATGAACGCGAACCGCGAACTGTGGTGACGGTGGGCGATCATCACGCCACCTCGATCCAACGTACGCTGATGAACTGACGATCAGCCTTCGAACAAACAGAAGGGGTGCCCTTCCGGGTCGATCATCACCCGCACCCCCTGCTGGGGTTGATGTTTGGCCAATGCGGCACCAGCGGCGAGGGCTCGTTGCTCCGCAGCGTCCAGGTCGGAGACGGGCACGTCGAAATGAGCCGTGATGTGCTGCTTTCCTGGCTGGCTCGGCCACACGGGCCTGACATACTGCCGTTCGTACTCGATATTGATCGTAAGAAGACCAGGCAGGTCTGCGGGGGCTCGCAATTGGGCCCACCCGGCCTCCGGTGGATCGTCAGGCCCGGGGTCCTCAACAGTGGCGATCGTCCATCCGAGCAAGCGCTCGTAGAAGCTCGCCAGTTCGCGAGGATTTGCAGCACCGATCGTCACACTCGAAATCCACATCGCAGACACACTCATGCACCGACGGTACGACGCCACGCCATCAACAGCGGCCGGGCCACAGTGGTGGGTCACTTTCCGGGAACCGCAGAGGGTCAATCTTGACGAACCGTTGACATATTCGTTGCGGGTCTTCGGGGACCACCGCACGAGCAGATCGCGCGGCAGCGATGTGCGGGCGTTTGAAGAAACGTCGATGAGCCGCCAGGGCGATAGCAGGAGAGCGGTGTCGACACAGACCATGGCAGCGCAGTGGACCTCTGCTCGGGGCGGTGAGCGTGAGCGGCACTTACCGCGGCCAAGCGCGCACACTGCTGCGCGCAGACGAATACCTCACCCGCGGAGGTGCGCCGTGATGAGATTGGTCCCATGAACGGTGGCGACGCCGGCCAGACGGACGAGACGTATGACGTGGCGATCTCGTACGCATCAGAGGATCGTCCATACGTCCAACAGGTTGCCGCAGAGCTCGTCGCCCGCGGCATAAGACCGTTCTACGATCAAAACGAGGAAGTCGCGCTGTGGGGAGAAGATCTCTTCGAAACCCTCCAGGATGTCTACATGTCGAAATCGCATCTGGCGGTCTTGTTTATTTCAGAGCATTACGCCAAAAAAGAATGGACACGCCTTGAACGGCGAAGCGCGCTCCAGGGTGCACTTCAGAAGTCACACGCGTACGTTCTTCCCGCATATTTCGACGATACAAAGCTTCCCGGCCTGCCTCCGGGTCTCGGTCACCAAAACATCAAGGACCAGTCACCACACGAGTGCGCAACCAAGATAGTGCTGAAGCTCGCATCCCTCGGCATTGGTTCTACGCCGCAAGCAAGAGTTTCGCGGGCAGCCAAACACCCGTACAAGACAATGGAAAAGCGCTCGCCACTGCTCGACGAGGGTTCGCCGTTCTGGATCGACCCGCAGTGGCGCGAGGTACCAAGGAACTTGAGTTGGACCCGATACGCCGATGTTCTTGTCCGACCTCAGGAGCCTGCCGGGGCGAGCGGGCGAGTCTTCCTGATCCCGAGCGGCGCCGTACCTCCAAGTCTCAGTGATCCCAGATGCTGGGGGACCACTGGGCTGGAACGCAAGAGGGATATCACCAATCAGTGGTGTGAAGCGAATCTTCATCGCGAACAGATCGGATTCATCTTCCAGATGACTAATAAGCAAGGTAAGCAAGTGCCTCGAATCTACTGCGACGATTACGACCGATTCTTGATTGAACATTTGACAGGTCCATAGCTGTTGCGACTTCGGTATAAGTCAAGCCGCAAATAGGGAACATCAACCATCAAGGGGGACCGGAAGATGCTGCGAGAACACAGATTACCGATCCCTGCTAATCATCCGGCAACAACGACACACTCATATCAACGCGGACGGACGACACGTTCATCCACCGTGTGACACCCTCTCCGGGCAGCTTGAAGCTTGTCCGCTCCAATGTTTTTCGCTGTTCGAAGGGAATGCCTCGTGGCTGACGACTAGCAATCCCTCAGCCACCCATAACCTGCCCTACCGAGAGGACGATGACATCGTCAGTATCTGCCGTTCGGCGGCGGGCCGAGGTCGTGCATCGGCGACCATTTCGCCATGCTCGAAGCGACCCTGGCGCTGGCCACCATCGTCCGGCGGACCGAAATTCATTCGCTGAACGACGGCTTTCCGGTCATCGCGCCGTTCAGCACGGTCGCCGCCGAGCCCATACCCGCCCGCGTCACGTGCAGAAGGCATACCTCTCCGCGCGGCGCCCTATGAACTCTCGACATCGATGATGGCAGCGATGTGTTTACCTGCAGCTTTGCAGTGTCGCCCGTCGTGGGTCCGCGAGTCTTCGAGGGCCTTGCGGCAGGTGACCGGCACCTTCAACGGCAAGTGCCCCAACTGAGATCCACTGACCTACAGTGTGATTCAGCACCGATAGAGGGCGCGGTGCAAGTCAAGCCCGACGCCGCCTCGTCTACACCGCCAACGCGGACCTCCCCGTAGCGGGGACCGGATACCCGTGTGGATCGAGTTTGGCATGACGAGCACTCTCAAAGGCGGTCGCCGCACCGATCGCCGCCGCTGCCGACACCGCAGTGCAGCAAGGCCCGGCCAATGCTCAGATCGTTGCGACCCCTGGGCAGGCCGCTCACAACGCTGCCACTCTTCAGCACCCGTTCAGCGGAAACTCCTCGACCCGGCTGTGCCACCACTGACCGCTCTCAAATCAGTGGATGGAAGCGTCCGCCGGCACGGGAGAATCAACGACTGCCTGACTGCCTCGCCCATTACCGGGCCGGGTCTTCCGGGCGTTGTGTCGCATGCAGCAGATCCACTGTGGGGATAAGGACCGCATCTGCATTCACAGCGAGATGGTTGCGGTAAGACGATGATCGAACCGGCAAAGCGACGGCAGGGCGTTTAAATAAACGGCACACAGCCAGGCACCACCAGCGAAAGGACCCTCTCATGTCTGACGTCATCACCGAATACCGCATCGCACGCGCGCTGAAGTCGGGGCCGCCTGCGATCCGTGAGGGCGCGAAAGTCGTTGACATGGACGCCGACGGCACAATGACCGTGCTCCGCGAGGGCACCAACGGCTGGACGTGCATGCCCGGCGTCGAGACAGCTTCAGCCGACATGTGCGCTGACGAGATGGGCATGCAATGGTTCATGGACATCATGGCTTCGAAGCCAAGGCCCACCAATACATCTCCTGGACTGATCTATATGCTCAACGGCGCCGTGCAACACAGCTACACCGACCCGTTCGATCGGACCAGCCCGTTGATTCCGATCGGTCCGCACTGGATGCTCATCTGGCCCTTCACTGCCGAACACACCGGTCTGTCGACCGTGATGCGTGACGCGGGGACCATGATCATGTTCGCCGGAACGCCGTACGCGCATCTGCACATCTGCGGGGATCCGTGGGAGGGCAACGAATATCACCCCAACGTCGAGGCGGTGTGGACCATGACCTACAGGCCGCAGCAGCCGATCAGTTGTTAGGGCACCTCGGTCCGCGCGCTAAGAAACAGTTTTCCGCCGATCTCTGGGTTGGTGTACCAGCGCGGGCCAGCTGAGTTGGATAGACCGCGTGTCGGTCCCGCCGATAAGTGTGATGCCGATCGGCAGGGCACGGCAGTGGTTTCGCGTCGCGCGTGAACATCGCGTCCGAGGTAATCGCTAGGCGTCGGCCAGAGGGCGGGCCCGCGGGCCGTAGATCCGGACCCGATATCCCTCGTAGACCCGACCGCCGACCGCATTCCACATCAGCCTGGCCGGTGCCGGAACGCCGGCCAGGAATTGCTGCCGGTCGGGTATCAGCAGGAAGCGTGCCACGAACTGGTCGCCGATGCGAAAGATGGCATTTACCGTGCCTGGACTTGACACCGCTTCGATACGCAGATGGCGCCACTGAGGGAACTGCTCGGCGACCAGCGTCCGCACCGTAACGGTCGAAACCGACAATTGGCCGGGGTCCATCTCCACGGGCCGCAGCGTTGCACGCGCCACATATCGACGACAACTCGATTTCCGCGCATTCACCGACCACCCGCGTGGCATCACTCGACGAGTGGAAAAGCGAAACTGTCGAGCGCGGTCCTCACATGCTAGGAGATGGTGGTACGGGCTGCGCGCGTTCGGAATGGTCGAAGGGCTGGCGGTACACCAACCAAGCGGCATGCCCCGGCCACTACTATGCGAATCACCCTGTGAGACACTGTAAGTCACTCTACTTCGACACTCCCCGCACCCGTTTGCTGAACCGCGCCGCGGTCGCCTAGCGCGGCGTCGCTCGTAGGTAGCTAGTAAACCGTGCCCATGGCGTCGATCGTGTCGGTGGGAAGTTCACAACTGACTCTGGTCCCGCTGCCGAGGTGGCTGGATACAGAAAGCGTTCCGCCCAAGGCTTGCACACGATCGTTGATTCCGACCAGTCCGGAGCCGCGGTCCGGGTCGGCCCCTCCGATGCCGTCATCCGACACGGTGATACGCAGCCTTCTGCCGTCGATCTCAATCTTCACGTGGGCTAGCGACGCACGCGCGTGTTTGGCCGTGTTGGTCAACGCCTCCGAAACGACGTAGTAGGCGCACACTTCAATAGCTGTAGGCAGTCGGCGCTCGAGATGGATGTCAGTCTGGACCCGAACGGTCGAACGGCGAGCCAACGTTCGCACCGCCGCGCCTACACCGGCATTGGACAAGATGGCGGGATGGATGCCGCGGGAGATCTCGCGCAGGTCCTCGATGATCTCGACGACCTCTGTGACCAGTGCGTCGAACTCTCGGCGAATCGGCTCACCGCTGACTGTGGTGGAATCGGTTGCCATTCTTAGGCGCAACGCCAGACCGACGAGCCGCTGCTGGGCACCGTCATGCAAGTCCCGTTCGACCCGGCGGCGCGCCGCATCCGATGCCGCAATGATCCGCGCCCGCGACGCGAGCAGCTCGGCTCGGCTGTGTGCATTGGCCACCGCGATCGCGATCAACTCGGTGAAATCGGCCATCCGCCGTTCGGCATCGAGCGGCAGGTCCGGCGACGCGGAGCCGACCGCGATCATTCCCCACAGCCGACCATGGACATGGATCGGCATCCCCACCGCCGAGTGCAGGCCTTCTCGGGTGTACGGCTCACCGCCGGCCAAGGTGCCGTAATCCTCCACGCGGGCCGCCCGGCCGGTGCGCAGGATCGTGGCTGCCAACCCGCCCGGCGGACACTCCCGCAAAGCTTGCCCCACCTGGATGTGCGGGCCCCATGTGCCTTCATTGGCCAAAATGGTTGCAGTTCCGTCGGTCTCGAATCGCAGCATCCGTGCGGTGCCGCCGCCGAAGTGCCGTAGCGCTTCATGGGTGACGGCGGCGAAGACGGTCTCAGGAGCCGCCCCCTCGGCAACTAGAAGCGCCAGGCGTCGCAGCGATGCCTGGGTCGCTGCGAGATCGCGCGCCTCAGCAATTGTCTCGGTGATGTCGTCAGGACAACGGCCATGCGACTCCGACCCAACCCACCCGGTTGGTCCGGATGAGGTCTCCGCCGCACCCATCACAGTCAGTCCCGAGACCATGCGTGCATGGCGGTGGCTTCGCCACCGCAAGCGGGGCTAAATCGGGATAGTCCGAATTCGACAGCAAGAGATCTGTTCGGCGCCCCCGTGGTTGTGTGGCCCGAGATGTGGACCGGGTTGCGAACTCGACCAACGCTGCGCGAAGGATTCACGTGATAACGCCGCGCCGCGTATTTATTGACCTCAACGATGACTGTCATGCCTTTTGCCTCCGACCCCTGATCAACGGCACGACCGCTGCAAAGGATCACCGGCGTCCCGCGGTGTGACACGTATCACATTCGGAGAGAGATCGAGAGACGCAAGCAGCTATACCGCAACCCACCAACTCCCACCTCCAGAGAGACCGCGCTCGCAACGGCAGAAGCGCCATTTGGAAGATGTATTGAGACCGGATACCGCGAGCGGTATCGCACTAAGCACGGTGAAGCGCAGTAAGTATGCGCACTACCGGTAACCCTGCATATTCGAGTCCGTCGTACTAGGTCGGATCAGTTTTACAAGTAGTCCAAGGACCGGCAGGTGGAGCGCAGGTTGGTGCACTCGGAGTCGGAGCAATGGGTTGTGACCGCGGACGCGCCTCGCCTGCTACAAGCGGCGCTGTCCAGTTTGCTGTCCTTTGGTTTCATCGTTCATAGCCACGACGTCGTATTCTTTGTTTGTGTCGATGGTCTAATTCGTCAGGGCGATAGGTCATTTCGCGGTACTGCGGGTGTGTATGCGGGCCCGGATCGGTCCGCCGGCGACCATGGTGAACGGCACAGCGAGGGGAAAGTTGGCGTCAAGAGACCGGATCTCCACACGCCGGATGATCGTGGCCAGCGCCAGAGTCGCTTCGAGCATGGCGAAGTGATCACCGATGCAGCTACGGGGCCCGCCACCGAACGGCAGGAATTGCCAACGGTCGCGGCCCTTGGAGTTCTCCGGGCTGAAGCGGTCGGGGTCGAACACCAACGGGTTGTCCCACAGTGCCGGATCGCGGTGCATCGCATAGATCCCGACGATTGCCACGGTGCCGGCTTCGACCCGGTAGCCGTCGACGTCGATGTCCCGCATCGCCATCCGCGGAGTGATGGACCCTGGCGGACACAACCGCAGCGCTTCGTGCAACACCCGGACGGTGTATCCGAGTTGGGGTAAGTCCGCGGGCGTGAGTGGGCGATCGCCCAGTGCGGCGACTTCGGCCGCGACGCGGTCCTGCAAATCTGGGCGGCCACCCAGTGCCCAGAATGCATACGTCAGCGTGGTCGCGGTGGTGTCATGTCCCGCGAGCATGAACAGCACCAGTTCGTGGCAGATCTGGGCGTCGGACAGCGGCTGTCCCGTCTCGGGATCGGTCGCGGCGATCAGGGCATGCACCAGCGGGGCGTCCACTGTCGGATCGGCCCGGCAGGCGTGGAGAATCTCTGCGGCGAGTCGATGCAGGGCGGCGCTGGCCGCGAGGGCTCGCCTGCGCGCGGGGGTCGGCAGCCAATGTGGAGCGCGCATTGGCCGGTAGGCGCGATCAGCGCAGTACTTCAAGGCAGTCCGCAACGCCGGCCCCACCGCCTCGGCGCGCTTGTCGAGGTCCAAGCCCAGCACTGAGCGGCCCAACGCCCGCAGCGTCAGCGCGTGGCATTCGCTGTCGAGGTCGACCTCGGCGCCGTCTGGCCAACGCATTGGAAGCCCTTCGGCGGCCTCGGCCATATGCCCGGCGAATCGGGCGACATGCTGTTTGGTGAAGACCGGCTGCAGCGCCCGCCGGCGCGGCAGCCAGGCATCGTGGGTGAAGTCGAACACGTTGCCGCCGAGGATCCGGCGCACCTCGTCGTAGATCGGCAGAGCCTTGTCGACGAATCCGTCCGTGCGACCTAGGACGTCGTGCGCGCCCTTCGGTGAGGTGACGACGACGATCGGCGGGGTGATCCACTTAGGTGCCAACTTGCATCGGGTCACCGGGCCGCCGGCATCGCGCAATGCTTCTGTTCCGGTGAAGTATGTCCTGATAGCGGTCACCTGCTGCCGATAGGGTAGTGGATTGTTTGGAACCGGAGGCAATGCCGCGATATCAACTCTCAGAACCGTCTCCACCATGGTCAACACTCCTTGTAGGCGAGCAACAGATGACTGTGAATGCGAGTATTTCGCAATCGCCCTGTGCCGCCTTGAGTAGACGAGTACTCGAATTTCGGCGATCGCGGTGTTTGAGTGGCGTCCTGTGTCCGGTGGCTGCCGGACAGAACCCAGTGCTGGTTCATCCGAAAACAGCGAGCTTTACGGGTAAAGCCGCATATTCGATTCCGTCGCACGTCGGCGGGGGAGCGGCCCGGGTATCGGCTCAGTGTCGCCGACGCCGACTGCGACATCGGCCGATTCGTCATCCGCAACCACGCAGGGCAACAGGCTGCCGGAACCGACCGGTTCGATCAGGCTGGCCGCCAGCTGCCGGCGCGCTGGCCGAGTGGCGCAGCCCGATGCTCGGACTCCGGTGCCTGCAGATCACCGCCCGCTCACGCCCCAAGGACGTCAGGAATTCGACGCCGACAGCATCGCGTATGCAGAACTCACCAAAGCTGTTGTGATGCTATGAGATTGCTGCACGGCATGGGTGCAGCTGTAGTTGATGTGCTCGGATGGTGTGACCAGTGCGCGCGATCAGGTTCACATATATAACCCCACACTGGGTGCGGATCGCTTACTGGTAACCCGCCGTATTCGATCTAGCCGTATTCCTCCCGGTGGTGTGGCGCGTGCCGGGGGCGAGCACTGGCCGGGCCCGTAGGTACGTAGCTGGCGGGGGTTGTTCCTCGGCTCAAGTGTCTGTGACGCCGGGTGCCCGACGGTTGCGTTTGCTGATGCGTCCAATGACTCTCGAGGATGCGTTGGGGAAGCCACTAGCCCCGTCATCACGGGCCTGTCGAGAGCGATGCGCCGATGAGTTCTGGTTCGCTCGACGGTCGAAAGTAGTGGACCTGCGAACAGGAGGACCGAGCGCGAATGGACGATCCATGAGCATCACCCACGGCGCCGTGCTGGAGGTCGCATGTGCAAACTGATCTACTCGATGACGGTCTCGCTCGACGGCTACATCTCCGGACCGCAGGGAGAGGGTGACTGGACGATACCGGACGAGGAGCTACATCGGTTCCACAACGACCAGGTGCGTGAGCTCGGTGGGCATCTCCTCGGACGGCGACTCTATGAGGTCATGAGCTATTGGGAGACGGCCGAGGAACGCAACCCGGCGGGCCCGCAATACGCGCTCGAGTTCGCTCGCATCTGGAAGGATCTGCCCAAGATCGTCTACTCGAACACGCTCACGAGGGTCGAGGGCAAGACGAGGCTCTCGAGCGAGGATCCGGTCGCGGAGGTCCCGAGGCTGAAGGAACAGCCAGGGGAGCCCCTCGGGGTGGGTGGCGCGACCCTCGCCGCGACCTTGATGCGACACGATTTGATCGACGAGTATCGCCTCTTCGTCAGCCCGGTCGTCCTTGGTGGCGGCAAGCACTTCTTTACCGGGTTGGAGCAGAGTATCGGGCTTGCACTCCTCGAGACGCGCACCTTCGGCACCGGCGTCGTCTACCTGCGCTACGAGCGTCGATGACTGCGGCTATGTGGTCGACGACTCCAGAATTCGCGGCAAAGCCACTATGGGCTATCCCGAACCAGTGATGTTTCGGCGGCATATGCACACGTTCGCATCATCGCCGGCACAACTAGGCACTCCAGCGGGATCATGAAAGACCTTGGGGCAGCGCCCGATACGCTGCACACCGGATTGTCGCAGCGACCCGGGAGCGCGAATCTCGGAGAGATGCCGAAAAGCGTTGTGACAGTCGATATTACGTAGTTTACCGGTAACTCTGCATACTCAATCCCTGCATATTCTCCACGGCGGCTGGGGAAGGGGGTCAGCCCTGGCCCGCGAGCCACTTGTCCAGAATCCGACGGTCCCGTTTAGTCGGCCGCCCGGCACCGCGATCACGGGCCGCCACCGGAACGGAGGAAGTCGGAGGCGGCGCGGGCGTTCGATCGAGGTAGCAGGTCACTGCATCGGCCGCACCGACCCGCTTCTGGATCACCCGTGCCACCTCGACGATCCGCGTCGTGTCACCCACCCGGGCGCGCACCTCGTCACCGGGAGACACCATGGTCGACGGCTTGGCCGGCCGATCGTTGACCCGCACATGCCCACCTCGGCACGCTGCGGCGGCGTCCGGCCGGGTTTTCGTCAGCCGGACCGCCCACAACCACCGATCCACACGGGTCGACTCCATAGCATCCATCATGGACTGCCCACGGGCATAGGGACACCGAACACGGTCGCGGCGGCCCACCGGTAGTAGCCCGGCGATTCGAGACACGCGGACGATTTGTCCGATGCATCATTAATCGGATGCACGCATGACAAGAGGGATTTACCCAACTTTTAAAGTTCTCCCACATTCTTGAATGGCTTGCCTGTCCAGCGGATACCGCCGCACGGAGAGTCCAGTACGACGCCGAAGCGCTCTGTCGCAGTCGTTTGTCACTCCAGGCAGCGATTGGCCGCGAACCGTACAGTCTTGTGCCAGCTTGAGTGAGACTAGAACGCCAAATCCGTAGAGTGCCAGATTGACTGCGAAAAGTGCCAGATGCATTGAGACAGGACATGAGGTCCCGTAGGGGTAGGGATTCATCGGATGACCGCGGTGACCTTTACTTGACATAATGTGGCTTATCGGCAAATCAACTACGTCGACCTTGTTAGATTAAAGCGCTTGCACCCCCTGATGATTCACTTAGCACGTCGCGCAACCCATCGGCCGTCCCGGCCCGACGGGCTGGTGGCAACCTCGTGAGCGAAACCTGCCATCGCTTCGGGACCACAGACCGGCACACCCGAAGCGGTCGCCCGCCACTCGATCCGACGCCACACCAGACCCGAACGCGAGTGCCAGACCGATCTCGGCGCGACAACGCGGCTGTTCCGCCTAGCCGCGCGCAAAACGTCACGGTGACGAATTAGCATGCGGCTCAGCGTTATGGAAGCGCCGCGTCAGGCCCAACTCTTTCCATGCCATCAAATCGTCACGTGAAGAAACGCAGGAAATGTGATTTTCTTGCCGGGGCTTAGAGGAAGCGCCTTAACCGTGATCGGGGTGTGGAAGGGCCCGGACGTCCAAACCCGGGATGCCGTGGAAGTCGTGTGGGTTGCAGGTGAAAAGCGGCAGATCATGCGCGATTGCCGTAGCGGCGATCAGCGCGTCGAAGGCTCGCGCCGCTGGTTTGCGGCCCGATTTCCGCAGAGCGGCCGCCACGGTGCCAAATACGCGCGCGGCGTCGCTATCGAACGCGATCGGATCGAAGTCGGCTTCGCCCTGCTGCAGATGCGCCTGGCGCGCCACTCTTTCGTCGTCGGAGGTGGCCACGTGCGGCCCGACCGATAATTCTGCCAAGATAATCACACTGATTGACACCTCGTCGGGCAGCAATGACGGATCAGTGAGCCGAACTAATAAAATCACAGTCGAGGTGTCGAGCAGCCCGCCGCGCCGATCGGGATCCGTCATAGCCTTTGACCGATGAGTGCGTCGATGTCAGCGCGCAGCGTACCGGCATCGACGTGCGGAATGCCTTCTGCGCCTGATCAGTTCGCCAGGATCAACACTGGGCCGCCGAAAGCGGCCGCAGTTCGGCGACGGGACGCCCGTCCCTGGTCACCACCATTGTCTCCCCGCGTTCCACACGCTCGAGTACCTGTCCCCCGTGATTACGCAGATCGCGCACCGTTACATCAGCCACCAAACCGAAGTGTATCACCGGTGAGACACTGACCGAGCGCGTTGCCGGCGACATCGACCGCCCCCACTGGCCGAGGCCAACACCACTCGCACAGAAAGCACTGCGCGAAGATGATAACAAGCGAGGCGGGGCCGGCGCACCGAAGCCACGCCAGAAGCACTTTTATTTATGACGCGAAAGATATTGCTATACAACGAGATAACGAATACAGCGTATGCTGTGAGGCATATCATCAATTATCAGCAGTTAACCACTGCGAGTTGCATTAGGTGAAAGGGCTCGCACCACTTGATGATTCGGTCGTCATGCCTGGTGGGCGGCCCCAAGGTCGACCGCTGCCGCGCATGCGACCTCCTGCAACTCCCCAATGGGCTCCTGGAATCTGTCGTGCGTACGCCGAGGTTGCCGTACGGTTCGATCACATAATGAGATTGATTCGGGCGTTAGATGAAGCCTTGAGCGTGTCCTAGTCGGCCGGCCGTGTAGCCGGCAATCGACCACCCACGCTCCCTCGCCCTCGTAACCACCAGCAATGCGTCACTGTGACGAATCAGCGTGTGGCGCAGGGCTATTGAACCACCGCATCGGGTTGACAGTCGACCAGGCTTCAGGTGGCCGCCGGCATGGATCGACTTCCGATGGACGCTGCCTCGATCGAGATGAAGGGCGGGTCGTTGTCCTTAAATGTGCGCGGCGTCAATGACGACCCGTGGAAGATGCCCGCGGCGCCGAGTCTGATCGTCGCGCAGTCGTAGCCGTCGTCGCGGCGTCGACGAATCTGGGCGATAGTGCTCACTAGTCTCCTCGATTCCGTGACGGTGATGGGTGTATCTCAGAGCACGGCGCGCGACTGGCGCTGTTCGCGGGGCAACCGCTCGAACGTTACCCGGCGGGCGGCCCGCGAGTCAGACATGGTGGTTCATACGTTCTTTCGCGGAGATGCTTGTCACCAGGCCTGCTGGAGAGTCCATGGTGATGGGTGCAGAGGAGGTGTCCGTAAGGTGCTCGTGCCCCGGGTGCGGGTGGATGCTGACGTCGTCCGGGTCGTCCGGCGTGACCTTCCCGTCGAGGACGGCCCGCATCTTCTCTTTGTCGAGCAAGCCCCCCCAGTTGGCGACCACAAAGGTGGCGAGGCAGTTGCCGAGCAGATTGGTGAAGACTCGCATCGAGTCCATCAGACGGTCGGCACCGAGCAGCAGGGCGACGGCGGCGACCGGGAACGCTCCGATCGCGGCAGCTGTCGCCGACAGGGCGACGAACGCCGAACCGGGCACACCGGCCATGCCCTTGGAACTGAGGATCAAGATGCCCATGATGGCGAGTTGCTGTCCGAAACCGAGGTCGACCCCGACCGCCTGCGCGAGGAACATCATCGCCAGCGACAGGTAGATCGCGGCACCGTCGAGGTTGAACGAGTAGCCGGTGGGAATGACCAGGCCGACGACGGCGCGGTCACATCCCGCGTTGTCCAGCTTTTTGATGATGCGGGGCATCACGGCCTCGGACGACCCGGTGCCCAGTGCGAGCATGAATTCCGCACGGCAGTACTTGACGAACTTCCACGCATTCACGCCGGTAATCAGCTTGACGACGATCGACAGCAGGACGATGAAGAGCAGTGCCGCTCCGTAGCACGCCAGGATGAGCATTCCGAAGGATTTCAGCGAGCCGGCGCCATAGTTGCCGACGGTGAACGCCATGGCACCGAATGCGCCCAGAGGTGCCAGGTACATGATGTAGCCGACGACGCGGAAGATGACGTGTAGCGCCTGGTCGAGCACTTCCATCAGGACCGGCGGAGCCGACTCACTGAACGAGGCCAGCGCGACACCGAAGAGGATGGCGAACAGCAGCACCTGCAGCAGGTTGTTCTGCGCGAACGCGTCTACGACGCTGGTCGGGATGATGTGCATGATGAACTCGACGCCGCCCGGGAGGTGCCCGCCCTGGGTTTTCTGGTCCAGTGCGGTGGTGTCCAGCGTCGCCGGGTCGATGTGGAGCCCGCTGCCGGGATGGACGAGGTTTCCGACCAGCAGGCCCAGCCCGAGTGCACAGGTCGTCGCGGCGGTGAACCAGAGCAGGGCCTGGCCGCCGATCCGGCCGAGCGCCTTCATGCTGCCGACCTTGGCGATGCCGGTGACGATCACCAGGAAGATCAGTGGTGCCACCACCATCTTGATCAGCTTGATGAAGCCCTCGCCCAACGGCGCCAGATGATGCGAGAACCCCGGGAACAGCAGACCGGTGGCGATACCCAGGGCGATGCCGATGAGCACCTGGACGAACAGTGATTTGTACCAACGCTGCTTCGGGGTTCTCGCAACGATTTCAATGTCAGACACAGGCACTCCCCTTTGGAACTACGGTCGACTTTTCCGTATTACGGAAGTATTCTTTCGTATGTTGGTATAGTGAACGCCGTCACAGTGGTCTTGTCAACCCGCTGAAGCCGAGCGATTACGCCGATGTCTCGCGAAATCTCGCTAATCGTCATACGAAAGATACTTTCCGCCTGGCGGAAAACAGCAGCTCCCGGGGTAGGCACCCGAGGCGCATAAGTGGCACCACGATGGACGCAAAGCCGCCCGCTGGCGCGCACGGTGTTGTCTCTTTGGCCGGACAGCAGTTTCATCGGTCCGCGCTCGGGATTCTTTGAGTCGACCGTGGTTTCGATGGCCGGGTTGAGGCTTGCGAACGCGGCCTGGAACAGCGGAATGCCCGAGCCCGGAACGGGTAGGTATCATAGCGCTGGCGGACTTCGGCCTCGCTGACGGCGTTGACGAACGCGAAGCGGAACTGGTCGTATCTAGTGACGACGTATTGACCACGCCTGGCTGGATGGTGCCTACGCGGTCTAAGACGGTGGATTACCTTCCCAGGCAACGATTTCCGCCGCAGGAAGCAGGAAGTCATTCATCGACCTGTCGGCGACGGCAAGATTCGGGCGGAGCATCAGCACCACGTCAGTAGCGATCGAGCTCGATCAACCGCTCGTCGCTGATCCCGAAGTGATGCGCGATCTCGTGGAGCACGACGTGCCTGACCTCGCGGCGTAGCCGATCGGCGTCGCCGGCAGCGAGTCGCGTGATCGGCCCGCCGAAGATGCTGATCTTGTCGGGAAGCACTCCGCTGTACGTACTGCTCCTTCGCGGCAGCGGTACGCCGCGGTACAGGCCGAGCAGCGGCTGCCCGTCGGGAGGCTCGTCCTCGACAACGATCTCGACGTTGCTCATCGCCGCACGCAGATCTGCCGGCAGGGAGCTCAGTGCGTCGTCAATCGCCTCTTCGAACGGATCATTGAGACCCGGCTCCGAACGCGCATCCATCTGCGCAATGGTGCCAGAATCGGCGCTGGGATAGAGACGCTTCTTGGTGTGGCGTCGGTCGCGGCACTTACAGAGTTGGCGGCACTGTGGCGACGTGGTCGTGGTCGACGATGTCCTGGCGCCGCCGAGCTTGCGCACGATCATCGACGAGCTTGGCTTCGCGTATTGGTGGCCGACCGAGATCGGCCGCCGGCAAGCGTCGGGAGCGTTCAAACGTGGCGTCAGCGTTGGTCGGCGGAGCGAGAGCACGAGCGAGGTCTGGTTCGGCGAAGAGCTTCGCACCCGCAGCCGCTAACCGCCTGTAGCGGCGGGCGCACTGACATTTGCGCGCCAGCCGTGGCGATCTTCGGTAACCCACACCGCAACCGCTCCCCCAACGCACGAACTCGCACCTCCCTAACACGCACCGCTACCAGCCGAATACACTGTGTAGCAACGCAATTGACAGACAGATGAAGATGGATGTCCGATCCCGAAATGGTCACCATGCCCTGCTGGCGCGGAGTTGCTGGCAGCGCGACGGTCTGGGTATAGGGGCTGAGGCTGAACGGCGCCTCCAACTTGACGAGCGCTATGTCGTTGACGAGAGGGTTCTGGGTGTACATCGGGTGGATAAAGACGCCCCGGTTGTTGGCAGGGCAAGCGTATGGGGAAGGAAGGTAGCTTTCTGCTGCCATCGCGCCCGTGTACGGGTCGGTCCGGTTGTACCAGAAGCCAGTTCCCCTCGGCACGACACAATGCCGCGCGCACCGGATGCAGCGCAGACCAGGCATTCTCCGCCATGGCCGATCTATCTCAGCGCCACAACATTAAGCTGCGCGATGTTGCCCACCAGCTACTCGAGAAGGATGACGAACGCCGGAGCGGCTAGAAGCACTCGGACATCTTGGCTGTTTCGTCACCGGGCGAGGTTTGGTAACGCGTGAGACGTTGAATCGCAGCCCGGTCGGACGTAGGGCAGCCGTTCTGAATCGCTGCCTAACAAGAGCATTCGCTCATGCCGACCACGCCTCGTGACGTTGGCATGTCGTAGATGGCCATCAATGGCCGCGCAACATTAGGTCAGCTTCCCCACTCGTCCCGGCAGCGCAGCTGCACTTGCCAATCGGAAACGAAGTCGAGCCGGCTACAAGAGGGGGCCCCTTGCAGTGGGCGGACCGCGGCTGAGGTCGGATGCCCATTGCACTGGCGATGAGGGCAGACCAGCCCTGGCGTTAAGCAGCTAGCGCCAACCCTCATCGCCTACCAACTCAACCCCGCTGGCTACGGGGGCAAAGTGACGGCCACGCTCGCGGATCGTTCCTCCGGTGCGGGCCGGTGGCCATCGGGGGAAGGTAGCCCGTTCCACCGGCCCGCCGCGGTCTCAGGGACCGCTAGGCGCCCGTCGCGAGATTCAGCAGCCGGAACGCCTGCGGCACGACCACGTTGGATCCTGTGCCGAACCACAGCAGGGCGCCCCGCTGGCCGGTCGGCCGGCGGTTGCTTCCCACGAGGTGAGGCACCAGCTCGAGCGTGCTGCCTAAACGGTCGACGATGACAAGTTCTCGAACGCCCCATATAGAAGCAGGTAGTTGTTCGCCGTCGCTGTCGCGTCGAATGTGCCGTCCATGTTGCGGTTCTCGTACATGTGGCGACCGAGCAGCATCGGCGGATTGTCTTGCAGCCCAGCGAACTTCAGCGTGCCGTCGGTGGTCTCCAGCTGCCTCAATGGGTTGATGATGCTCGGGTTGGCGGTCCATGATGCGTTCGGCTGGAAAGGCGGCGGGAGCGCTTCTGCTCCGCGAAGCATCCGCAGCGGTGAGGAACTCGGCGACCGCAGGCGTGAACAACGGCACGGTGCCCGCGGAGGCAACCAGGCTGGTAATGATGCCCGTGGGCTGACCGCTGCCGCTGCCTGTGGTGCCAGCGCTGCGGGCGTTGATGCGAAATGGGGCGCAGTGCGGGGGTTTTGGACCACGATCGGCGCGACGACGGTGAAATATCGCGCCTGGGGCCACGGTTACCAGCGCAGCCGGCTGCTCGAGCGCGTCGATGGCTTTACGGTGTGGTACGAGGCCGAAGGCGGGGCTGTCGGCGTCTTGACGTGCAATGCGGACAACGAGTACGAGCTGGGCGGGCGCCTGGTCGAGGCCGGTGAGCCGGTTCCGGTGCCGATGCCCCGGTGAGCGGCCGACGGTGCTGACTCAACAAACGCGGTGCGTGCCCGCCCTCATCGGGTCGGACAGGCCGAGGCCAGCACCCCGGGCTGGGCGCCTCGTTTGTCGGTTGGCGCGACGTGAAGTCGGTGTGGGTAGACGCTGGCTACCCGAGGCCAACGCACAGTGCGCCTATCACGCAGGGGTGCGCCCGCGGAATGCACCCTTAATTCGACGTTCGTCGAAGCGTATTCGGGTAACCCTGTGATCATGACCATTCACCGACGAGCTCACCACGTCGATGGCGACCTCTTCCCCGAGTTCGAGCCGTTCGCCGAGGCCGTGCAACAACGCCGTCCCGACGCCGGGACATGGTGTGAAGCATGGACCGTGCGCGACGTCGTCATTCACCAGACCGGGAACGCAGAAGAGCTGGCCCGGGTGCTGGAAGCACACTTGGTTGGAAGCCCGGTTGACACCCGCGGCTTCGAGGAACGTGAGGCGCCGTTTCGCGCCATGAACAACGCCGACCTGTGGATGGCGTTCGTCGACAGGATGCAACGGCTGGGCGCCGTCGCCACGGCGGCTCGGGAACTTCCCGGCGACACTGACGTGGCGTGGACGCGTCGCACCATGAAGATTCCATGGTTCGCCGAGCACATGCGCGAGGAGCTCGTGCTGCACGGTTGGGACATCACCGGTGACGATCCCGCCGCCCAGACCCGACTGGGGCAGTGGTGGATGACCGAGCACAGCGTCAAAGCTGTCGGTGCGCCGTTGCTCCAGCGTGGAGCCAAAGAACTGGATCTGCGTGGGGATGAGCGCGTGCAAGCACGGCTGAGGGTGGCCGGCACCGACGACGTGGTAATCCGAGCCGATGCCGACTGCACGACGATCGAGCTGGAACCCGCTGACGGAGCCCCGACGCTGGAAACCGACAGCGCCGCAAGGGTGTTGTTGCTGTGGGGACGTCGACCGGCCGATCCTGCGCGCATTTGCAGTAGCGTCGGACCTCAGGCGCTTAGTCGGCTGCGCACGTTGCTCAGCGGTTACTGAATCGCTGGGTCCGCGTTGTCTGCATGATCACCGGCCACCGATGTCACAGCGGGCGATCGGCGCGCAGGTCGACTTGCATCACGACACGGCCGGCCAGATCGGAGAGGCGGCAGCGGAGGTGCTGGGAGTGGCGGACGAAGCGCGTGTACAGACTGCTCTTGGGTGAGGTGAAGTACGACGTTCGACGACAGGTAGCTGCTCATCTCCCGACCGCAGATTCGAATCCCGCCGGGGGCACCTGCCGGGGGCACCACGTTTGACACTCACCTGTGGCTGGACGCCGACAGTGCCGCTGGCCGGGCGCTGGCCGAATCCGCGCAGATCACCGCGGCGGATCTGCGCGCGGTAATCACCGGCCACCAGGTGCTGCGCCGTGCCACCACGCGGTCCACCGTGCCGAGGCTGCGTTATCAACACCGAGCGGCGGCGGGCTGACGGCCAAAAACTGGTAAGCGTTACACGACGACCGCACATAAGCGGGTTAAGAAACGCCTAAGTGTGTGGATCCTTTACCGCATCGTGTTGTAAATGTGACTTTTGTAAAGCACAGTTACCGAAGTTAATTGTGTGTCGTGAGTTGCACTTAAATTGGGGGCCCCCGATGCCCGCGCTGACCGTTCGGACCGATGGGTCACAACGCACCTTCGCGCCGGGCAACGACGTGGTCATCGGGCGGGATCTCCGTGCCGACGTCCGCGTGGCCCATCCGCTGGTGTCGCGCGCGCATATCGTGTTGCGCTTCGACCACGGCCGGTGGGTGGCGATCGACAACGGCAGCGAGAACGGAATCTTCGTTGACCGTCGACGGGTGCGGTCGGTAGACATCAGCGACGGGCAGAGCATCAACATCAGTAATCCTGACGGGCCGAGGCTGACGTTCGAGGTCGGGCGCCACATGGGTGCCGTCGGCGGGCCGCCGAGCGGTCCCCAGCCGGTGTCGCCCCTGGCACAACGGCAAGTTTCACAACCTGGGTCGCAATTCAACTATCCGACGCCGATAGAACTCAGGCCGTCAGCGAAGCCAAGTAGCGGCGACGGGTCGAACATCGCGACGAACATGATCAGGATCCTGCGCAGCCCTGCGCCCGCACCGCCGCCGGGCACCACCACTATTGGCCGCGCTACCGACAACGACATCGTGATCCCCGATGTGCTGGCGTCACGTCATCATGCAACGTTGGTGCCCAGCTCCGAGGGCGTCAAGATCCTGGACGCGCGCAGCATCAACGGGACGTTCGTCAACGGCACCCGGGTGGATAAGGCGCTGCTGCGCGAGGGCGACGTGGTGACGATCGGCAACATCGACCTGATATTTCACAACGGCACCCTGGTTCGTCGCACCGACACCGAAGCCGCCACTCGCACAGGCGGTTTGGAGGTTCGCCACATCAGCCTGACGATCGAGCACGCGCGCACGCTATTGAAGAACGTATCGTTCTCCGCGCGGCCGGGCACGCTGACCGCGGTGATCGGCCCGTCGGGTGCCGGCAAATCGACGCTGGCGAAAGTCATTGTCGGCACGACGAATCCCACCCGCGGGAAAGTGTCGTTCGAGGGGCACGACATCCACGGCGAGTACGCCTCGTTGCGCAGTCGCATCGGCATGGTGCCTCAGGACGACGTGGTGCATAGGCAGCTCACCGTCGACCATGCGTTGGGCTACGCGGCCGAGTTGCGGTTACCGCCGGACACCACCAAGCAAGATCGGCGCCAGGTGATGGCACAGGTGCTCGACGAACTCGAGATGACACCGCACGCGCAGACACGAGTGGACAGGCTCTCCGGCGGCCAGCGCAAACGGGCTTCGGTTGCGATGGAATTGCTGACCGGCCCGTCGCTGCTGATCCTCGACGAGCCCACGTCTGGCCTGGATCCCGCGCTGGACCGCCAGGTGATGACGATGTTGCGGCAGCTGGCCGATGCCGGCCGCGTGGTCGTGGTGGTGACACACTCGCTCACGTACCTTGACGTTTGCGATCAGGTGCTGCTGTTGGCTCCCGGTGGGAGGACGGCGTATTGCGGGCCGCCCAGCGGGATCGGCCGGGCGATGGGCACGACGAACTGGGCCGACATCTTCGCGAAGGTCGGCGCCGATCCCGATGCGGCGAATCGGCGGTTCCTGGAGCAGGCCAACCCGCCGCCGGCGCCGCCGGAGATGGAGAAGCCGTCCGACTTGGGCAAGCCTGTGCATACGAGCCTGTGGCGGCAGTTCTCCACAATCGGTCGCCGGCAGGTGCGGCTCGTCATGTCGGACCGCGGCTACTTCGTGTTCCAGGCGCTGCTGCCGTTCATCGTCGGTGTGCTGTCGCTCGCCGTGCCTGGGACCGTGGGCTTCGGTATACCCAACCCGATGGGCGACGCGCCCAGCGAGCCGGACCAGATTCTGGTGCTGCTGACTATGGGTGCGGTCTTCATGGGGACCGCGCTCACGATTCGGGACCTGATCGGCGAGCGGGCGATCTTCCACCGCGAGCAGGCGGTGGGGTTGTCGACGACGGCGTACCTGCTGGCCAAGATCTGGGTGTACTCCACCGCGGCGATCATCCAGTCGGCGATCCTGGTGGCGATCGTTGTGTACGGCAAAGGCGGCCCCACACAGGGCGATGTGGTGGTCGGCAACGCGAGCGTCGGCCTGTTCCTGAATGTCGCGGGAACCGCCGTCGCTGGGGCGATACTCGGGCTAGCGCTGTCTGCGCTGGCCCGGTCCAACGAGCAGATCATGCCAATGCTGGTGGTGTTGGTCATTTCGCAGCTGGTGTTTTGCGGCGGCATGATACCCGTGGCGCACCGGCTCGTGGTCGACCAGCTCTCCTGGTTCACGCCGGCTCGGTGGGGCTTTGCCGCGTCGGCCTCGACGGTGGACCTGATCAAGCTTGTCCCCAGGCCGCCGGCGTCCAACGATTCGTTCTGGAAACACACCCCGAAGCGGTGGATCTTCGACATGGGCATGCTTGGTGTGCTGTGCATCGGCTACGCCACGTTCGTCCGCTGGAAGATCCGGCTCAAGGGCGAGTAGGTCGGCTATTGTTCGCCGTCGCGCAGGTGTTTTTCGTAGCTGGCTTTGCGGCCCCATTGCTGCCAGTCGGCGAGTTTGTCGTCGTCTTCAGCTTCAATTCGGTGTCGGCGTTGGCGATGGTGCGTCGCTCTCTGTCTGATTCCCCCCAGCGGCGACCGTTTAGCGCATCGTCACGAACGGGCTAACCGCAACTCGAGCTGGCCGTCCGAAGAAGGCCACCGGGGAACCGCGGCCATCATCTGCGGTGGGCTCGGAATAGGTCGGACCACCTGGTCCGCTACCTCGCCGACGGCGACGAGAACTGACCAAACCGAACCAAACCGACGTCTCAGGCGATCATCAAAGGGATTGATGGCCGACGGCATCCGGGCCGGGATCGGGCGTATAGCATGCGCTTGAGTGGGCGAAGTCAATGTCGGCGACAATCTCGATCGAGGACTGGCCTACTCAGTCGGCACGGCTACCGCCGGTGCACGCTGGTCGGGTGGCCGATGAACCCAGAGCACGCGAGCAGGCGTTGCGTACAAGGCCATTGCTGTACTCGCTGACGCTGAAACTGCGCGACGCCGGTGTGGCCCCGCAATGGTTAGCGAGTATCTCGATGTCGAGAAGCCTAGCTTGATCGCTGCTACCGCGTTGCGGAGGCCAAACTCGATGCTGCACAGCGAAGCGTCGGTATCTCCGGTGACGTCCCCCCACAGCGACCTAGTGACCGGGGTACGGCCAGAACGGGAAGCGTGACCCGCCGCCCGGCTCCCTGCTGCCCGGTGCCGGGCCGTCTCGGCCCAAATCGGAGCTACCGGGTCCGTACTGCGGAGCCTGCTGTTGCGGCGCGCTTTGCGGCCACTGCTGCGATGGGTACTGGGGGTACTGCGGAATCTGTTGCGGCGGCGCGCTTTGCGGCCACTGCTGCGACGGGTACTGCGGGTCCTGGGGCGGGTGCTGCGGAATCTGTTGCGGCGGCGCGCTTTGCGGCCACTGCTGCGATGGGTACTGGGGGTACTGGGGGCTGGGGGTACTGCGGAATCTGTTGCGGCGGCGGGGTCTGCGGCCACTGTTGCTGCGGGTACTGGGGCTGCTGCTGCGAAATCTGTTGCGGCGGGCGGCTGTACACCCGCCCGAGCCGCGATAGCACCTGGAGGATCTGCGGCAAGATCACCGGTGGTGGTGCCGCCGGTGGTGGTGCAGCAGGTGGCGGCAGCACCGGTGGGGGTGCCGCCGGCACGTCCGTTGGTGCGGGCGGCGGCGCGGCCGGGGCCGGAGGCGGGGCCGCCGGTGCCAGTGCCTGGGGCCGGAGCGCAGCATCCTGGGTGAGCACGGTGCGTGGCGCGGCCTGCTGCGGAGCGAGCTGCGGCGCCTCCTGCACAACTGGCACAGGTTTTGGGATGGTCTCCGGCGGCGGCTGCGGGGCAGCTGGCGCCGGGCTGATCGGCTGCGCCTCCTGCACCGGCGGAGGTGCCGGCGCCGCGGTGCTCGGAAGATTGGCATTCCGGCCGAGGCTGGCGCTCCGATCGGCGGTCGGCTGGGCGCTGACGGCAATCGACATGACCAGGGCCACAACGCTTATCACGAAAATCGCCGCCACCAGACTGCCGACCGGTGTCGACGACTCACGGCCTTCCCAGGCGTCATTCGTCTTCGGGCCGCTGGAAGTCTCGTCGGTGTGCGCACGTGCGACCGGCGCCTGCTGCGTGTCCGCATCGCCGCTAACCGAGGCCGCGGTCACGGCCGTCTCACCGTCAGGGTCAAGGGAATAGGCCATGGCGCTGGTGGACGCCTCGACATGGGGCGCGTTGGCGGCGGTCAGCGCCGCACCACGGGCCAACGCCATTTCCGGGTCCTCTGGAACGATGACAGGCAACGTCACCAGCTTTTCCAAATGCGACTTCACCGCGCCGACGTCTACGCCGGAACCAACTACGAAAAGACCCTGCGGTTGCGACTCCCGGGCCTCCAGAGTCGCCATTATATCTGTCAGCACCGGCATCGCATCCGCGCTGTCCAGTCGTCGACCGAGCACCTTCACCATCGAGCCACCGGCGGTTTCAACGGCACACAGCGTCGCCGTCTCCTTGGTGATGAACAACAATGCCGTCGTGTCGTAGCCCACCGCCTGGCCGACGGCCTGGGCGAGCGCGGCCGCCGCGCGCAATTCCGGCACCAATGTGACGTCTTCGACGCCTTGTGCAGTCAGGCTTTCGCGCAACACGAGCGCCTCGTTGGGGTCACTCCACGTCACCCCGGTGACTATCACATGATGATCGCTGGCGAGCGCGCTCTGCTGAGTCCCCAGGATCGCGGCGCTCACTAATTCTGATGCGTTCGACGGTGGAGCACCGCCCTCAGCGGTGGTATCGAACACCTCGGATTCCAGGGTGAGACCGTCGGCCTTCACACCATTCACAAGAACCATGCGGACCGTTGTGCGTGTCATCGACACGCCTAACACGACGTCCATTTCCCCTCCAGAGGTACTTCTGTGTAGTTTTCGTCCTGGAGGGCGGCCGCGTAAGCGAACCGTCGACTCGCACGTCACCGACGTGCGCGTTAATTGGACCCTACTCGCTCGGACCGATTCGCACGCCCGATATCGCAAAGGGTCGGCGTGGGCGATGACAGTTCCGAAAGCGACGGCGATGCCGACGCCGCGCGGCGGCATCGCGACAAGTGTCTTTTCTCTTGCGGGGTGACACGATGCTGATGCTGACTCGAAAAGTCTCCCGAAGGCGCTATATCCGCGTCGGTTGGCCTGCCAACCAATCTGGGGCAGTCCGCTAGCTGAGTTCAGACGCGAATGCGACCGAGGCGACGCCCGGTAACGGGCGCATCCGACGGCTACGCCAGGTGTGTGCCACCCCGTGCCCGATAAGGGCGCCGAGCAGCCCGGCGATCGGCGCGATCACCAGCGACAGCTCGTTGGCCAGCACCACGTAGCCGAATGCGTCGGTGTGGCGACGGGCGTAGCCAACGCTGATAGCGCCGTCGGCTCTACGAGTGTCGCGCCGGCGTCACCGAATCCGAGCGGCGCGGGCCTCTGTGTGATTGTTGCGCCGGCGCCACCGAGTGCAAGTAGTTTGGGCGGAAACGTGTGCAGAGCTCACCGCGGAGCCGCACCGCAAACGAGAGTGAAAGCTCAGCGTCGATTGCAACAGGCGACAGAGGCACTGGTTCAGCGTTTGCTTTCATTCGCACTCGACGGCAAAGTCGCCGATCCGGTTGCACTGCAAGCGATCCGTGATGCTTTGGCCCGTGCGGGATTAAGTCCGAAAACGGGCATCGAAGTCGAAGTGGCCTTGTAACCATGGGAACAGGTTTTGGAATCGCTACGGCCCAATCCAAAGCGGTTCGCGCGCTGAGCATCGCAAATCGATTGGCCGAACTGACGACTCCCTGGCGGATTCCCACACGCTGCCTGCGGCGAACTACGATCTTGTGGTCGACGCCGAGATCGTTGACGACGGCGACGAGCTGACCGCGACGATGCGCTCTCGCGCCCGTGTCGAGAGCGACGACGGCCTTTTGATACCGCCGGATAGTGACGAACATGGCTCAGCGTTCGACACAGCGCCAGGAACCAACCCGCTGTTGCCGCCGGAGCCACCGCCCACGGGGCTGATGTCGCTGGAGGACGCGGTGGCCGAACAGTGCAGGATGCGCCGAGAGCCAGCGCGCCGAGCGGCCCAGAACGAGCACGCGACAATGTGGCGTGCGTTGCTGGATGGCTGATCACTAATTATGTTGTGGAACACTGTGTTTAGCGTTCGCACGAGGTCTAGCCGGTCAGGTCCGCAGGTAGGCAACCTGCGGTTAACAGCATCTTGACCAGCGGCAGATGCGTCAATTGGTGCCGGGTTCTACCTATCCGTCACCCATCCGCTTCTCATCGGCGCTGGTTTTGCAGTTCGGCAATCGCATTGGTAGGCAACGCATTAGCGATGATCGCATCACGACCTGCCTCCGAATGCTGGTAGCGCACTGCGGCACCGACCGTCTTGTGGCCCAGCCGCGCCATGTTCTCGGTCAGCGTTGCCACCTGAGCGTTCTTGGAACCAGCGAACGGTCGTAGACCGCGGACCGAAAAATCTTCTTTGCCAACGTCGTTCGCTGATTTTCTGAACACGTTTTGGTTGAACACCCGATCATTGAGATGGCAGCCACCGCGAACGGGAGCGAACAGCAGAGCAACATGGGCCGATAGACGCGCTTTCGCATCGTCGCGAATGTGCGGCGGGATCGTCACCGTGCGCTGTTCGCCGTTCTTCGTGGTGTCGATTCGGCAACGATCAGCGCCGGGTGTATTCGGGTCTGCCCGATGTGTGACGCCACGCGAGATGGTGACCACGGTGCAATCGGCGGCGAAGTCACGCCGCCGCAGTTCTGTCACTTCACCGAACCGCATTCCGCACCAACCAGCAAGTAGCACCGGGCGCGGAAACGGGAGGTTCGTTCGTCAGTGCCCAGCTTGTCGGCAATACCGTGCAGTTCGACCGTGGTCGGAATCTTGACCTGTTTGCGAACCTTTGGGTTCATCGCACCACGCACGTCGCACGGGTTGCGATCCACTAAGCCGTCCTTGATCGCCGTGTTGCAGATCATGTTGAGGATCGCGTACGCGTGGCCGTTACGCGTTGGCTTGCTTGAATCCAGACCGGCGAACCACGCCCGAACCGCTGTAGCGGTCAGATCGCGCACGGCGAGCTTGCCCAACTTCGCTTCGATCAACTGAAACACTTGGATTCGTATTCGATGCGGGTGCGGAGGGGTCTGCTTCTTCGCCACCTAGATCCCTATGGTGGCAAGCCGACCACTAACCGGCTGCCCGCCGGATGTCCCCCAATCGGAGGACGTCGAGTTCATCCCGTGTGCGGACCGGTTGGCGGACAGACACGTCCCGTTTGCCGCAGCACAGTGGGTACGTCGCCGGAACAAGCCGGTGAACGTCCGAAATGACAACGCAAACAGGAGAATTGAAATGACTGCCAACACCACCACCTCGACCCGTCCAGTGGCCGCTGGAGCGGTCGCGCAACATGACTGCGCGGATCGCGGCTGCCTGGCCGTTATGCTCGGGCTCGCGCTGGGTGACGCCACTGCCAGCAACGCTGGGGAAGGTTCCTCGCTGAGCTGGTGAACAGTACTTCGCTCAAACGCGGTCATCTGGTGGCGGGCCGACTGCTGAGCCGGGGGCTGCACAGCGCAGGTCGTCGAGAACGGCCTGCATCGGCACCCGGCCCGTGGCCACGGCCGGGTTCACCGGCGACCACAGCGCCTCGTCGTCAATGTCGTCTCCCCACTCAGCGCACCACTCCCAGCACGCCAGCAGACCGTCATGAGCAGACGACCTCACCGTGTCGAACGCCTCGCAGTCATGAGTGGGTCCCGGCGCAGTACCGAAATGCAAAGATTGCGCGCGCGGCCGAGAAACACCGTGGGCGCCAACGCACCCACCTCCGGTCCAGGGTTCTTTCGAATTGCTAAGGCGCATCGCCACATCGAGTCGTCGCGGCACCACTACCATCAATTGACAGCGGTGTAGTTCAAAGAATCGGGAGCCATGGTCCCACCTGCCACATCCATGCTCCTCAATGAATTCGTCACCACCTACGCGCAGCAGTCGGGTACGAGCCGACCTGACTGCTGGAAGGGTTCGCCGCCGCCCAGCTGGGGGCGATGGCCGAGGTGACCGTGCAGCCACACTCGCAGGGATATGCTGTCGCAGTCGCGACGGGACAGTAGCCGCCCATGCTCGGACAAAGCCAGGATGCGGTCGACGATCGCGCGCAGCAGTCTCCGCAGGACTCCCAACGGTATCTATTCTTGGGTACCGCGCTGCAATTTTGCGTTGCGCATGGTGCTGATCGTCTTTGCCGGCGTGACTCTGACGTGTGAGCCGCCAAGCAAAACCCTGCCGATTTGTGTGGCTGTCTTGGCGCTATATGCGGTGCTGGTCGGATTTTGGGGTACCTGGGCGCTGCGGACAGCGGCGCGCACCGTGGTACTTACCCGAACGCTCATGACGATTTCAGTGCTCGCCGCCGACGTCGCGATCGTATCCGTTCTCTCGGTTCTTACCGGCCTAACTTCACCCGATGACTGGACATCAAACGTGATGAGGGTTGGTTTCTTCTTGATCCCGTTGATCGCGGCAGCACAGCTCGATCCCGTCATCAGCGGCGCGCTCGCGATCCCGACTCTGTCCGCATTCATTGCCCCGTGCTGGATCACCCAAGCATCCAACAATGAGCCGTGGGCTTCGATTCTTCTGAGCTCGACGGTGTTGGCCGGGCTTGCAGGCGGCTCTGTGGCCTTGTCGGTCATTCAACGCTTCAAGGTGCAGACGATCGCAGAGCTGGCACGGCAGCGAACGCAGTTGCTTCGGGACCTACTTGGAGTGGAAAAGCATGAGCGGCAGGCGATTTCCGAACGCCTGCACGACGGCGCCCTTCAGTACGTTTTGGTTGCGCGTAAGGACTTGGAAGACGTACGGGACGGCTCGACCGTCGCCGTCGATCGGGTGCAGTTGGCCCTTGTCGAGTGTTCACAACTGTTGCGCGATGTGGTCCGCGAACTGCATCCCGACGTGCTGGCGCGGTTGGGACTGAAAGCAGCGCTCACCGCCCTCACCGACAGTCTCACTTCGCGTACAGAACTTACGATCGAGCTTGACGCCCGCAGATGGCCTGATGGATTGCGCACCGACGCGGACTACGTGCTCTACAGCGCGGCGCGTGAAACGATGACCAACGTCATCAAGCATGCGCAGGCCCACCACATTTGGATCGACTTGGACCGCGACGATGGTCTGGCCGTGTTGCGCGTTTCCGACGACGGCGTGGGCATCTCAGAAGCCGCCATGGCGCAGAAAGCTCAAGAAGGTCATATCGGCCTGTCCTCGATTCGCGCCAAGGCACTGGCGTCCGAGGGACAGTTCGACGTGCGGTCGACGTCTCCGGGAACCGAGATCACCATCTCGGTACCACTGCGCGCACTTTCGGCCGACACCGAAACCGGCGCTGACGGCAGCGCGTTGGTGGGAGCATCGCAGCGGAGTCTGTGAGCCGTTTCTCGCCGCATGGCCCAGCGACGGGCCACCGCGCCCAGGCTTCGAGCGGCTAATCCGCCCGCAACCTACTGGCCGAGGCGCCGAAGGCACGCATGAGCCACCCTATTGCTTACGAAAGTGCATTCGTTCTCCGCGGGCGACCTACAGCCGCTCGCGAGCCCGAAGGGTGAAGGATGACAGCGGGTTTCGTTGATCGCGTGTGGTGGCGAATCTGCATGGGTGCCCGGATGCCTCAGCGCGTCACGTCGCGAAAAGCCTGGACGAGCGACGACAGGCTCTCGACCGCGTGATCGCGATCAGCGGAGAACGACGCCGGGAACCGGACATCGGTGACTCCGGCCGCGACGAGCGCTGGAACCCCACCCGCCGTTGCGGCGAGGTCGATAGACCCGTCGCTGCGTTTCACGACGCGTGCGATGCCCTGAACCTGCAGGCCGGTAGGGTCGCCGCCGAACTCGTGCACCTTGTCCTTCATCGCTGCGATCGCACCGGAGATGTCCGCGTTGGCCGGGCCCCACGGAATCCAGCCGCTGCCAAAGCGTGCGATCCGGCGCGCCACGGCCTTGTTCACGGTGCCGCTGATCCACACGGGGACACCTCCGGGTTGCACCGGCTTGGGCATCTGGTGAATGCCGTCAAACGTCAACTCGGGGGACTGATAGGACGCCCGCTGCTGAGTCCACAACGTCTGGCAGACCTCGAGCGTGTGGTCCAGCAGCCGTCCGCGCTCGGCGAAGGACAATCCGACGGCTTCGTACTCCTCACGCTGCCAACCGACTCCGACCCCCAGGTCCACCCGACCTTGCGACAACACATCCAGGGTGGCCAGTTGCTTGGCCAGCACCGCGGGACGTCGCAACGCGGCCAGCAGTATCGCTGTGCCCAGCCGGATGCGGGTCGTCGTGGCGGCGATCGCCGTCAGCACCGTCACCGGTTCCAGCCAGCTTCCGTCCGGCCCGGTCGGCTGCCGACCGCCCGCCTGACCGCCGATCGACGGATCAGCGTAGGCGTCCAAGTTCTCACCGAACACAACGTGGTCAGAGACCACGACCCGGTCCACGCCGGCCACGTCCATCGCACGGGCCATATCGAGCATCGCACGCCAATCATGGGACGGACCGTCGGTGTATGTCCCCAAATACAGCGAGAGTTCGGGGTGTTTGAGCGGGCCGATCTCCATGTCGTCTCCCTACTGGCTCGTGAACTGTCCGCCGTCAATGCCCAGCGTCTGCCCGGTCACATATCGGGCGTGAGGTCCCAACAGCATGGCAACGCCCGCACCCACCTCGTTTTCCGGGTCACCAACGCGACCAAGCGGGATTTGGCGCGAAAACCCTTTCCCCATCAGTGGATCAGCTTCTATGGCCGCAGTCATCGCAGGTGAGTACGCGATCGGCGAGACGACGTTCACGGTCACGCCGGCGGGACCCCACTCGCGGGCCAGACCCTTGGCGAATCCGCTTAGCGCGCCCTTCATCATCGAGTACAGCGGCAGTGTCGCACTGCCCTGCATGCCCGCGGTGGAGGTCATCATCACCAGTGTCCCGCCGCGTGCGCCGAGCGGTTCGAACGCGGCCTGTGCGCAGTAGTACGCGCCGCGCAGGGATACCGAGACGTGCTCTTCCCACGGTGTCTCGTCGACCGCCGCAAGCTGGTGTGGCTGACTTGACGCGTCAGCTGCTTGTTCGACATCAGGTTTGACAATACTCCGATTCGGACTATCTTGAGCATACTCCGAAGCGGAGTATGCGTAAGGAGAAGCCATGCCCGCTCGCCCCGTGAACCGGCTATCGACGACAGCCAGCACCGTCCAGCGGGCCCGCCGCAAGATGTCATACCCCGCCCGACCCGGTTGACCCGGGCGTATGGCCTACGACATCCATTCGTCGGAGCGGGGATGGGTTTCATTGCCCACGAGCAGCTTGCCGCCGCGGTCACCAATGCCGGCGGACTGGGCGTGCTGGGAGCATCCCCCGATCCCCCGGGCAGCCTGCCGGTCATGGTAGAACGATTGCGCGCCTTGACTTCTGGACCGTTCGGCGTGGACCTCTTCCACCCGCTCGTACGGGTCGTAGCGACTGACGGCCGGGAGGCCGCGTGGCGCTGCCTTAGCCGCGTGATGATCATCGCGAGCACATTGGCAAGCTCTGGACCAATAAGCAGTACGTTCCTCACCGCTCTTGGAGGGCACGATCTGCAGCAGCGGAACGACTTCGCCCGTGTCGGGAAGCTGATACTGAACTACGGCCATCTGCGTGAGCTCCCGTAGTTCTTCAACCCCAGACGGGGCGTCAGCGAAAATCGTGCCCGCACTTTGCCGACAATCTCAAGCGTCATCAGTTCCACCCCAGTGAACTTCAGCGACGCGTCCATCGCGGGTCGATCGGGCTCGGCGCGCCAATCAGGCGGGGCTGGATGCTTTGGCTGCTGCGATTGTGAGTTTCGCGATGCGTTTGGCAGTCATCGCCGCGGTGCGCGCGGTGCTGGCGACGTCCACGGTGGCAAGTGCCCCGTCATACAAGACGATGAGCGCATCGGCCAGGGATGCGGTGTCGGCCACCCCTGTCTGTGCGGCAAGCGCGAGGAACGTTTCGCGCACCCACTGGCGGTACTCCGTTATTGCCAACTCCTGGGCCTCGCCTGCCGGCGCCTCGGCGGCGGCGTTGACGAACGGGCAGCCCCTGAACTCCGGAAGTGCCACGTAGTCGGCGATCGCGTCGAACACCGCGAGGATCTTCTCCTCCGGATCATCGATGCCGGTCTGTGCCGCATTCACGCGCTCACGCCATGCGTCCAGGCGGCCTCGAAGGTACGCGGCGACGAGTTCGTCCTTCCCGCCGAATATGTAGTACAGCGAACCCTTTGCCACGCCGGCTTTTTCGATGACGGCATCGATCCCGGTGGAATGCACACCGTCGCGGTAGAACAGCTCATCAGACGCCGCAAGCAGCCGTTCCCGCGCTGAGGGCCGTTTCGTCGTCTTCGTCGCCATCCGCCCAGGTTATCAGACAGACTTGTCTGAAGGGCGTAGCCGGGACGGCCCTGAGACGGAACGAACAACCCTGGTCACTGTCGAGATTGCGCACGTACGTCGCTCGCCGTAGCCCGTGCACATGCAACAACCGGCTTGACGGAATACACCCGCGATCATTGCTGTTTAGACAGAGCGGTTCAAAGATTTCCACCGCACCACCAAGGAACTGGAAGGTCATCTGATGTCACGACTGAATGGCAAGGTCGCCGTGATCACCGGCGGGAGTAGCGGTATCGGGCTGGCAACCGCGGCGAGATTCGTCGAAGAAGGCGCCTACGTCTATATCACGGGGCGACGCCAAAGCGAGTTGGACAAGGCCAAAGCGCTGATCGGCCACGGCGTGACCACCGTTGCGGCCGACGCGACCAAGGGCGCCGACCTGGACAAGGTGTTCGCGACGGTGCTCGAGGAAAAGGGAGCGCTGGACATCCTCGTCGTGAACTCGGGCCGGGTCGAGCCCGAAGAGCTGGGCAAGATCACCGAAGAGAACTTCGACCTCACCTTCGACCTCAATGCCCGGGCAACGCTGTTCACCGTGCAGAAAGCGCTGCCGCTGATGCGCGACGGTGGCTCGGTGATCCTGATCGGTTCTATCGCGGGCTATGTCGGCATTCCCGGCTACAGCACCTACAGCGCCACCAAGGCCGCGATCCGCTCCTACACCCGCACCTGGACACGCGAATTCGCCGACCGCGGCATCCGGTTCAACACCTTGAGCCCGGGCCCGGTCGACACCCCCATCATGGATGGCCAGGCCGACTCGCCGGAGGAGGCGGACGCGATCAGAGCGCAGTTCGCCGCGGCGATTCCACTCAACCGGATGGGCCGCCCGGAGGAAATCGCCTCCGCTGCTTTGTTTTTGGCCTCCGACGACAGCAGCTTCGTGGCCGGCGCTGAACTGAGCGTCGACGGCGGCATGGCCCAGGTCTAGCTACGAGATGACTCTGAACGCCGAAAGCGGGCTCGACGGGGAACGCGTGCCGAGCCCGGTGCCGCACGTCCGCAACCAGGTCGCCGCCTACGAAGCGAGCGGCGGTGTTGACGGTGCAACGCTGGAGGGCCGGCCGGTGGTGATCCTCACGTCGGTGGGCGCGAAATCGGTGAAAGTTCGCAAGAACCCAGTCATGCGCATCGTCGACGGGGACCGCTACTTGGCCGTGGCTTTAGCCGCCGGGGCGCCCGAAAACCCGTCCTGGTACGCCAATCTGGTCACCCACCCGGCGGTGGGACTGCAGGACAGCGCCACTGTCAAGGACCTTCACGCCCGCAAGGTCAGTGGCGCGGAGAAGCAGCGGTACGGGGGGATCGCCGAGCAGTTCTGGCCGCATTTCCCCGAATACCGGCGATTGGCCGCCAGACGAGACATCCCGATCATGGTGCTCGAGCCCATGGCAGCGCCCCAATGAAGGTCTCCGCCCAGTTCGCGACCTCGTTGCAGTCCCCCGCGCACATCGCGGTTGCCGAAGAACTCGGCTATGACCGGGCCTGGCTCTTCGACACGCCACACGAAAGCCCTGACGTGTGGATGATGCTCGCGTTGGCGGCCACACGCACCGCCACCATCGGCTTGGGTCCCGGTGTGCTCGTACCGACCCTGCGCCACCCGATGGTCAACGCCTCGGCTGCGGCGACGCTGGCCGCCCTGGCGCCCGGCCGGGTTGCGGTCGCGTTCGGCACGGGTTTCGCTGGAGCCCGCGCACTGGGTGCCCCACCAGCCAGCTGGTCGTATCTGCGTGACTATGTCCAGGCGTTCCGCGGCCTACTAGGTGGTGCGCGGGTGTCGTGGCAAGGCAGCCGGATGCAGATGATGCATCCGCCCGGCTACGCACCCCAGCGCCCGATCGACATACCCGTCCTCATCTCCGCACTGGGACCCAAAGGCCTCGGCGTCGCCACCGAGCTGGCCGATGGACTGTTCACCGTCAACGGACAGACCCGCTACGCCGCCCAGTTCGGCTGGGCCGCACTGGGATTACACGGGACCGTGCTGGCCGACGGCGAGACGCTAGATTCACCGCATGTACAGGCTGCCGCCGGGCCTGGAAACGCGCTCGCCTATCACGCCGCCTACGAATTCGGCGGCGACGTCACCACACTGCCGGCCGGCGATGTATGGCTCGACGCCATCAATCAAAGCCCACCGCAGGACCGCCACCTCGCGGTGCACGACCGGCACCTCATCGCGCTCAACCGCGCCGACACCGCTGCGTGGGCGGCGGGCAGCTGGAGGGCAGTCGGCCAGACCACCCTGACCGGCACTGCCGACGAAATCGGCCGCCGGGTCAGTGAACTCGCCGCCGAAGGCATTACCGAAATCATCTATCAACCCACGGGGCCCGACATCCCCGGTGAACTCGAGACCTTCCACGCCGCGGCGCGCTGCGCTGTAAGCGCTCTGGCACAGGCCAATCCAGGATCCAGGCCGCTCAAGCCGTAGGCATCAATCGCAACCGCATGCCGCAGCACAATGACGTAGGTCACAGCGAAACAGTCGACCACATCTTGCGCCTTTAGTCTGATCGGTCTAAATTTGACAATACTAGACAGATCGGTCTAAATCGTGAGGAGCGCTCGTGGTACACCCAACCGTGGTTCGGGATCTGGAAGGCAAGGTGGCGCTGGTGACCGGCGCGACGTCAGGAATCGGTCGGGCCACCGCGGTGCAGTTGGCCGCCCAGGGTGCCACGGTGGTGGTGCACGGCCGTGACGTGACACGCGGCGTCGTGGTGGTCGCCGAGATCGAAAACGCCGGA
>CAVOSY010000014.1:0-251739 GCA_963698965.1 uncultured Actinomycetota bacterium
TGGTTTGACACTGCCCGCGACGGTATATGGCGCGCTATCCGTTTGGGAACAGGCGAGGGAACAAGTCGCGCAGCCGCGGGAGGCGGGGCTTCGGGGGCGGCGCAGGCGGGACCGTCTCGACAGTCACCGGAGACCGCGGCACGGTTTCTGCCGGCGCGGTTTCCACCGGCGCGGGGATGTTGACAGGGGGCGGCGGCAGTATCGGCGTGCCCGCAGGCACCAACGGTGACGGCCCGTAGGCCACTGTTGGGCTGGGGGTGGCGCGGCGGTCGTCGGCGGCGGCGGAATCGGTTGGACGAGTGGATGTTTCGAGGAATTCGAGACCCAGATGACCGACACCACGAGCGCGATGAGAAGCGCGGCCAACAAACTACCGCCGACGATCGCCTGTGCAGGCAAGCGCGGTTGTGCAACCGCCGGCTCGATACTCTCGGCCTCCAGCACACGGGCCGCGGCGCGTACGTCGGTGCCTGTTGCCGTGCGCGAGCCCGGCGACGTAACCCCGTCGCCGTCGAAGCCCACCCTCACGGGATCTCGCACATCCGCCATGTTGCTGGAGCACCCTGTTAGGTGCCTGTTAGACGACGATAGCGTCCGACTCAACCTTGCAGCGGTACGTTAAGGAAATGGCTGTGTTAACGGACGACCAAGTAGACGCCGCACTGCCCGACCTTCCCGGCTGGGAGCGCGCCGACGGCGCCCTGCGCCGCTCGATCAAATTTCCCACCTTCCTCGACGGCATCGACGCGGTGCGCAGGGTGGCCGAGAAAGCCGAGGAAAAAGATCACCATCCAGACATCGATATCCGTTGGCGGACAGTGACTTTCGTATTGGTCACGCACTCCGCAGGCGGCATCACGGAGAACGATCTACGGGATGGCGCGGGAGATAAACGCGATCGTCGGGAACCCGTAGACGCGATCCACGTCAGCGTCGCCAGCGTCGCGACGATGTAGATCAGGCCTGCCCAGGCCAGATACCACGGCCGCGGTATCACCCAGATCGTCGGCTGCGCGAAGCTCAGCAGCCACGGCACCCCGACCAGGGTCAGTGCCAGCCAGCCCCAGCCGAGCACCTGCGCACCCAGCCGCTCGCGCAGCGGTCCGTGCAGCAGCCAGATCATCAGCGGGAGCAGCCACACCCAGTGATGCGTCCAGGAGATCGGCGACGCCAGCAGCCCGAACAACTGGACGACCAGGATGGCGCCGAGCCGGTCGGATGCGCCGCCGATCGCACGCCAGGCCAGCACGGCCAGCACCGCGGTGATCGCGATCGCCGCCACCACGAGCGGCCCATAGCCCGCGTCGTGGCCGAGAATCCTCGAGATGCCGCCGCGCCACGACTGGTTGAACGACGTTCCGATCGGGCCGACCCGGGTGGCGTCGCCGAGCAGTTCGGTGAAGTAGTAACGGGTTTGGTCGCCGATGACCAACGCCGAGACTGCGATCGTGCCGAAGAAGACCACCGCCGAGAACACCGCGGCCCCCCATCGCCGCGCACCCAGGAAGTACAGGCCCGACACGGCAGGGGTCAGCTTCACACCCGCGGCGAGCCCGACCAACAACCCGGACAGCCACCACCGCGTGCTGTACACCGCGTACAGCCCCGCCAATACCAGCAGCACGTTGATCTGCCCGTAGTCGAAGTTGCTCCGCAGCGGTTCGATCCAGATGCCGATCGCGGTCCACAGCATTGCGACGCGCCGGTCGCCGGCGGGTCCGGGCAGCAGCCGCTGGCTGATGCGCACCACCCCGTAGAGCGCTGCGATGGTGCCGAGTTGCCATGCGAACGCAAGGATGCCGAACGGGATCAGGTGCAGCGGATAAAAGACGACGGCGGCGAACGGCGGATACGTGAACGGCAGCGGGAAGTCGGGCGTCTGGTCGGCGTAGACGTAGTCGTAGAGCTTGCCCGGTTGGCCGATCGTCGCCGCACCCCCGACATAGACGTGCAAGTCGACGAAGTTGGCGCCGTGCGGGATCAGGTACGTCAACGCGAATCGCACGGCGATGCTGATCGCCAACAGCACCGGCGCCGCGGCGGCCAGACGGGCGGGCATGCGGCGGAGCGGCTGCGGTGGAGGCCGTGTCTCTGTCAATGCGCCCGACTCTAGCGACGATCACCGAATCCCTTCGCATCCGTAACGTTTGAATAACCGCCACACGTGTCACTTGAGTAACACCAGTAACTGGACGACTCTCGGGCGCAGGCGTGCCGTCAACGGATTGGGAGAACCATGAAATTCACCAGGAAAATGCTTGCCACCAGCATGATCGCTGCCGCGACCGCGATACCGGTCTCGTTGGGGCTCAGCGCGACTGCCGCAGCCGACCCAGCCGCGGCGCCGGCGCGCCGAGCGTGCCGGGCCTGCCGTTCCTCCAGCAGCTGATAACCAATCCGGCCGCGGCGACCCAGCTGGTGCAGGGCCTCACGTCATTGCTCGGCGGCATCCAGGCTGCGGCCCCCGCGGCCGCCCCCACCACCCCTGCCGCCCCGGCGGCGACCGCATCGGTGACTCTCCCGCAGCCTGCGGCTCCTGCCGCTGCGCCGGCTGCTGCGGCCGCGCCGGCTGCTGCGGCCGCGCCGGCTGCTGCGCCGCAGAACCTCATCCCGTCGGGCGAGGTGAATGTGCCGAACGTGCCGTTCTCTCCCGTGCCTCTGCCGCAACAGTTTTCGTTCCCCGCTGACCTGGCGGCGCTGATGCCTTCCGGTTTGGTGCCGGGTGCGGTCAAGCCCGCTGCAGCGCCCGCCGCTCCCGCCGCGGCAGCTCCGGCGGCGGCAGCTCCGGCGGCCCCCGCACCCGCGGCGCCGGCGGCGGCACCCGGCGCTGGCATCGCGCCGCTTGTGATGCCGCTGTCCGCTCTGCCCTGACGGGTGGCCGGCACGTATCGACAACCGCAACGACGAATCGGGGAAAGATGTCATCGATCAGGACGACGTTCGCAGGCGCCGCAGCAGCCGTTGGCTCGTCGGTCGCACTACTGCTGGGTGGAATGACACCGGTGGCCCACGCCGACCCGGCGCCGCCGCCGCTGCCGATCGATGCGCTGCAGGCGCCGGGCTTGTCGGCGGTGCAAAGCATCGGCCCTGCGATCCAGCAAGCCGCCGCCGACCCCACCAACGCGGCGTCGACGCTGATGGCCGCCGCGGCGGCATTCGCGGGAAATTCGGCAATCGCACCGGATTCGAGGAACGTGGCGACGGCGGTGAACCAGTTCGTCGCGCACGTTCCCGCGCCTGGCGCGGTGCCGGGTGAGGAGGCGCATCTGCCTGCGGGCGTCGACCCGGCGCACGCCGTGGGACCCGTGCCGGACGCCGCGCCGGTGGCCGCCCCGGCTCCGCTGGCGGCACCTGTGGCTCCGGAGGTGGCACCCGCTCCGGTGGCGGCGCCCGCACCCGATCCGGCGCCCGCGCCGGCCGCTGTGCCCGCACCCGATCCGGCGCCTGCGCCGGCGCCCGATCCCGCGGCCGCCCCGGCCGCTGCGCCTGCGTTCGGTCCCGACGCCCCGCCGACGCAGGACTTCATGTACCCGTCGATCAGTAACGGGTGCCTGGCCGACGGCGGCAATGTGCTGGCGACCGCGATATCGGTCGCGGGTCCGGCAAAGATCCCGGCACCCGGGCCGGGACCCGGCCAGACGGCCTACGTGTTCACCGCGGTCGGGACGCCCGCGCCGGCAGCCGAGCAGAAGCTGCCGCTGAATGTCACGTGGGTGAACCTGAGCACAGGTAAGTCGGGCAGTGCCACGCTCAAGCCGCGTCCGGACATCAACCCCAACGGGCCGACGACGCTGTCAGCGATCGTGGACACCGGCTCGGGCAGCATCATCTCGACGATCTTCGGCCAGGTGACCACCCTCGACAGGCAGTGCCAGTTCATGCCGACGATCGGCTCGACCGTCGTTCCGTAACCCGTCTCGCCCATCACCTCCGCGAGCGTGCGTGTTCCCACGGCGACACGCCGTGAATCACATGCAGAACACGCACGCTCGCGGACGGTCAGTAGGCCATGAAGAGGATCGCGTCCCGGTCGTACTCGCGGCCGGGATGCGCCTCGGACAGATGCTTCTGCGCCTTCTCGACGAGGTCGTCCTCGTCCTTACCGGTGATTGCCTCGCCGCACGGGCAGTTCAGATGAGTCTTCATAACTTCACCATCCCACAGGAAAGATGACACGCATGGAGCTATATGACGTCATGCGTACCACGGGCGCGGCCCGGCGGTTCACCGATGATCCACTGCCCGACGATGTGCTCGAGCGCATCCTCGACAACGCCCGATTCGCCCCGAGCGGTGGCAACCGTCAGGGCATGCGGGTGATCGTGGTCCGGGACAGGGCCACCCGCGACATGATCGTCGAGCACAGCGTCACGGGTGCGCGGCGCTATATCGCGCAAACCACGAACGGTGAAGGACCGTGGAATCCCGTTAAGCCCATGCAGGTTTCCGCCGAAGAGGTGGCCGCAACCGTGGTGCCGCCGTACCTCGGCGCACCCGTCCTGAGCGCCGGCGCCGTGCTCGTGATCTGTGTGGACCTCAATGTCGTGGCGGCGTTCGACCAGTACCTCGACCGCATCGGCGTCATCCCAGGCGCATCGGTGTATCCGTTCGTCTGGAACATCCTGCTGGCTGCGCGCAACGAGGGGTACGGAGGCGTGTTGACCACCATGGCAGTGGCCGAGGAACCTCGGCTCAAGGAACTTCTCGGCATACCGGATGACTACGCGATCGCCGCCGTTCTCCCAATCGGCAAGCCGGTCAAGCAGTTCACCAAGCTCACCCGGAAGTCGGTCGCCGAGCTCGCCACCCGCGAGCGGTTCGACGGCGAGCCGTTCGGCGCCTAGCGGTCGATGTTGGACATGTCGGCGTAGCGGTCGCCTGCCGCGGGGGCGATAGTGTTCAAGCGCGCCAACTGATCCTGGCTCAGTGTGATCGTGTCCGCGGCCGCGTTCTCCTCGAGCCGCTCGATTCGTTTCGTTCCCGGGATCGGCGCGATGCGGTCGCTCTGCGCCAACAGCCACGCCAGTGCGATCTGACCCGGCGTGGCATCCAGCTCCCCCGCGACGGCGCGCACCTCGTCGACGATGCGCAGATTCTGCTCGAAATTCTCTTCCGAGAAGCGGGGGTTCTGACTGCGAAAGTCGTTGGGGTCCAAGTCTGCTCGTGAGCGGATCTGACCGGTCAAGAAGCCACGGCCCAGCGGCGAGTACGGGACGAAGCCGATCCCCAGTTCCCGCGTGAGAGGCAGGAGCTCGGCCTCCGGATCGCGTGTCCACAGCGAGTATTCGGTCTGCAACGCCGCCACCGGATGCACGGCGTGCGCCTGCCGGATGGTGTCCGCCGCCGCCTCGGACAGCCCGATGTACCGGACCTTGCCCGTCTCCACTAGCTCCGCCAGCACTCCGACGGTGTCTTCGATCGGCGTCTGGGGATCGACCCGATGCTGGTAGTACAGGTCGATGTGGTCGACGTTCAGCCGCCGCAGCGAACCTTCGACAGCGACCCGAACGCTTTGCGGTGAGCTGTCTACCGTTTCGGGCGCGTCGTTGCCGTCGCGGTGCGAGACCAAACCGAATTTGGTTGCGAGCACTACGTCGTCGCGGCGCCCGGCGATGGCCCTGCCGACCAGTTCCTCGTTCGTGTACGGGCCGTAGATCTCTGCCGTGTCCAGGAATGTGATGCCGAGGTCGAGTGCGCGGTGGATGGTCCGGATCGACTCGGCGTCATCGCTACCCGCGCCTGCGTAGTACGCGGACATGCCCATGCAGCCGAGGCCGAGCCGGGAGACGTCGAGACCTCCGAGTGAGACGTGTTGCATGAGCCTCACGCTAGCCCGCACCGCGCTGGCGTCCCGCCAACGCTCATCCAGCCGTCACAGTCCTCGCCCGCCGAGCCAGCTGTGGATGCGCTCGGCCACCGCGGCCCAACCGGGTTCGACCATCATGTTGTGTCCCATCTCGAAGAACTCCGCGTTCGTGCCATACGCACGGGCGGTGTCGTCTACCTCCGCCTGGGTGATGCAGCCGTCGTGTATCGCGCCGAGCACAAGCAGCTGCGCCGTCACCCGGGCCGGCTTGGGCAGGTTCAACATCAATGCGTCGAGTGAGACGCGCTGACTCTCGTTGCCCAGCAGTGCCGCATAGCGTGCGACGTCGGATTCCGGAGTCTGCGCCGAGTAGAACAGCTCTCGGGCCACCACCGGTGTGTTGAAGCCATGACGGGCATCACCCGTAAACATGCCCCGGGTCACAAGCCACGGGTACCGACGCATCAGGCGCAGCGTGAAACCGCGGCTGCCCTGTGGTGGCGCCGACGCCATCAGCACGCCCGCAGGTGCATCGTTGGATTCGAGGTACTTCTGCGCGATGAAGCCGCCCAACGAGTGACCGATCACGACCGGCCTCGCCGGTAGTGTCGCGGCGACCGATTCCACATCCTCGACGTAGTCGGCGAGCGAACAGCGCCGCAGTCGTTTCGACGTCGCGCTGCCCCCGTGGCCGCGGAGACTGACCGCCAGCGCGCGGTAACCCGTGTCGGCGAAGAAATCCAGGAAATTCTGCCAGCACCATGCCGCGTGCCAGGCGCCGTGGATGAACAACAGGGGCGCAGGGTGTTCCGCGGTTGGCGATCCTTTGTCGACCACCTCGAGGCCCGAGACCGTCGTCGGCTGGAGTTCGTCTGTCATGCAGAGCACCGTCCACCCGAGCTCGGGCGAGTGCCTAGAGTATGCGGCTACCCGACTTTCGCCACGTCAGGTCGTCATGTCGACGTTGGATAACAGTTCGGCAGTTTGCCAGACTCAATGGGCCATGGCTCTTCCCCAGATGACACTTGTCGTGAGACCTTGGCTTCGTGACCTGCACGCTGGGCTACGCCACAGCCGGCACCGTCGGGCAGAACCTTGAGGGACAGCTCGCGGCACTCAATGCTGCAGGCGTCGATCCGCGACGCGTGTTCACCGACAAGTTGTCCGACTCGGCCGAGCGGGTGCGCGCCGGCCTGCACGCGATGCTGAGTTACGCGCGTTCGGGCGACACGGTCATCGTGGTCGCGCTCGACAGGCTCGGCCGTTCGGCCGCCGAAGTCACCCGCACCATCGCCGACCTCACCGATCGTGGAATCAGGCTGCGGACACTGAAAGAAGGCCTGGACACCGGCACGGCGACCGGACGGGCCGTCGCCCACATAATCACGGCACTGGCCCAGCTCGACCTTGAGCGCGAGCACCAAAGAAGCTAGAGGCGACAACAAGTCAGGCCTTGGCGGCCTTGCCGGGTTGAATGGCTCAGGCCTTGGCGGCCTTGCCGGGTTGAATGGCTCAGGCCTTGGCGGCCTTCGCTGCCGCCTTCGCCCGCTTCTTGAACAATCGCACCTTCTCCAGCGACCCGGCATCCTTCACATCAGCCACCGACATGAACGAGCCGGCCTTGCCGTAGTCGCCTGCGGCGTCGCGCCAGCCCTTCGGCGTCACACCGTACTGCTTACCCAGCAGCGCAAGGAAGATCTTCGCCTTCTGCTCGCCGAACCCCGGCAGCGACTTCAGCCGGCGCAGCACTTCCGGTCCGTCTGGCCGACCAGCGGTCCAGAGCGCGGCAGCCTGACCGCCGTACTCGTCGACGATGATCTGGGCCAGCATTTGGATCCGCTTGGCCATCGACCCCGGAAACCGATGTATCGCAGGCGTTTTCGAGCACAAGGTCGCGAATTCCTCGGGGTTGTAGTCGGCGATCTCGCGGGGGTCCACCCCACCGATGCGGTCGGCGATCTTCTTCAGGACCTGCGAACGCGTGTTCCATCGGGTACTGCTGATCAAGCATCATCCCGATTAGCAACGCAAACGGATTGGACTCCAGCAACGCATCGGCCGCTGGATCTTGAACTAGCTGCAGGTTTGGCACTTGACCAGTCTAAGGTCGCTGCTGAGGTGAGATGTCGGGCGAGCTCGCGATAGCACTGGCTGCCGCGCTGATCCTGGCGGCGGTGGCCGCCGCGGTCATCGCGGTGCGCACTCGTCGCGTCGTGGCCACCCCGACCGAGCGCGCCGTGCACGCCGCGCTGCACACCGCCTCGCTGGCGGCGCGTGCGCTTCGTCATGGCCTCGACACCGAGTCCGCCCAGACCGCCGCACCGTTCCTGCGCGGCCTCACCGGCACCGACGGCGTCGCGCTGTTCGACGGCGACGGCCGGCTGCTCGCGCAGGACCCGCCCGACGCCTCGGTCTGGGAACTCGACGCATGCCAGCGTGCCGCGCTCGAATCGGTCTCCGGCCAGCGGCGCGTGCTCACTCACGGCCAGACGTCACAAGTCATCGCCCAACCGCTGTTGGAGGAAGGCGGTGAGGTGCTCGGTGTGCTGGTCGTAGTCACGACGCGCGCACCAGGCCCCGGCATGCTCGGCGCGGTCGGCGAGGTCGCCCGCTACGCGGCCAGCCAGATCGAACTGGCCGAACTCGACGCGTCGCGCGCCCGCCTCGACCGAGCAGAAGTCCTCGCCTTGCGGGCCCAGATCAGTCCGCACTTCATCTACAACGCGCTGAACACCATCGCATCGTTCGTGCGCACCGACCCCGACCGTGCCCGCGAACTGATCCTCGAATTCGCCGACTTCACCCGCTACTCCTTCCGCGCCGCGGGCCAGTACACGACGCTGGCCGAGGAGCTGCGCAACATCGACCGCTACCTCACCCTCGAACGGGCCCGGTTCGGCACCGCGCTGAAGGTCAAACTGCAAGTCGCCCCGGAAGTCCTCAACGTCGTGGTGCCTTTCCTTGCGCTGCAACCGTTGGTGGAGAACGCCGTCCGGCACGGCTTCGCCGGACAGAGCGAGGGCTCGGTAGAGATCATCGCCCGCGACGAGGGATCCGACTGCGTGATCACTGTCGAGGACGACGGGGTCGGAATGGATCCCGAAATCCTTCGCGCCGGGCCCGGCGACGCGCTGGCCGACGGCACCGGTGACGCCGCCCATGTGGGACTGACGAATGTCGACCATCGCCTGCGCGCGGCGTTCGGCAACGATTACGGTCTGGTGGTCGAGACGGCTATCGGCGCGGGCACCAAGGTCGTGATGCGGGTACCCAAGTTCCGGTCAGGTGTCCGGGCCAGCGGAGGTGTCGGGTGAACAAGACGCTCACCGTGCTCGCGGTCGACGACGAGGCGCCCGCGCTCGACGAGCTCGCCTATCTGCTCGGCAGGCATCCCGATGTCGGTCAGGTGTACCGCGCCGGTGACGCCACGTCCGCGCTGCGGGAACTCAACGGCCGCAACATCGACGCGATCTTCCTCGACATCAACATGCCGGGACTGTCCGGCATCGAGCTGGCCGGCGTGCTTGCCAACTTCTCGAACCGGCCCGCGGTGGTGTTCGTGACGGCCCACGACGACAAGGCCGTGGCCGCCTTCGACGTCGGTGCAATCGACTACCTGCTCAAGCCGATCCGCGAGGATCGCCTTGACGAGGCGGTGCGAAGGGTCGCCGCGGCTCGCTCTGGCCAGCCCGACAACGGTGACGACGACTCCGACGTCATCCCGGCCGAGCTCGGCGGCGTCACGCACCTGGTGCCACGGGACAGCATCGGCTGGGTCGAAGCCGAGGGTGACTACGCGCGGCTGCACTCCGCGTCGGGCTCGCACCTGGTTCGAATTCCGTTGAGCACTCTCGAAACCCGTTGGCGGGAAAAGGGTTTCCAACGCGTGCACCGCTCCTATCTCGTCGCGATGCGACTGATCATCGGGCTTCGCACCAGCGACGGCGCGGTGCTGGTGCGGCTGCGGGCCAACGGCGCCTCGCCAGCGGTCGAGCTGCCCGTCAGCAGGCGCCAGGCCCGTGAACTCCGCGACCGGGTGGTCCGCGATCCGATGCGCAGCCTGAGGCCTGATGACCAGCGGTGAACGGCCACAACGGGAACGAGTTGTGCTCGCGCACCGCCGCGGCGCCCGCATGGTCCGCACCCGGGTCGAGGTGCAGGAGCAGACCCTGGTCGGCGATGCTCTGGTCCGCGGCCTCGTCCGCGCGCAACTCGGGCTGGCGTTGCGGCTCGCCGCGGTCGTGGTCTGCACCGTCGGCGCAATCCTGTTGCTCAATCGGGTCTTTCCCGAACTGGCCGCCGTCACCGTGCTCGGCGTGCGACTCAACTGGCTGGTGCTCGCGGTGCTGGGGTATCCGTTTCTCTACGGTGTCGGGCGACTGTACGTGCGGCTGGCCGAGCAGGCCGAACGGGACTTCGTCGGCGTGGTCGAGAGCGAACCATGACCGGCAGCCCGTTGACGGCCGCCGCGCTGCTCGCGGCGGCGGTGGCGACCGTCGCGATCGGCGCATACGGGGTTCGCTTCTCCCGCACCACATCCGACTTCCTGGTCGCCTCACGCAGTGTCGGGCCGCAGTGGAATGCCGCTGCGATCTCCGGCGAATACCTTTCGGCCGCTTCGTTTCTCGGCGTTGCCGGGCTGATCGCCAAGTACGGCGCCGACGCGCTGTGGTATCCGGTCGGCTTCACCGCCGGCTATCTGGGGCTGCTGCTGTTCGTCGCCGCACCGCTGCGCCGGTCGGGTGCGTACACCGTGCCGGACTTCGCCGAGTTCCGGCTCGGCTCGGCACGGCTGCGCAGGGTCGCGATGCTCGTCGTCGTGGTGATCTGTGTGTTCTATCTGGTGCCGCAGTATCAGGGCGCCGGTCTGGCACTGAAAACGCTACTCGGCGTGCCGGTCTGGATCGGACCGCTGGTGGTCGGCGGTATCGTCATCGCCAACGTCGTCGCGGGCGGGATGCGCTCGATCACGTTCGTACAGGCATTCCAGTACTGGCTGAAGCTGACCGCGATCGCCATCCCCGCGCTGGCGCTGCTCGGGCTGTTCTTCACCGACCGCGGCGAACTGGGCGGTCCCATGCCACCGACGGTTCAGCACGATACGACTGTCGCAATCGAGACCGACGTGGTGGTGCAGGTCGTCGAACCGGGCGGCATCTCGGTGACCGGGGCGCTCGACGGCACTCACGTTGACGCTCAGCCCATCCCGTCGCCCGGCGAGCACACGCTGGGCGCAGGCACGACGTTGACACTGGCCGCCGGTGCGGCAACCCCGGTGGTGGCCGGAACGCCGGCGACGGGTGAGGAGTGGATTGCTTCCGGCGGTGGGCTCGGCGGCAGCCATCCGCTCTACCAGGTGCTGTCGATCATCGCCGCAACGTTCTTGGGCACCATGGGTTTGCCGCATGTGCTGGTGCGCTTCTACACCAATCCGGACGGGCGGGCGGCGCGCCGCACCGCGCTGGCGGTCATCGCGCTGCTGTCGCTGTTCTACCTGTTCCCCACTTTGTTGGGCGCGTTCGCGAGGCTGTCGGTACCGCAGCTATTGATCACCGGTACGGCGGACGCCGCGGTGCTGCTCGCACCCGGTGCGGCCATCGGCGGCGCGGCAGGCCAACTGCTCGCGGCGCTGGTGGCCGCGGGCGCCATCGCGGCGTTCTTGGCGACATCGTCGGGGCTGCTGGTCAGCATCGCGGGCGCGTTGTCCACCGACGTGCTGCGCGGGCGGGTGCGTGACTTCCGAGTCGCCGCGGTGGTCGGCGGCCTGATCCCGATCCCGCTGTCACTGGTCACTTCGGGCCTCGAACTGTCCCGCAGCGTCGGCCTGGCCTTTGCGGTGGCCGCGTCGACGCTGTGTCCGCTGCTGGTGCTCGGCATCTGGTGGCGCGGACTGACCGCACTCGGCGCGGCGTGTGGGCTGGTGGTCGGCGGGCTGTTGTCGGGAACCGCGGTCACGGTGGCGGTCGCGGGCGGCATCGACGATCACGTCCTCGGTGGCTGGCCCGCGGTGATGGTCGGCTATCCGGCCGCCGTGTGCGTGCCGCTCACGTTCGCGACCATGATCCTGGTCAGTCGGCTCACCCGGGCGGCCGTGCCACCCGACGTCGCGCAGATCTTCGCCCGGATGCACGTGCCGGAGCGGCTCGGCATGGGCATCGAGCGTGTCCCCCGCGGCTGAGCCCGCTGCCGCTCGTCGCCCCACACCGACCGCTCACCGCATCGCCCCCCGGCTTCACCGTGTCGACGCTGGCAGCCCTGGGTATGTGACTGACATCTCAATTAGTTTTCGCCGCAGAGCCGGTTCACATTCGAGGGTCAGGAGTTCACGATGCCGCCAACAGAAACCGCGGTCAGCGGTCAGGAGTATCTGGCCGTACAGGCCAGTCCGGAATTCCAGGAGCTGCGAAACAGACTGCGCCGCTTTGTCTTCCCGATGAGCGCACTGTTCCTGATCTGGTACTCCGCCTACGTCCTGCTCGGCGCCTTCGCGCACGACTTCATGGCCATCAAGGTGTGGGGCAACATCAACGTCGGCCTGCTCATCGGCCTTGGCCAGTTCGTGTCGACGTTCGTCATCACCGCGATCTACGTCCGGTTCGCCAACCGTGAACTGGATCCGCGCGCCGCAGCGATTCGCGCCGAACTCGAAGGCGGTGCGGCATGACCGCCCACGTCCTTGCCGCCGGCAGCACCGTCGGCAATCCCGTCGCCAACATCGGCATCTTCGCGCTCTTCGTCGCGATCACGCTCTACATCGTGATCCGCGCCAGCAAGAGGAACACGACCGCCGCCGAGTTCTTCACCGCGGGGCGTGCATTCACCGGGCCGCAGAACGGCATCGCGATCTCCGGTGACTACTTGTCGGCCGCCAGCTTCCTCGGCATCGCGGGCGCCATCGCGGTCTACGGTTACGACGGCTTCCTGTACTCCATTGGCTTCCTGGTCGCGTGGCTGGTCGCCCTGCTTCTGGTCGCCGAATTACTCCGCAACGCAGGCAAATTCACGATGGCCGACGTGCTGAGCTTCCGGCTCAAGCAACGTCCGGTACGGCTCGCCGCCGCAACCACCACCCTCGCCGTCTGCCTCTTCTACCTGCTCGCGCAGATGGCGGGCGCAGGCGGACTGGTGGCCCTGCTGCTCAACATCACAAGCCACGTCGGCCAGGCCCTCGTCATCGCGGTCGTGGGCTTGCTGATGATCGTCTATGTGCTGATTGGTGGCATGAAGGGCACCACGTGGGTGCAGATCATCAAGGCTGCCCTGTTGATCGGCGGCGCCGCGTTGATGACGGTGATGGTGCTGGCCAAGTTCGGGGTGAACTTCTCCGAGATGCTCGGTGCGGCGCAGTCCGCGGTATCCGGATCCGCCGACAAGGCGGTCGCCAAACGCGACGTGCTGGCGCCCGGCGCGCAATACGGCGCGTCGCTGACGTCGCAGATCAACTTCATCTCGCTGGCATTGGCGCTGGTGCTCGGTACAGCGGGCCTGCCGCACGTGCTGATGCGCTTCTACACGGTGCCGACAGCCAAGGAGGCCCGGCGGTCGGTGGTGTGGGCGATTGCGCTCATCGGCGCGTTCTATCTGTTCACGCTGGCACTGGGCTACGGCGCTGCCGCGCTCGTCGGACCCGACACCATCCTGGCCGCACCGGGCGCGCAGAATTCGGCCGCACCGTTGCTGGCGTTCGAACTCGGCGGCGTGGTGTTGCTCGGCGTCATCTCGGCCGTCGCGTTCGCGACGATCCTCGCGGTGGTCGCCGGCCTGACCATCACCGCCGCAACGTCATTCGCACACGACATCTATGCCAGCGTGTTGAAGAGCCACAACGTGACCGAGGACGAGCAGGTGCGGGTGTCACGAATCACGGTTGTGGTGCTCGGCATCTTCGCGATCGGCCTCGGCATCCTGGCCAACGGCCAGAACATCGCGTTCCTCGTCGCGCTGGCGTTCGCGGTGGCCGCAGCGGCCAATCTGCCGACGATCCTGTACTCGCTGTACTGGGCGCGGTTCAACACCCGCGGTGCGCTGTGGAGCATGTACGGCGGCCTGATCTCGACGATCGTGTTGATCGTCTTCTCGCCCGCGGTGTCAGGCGCGAAGACCGCGATGCTGCCCAGCCTCGACTTCGCCTGGTTCCCACTCGCCAACCCCGGCATCGTCTCGATTCCGCTGGCGTTCATCCTCGGCATCGTCGGCACGCTGACGTCGCCCGATCGCGGCGACCCGGAGATCAACGCCGAATTCGAGGTGCGGGCGCTCACCGGCGTCGGCGCGGAGAAGGCCGTCACCCACTGAGAGTGATTTCGGCGCGCTTACGGACGCTGAGCGGGTGTAAGCGCGCCGAAATCGCATGCGTACGGGATTACCGAGGCCGCCGGGTGGGTTATCTTCACCCGTGACCGCACGACGATTCGCCTTCGGCCTGCTGGCGTACGCCTTCGCGGCCATGATGGTCGGCACCACGTTGCCGACGCCGATGTACGCGCTGTACGGCGAGCAGATGCACTTTGCGGTGCTGACCACGACCGTCATCTATGCGACGTATGCGGGCGGCGTGCTGTTCGCGCTGTTGGTGTTCGGGCGGTGGTCGGACGCGATCGGCAGGCGGCCCGTCCTACTGGCAGGCGTGGTATTCGCGCTGGCGAGCGCGGCGGTGTTCCTGGTCGCCCACTCGGTGCCGATGTTGTTGGTCGGACGTGTCCTGTCAGGATTGTCGGCGGGCATCTTTACCGGCACCGCCACCGCGGCGGTCATCGAGGCCGCGCCGGAAAGCTGGCGCGCCAGGGCAGCGGCAGTGGCCACGGTCGTCAACATCGGTGGGCTGGGCATCGGGCCGCTGCTTGCGGGTCTGCTCGTTCAGTACGCGCCCGCACCCCTGCACCTCAGTTTCATCGTTCACATCGTGCTCGCCGTGTTGGCTGGAGTGGCGGTGCTGGTCGTCCCGGAAACCTCCGAGCGCACCGGCAAGATCGGTGTGCAGCGGCTGTCGGTACCTGCCCAGGTTCGTGCCGTTTTCGTCGTCGCCTCCCTCGCGGCGTTTGCAGGCTTCGCGGTGACAGGACTCTTCGCCGCGGTGGCGCCGTCGTTTGTCTCTCAGGTCGTCGGCATCGGCAACCATGCGATCGCTGGGCTGATCGCCAGCTCGATCTTCTTCGCGTCGGCGGTCGCACAGATCGCCGCCCGCAGCCTCAACGCACAACGTGCTGTCGCGATCGGCTGCGCGATCCTCGTGGCAGGGATGGTTATTCTCGCTGTGGCGCTGCAGCTTTCGTCGTTGACAGGACTCGTCGCGGCCGCGGTGGTAGCGGGCGCCGGACAGGGCATCAGCTTCAGCCGCGGCCTGGCAGCGGTCGCCGAGCGCACGCCCGCCGATCGTCGCGCCGAGGTCAGCTCCACCTACTTCGTGGTCGCCTACGTGGCGATCTCGCTGCCCGTGGTAGGCGAGGGTGTAGCGGCGCAGCACTGGGGATTGCAAACGGCCGGCGTGACTTTCGCGATCGCCGTCGCCATCCTCTCGGCCATCTGCCTGATTGGCATCCTTGTGCTGGAGGCGAGGCAGTCCCGCAGCCCGGAGTTGGTTACGACAAGAAGCGGCTGACGTACGGCGCGAACCGCTCACGCAGATCGTCTTCGTTCAGCCCGAACATCTCACACGAGGTCAGCACCTTCCCGAGTCGGCCTCGTTGGTGGCCGCCGAGATACTCGGCCATCGCGGCACGTACTTCGTCGGTCATCGGCTCGCCGACGAGACCGTAAACCTGTTCGGCGACACCGAGTTGGTCGGCCATGAAGTCGTCGAATGACACGTCGATCGAGCGGTCCGGTGGGATCACGTCGCGATCACCCACCAGCGCCGCCAACATCAACTCGAGTCGGTCGATCCAACCGGCGGCGATCTCCTCCACCGGCACCGGCGACCGGTGCGTGCGCGCTGTGTAGGCGAGCATCGCGACCATCGAAATCGCCACCGGCACCGGGTCGCGATGCGTACACACGACGGCGACGCCCGGGAAGACCTTGTCGAGCACCGGCAACTGCTCCAGGTGCTGAGGCGACTTCAACAGCCAGCGCCTGCCGCCCCGGAGAAATTGCAGTGCCTTGAGTTGGGTGGCCAGGTACTCGTAGGTCGACGTCTGGTCGTGGGCCAGATAGTAGCTTTCCCACCGCGGGACGTACGCGAGGGTCTCCATGAACATCGTGGAGAAGTCGTTGGCCAACAACTGGATTTCCTCATGGACATGCTCGGTGGTCATCTCGTGCATGAGCGCGAAATGCGGCATGAGGGTGTTCATCACTGTGACCGCGATGTCCATCCGCGCCGCGCGCGGGTCCGGCTCGATGCCCTCCTCGCTTGGCAACGGGAACGGTTCGAAGCTCTCCCAATACGGCAGCGTCCGAAAACTGGGTGCGGCGCCGAGCAGATTGTGCAGATGCGTGGTGCCCGTGCGCGGCAGCCCCGCGATGACCACCGGCGGCAGCAGTTCGACGTTGTGGATCTCGGGGTGGCGCGTCAACAGGTCGGTCAACAGCAGGCGGTTCTTGAGCCACTGCGACAGCTGGCCGAAGAAGTTCACGATGCCCGGTGCGTGCATGCCGTCGATGTCGTGCAGCGCCGCGAGGTAGACGTCGAGTCGCTCCCGGTAGTCGTCGGGCCCGAAGTCGTCGAGCCCCGTGTCGGCGATCGCTCTGGCGTGCAGCGCATCCGCGTCGAGCGGGCAATCGGCCGCCAGCGTGGCCATCATGTCGCGGATCTGCTCGGCCTCGGGGCTGAACTTGGGCTCGGCGAGGTCGTCGAGCTGGACCAATTCTGGTCTGGTGTGGGTCACGCCGACTTATGTTACTTTGAGTTTCGTAATGACGACAGACCTTGGCCGACCCCGCGATCCGCGCATCGACAGCGCGGTACTTCGATCGACGGTCGAGCTGCTCGGCGAGACCGGATACGCCGAGCTCTCGGTCGATGCGATCGCGCGCCGCGCCGGCACCAGCAAGCCCGCGATCTACCGGCGCTGGCCGAGCAAGGCGCACCTGGTGCACGAGGCGGTGTTCCCGATCGACAGCGGCACCGACCTGCCCGACACCGGGTCGCTGCAAGGCGACGTGCGCGAGATGGTGCGCCGCACCGCAAAGGTGCTCACCACACCTGCCGCCCGTGCGGCACTGCCCGGCCTGGTCGGCGAGATGGCCGAGGACCTCACACTGCACGCCGCGCTCCTCCAGCGCTTCGGCGACATCCTGTCGCGCGACCTCACTGAACGCTTGAACGAGGCGTTGGCGCGCAATGAGGTTCGGCCCGACGTCACAGCCGCCGAAGTGACCGAGGCCCTCGCGGGCATCACCTTCCTGGCACTCCTCACCCGCAGCGCGGAACTCGACGACGCCTGGGTCGAGCGCACGGCCACCCTGATATTGAAAGGAATCAGCGTATGACCGCACAAGCTCACGAATCGACTGCCGCCTGGCGCGAGCTACTCGACACCCTTGGCGGGCTTGACCGTTCCTTTCTCGAGGGCGATCGGGCGGTCACCGACGACCGGCACATCGCCGACGGTTACCGCATGCTCGCAACGACGCTGGGCGTGGCGCTGGACACCTACCTTTTCGCGGAGCCCAGCAGGCCGATGTTCGTTGAGGTCAACACGCCGTTCCGGCGTGACCGGCGATGGGGCGGCGACAACACCGACGCCTACTACCACATGTGCCCGGTCGACCCGAAGCGCCGCTACCGCGTCAGTGGCAACAAGGCTGACAGCGTGTACTTCTCGGTGACGGCATACAACGAGCCGTCACCCGGCACCTGGTCCGACCGGATCGTGGCGATCGTGCGCGATGACGATCTCGACATCGACGACGCGGGCAACTTCTCGTTCGAGCTCGGGCCGACGCCCGACGCCGCGGTCCTGATGACCCGTGACTACCAGGCCGATCCGCTCACCGGCCGGCCTGTCAGCTGGCGCATCGAGGCACTCGACGAGCCCGAGCCCGTGCGGCACGGAGACGCCGAAACGGCTGCCGCCCTTCGGGCCAGCGCCGCCTGGCTGCGCACCATGTTCGCGATCGTGCCGCTCGCGGTCGGCGTGCGCGTCGACGACGCGCATACGCTCGGCCACGAGATATCCCAGGTGGCAAACCAATTCGCCGACCCCTACCAGGTTCCGGGCGCCAACTTCGGCTGGTCGGCCCGCGATGCGTGCTATGCGTACGGCAGCTTCGTACTCGAGGACGACGAGGCGCTGGTGATCACGCACCGCCCGCCGAAGTGCCGGTTCTGGAACCTGGTGGTGTGGAACCAGTTCATGGCCACGCACAACGTCAACGACGCACGCAGTTCGGTGAACGGCCACAGCGCGGTGCCCAACGCCGACGGTTCCGTCACGATCGTCGTCTCTCGCGGTATGACGGGACACCCCAATTCCCTGACTACACTGGACTATCCGCGCGGGAATCTGGCCTTCAGGTGGTTCCTCGCCGATGAGGTCCCGGCCCGGCCGCAGGTGCAGCTGGTGAAGGTGTCCGACGCACCGACCACTGTGGACTAGGAGCCCCGATGGGCGAGTTGGGCGATCTGCGCTTCTGCCATCTGGTCGTCGGGGTAACCGACATGGACCGGGCCCTGTCCTTCTATCGCGGACTGCTCGGCATGGACATCGTGTTCGACCAGTTGATCTCCGGTGAGTCGTTCGACGCGGCGCTGCACGCATCCCGCAAGCAGGAGGGCCGTGTCGTCGGCGGCGTGATCGGCGGCCTGATGATCGAACTGCTCTCGCTCGGCCGATCGAAACCGCCTCAAGACGCCGCGCGTCGCGGCATCGTCGGCATCCAGAACGTGTCGCTGTCGGTGGCCGATCTCGACGACACCTACCGGCGGACCATCGAGGCCGGGTACGAGCCGGACCAGGAACCCTTTGAAATCGGCGACGTACGAATGTTCTTCGTCAAGGATCCGGACGGCACCCCGGTCGAGTTCATCGAGCTACCCGGCGGCGCCCGCAGCACGTATGAAATGTACCGGGGCGCGGCATGACCTACGGCGTTGACGATTCACGTCGACGGCGGCACCGGCAGCTTCCGCTAGGCGCGTGGGCGTGACTTGACCAGCCGCCGGGTCTCGGGTGACGCCTCGGAACTGAGCATGGCGACGACAAGGTCGGTGAGCTGACTGATGAAGACCCGGTCGTCGGTGTGCGGTGCTGTCGCGGCCCTGCGCGCCAACTCGGCGATCACGAAGCGGATGACGACAAGCCGCCGGTGCAACTGCGCAGCGGTCGGGTCGAGGAACGGGTCGACCAGTTGGCGCCAGCGGTTGATGCTGTCGCCGCGATCCTCGAGCTCTTCCGGCGGAAAGATCGGCTGCCGCCGGTTCATCAAGTCGGCGTAGATGCACAGGTAGGCGGATCCGCCGTTGGCTTCGGCCAGCTTCGCCGCCAGCGGTTGGACCAGGGCTTCGGCGAGCGCGCGCAGGTCTTGCTCGCCGGCGGCTTCGTAGCGATCCAGCAGTGCATGGCGGCGCAGTTCGACGTCATGGCTGTGCTTCTCCAACAGTGCGGTCAGCAGGCCGGCCCGGTCGCCGAAGTGGTACTGCAACGCGTTGGCGTTCTTCACCCCCGACGCGCGTTGGATCTCGCGCAGGCTGACCGCATCGATGCCGTGCCCGCCGTACAGCTCCTCGGCGGTTGCGAGCAGGCGTTCTTTGGTACCCATGACCTGGTCATCATACGATTTAATGCATCTGCATTGCAATCCAATGCAGATGTCTTGTACCGTCCTCTTCGTGACTGAACTCGTGGACTCGTCCATCGACTGGGCGGCAGTCGAGTCCTGGCTGGCAGCCAGGGGCGTGGCAGACGGCAAGGTCACCGGCATCGAACAGATCGGCGGGGGCACGCAGAATCTGATGTTCAAATTCCAGTGCGGCGACGCCCACCTGGTGCTGCGGCGCGGCCCGTGGCACCTGCGGCCGCACACGAACGATGCGCTGCGGCGAGAGGCCAGGGTGCTGAGCGCGCTGGCCGGGACCGGCGTGCCGATACCGCGATTGGTCGCCGCAGAACCCGACGAGTCGGTCCTCGGATCGGTCTTCTACTTGATGGAACCCGTCGACGGTTTCAACGCCAGCGTCGCACTGCCGCTATTGCACGAATCGAACCCAGATATTCGGCGGGCCATGGGATTCGAGGCGGTCGACGCCCTGCTCGCCCTCGGTGCGATCAACGCAGAACGGGTCCGCCTCGGCGACCTCGGCAAGCCCGAAGGGTTCCTGGAGCGGCAGGTGCCTCAGTGGCTGGGCACACTCGACAAGTACGCGGCACTTGACGGCTACCCGGGTCACCAGCTGCCGCACGTCGACGACATCGCGACCTGGCTGGAGCAGCATCGCCCGCAGGCCTTCCTCCCCGGCATCATGCACGGCGACTTCCACCTGGCAAACTTGATGTTCCGCAACGACGGTCCCGCGGTCGCGGCAATCGTCGACTGGGAGATGTGCACCCTCGGGGACCCACTGCTGGACCTGGGCTGGCTGCTGGCGACCTGGCCGCAGGACGACGCCGTCGGCCCGTTCGGGGAGATGCGCGACCTGCCGACCCGAGCCGAAATCATCGCGCACTACGCGAAGGCCTCACCACGATCTGTCGACCACGCAACGTGGTACGCGGTGCTCGCGTCGTTCAAGCTCGCCATCGTGCTCGAAGGCACCAATGCGCGGGCGCACGCCGGCAAGGCACCCAAGGCGACTGGCGACCTGCTGCACACCATTGCCGTCGGATTATTCGACAACGCAACGCTTTTCATCGAGAGAGGACTCTGAGGTGGCCGACGTCGATCTGTCCGGGAAGGTTGCCCTCATCACCGGCGGCAGCCGTGGACTTGGCCGCGAAATGGTTTTGGCGTTCGCCGAGCATGGCGCCGATGTGATCATCGCCAGCCGCAAACTCGACAACTGCGAGAAGCTCGCCAATGAGGTGAGTGAACGGTTCGGGCGCAGGGCATTGCCTGTCGCGGCCAATGTCGGCGTGTGGGATCAATGCGACGCGCTGACCGAGGCCGCCTACGCGGAATTCGGCACGGTGGACATCCTGGTCAACAACGCAGGCATGTCACCGCTGTATCCAAGCGTCGACCAGGTCACCGAAGCGTTGTACGACAAGGTTTTCAGCACCAACCTCAAGGGCCCGTTCCGGTTGTCGGCGATGATCGGCACCCGGATGGCCGCCGGTCATGGCGGGACGATCCTCAATATCTCCTCGGTCGCATCGATCCGCCCGAATGCGACCATCCTTCCCTATGCGGCGGCCAAGGCCGGGCTGAACTCCCTGACCGAAGGCCTCGCGCAAACGTTTGCACCGAAGGTTCGCGTCAACGCGATCATGTGCGGGACGTTCAGCACCGACATCGCCAAGGCGTGGTCCACCGAGTTCATCGATGCCATCGGAGCCCAGACCGCATTGGGCCGTATCGGCGATCCCAACGAAATCGTCGGAGCCGCGCTGTATTTCGCATCGGACGAGAGCAGCTACACCACCGGTTCCATACTTCGAGTCGACGGAGGAATGAAATAGCATGTGGGACTTCAGCACTGACCCCGAGTTCCAGGCGAAGCTCGACTGGATGGACACATTCGTCCGCGAAGAGGTCGAGCCGCTCGACCACCTCACTCACCAGGACGAGCACACCGTCTATGCACCGCTGTCGCCGGAGCTCGCCAAGATCGTCCGGCCACTGCAGGACAAGGTGCGCGAACAAGGTTTGTGGGCATGTCATCTCGGGCCAGAGCTCGGCGGTCAGGGGTACGGGCAGGTGAAGCTCGCACTCATCAACGAGATCCTCGGCCGAACGGCGTGGGGTCCCATCGTCTTCGGCTGCCAGGCGCCCGACACCGGTAATGCCGAGATCCTGGCCATGTTCGGCACCGACGAACAGAAGCAGCGCTACCTGCAACCCCTGCTCGACGGGGAGATCTTCTCGGCCTTCTCGATGACCGAACCCCACGGCGGCGCCGACCCTCGCCTGTTCCGCACGCTTGCGGTGCAGGACGGCGACGACTGGATCATCAACGGGGAGAAGTACTTCACCTCCAACGCGCGCAACGCGTCATTCTTCATCATCATGGCGGTGACCGATCCCGACGCGGGACACCGCGAACGGATGTCGATGTTCCTGGTGCCTGCCGAAACGCCTGGCATCGAACGCGTCCGCGAAACGGGCATGATCGGGGATCCGCTCGGTGTCGGCAATCATCCACACATGCGCTACACCGATGTCCGTGTCGGCCCGGACGCTCTGCTGGGCGAGCGCGGCAAGGCCTTCCACATCGCGCAGGCCCGTCTCGCCGGCGGACGCCTCCACCACGCGATGCGCACCATCGGCTTCGCCAAGCGCGCATTCGACATGCACTGCGAAAGGGCGTTGTCCCGCAGGACTTTCAGTGGGCCCCTCGCCGACAATCCCGTCGTCAGGGCGGGCATCGCCGATTCGTACATCCAGCTCGAGCAGTTCCGCCTGCTGGTGCTGCACGCCGCGTGGCAGATGGACACCCACGGGCCCGTCGCAGCCATGGCGCATGTGTCGGCCTGCAAAGTGGCGATGGCCCGCGTCGCACACGACATCGTCGAACGGGCGATCCATCTGCACGGCGCGCTCGGCGCATCCAACGAGACGCCGCTGGCGCGGCTATGGCAGACCGTGCCGACCCTGGGTCTGATGGATGGGCCGACCGAGGTGCACCAGGACGTCATCGCCCGACGAGTGCTCGGCGGCTACTCCCCCGCGCTCGGCAACTGGCCCACCCAGTTCCTGCCCGACCTGACGGCCGCCGCCCGCGAGCGGTACGCGGAGCCGGAGCCTGCGCTCTAGCCGCCTACCGGCGCCGAGTGTGGAGTTGATGCACGGATTTGGGCGATATGCGTGCGGGTAACCCACGTTCGGCAGCAGGCTGCTCTCCGTCGCCGGTGCCGCCCGCGGATTGGCCGGTGACCGTCAGCGCGTCTGCGCCGCGAGCCTGCCCGCCAGGATGAGGTAGGTGGCGGCGAAGCTGCGCCGCATCCACGCGACGATGCGTGGTCGGGAGATGACTTCGCGCCGGACCGCCGCCGCGAACACGCCGTAGATGCTGAACACCGACCAGCGTGACCGCCATGAAGATTGTGCTCAGCCACACCATCAGCAGCACCGCACCGTCGCGGTCCGGCGCGACGAACTGCGGCAGGAAGGCAAAGAAGAAGATCGTCAGTTTCGGGTTCAACGTGTTGACCAGAACACCCGAGACGATCACCCGCCACGGCGACACCTTCGCCGGACCGGTCTGCACCTCGAATACCGACTTATCGCGAAATGTCTTCCACGCCAAATAGAGAAGGTATGCGACGCCCAGCAACTTGATGACGGAGAACGCCACTGCACTCGCGTGCATGATGGCCGCCAAACCCGTCACCGCGGCGATCATGTGCGGCACGATTCCGAGCGTGCACGCGAACGCCGCCACCAGGCTGGCCCGCCAGCCACGCGAAATGCCGGCGGCGACTGTGTACAGCACACCCGCCCCCGGCGTCACCACCACGATCAGCGTGGTGATCAGGAATTCTGGTGTCAAGGGCTAACCGCTCTTGCGGCGGAACTCCCGGCGGCTCTCGAGCGGCCCGTGCGCCCTCGGCTGCTTGGCTCCCCCGTCTTTGTGGTCGGAACCGCCGGCTGCCTTGGCTTTCTTCCGCTCCAGCGCTTCCCGGAACTTGCGTTTGGTGTCGTCTTCCGGTGCATCGGCCATGCTCCGCAGCGTAGCGCGGTCCGCACTCGGCCGTCGCGTCGTTTACCGCCTGCCCGGCGGCATCCCGTACACATGCGTGATCGGAAGGGTCAGCAGGACCCGTCGATCGTCGACCATCGCGCGCCGGTAGTCGTCCCAGTCGGGGTGCTCACCGGCGATATTGCGATACAGCGCGATCAGTGCCTCGACGGTGTCGTCGTCGGGCGCAGCGGCGGGTGGGGTCAGGGTTGCCTCGCCCTCGGCCACGGCGTACGACCAGCCGTCATCTGAGGTGACATGGATCGATGCCCGTGGGTCGCGGCGCAGGTTACGGGTCTTGGCCCGCGGCTCGGTGATCGAGACCTGGATGGTGAGGTTGCGTTTGTCGAAGTAGTAAGACACGTTCGACAACTGCGGCCTGCCGTCGCCCTTGATGGTGGCCAGCACGCCCAGCGAGTTCCCGCAGAGCACGGCCAACAATTTGTCGTCGAATACCTGGCGTCCCATATACCCGAGCGTACGTCGGAAAACACGCCCGAAAGGCGACATACCTACCATGAACCAGATGGCAACCGTCAGCGGCGACATCCTTGAAGGCGTCTCGGCCACCACGCTGTGGACCCTGCACAACCGGGGCACCGAGGCCAAGCGCTCCGACGGGGTGATCCGCGATCCATGGGCGGTCACTCTGTTCGACGCGATTTCCTACGACTACCGCAAGTTCGGCAGGCCCAACCAGGCGCATCCACTACGCGCGTTGGCCTTCGACACTGTCACACGCGACTACCTCGCGACCCACCCGAAGGCGTCGGTGGTGGCACTCGCCGAGGGGCTGCAGACTAGTTTCTGGCGACTCGATCGGATCGGTGTCGCAGACGAATTGACTTGGTACTCAGTCGATTTGCCGTCAGTCATGGCGTTGCGCGAAAAGCTGCTTCCCCGCGACGACCGGATCACCGAGTTGGCCCAATCGGCGCTTGACCACAGTTGGATGGACCGGATCGAGACCGAACACGGCGTGTTTATCACCGCCGAGGGACTGTTGATGTATCTGACGCCCGACGACGCCCTCGGCCTGATTCGCGACTGCGCCGCCCGCTTTCCTGGCGGACAGATGATGTTCGACTCCGTCCCACACTGGTTCAGTCGGCGCACGCTGAGGGGCCTGAAGCTGTCCGACCGCTACGTCGCCCCGCCGATGCCGTTCGGGCTGACCGCCGACGAGGGCGTGGCGTTGGCCGACAGCATTCCGGACGTGCGCACCGCCCGCGACGTCGCCTTTCCGCCCGGGCGCGGCATCTGGAAATTGTGGGCGACGTGGTCACCGTTCGACCGGATCGGGTTCATGCGCCGCATCCGCCCCAGCATCACTCTGCTGGAGTTTGGCTGACGGCTACCACCGCCGCTGGCCGCGCATGATCTTCACCCGCCACTAGGATGGCCGGCATGGCCCGGTACGCAGCATTCCTGCGCGGCGTCAACGTCGGTGGCGTCAACCTCAAGATGGCGGAGGTGGCCAAGGCGCTCGAAGACGCTGGATTCTCAAACGTGCGAACGATTTTGGCCAGCGGCAACGTCCTCCTGGAGAGCCGCGCAGGAGTGCAGGCGGTGCGGAAGAAGGCGGAAGCGGCGCTGCGCGACGCGTTCGGATACGACGCGTGGGTACTCGCCTACGACGTGCGAGCGATTGCCAAGATCTCCGAGGACTTCCCGTTCGAGCGTGAGGTCGAGGGCCACCACTCCTACATCACGTTCGTCACCGACGAGAAGGTGCTCGACGAACTCGCCGCGCTGGCCGATGATGCCGGGCCCGACGAGAAGATCAAACGGGGTAAGGGTGTCATCTACTGGCAGGTGCCCAGGACCGGCACGCTGGACACCACGATCGGGAAGACCATGGGCAAGAAGCGTTACAAGTCCTCGACGACCACGCGCAATCTGCGCACCGTGGACAAGGTCCTGCGATGACTTCGACCCCGACAGCCAAGGCCGACGGCACGGTGTTGACCGGCGTCTCCGAGACCGCGTTGCTGACCCTGCGGGTACGGGCGAACGAGGCGCGCAGGCCGGATTCGATCATCGACGACCCGATGGCGATCGAGCTGGCCGATTCCATCGACTACGACTTTGCGAAGTTCGGATTCTCCCGCCGCCAGGACATGGCGGTGCGCGCTCTTGCCTACGACAGGTACACCCGCCGCTATCTCGTCGACCATCCGAAGGCGACCGTCGTCGCGCTCGCCGAGGGATTGCAGACGAGCTTCTATCGTCTCGACGCCGCAGGGCCTGGTGGCCAATTCCAATGGCTGACAGTCGATCTCCCGCCGATGATCGAGCTGCGCCGTAAACTCCTGCCCGCCTCCGAGCGGGTGCGGATGTGTGCCCAGTCCGCGCTCGACTTCAGCTGGATGGACCAGGTGGACACCGAGCACGGTGTATTCGTCACCGCCGAGGGGCTGCTGATGTACCTGGATCCCGACGACGCGCTGCAGCTGATCGCCGAGTGCGCCAACCGGTTTCCCGGTGGGCAGATGATGTTCGACCTGCCGCCGCCGTTGTTCGCGGCCTGGGCGCGCCGCGGCGTGCGAACCTCGCTGCGCTACCGGGTGCCACCGATGCCGTTCACCCTGTCCGTCTCGGAGGCGGCATCGCTGGTCAACAGCGTGCCGGGCATTCGGGCCGTCCACGATCTCCCGTATCCGCCGGGCCGCGGCAAGGTGCTCAACACGCTGAAGTGGACGTCGCAACGGATCCCGCTGTTCGATCCCGTGCGACCGGTGCTGACGCTTCTCGAATTCGGCTAAGCCTGCGGCGCGCCGATCGCGACGGGCGGTTGGGGTTCGGCGGCGGCTTGGCTCGACGACGCGAAGTGCAAGTTCGGGTCGACAATCGAGCCCTCACGGAGTTGCTCGACGTCGTAGTAGTAGTTCATCTGCACCCGCCACGGGTCCCCCATGCCCTGCTTCGGCAGCTGGTCCAGGGCGCGCTGCACGTATCCGGCGCCGAGATCCAGCATCGGCTGAGTCTGCATGGCGTCGTCGCCGGTCTCGGGACGGGCGATGTCGTAGCCGTGGGTGTCCATGTGGCTCAGCAGGCGACAGAAGTGCTCACATAACAGGCCGACCTTCAGCGTCCACGACGAGTTCGTGTACCCGAAGGCGAATGCGAAGTTCGGCACGCCCGACAGCATCGCGGCCTTGTAGACGACGCGGTCGGTGGGATCCACCGGAGTGCCGTCGACCGTGAGCGACATACCGCCGAAGAGCTGGATGTTCAAACCTGTTGCGGTGACGATGATGTCGGCCTCGAGATGCGTTCCGGACTCCAGCTGGATACCGGTTTCGGTGAAGGTCGCGATGCGGTCGGTGACGACCGAGGCGGCACCGCTGCTGATCGCCCTGAACAGGTCGGCGTCGGGCACCGCGCACAGCCGCTGATCCCACGGGTTGTATGCGGGGTTGAAGTGTTCGTCGACCGGATAGCCCTCGGGCAACTCCTTGGCGTTGAGGTAGCGGATCAGCCGCCGCGCCACGCCGGGGTACTTCTGCGACAGCTGGTAGACGGCACGCTGCCGCACGATGTTCTTGCGGCGGGCGAGCGCGTACCCGCGCTTGGCGCCGAGCACCTTCTGCGCCACGTTGGCGAAGGAGTCCTTCGAAGGCACTGGCAGCACATAGGTGGGAGAGCGCTGCAGCATGGTCACGTGGCCGGCGGTTCCTGCCATCGCGGGCACCAGGGTGACCGCGGTCGCGCCGCTGCCGATGATGACGACCTTCTTCCCGCTGTAGTCGAGGTCCTCGGGCCAGTGCTGTGGGTGCACGATCTGACCGCGGAATCGGTCACGACCGGGGAACTCGGGCGTGTAGCCCCGGTCGAAGCGGTAATACCCGCCGGCACAGAAGATCCAATTCGCGCTGATCTGCACCAACTCCTCGGTGTCCTCACCGGCGCCGAACCGCTCGACGTCGACCACCCAACGCGCGTCATCGCTCGACCACGCGGCGCCCAGAACCTTGTGGTGGAACCGGATCTTGGCGTCGATGCCGTTCTCCGCGGCGGTCTGGCGTAGGTAGGCCAGGATCTTGTCCGCCGACGCGATGGCATCCTCGTCACGCCACGGCTTGAACTCGTAGCCGAAGGTGTGCAGATCGGAATCGGAGCGAATCCCCGGATAGCGGAACAGATCCCACGTTCCACCGGACGCGCCCCTCGCTTCGAGGATGGCGTAGGACCGGCCGGGGTGATCCTTCTGGAGGTAGTACGCCGCGCCGATGCCGGAGATTCCTGCGCCGATGATCAATACGTCGACGTGCTCGATGTGGGTGGCGGTCTGGGCCATGGGAGTGACTCCTGGGGGGTGGGTTTTCCGACGCATTGATCGTCGCGTCCCGACCCCGCACATCCAAGAGCAAATCGTCTCAATATCACCGCGATCTGGTGCACTTTGCACCACCGCGCTACCGTGGTGCGATGACGTGGAAACGCCCATCGCCGCGGGTCAGGGAGCTGATCCGGCAGAGTGCGCAGATCACCGTCAATGCGCGCCCGGAATGGCTCGAGGAGCTCGACGATGCGGTCCTCGGCGCGAACCCGACCATCGCGGCGGACCCGGAACTCGCGGCGGCCGTGAGCCGCAGCAACCTGGCCAACCTGCAGTTCTGGGCCACCGCCAACGTCCGCGATCCCGGCGCACCGGTGCCGCCGAACACCGGGCCCGAGCCGATGAACATCGCGCGCGAACTCGTCCGTCGAGGACTCGACGCGTATTCGCTCGATGCATACCGCGTTGGCGAAGGGGTGGGGTGGCGGCGGCTGATGGAGATCGCGTTCGAACTGACCTCCGATCCAGCAGAACTGCACGAGTTACTCGACGTCTGCTCCCGGTCGATCAGTGCATTCATCGACACGACCCTGTCGGCCATCGCGGCCCAGATCGACCTGGAGCGCGACGAGCTCACCCGAGGCACGCACGCCGAACGACGCGAGACCGTGGCGCTGATTCTCGACGGCGCACCCATCCCCCGGCGGCGCGCCGAAGGACGTCTCGGCTACGCGCTGACCGGACCTCACACCGCCGCTGTCATCTGGAGCGGCGACCCGGGCGGCAACCTGGCCAGGCTCGACGCGGCGGCAGAGGCCTTCGGGCACGCCGCAGGCGCGGTCCGCGTACTCAGCATCCTGGCCGGCACGGCGACTCGGTGGGCCTGGGTTGCGGGCGCCGTCGACACCGATGCACTGCTGCGGTCGGTCAGCACGATGCCCGACGTCCGCATCGCGATCGGCCCCACGGCCAGCGGTGTGGACGGATTCCGCCGCAGCCATTTCGACGCGATCACCACACAGCAGCTGATGGCGCGGTTGCATTCACCCCAGCAGATCGCGATGTTCACCGACGTCCAGCTTGTCGCGCTCATCACCGCCGACACCGACCGCGCCGCCGAGTTCGTCAACCACACGCTCGGCGATCTCGAGTCCGCCGGCACCGAGTTACAGGACACCGTAAGGACATTCGTCGAAGAGCAGTGCAACGCCTCCCGAGCCGCGAAGCGCCTCTACACGCATCGCAACACGCTTCTGCGCCGGCTCGCCCGCGCAGACGAGCTGCTCCCCAGGCCGCTCGCAGAATCCAGCGTCGAGGTGGCCGTCGCCCTGGACGTTCTGCGCTGGCGCGGTAACCGCGGCTAACTAGCGGAAGGCCGCCTCGACGTATCGCAACGCGTCGTCCTTGTCGACCCCCAACGCGCGTGCCGCCGACACGTATGTATGCGCCGCCGTCGCCATCGCGGTATCGGCTGGATCGATGCGCGCGACGAAAGTGCCAAAACGCCCCCGCGTTTCGAGCAACCCCGCCGACTCCAGCTCCCTGTATGCACGCGCCACCGTATTGACCGCCAGGCTCATCTGCCCCGCCAGTTCGCGGACCGTCGGCAACCGGGTGCCTGGCGGCAACTTGCCGTCCCGGATCCCGTCGATGATCTGCGTCCTGAGCTGGTCGAAAAGCGGTTTGGCGGCCTGTTGATCAATGCGTACCCAATCCCCCAACTCGGCCACGCGTCTCAGTATCGCCCAAACCGGCTAATTTGGTGATGTGCAAATAACGGTGCTCAGCGGAGCTGGCATTTCCGCCGAGAGCGGCGTGCCGACGTTCCGCGACGCCGAGACGGGCCTGTGGGCAAAGGTCGACCCCTACGAGATCTCGAGTGCGGACGGTTGGCACGACCACCCGGACAAGGTGTGGGCGTGGTACCTGTGGCGCCACCACATGATGAGCTCGGTGCAGCCCAACGACGGCCACCGCGCGGTCGCGGCCTGGCAGGACTACGCCGACGTGCACGTCGTCACCCAGAACGTCGACAATCTGCATGAGCGCGCGGGCAGCAAGCGCGTCTACCACCTGCACGGCAGTCTCTTCGAATTCCGTTGCGACCGTTGCCAACGCGAGTATGTCGGTGAGCTGCCCGCGATGCCTGAACCCGTGGAGTCGATGGACCCGCCCCGGCATGCGTGCGGCGGGCTGATCCGGCCGAACGTGGTGTGGTTCGGCGAAGCGCTGCCCGACGAGGCGTGGCAGCGCTCGGTCGACGCGGTGACCAACGCCGATGTGGCGGTCGTGGTAGGTACCTCGTCGATCGTCTACCCCGCGGCAGGCCTGCCCGAGTTAGCGCTGGCAAACGGCACCGCGGTCATCGAGGTGAACCCGGAGCGCACGCCGCTGTCCGACGCCGCCACCGTGTCGCTGCGAGAAACCGCCGCGGGCGCCCTGCCTCGGCTGCTGCAGCGGCTGCCCGTGCTGCTCGGTTAGCGATACGGCCTGACGGCCCGGCCGATGGCGACCTCCGTCGACGGCATCGGCACCCACCGGGGCAGCTGCCAGTCGCGCCGGGCCTGCTCGATCCGAAAGCCTGCATCGACGATCGTCTGCTCGGTGTGCCGATTTGTGTGACAGTTGCCGGCCAGCCGTGGCCAAACCGTCGCGTCGGCCAGCCGCTGCAGCGGACTGCGCCAACCGCTGCTGGCGATGTGCTCGCAGTAGCGCAGCTCGCCACCTGGACGCAGCAACGAGAATAGTTGCCGCACTACGCTATCCGGCTGCTCCACTGTTTCAGGCTCGTGGGTTGAGATGAACATCCACACCCGCGAAGAACGGGTTATCCACGGTGCTCCTGCTCATCGAATATCCCCTTCAACCGCGCGATGGCCTCAGTGGGCGGCAGATCGGGGTCGATGGCACCGGACACGATGTGGCCGACGCATACCGCCCTCAACACCCTGTCGGCGAACGCCTCCGCGTCACCCCAGGGCAGGTACGGCCGCGAGATCAGCAGCGCCGCCACACCATGGCCAGCCGTCCACAACTCGAGTGCCTTGGTGGTGGGATCGCCGGGCGGGTAGATGCCCTCCTTGATCAACGACTCCACCGAGTTGCACATGTGCACGAACGCCGACGTATTCAGCGCCGTGTCGACATTGCTGCCCTCTCGGCTCTCGCTCATCATTGCAATGCGGTACAGCTCAGGGGTTTTCAATGCGAAGCGGACGTAGGCAAGGCCTTGTGCGCGCAGCACATCGATGGTCGACTGCTGATCGGCCGCCACCCGCTGCATCTCCTCGTCGAGCTTCTCGAAGTACCTGGCGCAGACGGCGTCCAGCAGCGCGTCCTTGTCGGCGAAGTGCAGGTAGATCGACGGCGGCGTCACCCCGACCCGCTGTGCGACCGACCGGATGGACACCGCCTTCGCGTGCCCGGTCTCCAGCAACAGAGCGGTCGCCGCGTCGAGGATCTCCTCACGCAACTGCTCGCCCGAGCCGCGTGGTGCGCGGCGGCGACGCAAGGGCTCGACCGACACGCTAACCAGTGTCCGCCACGGCTGCCGCGACCCGTTCGCGTTTCTCCGCCGCCGGCGCGTCGTCGTCATCACCGGATTCGCTGACGCCAATCCGCTCGTGCAGCCTGGCCAGCGGCTTGGGCGCCCACCAGCTCCACCGGCCGAGCAGATGCATGAATGCCGGCAGCAGCAGCATGCGGACCAGAGTTGCGTCGGCGATCACCGCGAGCGTCAGACCGACGCCGAACATCCGCATGAACGCCACCTTGGCAGCGATCAGCGCAGCGAACGAGATCGCCATCAGCAGTGCGGCGGCGGTGACGACGCGGCCGGTGCGCGCGAGGCCGAGCGCGACGCTTTCGTCGTTGCGCACGCGAGGAGCAAGAGGGACTTCGCCGGCCCGCGTCATTCCGGACTTCAGCCAGTACTCCCGGATCCGGGACACCAGGAACACCTCGTAGTCCATCGACAGCCCGAACGCGATGCAGAACAACAGCACGGGCAGATTGGCGACGATTGTGCCGGTCGGTGTGGTGCCCAGCGCGCCGAGATGGCCCTCCTGGAAGATCCACACCAGCGCGCCGAACGCGGCGGTCAACGACAATACGTTGAGCACCAACGCTTTCAGCGGCAATACCACGCTGCCGGTGAGCAGGAACAGCAGCACGAACGTGATCACGCCGATGATGCCGAGCACCATCGGCAGCCGCGACGTGATCGCCTCTGAACTGTCGCGGTTGACCTGCGCGACGCCGGTCAGCTGGACCGGCTGGCCGTCCGGTGGCGTGACCGCGTGCAGCCGGTCGAGTTGCGTCTCCGACGCGTCGCTGAAAAGCGGTGCGGTGCTGCCCACGGTCAGGAACGCGCTGCCGTCCTTGACTCCGGTGTCCATCGACGGCGGCCCCGCGGGCCTGCCGTCGACGTACGTGCCGCCAGGCGCCGATACCGCCGACACGTCGGGCACCTGCGACAGCGCCGCGGCGTAACGATCCAAATCGGCGGGCGCCACGCGGTTGGCGTCCGGGAGGACGACGGTGACGTTGCGGGCGGAGTCGACGGCGAAGTCGTTTCGCAGCTCGTCACCGACCTGGCGGGCCGACAGCGAATGGGGCAGCACACGGTCGTCTGGGAAGCCCCACTTGATGCCCAGGAACGGCGCGCCGAGCACCAGCAGCAGCGCGACAATCGCGACACCGATCGGAACCGCCCGGCGCATAACGAATTTCGTGGACCGATACCAGAAGTTCTGCTCGATCGGCTTGCGTACCGGATCGGGCCTGCGGAAAATCCACCGCGCCAGTCTCCGCACATCCAGCGAATCCAACCGGTCGCCGAGCAGCGTGATCGCCGCGGGCGCCACCACGATCGCAGCGACGGCCGCGAACAACACCACCGCGATGCCGGCGTAGGCGAACGACTTGAGGAAGTACATCGGGAAAAGCACCATCGCGACCATCGACAGCGCGACCGTCATCGCCGAGAACAGCACGGTCCGCCCCGCCGTCGCCATGGTGCGCACCAGCGCGCGGTCGCGGTCGGCGCCATCGGCGAGTTCGTCGCGGTATCTGCTGATGATCAGCAGCGTGTAGTCGATGGCCAGCGCAAGGCCCAGCGCGACGGTCAGGTTCAGCGCGAAGATCGACACGTCGGTGATCAGCGTGACAGCCCGCAGCACCGCCATTGAACCGAGGATCGCGAAGCCACCGACGGCCAACGGCAGCGCCGCGGAGATCAGGCCGCCGAACACCCAGATCAGTACGACAAAGCTGAGCGGGATCGCGATGGATTCCATTGTCAGCAGGTCTTTTTCACTCTGACCGTTGATTTGGACGTAGGTCATCGCCTCGCCGCCCGCGCGTACTGTCACGCCGTCGCGGTCGTGGACGAGTCGATCGGTCAGCTCCTTGGCGTGTTTCTGGGCGCCGCTCTCGCCGCCCGTGATGCCCGCGACGATCAGCCCGGTCTTGCCGTCCTTACTGATCAACGTCGGCTCAGCGGGCGCGGGCGCGGTCCATGCGGACGTCACCTGCGCGATGTACGGCGATGCCTTCAACTGGTCGACGATGTCTGTCCCGACGGAGCGGGCGACGGTGCTCTGCGCGCCACCGTCTGACGTCACGCTGATCAGTAGCTGCATATCGCCCTGGCCGAACTTGTCGACGAGCAGCTGGGTCGCTTGCGCCGACTGCGACGTCGGATCCTGAAAGCCGCCGGCGGACAGGTGCTTGGCGACAGGGACGCCGAAGATGCCGCAGGCCACCATCACGAGGAGCGCAATCGCGATGATTCGTCTCGGCGCGGCAATAGCCAACTGTGCGATTCGTTGCAGCACGTCCCGTCCCTTCAATTGGATACCGCCGCTAACTTATCTGCGATAAGTTAGCACGGTCAACAGGTGCCCACATCGGTAAATACGTCGCGGGACCGCGGGATGTTCACTCCGGCAGGGATTCACAGCGTTCTCACAGCCGCATAGGCTGCCAACCATGGCGACCACCGAAGCGAGCACCCCGAGCTCGACGTCCTTAGCCGATGCCGGTCTGCTGATCTTGCGAGTCGGAGTCGGCGCGACAATGCTCCGGGCCGGCCTTCGCAAGGCCTTTGACTTCGACACCACCGTGAACTTCATGGAATCCGGTGGCTGGCGACTGCCCGAGTTCGCCGCGTTCATGGTGACCGCGGCCGAAACGGCGGGTGGCATAGGCCTGCTACTTGGTTTGCTGACACCGCTGGCCGCGTGCGCCGTCATGGCCGCGATGATCGACGCCTGGGCGGTCAACGTCTCCGCGACGGCGTTCTGGGCGGAGCCGTTCAACGTCCCGTTCCTGATTGCGGTCGGTGCAGCTGCGCTGCTGTTCGCCGGCGCGGGCAGATACTCCGTCGATGCCAAGATCTTCGGAAATTGGCGCGTTGGCGTCCGCGTCGCTGTGGGATTGCTGGTCGTGGCGGTCGCCGCGGCACTGCTGACCTGGACATTGCTGAACGGGACGAACCCGATCCACTTCATCGAGCCGGCAGCGTAGAACCTACCCGGCGGTAAGAATTGCCACCATTTTCCGAATCGTGACTCAAAGAATCCTTAATGGTGATTGTTACTGTTCAGTACATGTGGATCGACGACACCAGTGCTGATGTCATCAAGGTTGACTTCGATGCGCTCTACCACGGCGATGTCCTGGTTGAGGGCGACACCTCGGAGCAGCTCGACGACGAGCACACCCTTCCCACCGCAGTCTGAGTAAGTGCGCGCCGTAAGGCGCGCGTTCACCCACGACAGTTCGCCCAGTTCGGGCCGTTCGCCGATATCGCTTTTTCTAAGCCACGTTCTCTTCTGCCTCGGGTTCGATCATGTCGGCCAGCCGGCCGGTGATCAGCTCCTCGGCCTCTTCCACGATGCGCGACACCAGGTCGCCGACCGTCGGAATGTCATTGATCAGGCCCATCGCGGTGCCGACCGACGCCCAGCGCCAGCGCGGCCACCAGGCCACGCTGGCATCGGCGAACTTCGTCGTCAGACTCATCGCGGCGCCATCCGGATCGCGCCGTCGAGCCGGATCACCTCTCCGTTGAGCATCGGGTTCTCGACGATGTGCACGGCCAGCGCACCGTACTCGTCGGGCTTGCCCAGCCGCGACGGGTGCGGTACCTGCTTGCCCAGCGACTCCTTGGCCTGCTCGGGCAGCCCCGCCAGCAGCGGCGTGTCGAACAGCCCCGGCGCGATGGTGACGACGCGGATCAGCTCGCGCGAGAGGTCGCGGGCGATCGGCAGGGTCATGCCGACCACGCCGCCCTTGGACGCGGAGTAGGCGGCCTGGCCGATCTGGCCGTCGAAGGCGGCGACGGACGCAGTGTTCACGATGACGCCGCGCTCCCCGTTGATCGGCTCGGTCTTGGCGATGCGCTCGGCGCCCAGCCGGATCACGTTGAACGTGCCGATCAGGTTGATCTCGACGACCTTCTTGAACAGGTCGAGCGGGAACGGCCCGTCCTTGCTCAGCGTCTTGATCGCGTTGCCGGTGCCAGCGCAGTTGATCACGATGCGCACCGGACCGAGGGACTCGGCGATGTCCAGCGCGGCGGTCACGGCGGCTTCGTCGGTGACGTCGGTCTCGGCGAAGGCGGCGCGGTCACCAAGCTCGGCGACGGCCTCCTTGCCACGGATGTCGAGGACGACGACCTGGGCGCCCGCGTCCAGCAGTCGCTTGGTCGTCGCCAGCCCGAGCCCGGATGCTCCACCCGTGACGACGGCTACGGCGTCTTTGATCTCCACTGATTGCGTTCCTTTCTCTACGCCCAGTCGCGTAGGACGGCTTCGGTGTCGGCGCCGGGCACGCCCGGCGGTTTCGGCTTCGCGGGCACGGTGCGGGAAAACCGCGGCGCCGGTGCAGGAAACAGATAGTCGTTCTCGCGGTAGAAGGTGTCGCGCTCGGTGTTGTGCGGTTCGCTTTCGACCTCGGCGAACGACAGCACGGGCGCGACGCACGCGTCGCTGTCGGCGAACACCTTGGCCCAATGATCACGGTCCTGCGAGGCGAACACCTCAGTGAACTTGGCACGTAGTTCGGGCCAGCGGCTCGTGTCGTTCTGGTCGGGCAGGTCTTCAGGGGGCAAGCCGTCGAGGCCTAATTTTTCCAGCAGTTCGGCGAAGAATTGCGGCTCGATCGCACCGACCGAGACGTAGCGGCCGTCGGCGCAGGTGTAGGTGTCGTAGTACGGCGCGCCGGTGTCGAGCATGTTGACGCCACGCTCGTCGGTCCACATGCCCATGGCCCGGAACGCCCACATCATCGCCGAGAGCGCGCTGGAGCCGTCGACCATGGCCGCGTCGACGATCTGGCCCTTACCGGACCGCTGGAGCTCCCAGAGCGCCGACAGGATGCCGACGACGAGAAACATTGAGCCGCCGCCGAAGTCGCCGACCAGGTTCAGTGGCGGCACGGGACGCTCGCCCGCCCGGCCGATCGCGTGCAGCACGCCGTTGAGCGAGATGTAGTTGATGTCATGGCCGGCCTGCTGGCTGCGCGGACCGGTCTGGCCCCAGCCGGTCATCCTGGCGTAGATCAGGCGCTCATTGACCTTCGCGCAGTCCTGCGGGCCGAGGCCAAGCCGTTCGGTGACGCCGGGGCGGAAGCCCTCGATGAGCACGTCGGCCTTGGCGATCAACCGCAGCACGAGGTCGCGATCTTCTTCGCTCTTGAGGTTCGCCGACACCGAGCGGCGGTTGCGAAGCAGATAGTCGGTGCCGGGTTCGGTCGCAGGCCCGGGACCCTTGCTGGGACGCTCGACGCGGACGACGTCGGCCCCAAGGTCACCGAGGAGCATCGCGGCGTGTGGCCCTGGGCCGATACCGGCCAGTTCGACGACTCGCAGTCCATGCAGTGGTCCAGCCATGTCTAACCCGCCCTCCGTAGGTGACCGCCGACATAGCTTACTTGTATAACCATGTGGCCCGACCTAGGGTGCCTTCTATGACGACAACGGACGCCCGTGCCGACGTGTACACCAGCATCGACGACCTCTCCGTCGGGCTTGCCGATGGCGTGCTGTCAGTGACGTTTAATCGGCCGGACAGCCTGAACTCGCTGACGGCGGCGATGCTCACCACCCTCGCCGACACGCTAGAGCGGGCCGCCACCGATCCGCGGGTCAAGGTAGTGCGGCTGGGCGGCGCAGGCCGCGGCTTCAGCTCGGGTGCGGGGATCAGCGAAGAAGACCACGCCAACCCCGGCACGGCGGGCACTCCTGCCGATGTGCTCGACGCGGCCAACCGTGCCGTGCGGTCGATCGTGAACCTGCCGCAGCCGGTGGTCGCGGTCGTGCAGGGGCCGGCGGCCGGTGTCGGTGCATCGCTGGCGTTGGCGTCTGATGTCGTATTGGCTTCGGAGAAGGCGTTTTTCATGCTCGCCTTCACCAAGATCGGGTTGATGCCCGACGGTGGCGCGTCGGCGCTGATCGCCGCGGCGGTCGGCCGCATCCGCGCGATGCGGATGGCGCTGCTGGCGGAGCGGATTCCCGCATCGGAGGCTTTCGAGTGGGGTCTGGTGACGGCGGTGTACCCAGCCGACCAGTTGGAGGCCGAGGTGTCTTCTGTGATCTCCACGCTGGTGACCGGTCCGGCCGTGGCGCTGCGCAAGACCAAGAATGCGATCAACGTCGCGACGCTTGTGGAGTTGGAGGCCGCGCTGGAGCGGGAGAAGCAGGGCCAGCTGGGGCTCATCGAATCGCACGACTTCCGCGAGGGCACGCGGGCGTTCCAGCAGCGACGCGCAGCCAACTTCACCGACTCCTGACGTTTCGGCACCATGCGCACCGTCCAGAACTTGATATCGCCGGCGATATCAAGTTCTGACCGACCCTCATGGTCCGCAGAGCCGCCTAATTGTCAGACGGCGCCGCAACTATTTCGGACATGGAGAACCACACGTACCGCGCCGAGTGGTCGCCGGATTCAGGGATGTACGTCGCCAGTTGTCTGGAGTTTCCGTCGAGGTATTCACGGGCACTGACGGCTCATGAAGCGATCAAAGGCATCCAGCAGGTGATCGACGAGGAAATCGCCGAGCTCATCGAGTGTGGCCTCGAGCCACCACCTTCAATCCCCGGCCGGCGCTACAGCGGCAGGTTCGTGGTCCGCACCTCCCCTGAACTTCACTCACGCCTGATGGTGGATGCCGCCGAGCAGGGCGTGTCGTTCAATCAGTGGGTCGTCCAGAAGCTCGCTGGACGCAATCCACCAACCTTGCACGACTTGTTCTAGAGCGGAAATTCGGTGGACTGCGGAGCGGGCTGTCCGCGACCATCGAATGGTGAGTACGCAATTCGACATTGAGCAGCCGGTGGTCGCCGCCGGCGGCTGGCGCGTGCTCGCACCCTTCAAGTTCCGCGAGTACCGCCTGCTGATCGCCGCAGTGTCCCTGTCGATCTTCGCCGAAGGCATGTGGGCGGTCGTGATGGCGCTTCAGGTCATCGAACTCGACAATGACCCCGCGTCGCTATCGCTGGTCGCCACCTGTCTGGGCGCAGGCCTGGTCGCCTTCGTGTTGGTCGGCGGGCTGGCTGCCGACCGAATCAATCAACGCGCCATCATCATCGCCGTCGAAACGGTAAACGTGATCACGGTGTCAACGATCGCGATTCTGGGACTCGTTGGCACCCTGCGGATCTGGCATATGGCGGTGGCCGCAGGCGCACTCGGCATTGCCGCGGCGTTCTTCTTCCCCGCCTACAGCGCGATTCTGCCCCGGATCCTTCCGGCCGAACAGCTGTTGGCCGCCAACGGCGTCGAAGGCGTCGTTCGTCCGGTGTTCCAGCGCGCCGTCGGCCCTGCGGTCGCCGGCCTGGTTGTCGGTGCGACGTTCCCCTCCCTGGGGGCCGTCGTCGTGGCGGCGCTGTTCGCCATCGGCCTCGTGCTGCTGGTCGCCACCCGGCCCGCGATGAAACCGGCTGTGCAGCAACCGGATCACGAGCAGCCGCATCTGCTGCGCGACCTGCGCGACGGCTTCGTGTTCATGCTGCGCACACCGTGGCTGTTGTGGACACTGCTGTTCGCGAGCATCTTCGTGCTTCTGGTGCTGGGGCCGATCGAGGTGTTGCTGCCGTTCATCGCGAAGCAACGCTTCGAAGACGGCGCACAGACGTACGGCTTCATTCTGGCGTTCTTCGGGGTCGGTAGTGCGCTGGGCGCACTGGCGGTGTCGTCGGGACGGCTGCCGCGTCGCTATCTCACGGTGATGATGACGATGTGGAGCGTCGGCTCGATACCGCTCGTGGTCGTCGGCGTCACCTCGTCTTTCCCGCTGATGGCCGCGGCGACGTTCGTGATCGGCTTCACCGACGGCGCCGGCATGGTCATCTGGGGCACGCTACTGCAGCGACGGGTCCCGACGGCGATGCTGGGACGGGTGTCGAGCCTGGACTTCTTCGTGTCGCTGGCGTTCATGCCGGTATCGTTCGCGATCGTCGGCCCGCTGTCGAAAGTCGTTTCGATGCAGACGATTTTCCTGGTTGCGGGCGTAGCGCCGGTGCTGTTCGCGGCGATCGCCATGTACGCGGCCCGGATGCGCAAGGACGAACTGGCGCACCCGCTGCGCTAGACGCCGAACACCGGCGGAAGTGCGAGCACCATGACCAGGCCCCAGAAGAAGTGGGTCAACATCGGTGCCAGCACACCGCCGGTGGCTCGGCGTTCCGAGGCGCAGACCGCACCGACGACCAACGCGGCGACACCCAGCATCGGATTTCCGGTGGTGGCCGACGTCGCGACGACGTAGATGATCGTCGAGATGAGCGCCGGATAGGCCTTGCCCAGCGCGGTATAGAGGGCGCCGCGGAAGAACAGCTCCTCCGCCACCCCGTTGATCACCGTGATGAAAGCCACCAGCGCCAGCGGACCGTAGTTGGCGAAATCGAGGACGCGCGTGATGAATTCACGTACACCGGGAATCTCGCGTGCGGCAACGCCGCCCACCAGAAACGCCCCGCCCAGGACCAGTCCCATCACGGTGCCGCTGATCACCGGTCGCTGGTTGCGTCCGCGGAACCGCACGCAGCCGAGATGCAGCGGACCGGACACGAAGGCGCCCAGCGCCCATACCGCCGCAAGCGCCAGCGTCAGCCAGTAAAACGATTCGTCTCCTGGGCGACGGGTCATCGAATAGCCAAGCAGCGCACCGCCGATCACGAGCACCACCGTCACGACGATCCGGCGCCGCACTATCACCGCGGGAGTTTCCTGATGAGGCACCGCGACCGTGCTGACGATGTCGCGGAACTCGGCCATGAGCCCCGTCGGTTTGGTCATGCCGGGCTTGGCTTCGGTACGAGATTGATCAGCGCGTCGATTCCGGTTCGCAGCGCGGCTGCGACGGGCCCCGGCATCAGCCGCAGCAGCCCGAGCGCCGGTCGCGCGATCGGCGGGGTGACCGCCCGCGCCAGCTGTCGAATGCGCGCCGCGTCACCGCCGGCCCACGGCGGATCGCTGTCGGCCAGATGGTGCGGATCGGCTAACGCGTTGACCGGTCGCGGCCGATCACTCGACAGCGCACGGGATATCGCGTCGTCGATGCCAACCAGCCCGCCGGGTGGATCAGGCACCAGATCGCGGAGCCGGACCTCGGACGCGATCATCGGATGGTCAAGAGACTCGACCAGATCGGCGACCAAACCGCCAGGAACGGGTAGCACCGCGGCCGTCATCCACGACACCACGCTGGTGTCCACCATGGGTAGGGACAACTCCGCACGCCACTTGCGCGAGATCCGGGCATAGGCTCGCAGCAGCTCGCTGTACGACGTCGTCTCCGGGCCGAGGATGTCGTACGCACCGGCCGGTACCCGCTCACCGTCGGCGGCGGCGACGAGGTAGTACAGCACGTCGCGGATCGAGATCGGGTCCATCGGGTTCGCGGACCAAGCGGGCATCGGAATCAATACGAAACGGTCGCCGACATAGCGGAGCATCTCGAACGACGTCGACCCCGACCCGATGATCATCGCCGCGCCCAACCACACCACATCGGGTCCGCCCTCCACGCTCAATGCGTGCGCCACCTCGGCACGACCGATCAGGTGTTCGGAAAGTTCGTCATCGTCGGGGACGAACCCGCCCAGGTAAACGATCCGCCGGAGGCCTGCATCCTTCGCCGCGTTGGCGACATTGGCAGCGGCGAGATTGTCAGCGTCGCGGAAGTCCGGTTGGCCGATGCCGTGCACCAGGTAGTAGAGGACATCGATCGGGCCCGCGTCGGCGAACGCCTTCTTGGCCGAGGCTTCATCGTACGCGTCCAGCACTAGTCCGGTGACTTGGTCATGCCAGCCGAAGTCGGCCAGTCGGTCCGGATTTCGGGTGGCGGCGATGACATCGTGGCCTGCGTCGAGCAGTTCGCTCACGAGCCGTGAGCCGACATAGCCGGTAGCGCCGGTAACCAGGATTCGCACGGGAGTCACCGTATGGAGATACCCGAACCCTGTGAATCGAAATCATATTACCGCGCCAAAATTCGCAGCATGGCGACCAGTCTCAGAGACCTTGTGCTGGTGAGGATTTGGTAGTAGAGAGCCGCGACCCTAATTGACGGCGTCGCGGTGTAGTTCGATGAGCCGCTGATACACCTGCGCGTTGTGCCGGTTGTTTGCGATCTCGGCGTCGGACAGCTCGCGGCGGACACTGCCAGGGACACCGGTGACCAGCGACCTCGGCGGCACGACGATGCCCTGCGGGACGAGCGCGCTCGCCGCGATCAGTGAATCCTCTCCGATCCTCGCGCCGTTGAGGATCACCGCGCCCATCCCGATGAGTGCGTCGTCCTCGATGACACAGCCGTGCAGCACGGCGTTGTGACCGACACTGACGCCCGCGCCAACGCTGACCGGGAACTCCGCGTCGACATGGATGGTGACGCCGTCCTGGATGTTGGTGCCGAACCCGATCTCGATCGGCTCGGCCTCGGCTCGCAGCGTCGCGCCGTACCAGACGCTTGCCCGTGCGGCCAGCGTGACCTGACCGATCACACTGGCGTTCGGCGCGACCCAGGACTCGGCGTGCAACTGGGGTGCGCGTCCGCGGATGGGCTGGATCAGCGGCTCAGGCATGACGGACATCGTATTCACCCGTTGTTCACCTCTGTCATTGCAGCTAACTACACTCTTGCAGTTGACTGCAACTACTCGTATTGTGCCTGTCATGGCGACACAGCAGTCCACGCGGACGGTCGAGCAATTCATGGACGACCCGATTGCCTTCTTCGGCGAGTCGTTGACCCAAATGCACAGCATCGCTCGCGACGAGCTGGAGGAGCTTCAGCGTCAGGCGATGGGCATTCGCTTCCAGCAACACGTGCAGAGCATCGAGATGGTGGGCAAGCTGGCAGGTCGCTTGGGCATCACGGAGTTGCGCGAGTTCAACGATGTTGTCCCGCTGATGTTTTCGCATACGGCGTTCAAGTCGTATCCGGCCGCGTTGATCGACAACAAGCGCTTCGACCTGATGACGAAATGGCTGGACAAGCTCACCAGCCACGACCTGTCTCATGTCGACACCGAGGACTGCAAGAGCATCGATGAGTGGATCGACCGGCTCGACGAGCAGACCCCGCTGGAGGTCATCACCTCCAGCGGCACCACCGGAACCTTGTCGATTATCCCGAAGGACAAGCACGGTGCGCGGGAAGGCATGGTGCTGTGGAAGATCTGCCTGTTCCAGACGTTCGGCCACGAACCGACGTATGACGAGCTCAATCCGGCGGTCGACGTGATCTGGCCCAACTACGCCAAGGGCAAGCTCGGTCACCTCCGAATCGCCAACATGATCAAGCGCGGTTTCACCGGTGGCGATGAGAGCAAGTTCCACGCGCTGTACCCGGACGCCATCGACACGGACCTGATGTTCCTCGCCTCGAAGATGCGCGCGGCGGCCTCGCGCGGCGAGCTGGACCGACTGGTGATCGACCCGGCGTTGACCGCCCGCAAGGACGAGTTCATCGCGATGCAGGCGCGTCAGCCGGAGGACCTCGACAGGTTCTTCGCCACGATCACCGAGAAGCTCCGGGGTAAGCGGGTTTTCATGATCGGCACGTACAACCTGATGTACGACGTGGCCAAGGCCGGCCTCGAGCGGGGCATCAGGGACGTCTTCGCCAAGGACTCGGCCATCCTGACCGGCGGCGGCACAAAGGGATTCGTTCTCCCCGACAACTACATGGACGTGATCCATGAATTCCTCGGTGTCGACCGCATCCAGCAGGGGTACGGCTTCTCCGAGCAGAGCGCGTTCCACTGGGGCTGCAGCGAGGGCCGCTATCACGTGCAGCCGTGGGTCATCCCGTTCATCCTCGACCCCGACACCAGCGAGCCGTTGCCGCGAACCGGCAGGCAGACGGGTCGCGCCGCGGTCTATGACGTTCTGCTCAAGGCGCATTGGGGTGGGGTGATCTCCGGCGACGAAGTCACCATCGACTGGGACCTGCAGTGCCCGTGCGGCCAGACAAGCGTCGCGTTCGAACACGACATCATCCGCTACAGCGAGAAGCGGGGCGTCGATGACGACCGCATAACCTGTGCGGCCACCCACGAGGTGCACAACGAAGCCGTCGAGTTCATGAAGGCGTTCGAATCATGAGCAGCGCATATACGGTTCCGTTGTTCCTGCGGGGCGAGGTCATCGTCGACGACCTGGTGTCGTTCGGTACTCGCACCGGCGCCGCCGAGTTCCAGGCGCCCGATATGGCCCGTCACGTGCACCGGCTCCCACTGCCGAGCCCGATGGCGATGGCCGACCTCTACGAGGTGCCCTTCGACGAGATCCTCGATGTGCTAGAGGCGTTGGGCAACGCACTCGACTTCGAGCGGAACATGCATCTGCAGGAGGCCTACGAGGCGGCGCTGTTGGCGAACCCGCTGCCGCCGGAGATGCTCAAGAACAGCTACCAGATCCTGAAACCACTGTTCTCCCGCGCGAACGTCCTCGAGATCGCCGACAGCCAGGTCGGGCTCGAATACCTCAATGGCTGGGTCACCCAACGACTCGGCGACGGACGGGAGTTGCGGGTACGCGCATTCGGCTCGCGGGTGTTGCACATTCCGGCAGGCAACGGCGGGCTCGTGTCGGCTGTCACGATTCTGCGCTCGGTGATCACCCGCTGCGACACGATCATCAAGGCTCCGTCCAACGATCCGCTGACGGCGGTCGCGATCGCGCGCACGCTCGCCGATGTCGCGCCCGACCACCCGATCACCAAGCATCTTGCGGTTGCGTATTGGAAGGGCGGCGACGTCGCCGTCGAGGAGCCGTTGTATCGACCGGAGCACATCGAAAAGATCGTCGCCTGGGGAGGTTTCGCGTCGGTCAAGCACGTCACCCGCTATATCCAGCCGGGTCTGGAGATGATCGCGCTCGATCCCAAGCGCAGCGCGACCATCATCGGGCACCAGGCATTCAGCGACGACGAAACCATGCGCGAGGTGGCGCGCTGCGCGGCCGTCGACATCGGGGTGGCCAACCAGGAGGGATGCGCCAACGCACGCGTCATCTATGCGATGAGCGGGACCGACGCCGTAGGCATCGCCAACGCCAACAGGCTCGGCGAGATGATCTACGAGGAACTGACCCGCCTGCCCGCTTTCATCAGCACGCCACCGCTGTACCCGAGCCGCGAACTCTACGACCACGTCGAGGCGTCTCGGATGACCGACGACTGGTACCGGGTGATCGGCGGCGATCAGCGCGAGGGGGCGATCATCGTTTCGCAGTTCGACTCCCCCGTCGACTACTCGGCCATGCTGTCCGGCCGCGTGGCCAACATCGTGCCGGTCGACAGCATCGACAAGGTGACCGAGGCGGTAACCGCATACACGCAGACCATCGGCATCTACCCGGAATCGCTGAAACGCGAACTACGCGACAAGCTTCCACTGTTCGGGGCGCAACGGCTGACGACCCTCGGCTATGCGTGCAGCGTGCCGATCGCGGCGCCGCAGGACGCAATCGAGCCGATGCGACGGATGTGCAAGTGGATCGTGGAAGAGGCGTGTGACCCTGATGTGGTGACACCACTGTGGCGCCTCGGCGAAGTCAGCGCGCAGGCATAATGGCCGGGCCAACAACACTCGAGGTCGTCGAAGGCATCGACCTGACCGGCAAGACCTGCGTGATCACCGGTGCGTCGGCCGGCCTGGGGCGGGAATCGGCCCGCGCGCTCGCGGCGACGGGCGCGCACGTCATTCTCGCGGCGCGCAATGTGGAAGCCTTGCGCGACGCCGAGGCGTGGATTCGGGCAGAGGTGCCCGATGCGCCGACGTCGACCGTCGAACTCGACCTCACCAGCCTGGCCAGTGTCCGAACCGCCGCCGCGGCGATCCAGGACCTCGCGCCCGAGATCCACGTGCTGATGAACAACGCCGGGGTGATGTTCACTCCGTTCGGCCGAACCACCGATGGCTTCGAAATCCAGTTCGGCACCAATCATCTCGGGCATTTCGAACTGACCCGGCTACTCACACCGCGACTTGTCCAGGGTGCCCGCATCGTCATTTTGTCGTCGGACGGACACCGGATGTGCGACGTCGACCTGGCCGACCCCAACTGGGAGCGAAGGGAATACGACAAGTTCGCTGCCTACGGATCATCGAAGACCGCCAATGTCCTGCACATGGTCGAGCTGGACCGCCGGCTGCGTGACCGCGGGGTGCGGGCCTGCGCCGTGCACCCGGGCGTCGTCGCGACGTCCCTGGCACGCCACATGACGCGCGAAGACTTCGCCAGCTTGAACAACATCACGCCCGCGGAACCCGACGCGCAGCGCGTCGATGTGCTTCGCGACTTCCAGATGCCCGAACAGGGCGCAGCGACCCAGGTCTGGGCGGCCGTCAGCCCGGACCTGGCCGGCATCGGTGGGGTGTATCTGGCGGACTGCCGGATCCGCGAGGACGTCGCGCCGTACGCAGCGGACCATGCGCACGCCGCCGACCTGTGGGAGTTGTCGGAGAAACTCTGCGGCAACGTCGCGCTAGGCTCGCAATCGTGAACCGGATGGACCGGCGCAAGCAGGAGGTGCGGGAACGGATTCTTGGCGCCGCCTTCGACCTTTTCCTGGATCAGGGTGTGTCCGGCACGACGATCGAAGACATCTGCGAACGCGCCGACGTCGCGAATCGAACGTTTTTCAACCACTTCGCCACCCGACACGACATGATGCGCGCACTCGCCGAAGAGCGTCTGCTGAACCTTCGCGACGTCGTCTTCGACCGTGCGAACGAACCGATCCCCGCTCGGTTGATCGGCCTGTTCGACGACATCGCCGCGACCCTGGGTGAGTCCAGCGATACCTACCGCGAGGTGATCGCCGAAATGCTGACAGCGGCGGGCTACGGCATTCAACGCGGTTTCGCCTTGCACGACACGTTTCTCCAGCTCGTCAAAGAAGGCGTGGCGCGCGGTGAGGTGAGCGTCCGGCACGATGCCCAAACGCTGGCCGACATCATCGTGGGTGCGCTGACGGGGGGCATCGTCAATTGGACTGTGGACAAGACATATTCGATTGAGTCGGGCTTTCACGACCTAGCGGTCGCGCTGGCCGATCTGTTGAGCGCGGAATCGAATGGCTGACGTCATATACCTGCGGTCCTACGACGATCGCACCCGTGAAGACGACGAGACCGCGCGCCGAGTGCGCGATGCGACGGTCGAGCTGTTGCGCGACGTGCCGTACTCCAGCATCACGATGCGGTCCATCGCCACACGCGCGGGCGTTTCTCACGGCGAGATCCGCGCACACTACCGGTCTACGGAAGCGATCGTCGCCGAGATCTATCTCGAACGGTTGCGCGCGGCGCCGTTGATCGTCGACGTCGAGAAGTCCGCAAGGGCGCGGATCGCCGCGCAGTTCTCACAGCTGGTCATGCTGCTTGCCGACGAGCCGGGGCTGGCCGCGGCGTGCTCGAGCGCGTTGATCTGCGACGAGCCGTCCGTGCGCGTGAGCCGCCAGCGGATCCACGGCGAGCTCCAGCGGCGGGTCCGCACGGCGTTGCGATCGGGGGCGTGGCCGGAGGTCGCCGAGACGCTGGAGTTCGGGCTGATCGGCGCCTTGGTGCACGCCAGTTGCGGGGCCGACACGTTCCGCCAGACGGCCGAGGAGGTGGCTGGCGTGGTGGCCGCCGTGTTGCCCGAGTGAAACGTAGGGGTGTCATCTCGATCTGGCCGACTTGGCCAGGCATATGGATCGCTCAAAACTTGATATCGCATGCGATATCAAGTTTCGGGCCCCGGTATTGGTTGGCTCCGACGCGCTAGCCGCGATCAGGGAGCCCGCTCGATCAAACCCCTTGGTACACCTTGCGATAGCTCGACGGCGACATACCCACGCCGCGACGCAAGTGGTGGCGCAGGTTGCCACCCGAACCGAGACCCGCCTGCCGGGCGACCTCGTCGACGGGCAGATCGCGCGACTCCAATAGCTCACGGGCGCGGTCGACACGGCGGCTGCGCACCCATGCACCCGGCGATTGCCCCGTCTCCTCACGGAACCGACGGTTGAAGGTGCGCGGGCTCATCTTCGCGTGCCGCGCCAGCCGCTGCACCGTGAGCTCTTCATCGAGGTGCTGCAGCGCCCATTCCCGTGTCGCCGCCGTCGAGAAGTGGTCCGGCGCAGGCACTTGCCGATCGATGAACTGCGCCTGGCCACCCTCCCGCCACGGCGGCACCACGCAGTACCTGGCGACCTCGTTGGCCACCTGCGCGCCATGATCGGAGCGAATGATGTGCAGGCACAAGTCGATTCCTGCGGCGAGGCCCGCCGACGTGAGCACGTCGCCGTCGTCGACGAACAACACGTTCTCGTCGAGCAACACCCGCGGATGCAGCCGCCGCATGTCGTCGGCGAATCTCCAATGCGTGGTCGCGGGGCGCCCGTCGAGCAGGCCCGCCGCGGCGAGGACGAACGCGCCGGTGCAGATCGACACCAGCCGGGTGTCCGGGCGAATCCGCGCCAACGCATCCGACGCCTCCGGTGTCAGCACGCCCTCGGTGCGCGCCGATGGGAACCGCGTCCCCGGGATCACGACCGTGTCGGCTGTCGCCAGCGCCTCGGGCCCAGCCGCGGGCAGCAGGTCGAAGCCCGTCGTCGCCGCGATCGGGCCCCGCGTGAGCCCGCACGTCACGACGTCGTAGAGCGCATTACCGTCGCCGTCGGTCGCGTACGAGAACAGCGTCGGCGCGATCGCGGCATCGAAACCCACCACAGGTGGCAGCAGCAGGACGGCGATGCGATGCATGCCGCCAGTTTGGCATGTTTTTGACGACTGGTGTCATTCATGCCACTAGTCACGGCCTGACGGATCGCCCACAGTGGTTCGGTGACGCTTACCGCCGCGCAGAGGAGCACGCCCCTGGGCCGGATTCACTGGTCCTGGGTGGTGGCCGCCGTCAGCTTCATCGCGATCCTCGGCGCGGCGGGTTTCCGCTCGGTGCCCGGCGTCATGATGACCCCCCTGCACCACGAGTTCGGCTGGTCGCACGGGCTGGTCGGGCTTGCGATGTCGGTCAACATGACGCTGTTCGGGCTGACCGCACCGTTCGCCGCGGCCCTAATGGACCGATTCGGCGTGCGACCTGTGCTGTCGGCGGCACTGATACTGATCGCGACGGGATCGGCGCTGAGTGTGACGATGACCGCGAGCTGGCAGCTGGTGCTGTTGTGGGGCGTGCTGGTCGGTGTCGGCACCGGCTCGATCTCAATGGGCTTCGTCGCGACCGTCGCGACGCGCTGGTTCGAGGCGCGGCGTGGCCTCGTCACCGGTGTGCTGACCGCGGCGAGTGCGACCGGACAGCTGATCTTCCTGCCCATCGTCGCCGAGGTGACCGCCCAGCACGGCTGGCGCTGGGCATCGCTGATCGTCGCCGCGGCGGCGCTCGGTGTGGTGCCGCTGGTCGTGCTGTTCATGCGAAACTACCCGCAGGACAAGGGCTTAACGCCCTATGGTGCGACGGCTGCGGCCGAGCCCGCTGTCGTGCCTGCGTCGAGTTTCGCCGCCGCGTTCGCCGGGTTGCGGATCGGCGCGCGGGTGCCGGCGTTCTGGCTGCTGGCGGCGAGCTTCGCGATCTGCGGGATGACGACGAACGGGTTGATCGGCACGCACTTCATCCCGGCCGCCAACGACCATGGCATGCCGACCACGGTGGCCGCCGGCCTGCTCGCGACCATCGGCATCCTCGACGTGGCAGGCACGGTGTTCTCCGGGTGGTTGACCGACCGCGTCGACCCGCGGTTGCTGCTGGTCGTCTACTACACAGGCCGCGGCATATCGCTGCTGTTGCTCCCCGCGCTGCTCTCCCCACATGCCGAGCCGAGCACCTGGGTGTTCGTCATCTTCTACGGCCTGGACTGGGTCGCGACCGTACCGCCGACGATCGTGCTGTGCCGCAACTACTTCGGCACGCGATCTCCCGTCGTGTTCGGCTGGGTGTTCGCATCCCACCAACTCGGCGCGGCGATCGCCGCCGCTGGCGCGGGCAGGCTGCGGGATATCCAAGGCAACTACGACATGGCGTTTTACCTGGCGGCGGGCCTGTGCTTCGTCGCCGCCGTGCTCTGTCTCAATGTGCGGAATGCGCAGGTCAGTGCGGCTGTAACGTAGGTGCCCCCTCGGAGCGACTTTGTCGTTGGGTGCCCGCAGCCCTTAACATGCGATGCGACCTGACGAAGGAGCCGACATTGAAGACTCGCGCCAGCAAGGGATTGGGGGCGGCGGCCGGGATCGCCGCTATCGTGGCCGCGGTGCCGTTCACGATCAACGCGCCGTTCGCCAGCAAGGCATACGCCGACCCGCCGGCAGAGACATCGACACCTGTGGCCCCGATTCCCGATCCCCAGGGGCCGGGTTGTGACGCGTTCAAGACCGCGCTGCCCAATTGGAAGGCCTTCGCCGACCAGCCGGTCGGCCAGGTGATCGCCAGCATCCCGGACATCTCGACGTTCAACTCGTTGATCTCCGGCCAGGCCAATCCGGCGGTCAACATCGTGCCGGTCCTGGAGAACGGGCCGTACGTGGTGTACGCGCCCAACAACGCGGCGTTCGCCGCGATGGAGCCGGGCCAGCTCGACGCCATCAAGGCCGATCCCGCGACGCTGACGAAGCTCGACTACTACCACGTGTTCCTCGGCCTGCTTGGTCCCGACGACGTGCACGGCCAGCGGCCGTCGCAGGAGGGCACCGAGGTGAAGGTGACCGGTAAGGGCGGCGACCTGAAGTTCAACGACACAGCCAAGGTCGTCTGCGGCGGGATTCAGGCCAACAACGCGCGGATCTACATCATCGACAGCGTGCTGGATCCGGCGCAGGGTCCGGAGCCGATCAACCCGGGCGCCACGACCAGCACATCGGCCACCACGACGACGACCACCACTTCGGCGCAGACACCGCCGCCCGCTCCGCCGGGTGACCAGCACATGCCCGCAGCGGGCTAGTTCTCCTGCGCTAAAGCCCTAGGTCGCGGCCGATGATCTCCTTCATGATCTCGGTCGTGCCGCCGAAGATCGTCTGGATCCGCACGTCGACGTAATCACGGGCGACCTTGTACTCGTTCATGTAGCCGTATCCGCCGTGCAGCTGTACGCAGTTGTCGACGACGCGCTTGCCGAGTTCGGTGCACCACCACTTGGCCTTCGACGCCTGGACCGCGGTCAGCTCCTTGTCTACGGTGGCGCGCAGGCAGCGATCGATGTACTGCTCGGCGATCTCGAGCTCGGTGTCCATCTCGGCCATCAGGAAGCGGTTGTGCTGGAAGCTGCCGATCGGCTGGCCGAACGCCTTACGATCCTTGACGTACTGCAGTGTCTCGCGCCAGGTTTCACGCGCTCCGGCGATCGCGGCGATCGCGATGGACAGACGCTCCGACGGCAGGTTGTGCATCAGATGGTAGAAACCCTTGCCCTCCTCGCCCAGGAGGTTGTTGCCAGGCACTCGGACGTTCTCGAAGTGCAGTTCGGCGGTGTCGGCGGCGTGCAGGCCCATCTTGTCGAGTTTGCGCCCGCGTTCGAACCCCTCCATGCCCCGCTCGACGACCAGCAGCGAGAAGCCTTTGTGCCCCGCCTCGGGATCGGTGCGAGCGACGACGATCACCAGGTCGCTGTTGATGCCGGCGGAGATGAATGTCTTGGAGCCGTTGAGGATCCAGTCCGCGTCCTTGCTGCTGCCATCACGCACCGCCGACGCCTTGATGCCCGCCAGGTCGCTGCCTGCGCCGGGTTCGGTCATCGCGATCGCGCCGATGAGCTCACCGGTGATGTAGCCCGGCAGCCACCGCTCCTTCTGTTCGTCGGTGGCCAGCGATGCGAAGTACGGGCCGATGATGTCGTTCTGCAGACTCAGACCCGGCGTTGCGGGGCCGAACTTCGCCAACTCCTCGACGATCACGGCATTGAACCGGAAGTCGTCAACGCCGCCGCCGCCATACTCCTCGGGCATGTTGAACCCGATGAGCCCGTATTTGCCTGCAGCAACGTACGATTCGCGGTCAACTAGGCGTTCGCTCTCCCACTTCTCGGCGTGCGGCGCGCACTCCTTTTCGAGGAACTGGCGCGCGGTCTCCCGCAACTGCTCGTGTTCGGGTTCGAATACCAGACGTTTCATCACTTTGCTTACTTCGCCTTCCATACGGGTTTGCGCTTCTCCGCGAACGCCAGCGGTCCTTCCTTCGCGTCCTCGGAACGAATCAGTGTCCCGATTTCGCGCATCGTCCTGGCCCAACCGGCCTCGTCGCCGGTGACTACGCCCTCATCGACGCCCATGGCGACCCGCTTACTCGCCCACACCGCCAGCGGCGCATTGCACGTAATACGTTCCGCGAGTGCGAGAGCCGCGTCCACCGCTGTGCCGTCGGGCACGACCTGGTTGATCAGTCCCCACTTGAGCGCGTCGGCCGACGACATCGAGTCCCCGGTGAAGATCAGCTCCATCGCGACCTTGCGCGGCAGGTGGTCGACGATACGGAACACGCCGCCGGCGGCGGCGATCAGTCCGCGCTTGACCTCGGGCAGCCCGAACTTCGCTCGTTCCTCGGCGACCACGAGGTCGCTCGCGAGCGCCAGCTCTGTGCCACCGCCGAATGCGGTGCCGTTGACGGCGGCGATGGTCGGCTTGTCGATGTAGTGATGCACATAGCCGGCGAAACCCCATTCCGAGTGGTCCGGGTGGAAAAGGTTCTCGCGGCGCGATATCGCCTTGAGATCGGCTCCGGCGCAGAAGGATTCACCGGCTCCGGTGATCACCACCGCGCGGATCTCCGGGTCGTCCTGGGCCTCCTGCAGCGCGTCGCCCACCGCGGTGCTCACCGCGCTGTTGACCGCGTTGCGGGCCTCCGGCCGGTTCAGCGTGATGATCACGACGTTGCCCCGCCGCTCGGTGAGAGCGGCGGGGGCCTGCACATCAGACGTCACAGCAGCTCGAGGATGGTGGCGTTGGCCTGGCCACCGCCCTCGCACATCGTCTGGAGGCCGTACTGAATTCCCTTGTCCCGCATGTGGTACAGCATCGTGGTCATGATGCGGGCGCCGGAACCCCCGAGCGGGTGACCAAGTGCGATCGCGCCGCCGTTGGGGTTGAGCTTCTTCTCGTCAGCGCCGATGTCCTTCAGCCAGGCCAGCGGCACCGGAGCGAACGCCTCGTTGACCTCGAACACGCCGATGTCGTTGACCGACAGGCCCGACTTCTTCAGCGCCTTCTGGGTGGCCGGGATCGGCGCGGTCAGCATGATCACCGGATCGGCGCCGGCCAGCGTCGCAGTGTGCACCTTGGCAATCGGCTTGAGCCCCAACGACTTCGCCTTCTCGGCCGACATGAACAGCAGCGCGGCCGACCCGTCGGAGATCTGCGACGAGTTGCCGGCGTGGATCACACCGTCTTCCTTGAACGCCGGCTTCAGTTCACCCATCTTCTCGATGGTGGTGCCGCGGCGGATGCCCTCGTCCTTGAGCACCGGGTTTCCGTCCTGGTCCTTGATGGCAACGATCTGGTCGTCGAACGCGCCGGAATCCTGTGCGGCGGCCGCCTTCTCGTGTGAACCCAACGAGAACTCGTCGAGCGCGGTGCGGTCAAACCCCCACTGCGAGGCGATCATCTCGGCGCCGATGCCCTGGTTCGGGGTCTGGCTGTAGCGGTTGCGGAACGCTTCTGGGTACGGGTGGCCGCCGTTGGCCAGTGAGGCGCCCATCGGTGTGCGCGACATCGACTCGACACCGCCCGCGACCACGACGTCGTAATGGCCGGCTACCACGCCGGCGGCGGCGAAGTGAATGGACTGCTGGCTGGATCCGCACTGCCGGTCGACGGTCACTCCGGGGACGCTTTCCGGCCAACCTGCCGCCAGCACCGCAGTGCGGCCGATGTCGAGCGCCTGCTCGCCGGCCTGCATGACACAGCCCCAGATGACGTCGTCGACGATCTCCGGATCGATGCCTGCGCGCTCGGCGAGACCATTGAGCACCTGCGCGGACAACTCGCCGGGATGCACACCGGACAGCCCGCCGTTGCGCTTGCCGACCGGCGACCGCACGGCCTCGACGATGACGGCTTCAGCCATGACACTTCTCCTTTGAATGTGGTGTTCCCCGAAGGTAGAGCAACAAAGTTTACTAGGTCAACCTACTGGTTGGTAGGCTGCGACCTCATGTTCCTGCCGATCTGAGCCCACCCGACATGGTTTACTGAGTTGCACAGCTCGGAAAACACTGTTTGGGAGATCTTGTGACACGAAGCACACCACTGGCGCCGATGATCGGCCCGGACGCCGTACCGGCGAGTGCAGCGGTCCGCTCACCCAAGACGGCCGAGCTCGTCGCGGGAACCCTGCGCCGCATGGTGGTCGACGGCCAGCTCAAGGACGGGGACTTCCTGCCCAACGAGGCCGAACTGATGGCTCACTTCGGCGTCAGCCGTCCGACGCTGCGCGAGGCGGTGCGGGTGCTGGAGTCCGAACGGCTCGTCGAGGTGCGACGCGGCTCGCGCACCGGCGCCCGCGTCCGGGTCCCCGGGCCGGAGATCGTCGCGCGGCCAGCCGGTCTGCTCCTGGAGTTGACGGGCGCGACCATCGCCGACGTCATGGTGGCTCAGGCTGGCATCGAGCCGATGGCGGCGCGGCTGCTGGCCGAATCCGGCAGGCCTGAGGCATTCGACGAACTCGATGGGATGCTGGCCGAACACATCCCGGCCGGCTGGCAGTCCGGTCGGCTGGCGGAGACGACCGGGGACTTTCACCGCCGCATGGTGGAGTTGTCGGGCAACGCCACGCTGTCGATCATCGCAGGCATGCTGCACGAGATCACCGTGCGGCACACCGCATTCCTCTTCAAGGAACGCCGCCCCGTGTCGAAGGCCGACTACGAGAAGCTGATGCGGTCTTACGGGCGGCTGATGAAGTTGCTGCGCTCAGGCGACGGCGCGGCGGCCGAGGCACATTGGCGCAAACACCTCGACACCGCCCGCGATCTACTGTTGAAGGGCCTCGAGACCGTCAAGGTCCGCGACGTGATGGGCTGACTGCTCGCGCACTTGGGGACCACTGACCCGAATTGCCGGGCTCGTAGCGACAAAGTCGCTCGCGCTGTGACCCTAGTCGGGCCACACCGCGAGCCGCGTGGCGGTATGCACCAATCCATCTTCGGTCTTCCACCGCATCGGCAACAGCCGATACCGCCAGCTGCCGGGACGACCGTCGGGCCCGACATGGTCGACCGAGATTGAGATCAGCTCGTCCTCAAGGTGCTTGGCATGAGTCTCCAGGTACATCCCGCTTTCGTCGTCGAGTTCTGACATCAGCTCGCTGCCGTAAAGCAGCCGCGGACCAGGCGCCCGGTACAGCAGCACGCACTGATGGCGCCCTGCGCAGTGGCCGCCGATCACTCGCACGACACAGTTCCTGTCGACGGCCCCGAGGTCGCTCATCAACTGTCCGGTCTCGTCGAACCAGACAGACACCGGATCAGGTGGCGTCAGCGCTGTCCTTCTCCCACGTCACGTGGACCGGGACGGTGTCGTCCCACGGCTGCCGCGTCACCATGTCGGCGACATTCACATAGCCCCTTTCGAATTCGCCGGTGGCGGGATCGACGAGCCGGTACTCCTGCCTCTGCTTGTGGATGGGCTGCGCGTCGAGTATCAGGATCCGCACCTCCCCCGGCTCGAAATGGCAGCGCTCCTGCATCGCGGCGATCAACTGCTCGTTGTGCATGTGGCCGTCGCCGAAGTTCCATCCGATGGCCGTCGAACAGATCCGTTCACCGTCGGTCAGCACGTAGTCGTCCTCGTTCTGGCCGGCCATCGCGCGGTGGGCGAGCGTGAACATCGCGCGGCCGTGAGTATTGAACGCGCGGAACGCATATCCCATATAGAGGTACATCTGTGCGGTTTCCGGGCTGCCGTAGTACCGCTCCATCTGGGTCTGCGGCATGCTTGCTATCGACACGATGTCCTTCTCGATCTTCTCCGTGGCCGACGGCTTGACGCACCACAGCGTCGTATCCCAGTTACCCGCGTAGTACCGCATGCCCGGCAGGAACGAAACCTTGCGCGGGAAAAGATTTCCGACCACCACGGTGCCCGCGACCACAAGGAACAACAGCACCGGCAGCGGTGTCGTCATGTCGGTCAGTCCGACAGGAGCGTGGCCGACGAACAGCGCCAGCACGCAGAACATCATGAACACGTTCCACTCCAGCGGCACCCCCATCGGGATCGACGACAGGATGCCGAAGTGGAAGCACAGCATCACGAATGCGGCGATCGCGGTCGGCCAGCCGCCGTGGGAGAAGAACAACACCAGAGGGACCAGGCCCTCGATCGCGGTGCTGAAATGCGCGAGCCACCGGGACATCCGCCCCGGCCGCAGGTCGTCGGGGAAGTGCTCGAAGAACTTCCGTTTGATGAACCGCGGCCGGAAAACCGGGTTGTTGCTCATCATCGTCGAGATCACGAACGGGAAGTGCTTGTTGAGCTTGGACGTGGCCGCGCCGAGCCAGATCACCAGGCAGACGAGCTTGGCGGCGATGATCATGTCCACCCCGTAGCCGGCGAACAGGAACGCCACCGTGAACGACGCGTACACCTCGCCGCGGGCGGCAAGGAAGATCACCTTGTCGCGCAGGCCGAGCAGGGCGAGCAGACCAAGGACCGTCCAGATCTGCCACATCGGCAGCACGCCGACCGTGGTGCCCAACGCCGGGATCGGACCCGTGCCGTCGGAGAACAGCGCGACCAGCAGCATCACGAGCAGCGCGCCATACAGCGCGGCATCCACGGGCGTGCGCGTCGTGCCCTTCGTCAGCGGTACCCGGCTCGGCCACGGTGGAAGCCGAATGGTGTTGGGCCGCAACCAGTACAGGACCGAACCCATCGGCGGAAAGAACCGGTTGTTGAGCGGACCGAAGCCACAGCCCAGCCCGATGACCTCGAACAGCATCGTGTAGAGCACGACCTTTTCGAAGACGATCGGCTCGGCGTACCACGACGCGACGTTGGTGAAGCCGTCGATGCCCTTGGTCGTCACGGCGATCAGCCAGGCCGCCAGAATGTAGAGCAGGATCTTGACGACGTAGAACAGGTGGAGCACGACGGGGGTGCCGAAGCCGACCTCGGCCCAGTGCCGGGCCATCGGAATGATCTTCTCGGCACGCGTGCCCTTGTTCCACTCCTCGTAGTCGACAACGGGCGCGTCCTGCTTCAGAAAACCCATGGCCGCAAGACTAGAACGTGTTCTAGCCGCGCGGATTCGGTTCGGCCGGACTCGCGCTACGCCGCATCGGCCTTAGCCGGCGGACGCCAGAAGATGACCAGCTGACCGATGCCGCCCGCGAGCCCCAACACCGCCGAGATCAGCAGACCCCACCAGCCGTGCAGGAAGTCGTAGAGACCGGTCGTGCGGAACAGCGCGTAGTCGAGGCTGAACCTGCCGGCACCGATCGTGGCCACGGCGACCGCGGACACCGCCAGGATGAGGTTGTACTCCCAGCCTTCCTTGACGATGAAGAACCCGTTGGGCCGGTGCACGGTCCAGGCGGCAACCAGCATCAGCGCGACGAAGCCTGCCGCGGGAATCGGCGTCAACAGACCGACCGCCAGCCCGATGCCCGCAGACATCTCCGTGGTGGCGGCGACGCGGGCGTGGAACATGCCCGGCTTCATGCCCATACTGTCGAACCAGCCCGCGGTGCCCGCCAAGCCGCCCTTGCCGAAGAACTTGTTGTAACCGTGTGCTGCCATGGTCAGACCCAGCACCACCCGAAGAATCAGCAGTCCGGTGTCGATCGCCGTGTGGTCAGTCATGCAACAAAATCTAAGCCATGTGTTAAACGGCCGCGTAGCCCCCGTCCACACTGAGCACAGTCCCGTGAATGTTGGAGGCCTCGTCGCTGGCCAGGAACACCACCGCGGCTGCGACCTCCTCAGGTGTGCTCATCCGCCTCGACGGGATGCGGGCCAGCAACGGCGCGACGTGGCCGGCGAACTGCTCTTGGCGCTCGGTGGCGATCGGTCCCGGCGCGACGGCGTTGACCCGGACACCGAACGGGCCGTACTCATCGGCCCATGACTGGGTGAACGAATGGATCACCGCCTTGTTGGCGTTGTAGACCGCCGAGCCTGCGCTGCCGCGAAGTCCCGTGATCGACCCGATGTTGACGATCGCGCCATCGCCGCGCTGCATCATCGCCGGCGCCAGCGCACCGGTGAGCAGGAACGGCGCGAACACGTTGACCGCGAACGCATCTCGCAGCAGCTCTTCGGAGATCTCGGCGGTCGGTGTCGGCATGAGCAACATCGCTGCGTTGTTGACCAGGATGTCGATCCGCCCTCCCGCCACGGCCGTGGCCTGTTCCGCCAGGCGACGTACCTCCTGCTCCCCTGCGCCCAGGTCGGCGACGACGAACTCGGCCGTGCCACCTGCGGCTCGGATGTCGGCGACGACGGCATCGCCGCGGGCCTTGTCGCGGCCGCTGACGACGACGAAGGCGCCCTCCTCGGCCAACGCCGAGGCGATCGCAACCCCGAGACCGCCCGTAGAACCTGTCACCAGTGCTGTGCGGCCTGCCAGCCGCTTGATGTTTGGACTCATGGGTCCACTGGTACGCTGTTGAAAATGGACCTGCAAGTCCAGAAGTTGACGGCCAAGGGCCACGCGACACGGCAGCGCATCATCGAGGGTGCCGCCGCCGAGATCCGCGACCGCGGTGTCGCCGTCGCCACGCTCGACGACATTCGCGCACGCACGCAGACCTCCAAAAGCCAACTGTTTCACTACTTCCCGGACGGCAAGGAGCAGCTCCTACTCGCGGTCGCCGAGCACGAGGCGCAGATGGTCCTCGACGACCAGCAACCATATCTGGGCGAATTGACGTCGTGGGCGGCGTGGCAGCGGTGGCGTGACGCCGTCGTCGACCGGTACCGCAGGCAGGGGCAGCACTGCCCGCTCGCGGTGCTGATGTCCGAGATCGGCCGCAGCACACCCGGCGCTCAGGCAGTCACGTCGGCCCTGATGCGCAAGTGGCACGTCGAGATCGCGGCCGGCGTGCGCCATATGCAGGCGCAGGACAAGGTCGCCGCCCGGCTCGATGCGGACAAGGTCGCCGCCGCGCTGCTGGCGGGGATCCAGGGCGGCGTCGGCGTCATGCTGGCCACCGGCGACCTCAGTTATCTCGAAGCGGCTCTCGACGTCGCGATCGAGTCGCTGCGGGCCGCGGATTAGACCGGCGAGCAGACACAGAAACGTGTTCCAAAGGCCGGATTTGTACGCTTTTGCGTCTGCTCACCAGAAATAAGTGGAGGTGCACTCTCCGCTTAGGTAGACTCAAAACGGAGATACCACCTCCGCTACTTCGACCCGAGGGATCCGCATGACAGAGACGGCGTTGGTGACCGGTGGCACCGGCTTCATCGCGCGCTGGTGCATTGTCGAACTGCTGCAGCGCGGCTACCGCGTGCGCACCACCGTGCGCAACGCGTCGAGGGAGGCGGCGGTCCGCGACGCCATATCGCGTGTCGTCGATCCGGCCGACAGGTTGACGTGTGTGGCCGCCGACCTGACGTGCGACGACGGCTGGGACGACGCTGTCGCCGGCTGTGATTACGTTCTGCACGTGGCGTCCCCGCTGGGACTCGACGGCGCGGGCGACCTGGTGGCTCCGGCGCGCGACGGTGCGCTTCGGGTGTTGCGCGCCGCTATCGCAGCCGGGGTGACTCGAGTCGTGCTGACGTCGGCGGCCAACACCGCGAGCCCGTCGTCGTACCGAGACGAAGGCATCAGCGACGAAACGCTGTGGACGGACCCCGACGCGCCGGGGCTGCAGGCCTACCGCAGGTCCAAGACGCTGGCCGAGCGTGCGGCGTGGGACTTCATGGAATCCGCCTACGGTCCAACGACTTTGACCACAGTCCTGCCCGGCGCGGTCTTCGGACCGATCCTGGGTACCGACAACCTCGGCTCCGTGCAGGTGATCGGGCGGATGCTGCGCGGCCGGATGCCCGGCACGCCGCGGATCGGTCTCGAGGTCGTCGACGTCCGCGACATCGCCGATATGCACATCAGGGCGATGACGACGCCCGAGGCCGCTGGGCAGCGCTTCCTCGCCACAGGTGAGTTCGTCTGGATGGCCGACATCGCCGCGGTTCTTCGAGAACGCCTCGGCCCCGCCGCCGCGAAGGTGCCGACCCGCACCATTCCCGATGTGATCGTCCGATTGGTGGCGCTGTTCGACCCCGAAATGCGGGCTATCACACCCGGTCTCGGCCGCAAGAACCGGCACACCACCGCGAAGGCGCAACAGCTGCTCGGCTGGCGGCCGCGCCCTGCAGCCGACACCGTTACCGATTGCGCGCGCAGCCTCATCGAGAACGACGCGGCCTGATGATCCGCAAGGACGCGGCCCGCAATCGGGACCGGCTGATCAGTGCGGCCCGCAGAATGTTCGCCGAACGTGGGATCGATGCGACGCTCGACGACATCGCCCGCGAAGCCGGTGTCGGAACGGGCACCGCGTACCGACACTTCCCGAACAAGAAGGCCCTCGCGGCCGAGGTCCTGGCCGACGCGACCCAGCACATCGCCAGCGACGCCGAGGACGCGCTGAAAGTCAAAGATCCATGGGACAGCATCGTCATGTTCTTCGAGCGCACGGCGACCCGGCTCGCCGCTGACCGTGGGCTCTACCAAATCCTTGCCGGGCAGGGCAATGTCGATGACAAGACACGCATCTGGCCGCACATCGTCGACGGGGTCACCCGGCTGTTCGACCGGGCCAAGAAGGCCGGGTTAATCCGCGCCGAGGCCGAGCCGGAGGATGCGGCGGTCATCTTCGCGATGCTCGGCGTCACGTTTTCGACTGAGACGTGGCGGCGGTATCTTGCGTTGCTCCTCGACGGCTTGCGCGCCACTGATCGACCCGAGTTGCCAACGCCACGACCAGCATTCGCGACTCTCGACGACGTCATCGCCGTCAGCAAGGGCTAGACACGGCGAGGCTTAGTCAGCGGACAACACCCGATTGCGTGCCATCCAATCGTCGATGCGGCTCATGGTCACCGGTAGGGATTCGCCCACGAAGACGAGGTGGTCGGATCGCGGGATCTCGACGTAGGTGCCCTGCCGATACTTGGTCGCGGTCGTGCGCGGCACCCGCGGATTCACCGTCCGGTCGTCTTCGGCACCGATGGTCAGCACCGGCGTCGTGATCGCTGCGAAGTCCACCGTTGCGGCTTTGGCCCGATCCAGCCACGGGAACCCCATCTCGCAGTACACCCGGCCCGAATCGCACACCAGCCCGGCGTAGATTTCGCGCGCCTCCGCGTCGGAGTGGGTGTTGGAGATATAGCTGCGGAACACCTTCCACGACGCGGGACACAGCGGCTTGTTCCAAGGTCGCCCCTGGAGGTAGTGCAGGCCGAATATCCGCGCGGTCGACGGATACATGGCGTAAATCCCCGCCGCGGGCGCCGTACACGCCGCGACCAAACCGGCGTGCTGGACGCGGGCGCCGACCAGCTGGGCTATCAGGCCGCCGAGCGAGTGGCCCAGGATCAGCGGCGGAGAGTCAAGCGACTCGACGAGCGCGACGAAATCGTCGGCATAGTCGCGCAGGCTGACCGACCCGACCTTCTTGGCGCCCTCGTCGAGCGGCAGGTCGTGAAACCGTAGCGTCGGCGTGTGCACGGTGCAGCCGCGCTGCTCGAACTCCGCACGGGTGTCGGCCCAACTGTCGCCGCGCAGCCAGGTGCCGTGGATGAGAACGACGTGCCTGGTGTCGGCCATGGCATCAAGCCTGCCAGCTAGCCGGCGGATCCGAGCGCGCTTTCGAGCCGCTCGACGTAAGCGTCCACGTCACCGATGGCCGACTCGGCGGCGTGCACGCTGATCGCGATGGTGTCGCCGATACCGTGCACACCGTGCGTCAGGCCCATCATCGGCGACAGCCCCGGATAGCCTGCGGTCAGCACCACGGGCAACTCATCGAAACGCAGGTCGGCCGGTCCGCGGTTGATGCTTGACACCACGGTGTTGCCGATGACGGTCGCAGACCGCAACGTCGGGTCGAATCGCCCGACGCCCCAGCGCAATAGCGGCGCAGGCACCGCGGCGAACGCCCGGCTACCGGCAAGCATCGCCGGATGTGCCGCCCTTCGCCGTCGGTCAGCCAGGTCCTCGACGATGCGCGCCGCCCGCGCAGCGGCGTCCAGCTCCGGGTACAGGCCGACGCCGACATTGCCGAAGTGGTTGTGCGATTGCCGGACACCGGCTTTCGCCATCGGTACCTCGGCGCCCAGTGCCGACGGGTCGTCACCCAGCTCGCGCATATGCCCCGCCAGAGCCGTCGACACCGCGGCCAACACCCCGGCTGTCACAGTGGGCCCGGGCAGCTCTGCGCGGTTCCGGATCACCGTCCGGATGCTGCGCACACCGCAAGGGCGTGTGTTACTGCGCAGCGCAGGACGCGAGTCCGCCTGCGGGGGAACCAGTCCCGCATCGGTGTCGTGCACCAACCGTCGATGTGCACGAGCCGCCAGGAAGCTGCGCCACGGCATGGCCGCAGCGCCGAACGGTGGCGGAGCGGGCACCGGCGGTACCTCGTCCGCGCGGCCGAACAGCCATGCCGCCAGCGCCGACGCGCGGATGCCGTCGGCAAGCACATGGGCGGCCTGCAGGACCGCCACCGTGCCGGCGCCCGTGCCGGGTACGCCGTCGACGGGTGCGAACACGTGCAGCCGCCACGCCGTCCGACGGGGGTCGAGTTGGTATTCGGCCAACCCCGCTGCCGCGGCGAGACACCCTGCCCAGCTGCTGTCGGCGAGATCGTGCACGACGAATTGTTCTGGCTCGATCGGCGCGGTCACCCATGCGGGATAGGTGAGGGCGTTGCGCTCCTCGATCCGCAGCCCCAACTCGGGGGTCCCCCATGCCCGCCGGCGGATCACATCCAGCGCGCGCTCGAGATCTGACGGCACGCCCGCGAAGCCGTACAGCAGGAACTGATCGTTGGGGATCTTGGCCGACATCCAATACATTTGCGCATCGACCGCCGAGAGCCGACGGACCATCATGGTCTCAGGCTATTGTCTGGCCCATGCTTCCACCTAGAAGCGACGACGGGGCCGTCGTCGTCACCGGTGCGTCGTCGGGAATCGGCGAGGAAATCGCCCGCGAATTCGCCCGCCGCGGTTACCGATTGGTGCTCGTGGCCCGCCGGGCCGACCGCCTGCGCGACCTGTCGGAAGAACTCCGCGGGCTGGCACATGTGCTGCCCGCCGACCTCTCGAACCGTGCTGAGCGCGCGACACTGCCCGACCAGGTGGCCGCGCTCGGTGTCGTGGCGGACGTCCTGATCAACAATGCGGGGCTTGCCACGCTGGGCCCGGTCGCCGATTCGGATCCGCAGGCTGAACTCAACCTGGTCGAGGTCGACGTCGCCGCGGTGGTCGACCTCTGCAGCCGGTTCGTCCCCGGGATGGTCAAGCGCGGACGGGGAGCGGTGCTCAACGTCGGATCGGTCGGCGCGTTCGGTCCCGTGCCCGGCCAGGCATCGTACGGAGCGGCCAAGGCGTTCGTCCTCTCGTATACCCAGGCGATGCGCGAAGAGCTGCGCGGCACCGGCGTCACCGCCGCCGCGCTGTGTCCGGGGCCAGTGCGGACGGCGTTCGGCGAGGCCACGGGCATACCTCAAGAAGAAGCCGAGAAGTCACTGCCGAAGTTCCTGTGGAAGGAGGCCGACGGGGTGGCCAGGGCCGCCGTCGACGGCCTGGCTTCGGGTAAGGGTGTGATCATTCCCGGTGCGCCCAACCGGATTGCGGCGGTGTTCAACCACCATCTGCCGCGACGGCTCATCACGCGACTGGTCGCCCGCAACCATCCCGGGCTGAATAAGTAGCCGGGCGGCCCAATCCCAACGCGACGTTAGCTGGCCCGTCCGATGAAGTCGACGATGTGACGCGCGACGACGTCGGGCTGGTCGAGTTGCAGGAAGTGCGCGCCGTTCTCGATCAGCGCAACCTCGCTCTCGTCGGGCAACACCCGCTCGATCCACGGCGTGTAGTCCTCCGAGCAACCGTCGTCGGTGCCGTGGAGATACAGCGTCGGCAGCCGCGGCGCCTGCAGCCAATGCTTGTTGAGCTCCGCGTACTGGTCCGGCGGTCTGCTGCCGCGGACGGTCGCGCGGTAGTACCCGAGCGCGGCACGCCACCGTTCCGGTGTGCCGATCGCGGCATCGACGTAGCGCAGATCTTCGTCCGCGTGATATCCGGGCGACCATTGCCGCCACAACCGCGGTATCACCCACGACGCGGAACGATCTGGCAGCCAAGGCAATTGGAAGTACATGATGTACCAGCTGTGGAGCAGCTGACGCGGCAGTTTCGCGGCCAGCCTGGCGGAGTGCGGCAGCCGACCGAACGGACGGAACGCCGCAGTCAACGGCACCGACATGATCACCGCCTTGCTGAACGGGCTGTCCGGCATCGCCGCAAGCCCCGCGCCCGCGATGGCTCCCCAGTCGTGGCCGATGAACACGTCACGCCCCGTCGGTCCCGCCGCGTCCAGGACCCGCAGCGCGTCGTCCATGACCGCGCCGACGTGGTAGCTGCCGTCCGACGGCAGCGATGACGGCAGGTAGCCGCGCATGAACGGCGCCACCACCCGCCACCCCGCATTCACCAGTGCGGGCGCCACCTTGCGCCAACTGTACGCGGTGTCAGGGAAACCGTGCAGGCACAAGGCTATTGGCGCATCGGCCGGACCCCAGGTCAAGGCGCGCAACTGCACGGTCGGCGCCGCGACGTCGAACCACTGCGGTTCGGTCACGCTACACCGGGTCGAACTTGGAGATCAGCCAGCGGTCACCGATCTTGTCCAGTGTCACTCGCACACTGGATGCGGTGCCGGTCGGCGCGTCCTGCCCGACGACCACGGTCTGGTTGACGAACACGAGCACCACGGCGTGCCGGGGATCGGCGGACACCGAGGCTACTGCCGGAACCGTTGCCACTGCAGAGATCTGCTTCTGCTTGGCCCCGGGAATCACGACATCCTTGGTCAGCGAGGTATACGAGTCGCGGAAATCGCCGGTCAACAGGTCGCGTGCCGCACCGAGTTGCTGTTCGACCGTGTCGGGTTTGTAGGACAGCAGTGCGATCGTGCTGTCCTTGGCGGCCTGCATCGCCTCTCGCGCAGGCGAATCGGCACTGTTGATGTCGTTTACGCGCGCCGAATTGTCCACCCACTTCAGGTATCCCGCGCCCAGCCCCAGCAGCAGCACCACGGCGGGCAGCACACCGAAGGCGAACACACGCGCCCACTGGGTGCGCCGCTTGGGCTTTTCCGGTTCAGCTGACTCCGACGCCGCATCGGCGGCTTCTGTTGGCTCGTCGATATTTTCGGTCGAATCCTCGGCCGCCTTGTCTTCGACCGCATCCTCGATCAGGTCGGTATCGGTGTCGGAAGGCACGGTGGTCTGGTCCTCTGCGGTCTGATCTTGACGGTGTTTGCTCACGGGACGAACACCACGTTGGACACCTTGGCGTCGTCGCCGACCTTCTGCACGAAGATGCGCATCCGCCACGCGCGCGGCTGTTGGTCGGGCGCGCCGGCGTTGGACGTCTTGACCGTCACGGCGACGAGCACCTGAGCCCCGTCGTTGGATTCCGACTCCAATCCCGCCTCGGCGATGGTGCCGACCGACTTCGACTGTGCCTGCTTGACGACTTCGACGAACGGCTGCGCACGCTTCTGGAAGTCGTCGTAGAAGGTTCCCGTCGCGGCGTCCAGGATGCGCTGCACGTCCGCGTCGGCCTCCTGCCAATCGATCGTGGTCAGGTTCAGCGCGCCTTGTCGGCCGACTTCGAGGAAGAGCTTGCGTTGCTCGTCGGCCTGATGCGACTTGTACGCACGGAACCCCAACCAGCCCGTCAGGCCGGCCAACACCACCACCGCGACCAGCCCGACGATCGTCGCCAGTTTCACATGCGACATCCGCGGCTTCGCGGGCGTGGCTACTACGTCGGCGGTCTCCTCGCCCTCGTCTGCGCTGTCCTCGGCGCCGTCGGTCACGGCCGTGTCCGAGACCTCGGTACCGCTCGCCTCCGGCTCGGTTGCGGTCGACGTCTCCTCGGTGGCCGTCGACTTGCTCACTTCCCCGTCGGGGGCAGCAGCATCGTCTGCCATGTTCGCTCCTCTGTGGCACTACGGGCCAGGTTGGACTGTGTGTATACACGCCCGTCCGGTCCAACGTACGTGCCGGTCGCTGGGTCGTACTCGGCGGCCGCTATCGGCGGCGGCGCCGGACCCGGCGGCGGAGGTGCTTGCGCAGGTGGGGAGCCTGGCGGCAGCTGCGGGATCGGCTGGCCGGACAACGTCGCGTTCGGGTCGCCCTTCCAGTTGTAGCCATCGTTCAGTGGCACGTAGTTCTCGTTGCTCTCGCACATCTTCGCCGTCGGCGCGCGTTTGCCGGGGACGGTGACGCACGGCAGGTTCCGCGCGCCGCGCACATTGAACGGCGCGTCCTGCGGGATCCGGCAATACACATCGCCCGCCGGCCGGTCGGGGTAGTCCTGGAAGGTTGGCGCCCGCTGCTGCTGGCTGGGCAGGAAGCCGGTAGTACATGGCGGCGGAAGGTTCAGGTTGAGGTTGAGGGTCAGGTAGTCGCCCTTGTAGTCCTGCTTGGTGTTGCGCTTGTGCACGCCGACCGCTTGATTGACAGCAGTGCCCTGAGGCAACAATACGATCAGTTGCTCCAGACTCGGCTGGTAGGCGACGGCTACCTCGCCGAGGCTGACCAGGTTCGCCAGCACGATCGGAAGCGTCGGCCGCAGCCTGTCGAACAATGCACGGACCTCTTCGGCGGCGCCGGGCCCCTTCTGCAGGATCCCTGCCACAGCCGAGTCCTGCGCTTGCAGCTGGCTCGTGATGCTCGCCAGGTTGGACGCCCACGCCCGGATGGAGTCGGCGGTGTCCGTCTGCGAATCCAGCACAGGCTTGGATTGGTCGATCAACGTCGTCAGCGGGTCGAGGTTCTTGCGGGCATCGATGGCCAGTGTGGTGCTGCCGTTGACCAGCCTGCGCAACTCGGGCCCGAGGCCGCCAACCGCGACGTAAGCCTCGTCGATTACCGTCTTGAGATTCTCCTGGGGGATCGCCTGCAGGCCGCGTGTCGTATCGGTCAGGACGGTGTTGATGTCCGTCGGGACCGTGGTGCGGTCCTGTGGGATTACGTCCCCGTCCTTCAGCGCGGGACCGCTACCACTGCGCGGGATCAGCTGGACGTACTGCTCGCCGACGGACGACACGCTGTGTATCTCGGCTGTGAGGTCGGCGGGGATCTCGACCTTCGAATCCAGCGACAGCACTGCCTCGACGCCGGTGTCGGTCAGGTGGACGCTGTCCACAGTGCCGACCTGCGCGCCGCGATAGGTGACATTGCCCCGCGGATACAGCCCTCCGGTCTCGGGTAGCTGAAGAATCACGCGATATTGCCCGACGCCCAGCATCTCGGGCAGCCGCATGTACCCGAACACCATGACCGCAAGCGCCGCGATCGCCACGAGCGCGAAGATCGCTATCTGGATGAGTATCCGTCGCGTCAAAATCATGTCAGGGCCCCTGATCCCATCGATAGGGAATCAGCAACGGGTTGCCGGGCGTGCCCGGGCCACCAGCGGTACACGGGCTTGGCAGCTGGCCTATCGTGCGGCCCCACTGCAGCTCCAACCAAGTCAGATCGCACTCCCACCGCGTTCCGGTGAAGAATCCGGCGTCGATCCTGCTCAGGGTCAAATCGACGATGAGGGAGAGATTGGCGTAGTCGCCACGCTGCCATGTGAGGATCTGCTCTTTGGGAAATGGGAACGTGGGCAGGAAGCTCAGCGCACGCGTCAGCGCCGGACCGGCGTTGGCAAGCGATTCCAGCACCGGGCCAATGTCTTTCAGCTCCTGAACGAGGGCATCCTTGGTCTGGTTGACCGAGTCGGCGGCCAGTGCGCTGAACCTGCCGAGCTGTGCCAGCGCCTCGGAGAGATTGTCACGCTGATCCCTGAGCACCGCCAGTGCATCCGGAATGGTCCGTAACGCCTTGTCCACCACCGGTTTTTGTGCTGCAAACTGACCGACGAGATTGTTCAGGCTCTCGGTGGCGGCGATGATGTCGTCTTTTTGGTCGTCGAGATAGCCGATCGCCTTGTCGAGCTGCTCGATCAGGCTGCGCAGATCATTCTCACGACCGGCGAACGCGACACTCAACGCTTCGGTGATGTCCGCAACGTTACCGATGCCACCGCCGTTGAGCAGCAGCGCAATTGCCGCGAGCGTCTGCTCGGTGCTCGGATACCGGCCCGACGACGCCAGCGGGATCAGCGAGCCATCGTGCAGCTTACCCTCGGGCGCCACGTCGGTCGGCGGCGCCAGTTCGATGTGTAGCGAACCCAGCAGGCTGGTCTGACCGAGCTTGGCCGTCGCATTGGCAGGCAGGTCGACGTCACCGTTGAGTTCCATCGTCACCAGCGCATGCCAGTCCTGACGCTCGATTTTCCTGACGGTGCCGACGTTCACATCGCCGACCCGGACGCGCGAGTTCGGCTCGATGTTGTCGACGTCCGGCATTTGGGCCTGAACACTAAACGAGCCAGGGCCTACCCCTTGAACGCCCGGCAGCGGAATCGAGTTCAGACCGCCCCTGCCGCAACCGGCCAGCGCGAGGCCCGCCACCAGCAGGCTGGCCGCGACGCGTAGCCACTTGGCCCGCATCATGGTCCGACTCCCGCGGGCACCATCATGCCGGACAGCCCGTCGGCGGGGTTGGTGGCGATGGGCACCTCCGCCGCCAGCGGTGGGCCAGGTGGCGCCGGTGCTGGAGGCGCTGCGGCCGGCGGCAGCGCACTCGGCGGCGGTTGCGGCGGAATGTAATCGGGCCGCATCCAGTCCTCGCTGTAGGTGATCTCATTCGGTCGCGCACTCGCACCGATGAAGAGGTTCTGGCCGATCGGCGGGAAGTTGTACTGACGGTTCTTGATGATCGGCGCCAGGTACTGCACGCACAACTTGGCGGACTGCTGGGCACCCAACCGCGATGCAGCCTGGATAGCGCCGCACAGGAACGTGATGGGGTTGGCGAAGTTGTTGACCGTGAGCACCGCGCTGGCCGCACCCTGGGCCGGTTGATAGATGTTGATGTAGTTCTGCAGCGTGGTGGGCGCCACGTGCAGCAACTGCTTCACGTCGTCGATGCTGTCGGTCAGCGCCTGTGTCACCCCGGCCAGCTTGTCCGACGTGGTGCCCAAGCTTTCGCGGTTGTCGGTCACGAACGTCTGCACGTCACCCACAACGGCGTTGAGGTCCCGTACCGCGTTTGCGACTTCGTTGGGATTGTCGGCGAGCAGGCCGGTCACCGACGCCAGGTTCTGGTTGAGCTGACGCATCAGGTTGGTGCTGTCCTGCAGTGCCGACACCAGGATCGCGAGATTCTTGATCGTCGAGAAGATGTCGGTGCTGTGATCACCGAGCGCCGAAAAGGCTTGCGACAGCTTGATGACGGTGTTGCGGATGTTGGCGCCCTGGCCACGCAGGTTGTCGGCGGTCGTATTGATGAGCGAACCCAAGGGGGCTACCCCGCCGGGCTCGGTCGGCTGCAGAGTGTGGGCCAGCTTCTCCAGTTGCGCACGGACCTGGTCCCATTCGACGGGAACGGCGGTGCGCTCGCGCGGGATCACCGCGTTATCGCGCATCACCGGCCCCTTGGTGTAAACGGGCGTGAGCTGAATGGCCCGCGCCGTCACCAGTGTCGGCGACAGGATCGCGGCCTTCGCGTCGGCGGGCACCTTGTACTTGGTGTCGTACCAGAACGAGACCTTCACCCGCTCGGGCTGCGGCTGGATCTCGGTGATCTTGCCGACGTTCACACCCAGGATTCGAACGTCGTCCCCGACGTAGATGCCATTGCTGTTCTCGAAGTACGCAACGACATTCGTGCGGTTGATGGTGTCGCTGGTCCGGAACAGCGTGGCCACACCGGCGACCAGCAGCACGACAAGGGCCGCGGCGACCCAGCCTCTGCGAAGGCTACTCATTGTCCGGCCTCCCCCGGTGCGGGCGGCGGCGCCACCTCACCCGGCGCGGGCATCATGACGGGGCTCGGCGTCGGCAGCGGTGTGGACTCCAGCCCCGGCGGCGCCACGGCAGGCGGTCCCGGTGGCGGACCACCCGGCGGTGGCGCGGGCAGCGGCTCGCGATACGGGTAGCAACCAGTGGGGCCGGGCAGCGGTAAGCCGGGCGGACCGCACCCCTGATCGCCGAGGTTGCCGGTGATGGCGTCGGGCAGCGTCAGATGCGGTTCGCCGCCCTGCCCGGTGCGCGGGTAAGGCACCGGCAACGCAGGTGTGCCCGGCTGGCCGATCTGCGGGTCGGTGCGTTCGGAGGGCAGCAGCACGTTGGGATCCAGGCCGAGATCGGAGAATGCGACGTCGACGAAAGGCTGCACGAACTGGCCTGGCAGCAAGTTGGCGATGTAGTTCTTGAAGAACGGTCCGGATGACACCGATTCGCCCAGCGACATCGAGTAGACGTCGAGCAGTTTGATCGACTTCTGCAGGCGTTCCTTGCGGTTGTCGATGATCGTCAGCACGCCGTTGAGTTTGTCGAGCGCGGGCCTCATTGTGTCGCGGTTCTCTGCGATGAAGCCCTGCAACTGTTGGCTGAGCGCCGATATGTTGCCCGAGATCTGATCCACAGCGGCGCTTTGGTTTTCGAGCTCGGCCAGCAGCGCATTGGTGTTCGTGATCAATCCGACCACCTGATTGCTGCGCTCGGCCAGCACGGTCGTCGCCTTGTTCGCGTTGGTCAGCAGGCCACGCAGCTGCGCGTCGCGCTGGTTCAGCGTATCGGAGAACCGAGCCACGCCCTCGACCGCGATCTTCAGCTCGGGCGGGGTGTCGGCGAACGTATCCGCCAAGACCCGCAACGAATCCGACAACTGATCGGTGTTCAGACCGCTGATCGTTGTCGCCAGCTCGCCGAGCGCATCAGGCAGCTGATAAGGCGACGTGGTGCGGTCGAGAGGAATGACGCCCTCCTGCTGCCCATCACCGCGAGAGGTGACCACGAGGATCTTCGTTCCCAACAGACCCTTGGTCTTGATCGCCGCCTCAGTGCGATCACCGAGCCGAATGCTCTTGTCGACGGTGAACTTGATGAGCACCCGTGGCCCGTCGAGCTCGATAGATCGGACCTTACCCACCGCAAAGCCCGAAACCTGAACTGCAGCATCATTCGTCAGGCCGCCGGCCTCGGCGAAGTAGGCCGAATACTCCTTGCCCTGGTTGAAGAAGGGCAGCTTGTCGTAGTTGATCGCCCCCAAAATGATGGCGACGGTGACGGCGATCCCGATGGCACCGATGACGAACAGATTGCGTTCAGAGAATGGCTTCACCTCGGCGCGCACCTCCCGGTGCTCTGGCCCGCGACCTTGACGTACACCGGCTGGCCCCCTTTGCCATTCAGCTTGAGGACCACGTCACACAGGTAGAAGGAAAAGAAGTCGCCGTAGATGCCTTGCCGCGCCAGCGCTTGATACGCGTCGGGCAGTGTGTTCAAGAAGTTGTCGAAGTACTCATGGTCGGCGACCACGATTGCCGAGGCCCTGTCGGTCTCGTGGATCGTCTTGGCAAAGGGTGGTCGAGCCTGCGCCAGCAAGTCCGTGATGCTCGCGGCCGCGGCGTTGGTGTACGCCAGACCGTTACTTATGTCCTGCTTGCGATCCGCCAAGCCCTTCACCAGTTCGGCGAGCGCGTCGACCGCCTCGGCGAACTGGTCACTTTGATCACCCAGCGATCCCAGCACGGTGTTGAGGCTGATGATGGTCTCGCCGATCAACTGATCCCTGTCGGCCAACGTGCTCGTCAGCGCGGCCGTCTGGGCAAGGAACGAGTTGATCGTGTCGCCCTTGCCCTGCAACGCCTGAATCAGCTGGCCGGACAGCGCATTCACCTGGTCCGGGTCCAACGCCCGAAACAACGGCCGGAACCCGCCGATCAGCGCGTCGAGGTCCAGTGCCGGTGAGGTCCTGGCGAGCGGAATGGTGTCGCCGGGATTGAGTTTCTTGGTGCCGCCTGCGCCTTCCTCGAGCGCCAGATAGCGACCGCCGATGAGATCGTCGTACCGGATAACGGCCCTGCTGCCCTCGGTCAGCACGACGGAGTCATCGGCGGTGAACTCGACCAGTGCGGTTGTATCGGGTTGAATGGCAACGTTTTTCACTTGCCCGACCTCGACACCTGCGATCCGGACGAAGTCGTTCTTCTCGAGCCCGGTCACATTGGTGAACGCGGCCTTGTAGGTGTGGGTCTTCTCCCCGAAGCGCAGCTGCCCGAACACCGCATACAGCCCGAACACACCGACCAGGCACACAGCCAGAAAGACAACGAGGCGCACAGTGACGCTTCGCAGATTCGCTTTCACGGCGGGTTACCTTTCATTGGCCCGAGCGGGAAGTACGGACGGTCAGGGTGACGGGGCAGCCTCCTCCGGAAGTGGCACGGGCGGCAACGGCGTCGGCTGCATCTGCGCGGGCGCCGGAACCACGAAGGGTTCGGAGCCCGGGGTCCGCCCTGGATCCCTCGGCGCCATCGGCGGTGGTGCAGGCGGAAGGCCGGGCCACAGCGGCGTGCCGTCCGGCGCGTACAAGTCCGCACCGTAGGCCGGCGCTCCCGGATACGGGATCGGTCCCGGCGCCGGCCCTCCGAAAAGGTTGCGGATGCTTGGCGGTTCCGGCACCGCACGGGTCACCGGCAGATAGTTGACGTAGCCGGGGAAGCCGATGCCGGGGTTGGGCCGCCAATCCACTCCCGTTCCGTAGCCGGTGTTGGTGATGAGCTGGCGCACCGGCCAGTTGTTGTCCACGATCGGCAGCGAGCCGCAGCTGGGTTTGCCGCCTGGTCCGCCCTTGGCACCGACGACAATGAGATTCTCCGGATAGTGATATGGATCGTCTCCAGGCGCCAGCCCAGCGTCCAGCACGATCGAGCGTCCGTTGCCGCCCAGCGCGTCGTAGCCACCGGCATCCAGCAGGTACTTCGATCCCACCAGAAGACACGTGTACTCGGGGTTGTACTTGTAGAGCAGGTCCGTCGTCGGCTCGAGCACATTGATGGCCTTGATGAGGTTGGCCTGACTCGGCGCCAGCAGGCTTATCCCGCTGTTGGAGAGGCCAATCGTGGCCAGCAGCAACGCATCCAGCTGCTTGGCGTGGCTGGTGATGGTCGCACTGGTCGTGCTCGCCGCGTTCAACACCGTCAGAATGTCTTGCGCTGCACCGCTGTACGCGTCGTTGAAGCCCTTCAACGCCTGCCAGTCGGCGCGAATCGTCTCGCTGCGAGGGTTGAGCTGGAGCAGAACCTGGTTGGCGTCTGTGGTGGCCTGACCGATCCTCTCCCCCTGACCGCGAACGCCTTCGGCGAGTGCGGACAACGTGCTGTTGAGCTTGGCGGTGTCGATCTGGTTCAGCACGGCGACCACGTTCTCGAACACCGTGTTGACCTCGGTGCTGACATTGCGCGACTTGAGCACCTGACCGGCTGCCAGCCGTTGCGGGCTGGGGTTGTCCGGATACACCAGATCGACGAATTTCGCGCCGAACACCGTGGTGGCGCGGATCTGCGCTTCGACGTTCGCCGGGATGTACTTGATCTGGTCGGGGTCGATCTGGAGTTTCAAGGAGACGGGTGCCCCGCCCTCTCCACCGAGGCCGATGGCCGCGACGCGGCCGACCTGGACGCCGCGCATCTTGACTTTGGCGTTGGTCTCCATCACCAAGCCCGCCCGGTCCGAGGTCAGCGTGACCGGAACCTCGGACCGCAGGGTGCCCGCGAATAGCGCGTACGACAACCAGATCAGGACAGCGAAGACGACCACCAGGATGAGCGTGTACCACCCTGGGTGAAGGCCGCTGTCGTCGGTGTCCATCCGTTACCCGGCCAAGTTGAAGTTTCCGGACTGCCCGTATACGGCCAGCGACATCATCACGAGAACGAATGCGGCCAGAATCAGCGAGGTGCGTACCGCGCGCCCGACCGCCTCACCGACGCCGGCAGGCCCGCCCCGCGCGGTGTAGCCGTAATAGGTGTGCACGAGCATGATCACCACCGCCAGCACGATGCATTGGATGAAGGACCACATCAGATCGGTCGGGTTCAAGAATGTTCGGAAGTAGTGGTCGTACACGCCCGCTGACTGACCGTAGAGCGCCGTGGTGCCGAACTTCGCTGCCCAGAAAGCGGCAATCACGCCAACGCAATAGAGCGGAATGACGACCAACAGACCGGCCACGACCCGGGTGGAAGCCAGGTAGGCGACCGACCGGATGCCCATCACCTCGAGCGCGTCGATTTCCTCATTGATCCGCATCGCGCCGAGTTGAGCGGTGGCGCCGGCACCGATGGTCGCGGACAGCGCGACCGCGGTGGTGGCCGGCGCGATCAGCCGGACGTTGAAGAATGCCGATGCGAATCCCGTCAGGGCTTCGACACCGATCTCAGAGAAATCGGTGTAGCCCTGCACGGCCACCAGTGCGCCTGTGGTCACGGTCAAGAAGCCAACGATCGCGACGGTTCCGCCGATGATGATGAGCGCGCCTGCGCCGAGGCCCATCTGAGCAATGAGTCGAATCAGTTCGATCCGGTAGTAGGTGAAGGCGTAGTGGATCGACCGCAGCGTCGCCCCGTAGAACTTCGTCTGCCTGCCGACCCGGTTCCAACCCTCCACCACGCCACCGAACCGGCTTTTCAGCCAAGAGAACTGGGAATGGGGCCTCGAGATGGTCACATCGTCACCTTCACGGCGACGGCGGTGGCGACCACATTGATCGCGAACAACGCCATGAAGGTGAACACCACGGTTTCGTTCACCGCGTTCCCGACCCCGGCAGGCCCGCCGCCGACGGAAATCCCCTTGTAGCAGGCGATCATGCCGGCGGAGAGCCCGAACAGGGCTGCCTTCAACAGCGCAATCGTGACGTCTGCGGCGCCGATGATCAGCGTCAAGCCGGCTGCGAACGCACCGGGTGAGACGTGCTGGATGTACACACAGAACAGATAGGCGCCCGCGAGTCCGACGAGAATCACCGTCGCCGCCAGCGCCAGCGACACCAATGTGGCGGCCAATACGCGCGGAACGACAAGTGCCTGAATGGGATTGACGCCCATCACGCGCAGCGCGTCGAGCTCTTCTCGGATCGTGCGCGCGCCGAGGTCGGCGCACATCGCCGTGGCCCCGGCACCGGCCACCACCAACACAGTCACGATCGGGCCGATCTGGCGCACGGTGCCCAACGCCGCACCGGTGCCGGAGAAGTCGGCAGCGCCGAACTCAGTCAGCAGGATGTTGAACGTGAAGGTCAGCAACACCGTGTAGGGAATCGTCAGCATCAACGTCGGGACGATGGAGACACGCGCGACAAACCAAGACTGCGAAATGAATTCGCGCCACGCAAAGGGAGGCTTGAACATCTGGACGAAGGTGTCGAGGGCCATTGCATAGAAGCCGCCGAAACCACGCACCGGCTTGGCAATGATGTTGGAAGCGACCATCTATCGGGCCCTCCCTCGCGTTCTCACCGCCATCGGTGCGATCCCTCCGACGAACAACCCGTGCTCGCAAGTTGTGAGTGTTGCACGTGAGGACGCCGCAGAACCGCACATCACCAATTTCTGGCCGGGCAACACCATCAATGCCGCGGTGACGAGCGCCACCCACGCCGCCGGAGGACCCGTCACGTAACTGTTACTGCACGTTATCCGCAGCCGCTCACGAACCATTTCAGCAAATGCGCAACATGCCGGATGGAACGCATTTTAGAATTGCGTTCGAGTGGATGGGCCGCCTGATGAGTTGACGGTCAGCGGACCGCATCCTCGAGCTCGGCGATGACGATCTTGCGCATCCCGAGCATCGCCTTCGTCGCCGCCGTGGCGCGGACCGGGTCGGGGTCGCCGGTGAGCTCGAAGAGCCGAGTCGGAACGATCTGCCAACTCAGCCCGAATCTGTCCTTGAGCCAGCCGCACTGCGACTCCTCGCCGCCCTCGACCAGTTTGTCCCAGTAGTAGTCGATCTCGTCCTGGTCCTTGCACTCGACGAGGAACGACACCGCCTCGCTGAACGGAAACTGGGGTCCGCCGTTGATCCCGATGAACCGGTGGCCGTCGAGCACGAAGGTTCCGGAGACCACGTCACCCGGCGTGCCCGGCCCGGCTTCGGTGTAGCGCTCGAACGACTCGATCCTCGAACGCGGGAAGACTGATGTGTAGAACTGCGCGGCCTCTTCGAGGTTGTTGTCAAACCAGAGTGACGGCGTGATCGACGGCATTGTGGGCTCCTCTCGTCAAAGCGGCTTTCCCGTATCGACCGACAAGACGCTCCAGAGTCATCGCCGATCGGTGGTCGCCCCTACGGCGCCCAGCGCACGCAGGGCGAAATAAAGGACTCGTCCCCTCGCCCGCTGGAGTTCGCAGCCGTCGGCGCTGCCCCGGACGGTCATTTCCCGGCTCACCACCGCGCTGAGCGCCATCGCGTCGTGATCGGGATCGGCCAGCGGGAAGGTGCCGTCGGCTCGGCCGCGCCGCAGGATCTCGACCAGCGACCGTTCGCGGTGGGCATGTGTGCGCTCCCGCGCCTCCCGGTAGCCCTTCGCTGCGCGCACCTCATCGGAATCGAGCACTATAACGTGCATCAGGCTGCGCGGATCGCGTGTCAGGCCGAACATCTCCTCGATCCACGCCTTGAGCTGGTCGACGGGAGCGCCGTCGGCAATGCGGTCGAGCCGATCGGCGAGCGCGTCGCTCTCCTGCCGCAGCATCGCCAGGAACAACTCGTCCTTGGACTTGAAGTGGCGGTAGAACGCCCGGGTGGACACCCCGGCGCGTTGGAGGATCGCAGCGACCGGGATCGGGCCGGTGTGCGGCTGCGACAAGCAACTGTATGCCGCGTCGATGATGTAGCCGCGGTCGTCGTCACTGGCGGTGTCTGGCTGCACGATCGCAGATTCTAGGGACGCTGTGGTCCACCCGGGCCGAAGATTGGTGCAAATTGTCGTCTGGGTAACGTGATGCCCCGGGGCCAGCCGAGAGGACGTCCGTGAGCACTACACGCAGCGAACCGCAGACCGTCAAGTTCCGTGGCGTCGACGATCTGGTCCTGGTTGCAGACGAATGGAACCGCGGAGCCGCAACGGCGGCGCATCAGGGGCGACCGACTCTGACCGGCCGTCGATCCTTCTCCTGCACGGTGGGGGCCAGAACCGATATTCCTGGAAGAACACCGGCCAGGTCCTGGCTGACGAAGGCTTCCACGTCGTCGCCTTGGACAGCCGCGGTCACGGCGACAGCGACCGCTCCGCCGACGCGACCTACACGGTCGATGCGCTGTGCGCCGACACGCTGCAGGTGATCGAGCAGATCGGGCGGCCGGTGATCTTGATCGGCGCGAGCATGGGCGGAATGACCGGCATCCTCGCCGCCGATGCCGCGGGCCCGGAGAAGGTCACCAAACTGGTGCTTGTTGACGTGGTGCCGCGGTACGAGAAGAGTGGCAGCGCCCGAATCCGCGAATTCATGTTCAGCCATGTCCACGGCTTCGAGACGCTCGAAGAGGCTGCCGACGCTGTCGCCGAGTACCTGCCCCACCGGACCAAGCCGCGCAGCCCGGAGGGTCTGAAGAAGAACTTGCGCCGACGTGATGGCCGCTGGTACTGGCATTGGGATCCGAAGTTTCTGACCGCCCCGGCCGACGATGCGTTCGTGCGGGAGGAGAAGCTCGAACGGGCGGCGATCGACCTGAAGATCCCGATCCTCCTGATCCGGGGCAAGCTGTCCGATGTGGTCAGCCCCGAGGGCGTCAAGGACTTCCTCGCGAAGGTGCCGCACGCGGAGTTCGTCGAGCTGTCGGACGCGGGACACACCGCGGCGGGTGACGACAACGACGCGTTCTCCGAAGCCGTCGTGCAGTTCGTCAGCCGGTGAGCGTCGGTTTCAATTTCCTTGAGGCACCGGCGCTTCCGGCGCCTCAAGTCACGGAGGCGCAGGCCCAGGAGATTCTGGCCACGCACTACGGACTGCGGGCGCGTGCGACGTCGCTGGGCAGCAACCAGGACAAGAATTTTGTGGTCGCCGGTCCTGAAGACGAGATCGTCGGGGTGCTGAAGATCGCCAATCCCGCGTTCAACGCGACCGAGATCGAGGCCCAGGACCTGGCGGCCGAGCTGATCGCGGAGGCTGAACCTACGCTGCGGATGGCGGTGCCACTGCCCAACCTTGCAGGCCAAAAGTGCACGGCCATCAGCGGATTGGTAGACGGCACCGCATACGTGCGGTTGCTCCGTTTCCTGCCGGGCGGGACGCTGCTGGATTCGGGCTACCTGTCGCCGACCGCGGTCGCCGGGCTTGGCGAGATCGCAGGGCGGGTGAGCCGGGCGCTCGAGGGTTTCCGCCATCCCGGCCTCGACCGGGTCCTGCAATGGGATCTGCGTTACGGCGCTGCCGTTGTGGCGGAACTGATTTCGTACGTCGCCGACCCGGTGAGCCGTTCGCGGGTGGATACGGCAGCCACCGAGGCCTGGGCACGGATTGCGCCAGTCGTCGATGAGCTGCCGCGGCAGGCCGTTCATCTGGACGTCACCGACGCCAACGTCGTGGTGGGTCGCCGGGCCGACGGCTCGGCCTACCCGGACGGGGTCATCGACTTCGGCGACCTGTCCGACAGCTGGGCGGTGTCGGAACTGGCGATCACGGTGTCGTCGGTACTGGGGCACCCTGGGAGCGAACCGATCTCGATCCTGCCTGCCGTCCGGGCCTTCCACGCCAACCGGCCGCTGACGGCTGCGGAGGCCGACGTGTTGTGGCCGATGGTGGTGCTCCGCACCGCGGTGCTCATCGCCAGTGGTGCGCAGCAGGCCAGCCTCGATCCCGACAATCCCTATCTGGCCAACCAGTCCGGCGGCGAGTGGCGCATGTTCGAACAGGCGACCTCCGTTCCGATCGACGTGATGACTGCGGCGATAAGGGCCGACCTCGGCCTCGCAGTCGTTACCGGCCCGATCGAGGTCACGGTCCCACTCGTCGACGCGGACCCCGCCGCGGTGGTGACGCTCGACCTGGCCGCCACGTCCGACGTCTACGACTTCGCGTTCGAGAACGACGGCTCGCTCAACGCCGACATCGAAGACGAATTGGCCAGGACTGCAGTGCAAAGCGGCGCCAGGCTCGTCGTCACCCAATACGGTCAGGCGCGGCTGAGCCGGACCCGCAAACTCAGCCAGCAAAGCCCAGACGTCGTGGCGACCGTGATCAGCGTCTGGGCGGCATCTGCGACACCGCTCGTCGCGCCGTGGGACGGCGAGATCGACGGATCCACATTGCGAGGCGCCGAATACGAGCTGACGCTTTCAGGGGTGGATCTGGCGGCGTCGGGCAGCGTGAGGGCCGGCGAACCGCTGGCCGACGCGCCCGCGGGTGCATGGGTGGAAGTCGGTGTGCGACCGGTCGGAGCACCCGAAGCGCCGCCGTTGACCCGCTTCGAGCTGGCGCCGGGTTGGCTTGCGCTCACCCGTGATCCGCGACCGCTGCTCGGGCTGCCCGCGGTGGAGGTGCGCGACGCAGGCGATCTGCTGTCCCGACGCGACGCGAGTTTTGCTTCCGTGCAGGAGTTTTACTACGCCAAACCGCCGCAGATCGAGCGCGGCAGGCGGCATTACCTGATGTCGACGGCCGGTCGCACCTACCTCGACATGGTCAACAACGTGACCGTGCTTGGCCATGCGCACCCGCGGGTCGCCGAGACCGCCGCCAGACAGCTGCGCAAGCTGAACACGAATTCGCGGTTCAACTATGCCGCGGTGGTCGAGTTCAGCGAGCGGCTCGCGGCGCTGCTGCCCGATCCGCTGGACACGGTCTTTCTGGTCAATTCCGGCTCCGAGGCAAGCGATCTGGCGATCCGGCTCGCGACGGCAGCGACAGGCCGGCGCGATGTGGTAGCGGTCCGCGAGGCTTATCACGGCTGGACGTACGGCACGGACGCAGTGTCCACGTCGACGGCCGACAACCCCAATGCGCTTGCCACCCGACCGGATTGGGTGCACACGGTCGAATCGCCCAACAGCTTCCGCGGCAAGTATCGCGGTGCCGAGGCTGTTCGCTACGCGGGCGAAGCGGTGGAGCAGATCGAGAGGATGGTGGCCGACGGGCGCCCACCCGCGGCGTTCATCTGTGAGAGCGTGTACGGCAATGCGGGTGGCATGGCGCTGCCGGACGGCTACCTGCAGCAGGTGTATGCGGCGGTGCGGGCGGCGGGCGGGCTGGCGATCTCCGACGAGGTTCAGGTCGGGTATGGCCGTCTCGGCGAATGGTTCTGGGGTTTCATGCAGCAGAATGCGGTGCCCGACATCATCTCGATCGCCAAGTCGACGGGCAACGGGTATCCGCTCGGCGCGGTGATCACCAGCCGTGCAGTCGCCGATGGGTTCCGCTCGCAGGGCTATTTCTTCTCGTCGACCGGCGGCAGCCCACTGTCGTGTGCGATCGGCATGACGGTCCTCGATGTGTTGCGTGACGAAGGGCTGCAGAACAACGCCGCGCGCGTCGGGGCACACCTGAAGGCGAGACTGCAAGCGCTGCAGGAGAAGCACGCGATCATCGGCACCGTGCACGGCATCGGGCTCTACCTGGGTGTCGAGATGATCCGCAACCCGGAGACGCTGGAACCCGCGACGGAAGAGACGTCGGCGATCTGCGACCGCATGCTCGAGCTCGGAGTGATCATCCAGCCCACCGGCGACCACCAGAACATCCTGAAGACCAAGCCGCCGTTGTGCATTGACATCGAGGGTGCCGACTTCTACGTCGACGCGCTGGACCGGGTGCTGACCGAGGGCTGGTAGCGCGGCCCGGCGTCTGACAGTGAAGTTGTTCTTTGTGCCCGCCTCTGGGATGTCTTTGTCGCCACACCAGCGACACTGTCGCGCAGAGCCGGGCAGGACCCACACTGACCCCTCAGCCCGCAACGCCGAGCTCCGAGGCGAAGTACGCCTGTGCGATGTGCTTGGCCTCATCTGACGGCACCGCGCGCACGACCTTCTGGGCGCCGAGCCCGTCGATCATCGTCAGCAACCTCCGCGCCGCGACGTCAACGTCGACCACGTGGAAGTCACCGTCGTCGACACCCGCTCGAACGATGTCGGCGATGCAGTCCAGCCACTCCGCGGTCAGCTCCTTGGCCTCGGTCGCCAGCGGTGCGTTGCGCCGACCCAGGCTCCACGCCTCCAGCCACAGCGCGCTCGCGTCGTCGCTGGAGTCGTCGAGCACGTAGTCCATCAGCGCGTCCATCTTGGCCACGGCCGTACCCGCGGCGTCGACCCGCGACCGCGCCTCCGCCAAATCGGCCACGGCAGCCGACCGGAACGCGGCGGTGATCAGCTGCTCGGCGGCCGAGAAATAGTGGCTGACCAGGCCCGGCGTCACGCCCAGGTCAGCGGCGACGCGCCGCAGGGTGACCGCGGACAGACCCTCCGCCTGCGCAATCTCGACAGCCTTGGCCAACAGCTCACCGTGTCGTTCGGCCGGGAGCTTCCGCTTGGCGTCACGCGCGTCCACGGTCAATTTCGGTCCTCTCTATTGACGAATGCCGATCCTTATTGAACACTACATCAACACTATTGATCCACCCATCAACAAGGACAAGCCATGACAGCGACCCTGCCTCCCCCGGAGATCGCCCTCCCCAACGACCGTGTCGGTGCCGTCGAGAACGCCGGCGTCGAGTACCTGCCCGAGGACGCCCGCGATTCCCGGCCGCGCAATCTGGGCGCGGTCTTCCTCGGGGCGAACCTCACGTGGACGAACGTCGTATTCGGCGCGTTCGCGATCCTGTTCGGCCTGAGCTTCTGGCAGACGGTCTCGTCGATGGCCGTGGGCATCGCCGTCGGCACCCTCGCCGTCCTGCCGACCGCGATCATCGGGCCGCGCACCGGCACCAACATGACCGTGTCCAGCGGGGCGTACTTCGGCATCCGCGGCCGGTTCATCGGATCGGGCATCGCACTGCTCATCGCGTTCGGATTCGCCGCGGTGACGGTGTGGACGAGCGGTGACGCACTCGTCGCCGCAGGGCACCGGTTGCTCGGCATGCCCCAGAACGACGCGGTGCACGCGATCGCCTACGCCGCCGTCGCCGCGCTGATGGTCACCGTCGCGCTCTACGGCCACGCCACGATCGTCGCGATGCAGAAGGTGGTGGTCCCCGTCGTCGGGGCGCTCATGATCCTCGGCGTCTTCGCATTCGCGAGCGGATTCGATCCCGGTGCATCGAGCGGCGAGTATGCGCTGGGTGGATTCTGGCAGACATGGGCGCTGTCGGCCGTGTTGTTCGCGGCCGCACCCATCTCATATGGGCCCACCATCGGCGACTACACCCGCCGAATCTCCGCGCAGTGCTTCAGCAATCGGCGCATCTGCGGCGCGCTGGGCGTCGGCATGTTCGTCGGCGTGCTGCTCCCCAGCCTCTTCGGCGCGTTCACCGCGATGACGTTCGCCAATCCGACCGACTCGTATCTCGACGATCTGGTCGCGGCCTCCCCCGCATGGTACGTGCTGCCGATCGTGGTCATCTCGCTGCTGGGCGGGCTGAGCCAGGGCGTGCTGTGCGTGTATGCCAGCGGTCTGGATCTGGAAGGCCTTGCGCCGCGGCTCAAGCGGACACAGACCACCATCATCACCGCCGCTGTCGCGATCGCATTGCTGTACCTGGGCGTGTTCGTGTTCGACGCGGTCGAGTCCGTGACTGCGATGACGGTCGCGCTGAACGCTGTCATCACGCCGTGGGTGGCGATCCTGGCGATCGGCGCGCTGCGCACGAAGACCTACGACCCGACGGATCTGCAGGCCTTCGCACAGGGACGACACGGCGGCCGCTACTGGTTCACCGACGGCTGGAACGTGCCTGCCGCGGTGGCTTGGGCGGTCGGTGGGCTCTTCGGCCTGTTGGCGGTCAACACCACGCTGTACGTCGGGCCGCTGGCCGGCATCGCGGGCGGGGTCGACGTGAGCACAGTCGGATCGGCTGCGCTGGCGGGGTTGATTTACCTTGCGTCGCCGAGTGTTATCAAGGAATGACACGATCTCCCGACGAAGTGGTGACCGAATTCTGCAAGAAGTGGGCATCGCCCGACCCCGATGTGCTGGCCGGCTACTTCACCGAAGACGCCGTGTACCACAACATTCCGATGGAACCGGTAAACGGCCGCGAAGCGATCAAAGAGTTCGTCGCCGGGTTCACCGCGGGATTTGACGGCATTGACTTCAAGGTGCACCGTCAGATCAGTGACGGCAACGTCGTGATGAACGAGCGCACGGACGTCATGCGCCGCAAGGATGGCGGTGAGATCCCACTGCCGGTAACGGGGGTTTTCGAAGTCGTCGACGGCAAGATCGCGGCGTGGCGCGACTACTTCGACTTGGCGACGGTCACCAGCGCCTTCGCCTAGGCCAGCCTTCGCGCGAGCAGACGCAGAAACGTGTTTCAGACGCCGAGTTTGGACGTTTCTGCGTCTGCTCGCCAAAAAGATCAGGCCAGCAGGGGGACCTCGTCGTGCGGCTTGTCGGTGAGGATCTCGAACATCGCGCGCCGGGTGGCCAGCAGCTCCCGGCGTTCGAAGGCCTTGCCCGCCACCTGCATTCGACACGTGGCGATCGCCGAGTTGTAACAGTACCTCGAGCCGCCATCGGTGTCGGTGTAGGTCAGGCCGATGACATCAGAATTATCGACGACCATCTCGCCCTCGATCATCTGGTCCCGCACGCGCGCGCCGAACGACCATGAGAACGGCCGATATCGGCCGTGGGTCTGCAGGCTGCCCAGGATGGAGCGCACCGCGAACTCCTGGCCGGCGTGCCGGAACACGAACAACGTGGCAGCAGGCGTCAACACCGGTCCGACCGCTGCCCGTGCAGTGACGATCTCCAGGCTCGAGTCCGGCGCGTCGTCGAAGCCGCACACCTGCCCGAACGCATAAGCGGGAGTGTGCCGCGTGCCCCAGTTGTGGTTCACACTGCCGGTCCAGCCGTCGAGCACGAGCCGTGCGTCGTCGAGTTCCACCTGCCCGTCGAACTGCGCCAGCGGGTGGCGGACGGTTGTCTTGGCCGTCGGGATGCGCGCCTTGTATGCACGGTCGGTGAGGAGCCTGACCTCGTGCTCGGATCCCGGGGTGATCCGCAGATCCCATCGCGCCGAGCGGTTTCCGCCCGTCACGACACCCTGCGCGGACCGGTCGTCGATGGATGTCGCGCCGATGCGCGCGGTCCAATTGTCGTACCCGTAGGCGGCGGCGTCGATCGGGTACGGCTCCTTGAGCGCCTTGTTGCCCTCCCCATCGGGGTCGAACACCATCACCCACACGTCGGCCACCGGATCGCCTGCGGTTGGCAGCAGCAGCGTTTCGCGCAGCCACAACGCTTGCGGCCGCTCGGGGTGGTTGGCGCGGATGTAGCGGCTCTCGTAGTAGGGCGCCTCGGGCATCACCGGTTCAGCATCCAATACTTGAGCGGTGATGGGTGCGCAGATTGCGGCTTACGTGTTCGCGGCGGCCGCCGTCGTGGAGGCGGTGGCACTCTTCGTGATTTGGCGGCGCTGCACACGTCAACAGCGCGAACTCGACGAGTTGCGCCGCCGGGTCGACACCAGAAACATGCTGCTCTCGGGCGGTCGCGAGGCCGTCAAGCAGGTCTGGCAGACCGCCAACATCCTGCGCAAGGACGGACTGGGCGCAGCGGTCCGATCGTCCATCGAGGATCTCGCCGACTGGGCGGAAGTGGAGCGACCGGATCTGGCGCGGCTGGCGCCGAGCGGCAAAGTGGCGATCGTCTTCTCCGACATAGAGGAGTCGACGGCGCTCAACGAGCGTATCGGCGACAGGGCGTGGGTCAGGCTGATCAGCAGTCACGACAAGCTGGTCCGTAGGCATGTCAAGCAGCACGCTGGTCATGTGGTGAAGAGTCAGGGCGACGGCTTCATGATCGCCTTCGCGCAGCCCGAGCAGGCGGTGCGGTGCAGCATCGACGTGCAACGCTCACTTCGCAGGCGGCCCAATGGGATTCGTGTCCGGATCGGCATTCACATGGGTAAGTCGGTACGTCGAGGCGACGACCTGTTTGGGCGCAATGTCGCGATGGCGGCGCGGGTGGCGGCGCAGGCAGACGGCGGCGAGATTCTGGTCAGCGAGGTGGTGCGTGACGCCGTCAGCGACGAAGACATCGCCTACGACGACGCCCGCGACGTCGAACTGAAGGGTTTTTCGGGCTCGCATCGACTCTACGCCGTGGCCAGCTAAAGCGTGTCGGCGCCGCCGGCCTCGGCCACCCGCTTGTGCAGCCGGGCACGGATGTCCTCTGGTGTGTAGGAATTGCGCTTACGTTGGTCGCGCGCGACCAACACGCCACCCGCCACCACGCCGGCGACACCGGCCAGTCCAACCCACTTCCATATGCCGCGCATAGCAAGAGTCTGCCTAAGCTGCTCGCGTGAGGGAAAGCACAGTGTCGCTCGAGCGAGCGCTGGACGAGACCCGGACGGGTGATATCTGGCTGTTCCGAGGATCCTCCGGACCGGACCGGGCGATCCAGACGATGAGCAACAGCCCGGTCAACCACGTCGGGATGACGATCGCGATCGAAGACCTGCCCCCCTTGATGTGGCACGCGGAGCTGGGCGACAAACTGACCGACATGTGGACGGGCGGTAATCACCGCGGCGTCCAGCTGCACGACGCCCGGCAGGCGATCGAGCGCTGGATGACCAGCTACCATCAGCGCTGCTGGCTGCGACAGCTGACACCGTACGCGACCCGCGAGCAGGAGGACCGCGCACTGAAGGTCGTCGCCCGGATGGACGGCACACCGTTTCCCACCACCGCCAGGCTCACCGGCCGATGGTTCCGCGGCCGCCTGGCCGTCGCCGACCTCACGCGAGGAATTCCGTTCTTGCACAGCAAGGTTCGTGAGGCCACTCGGCGCAGGAAGGCGGAGAAACTCCAAGTCGGGTTGGAAACCGCGTATTGTGCTGAGACCGTCGCCATCACCTACGAGGAGATGGGCTTGCTCACGACCGAAAAGCACTACAACTGGTTTGATCCCGGCTCGTTCTGGAGCGGCGACGCGCTTCCCCTGGCGCCTGGTTACCGGCTCGGCGACGAAATCGCCGTCTTAGCTGACTAATCGGCGCTCACAGCCGGGCGAAACACGGATTCGCATCCTCTTTGGGGATCGGTGCGTTCTGGCTGGAGAACGATCCGACCACTCCGGTATCGGTCACCTTGACACTGTCGGCGTGGATGCCCAGCGGATAGTTGTCATTCAGCTTCTTGGTGAGGCCGTTCAGTGCCGTCTGCACCGCGTCCTTCGGCAGCGGGCCGTTGACGTCGAGAACCTCCAGGTTCAGGTCACCGTCGGTGACGACGGGCTTGGCCGTGACGCTGTTGCTACCAGCCGCCAGGATCACGGTGCCCGCTGCGGAGTCCGTGCTCACGCCGGTGACCAGATTGCCCACGCCAGGAAGGCTGGCAGCCACGGTGTCCTTGATGCCTGCGGACTTCCAGCTGAGTGTCGCGGTGAGCGATCCTATGGTGCCCTTGGAGTTCGCGGAATCCTGCAGCCGCACGTCTTTGAGGGTCACGTCGGCCGTCATTCCGTTGGCGCTCTGGACTCGGTTCCCGGCGGTGTCGACCGAGATGTTGGTGTAGTGGCCCGTGATGTGCTGCCACAGGAAGGGCGGATTCACCCCGAACGAGATGGAGGCGCTGTCCTGCACGACGCATTGGGCGACCTCCGTCAGAATGTTGTCGGCGCGGTGCCGGGCGTAGAGTTCGGCGGCTGCCAGTCCGCCCGTCACCAGCGCGACGACGATGATGACGATGAGAATGATCGACTGGCGATTGATGCCGCGCGAGCGCCGCTGCTTCTTGTCGGGGAATGACTGTGGCGGTGGGGGTGGCGGCATCCGCTGGATCTGTTGGGTCGGCCTCGCATCCGCTGGTGACTGAGGCCGCACGATCCTCTGGGTAGGCCCCACATCGGCGGGCCGGTACCTTGCGCGGAGCTGTTCTTGCGGCGGCTCCGGACGTCGGGGCGGCGGAGGCCTGCGCGGCGCCGGGCCGGGCGGTGGGGTACCTCTACCGCGCCAATCAGGCTGCCCTGGGCGTTGCGGCGGCGTCACGTGCGCGATTCTGCCGTAAGTTGTGGCCTCAGCCCAGGCGGACGGTTGGCCCACCCCGTATCGCATTGGTGCTGAATCGATTCCAACGGATGGAGTGATCGCGAAAACAGCCTCTCCCCCGCGCACGGGCAAATGTGACCCGAGTGGCAGCCACCTAAGGGAACCGTTAGATTGCCACGGTGGCTGTTGGGGAGCGGAGTGTCGGTCCAGCCCGCGCTGCAGATGCCTCGCAGGCGGCGTACTTCCGCGGGGTCCTTGCCGACGAGCGCCAGCAGGTCGCGGGCGACCTGCTGCGAAGCCGCGTACAGCTGCGAGCCTGCGTGGAAGGCGACAAGGTTGTCGGGCTTCGGACGATGGCGCGGTTGCGATCCGAGGTTCGCGCGCTGGAAGCCAGACAACGCGACCTCGACCGCCTGATCACAGCACTTGACCGTCGGTTCGCGACGCTGTGGACAAACCAGGGATAGGTCTCCCCCAGCAATGAATTCCAGGTAACTGCAGGGTCGAACGGATGCCAGCATTGACGACATCCGTTTGCTAGAGCGCAATGATTTCCCTAGCCCAAACAGGGTGCTCCAGCAAAGGGGAACATCATGAAGACCACGATCAAGTACGTCGCACCGTGGTTGGCCGCAGCAGCAATGGGTGGCGCGATTGCTCTCGCACCCATCGCCAGCGCCGCTTCCACTCCGGTACCCCATTCCGGTCCGGCCGCGATCACCGACACCGATCCTCTTGTGCCTTACGGCACGGACCCCCATTCCCCATACGTGCTCGGTTACCACGTTTCGGATCACGATGAGGCCAACACCACGAATGGTCAAGTGGACGTGCCCTTCTGAGCACCCACCCCCAAGCCGGACCCCATCTGCGCGTCGCCGCTTGGCAACGCCCTCACCGCCACCGGCTCGTACACGCAGATGGGCGTCCCGACGACGGATCGCACGCCGAACAGGAGAACACCATGAAAACAACAATCAAGTTCGCAGCACCGTGGTTGACCGCAGCGGCGATCGGCGTCGCGGTCGCCGTCGCCCCCGTCGCCAGCGCCGCCACCCACCCGGCGCCTATGACGACGGCCGTGACGCAGCCAGGACCCGCCGCCGTCACCGATACCGATCCCGCCACGCCCTACGGCACTGATCCGGAGAGCCCAGCAATCTTCGGCTACCACAAGTGGCTCGGCGACAATGTGGACGTGCCTTTCTGATCCGTTGCCGCGGTGATTCACCGATTGAACGACCCGGACCCCATCTGCACATCGCTCAGGTGGGGTTTGCGGCATCTTCGGACACAAGACGGACTGTTGTGCGCGAAATGCCAATGCCAAGCGCAAAATTCGCCTCCTCGGTTCCTTTCGTGCGGCGCGCCCCCGCGAGCGATCCCAACCAATATGCCGTTGTGGCACAGGAAATATCGAGCAATCAGACAGCAATGTCCCAGTCAATAATCGAGTAGTCCACTACTCAATACAGATGTGCGCGCCCGGATCGAATATGTCCGTGTGTCACAAACATTGGTGATGCACACTCGAATTGATTTTCCGGCTTGGTCCGGCGTAACGAGGGGTGGGACATGAAACGGGTGCTGACTGTGCTATCGGTCGTTCTGATCGCGGGATGCACGACCCATCAAACCCCAGCGGCGCCATCCACATCGCCGGGGGCCACGTCCCCAACGACCACGACTGCCGCGTCGCCAACGAGTTCTGCGCCAACGGCGCCACCGAGTTCAACGCCACCAACAGATACTCCGACCGCTGCGCCAGCCGGCCAGTGCTCCGACAGTGACCTCGGAGTCACCAACGGAGACGTCGCGTCTGCCAACACACTGCGCCATGTGACCGTCTCCTTCAAGAACACCTCGTCACACCCCTGCACGATGACCGGATATCCCGGAGCGGACCTGGTGACCGCGGCCGGTGGTGTGCTGGTTCACGTCGCGCGGCGCCCCGCCAATGCGGCGCATCACCTCACGCTCAACCCCGGCGATGTAGCCAACGCGGATGTCGAGTCCTACGCGATCGACACCACAACCGGGAACGACTGCCCTCGCGTCGGCACATTGGTCGTCACTCCACCGAACGGCTTCCAATCGCACCTGCTCCCAGTCAATCTCCCGATTTGCAATGCGACCATCAGCTCGGTGGACTGAGCCCAACCACCCGGCCGATCATCGGACCACGGTGTCGTCGAGCCAGTCGAAGATGGTCTGGTGCAGCCGGGACATCGCCCCCACGTGGCAGTGCTCGCCTGCGCCCTCGCTTTCTTTGAGTGTCACGAGGGTGGTGTCGGAGTTGACCATTGCCTCTGCGGCCCGTTGCGGTTGGCCTTTGAGGAACTGATCATTGTCGGGGTCGAGAACCAGCGCCGGCGCGGTGATCCGATCGGCCACCCCAGCCAGCGTGTAGCCCTTGAAGGCCCGTGGCACGTCGGCGATCGAGTCCACGCCCATGACCCACTTGCCATTTCGCAGTGCCCACCGCGCTTCGGTGTCGATGGACATCAAGAGTTCCATCACCGGAAGCGCCACATCGTCTCTGCCCTTGTCGATCCACTCGCCCAGGAATGGCGGCAACTTGTTGACCATCGCGGCATGGAAGTCGTAGAGGCCGTCATCGAGGATCAGGGCGGCAACGCGTGAGTCGAACGCCGCCGCTCGCGCAACGAGGTATCCACCCATGCTGTACCCGAACAGCGTGATGCGGTCATCGGCGATTTCCTGCCGAGTCAGCGCATAGTCGATGACCGGAGTGATAACCGCCTCCCAGTCCGGGCGGAAAACCAGACCCTGTTGCCGTAGCGCGCCACCCTGACCGGGTCCGTCGAAGGCCAGCACGTTATAGCCGCGCGACAGCGCGGCCGCGGCGATGGCGAAGTATGACTCTTCCAGCGTGGAGTCATATCCGTTGTTGTAGACGATCGTTGGCCGAGGCTGCCCGGAGTCGTCTACGCGGTAGAGGTAACCCGGAAGGGTGGTTCGCTCGTACGGAACGGACACCTGCTCGAAGCCGAATTCGAAGAGCGACATCGCGGTGACGAACGCGTCGCGACTGCGCGCTGACAGCAGGGTCACCTCCGGGTCCCGTGCCGGGTCGTCGCGACGGTAGAACTCGGCGGTGCGGTAGTAGTTCGAGGCTCGCAACAATGCTTCACGGGCACTGACACGGTGACCGTCAGCGAGCGATTTGCGACCTAGTTCTTCGACGCGCTCCGCGGTGGCCTTCCACTCCCGATGCCAACTCGCCTCGTCGCCGTCGGGAATGGCTTGCGCGGTCGCCACCACCTCGCCGATATCCGCGCCGGAGTAGTTGGCGAAGCCAGCAGCACGCAACGCCTCGAACGAGAACGACGCGTCGTCAAAAAGAAATTTCATGGAGCCTCCTCAAGTCGAAACGGAACAGTATCGTATCGACAAGATAACCCCATGTCTAAACGAAACGCAACTGTTCCGTCTCGTGTTAGGGTGCCGCTATGGCCTCCGACACAATGCGACGCCGGACATCGGCGGGTCCCGTCCTGCAGTCCGAGGTGACCGATGCGATACAGACGGCCTTCTTTGAAGAACTCGCTGAGGTGGGCTACGGCCGACTGTCCATCGACGCGGTGGCCAAGCGCGCTGGAGTCGGTAAGGCCGCCATCTATCGGCGCTGGCGCTCCAAGCTGGACATGACTGTGGCGCTGACCTCAGAGGTGGCGGTCGCCGCCATCGACGTACCGGACACCGGGAGTCTGCGCGGCGACATCCGCCAGTATCTGGACAATGCCTGCGAGGCGATCGCCCACCCGCTCGCCCGGCACATCATTCCCGACCTGCTCGCTGAGGCGACACGCAACCCCGCTCTGGCCGACGCCTTGGTGCCCACCTTGCGGACCCCGCGCCGCGCGAAAGCCGCGGTGCTCTTTCAGCGCGCCGTCAAACGCGGCGAGTTGGCAGCCGACAGCGACCTCGAAATGTGCATGGACTTTCTAGCTGGTCCGCTTTACTGGCGGCTGGCGGTCGTACACACACAAACCGGCGAGGACTACCTTGACCGGCTGACAGACAGAATCCTGGCTGCGCTAACCATGACCGCGTGAATGCCCGATTCGGTTATGCCTCAGGCGATCTCGGGTCATCCCGCGGGGAGGACTCGGAGCGGGCCGTCAGCCTTGTGTGGCCAATGCGTGCTTCACCAGTTCTACGTCCAACGCGGGGATCTGCACACTGAACGATCCGGACGCGGTGACGAGGTCGAAGGCCGACAGCTGTGGCGCGTTGGCCTTCCCGGCACAGTCCTGCAGGGTCAGCGGAGCACGTAGGGTGACGGCGTCTTTACCACGCCGTCGCCATGTGACCGGCCTTCCCCGAGTAAGACTGAGCGTGCCGAGGTGAGATCGGGCAGCGGGCTCCTCTACTGGTCGCGAGAAGCAACTGACCTCCAGAGTCATACCAGCGGCGAAGTCCTCGAGATCCTGAGCAGGATTTGGCCGCTTGATCCCCGACCAAATTTTCAGCACGTCAACAAACGTTTGAGTGCCGGCAGCCCGACGAATGTTCGAAGCCATGGCGGATGAGTGTATCCGTGCGGTTACCTTGTGGTCGTCGGAGTCGGCGGTGGCGCCAGGGACAGGCCCGCGTAGATCTCGTCGAGAACAACAGGAAGCATGGCTTGCGCTGTCGTCTTGCCCTCCGGCGAGAGAGTCAGATTCGTCCAAATGACGAGCGCCACATCGTTATCCGGGTCGTAGCCCATGAACGAGTTGAAGCCCGGAAGTTCACCGCCGTGGTAGAACATCGCGGCTTTCGGTCCGAAGCGCTGATACGAGATTCCGTATCCGTACTTCTGCCCGTCGGGCGCACCCGGATCCTCGGCCTGCAAGCTCGTCAACCACTGTTGGTGATAGTCGGCGTTGAACACCTTGCCCGAGACGAGTGCTTTCATCCACGTGACGAGGTCCTCGGCCGTCGAGATCGCTCCCCCGGCGGCGCTGGCGTAGGAGGAGTTCTGGTTGGTGTAATCGATCGGTTGCAACGTTCCGGCCTGCGCGGCGGCCTGCATGTCAGCCGGATACGGGTCGTCGGCGAGTGCGTAGAAGCTGCCGCCGTACATGTAGCCGTGTGAATAGGGCGCCGGCATGGAGATGTCGTCGGCGGCGGGAAGCGACGTGTGCGTGAGCCCGACCGGGCCGAACAGACGCTCCTGGAACTGCTGCGCCAACGGGCGCCCCCCGACCTTCTCGGCGACCAGACCGAGAAGCGCGTAGTTGGTGTTGTTGTACTCATACGAGGCATCTGGCGCGAACTGCGGCGGATGCCGGAATGCGATGTCCAATACCTCCCGGGTTGTCCAGGCCTTCCCCGGATCGGCATCCATCGCGGCTGCAAGCGCAGGATCGGCGGTGTAGCCGTACAGGCCGCTGCGCATCTTCAAAAGCTCTGCGACGGTGATGTTCTCGCCGTTGGGCACATCCGGTACGTAGGCAGACACCGGATCCGTGAACTTCAGTTTGCCGTCCTGGGCGAGCAGCACGATCAACGCCGCGGTCATGGTCTTGGTGTTCGAGGCGATCCGGAAGTGAGTGATCGCATCCGGCGACGTCTGCTCACCGAGTTCGGTGGTGCCGAACGCTGCATTGAAGTTGCCCTGTGGGGTGCGCAGTACCACCATCGCCCCAGGGACCTTCAGCTGCTTGGCGGTGGCATCGACGACAGCCTGAAACGCTTGGGGATCAATAGTCTTGAGCGCGGAGTTCGATGCGGGGGCGGTCGTGGTGGTCGTCGCGGAGGATGAGAGCGCAGTCGTCGGCTCGGTGGTTGACGAGCAGCTCGAGAGCAGTAAAGCAACGCACCCAGCGAGGGCGGCGATGCGCACGGAACACCCTTGGGAAACGATCATCGTCGCCACTACCCGCCTCAGCTATGGGCCTCGCCGTACCTGTACCGATCACCGTTTACGCGGCGGTCGCCCTCGTAGCCGAACCCTAATCTCTCCCTACCAGCAAGATCAGCGTTTTGGTGATTCGGATCGGGAACTCGACGCTGCCACGCCGGTGCGGACTACTTCTGACCCTCCAACAAGTGAGCGTAAGGGTCGCTGTCGGCACCGACGAATTCAGGCATCGGATAATAGGTCTTGATGAGAAGGTTCCCGTCATCGTCCCAAGCAAACGTCTCGATGCTGTAAGCCATTTGAACGTTCGGCTCCGTGCCGAAGTAGTTCTCGCAAACCCAAGCCATCTCGCTGCCGTTGACCTGCGCCGTGATCATCTTGATTTTCAGGATCGATTGGAACATGTCGAACGCCTCCGACGTCGCGGCATCGAAGCCGTGCTTCTCTTCGGTACCTACCGGGTCGAACATGCGGACCTCACCCGGGCAGATCGTGCGCCACGATGCCACCCATTCGTCCTTCTTCCCCGCATTCCACATCTCGGCATGCTTGGCAGCGTGGGCCAAGCGAGCCTGTCGACTCGGCACTCTGCTCATTTCCAACCCCATCTCTGCTCGCCTGGTGGTGACCAACGGGGTAAAAGATAACTGGACACCTGTCCATCTGGTCAGCATTGTTGACGAGCCCGATACGGTCTTCTGACAGACTGCCCGAGCCGCGCGCGTTCGAGCAGACCTCATGCCGCTGCTCGGGAAAGGTTGCCGCCCATGAATGACGACGCAGTGCGGGCCGCCCTCCAGGCCCACTGGGCAGCCTCTGATGTAAACGACTATGAGGCGGAACATCGGATTTACCGACCTGACGCGGTTCTCGAGTACCCCCAATCAGGTGAGCGAATTCGAGGGCGCGACAACATTCAGGCATCGCGCTTCGCTCAGCCGAATGCCAAGCGCTTCACCGTGCGGCAAATCCTCGGCGGCGGCAACCTGTGGGTCAGCGAACTCGTCCTGACCTACGACGGGCAGCCGTTCTATGTGGTGAGCATCATGGAATTCGAGGATGGCGAGGTCGTCCGCGAGACACAGTACTTCGGCGAAGCGTTTGATCCCGGCCCCTCCCGCGCCCAGTGGGTCGAGCGAATGGAATAGAACGCAGCTTGAACTGACCAGCACTAGACGTTGAACCGGAACTCGACCACGTCGCCGTCGGCCATCACGTAGTCCTTGCCCTCCATGCGCACCTTGCCCGCGGCCTTGGCGGCGGCCATCGATCCGGCTTCGATCAGGTCGTCGTACGACACGATCTCGGCCTTGATGAAGCCCTTCTCGAAGTCGGTGTGAATCACGCCCGCGGCCTTCGGCGCGGTGTCGCCCTGGTGAATCGTCCAGGCGCGCGACTCTTTTGGCCCCGCGGTCAAGAAGGTCTGCAGCTTCAGGGTGTGAAAACCCGCCCGCGCCAACGCATCCAGGCCGCGTTCGCTCTGGCCGATCGACTCCAGCAACTCAGCGGCCGACTCGTCGTCAAGCTCCTGAAGCTCCGCCTCGATCTTCGCGTCCAGGAACACCGCGTCGGCAGGCGCGACCAACTCGCGCAGCGCCGTCAGCCGCGCCTCGTCCGTCAGCACGGCCTCGTCGGCGTTGAAGACATAGAGGAACGGCTTGGTCGTCAACAAGTTCAGCTCGCGAAGCAGCGATGCTTCACTGCCTGCCGCGAAGAGCGTCTTGCCCCCGTTCAGAATCTCCTGCGCCGCTACGGCCGCCTCGTACGCCGAACGCCGATCCTTATGGGTTCGGGCCTCTTTCTCCAGCCGTGGCACCGCACGCTCGAGCGTCTGCAGGTCGGCCAGGATCAGCTCGGTCTCGATCACCTCGATATCCGACTTCGGATCGATCCGCCCGTCGACGTGGGCGACATCGTCATCGGTGAACACACGCACGACCTGACAGATCGCGTCGCTCTCCCGGATGTTCGCCAGGAACTTGTTGCCGAGGCCGGCGCCCTCGGACGCGCCTTTGACGATGCCGGCGATATCGACGAACGTCACCGGCGCCGGCACGATCTTTTCCGAGTTGAACATCTCGGCGAGTTTGGCCAACCGCAGATCGGGTAGCGGCACCACACCCTCGTTCGGCTCGATCGTCGCGAACGGATAGTTGGCCGCCAGCACGTTGTTGCGCGTCAGCGCATTGAACAAGGTCGATTTACCGACATTCGGCAAACCGACGATTCCTAGGTTCAGGCCCACAGGCATCAGAGTCTAGGAGACTGTGACGGGCGCGCCAGAACCGCGCTGACAGCTCCTTTTAGATAGAGCCGGTACGGTCTATCTGTGTCAGCTCAGCGCGCGCGGTCGGCAGTCACGCCCGACCATCGCTCTGCGCACCCCAACATCCCAGGTGTCCCCTGGTGGGGAGCCGTATTGATCGCGGTCGCTTTGACCGCGATCGGCTTCGCCTACGACGCCGGCACGGGCAACAAAGAGCTCAGCACGGTCTTCGCCTCGTCGTATGTGCTGGGCTGCATCTTCGCGGTTCTCGCGGTGCGCCAGTCCGGGATATTCACCGCTGTCATCCAGCCGCCACTGATCCTGTTCGGCGCCGTGCCGACGGCATATTTCCTTTTTCACGGGGGCCAACTCGGCGGCGTCAAGGACCTGGCGATCAACTGCGGCTACCCGCTGATCGAGCGGTTCCCGCTGATGTTCTTCACGTCGGCCGCTGTCCTGCTGGTCGGCATGGGCCGCTGGTATTACGGCATGTCGCGCCGCGGTACGGCGCGCTCCGCCGCCAAAGACACCAAGGCAAAGGCCGGCGGTCGTGTGTCTTCGGTCACATCAAAGGTGTCGTCGTTGTTGACGGGTGAGCCTACCGACGCCGAAGACGACGCTGCCGATACCAAGGACCCACCCCGCCGCAAGCACACCATCGATCGGCCCGCCCGGGCCGCCAAGTCCGCTGCGGGCACCACCCGCAGCCCCAAGACGACCAAGCGCGCCACACCGTCGCGATCGCGGCACACGCGGCCGCCGGAGACCGAGATCATCGAACCGGTCACCGAGCGTCCCCGCCGACCCCGCAGCCCGCGGCAGACCGATCAGCCGCCACCCGCCGAACCGCCACGCCGCCGCGCGCGCTCGTCGTCGGCACGCGAACCCCGCAAGGCCGTGCCGCCCGCCGAGCGGCGCACCTCCTCCTACGACCGCGCCGAGCGGCGGCGCCGGTACGACGACTATCCGCCGCGAGAATCCCACCTCAGCAAGGGAAATGGGACACATCACCCGATCTCGCGGGTGCGCTACCGTGGCGGCGACGACGAAAGCGACAACCGCACGGAGAACCGGTCCCGGCCGCGCTCGACGCGCAACAGCCGGGAAGCCGACAGCTGGGAATACGACATCTAGGACTGCAGGATCGTGATCGTGGTCCACGCGCCGATGTGGATGCGATCACCGTCGGCCAATGGCGTCTCCTCACCTTCCGGGAGAAGGTCTTCGCTGCTGTTGAGGCTGGTTCCGTTGGTCGAGCCCAGGTCGGTGACGGTGAGGCCGGAGTCACGGACCCGCAGCACGGCATGTTGCGTCGAGACGCCGCGGTCGACGGGATGGATGCCGAGGTCGATCTCGGGTTCCACGCCCTGCTCGCGGTTGTGCCTGCCGATCAACGTGGTGTTCCCCTTGAGGACGATTCGGCGTTCCGGGAAGAATCGCGGGAACTCGACCGTGTCGGGGCCCTCACGGGCGACCACACGCTCATAGAGGTCGCGGTCGGCGTTCACGACGGCGGTCCATCCGACCGACTTGGCCTCGGGGGCAGCTGCCGGGGACCCTGCCGCCGGTTCAGGCAGCGCCGAATCGTGTCCACATGCTTCACAGAAGCGGCCACTCACCGGCATCCCACATGCAGGGCAAGCCTGCGCCTCAGGAGCGGGTGGCGAATCGGGCTGTGCTGCCGAGCTCCCGATGGGTGCTCCGCACACATCGCAGTAGTCGTCGGCTTTCGAGGAGTGTCCCTCGATGCAGGTCGGCATCAGGTCTCCTTCCGGACTCGTGCGGTTCTGGTCGACCGGGCGTCCAGTGCCATCTCGTCCGCCGCTGCGACCGCACGCCGCAGCCGGACCGTGCCGGTGCGCTCGTCGACCTCGACCACTCCTCGAAGCAGCTTGGCCGTTCCATCATTTCCCGATTCGACCGCGAGTTCCATCGCGCGTTGCAGTTTGGCGGTCGCGGTCTTGATATCCCCGGTTTTGCGCGCGCTCAAGCCCTCCTGCACTGCCTGCGCCAGCTCCGCCTGACCCGTGTAGTGCGCCACCCGGCGACTGATCTGCGCCGACAACGCGGTGTCGGCGGTCCACACCGCCTTGACCAACCCCTGACCCACAACCTGGTCGCCCGCAACGACACTCACCCGCGCGGCTAGCTTCTCGCGCCCAACCGCAGCCGGCTCGACCTCGACCTGAATGTGGTAGTCGCGGTCCTCGGAGCCCCACGAGCCCAACGGGTACTCCCCGCACTGGTTTCCCGCATCGACTCGCCGGTGAGTGAGGTCTTCGACCGTCGGCGCAACCTGTTTCACAAATTCGACACGTGCGCCGGCAGGCGTCCACAGCCGCAAAGTCAGGTCAGGAATCGACTTGCTCATCGACGCACGCATCATCGACGCGAAATCGTCTGCGAGATCTTCTGGGTCGGCCACGATGTCGACGGTGCCGAGCAGTGCGGTCGAAATCGCGCGCAGTTCGTCCACCTCCCAGTCGGTTCCCACTCCTCGGCAGTCGCAGGTGAATTCGCCCTCGCTGAGCCCGATTTCCTCCCCCAGTTCTTCTGGGGTTTCGTGCTCGTCCTTGCCGTCGGTGAGCAGGATCGCGTGAATGAGCGCGCCTTTGCGCTGCCCGACGATTCCGCGGACGTGCGCGAGCCATGTGCCCATCGCCGTGCCGCCGTGAGGCCGAAGGCCGTCCACGGCGCGCATCGCCGCCGCCCTGGTCTCCGTGCTCGCCCGCGCCAGCCCTTCTTTGGGGTACACGCTGACGGCCTTCTCGGTGCCGCACACGACCGTGAAGTAGCTACCGTCGACGAGTTCCATGATCGCAGCGGCGGTAGCCCGTTTTGCCGCGTCGAACTTCTCGATCGGTGCCTGCATGGACGTGGAGCAGTCCATGATGATCGCCTCGACCCGATCGGGCGCTGAGGTCGCCGCCGCGACATCGGCGGTGACGCTGACGATCGCGTCGACGGTACCGCTGCCGTCGGCAAGGTAGGGATTGTGATCGACATCAACCGAAATGCCCTGTTGTTCAGCCGAACTCATGATGCCCCTTCGATCGGAATTACTGCGATGGTGATGTTGTCCTGGCCACCGGCATCCAAAGCGAATTCGGTGAGCGCGCGCGCCGCCTCGGCCGCGTCGGCACCGCTGCAGAATCGTGCGATGTCGGCGGCGTCCGGCAGGTAATTCCACAGCCCGTCGCTGCACAGCAACAGGCAACCGGGGCCGACGGCGGTGATCGTCCGCACAGCCGATTCCGACCACGGCTCCGCTTCGCTGTCGGCGCCGAGCCAACGGGTCAGCGTGTGTGCGCCGCGTTGCACGGCTTCCGAGTCGGCCGCCGCGCCCGCGGTGATCAGTTCCTGCGCCAGGGAGTCGTCGACTGTCAGCTGCTGCGCGGGCGCCGGCGACTCGGGAAGCCAGTACGCCCTGCTGTCGCCGACGTTTCCGACCGTGATCTGTGCTGTTCCTGCAGAAGTCGGCACGACAATCGCCGCAGTGTACGTGCACGACGGCGCCGAAGCGGAAACAGTCCCGGCCGTCGCCGCCGCCTTCGCCGCCTCCCCCAGACCAGCCAGCACCGCCCCACGTGCCTTGCGGGACACGACGAACGCGGCGAGCATCGCATCCACACCCGCCTTCGACGCGGCCACCGCGGCAGCATGCGCCTCATCCGAGGACGAGACGCCGTCGGACACCGCGACTGCGATCGCGTCCGGCCGCTCGGGGTCGCTGCCCACCAACATCGCCGCCGCTGCGGCGTCCTCGTTGCGCGCGTGTTCGATGCCGCGGTCGGTGATCAGCACGACCCTGCCAAGATCTGCCTGGGCGCGATCGGGTTCCGCGCGACGGTGACCGCAGACCGTGCAGTACTCGTCGAAGTCCTCCTCGTTCCCGCAGTCGGCGCACGGCCCTTCCAAGAACCGTTCGCCCTGAGGGATGGCGATTCGGCGGATCTCCGACAACGAGGCCCCGCAGCTCTCACAGAACCGGTCGGCACGCTGGACGGCTGCATCGCACTGCTCGCACGTGTCCTGTTGACCGGTCATACCCGTGTCCTCGGCCGGACCCCATTTGCCTGCTCCACCAACGCAATACGGTCCCATGTGTCGACCGACTCATGCGCTAGCTCGCGGTAGCTGCGCTCCATCCCCGTCCGGATGCTGAGTTCATCGAAGCCCGAGCCAAGCAGCCGCGCTGCGCTTGTCTTGTGCCCGGCCTGTAGCCAGTCCAACGCCGCGCCGAGGACGTGCAGCCGAATCGTTGCGCGCTTGGTGGCCGACTCCAGGTTCAGTTCCGCGGTGCGCTTGCCGGCATCGAGCAGCGTCTGTTCGTCGAGCTTCTCGGGTGTCTGGCCATCGAGCAGGATCTCGATTGCGGTCGCCGCCGCGGCAGTGAAATGCGCTGAATCCGTGGGTACCTGGTCGAGTGCCGCGACAGCACCGGCGCGGTCTCCGGCGTGTACCCGCTGCCGCGCCAGCCCGAACGCGGCGCTGACGTAGCTATGGTCGGTCCGCCATACCGTCTCGTAGTAGCGCGCGGCCACATCGCGTGCACCTCGCATTTCGGCGGTAGCGGCCATCGCCATCTTTGGGGCAAGCTCGCCGGGAAGCGCAGCCAGCACCGCATCGAAATCGGCGGCGGCCTTGTCGAAGGCGCGTTCCAGCAGCGCGCATTGTCCGCTGTACCACGTCAGCCGCCAGTCTCCGGGAATCACCGATTCGAGCTGATTCAGTCGTTTCCTGGCGTCTGCCGGCGCACCGATCTCGAGCGACGCACGAACCAGTCGCAGCGGCACCTCGACAGAGGATCTATTCGCTTGCTGCGCACCGGTTCTGGCCAGATCGAGCGCGTGTTCGAGTTGGGCAGGCGGGGTGCCGCTCGTCGTGGCGAGTATCGCGGCGCCGGGATCAGTGGCGTCGACCACGGGCACGGGGAGCGCCGCGATCACCTGGGCGGCGTCGACCGGCGTGTCCGCGCCCGCGCCGTAGATGCCACGTTGCGGGCTGAAGTTGCTCGACATCCGCGGCCGCTCTTTGTCGTCCTCGCGGGCGGCGATCTCGTGCATCACCCCGGTCAGCTGATCCGCCAACTCCTCCATGGACGCGAAGCGCCGGTCTGGATCGTGATCCGTCGCACGCAGGATCGCCAGATACAACGATTCGTGCTTGGCCAGCACCGGCACCGTTGCGGGGCCGGGCAGTTGGTCGACGAACCGGCCCCTCTCCTGCGGGACGTCCATCACCAGGACGGCGAGTGTTCTGCCGACGGTGTACACGTCGCTGGCGACCGTGGGACCCGTATCGGCGATCTCGGGTGCCTGGTAGCCGATGGTGCCGTAGATCGCACTTTCCTCGTCGTCCATACGGAGCACCGCACCGAGGTCGATGAGCTTGAGCTGTTCATCGACCTGCATCACGTTGTCCGGCTTGAAGTCGCAGTAGGCGAGTCCTTGCGAGTGCAGGTATCCAAGGGCCGGAACGATCTCGACGATGTAGGCGACCGCCTGACCCGGTGGAAGCGGAGCGTTGCGCGCCTTGCGGATCTGCTTCAGCGACGTTCCGCCGACGAACTCCATCACGATGTAGCCGACGGGAACCCCCGCTGAATCCGAATGCTGGACGAAGTTGTAGATGCGGACGATGTTCGGGTGTTCGACCCCGGCGAGGGCGAGGACCTCGGCCTTGGCCACGGCCATCGCCTCGGCGTCGCCGGAATTGAGCAAGCCCTTGAGGACCACCCAGCGGTTTTCGACGTTGCGGTCGATCGCCAGGTAGATCCAGCCTAGGCCGCCGTGCGCGATGCATCCCTGGACTTCGTACTGCCCACCCACTATGTCGCCACGAGAAAGCTTGGGAACAAATGAATATCGCGTGCCGCACTCGGGGCAGAAGCCCTCGGTGCGCCCTGGTTGTCCGTCCCGGCCGCGTCCGACCGGCTTGTTGCATTCGTGATTACCGCAGTACCGGCTCGACTCCGGTACCTGCGGGTCCTTCAGAATCGCGGCGACAGGGTCGCCCTTCGGAATGCGCGGAATCTCGACGATCCCGGCGCCGAGGCGGCCGCGACTGCTGCCCTTCGTCGACGAACCAGTGCGGGACGTTCGCACCGACGCTGTGCGCGCCGACGGAGTGGCAGACGCGCTCGCCGCCGTCGCGGTCGAGACGGGTTGCGATGCGGCGGGTGCATCGGGTGCGGGCGCGGTACCGCAGACGCTCGCAGTATCCGTCGACGACGATCCCGCCGCAGTCCGGTTCGGCGCATTTCATTCGGTCTTCCCCCGCTTGTCGACGATGAGCTGTTGGTAGTCCGAGACGGCGCGAGTAACGGCACGGAGGTCGCACGGTCGTCGTGACAGCAGGCCGGTGGCGATTCGGCTGCATGCCAACAGGTCTCGATCCTCCCCGAGCCCGAGTCGGGCTGCCTTCGCCTCGTACGCCGTCAGCCGTCCCTTGAGCTCGCTACGACGATCGAGCAGGCCCTGCGCGAGCTCTTCCTCCTCACGCGCGGCTTGCAGCGCCGCCCCTATCCGGTGCCGAAGCGAGCGAAGCGCCTCCGGATCGGGTGCGGTGATGGACCGGAGCTCGGCACGCAGGTCCGGCTCGGCGTCGCCGCGCCCCGGAAAGGAACCCGCCAACACCTTCGCTACGGCGTGGGCGCGGATCTCTGTCGCGCGTGCGCTCGCTTCCCGCAACTCGTCAAGACTCCGGGCGGTAGTCGCGAGGGCTTCTGGCCAATTCGACTGTATTGCCGCCAGTTCGGCGAGCTGGGCGGATTGCTGCTCTACGCCATCCGCGATGGCTGTAGTGCGCTTCTCAACCTCCCGCGTTGTCAGGGAGAGTGGATCGGTCGCCGAGATCTGCAACAGCTCGGCGATCTCCTGTGGTCCTGCCGTGCCCGCCGCGTCGAGTCGCTTCTGCATCGGCGCGAGCTTCTCGGCGACAAGCGAGTTGATCCGATCGACGGCATCGAGAAATTCGACAACGGCAGGATATGCGCCGCGCATCCGCTCCGCCGTCTCGGCGAGTCCCACGTACTCGATCTCCTCTCCGACACCGCCGATCTGACGCTGCGCCAACGGGATTGACTGTCGCGACACCTCGAGTGGCCGCCCGTGGAGCAACTTCGTCAATTCGGCGCGGTCGTCGTTGTTCGGCTCCGACCGGCGCTCACGAACCATGCGTGCCGAGTCCACAATGGACGTCATCCGACCCAGGTCCTCCCACAGCTGCGCGAGTGATTTCTCGATCACCGCCCACCGCTGTGCTGTCACGCCGGTCGGTGGATAGAGCCGCACATGCCCAAGACCGGGATGGTTCTCCAACTCGAGCAGCGTCGCCGACATTGCCGCGACTTCCTTTGTGCGCGAATCGAGTTCGCGATCGATCTCGTCGGTGGTCAGCGAGCGCATGGTCAATCCTTGTACCGCGGTTGCGGCGGACCTGGTGACGGTCCGAGCTCTTCGAGCAGCCGGGCCGCGTAGAGCCTTTCCCAGGTTCCGTCGTTGCGGATCTTCTCGAGAACACCGTTGACGAACCGAACCAGGTCTTCTTGCTGTTGGTTGACCCCGATGCCGTAGGGCTCCTTGGCGATGGAATCCCCGACCACGTTCACGTTCGGGTCCTGTCTCGCTAGGCCTTTCAGGACCGCATCGTCCGTGCTGATCGCGTCGACCTGCCCCTGTTGCAGCATGAGGAGGCAGTCCGTCCAGGTGGTCGCACCGACGATCTTCGCCGGCGGTTCGAGCTCGAACAGCTTCGAAAGCGAGGTGGTACCCGACACCGCGCACACCCGTTTGCCTGAAAGCGCTGCGAAATAATCGATTCCGGAACCCTTCACGCTGAGGATTTTTTGGTTGGCTTCGTAGTACACCGTGGAGAAATCGACGAGCTTCTTGCGCGCACAGGTGATCGAGTAGGTCCGCACAACCACGTCGACCTCGCCGGACTGCAGCGCTGATTCTCGTTGGTTTGGATTGAGCACTCGCAGCTGAATGCGGTCGGGGTCGCCGAAGATCGCTCGCGCGACCTCGCGTGCGATGTCGATGTCGAAGCCCTCCAGTTGCCCGGTCGCCGGGTTCCTGAAACCGAACAGATAGGTGTCCTGGTCGACACCGGCAATGAGGCGGCCACGCTGAGCGATTGCCGCCATCGTCGACCCTGGTGGCATGGCACCCGGCGTCGGCAGTGGACCGGGGCGCAGGCTGGCTTCCCTGTCGCCGCAGTCCGCATCCCCCGCCGCTGGCGCGGTCGTGACTCCCGTCGCCGGCGCGGTCGTGACTTCCGTAGCACCGGCCGGCCACGGCTCGACCGGCGTGACCGACACTGATACCGGCGCGGCGGAGGATCCGCATCCGGCGACGCTGAGCGCAACGGCCAACAGCGCCACCACCACTCGTGTTCTCATAGGAACTCCTTGAGTCGCGGCCACAACCCGACGACGGCCGCTGACGCAGCGACGACCATCAGCACGAGGGTCCCGGTGGGACTCCACGCCAGCCATGCCCCCGCCGCCGACACCCGATCGCGCAATGTGTCGCGCGTTCGCTCGATCCCGTCGCGCAGGCTGGATTCGACGGCGGCGAATTGCGTTGCAGACGGACCGAGCGCTTGCGACTTCGCCGCGTCGTAATCGCCGCCCTCATAGGCCTCAGACTGCTTTTGGTGGCTGGCGATCCATTGCTGCACCCCGTCCTTCGCGGCAGCTGGCGCCGCCTCGAGCAGCTTGCCCAGCTCGTCGATATGGCTGTTGAACGACTTTTCTGCGGCGGTGATGTCGCTGCGGGCGATCAGCTCCAGGGTCTCGTCTGTCCGTGCCTTCTGCGCGAGGATGCGCGCGTTCGCGAGCTGTTCGAACCTCTGGCTGCCTTCGGTTCGGCTGCGCTCGATCTCGCTCGCCGCCAGCTGCGTGGCCACGACGACCCACCCGATCACGAGCAAGACGGTGGCCGCCGAGACCACGAGCCCGAGGTTGAACTGCCGGTTCGTGCGGCGATACATGATCACCGAACTGACACCGATCGCCACGAGGGCGAGCGCCAGCAGCGCGAGGCTGACGACCGGCAGGGAACCGATCGCGCGCTGATCTTCCCCGACCGTGGCGAGGTTGGCGGTGTAGACCTTCTCGGCGGCGGGAAGCAGCGACGTCTGCATCAACGAGGATGCTTCTCGCAAGTAGGCGGAGCCGATGGGGTACACCTGCCGATTGTTCGCCCGCGCCGCTTCGACGAGTGCGGTATACGTAGCCAATTGCTGGGATATCTCGGCCATCGCGGTGCGCGTTTGAATATCCGTCGTGCCGGCGGTCGCGTCGGCTAGTGCCGAGGAGGCGCGAGCCAAGGCTTGTTGGTATTGCGCCCGCATCGGGCCTGTTTCGATCCCGCCGGAGAGGAACGCTGACCCCGCCGCGGCATCGGCGGCCGAGAGGGCGGCGTACAGGTTCTGCGCCGCGTAGGCGAACGGCTCAGATCGCGTGAGAACCGAGTTGCGCTCGTTGATCCGACCGTTGAGCTGGGCCCCGCACACCAGACCGGCGATCACGCAGATCGCCCCCACAGCCAGCGCGATTATTCCGATGACCCCAGGCGTTGTTCGGGCAAGTCGTCGCAACCACGCCGCGGAATTCCGTGCGTCCACCGCGCCCGGAGACCCCAATTTCGGCCTCCCCTCCCCGTCAACGCGATCGTAACTGCAAAGACCGGGCGGATAGCGGGCATTGATATTGAATTGCAATTCAGCGATGCCGGCCGACGACCGTCGGGAGAGCGCCTACTTCAACGTGCGCAGGAACCGACCCGCGGCGTCGACGGCGGGTCCGGAACTGCCCGCGTCGCTGATGAATACCGCCAGAGCGAGGTCACCGTCGATGCCGACGAACCACCCGTGCGCGTGCGTGTTGTCGATGTATTCGGCTGTGCCGGTCTTGCCGAGCATGCCGGGAATGTCTTGCAGTTGGGTGGCGGTGCCACTCGTAATCGTCTCGCGCATCATCGATTTCACTTGATCGTCGACGCTTGCGGGCAGCGGATCCGGCGCATGGTCGGGCTTGCCGGATTGGCCGGCGACGATCGTGGGCGACGGCACCGAACCGTGTGCCAGCGTGGCGGCAACGAGTGCCATGCCGAACGGCGACGCGGTGACCTGGCCCTGACCGATGCCCTCCTCGACGCGCAGCGCTGACGTGTCGGCCACGGGCACCTTGCCCGTGACGGTCGTCATGCCGGGCGCGGTGAAGTCGATGCCGAGGCCCAGTTGGGCTGCGGCCTTGGTGAGCCCGTCGGGCGGCAGATTGACCGCCAGCCTGCCCATCGTGGTGTTGCAGGACCGGGCGAACGCGGTGTGCAGCGGCACCTGACCGAGGTCGAAGTTGTCGTCGTTGGGGATCTGGCGCCCCTCGATGTTCTCCGTGCCCGGGCAGTCGACGACGCTGTCAGGTGTCACCTGGCCGGCCTGTAGAGCGGCCGAGACAGTGACCGTCTTGAAGGTCGATCCCGGCGGATACAGGCCCGTCAGCGCGATCGGACCCTGCGCGTCCGCAGCGGGGTTCTGCCCGATGGCGAGCACGTCGCCGGTCGAGGGCTGGATCACGACCATCGCGGCGGGGGTCGGCAACGCCGCTATTGCTTCCTCGGCGGCGTGCGACATGCCGATGTCGAGCGTGCTGTTGATGTCGGCGACGGGTTTGGGGTCCTGCCCACCGACTCGCTGGCTGCCACTGGCGGCCTGGGCGCTGATCGCCCATCCGGCGGCATCGTCGGTGGCGTGCTGCCACAGGTCGGACAGCCCGGACAGCGTCGGCGACGACAGCGCCTTGTCGGTCGTCAGCAGCCGTGTCTGCTTGGCGAGCGTCACGTTCGGCATCGCCGACAGCGCGTCCTCGATGGGCGCCGCGTCCTCCGCGCGCAGGGTAATGGCGGTGACCGGTTGACCATTGGCCGCGCTCAGCTGCGATTGCAGGGAATCGGCGGTGATACTCGCATCGATCGGATTGAGCAGTGCCGCAACAGCATTCGCGTCGGCGCCGGGAGACACGTTGACCAGCGTGACGACCTGCTGGGTCAGCAGCTCCGCGCCGGTGCGGTCCAGCACCCTGACAGCGGGGTCGGGCGTCAGCGTGCTGTACGACAGCGGACCGGTGCCGAGACCCGGCGCGACGGTCGCCGGATCCCACCGGATCTTCCACGCGTCGCCGGTCTGGCTCGCGCTGCCGGTAGTGGCGTAGGTCCACTGGTTTCGGCCGTCCTTGCCGAATTTCCATGTGGCGGCAAGGCTGAACGTCGCGTCGTTGTCCTTGTGATCGACCTTCGACACCTCGAAGTGGGCGTTCTTGCCGAGGCTGTCGAACAGCTTGCCCAACGTGTCGGACGCCTGCGCAGAATCGGTCGTGACGGTGGCCGCGGCATGCGCGTCACCGTTGTTCAGGGCGTCAGCGAACGTGTGCACGGCTGCGTTCAACCGATCCGTCGCGTCGTCGCCGCATCCGCCAATCACGAGGATGAGCGTCATCACCGCGAGCAGACGCGAAAGTCCGCGACACGCCGAGTTTTTGGGCACCTTTGCGACTGCTCGGCCTACCGCCGCGCCGGACGGATCTCCCGCGGCAGCGCGAACACCAGAGTCTCGTTCGCGGTTGTCACCGGCTGCACGACGTCGTAGCCGTACTCGGCGAGCCGCTCGAGGACACCGCGCACCAGCACCTCGGGCACCGACGCTCCTGACGTGACGCCGACCGTCGTCACCCCCTTCAGCCAGGCCGGGTCGATGTCGTCGGCGTAGTCCACCAGGTGGGCGGCGTCCGAACCGGCGCCCAGCGCCACCTCGACCAGCCGCACCGAGTTCGACGAGTTGCGGGAGCCGACCACGATCACCAGCTGGCATTCGGGCGCCATCGCCTTGACCGCGACCTGGCGGTTCTGGGTCGCGTAGCAGATGTCGTCGCTGGGCGGATCCTGCAGCTTCGGGAAGCGCTGCCGCAGCCGCTGCACGGTTTCCATCGTCTCGTCGACGGACAGCGTGGTCTGCGACAGCCAGATCACCTTGCTCTCGTCGCGCACGGTCACGTCGTCGACGGCGTCCGGCCCGTCCACCAGCTGCACGTGGTCCGGCGCCTCACCGGCGGTGCCGATGACCTCCTCGTGGCCCTCGTGGCCGATCAGCAGGATGTCGTAGTCGTCGCGGGCGAACCGCTTCGCCTCGTTGTGCACCTTGGTGACGAGCGGACAGGTGGCGTCGATGACCTGAAGCTTGCGGTCGGCGGCGTTGGTGTGCACGGTCGGCGCGACGCCGTGGGCGGAGAACACCACGATCGCGCCTTCGGGCACCTCGTCGGTTTCGTCGACGAAGACGGCGCCCGCCTTGGCCAACGTGTCGACCACGTGTCGGTTGTGCACGATCTCGTGACGTACGTACACCGGGGCGCCGTGCTTCTCCAGCGCGCGTTCCACCGTTTCGACGGCGCGATCCACACCCGCGCAATACCCGCGCGGCTCGGCCAGCAGCACCCGTTTACCGGTAGCACCGCCGGTCACCGAGCTGGAGGCACCCGGAATCCCCATATTTATCGTCGGCGGCATGGCTCCAAGGGTACTGATGGACGACCTACCGAGGCCAGCCAGACGATCGCCCGTAGTCTTGAGGCCATGGCAACTGCACCGTATGGGGTCCGTCTGCTGGTAGGTGCGGCGGTAACCGCCATCGAGGAAACCCGAAAGCTTCCGCAGACCATCCTGATGTACCCGATGACCTTCGCGAGCCAGCTTGCCCACCTCGTGATGAAGGTGCAGCAGGACTTCGCCGACCTGGTCATCAAGGGTGACGAGGCGCTCGACCACTTGTTCCCGCCGAAAGAGGAGCAGCCGGAGTGGGCCACCTTTGACGAGGACCTCGAGGACGGCGAGCGTGCCAAGCCGAGCATCGACGGCGAACGCCTGACCGAGGGCCGCTTCGCGTTGTTCACCGGCGGCGAACCGGACAACGTCGACCCGACGCCTGCCAAGGCGACGAATTCGGCAGGCACCGACCCGCCCGACATCGTCGCCGAGCTCGACTACGAGTCGCTCACGCTGGCTCAGTTGCGGGCCCGGCTGTCTTCGCTGCGTGTCCACGACCTCGAGGCGCTGCTGGCGTACGAGGACGCCACCAAGTCGCGCGCACCGTTCCAGACTCTGCTGTCCAACAGGATCACCCGCGCGACCGCCAAGTGACCGAACCCGAACAGGGCAAGTCCCCCGACAATCCCTGGCCGGTGCGGGCCGTCGCCACTCGCGTCGCCAAGTACATCGACCGGCTCGGCACGGTGTGGATCGAAGGCCAACTGACCGAGCTCAAACTGCGGGGGCCGACCGCGTGGATGGTATTGCGTGATCCTGCCGCCGACATGTCGCTGACCGTCAGTTGCCCTCGCGATCTCGTGACCGACGCCCCGGTGCCGCTCTCCGAAGGCACCCAGGTGATCATGCTCGGCAAGCCGCAGTTCTACACCCGCAACGGCTCATTCAGCCTGCGTATCAGCGAGATTCGGGCCGTTGGCCTTGGCGAGCTGTTGGCCCGCATCGAAAGGCTGCGCCGCCTACTCGACGCCGAGGGGTTGTTCGACCCGCGGCTCAAGCGGCCGCTGCCGTTTCTCCCCGGCACCGTCGGGCTGATCACCGGCCGCGCCTCGGCGGCCGAGCGTGATGTGATGACGGTCGCCACCGGTCGCTGGCCGGCCGTGCGATTCGAGCTGCGCAACACCGTGGTGCAGGGCCCGAACGCGGTGCCGCAGATCGTCGACGCACTGCGCGAGCTGGACCACGACGACACCGTCGACGTCATAGTCATCGCTCGCGGCGGCGGCAGCGTCGAGGACCTGCTCCCCTTCTCCGACGAGACGTTGTGCCGGGAGATCGCCAAATGCACGACGCCTGTGGTGAGTGCGATCGGCCACGAACCGGACAACCCGCTGTGCGACCTCGTCGCCGACGTCCGCGCGGCAACCCCTACCGATGCGGCGAAGCGGATCGTCCCCGACGCTGCGGTCGAGCGGGCGCTCATCACGGATCTGAGGCGGCGCTGCGCCCGCGCCCTTCGCAACTGGGTGCACCGCGAGCAGCACACACTGTCGCAACTGCGCAGCAGGCCGGTGCTCGCCCAGCCGCTCGCCGCGCTGACCGCGCGGGCCGACGACATCCATCGCGCCCGCGCCGCCGCCCGGCGGGACATCACCCGGTTGGTGGCGGCCGAATCCGAGCGGATCGGCCACTTGTCGGCGCGGCTCACCACACTCGGACCCGCGGCCACGCTGGACCGCGGATACGCGGTGGTGCAGACGGCGACGGGAGCGATTCTGCGCACGACGGCCGATGCGCCTGCGGGCACACGATTGCGGGTGCGCGTCACCGACGGGGCCGTTACCGCCGTAAGCGAGGGCGTCGAGTGAAGCCTATTAGTGAGTTGGGGTACGAAGAAGCCCGCGATGAGCTGATCGAAGTCGTGCAGCAACTGGAGCAGGGTGGTCTCGACCTGGATGCATCGCTGAAACTCTGGGAAAGAGGCGAAGAGCTTGCTAAACGCTGTGAACAGCACTTAGCTGGCGCCCGCAAGCGGGTGGAGGATGTGCTGGCCTCCAGGGACGAGGACGAAGGTTGAGTCCGGCATCACACCTCGCCTAGGGGGTCGAAACTGTAACACGTTTCATTTATGCTCTGCCGCATGAGTGATTCATCGCCGGCTCCTGATGCTGCTGCTCCTCACGTCCGCGCTGAGCTGGGCCGCGTCCTGGTCACCGGAGGCTCCGGCTTCGTAGGCGCCAACCTGGTGACCGAACTGCTGGACCGCGGGCAGCAGGTCCGCTCCTTCGACCGGGCCCCGTCCCCGCTGCCCGCCCATCCGCTACTCGAAGTGGTCCAGGGCGACATCTGCGATCCCGACACCGTGGCGGCCGCCGTCGACGGCATCGACACCATCTTCCACACCGCGGCGATCATCGACCTGATGGGCGGCGCGTCGGTCACCGACGAGTACCGGCATCGCAGCTTCGCGGTCAACGTCGAGGGCACCAAGAACCTCGTGCACGCCGCGCAGGCCGCAGGTGTCGAGCGGTTCGTCTATACCGCGTCCAACAGCGTGGTCATGGGTGGCCAGCGCATCTCCGGAGGCGACGAGACGCTCCCCTACACCGAGCGCTACATCGACCTCTACACCGAGACCAAGGTGGTCGCCGAGCGGTTCGTGTTGTCGCAGAACGGGGTTGACGGGCTGCTCACCTGCTCGATCCGGCCGAGCGGCATCTGGGGCCGCGGCGATCAGACGATGTTCCGCAAGGTGTTCGAAAACGTGCTCGCCGGTCACGTCAAGGTGCTCGTCGGCGGCAAGAACGTGAAGCTGGATAACTCCTACGTACACAACCTGATTCACGGCTTCATCCTCGCCGCCGAGCACCTGGTTGTCGGCGGGACTGCACCCGGGCAGGCGTACTTCATCAACGACGGCGAACCGATCAACATGTTCGAGTTCTCCCGGCCGGTCGTCGACGCGTGTGGCCAGCCGTGGCCGAACCTCCGAGTGCCGGGTCGCCTGGTGTGGTTCGTGATGGCGGTGTGGCAGTGGTTCCACTTCCGCTTCGGCGCGCCCAAGCCGACTGCTGGAACCCCTTGCGGTGGAGCGGCTTTACCTCGACAACTACTTCTCGGTCGCCAAGGCGCAGCGTGATCTCGGATACCAGCCGCTGTTCACGACCGAGCGGGCGATGGCGGAGTGTATCCCGTACTACATCGACCTGTTCCATCAGATGAAGGGTGCGGCCCCGGACCCTGTACCCGCCTAGTGGCGAACGTTCCTTACCGCTCGAAATTTCGGTGATTTTTCGAGCGGTAAGGAACGTTCGGGGGTGTGACGGTCAGGGCAGCTCCGCCAGCGGGCTGATCTCGCCGGTCGAGCTGTTTACAAGTGCGGCCCGGTCAAGCCGGGCCTGCAGCGGCAGCACATCCATCACCGCCGCCACCACCCCTGGCAGCTGAGCCAGCGTCGCTCGCGGAGCCAACGAGCAGTGCGGTAGCCAGATACCGGGACGGTAGTGCTTGTGCAGTTCGGCGCCGGTCGCGGTGACCGCCTCGACGACCCGCTGCTGGCGGGCCACGAAGTCGGCGCTCACGCCCGCGAGTAGCCAGGTGCGGCCACGTCGGAACAGCCCGACTCCGTCAAAGCTGACCTCCACGGGTTCTCCCCCGCCGATCGCAACGAGCGCTTCGGTCACCGCCGCGTGGTCCCACCGCCGCAGCACCGCGTACGACATATGCGGCACGTGCCGTCCATGAGTATGCGAGCGCAGGCTGCCGACGCCCTGCTCCTCGACTCGGTCCCACAACGCCCGCACCGCCCGCTCGGATCGCCGGTCGAACAGCAGGCAGACGGCAAGGGCCACGAGTCAGCGATAGAGGTGGATCGGCTGGTGCGTGACCTGCTCGATCCGCGACGACGCGCTCTGGAGCAGCTCGGTGCCCAAGGCGATCAGGGCGCGCGCGGCGGCGATCTCCTCACCGATCATCGGCTGACTGCTGTCCTTCGGGTTCCGGTACGCGTCCCCCAGCGTGGTCACGGTCTCGCCGTCGGCGCACTGCGCGCGCACGGTCGCGTGCGTGTGGGTTTCGTCCTCGTCGAAGTCGATCTCGACGCGCCACTTGTTGGTCAGATCCTTGTCGTACATCGCCATCACCTTCCGGTTACAGCGTGCGCCTCTTGTGCATGCTTTGGACCAAAACCGCGCAGCGGCCAGAGCGACCGGGCATTGTGGTGCCGATGCCCGTGATGGTCCGGTCACGCTTTACCACCAACGGCGACACACGCATTCACTACCTCGATTCGGGCAGCCCAGACCGTCGCGCCCCTGTCGTCTTCGTCCCTGGCATGACGGATCTCGCCCACGATTACACGACGATCATGCCGCTGCTGCTACGACGGACAGTCGTGATGGAGCTCCGCGGCCACGGACGCAGCGACGCGCCGGAGAGCGGTTACGACCTCGCCGCGCTCGCTTCGGACGTCGGCGCCGTGGTCGACGCGGTTACAGACGGGCCGGTGCACATCATGACGTTCTCCCGTGGAACGACCTACGCGATCGCATGGGCAGTGGAGCATCCGGACCGCGTCCGCTCGATCTCGATCGGCGACTACGTGCCCGCCGAAATCGTTTTGCCCGAGACGCATGCTCGCCGCCTGCTGGACGGTCGGTGGCGGGGAACGCCGGTTCGCGAGCGGCTCAACTATGACGCTGCCCTCAAGACGTTCAGCGCGGCGCAGGGACGATCGTTCTGGGAACCCCTGTCGCGGCTGCAGCGCCCGCTGCTGGTAGTACGCAGTCCCAGCAGCCCGTTAGTCGATGACGACGCGTGGGCACGGTACAACCGATTGTTTCCTGATGCACAGCTGCATGAATTCCACGACTCGCCGCACGACATCTTTCGGCCAGACCGCGGCCGATTCCCAAAGCTTGTCCGCGACCTCACAAATCGCTGAATCATTGGCCAAACATGCGGAATCAGCGCCTTAGCGCGCCTAGTCTCGACGGGGATACTAATTGAAGATTGGAGCCGAAATGCCGGACGGGAAACCGAACATTCTGGTCATCTGGGGGGACGACATCGGCATCAGCAACTTGAGTTGCTACAGCGACGGCCTGATGGGATATCGCACGCCCAACATCGATCGCATCGCGAACGAGGGCATGCGCTTCACGGACTCCTACGGCGAGCAAAGCTGCACCGCGGGACGCGCAGCATTCATCAGCGGGCAGAGTGTGTATCGCACCGGGATGAGCAAGGTCGGTGTGCCCGGCGTTGACATCGGCTGGGCTGCGGAGGACCCGACAATCGCCGAACTGCTCAAGCCCCTGGGCTATGCCACCGGCCAGTTCGGCAAGAACCACTTCGGCGACCTGAACAAATTCCTGCCGACCGTGCACGGCTTCGACGAGTTCTTCGGCAACCTCTACCATCTCAACGCCGAGGAGGAGCCTGAGAACTTCGACTACCCGCACGCCGATCAGTTCCCCCGCCTCCACGAATTCGCCTTACCCCGGGGCGTACTCAAGTGCAAGGCGCTCGACGAGGTATCGACAGAACCCGATGACCCGAGGTACGGCCCAGTCGGCAAGCAGACCATCGAAGACACCGGTCCGCTGGGCAAGAAGCGAATGGAAACCATCGACGACGACATCGCTGATGCCACAGTCGATTACATCAAACGGCAGCACACCGCGGGCAACCCGTTCTTCGTGTGGTGCAACTTCACCCACATGCACCTCTACACGCACGCCAAGCCCGAGAGCCGGGGACAGGCCGGCCTCTGGCAATCGGAATACCACGACGTGATGATCGACCACGACAAGAACGTGGGAACCGTGCTCGATGTGCTCGACGAACTCGGCATCGCCGAGGACACCATCGTCATCTACTCCACCGACAACGGCCCGCACCGCAACACCTGGCCCGACGGCGGCATGACACCGTTCCGTAGCGAGAAGGACACCAACTGGGAAGGCGCGTTCCGGGTACCGGAGATGATCCGCTGGCCCGGCAAGATCAAGGCTGGAGTCATATCCAACGACATCATTCAGCACCATGACTGGCTGCCGACCTTGCTGGCCGCCGCAGGTGACCCGGATGTCAGCGAAAAGCTGAAGAGCGGTCACAAGATCGGCGACATGACGTACAAGGTCCACATCGACGGGTACAACCTGTTGCCCTACCTGACCGGCGAGGTCGAGCACAGCCCGCGGCGCGGATTCTTCTACTTCTCCGACGACGGCGATCTTGTCGCAATGCGTTTTGAGAACTGGAAGGCCGTGTTCCTCGAGCAGCGCTGCAAGGGAACGCTGCAAGTGTGGGCAGAGCCGTTCACACACCTGCGCCTGCCCAAGCTGTACAACCTGCGCACCGACCCGTACGAGTTCGCCGACGTCACATCCAACACGTACTACGAGTGGCTAATACGACACGACTACTTCATCTTCTATATGACCGCGATGGCCACGAAGTTCCTTGAGACATTCAAAGAATTCCCGCCGCGTCACGAGCCCGCGAGCTTCAGCGTCGACCAGGCGGTCGAGAAGCTGCACCAGTTCCTGGCGAAAGACTGATGCTGGAGTCGTGGAACGACGGGCCCACGAAGTCGGCGATCGTCGACTTCGTGGACCGGGTGACGACCCACGGTGGACCGGATTACGTTGAGCCGCATCAGCGTGTCGCGGTGTTCGACAACGACGGCACGCTGTGGTGCGAGAAGCCGATGTACATCCAGCTCGACTTCCTGGTGCGCCGGTTCGCCGAGCAGGCCAAGGCCGATCCGTCGCTGCGGAAGAAGCAGCCATACAAGGCGGCGTTCGAAGGCGACCTGAAGTGGCTTGGCGACGCCGTCACCAAGCACTACCAGGGCGACGATACCGACGTGAAAATCCTTGTGGCAGCGGTACTCACCGCACACGAAGCGATTACGGTCGAGGAACATCGCAGCCGCATCGAGGCGTTCTTCGCCGAGGCCACGCACCCGACACTCAAGCGGCCCTACACTTCGTGCGGGTACCGCCCGATGATCGAGTTGCTGCGGTATCTCGAGGCCAGGGCATTCACGTGTTACATCGTGTCCGGCGGCGGCCGGGACTTCATGCGCCCGGTCACCGGCGCGCTGTACGGGATCCCACCCGAACGCGTGGTCGGAAGCTCGGTTGGATTGATCTACCAGAACGGTGATCTGACGACAACCTCGCAGCCGGAGTTCCTCGACGACGGGCCGATGAAACCGGTGCGGCTGTGGGGTCGGATCGGGCGCAGGCCGATTCTGGCCGCGGGAAATTCCAATGGCGACATCGAGATGCTGGAGTACACCCACGGCCTGCAGCTGTTGGTGCTGCACGACGACGCCGAGCGTGAATTCGATTACACCGCAGGCGCGGAGAAGGCACTCAAGCGGGCGAAGAAGGACAAGTGGACGGTCGTCAGCATGCGCAACGACTGGTCGTGCGTCTTCAGTGACTGACGACATTCCGTCCAAGCCAACATTTGGGCGGGAAACTGCGGGTAAAAGCCGCCAAAACGTCGACCTCGACGAGGGTATGGTCTGGATTCCACCGCAGACCACGATCCTGGGCTCCGACGAGCACTATCCCGAAGAATCCCCTGCCCACGAGGTCACCGTCGACGGGTTCTGGATCCAGACCCACCAGGTGACGAACGCAGAGTTCGCCGAATTCGTCGCCGCCACACGCTATGTCACGGTCGCTGAGCGTCTGCTCGATCCAGCCGCCTATCCGGACGCCCCACCCGAGAACCTTGTGCCAGGCTCGATGGTGTTCACGCGCACTGCCGAACCGGTGGACTTGCGGCACATCAGTCAGTGGTGGGCATGGACACCCGGGGCGTGCTGGAACCATCCGCGTGGGCCTCGATCGTCGTTCAAAGGCCGGGATAATCACCCCGTTGTGCACATCGCCTTCGAGGACGCTCAGGCCTACGCCGACTGGGCGGAGCGCGGTCTGCCCACCGAGGCCGAATGGGAGGTCGCCGCGCGGGGCGGCCTTGACCAAGCGGCTTACACGTGGGGAAACGAACGTGAAGGGCCCGACCAGAAGTTGGCCAACTACTGGCACGGCGAGTTCCCTTACCTACCCGAAACCGGCTACGGGACAACCAAACCGGTCGGAAGCTATCCGCCGAACGGCTACGGCCTGTTCGACATGGCGGGCAACGTTTGGGAATGGACCACCGACTGGTACACCGGGACGCGGTCCAGCCACCCGTGTTGCGCGGAGGACAGCTACGACCCCGCCCAGCCGCAGTTCAAGATCCCGCGCAAGGTGATCAAGGGCGGGTCATTCCTGTGTGCCGACAGCTATTGCATGCGTTACCGGCCGGCGGCACGCCGGCCGCAAATGGTTGATACGGGCATGAGCCACATCGGATTTCGCTGTATCAAGCGCTAGCCGGTCGACGGCGTGTCGCGCTTGCCCGCGATCCACTGTTGTCCCCGTGCGACGGCCTCCTCGGTCGCGCCGAACAGTCGGTCGCTTGCAGGCACGACACCGTTGGGGCCAAGCTGCTCCGTGAGACCGCCAGCCTGCAGGACCTTGGCCGCCGCAGGGCTGACACCCGCCATGATCAATCTGCCACCGTTGGCCTGAAGGTCCTCGGCCCACCTGCGCATCGACTTGATGACCTTGGACGACGGCACGTCGGGCAGCGTCCGCACGCCGAGAACGACGACGGCATTGTGCGATTCGGCGACCCGAGGCCATTTCTCATCGATGCGCGGAACCTCTGCGAAGAGTCCCACTCCGGTGTACTGCAGCACCGTGACCGCGTTGCTCTCGACAGTCTCAGGCACCGGGACCACCAGCCACCCGCCGTCGTCCGCCCGCTTCAGCGCGACGAGTTCGGCCGCTTGTGATGCCTTCACGCAGTACAGCACCAGCGACGTGATCGCGCCGATGAGAATCGCGGTGTGTAGCGGCAATTGAGTGGTCGCGAGGAAGGTCACCAGCATCGCCACTGCGGACAGCGGCGCGGCGCGCAACACCAACTTGATGTCCGGCCAGCGGCCGGCGATCAATTCCGCACCGATCACCAGAATCAATCCGCCGATGACGGGCATCGGGATCACCTCGGCCAGCGATCCCGCAACCAATACCAATGCGGCGAGCCAGATCCCGGCGAAGATACCTGCCCACCTCGTCTGTGCACCAGCCGACACGGCGACGCCGGTGCGCGACAGTGACCCACCCGTCGGCAGCGCACCGAAGAACCCGCCGGCGATGTTGGCCGCGCCCTGGGCGACGAAGTCACCGGATGTACTGGGCCTGCTGTGGTCGGGGTTGGGGACCGCCGCTGAAATTCCGGCGGCCTGCGCGAGCCCGACGAGCGCAACCGCCAGCCCTCCCACCAACAGTTCGGGAATCGCCGCCAGGTGAGGGACGACGAACGGCGGCAGCGCGTTCGGGATCGACGCGATGTCGCCGACAGTCTCGACCTCGATGCTCAAGGCGGCTACGGCGGCGGTGACGACGACGAGCGCGATCAAGGTCGCGAACGCTTCGAGCCGTTTGATGAGCCGAAACACCGCCCACACCGCCAGGGTCGCAAGGGCGACCAAGCACGGTGTCAGCTGCCACGATCCGATGTGGGCGAACGCGTTGATGAACTTGCCGATCGTGTTGTGGCTTTGGGGCGAGTACCCCGTCGCGTCCTTGATCACGCCCGCGACGATCTGGAGCGCGATGCCGGTGGTGAAGCCGGTCATCACCGCGTTGGAGACGAAGTTCATGATCGAGCCGAACCTCAACAACCCGAACACCAGCATCACGAGCCCGACGACAATGGCCAGGGCCGCGACGTTGGCCGGGTCGGCCGGGTCCAGACCCGCCTCGGTGAGCACACTGCGTGACGACAATGCCAATGCGCTGGTCAATGTTGTCACCATCAGAACGGTGCGTGCGAAGACCGACCCCACAATCGTGGCGACGACGCCGGAGTAAAGGCCCGCCACAGGATTGAACCCGCCGATGCTCGCGTACGCCATCCCTTCCGGGATGGAAAACAGGCCAGTCACCAGACCCGCGACGACATCGCGGAATTTCGGCCGGCCAAGCGATGAGGCCGCCCTCTTGACGCGATTCTGCGCGGTAGTCACCGTCCGTCAATCCATTGTCGTGGTCTGTTCGAGGCGGTACGGCGTCGAATCTTGGGCATGGTGCGATGCTTGCACTCCGCGGATTGTCGTCGCTCGCCAATGAGTCGATTGACAGGCTGAATTCCCCACGTGGGTGAGCGATTTAATCGCTAGACCTTGACGAAGTCGCCCGGCTTGTATTTGCGGTCGAAGAATTCTTGTGTCGGTCCGTACCACCTGATGACCACGGAATGTTTGCAGGCGGAGTCGGCGTCCTCAAGGAGCTACACCCAGGATGAACCGCGGCGGGGAAGAGGTGACTCGCCCGCGCGTCATCAAATGTTCACGACGTCGAACACGGCCCCTTGATGTCGGGCTGACTTTCGGAGACTCGGCCGCGAAACGGTATTCCAGCAGCGAAAGTTCGAGGCGGACTAAGACTCCACGGTCTTCTTCATCGCCGCCAGCGTGGCCGGGATGCCGCTCTTGGCCGCCGCATACCGAATCTCGATCTGCGCGTCAGCGTCCGCGCCGAAGCGCTCCCCGAAACCGGCGATGCCCGCGGGCAGGAGCTCCCATGACTCGGTGAGTCGGGTGCCGCCATTTTCGGGTTCGAATGTGTATCCCCAACGCACCCAGCCGTCGTTGACCTCCCAGGCGAACTCGCGGCCGGGATCCGCTGCGACCACCCGGCACCGCGTCTCCCACGTCCGCTCCGGGAGTTCATTGCGACCGGTGAACCACGCGCCGACGCGTGGGCCGTCTCCCTCGTCCCACCAGCAGGCGCGGCAGATCGGACTCCAGTCGCCCATCCTCGTCACATCCGACACCAGCGCGTACAGCTCATCCGGTGCCATGGCCACGGCAATCGAATCAGACAGCTTCAGCTCGGTCACGGACCCACGGTAATCCACCCGCCTATTGCACTTTCGGTCCCAGGATGTGAAGTTGGAACGCGTTCTAATTTCGTCGTCGAAAGGCCCACTGGATGAGCAACGGTAGCCAGCGGATCGCGGTCGTGATCGGCGCAGCGTCCGGGATCGGCTGGGCGACCGCGCAGGCGCTGGCCAGCCAGGGAGACCGGGTGATCGTCGCCGACCGCAATGCCGACGGCGCACAGGCTCGCGCCGCCGAACTGGGCGAACCCCACACCGCCGCGACCGTCGACGTCACCGACGAAGATTTGGTGCAACGGCTCTTCGAGGAGACCGGCCAGGTCGACGTGGTCGTCAACTGTGCGGGATTCTCCAACGTAGGCCTGATCACCGACATGCCTGTCGACCAGTTCCGCGACGTCATCGACGTCTGCCTCACCGGCGCGTTCATCGTCGCCAAGCACGCGGGCCGCAACCTGCGCCCCGGCGGCGCGCTCGTCTCGATCAGCTCGCTGAACGGCCGCCAGCCCGCGGCGGGCATGAGCGCCTACTGCGCGGCCAAGGCAGGCCTTTCGATGCTGACGCAGGTCGCCGCTCTGGAGCTCGGCCCGCGCGGCATCCGCGTCAACGCCGTCGCGCCCGGCTTTGTCCACACGCCGTTGACCGCGCCTGCCGCCGCTGTTCCCGGCGTGGTCGAGGAGTATCTGGAAAACACGGCACTGGGCCGCGCTGGCACACCCGAGGACATCGCCAACGCCGTGCTGTACCTCTGCTCGCCCGCCGCGTCGTGGCTGACCGGTGAGGTACTGGACCTCAATGGCGGCGCACACCTCAAGCGCTACCCGGACGTCCTCGGCCACGTGATGAAACTGGCGGAGGCACAATGAGTTTCGAGGGCAAGCAGGCGATCGTCACCGGGGCGGGCTCGGGCATCGGCGCGGCGCTGTGCCGGGCGCTGGTGAGCGCGGATGCGACGGTGGTCTGCACCGATATCGACGGCGATGCTGCCGAACATACCGCCTCGACGCTGGGGGCCAACGCCCGTTCCGCACGGCTCGATGTCACCGACGCGGCGGCGGTGCAGGCCGCCGTCGACGAGGTGGTCGATCGTGCGGGCCGGCTCGACCTGATGTTCAACAACGCGGGCATCGTGTGGGGTGGGGACACCGAGCTGCTCACGCTGGACCAGTGGAACGCGATCATCGACGTCAACATCCGCGGCGTCGTGCACGGTGTCGCCGCGGCCTACCCGCTGATGCTGCGGCAAGGCCACGGGCACATCATCAACACCGCTTCGATGGCGGGACTGACCGCGGCAGGGCAGATCACCAGTTATGTGGCCACCAAGCACGCCGTCGTCGGGCTGTCACTGGCCCTGCGTTCGGAGGCCGCCTCTCGCGGGGTCGGCGTTTTGGTGGTGTGCCCGTCTGCCGTCGAGACCCCGATCCTCGACAAGGGCGCGATCGGCGGATTCGTGGGCCGCAACTACTTTCTTCAGGGCCAGGGCGTGCGCACGGCCTACGACCCCGACCGGCTGGCGCAAGACACCTTGCGTGCCATCGAGAAGAACAAGGCGATCCTGGTGAAACCGCGACCGGCACATGCCCAGTGGCTGTTCGCCCGGCTGGCGCCGACTCTGATGAACCGGGTGTCGGTCGGCTTCATCGAACGGCAGCGGGCCAGCCAGGCCACAACGCGTTCGTAGATTCGCCGAGCAATCCGCGGTTCGAGCGACGCAACCTGGCTACGGTATGCCCGTGGCCGCAATGGATACCGAGTTCACGCTGACACAGAAGCGTGCGCTGGCGGTCGCGACCGCCGTCGCCATCCTGTTCGGCGCCTATTTCCTGCGTGGTTACTTCATCCTCATCGTGGTGGCCGCGGTGGCGGCCTACCTGTTCACGCCATTGTTCAATCGGCTCAACAAGCGGTTCGGCACCGGGTTGTCGGCGACGCTGACCCTGTTGGCGGCGATCGCTGCGGTCGTGGTGCCGATGGCGCTGTTCGTGTTCCTCGCCGTCGTGCAGATCACCAACATGGTGGAGCGAGTAGCCGAATGGGTCGGACGAACGGACCTGTCCGCACTCGGCGATCAGGCGCTGCGCTTCGTCAACGACGTGTTGCACCGGGTGCCGTTCATCGACGTGACGGTCACGCCGGATTCGCTGCGGAGTTCGATGGCCACCGCCGCACAGAAGGTCGGCGAGTGGCTGCTCGGCCTCCTGCAAGGCGCCGCGGGCAGCGTGTTCGGTGGCGTCACGGCCGCGATCCTGTTCCTGTACGTGTTCATCTCACTGCTCGTGAACCGCGAAGGCGTGCTGAGGATCATCCGCCAACTCAACCCGCTCGGCGAGGAGGTCACCGACCTCTACATGGCGAAGATGGGCGCGATGGTCAAGGGCACCGTCATGGGGCAGTTCGTGATCGCCGTCTGCCAGGGTGTCGCGGGCGCAGCCTCGATCTACATCGCCGGTTTCCACGAGGGTTTCTTCCTTTTCGCGGTGCTGCTGTCCGCGCTGTCGGTGATTCCGCTCGGCAGCGGCATCGTGACGATCCCGTTCGGGATCGGAATGATCCTGTTCGGCAACGTTTTCGGCGGTGCGTTCGTCATCCTCTTCCACCTTATCGTGGTGACGAACATCGACAACTTCCTGCGCCCGATCCTGGTGCCGAAAGCGGCTCGCCTCGACTCGGCGCTGATGCTTCTCGCCGTCTTCTCCGGCATCGCCATGTTCGGCGCGTGGGGCATCGTGATCGGCCCGGTGCTGATGATCGTGATCGTCACGACGATCAGCGTCTACCTCGCGGTGTACAAGGACGTGCCGATGGCGGCGCCGGAGGACGACGAAAAGCCAAAGCAGCGCAAGCTTCTCGGCCGGCTCGCGCGGCGAGGCGGCAAGCAGAAGCCAGTCGCGGCGCCGGCTAAACCAGCCGCTCCTTGAGGAACTCGACTACCCGTTTGCGCGCTTCATAGGCCGGGTGCCCGTCCTGCTCGCGGACCTCCAGCGTCAGTACTGAGTGGGCCATCTTGCCGAAGCCGTGTTCGTTGCCCTTCTTCGAATTGATCTCGATGACCTCGAATGCATCGCCGAGCCGGGCCTTCAACGTCTTGAAGCGCTCCCCCGGGGCCAACGGATCCTCGCTGAACCGCAGCCCAAGCGCGCACAGGCCGTCATTCGCGGCGCGCTGTTCGACGACCTTGAGCTCACCTTCGGACAGTCCGGGATCACGCTTCATCCTGGGCGTCAGCGCAATTGGCACCGACGGCTGGCTCAGCACAGGAGCCAACACGCTGTCGTCGACCGCGACCGCCAGGGCGAAGCCACCGGTGAAGCACTGGCCGATGACCCCGACTCCCTTGCCGGGCGTCTTCTCGTTGAGGTCGCGCGCCAGCGCGCGCAGGTAGTGCGCGACGGGCCGGTCCGCGTTCGTTGCAAATCCCGCGAATTCCTTCGCCACGCAGCCACGCAACATGATCGGCACCATCCCCGGCCTTATTGCAGGCGCCCCAGGGACGCCGAACAAGGACGGGCATGCCACGGTGAACGCGTTGTCCACCAAGTGATTACCCAGACCCAGCACGCCGGGAGTGATGCCTGGCAACTCGGGAATCAGCACCACACCGGGCCCCTCGCCCTTGCGGTATACGTCGTGGGTGTATCCGGCCGCCGAAAAAGGTTCGACGGCCCATCCGGTCAGGTCGGCTTCCGGCGCGGTCATGCGGCTCCGTCCTATTGAGCGGTCAGCGGCGACTGGGTCTGCGTCGCCTCCGCCAGCGTACGGTACTCGTCCGTACCTGCAGCGCCTGTGATCGCGATCTGCGCCGGCTCGCCCGCCCCGTTGAGTCGGGTGGTCCACACCGGCTCCGCCTCCTTGCCGTTCTGGCCTGTCCCCTCGTACACCACCCATTTCACGCCGGCGACATCCTGCGTCCCCGTCGGGTAGAGGTCGTTGTTGATCGACGCGACGAGCTTGTCCTCGTCGGCATTGCTCTGCGTCAGGCTGATGTACATGCCGCTGGGCGCGAGGTATCCGACGGTCGAGCTGACAGCACGGGACGGCAGGCCCGTGGCCGGATCGGTGCGGCCACCGTCGATGCCCTTGCGGCTACCGGAGTTGGCCTGCCAGCCGTCGGGCAGCTTCGGCAGCCGGATCGGGATCTTCAGGGCGTCGGCGTCGGCCTGTAGCGCGGCAGGGGCGTCGTAGGACGGCGCGGGCCCCTTTCCCGGCCCGTTCGGCGCGAACGAGCACATGCCGAGCATCCCCGCCAGCACGATGCACGCGATCACCAGCGGCGCGATCGACCAGAACATGTCCCGGCCGTCCTGCAGGATCCTCGGCTTTTGCGGCTTGGGGGCTGGAGCCGCTTGGCCGGCGACATTCGGGCTGGGCTGCGGCTTCCTACTCACATAGCCAGTATCCCAGCTCCCTATCGATGACCGGCTAATGGGAGAATCTGGCGCATGAGCCCGTCGCGTCGTGAAGCCCCTGATCGCAACCTCGCCCTCGAACTCGTGCGAGTCACGGAGGCCGGCGCCATGGCGGCTGGCCGCTGGGTCGGCAGGGGCGATAAGGAGGGCGGCGACGGCGCGGCGGTCGACGCCATGCGCGAGCTGGTGAACACGGTGTCGATGCGCGGCGTCGTGGTGATCGGCGAGGGCGAAAAGGACAACGCGCCGATGCTCTATAACGGTGAGGAGGTCGGCAACGGCGACGGTCCCGAATGTGACTTCGCCGTCGACCCGATCGACGGCACCACGTTGATGAGCAAGGGTTTGCCCAACGCGATCTCGGTGCTCGCGGTTGCCGAGCGCGGCGCGATGTTCGACCCGTCTGCGGTGTTCTACATGAACAAGATCGCGGTCGGACCCGAAGCGGTAGACGCCATCGACATCACGGCGCCGATCGGTGAGAACGTCCGCTCGGTCGCCAAGGCGAAACACCTGTCGGTCTCAGACATGACGGTGTGCATCCTGGACCGGCCCCGGCACGAGCAGCTGATCAACGAGGTTCGCGAGGCCGGCGCCCGGATCCGGCTCATCACCGACGGCGACGTGGCAGGCGCCATCTCCGCGTGCAGGCCGAACTCGGGCACCGACCTGCTCGCCGGAATCGGTGGCACACCGGAGGGCATCATCGCGGCAGCCGCGATCCGCTGCATGGGCGGCGCGATCCAGGGCAAGCTGGCGCCGAAGGACGACGAAGAACGCCAGAAGGCCGTCGACGCCGGCTACGACCTCGACCAGATCCTGTCCACCGAGGACCTGGTGTCCGGCGAGAACGTCTTCTTCTGCGCCACCGGGGTCACCGACGGCGACCTGCTCAAGGGCGTCCAGTACTACGGCGGCGGCTGCACGACGCAGTCGATCGTCATGCGCTCGAAGTCGGGCACGGTGCGAATGATCGAGGCCTACCACCGCCTGTCAAAGCTCAACGAATACTCCGCCATCGATTTCACCGGCGACAGCAACGCTTTCCAACCGCTGCCGTAACTCCTCACTGAAAAGGAAACACATGAGCGTCGACTCATCCTCGAAGGAAGACGTCGAGTACCGCATCGAGCACGACACCATGGGCGAAGTCCGAGTGCCCATCAACGCGCTGTGGCGCGCACAGACTCAACGGGCGGTGGAGAACTTCCCGATCTCCGGGCGCGGTCTGGAGCGCACACAGATCCGGGCGCTCGGATTGCTGAAAGGTGCGTGCGCCCAAGTGAACAAGGATCTCGGATTGCTCGCGCCGGAGAAGGCCGACGCCATTATCGCGGCGGCAGGCGAGATCGCCGACGGCCTGCACGACGACCAGTTCCCGATCGACGTGTTCCAGACCGGCTCGGGCACCAGCTCGAACATGAACACCAACGAGGTGATCGCCAGCATCGCCGCGCAGAACGGCGTAACCGTACATCCCAACGACGACGTCAACATGTCGCAGTCGTCAAACGACACCTTCCCCACCGCCACGCATATCGCGGCCACGGAAGCCGCTGTGCGGCACTTGATTCCGGCGCTCGAGGTGCTGCACGAGTCGCTGAAGGGCAAGGCGCGGCAATGGCGCAGCGTGGTGAAGTCGGGGCGCACCCACTTGATGGACGCCGTGCCCGTGACGCTGGGCCAGGAGTTTTCCGGCTATGCCCGTCAGGTCGAAGCCGGCATCGAGCGCGTCAAGGCCACGCTGCCGCGGCTGGGTGAACTCGCCATCGGCGGCACGGCCGTCGGCACCGGTCTGAACGCACCCGACGATTTCGACGTGCGTGTGGTGGCCGTGCTGACCGAACAGACCGGGCTCGCCGAATTACGAGTCGCGGCAAACCATTTCGAGGCACAGGCCGCGCGCGACGGCCTCGTCGAAGCATCCGGTGCACTGCGCACGATCGCGGTCTCGCTCACCAAGATCGCCAACGACCTGCGGTGGATGGGCTCGGGCCCGCTGACCGGTCTCGGCGAGATTCAGCTGCCGGATCTGCAGCCGGGCAGCTCGATCATGCCTGGCAAGGTCAATCCGGTTATCCCGGAGGCTGTTACGCAGGTCGCCGCGCAGGTGGTCGGCAACGACGCCGCGGTCGCGTGGGGCGGCGCATCCGGAGCGTTTGAACTCAACGTGTACATCCCGATGATGGCCCGCAACCTGCTGGAGTCGTTCAAGATCCTGACGAACGCCGCCAAGCTGTTCGCCGAACGCTGCATCGACGGCCTGGTCGCCAACGAGGCGCGGCTGCGGGAGCTCGCGGAGTCGTCGCCGTCGATCGTGACCCCGCTGAACTCCGCGATCGGCTACGAGGAAGCGGCCGCAGTCGCCAAGCAGGCGCTGAAGGAGAAGAAGACCATCCGCCAGACGGTCATCGACCGGGGTCTGATCGGCGACAAACTGTCGGTGGAGGAGCTGGACCGCCGACTCGACGTGCTCGCCATGGCCAAGGTAAAGCCGGGCGACGTATAGCAACCGCGCACAGATGGAACCGACTGCGGACGGTAACTAACATTCTTCGGGAATGACCGCGGGGCTGGCCAGCCGCCCCGCCGAGGAAGAGGCCCTCGGCGCGTTCCTCGCTGCCGCGACCAACTCGCCGTCGGCGCTGTTGGTCGACGGCGAGGCTGGAATCGGCAAGACCACCGTCTGGCTGGCGGGCCTCAAACAAGCACGTGAACATGGGTTTCGGGTGCTATCGGCCCATGCCGTGAGTGCCGAATCCGTGCTGGCCTACGCGTCACTGGCGGACCTGCTGACCGACGTGGATCAGGACATCTGGGCCGACCTGCCCGAGCCTCAGCGGATCGCGGTCGATCGGGTGCTGTTACGGGAGCAGACCGCCGACGGCGTCACCGACCAGCGCGCGGTGGCAGCCGCGTTTCTCTCGGTCGTCGATCGGCTCTCCGACCATGGCCCGCTCCTGCTGGCGATCGACGACCTGCAATGGCTCGATCCGTCCAGCCAACACGTGCTCGCATTCGCGGCGCGCCGGCTGTCCGGTCCGGTGGGACTGCTGGCCACCGTCCGCACCGAACATGACGGCAGCGACTCCATCTCATGGCTGCAGTTACCCCGTCCCGACGCCATCCACCGAATCCCGGTGCATCCGTTGGCTTCACGTGAGCTGCACACCGTGGTAAAGGATAAGCTGGGTCACCCGATACCGCGCGCGGCGATGGCGCGAATCCACCAGCTCTCCGCCGGAAATCCGTTCTATGCCATCGAATTGGCGCGCGCGTTGACCGAAAGCGCCGACGAGGTGGCGCCCGGCACGTTGGCGGAGTTGGTACGGGCCAGAATCGGCAGCCTCGATCCCGCCGTCCATGACGTGTTACTCGCCGCCGCCTGCCTGGCCGCGCCGACCGTGGAGCTGGTCGGCGAGGCGACCGCGGCCGACCACGGCCGACTGATCGAGCTCCTCGAGGCCGCCGAGCGGCACGGCATCGTCTCCATCGAAGGCAACCGGATCCGCTTCACCCATCCCCTGTTGGCAGGTGGCGTGTACACCGACGCTTCGCCTACCGAGCGCAAGCTCATGCACCGTCGCCTCGCCGAGGTGGTCGTCGAGTCCGAACTGCGGGCACGGCATCTCGCGCTGGCGTCAACCACCGGTGATCGCGAGACTCTTGAAGCGCTTGACGATGCGGCGGCTTCCGCGCAAGCGCGCGGCGCACCGGCCGCGGCGGCCGAGCTGCTCGAACTGGCGATCGCGCTCGGCGGTGACACGCCGGAACGTCGAATCCGGTTGGCGGGGCACTGCTTCGACGGCGGCGAACCGGCACGCGCGCGGGCACTGCTCGAACGGGCGATTGCGGGAATGCAGCCGGGACCGCTCCGCGCGGAAGCGTTGCATTCGCTCGCGATCGTGCGGTTCAACGACGACGGCTACCTCGAAGTGTCGCAATCGCTGCAGCGCGCACTCGCCGAGGACGAACCCGATCTGCCCTTGCGCGTCCGGATGCTGACGACCTTGGCGCATGCACTTTTCAACACCGGCGAGCCGGATGCGGCGTGGCAGTGTGCCGAGGAGGCGGTGACAAGCGCCGAGCAGCTGGGCGCTCCGGGGCTGCTCAGCCAGTCACTCGGGGTGCGGTCAATGCTTTTCTTCCTGCGGGGCGACGGCATTGACGAGCTGAGCCTGGTGCGCGCCCTCGAATTGGAGGACCACGAATCGTTCACCCCGACCGTGCTCAAGCCGAGTGTCGAGAACGCGCTGATTCTGGGCTGGACCGGCGAGCTCGACACGTCCTATCAACGGATGCAGGCGATTCAGCGCCGCTGCGTCGAGAAGGGCGAAGAAGGCGAACTGATCTTCATCGACTTTCAGGTTGTGCTGAACCGAATCTGGCGCGGAGACTTCCCCGAAGCCGAACGGGTGAGCGAAGCCGCCATGGAGCTGGCGAGCCAGCTCGGGGGCGACTTCCCTGTCATGTTGGGTCTGGTCATCCGGGCATGGCTCGCGGTCTATCGCGGCCAGGACGACGACGCCCGCCCCGCCGTCGCTGACGCGATCGACGCCAGTAAACGCAGCGGCACCGGGTGGCACGAGGATTGGTCGCTCACAGCGCTGGGGTTCCTCGAGACTTCACTGGGCAACTACGGTGCGGCGCTCAACGCGCTCGAGCCGTTGCTGTCCAGGTATGGTGCGTCGCCGAACCCCACCGAGATCTTTGCGGCGTCGTTTGTGCCCGACGCGGTGGAGGCGATGACCGCGCTCGGCCGCGCTGATGAAGCCGAGCCACTTGTCGAGGCTCTGCAACGCAATGGAGACAGAGTCGACCGCGCGTGGATGCTGGCAGTCGGCGCTCGCTGCCGCGCCATGGTGCTGGCCGCCCGCGGTGATGTGAACGCCGCAGTGCAGAGCGCGCGGCGCGCGCTGGCCGAGCACGACCGGTTGCCGATGCCGTTCGAGCGTGCGAGGACTCAGCTGCTGCTCGGGCAGCTCTTGCGGCGAGACCGGTCAGAGGCAACCGCCATGCTGCGTGACGCGCTTGCGGTCTTCGAACAGCTCGGCACCCAGCTGTGGGCCGACCGGGCCCGCGCCGAACTGACAGGCACCAGCTCTCGATCACGGGCAAACGGGCGCGACAGGCTCACGCCCGCAGAACAACGCGTTGCCGAGCTGGTGGCGTCGGGGATGACGAACCGCGACGTGGCGGCCAAGCTGTACATCAGCGCAAAGACGGTTGAGGCCACGCTCGCGCGCGTGTATCGCAAGCTAGGCATCCGGTCGCGCGCCGAGCTCGGAAGGCATGTGAATAGAATTCGGAAATAGCCGGTAAACATACTATTGCGGATGTTGCCGGCTCGTGCGGTCGAGCCTAGTTGACACAAAGGGTAGACCGATCCGTTGTTAGCTGGAATTGTTTGAGCTGTGCCGGGAGTGGCCGTGGAGAGCCGTCCGACAGAGAATCGGATGATCGCTGGCTTCTTGGCGTCTGCGACTTCTGAGCCGTCGGCTTTGCTGATCGAGGGCGAACCAGGCATCGGCAAGACCACCCTCTGGTTGGAAGCCCTGGACCTGGCGGAGGAGAAGGGCTTCCGGGTGTTGTCGGCGCGCGCCGCAGCGGCCGAATCCGTGCTGGCCTACACGGCCCTGGCCGATCTGCTGGACGGGGTGCCCGCATCCGCTTGGGCTGACCTGCCCGAACCCCAGCGCTTGGCGGTCGATCAGGTGCTGATGCGGGCGGACAACGACACCGCCACCGATCAGCGCGCCGTGGCCGCGGCATTCCTTTCGGTCGTCGAATACCTCACCGACGGCGGGCCGCTGCTGTTGGCGATCGATGACCTGCAATGGATCGACCCATCGAGCATGCACGTGGTGGCGTTCGCGGCGAGGCGGCTCACCGGGCCGGTCGGCATTCTTGGCAGTGTGCGCACAGACGCCGTCGACGGCACCGGCGCGTCCTGGCTGCAAATGCCCCGCCCTGACACGGTTGCCCGAGTTCGATTGCGTCCGTTGAGTATCCACGATTTGAACGCAGCGATATCGGCGCGGCTGCGGCGACCCTTTTCGCGCCCGACGATGGGCCGGATTCACGAAGTGTCGGGCGGAAACCCTTTCTATGCAATTGAATTGGCACGGGCTATCGCCGAAAGCGCGCCTGGTGTCGAGACATCGCTGCCACGCACGCTGGCCGAGGTCGTGCGGGCCCGGCTCAGCGGCCTCGATCCCCACGTGCATGATGCGCTGCTCGCGGCATCGTGCATGGCTGCGCCGACCGTGGAGCTGGTGTCGACCGCGACGAGAAGCGACGACGACCGCTTGATCGAGCTGCTCGAGAACGCGGAAAGCAACGGCATCATCGCGATCGACGGCAACCGGATCCACTTCGCCCATCCCCTGCTGGCCAGGGGCGTATACACCGAAGCCGCGCCCGGCCAACGCCGGACGATGCATCGCCGCCTCGCCGACATCGTCGACGAGCCCGAGTTGCGGGCGCGGCACCTGGCGCTGGCCGCGACAAGTGGCGACCAAGTCACGCTGCGGGCGCTCGATACAGCGGCCGAGTCCGCCCGCGTCCGCGGCGCTCCCGTGGCAGCCGCCGAGTTGATGGACCTCGCGATCGGCCTCGGCGGTGACACCCCGGAGCGTCGACTCCGGTCCGCCCTACACCATTTCGACGCAGGCGACCACGAGCGAGCGCGCGCCATGCTCGAGGAGACCATCGATCGACTGGCGCCCGGCGACCTGCGAGCAGAGGCGTTGAGCCGGCTTGCTGTCGTGCGACTGTACGGCGACGGCTTCTTCGAGGGAGCCGGCCTGCTGCAGCGCGCGCTCAGCGAGGTGCACCCCGACAGCCCGCTGCGCGTGCAAGTCCTGATCACCTTGGCCTACGCACTGCTCCAGGCCAATCAGCCCCAAGCCAGCGTGCAGATGGCCGAGGAGGCCGTCGCCCAAGCCGAGCGCGTCAACCAGCCGCACCTGCTGGGCCTGGCACTCGGTATGCGCGTGATCCTGCGGTTCCTCAGCGGCGAAGGCTTCGACGAAGAACAGCTCCGTCGCGCCGTGGAGCTGGAGGACCCCGAGATCTTCACGCCCTTGGTGTTTCGACCATCGGTCCAGCGCGCCCTGCTGCTGGAGTGGACGGGCAGCCTGCACGAAGCCCACGAGGTGCTCGAAGGCGTCCGGCGCCGCTGCGTGGAGAAGGGTGAGGAAGGCGAGCTCATCTCAATCGCCCAGCACGTGGTGCTGAGCAGCATTTGGCGTGGCGACTTCGTCGAGGCCGGTCTGGTCGCCGAGGACGCCATGGAGCGCGCCCGCCAGCTCGGTGGCGACACCCCGCTGTTCTTGGCGCACAGCCTGCGGGCGAAGTTGGCGGTGTACGCCGGTCGCGAAGCAGACGCCAGGCAGGCAGCCGCCGAAGCGCTCGAGGCGGGCAGGCGCACAGGAGCGGTTCGGTTGACGGACAGGGTCATTGGTGCACTCGGATTCCTGGACGTGTCGCTGGGTCACCACGAGGCCGCGGTTGCCACGCTGCAGCCACTGGTGGCCAAGTTCAATCCGGCGTCGACACCGACCGAGCTTCCCTCTGCGACGTTTTTGGTGGACGCCATCGAGGCCCTGATTCAAGTGGGCCGGGGTACCGAGGCGGAGCCGCTCATCGGCGCCCTCGAACGCAACGGCGAGCGGTGGGACCGCCCCTGGATGCTCGCCGCCGGCGCCCGTGGCAGAAGCATGCTGCTTGCCGCCCGAGGTGACCTCGACGCCGCGGGCGAGTTCGCCACGCGCGCGATCGCCGCACACGACCGGCTGCAAATGCCGTTCGAGCGTGCTCGAACGCTGTTGCTACTGGGCCAAATACAGCGCCGGCAGCGGAAGAAGGAAACGGCGTCGGCGAGCCTGCAGGAAGCCCTCGCCATCTTCGAGCGTCTGCATGTCCCGCTGTGGGCCGACAAGGCCCGCGCCGAGCTCGCCCGCGCGAACGTCGGCCCGCGCCGGAGCGGACAGCTCACCCCGTCGGAGCAACGGGTCGCCGAGCTTGCCGCCTCGGGCATGAAGAACCGCGACGTGGCGACCACTCTATTCATCAGCCCGAAGACCGTCGAGGCGAACCTGGCCCGGATCTACCGCAAGCTCGGCATCAAGTCGCGCGCTGAACTCGGCCGTCACATGAGTAAGGCGTAGACCGGCAGCCTAAGAAGCGAGGAATAGGGAAACACCCTATTTCTCAGCACTGTTGAGCGAATTAGCGTCAACCACGCGCGCAGGTCAAGCGACCGAAGGAGGATTGGTGCCCGTCGACCACAACTCATTGGCCAGTCAGAACCAAGCCGCCCTGGTGACGACGGCGACCAGCCAACCCGCGTTGCGCACCGGCTTCGCGATGCTTGGCCTGGTCTCACTGCTGGATCTGCCGAAAGCCGACAGGGCCGACAGGGTGGTGGCGTTGGGCGGCGCGGCGGCCGCGGGGTGGTTTCTGGTCAGGGGTGGGCGGCTCCGCTAGACGTTCGGTGGCGCCGTCTTCTGCGGCACCTGGGCGGGCCACAGCCGAATGCCGATCGGTGCGGTCAGGCTGTGCACCACGAGGCTCACGGTGACGGTGACGACGACCGCCTGCATGATCGTGGTCGACTGCCGGATCTCGCCTCGCTCGACCATCAACAATCCGAGAACCAGAGTGCCGATCCCGCGAGGCCCGAACCAGCCGATGAACAGCCTGCTGCGGGCGGGCAGGTCGCTGCCGATCAGCGCGGTAGACACCGCCACCAGACGCACCACGATCAGCGCGACGACGGCGAAAAGCACCACGCGCCAATCCGCATCGCGCCATCCGACGAAGACGGCATAACTGCCGAACATCGCGAACACGATCAGCTCCAGCAACTGACCAGCCGCATCGGTCACCTGCGACGGTATCTGCGCGCCCGCCCTGTTCATCATCATCGAGTAGGCCAGGCCGCCCGCGAAGGCGGTGACGAATCCGCTGCCCTGCAACCGCTCTCCGACTTCGAAACACACCAACGCCAACGCGACGGTGGCCAACTGGGCCCAGGTATCGCTCATCCAGCCGCGCTGGCGGGACCTCACGATCACCAGGCCACCGACCGCACCGATGCCGAGGCCCACCAGCAGAGAAACCCCCTCGGTACGGAGCGCGAACAGTGCCCACCGGCTCGGATCCGGGTCGTTCTGCTGAGACGCGAGCGCCACGGCGGCCAGCATCGCCGCCAACGCGATCCCGTCGTTGCAGCCACTTTCGGCTGACATGGCATGCCGGACGGCCTCGGGGATACGACGGTCCTCGAGCAGTGCGTCGATCAGCGCCACTTCCGTCGGCACCACGATGGTTGCGAGGCACACCGCCTCCCACAACGGCATCACCGGCATCACCAGCAGCGCCACGACCGTGCCGAGGACGATGGACAACGGTATTCCGATCGCCAACAACCGCACGGTGATGTGGCCGCGGCGGACCACGGACGGCAGGTCGAGCATCGCGGCCTGGTTGAACAGGATCACGGTCAGCGCCAGCTGGGCCAGGATGGTGAAGCTCTCGGTGTGAGCCGCGGCCTCGATCACACCGAATCCGAACGGCCCCAACACCATTCCGAACGCGACAAAGATCAACGCGGGAGCGATGTACCACCGCTTCACCAGCCCCGAAACGACGGCGTAGCTCATCACGAGAAGGGTGAGCACAAACGCCGTATCGGTGCGCACCTGGCCCCCTCAGCCCCGCGTTCGCCTACGCGCCGTTGTTGGGGCCGCCGGAGTTCGCGCCTGCGATATCGGTGATCGGGAAGTTCGGCATCGGTTTGGGCGAAGGCGTACTCGGCAGCGTCGGGATCTCAGCAGGCGGGATGTCAGTGAGGTCGTTGACCGGCGGGCCGTTTTCCCGGCTGCCGTAGGAGCTGCCCGGCTCGCGCGGTCCGATCATCTGGGTGACGGTCACCATGTGATAGCCGTTGGACTTGAGCACCGGGATGAACTGCTCGACGAGATCGACTGTGGACGAGTAGGTGTCGTGAAACAGCACCACCGAGTTCGGCTTGATCTGTGTCATCAACATGTACCGGGTGGCCGCGGTGTTGGAGTCGTTCGCCCAGTCGAACGGGATCACGTCCCAGTTGATGTCGGCAAGACCCTGTTTCTTGGCCTCAGCCAGGACCGCATCGTTGACGAGGCCACCCGCGGTGCGCACCAGCTTCGGCCGCTGACCGGTCGCCGCCTCGATCGCATCACCGGCCTTGCTGAACTGCTCCGGGATGTCTTCGGGCGGGATCGTCGTCATGTTGGGGTGTTCCCACGTGTGGCTGCCCAGTTCCATCCCGGCTTCCACCACTCGCTTTGCGCCGGCGGGGTTGGCGGCGACCTTGTTGCCGATCTCGAAGAACGTCGCCTTGGCGTCGTTGTCGGTCAGGATCTTCAGCAGCCGGTCTGTGAAGGGGCTCGGCCCGTCGTCGAACGTCAGCGCCACACACTTGACCTGTGAGCAGTCGACGTTGTCGGCGCTGGCTTTGCGGACGTGCCCGGTCAGGCCGCCGACGATCAGCACCGCGGCGGCCGCGAGCACGCCAAGGACGGTCCTCCAGTACCGCCAGACCTGGCTATCGGGTCGCTTCGGCACCCAAGCAGCCTACCGACTACCGATCTCGGCGCGCTTACGCCCGCTCAGCGTCCGTTAGCGCGCCGAAATCGCTCACGGGAGCGCTCCCGGGCTGATTTCCTCGAGCATCTCGGTGACCAACGCCGCGATCGGTGAGCGCTCGCTGCGCAGCAGCGTGATGTGCGCGAACAGCGGGTGACCCTTGAGCTTCTCGATCACCGCGGCCACGCCGTCGTGGCGTCCCACTCGCAGGTTGTCGCGCTGGGCGACGTCGTGGGTGAGTACCACCCGCGATCCGGCGCCCAGCCGGGACAGCACGGTCAACAGCACGTTGCGTTCCAGCGACTGCGCCTCGTCGACGATGACGAACGAGTCGTGCAGGGAGCGGCCGCGAATATGGGTCAGGGGCAGCACCTCGAGCATGCCGCGGGATAGCACTTCTTCCAGTACCGCGGGGCTGGCCAGGCCTTCGAGCGTGTCGAAGACGGCCTGCGCCCACGGGCCCATCTTTTCGCTCTCGCTGCCGGGCAGGTAGCCGAGGTCCTGGCCGCCGACCGCGTACAGCGGACGGAACACCACTACCTTGCGCTGCGTGCGCCGCTCGAGGACGGCTTCCAACCCGGCGCACAGTGCCAGCGCGGACTTGCCGGTGCCGGCCTTGCCGCCGAGGGAGACGATGCCGACGGACTCGTCGAGCAGCAGATCGAGCGCGACCCGTTGCTCGGCGGAGCGGCCGCGCAGCCCGAAAACCTCGCGATCGCCGCGGACCAGTTGCACCCGCTTTTCGGGGTTGACTCGGCCCAGTGCGTGCGAATTGCCGCCGAGCAGCCGAATGCCGGTGTGGCACGGAAGGTTACGTGCGGCCTCCAGGTCGATCTCACCGTCTGCGAAGAGAGTGTCGATCTCATCGGCCGACACCTCGAGCTCGTCCATCCCCGTCCAACCCGACGTGATCACGTCCTGGGCGTGGTACTCGTCGGCGGACAGACCGACCGCGCCCGCCTTCACTCGCAGCGGAATGTCCTTGCTCACCAACGTGACTCGCTTGCCTTCCGCGGCGAGATTGGCCGCGCACGTCAGGATCCTGGCGTCGTTGGTGTCGGTCCTGAAGCCTGCAGGCAGCACCGTCGGATCGCTGTGATTCAGCTCGACATGCAGCGTGCCGCCCTGCGTCCCAACGGGAATCGGCTGATCCAGCCGCCCATGCTCGAGCCGCAGATCGTCGAACATCCGTAGTGCCTGCCGCGCGAACCAGCCAAGCTCATGATGATGCCGCTTGGCTTCCAGTTCGCTGATGACCACCAACGGGACCACGACTTCGTGCTCGGCAAACCTCGTGGCCGCCCAGGGATCGGACAGCAGCACGGAGGTGTCGAGCACATAGGTCCGGACGGCCGAATCAGTCACGTAGCGCTCCTCGAGCCCGCGCGGCCCCGCACGAACATCTCGGCGGACACTGCGGTACCAGGACCGGGGCCGGTCCTCTCGTAATCGAAACGATCGGTACCGCCCGGATAGCAGAGCATGTCGCTAGCCATCGAGAAACGACGCTACTCTCGCTGAGCGCTTCGCGCCGTGCAGGCGCGCCGTGGCTAACTCGTCACACGTAGGCGCGCAGCGCGGGCTCGTCGGCGAGCCCCCACGCGGTGATGCGGTCGGCGATCAGCTGGCGCAGTTGCTCCGGTCCGAAGATGCCGGCCTCAGCCATATGCGCGACCTTGTCCGCGTACGCGTCGATGTCCCCACCGACGACGCCGAGTTCGGCTGCGCGGCGGGCGATCGCCTCGATCGTCTCGTCGCGGCTGTAGGTCAGGCAGTGCGCGACGAGGTTGGCGAAGAACTCCTCGTGGCGTTCCTCGTCGCGGGTGATGCGGCCGATCAGGCTCTTCAGCGCCGGCTCGGTGATCTGCGCTTCGAGGTTGCGGCAGAACACGGCGTGCTCGCGCTCGAAGAACACCATGAACACCAGGCGCTCGATCTGCGTGTAGGTGTCGGCGCGGTACCCCTTCATCACGTGCTCGACGCGCACGTCCTCGTTGGCGGCCGGGTCGATCTCGCGGGTGACCACCAGATAGTTGCGCAGCGCGACGGCGTGCAGGTGCTCCTCCGCGGTCCAGCGGCCGATCCAGCGGCCCCACTTGTCGTCGAGGATGAAGCTGAACACGAACTCCCTGTGGTAACCGGCGAGGTTGTCCTTGGTGATCAGCAGGATCTCAAGGGCGTCGGTGACGGTCTTGGGCAGCGTCACCTGCGACGGGTCCCAGTCGTTGCCGCCGAGGAAAGCGAAGTTCTCGCCCTGGTCGAACGGCACGTAGTCGTGGGCGTACCAGAGGTCCTCGGTGTCGATGTGGCGACGCAGCTCCTGCTGCACAACCGGCTCTAGCTCGAGAATCAGTGCGTTAGGTACAGGTTTCTGTGCCATGAAAGTAACTGTAACCCGAGTTCACACATTTTCCGAAATCGCGTACACGTGTCGCGCCCCTCGGCGTATTTGTTGGTGAGCACGCTGCCCTGCAACTGCAAGACGGCTCGCGGCGCGAAGTTCTCCGACGCGATCATCTCCAGCGTGTCGCGCTGGCGACCCAGTTCCTTGTCGAGCAGCTCGGCGATGTCGGGATCGACATCGGCCTGTGGGGCCGACATGACGGACGTGGAAAGGTCAGCGGTCGCGGTCACGGCGGCGAGTCTGAAATACCCGCACGGGGTTATTCGGGGCTACCTTTCGCGGACCCGCGGATAGCTACAGCGACAAACCGGGGTACAGCGGGTTCGCGGCCAGCAGCTCCGATGCAGCGGCGTGGACCCGTTTGGCCGTGCCGTCGGCCAGCACGTACTTGGCCTTGGAAGGCCCAGCGGTGCCTTGCCCTGGCTGCGTGTTCGACAGCACCTCGACCATCAGCTCGGCGACACGGTCGAAGTCGTCCGCCCCGAATCCGCGGGTCGTCAACGCCGGGGTGCCCAACCGGATGCCGCTGGTGTACCAGGCGCCGTTGGGGTCGGCCGGGATCGAGTTGCGGTTGGTGACGACGCCGGAGTCCAGCAGCGCCGACTCCGCCTGTCGGCCTGTCAGTCCGAACGAACTGACGTCGAGCAGCACGATGTGGTTGTCGGTGCCGCCGGTGACCAGCCGTGCGTCGCGTTTGAGGAAGCCCTCGGCGAGCGCCTTGGCGTTGTCGGCGACCCGCTGCGCGTAGACCTGGAATGTGGGCTGCCGGGCCTCGGCAAGCGCGACGGCCTTGGCGGCCATCACATGCGACAGCGGCCCGCCCAACACCATTGGGCAGCCCTTGTCCACGGCGTCGGAGTACTCGGCGGTCGCCAGCACCAGCCCGCCGCGCGGCCCACGCAGCGACTTGTGCGTGGTGGTCGTGGTGACGTGGGCGTGCGGCACAGGGTCCTCGTCGCCGGTGAACACCTTGCCCGCGACCAGGCCTGCGAAGTGCGCCATGTCGACCATCAGCGTCGCGCCGACCTCGTCGGCGATCTCGCGCAGTTTGGCGAAGTTGATCCGGCGCGGGTAGGCCGAGTACCCGCCGACGAGAATCAGCGGCTTGAATTCCCGCGCGGCTGCGGCAAGCGCGTCGTAGTCGAGCAACTCGGTCTTCGGGTCGGTGCCGTAGCTTCGCTGGTGGAACATCTTGCCGGAGATGTTGGGCCGGAAGCCGTGGGTCAGGTGCCCGCCCGCGTCCAGCGACATGCCCATCAGGCGCTGGTTGCCGAGCTTGTTGCGCATCTTCTCCCAGTCCGCCTCGGACAGGTCGTTGACGTTCTTGACGCCGGCCTCCGCGAGGCCCGGAGCCTCGACGCGGGTGGCCAAGATGGCCCAGTACGCAACGAGGTTGGCGTCGATACCCGAGTGCGGCTGCACATAGGCGTAGGGCGAGCCGAACAGCTCGCGGGCGTGCTCAGCGGCCACGGTCTCGACGGTGTCCACGTTCTGGCAACCGGCGTAGAACCGGTGCCCGATGGTGCCTTCCGCGTACTTGTCGGACAGCCAGCTACCCATCGTGAGCAACGCCGCCGGGGACGCGTAGTTCTCGCTGGCAATCAGCTTGAGCGAATCACGTTGGTCGGCAAGCTCTTTGCGCGTCGCCGCCGCGATGCGGGGTTCGACAGACTCGATGATCTGCAGAATCGAACGGTAAGCGGCACTCGCGGTATCGGCGTACTCGGCACCGGGAGCGGTGGCGGTGGTCACGGTCGAGTCAGCGGTCATGTCGTTCAGCCTACGTCCCGCAGCGACGACGGGATCAGCGGCTCGTCCAGCAGCCGCCCGAAGCGTTCGGTGACGCTGACGCCGTCGGGCCGGGCCTCCAGCCAGCCCCGCAGCAACCGGTACCCCTCGACGTAGGTGCTGGTGTAGGCACGCCACAGCGGCGAGGACAAGAAGCGCAGCATCTGCCGGGCGCGTTCGTCGTTGACCAGCAGCCAGCGCTTGAGGAAGTCGACCACGTCGTCGACGTCGCGGTGTTCGTCGTGCAGCATCAGCGCGGCGTCCTGACGGACGTCAGCCAGCGCGCCGGCCGCTTCGGACACCGCTTCCGCCCGCTCGCCGTCGAAGCGCAACCCGAGGTCCGCGTAGATCTCTCGGGCCCAGCCGCCCCAGTTCGGCCCGATCGCGGCGTGTAGGCCGAGGTCCGCCAGTCCCTCGGCCATCAGGCACTGCGGCGTGTTGACCAGAAAGATGGTCTGCTCAGCATGGCCCTTGCCCTCGACGAGCCCGGCTTCCTTGCGGCAGTGCTCGGTGTGGTGGCCGGGATAGGACTCGTGCGCGACGAGCCGCGGCAGGTTGGACATCTGCTGCTTGAGGTCGGCGTTGACGGCGACGGTGGAGCGGTAGTCGCCGAGGTAATAGTTGAACCCCGACCACGGCTTGTCGGTGACCACCTCGTAGGTGATGGTCTCGGTGTCGGGCAGCGGGTATTCGGCGCGCACCCGGTCGCGCAGCGCGCTGGAGAACGCGTGGATGGCCTCCTCGAGCTTGTCCGGCGGGACCTCTTCGGAGGCACGGTAGGCCTGCATGCGCTCGGCGAGTGATCCGCTGCCGCCCAGGGCGCCGTCGAGCATGCGGTGGGCCTGCAGGTAGCGCTCGGGGTCGCCCCTGGTGATATGCACGTCGAAATAGGCCTTCACCTCGTCGACGAAGCCGACGTCCTGGCCCGCGAACTTCTTGCCCGCACAGGCCAGCGCGCGCAGATGCGCCGCGACGTAGTCGGCGCGGGCCGGATCGAGGTCATCCGGGATTTCGGCGGCCAACCGCTCGGCTGCCAGTGCCAGGTCGGCGGGATCGGGAGCGGGTTCGTTCTGCACCTGCTGACGCAGGGCCGGGTCGCCGGTGAAGGAGTCGACGTAACCTTCCTCGATCCGATCGAAGCGCAAACCGAGCAGCAGATATTCGCGGATCAAGGTGGTGGCGTCCATGGCCTCAACGGTAAATGCAAGACTGAGCGCATGCCGCGGCTGAGCGAGCCGAGCCCCTACGTGGAGTTCGACCGGAGTCAATGGCGCGCCCTGCGCATGTCGACGCCGATGAAGCTGACCGAAGACGAGGTGCTGGCGCTGCGGGGTCTCGGCGAGAAGCTGGACCTGCTGGAGGTCGAAGAGGTCTACCTGCCGCTGGCTCGGTTGATCCACCTCCAGGTCGCGGCGCGCCAGCGGCTGTTCGCCGCCACCGCGGAGTTCCTCGGTGAGCCCCAGCAGAATCCGGACCGGCCGGTGCCGTTCGTCATCGGGGTGGCGGGAAGCGTCGCCGTCGGCAAGTCGACCACCGCCCGTGTGCTGCAGGCGCTTCTGGCCCGCTTCGAACACCACCCGCTCGTCGATCTGGTCACCACCGACGGCTTCCTGTACCCGAACGCCGAATTAGGCCGTCGAAACCTGATGCATCGCAAGGGTTTCCCGGAGAGCTACGACCGGCGCGCACTGATGCGGTTCGTCACGGCGGTGAAGTCCGGAGCCGACAAGGTGTGCGCGCCGGTCTACTCGCATCTGCTCTACGACATCGTGCTCGGCGAAAAGCAGCTCATCAAGCATCCCGACATCCTGATTCTCGAGGGCCTCAACGTGTTACAGACGGGCCCGGCGCTGATGGTGTCCGACCTGTTCGACTTCTCGGTGTATGTCGACGCTCGCATCGAGGACATCGAGCAGTGGTACATCAACCGGTTCCTCGGCCTGCGGTCGACGGCGTTTGCCGATCCCGCATCGCACTTCCACCACTACGCCACGCTGACCGATGACGCCGCGGTGTTCGCCGCCCGCGATATCTGGCATTCGATCAACCGGCCCAACCTGATCGAGAACATCCTGCCGACGCGGCCGCGCGCGACGCTGGTGTTGCGCAAGGACGCCGACCACGCCATCAACCGGCTGCGGCTGCGCAAACTCTAGACCCGCCCGGGGTCGCCGAGCGGGCTTGAGCGGCAACGGCTTACGCCTTCGCGCGGCGCCAGCCCTGGTACTGCAACTCGGCCATGACCAGCGTGTAGACGCCGGTCGCCAGCGTGAGCACCACGCCTACGGTGGTCAGCGGGAAGACGTTGGCGAGAACAAAGAGCACGGTTGCGACCGTGTAGAGCGCGTTGCCTGCTGCGATCACGATGCCGGGCCGCTTAACCGATGGCCTCGCAGCGAGTGCGAAAACACCCACCGCGAAGGCGATGAAGAGTGCGCTCACCGTGTACTCGAACGCGATCGGAGTGCCCGATGCGTCTGCCAGCCAGCCCGCGAGGGGAATACCGGCGATACCCATGAGTCCGCTGGCGGTCGCGTCGGCCCGCAGAGCGAAGCGCAGGAACGAGTCGGTGGAGTCCGCGAGTTTGGGTGTGCTGATGGCGGTCATGAAAATTCCTTTCTGTTGGTTGACACCGGTTCCGGAGCCGACGCCGCAACCTCTGACGACGGCGGCTCCGGACCCAGCCATGAGGGAGTCACGCCAGGCGGCGCACTCCGAGGTACTGGGCGTAGGCGAAGGCGAGCGTGGCGACGGTGAAGGCGATCGTCGCGGCCACACCGAATTCGGTCAGCGGGAGCCACCCGGCGACGAGCACCACGGTGACGAGGATCGAGTAGGCGATGTTTCCGGCGAGCACACCGACACCGACGCGGTGGACGTCAGGCAGGCCCGCGGCCAGGTACAGCACGGCGCCGTAGATCACCAGGGCGGCACCGCCGATCCACTCCGCGGTAGACGACAGACCGGACAGCCGAGACAGCGGGTCAGCCGCCATCGCGACGAGCAGCCCGAGGCCGGCGCACAGGGTGGCGTCGGCGCGGAGGGCGAAACGCAGTAGTGAGTCGGTACTCTCCCGGACCGGGCGGGTGTTGATTGCGGTCATAGCACCGAGGTTGCTCAGAACCCACTGCCAGATCGACGCCAGACGCTGCCAGCTGCTGCCAACCGCAGCTCAGCGGCCTGATCTCAGTCTTGTGCGGTGACGAGATTGCCGCGCAGATCAGCGGCGATCAGCCGAGCGGCGGCGTTCTGCCAGTTGTGCAGCGACCGCTGCGGCACCTCGGTGACGAACCACTGCCAGGCCTGCCGGGCAACCGGGTCCAATCCCGCGGCGGTGGCGTTCTGCGCGTAGGCGCGCACCCCGACGACGTACGGAAAATACAACGAGTTGTAGTGGCGCCATTGGTCGGTGGTGCCGAAGTCGCCGCCGTCGCGCGGCTTGAGCCGGGCGATGCGGTCTGCGAGCAGAGCCTTGAGTTCATTGGCCCGCTCCAGCGGCTGGTCGGGCGCGCCACGGGCGGCGAGCCGTTCGTCGATCATCGGCAGCGCGGTCAGCGGACTGGCGACCAGCTTGGACAGGTCGCCGTAGTGGCCGAGCGCGCGGCGGGTGAGCCGGGCGAAGGTGTCGTCATCGATGCCGTCGAGCGGGTTGGCCGACCGAAGCGGCAACGCCGCTTCCGTGCGCCGCAAGGTGGCGCGGTCGGCCCGCAGATCCGGCGAGCGGGAGAACGCCAGCCGGTCGAGCAGCCCGGCCAGCGGATCGGCCAGCACGTTGATCGCGATCGCGACGCCGAGGCTGGTGAACAACAGCACCATCAACGCGGTCTGGCGGCCCGACACTGCCAGGCCGATCAGCAGCTGGCCACCGAACAGCAGCGCCACCACGGCCGTCGCCGCGAAGGACCGCAGCATGTCGGCCCGCAGCGCCTGGCCCTCGTCGAACGCGTCGCCGATCGCGACCGCGATGCCCAGCAGTGCGACGTCGAATCCGGTGGACGCTAACGCCAGCCAACTCGGCACCAGACCGAGAGGGATGACCAGGATGGCGTTGCCCAGCGCGAAGAACAGTGTGGCGATGACGACGAAGGTCACCACCGGTCGCGGTGGCTTCACGAGCACGGCCTTGACCATCGCTCCCAAGGACGACAGCGAGATCGCCGCGAACATCACCCAGTGGCCCATCCGCAGCGGGCCGTCGACGTTGCCCGCCATCGCCGCGCCGAACAACGCGACCGCCGCGACGGCAGCCACCAGTGCGATCTCGCCTGCCCGGCTGCGCCAGGTGTCGCTCGGCCGTGACATCTCGAGCAGCACTGCGAACCAGGCGATGCCGGGCACGGTCACAAGGTAGACCTCGACGCTGCTGAGGATGTCTGAGCCGCTGACCACCCGAACCGCATCGAGCGCGACCACCGACGCGAAACTGGTCAGCCCGATCGCGGCGAGCACCAGCACGGGTTTGCGTGGGTCACGGGCCAGCAGATAGAGGCCCAACCACCAGCTCAGCGTGAACACCACCGCTGACAGCGCAGCCATGGTTCAAGTGTGGCACTACATGCCGTAGCGGCGGTGACGCGCGGTGTAATCGCGCAGCGCCCGCAGGAAGTCGACCCGCCGGAACTCCGGCCAGTAAGCCTCCGTGAACCACATCTCCGAATAGGCGCTCTGCCACAGCAGGAAGCCCGACAACCGCTGCTCCCCCGACGTGCGGATCACCAGATCGGGGTCGGGTTGTCCCGAGGTGTAGAGGTTCTCCGAGATCGCGTCAACGGTGATGGCCTCGATCAGCTGATCGCCGGTGGCGCCGTTGGCCAGTTCCTTGCCGAGCAGCGCCCGCACCGCGTCGACGATCTCCTGGCGCCCGCCATAGCCGACCGCGAGGTTGACGTGAAAGCCGCTGCCGTTGCCGTTGGTCGACTCGACGGCCTCGCGCAGCCTGCGCGCCGGCTCCTCCCCGATCAGCTCGAGGTCGCCGACCGTGCGCACGCTCCACTGGTTGGCGGGTGCGCAGATCTCCTCGGTCACGTCGGTGATGATCTCGATGAGCGACGCCAACTCGCCCCGGTCGCGCTGCAGGTTCTCGGTGGACAGCAGGTAGACGGTGGCCATCTCGATGCCGGTCTCCTCGCACCAGCGCAGCATCTCGGCGATCTTGCGGGCCCCCATCCGGTAGCCGTAGCTGACGTCGTCGTGACCGGCGTCACGTGCCCAGCGTCGGTTACCGTCACACAGAACCGCGATGTGCCGGGGCAGTTCGGATTTCGAGGACTCCAGCCCTTGACGTAGCCGCATCTCGTAGAGCCGATACATCGGTTCCTTGAGACGAGGGGGAATGATGTCCACGGAGATCCAGACTACTGTGACGCTCAGAAACCCCCATGGCATTGATGGAGGTGACATGGCCCAGATCGACACCGCCGACGAGGCCCAGCAGCAGCCGCCCCGCGTATACGCCGAAGACTTCCCCGAAGCCGTCGTCGACGGCGTCGAGAAGTTCCTCGGCAAGCCACGGGCGCGCGGCTGGATCCACGTCTATTCCGCGGTGGTCGCCTTCATCGCCGGGGCAGCGCTGGTGTCGGTGTCCTGGGCCCTGGAATCGACGCGCGCCGGGCTAGCCACCCTGCTGTACACCATCACGATCGTGGCCATGTTCGCCGTCAGCGGCACCTACCACCGGGTGAACTGGAAGTCGCAGACCGCACGCAAGTGGATGAAGCGCGCCGACCACTCGATGATCTTCGTCTTCATCGCGGGCAGCTACACGCCGTTCGCCCTGCTGGCGCTGCCCTCCGAGAAGGGCTGGGTGCTGTTCTGGATCGTGTGGGGCGGCGCGATCGCGGGCGTGCTGCTGAAGATGTTCTGGCCGTCGGCACCGCGCTGGGTCGGTGTGCCGCTGTACATCCTGCTCGGCTGGGTCGCGGCCTGGTTCGTCGGGCCGATCATGCACGGCGCCGGCATCGCGGCACTTGTGCTGTTGATCGTCGGCGGGGCGCTGTACAGCATCGGCGGCGTGCTCTACGCGCTCAAGTGGCCCAACCCGTGGCCGACGACGTTCGGCCACCACGAGTTCTTCCACGCCTGCACCGCTGTCGCGGCGATCTGCCATTACATCGCGATGTGGTTCGCGGTCTTTTAGATCTGAGGGCTCGAGCTAGAGCTGCTTGATGTTGTCCGGGCCCCAGTAGGCCTTCATCGACGCGATCTTGCCTTCGTCGTCGAACGTCATCACCGAGATGATGTCGATGGCCATCTTGCCGCCCTCGCCGAGGTTGACGGTCAGCCGCCAGAAGAACGCCACCTCGCTGCCGAGCGCGCGCAGCGCCATGACCTCGGTCTCGTTGCCGGTGCCCGGGACGTTGGAGTAGAAGCCGGTGATCGCCTGGCGACCGATGTGTACATCGGAACCGACGGGATCCTCGACAGTGGCGTCGTCTGCGTAGAGAGCGGCGATATCTTCTGCGTTTGCCTTCGCGAGGAGTTCGAGATAGCGGTTGACGGTCGCGGTGTTCTGCTCAGGGCTCGGCATGGCCGCGACGCTACACGGCAGCCGCCAGCGCGGCGGCGAGGTCCTCACCGGTGGTGACCGGCAGGTCGCACACCCGCCCGCGGCAGACGTACGCGGCGTCGGATCCATCGACCCGGTCGCGGTCGATCAGCAGCTCGGAGGAGTTGACGGCACCGCCAACGACAACCGCTCCGCCGGGCGCCAATTCGCGGGCGGCGGAAAGCAATTCCGACTGCTGCGGGTCGCAGGCCACGGCGATCTGGATGGGTCCGCGCACCGCGGCTTCGGCGACTGCGAGCCAGTGCCCACCCGAGCGCGCCAGCCGGGCCAGGATGGGCGTCGCGCCTGCCAGCGTGGCGTCGGCCGCGGCGGCGTAGCGCTCGGCGCGGTCGGCGGGAACCAGGTGGGCGGCCAGTTGCAGCGCCTCTGCGATCGTCGAGGCGCCGGACGGGGTCGCCCCGTCGAGCGGGTCGGCGGGCCGGACCATCAGCTGCTCCGCGTCGTCGGCGCTGTCGAACCAGCGGCCGTCGCGGTCGGGATCGGCGAAGTGGTCGAGCGCGACGTCGACCAGGCCGGTGGCCGCGTCCAGGAAGGACCCGTCGCCACTCAGCTGATACAGCGTCACTAGACCGGTCGCCAGAGTCGCGTGGTCCTCAAGGATCGCCGCGCTGTCGCCGACCCGGCCGCCGAGGCTGGCACGACGCAACCGGCCGTCGACGACATGCAGGTCGACGATCGAGCGTGCGCATTGGGTTGCGGCGGCGAGGAATTCGGGCCGGGCAAGCGCGACACTCGCCTCGGCGAGCGCGGTGATCGCCAACCCGTTCCACGCGGTGACGACCTTGTCGTCGCGGCCGGGCTGCGGCCGGCTCAGCCGGGCGGCCACCAGCGCGGTGCGTACCCGCTCGAAACGCTCGGGATCATCAGGGTCGGCGGGCAACTGCAGCACCGAACTGCCGTGCTCGAATGTTCCTGCGTCTGTCACGTCGAAAAGCGCTGCGGCCCAACGTCCGTCGTCGTCTCCCAACACTTCGCGCAGCTGCGCGGACGTCCAGACGTAGGTCAGCCCCTCGCGGCCGTCGGCGTCGGCGTCCAGCGACGAGGTGAACATACCGCCCGCACCCAGCCCGTCGATAATGAACCGCGCGGTTTCGTCGGCGACCTTGTACGCCAACGGATTTGAAGTGCGACGGGCCCAGTGCGCGTACACCCGAAGCAGCAACGCATTGTCGTACAGCATCTTCTCGAAATGCGGCACCACCCAGGCCGCGTCGACGCTGTATCGGGCGAAGCCGCCTGCCAGCTGGTCGTAGATGCCGCCCCGGGCCATCGCTGTGCAGGTGCGCTCGACCGCCTCCAACGGCAGGATGTCGCCGGTGCGTTCGTGGTTGCGCAGCAGGGCTTCAAGAAGCGCCGACGGCGGGAATTTCGGCGCTCCGCCGAACCCGCCGCGCTCGACGTCCTCGTCCCGCAGCGCCGCGGCGACGGCATGGTCGCACAGTGCCGGCTGCACCGGCGGCCCACCGCCGGGCAGGCCCGAGGCCATCGACCGCAGCTCACCCGCGATCCGGTCGGAGGCCTCCTCCACCTCGCCGCGCCGGGTGCGCCACGTCTCGGTGACCGCGGCGAGCAGCTGCAGAAAGTTGGGTTTCGGGTAGTAGGTCCCGCAGAAGAACGGCCGCCCGTCTGGAGTGAGGAAGCACGTCATCGGCCAGCCGCCCTGACCCGTCAGCGCGACGGTCGCATTCATGTACACCGCGTCCAGGTCCGGCCGCTCCTCACGGTCGACCTTGATGTTCACGAACCCTTCGTTCATCACCGCGGCGACCTGATCGTCTTCGAACGACTCGTGGGCCATCACATGGCACCAGTGACAGGCCGCGTACCCAACGGACAGCAGGATCGGCACGTCGCGGGCCGCCGCTTCGGCCAGCGCCCCGGGCGTCCACTGCTGCCAGTGCACCGGGTTGTCGGCGTGCTGGCGCAGGTAAGGACTGGTCGCCTCGGAGAGGGCGTTAGCCGCTGGACTCACGTTTGGGGTCCTCTTCGACCTGCTCCTGCTCGGACTGGTCGAAGGACTTGGGCAGCTTGCGCAGGTGCCGGTTCATCGACCACACCAACGCGAACGTACCGATCAACAGCAGCACGACGATCACGAGTCCGAACGGGCTGGCCTTGCCGAAGTCCGGCCCGGTGTTGCGGGGGGCGTCGTCGGCCAGCAGCCCGAGCGCGAGCATCAATGTGCAGTTCACGTGTCGATCCCCGCGAATAGATCGCTCTCGGGCAACGACACCGGAATTCGCGATCGGGCCAGCTCGTATTCCTCAGTCGGCCAAAGCCGTTGCTGCCATTCGATCGGCGCGCGGAAGAAGTCACCATTGGGGTCTATCTGTGTTGCGTGGGCGCGCAATGCGTCGTCACGCTGGGCGAAGTATTTGGAGCACTCGACGCGTGTCGTCACGCGGTTGGCGAACACGTCATGCTGGGGGTCCCAGTGCTTGAGCCACTTCTCGAACGGACCCTCTTCGCCGTGCTTGGCGAACTCGTCCTGCAGCAGTTGCATGCGCTTCCGCAGAAAACCGTGGTTGTAGTAGAGCTTGAGAACGTCCCACGGCTCGCCCGCGTCGGGGTGCCGCAGGAAGTCCCCCGCGGCCTCGTAAGCGGCCACCGACACCTGGTGGGTACGGATGTGGTCCGGATGGGGGTAGCCGCCGTTCTCGTCGTAGGTCGTCATGACGTGCGGCCTGAACTTGCGGATCACGCGCACGAGTTCCTCGACGGGCTCGTCGAGCGGCACCACGCCGAGGCAGCCATCGGGCAGCGGAGGTGGCGGATCGCCCTCGGGTAGGCCGGAGTCGACGAAGCCGAGCCAATGGTGCTCGACCCCGAGGATCTCGGCGGCCTTCGCCATCTCGTCACGACGGATCTCGGCCATCCGGCCGTGTACCTCCGGCAGATCCATCGCCGGGTTGAGGATGTCGCCACGCTCGCCGCCGGTAAGCGTCACCACCAGCACACGGACACCCTCGTCGGCGTAGCGCGCCATCGTGGCGGCGCCCTTGCTCGACTCGTCGTCCGGGTGGGCGTGCACCGCCATCAACCGCAGTTCGCTCAACCTGTTCCCTCTTACCTGCTCGCCTCGGTCCGGCCCGGTGCCGGCTGTTGTCGAGACGTTTCAACCATTCGGGTAGCCCTATAGTTCCAGTTCTGTAGATCTATCCGACGGACGGGCATGCGAAACGACATGATCGAGCGCCCCGCCGGCCGCTACGGGCCGCAGCGGCTGTCGCGCAGCAACCGCCGCTGGATCGCCGTCGGGCTGGGCGTGCTGGTCCTCGCGGCAGGGATCGGGATCGCCGTGATGGCTGCTCAGCGGCTCGGTACCGGCGAGGTCAAGGGCGAGCTGGGCGGCTATCACCTGGTCGACGACGAAACTGTGCAGGTCACCATCACCGTGACCCGCGACGACCCGTCGCGGCCGGTGGTATGCATCGTGCGGGCGCGCTCGATCGACGGCAGCGAAACGGGCCGCCGTGAGGTGCTGGTTCCGCCGTCGGCGCAGAAGACCGTGCAGGTGACGACGGTCGTCAAGACCAGCAGGCCGCCGGTGGTCGGCGACGTTTACGGTTGCGGCACCGACGTGCCGTCGTACCTGGTGGCCTCCTGAAAACACACCCAGACAGTCAGCACAACAAACAGCGAACTGCGAATACGTGAAAATCCGCTGTCCCGACGGTGCTAGAATCTTCTGATACACGGTTCCTGCTGGGAGCCGTGTATTGCTGCTTTTGGTGTGCGGATTAGGCGTTGACGATAGCGGCAATACACGCCCACAGCTCCCGGCGCCGTAGACACGAGACTTCTTACGCGAAAAGCGCGAGAGCAAGGACGACAGGAGCGCGACGACATGACCGACACCCAGGTCACCTGGCTGACCCAGGAGGCACACGACAGGCTGAAGGCAGAGCTCGATCAGCTGATCGCCCACCGACCGGTCATCGCAGCCGAGATCAACGACCGCCGTGAAGAAGGCGACCTGCGCGAGAACGGCGGCTACCACGCCGCCCGCGAGGAGCAGGGCCAAGAAGAGGCCCGGATCCGTCAGCTGCAGGAACTGCTGAACAACGCCAAGGTGGGCGAGGCGCCCACGCAATCCGGCGTGGCCCTGCCCGGCTCGGTGGTGAAGGTCTACTACGACGACGACAAGAGCGACACCGAGACCTTCCTGATCGCCACCCGGCAGGAGGGCGTGTCCGACGGCAAGCTCGAGGTGTACTCGCCGAAGTCGCCGCTTGGCGAGGCTCTCATCGATGCCAAGGTCGGCGAGACCCGCACCTACACCGTGCCCAACGGAAACACCGTCAAGGTCACGCTGGTCAGCGCCGAGCCGTACCACTCCTAATTCGCGACTGCGCCGCGGATCGGTTTACAGTCCGCCTATGGCGCAGATCGCCGAGGACCTGTTCCTGCTGCTGCTGGACAACGCGTCCGCTCAGCCCGGTCTCGATCGCTCCCGTCGCGAGCGGGTGCTTTCGGCCGCGGTGCTGCTAGACCTTGCGCACGCGTGCCGCATTCGTCCGGCGATGGACGGTGAACTGGTCGAGACGGGCCGGTTGGTGGCGCTCGCGGCGCCCGGGCCGATGGATCCCGTCGTCGCGCCGGCGTTCGAGCTACTGCAGCAACGGCCGCTGCGTCCCGCGACCGCGGTCAAGCGACTGTCCAGGCACACCGAAACGAACCTCGCCAACTATCTGGAGTACATGGGCCAGATCCGGCGTGTTCGGTTGAACTCGAGGCGCTTCAGCCACCCGTATGCGTGGCCGCTGACCAACAGGGAGCGGGTCGGCCATGCGCGCTCGGCGCTGCTGTCGGCGTTGTTCGACCGCAGACCGCCCGCCCCGCCGACGGCGGCGATCATCTCGTTGTTGCACGCGGTCGACGGGCTCGGTGCGCTGCTGAGCCTCAACGACCGCGGCTGGCGGTGGGTGCACGCGAGGGCGGGTGAAATCGCCAGCGGCAGTTGGGTGGACGAGTATCCGACGGCGATGCCCGAAGTGAACTTGGCGATCACCGCGTCCGCGGTGCGAGGGGCGCTGGCTAGCTGAGCGCCTGTCCGAGGTCGGCAAGCAGGTCAGCGCGATCCTCGATACCGACCGAGAGCCGCACCAGGTCGTCGGGCACCTCCAGTTGCGAGCCAGCGGTCGACGCGTGCGTCATCGCACCCGGATACTCGATCAACGACTCCACCCCGCCCAGCGATTCGGCGAGGATGAAAATCTCTGTCCGCGAGCAGAAGTCGTGGGCGGCCTGCGGTCCGCCGCGCATCCGCACCGACACCATTCCGCCGAACGCGCTCATCTGCCGTTTGGCGACTTCGTGGCCGGGGTGGCCGGGCAGTCCCGGGTAGAGCACCGTATCGATCGCGGGGTGATTCGCGAGGAATTCGGCAACCGCCGTGGCGTTTTCGCTATGCCGCTGCATCCGCAGCACCAGCGTCTTGAGGCCCCGCATGGTCAGGTACGCATCGAAGGGTCCCGGCACAGCGCCCGCGCCGTTCTGCAGGAACGCGAACGCCGTGTCGAGTTCTTCGTCATTGGTCAGCAGGGCGCCGCCGACCACATCGGAGTGACCACCGATGTACTTCGTCGACGAATGCAGCACGATGTCGGCCCCGAGGAGCAACGGTTGCTGCAGCGCCGGCGACGCAAAGGTGTTGTCCACCAACACCTTTATGTTCGACGACGCAGCCAGTTGCGCGATCGCGCCGATGTCGGCGATGGAGAGCAACGGGTTGGTGGGCGTCTCCAGCCAGATCAGCCGGGTCTGCGGGGTGATCGCCGCGCGGACCGCGTCCAGATCCGACAGCGCCACCGCCGTGTATCCGATCCCCCACTGCGTGAACACCTTGTCGATCAGCCGGAACGTGCCTCCATAGGCGTCGTCCGGCATTACGACGTGATCGCCAGGCCGCAGCAGCGCGCGCAGCGCACAGTCGGTGGCGGCCATGCCGGAGGAAAACGCCCGCCCGAAAGCCGCCTCCTCCACCGCGGCCAGCGACGCCTCCAGCGCAGCGCGCGTCGGGTTTCCGGTACGGGCGTACTCGAACCCGCCGCGCAGCCCACCGACGCCGTCCTGCGCGAACGTCGAACTGGCGTAGATCGGGGCGTTGACGGCACCAGTGCCCGGGTCGGGCCGAAATCCCGCGTGGATGGCCTTCGTGGCCAACCCCTGAAACCTTTGTTGTTCGCTCATCACCGATCAGGGTAACGATGCGAAATCGGCCGCCGCGCCGGTGTAGACATGGACCATGCCTACCCGCATCGAAGACCTGCTCGACCTCGACTCATTGCTGACGCCCGAAGACATCGAGTTGCGCCAGACGGTCCGCCGGTTCGGTGAACAGCGGTTGCGCCCGCACGTCGCCGACTGGTTCGAGGCGGGTGAGGTGCCGGTCCGCGAGCTGGCCGCTGACCTGGGCAAGCTGGGTGTGCTAGGCATGCACCTCAAGGGCTATGGCTGCGGCGGGTCGACCGCGACCGCCTATGGCCTGGTGTGCCAAGAACTGGAGGCCGTCGATTCCGGGCTGCGCAGCCTGGTGTCGGTGCAAGGCTCGCTGGCGATGTTCGCGATCTACCGCTGGGGCAGTGAGGAGCATCGCAACCAGTGGCTGCCCGCGATGGCCACCGGCGACGTCATCGGCTGCTTCGGGTTGACCGAGCCAGACTTCGGCTCCAACCCGGCAGGAATGCGTACCACCGCCCGCCGCGACGGGTCGGACTGGATCCTCAACGGTTCGAAGATGTGGATCACCAACGGCTCGGTGGCCGACGTGGCCGTCGTGTGGGCCCGCTCCGAGGAGAGCATCGTCGGCTTCGTCGTGCCGACGACCACGCCCGGTTTCTCGGCGCGGGACATGACGCACAAGCTGTCGCTGCGCGCGTCCGTCACCTCGGAGTTGCATCTCGACGATGTGCGGCTGCCCGCCGACGCCCAGCTGCCCGACGCGTCGGGTCTGTCGGGTCCCCTGAGCTGCCTGTCGGAAGCCCGGTTCGGCATAGTGTTCGGCAGCGTCGGCGCCGCGCGCGACTGCCTGCAGACCACGCTGGACTACGTCGCCACCCGCGAGGTGTTCGACAAGCCGCTGGCGGGATACCAGCTGACTCAAGCCAAGATCGCCGATATGGCGGTCGAACTCGGCAAGGCGCAGTTGCTGGCCCTGCACCTCGGAAGGCTCAAGGACGACGGCCGCATCCGCCCGGAACAGGTCAGCGTCGGCAAGCTCAACAACGTGCGCGAGGCGATCAAGATCGCCCGGCAGTGCCGAACACTGTTGGGCGCCAGCGGAATCACACTGGAATACCCGGTGATCCGGCACGCCAACAACCTCGAATCCGTGCTCACCTACGAGGGCACGTCCGAGGTGCACCAGTTGGTCATCGGCGAGGCGCTGACGGGCGTCAGTGCCTTCAGGTGACCTGCTGCGGGTTCAGCGGCGCACACGGATAGTAGGCACCTTACAGTCATCGGAGGGCGCCGACCGGTGTCAGCGCCCTCCGATGAGCCGCGTTACAGCTGTGGGGGCTGCGGCGGCAGCGGCTGCGGATTGAGCGCCACCTGTTCTGCAGGCATACAGATCGTCGACATGATCTTGTCAGCGAGAGTCTGCCGTTTGGCGTCCCACAGGGGGAACAGCCATCCGATATAGCAGACGATCGAGTCGACGACGTGGGCGATCTGACGCACGATCGACAAGCCGAAACCGATTGGCTGGCCGGTCTTCTCGCTGATCACCTTGAACTTCATCACCGACTTGCCGATGCTCTGCCCGGTGGTGCCCTGCCGGTAACCCCAGTTCCAGATCCAGTAGGCGAACACGATGAGGTACGCCAAGATGTAGACGATCATGCCGAACACGGTCATGTTCGAGGTGCAGTAGACGCCGTAGTCGTATTGGCCGCCACCGTTGCTCGTGCACTGGTTATCGGCGGTGCCGAAGGCGATGCCCGCCCCGATTCCGATAACCACCGCCGCAGGAATGATGTCGATCACGTATCCCAGCACACGCGTAAACCATGGTGTGTAAGCCTCTTTCGGCAACGCGGCGCCTGGCGGTGGAGGCGGCGGCGGATATCCTGGCGCCCCGGGAGGGGGCGGCGGATAGCCACCCTGGTGCGGAGGCGACGGGTAACCGCCTGGCGGCGGGGCGGCGGGTAACCGCCTGGCGGCGGTGGCGGCGGGTAACCGCCTGGGGGCGGCGGAGGTCGGTAACCACCGCCAGGAGGCGGAGGTGGTGGGTATCCGCCTGGAGGCGGAGGTGGTTGATCAGTCATCGGACCTCCAGAAGTTGTCGGAACTAAATCGGCAAGGCGATGTGGTTGAAGATCTTGTCAACCAACGTCTGTCGCTTGGCATCCCACAGCGGGAAAAGGACCGCGATGAGCCAGAGGATGCCCAAGCAGAGCCCAGCAGCCACCCAATAGATGAGCTCGCGCAGAAAGGACATCCCGAAACCGACTGGCTGCCCGGTCTTTTCGTTGACGATCTTGAACTTCATGATCGACTTGCCGATGCTCGAACCCGTTGTGCCCTGCCGATAACCGAGATTCCAGATCCAGTAAACGAGCGCAAGGATCGCGGTGACCCCGACTGCGACCTGACCAAGCGTCGATGCGCCCGTCGCGCAGAAGTCACCGAGGTCGTACTCGGACGTGTCTGTGATACAGGCGGTCTCGCGGGTGCCGACCAGCAGACCCCACCCGATCCCCTCCAGGATCGCGAGCGGGATGAAGTCGATCAGCCACGCCGACACACGGGTGGCCCAAGGTGTGTAGACCTCTGTGGGCAGCGCGGGACCGGCGGCGGGAGGGGCCGGCGGGTAGCCCGTCGCGACCCCCGGCGGCACTGCGTAGCCACCACCCGGCGCGCCCTGCGGTGGCGCTGGATAACGACCACCCGGCGGAGGCGGCGGGTAACCCCCATAACCACCTCCCTGGGGCGGAGGCGGTGGCGGATACCCACCAGGTGGAGGCGGTGGGGGCGGATAGTTACCAGGGGGACGTGGCGGTTGATCGGTCATGGACGCCTTCCAGTCAACAACTTAGCTGGCAACGAGCGTGCTTACCCTAACCTGAGCATTCCCCGATAGCAGGGCTTTCTCCTCGGAAGTTGATCATGACGGCGCCCACGATCCAGGTGACCGGGGTGGATTGCGCCACTATCGACGGATGTTGCCGTCGGACAGGAACCCGAGTAGGTCATGACGGGTCAGCACACCCACCGGTTTGCCTTCCTCGACCACCATCACCGCATCGCATTCGCGTAGCGTCTTCGCGGCGGTGCTGACCAGTTCGCCTGCGCCTATCAACGGCAACGGCGGGCTCATGTGTTGGGAGACCGCGTCGGCGAGCTTCGCGCGGCCCTCGAACACCGCCGACAGCAGTTCTCGTTCCGACACGCTGCCGGCGACCTCACCTGCCATCACCGGAGGTTCGGCCCCGACGACCGGCATCTGCGACACGCCGTACTCGCGCAGGATGCCGACTGCGTCGCGCACCGTCTCCGACGGGTGCGTATGAACGAGGTCGGGCAGCGCCCCGGACTTGCCCCGCAGCACGTCGCCGACCGTCGACTCCTCGACAGAACCGTCCAGCCGCGTGCGGAGGAAACCGTAGGACGACATCCACGCATCGTTGAAAACCTTTGAGAGATAACCTCTTCCGCCATCGGGCAGCAGGACGACGACGAGCGCGTCGGGTCCGGCCTGTTCGGCGACCTTGACCGCGGCGACGACGGCCATGCCGCACGAGCCGCCGACCAGGAGCGCTTCCTCCCGCGCCAGCCGACGCGTCATCTCGAACGAATCGGCGTCGGAAACGGCGATGATCTCGTCTGGCACGGTCGGGTCGTACGCCGACGGCCAGAAATCCTCGCCGACGCCCTCGACCAGGTACGGCCGGCCGGTGCCTCCGGAGTACACCGATCCCTCGGGGTCGACGCCGACGACGCGCACCTTCCCGTCGGACACCTCCTTGAGATAGCGGCCCGCGCCGGTGATGGTGCCGCCGGTGCCGACGCCCGCGACGAAATGGGTGACGTTGCCGTCCGTGTCGGCCCAGATCTCGGGCCCCGTCGTCTCGTAGTGGCTGGCCGGCCCCATCGGGTTGGAGTACTGGTCGGGCTTCCACGCGCCGTCGATCTCCTCGACCAGCCGGTTGGAGACGCTGTAGTAGCTGTCCGGATGATCGGGCGGCACGGCCGTCGGGCACACCACCACGTCGGCCCCGTACGCGCGCAACACGTTCTGCTTGTCCTCGCTGACCTTGTCCGGGCAGACGAAGATGCATTTGTAGCCACGCTGTTGTGCCACGAGGGCCAGCCCGACTCCGGTGTTGCCAGAGGTGGGCTCGACGATGGTGCCTCCGGGCCGCAACTCCCCGCTGGCCTCGGCGGCGTCGATCATTTTCACCGCGATGCGGTCCTTGGCGCTGCCGCCGGGGTTGAGGTATTCGATCTTGGCCGCAACCGTGCCTGCGCCTTCTGGCACAACAGAGTTCAGCTGCACAAGAGGGGTATTGCCGATGAGCTCACTGACGTGCCTGGCGATGCGCATACGTCCATCGTCTCAGGCCCGCGGATCGACTACCAGGTGGCCTCTCGGATGTAGTCGCCCATCTGCTTGAGCGACCGGCTGGCCTCGGACACCATGGGTGCGGCCAACTGGAACACGTGCATCTGGCCAGGCCAGACCCGCACCTCGACGGGCACTCCGGCAGCGGCCAGCATGTGGGCGGCTTTGCGTGCGTCGCTGACAAGCACCTCGGAACCGGACACATGAATCAGGGTGCGCGGAAGGCCCGGCTCGATGTGGTCGAGCGGTTCGTAGACCTCCTCGGGCTCGCCATCCACGGTGTGACGTTCGGCCGCCTCCTCGATGAGTTCGACGAGTGCGTGAAATGCCTTGGGCGGGAACATCGCATCGGTGCGAATGTTCGGGTGGTTGGCGCGGGTTTCGTTGTCGATCTCGAACAGCGGCGACATGGCCACGATGGCGGCCGGGGTCTCGCCTGCAAGGCCTTCCCGCTGCAGCTTCTCGGCCAGCGCCAACGCGAGGTAGCCGCCCGCGGAGTCGCCGGCGAGCACGATCTGGTCGGGCTCGTAGCCCTTCAGCCGCAGCCACTTGTATGCGTCATAGCAGTCGTCGAGCGCCTGCCCCACGGAGTGCTTCGGGATCATTCGGTAGTTGACGACCAGGACCGGGCTGTCGGCATACTTCGACAGCGCGGTGACCAGCCGCCCGTGCGAATGCGCGCCGCACGTCAAGAACGCGCCGCCGTGCATGTAGAGGATGACGCTGTGCTTCCCGTCGGCGGGAAGCACACCACCAGCGCGGACCAGCTGGGCCGTGCAGTGCGGCAAAGAAATGGTGGCGCGAACTGTGCCGGGAGCGGGCCGCACGACGCGCGCGACGAAGTCGACCAGACCCCATGGCCACGGGAGCCGTGGCGCATAACTTCCGATTGCTAGTGTTGGCCGAATTGTTACCAAAGCGGCAAGAGCTACGAGCCGTCCGGCCACACTTGGACCGTCCTCGACGACCTCTACCGGCGCGCCGTCGCTGACCGGAAACTTGCGTGGTTTACGGGATCTAGCTGGGCTGACGCCAGCATGAGATGCTCTGGTTACCTTACTCGGTGCCGTCATCGCCACCACTCCTACGCATCGTAGTGCCGGGGTGTCCGTGTTTACTGGGCAAACCCAACCAACTTAGCTTGACACCCTACATTGAGTTCAACAATCAACGAGTCGAAATCGATACCGGACTTGATACCGCAATGTGATCGCCGATGGTGTCTTGCCACGCGGAAAGCTCCCCGATTTCCCACATAAACTTGTCACGTGCGCATTCGTGTGGGGCGTCGGTCGACCATCGCCCTGGCGGCGGCGGCCGGGCTAGCGTCGACGGGCACTGTCTATGTCGGCGCCCGCAACCTGCTGAGCGGGCAAGCTGACCAGGCGCGACAAGTCATACCCAAGTCGTGGGACATCCCTCCGCGCGCCGACGGCGTGTACTCCGCGGGGGGTGGTCCCGTCGAGAAATGGCGCCGCGGGATGCCGTTCGACCTGCACCTGATGGTCTTCGGCGACTCCACCGCCGCCGGCTATGGCTGCCGGCACCCCGATGAGCTGCCGGGTGTACTCATCGCCCGTGGCCTGGCCGAGGAATCCGGTAGACGCGTGCGGTTGAGCACCAAAGCGATCGTCGGCGCGACGTCGAAGGGCCTGTCAGGCCAGATCGACGCCATGTTCGTGGCGGGCCCGCCGCCGGGTGCCGCCGTGATCATGATCGGCGCCAACGACATCACCAAGCCCAATGGCATCGGACCCTCGGCGCGCCGGCTAGGACGCGCGGTGCGGCGACTGCGTGCCAGCGGCGCCGTCGTGGTGGTCGGCACCTGCCCGGACTTCGGTCTCATCACCGCGATTCCGCAGCCGCTGCGCTGGGTGGCCCGCAACCGCGGGTTGCGCCTGGCCCGTTCGCAGGCCTCGGAGGTCAGATCGGCGGGCGGTGTGCCCGTACCGTTCTCAGATCTGTTGGCGCCCGACTTCCGCAAGATGCCGGAAGTGCTGTTCAGCCAGGACATGTTTCATCCGTCGGCCGCCGGATATGCCTTGGCGGCCAACCAATTGCTGCCTGCGCTCGGAAAAGCGTTGGGCGAGTTCATCGGTCACCCGATGCCCGAGAAAGCATTGGAATCGCGATCCGCCGGTTCCCTATTGGCCAGGGTCGCCAACCTCAGCAGGCTGTGGCGACGCTCGACTGGGGTCCCCGCGCCGATCGTTGTGGCGTAGGCGAGGGTGCCCGCGCCCATCGTCGTGCCCGCGAGCTAGGTTGCTTCGTATTCACTCGATGCGAGGAGCCGTAATGACTGAAGCCGTCATCGTTTCGACCGCGCGTTCGCCGATCGGCCGCGCCGGCAAGGGTTCGCTGGTCGACATGCGGCCCGACGACCTCGCCGCCCAGATGGTGCGCGCGGCACTGGGTAAGGTGCCTGCGCTGGACCCGCGCGAGATCGACGACCTGATGATGGGCTGCGGGCAGCCCGGCGGTGAGGCCGGCTTCAACATCGGCCGCGCGGTGGCCGTCGAGTTGGGCTACGACTTCCTGCCTGGCACCACGGTGAACCGGTACTGCTCGTCGTCGCTGCAGACCACGCGGATGGCGTTCCACGCGATCAAGGCCGGCGAGGGCAGCGCGTTCATTTCCGCTGGGGTGGAAACGGTTTCGCGGTTCCCGAAGGGCACATCGGACGGCTGGCCGGACTCGCACAACCCGCTGTTCGGCGATGCCGAGCAGCGCTCAGCGCAGGCCGCCGCAGGCGCCGACGAGTGGCACGACCCGCGTGAGGATGGTGCGCTGCCGGACGTCTACGTCGCGATGGGCCAGACCGCCGAGAACGTCGCGCTGCTCACCGGCATCAGCCGCGAGGAGCAGGACCACTGGGGCGTGCGCAGCCAGAACCGCACCGAAGAGGCCATCAAGAGCGGCTTTTTCGAGCGCGAGATTGTGCCGGTCACGCTGCCCGACGGCTCGACGGTGTCGAAGGACGACGGACCGCGGGCCGGCACCACATACGAGGCGGTGAGCCAGCTCAAGCCGGTGTTCCGACCGAACGGCACCGTGACCGCGGGCAATGCGTGCCCGCTGAACGACGGCGCCGCGGCGGTGGTGGTCGTCAGCGACGCCAAGGCCAACGAGCTGGGCCTGAAGCCGTTGGCGCGCATCGTCGCGACGGGCGTGTCCGGGCTGTCGCCCGAGGTAATGGGTCTGGGCCCGATCGAGGCGACGCGTAAGGCCTTGGCGAACGCTGGTATGACGATCGACGACATCGACCTGTACGAGATCAACGAGGCGTTCGCGGTGCAGGTACTCGGCTCGGCACGCGAGTTGGGCATGGACCACGACAAGTTGAACGTGTCGGGCGGCGCGATCGCGCTGGGTCACCCGTTCGGCATGACCGGTGCCCGAATCACCGCCACACTGCTGAACAACCTGCAGACCCATGACAAGACGTTCGGTCTGGAGACGATGTGTGTCGGCGGCGGCCAGGGCATGGCCATGATCATCGAACGGCTGAGCTGATTCTTGTCGACTCTGCGCTCAGGGCGAAAAGTGTGAGAAGCCAACGCCCCCAGCTCGTATCGACCGAGCGATCCCGACGCCAGCGCCTCGCTGCCAATGAACGGCTGCTGATCCTGGCCCACGGCGGCAGGCCAACCACCCCGCACTGACGCAGGCCACCCACGCCCTGGCGCATAGAGCCAACGAAAAAGCCCGGCACATTTCGTGCCGGGCTTCCTCGTAAGGCCGCTAGTTGTTGTTGAAGTAACTGAGCAGCCGCAGGATCTCCAGGTACAGCCACACCAGCGTCACGGTCAGGCCGAGCGCGATGCCCCATGCGGCCTTCTCCGGCGCGCCGGCGCGGATCGCCTGGTCGGCCTGGTCGAAGTCGGACAGGAAGAAGAATGCCGCCAGGCCGATCATCAAGAGTGAGAAGAGGATCGCCATCGGTCCGCCGTCGCGCAGCGGTCCGGCGCTGTGCGTGAACAGTCCGACCACCAGGTTGACGAGCATCAGCACGACCGCGCCGAAACCGGCGGCGACGAGGAAGCGGGTGAACTTCGGGGTCACTCGAATTGCGCCGGTCTTGTACACGACGAGCATGCCGAAGAACACGCCGAGCGTACCCACGACAGCCTGGCTGATCAGCGCACCCGCGCTGATGCCGGAAACCATGAGGTTCGCGACCACGAATGAGAACGCGCCGACTACCAGGCCCTCGCACGCGGCGTAGCTCAACACGATCGCCGGGTTGTCCTGCTTGCGCCCGAAGATGGCGAAGAGCAGAAGGCCGAGGCCGCCGAGCATCCCGACCACCAGCAGCGGGGTGGCCAGCGCGAGGTTCTGCGCGACCAAGAAGTAGGCCGCGACCGCGACGGCCGTCAGCACGCCGAGCGTGATGCCTGTCTTGGTGACGACGTCGTCTATGGTCAGTGGCCGAGAAACACCCACCTGCCGCTGTTCGGGGTACGCGCCTGCGTATGGGTCGGCATGTACCGCCTGCGCACCGTAGCCGGCGGCTCCGGTACCGAATTGCGCGTAACCGCCCTGCGTCTTCGGCAGGGATCGAAATACCGGGTTGCTGGTCTCCCGCACCGTCGGTTCCTCTCCTGTGCTGTGGTTCGACAAGTTGGCGAACACACTGTCAACGTCCACGACCTGGGCTCAGTTCCCGGAGAAACCTCCCAGCTTTTTCACAGGAAACACTACCCGGCGCTGCCCTTATCCGGGCAACGATCTAGATTGCATAAACGTGTCGGAAAACGAGGATGTCCTAGTAACTATCGAGAACAGCGTCGGCCTGCTCACCCTCAACCGCCCGAAGGCGATCAACTCGCTGACCCACCCGATGGTCAAGACGCTGTCGATGGTGCTCAAGGACTGGGAGCGCGACGACGGGGTCCGCGCGGTGGTGGTGTCCGGCGCCGGTGAGCGCGGGCTGTGCGCCGGCGGCGACATCGTGGTGATCTATCACAGTGCGCGCGCCGACGGCTCCGAGGCGCGCCAGTTCTGGCACGACGAGTATCTGCTCGACGCGCAGATCGGTCGCTTCCCCAAGCCCTATGTCGCGCTGATGGACGGCATCGTCATGGGCGGCGGCGTCGGGGTCAGCGCCCACGGCACCGTCCGCGTCGTCACCGACACCACCAAAATGGCCATGCCCGAAGTCGGCATCGGCTTCATCCCCGACGTTGGTGGCACGTTCATCCTGTCCCGCGCTCCCGGTTTGCTCGGCCATCACGCCGCGCTGACCGGCGCCCAGTTCGACGGCGCCGACGCGATCACTCTGGGCTTCGCCGATCGTTTCGTGCCCCACGACGACCTGCATGCGTTCAAGGACGCGATCGTCGCCGACGGTATCGATGCGGCTCTCGATGCGTATGCGACAGAACCTCCGCCGAGTCACTTGCTGGCACAGCGGGACTGGATCGACCATTGCTACGCGGGCGACACCGTCGAGGACATCGTTGCGGCGCTGCGCGGACACGACGCTGGTCCCGCCAACGACGCCGCCAACCTGATCGCCAGCCGCTCACCCATCTCGGTGTCTGTGGCGCTGGAGGCGGTGCGCCGCGCCGCCAAGCTCGACACACTGGAAGATGTGCTGCGCCAGGAGTATCGGACGTCCGTAGGTGCGCTGCGCTCGCATGACCTGGTGGAGGGCATCCGCGCCCAGGTCATCGACAAGGACCGCAACCCGAAATGGTCGCCCGCGTCGCTGGCGGCCGTCACCACCGCCGACGTCGAGGCCTATTTCGCGCCGGCCGATCGCGAACTGGAGTTCACATGACCTCACCGAGGTACGAGACCATCCTGGTCACCCGTGACGACCGCGTCGGAACCATCACGTTGAACCGGCCCAAGGCACTGAATGCGCTCAACAGTCAGGTGATGAACGAAGTCACCACGGCCGCAGCCGAATTCGACAACGATCAGGGCATCGGCGCGATCGTCGTCACGGGCAACGAGAAGGCCTTCGCAGCGGGCGCGGACATCAAGGAAATGGCCGAACTGTCATTCGCCGACGTGTTCGCCGCCGACTTCTTCGCGCAGTGGTACAAGTTCGCCGCCACCCGCACACCGACCATTGCGGCGGTGGCGGGGTACGCGCTCGGCGGCGGCTGTGAGCTGGCGATGATGTGCGATCTGCTCATCGCCGCCGACACCGCGAAGTTCGGTCAGCCCGAGATCAAGCTCGGCGTGTTGCCCGGCATGGGCGGCTCGCAACGGCTGACGCGCGCGATCGGCAAGGCCAAGGCGATGGACCTGATCCTCACCGGCCGCAACATGGACGCCGAAGAAGCGGAACGGGCAGGGCTGGTGTCGCGCGTGGTGCCCGCCGACAAGTTGCTCGACGAGGCGAACGCCGTCGCGAAGACGATCGCGGGCATGTCGCTGTCGGCTTCTCGGATGGCCAAGGAGGCCGTCAACCGCGCTTTCGAGTCCACGCTGGCCGAGGGACTGCTCTACGAGCGCAGGCTCTTCCATTCGGCGTTCGCCACCGACGACCAGACCGAAGGCATGACCGCGTTCACCGAGAAGCGCCCCCCGAACTTCGCACACCGGTAAGTTTCCGTCCGTGACCCACACGGCGGAGACCACCGAAGAAACTTCTCCGCAAGAGAAAACCGCCAAGCGGCCGTGGTGGCTTCGCCACTACACGTTCACCGGAACCGCGGTCGGGTTGTTGTTCCTGTGGTTCTCCCTGACACCGTCGCTGCTACCCCGCGGGCCGCTGTTCCAGGGACTCGTCAGCGGCGCAGCAGGAGCGACGGGCTACGGGCTCGGAGTCTTCGCGGTATGGCTGGTGCGCTACATGCGGTCCAAGGACACCAGCCCACCTGCGCCGCGATGGGCGTGGATCACACTGCTGTCGATCGGCGTCATCGGCCAGATCCTGATGATCGTTTACTTCCACGTGTGGCAGGACGAAGTGCGCGATCTCAATGGCGTACCGCGGCTGGGGTTCTGGGACCACCCACTGACCGCCGTCCTGTCGATCGTCTTCCTGTTCTTCTTTGTAGAAATCGGGCAGCTGATCGGCAGATTGGTGCGCTTCCTGGTGCGACAGCTCAATCGCTTTGCCCCACCGCGGATTTCGGCTGTCGTCGTGGTGGTGCTCTTGCTCGCCTTGACGATTGCGCTCCTCAACGGCGTCGTGGTGCGGTTCGCGATGGACACCATCAACAAGACCTTCTCCACGGTGAACGACGAGACCGACCCCGAGTTCCCGGCGCCGAAGTCGAAGCTCCGTTCCGGCGGCCCGGAGTCGCTTGCCAGCTGGGAATCGCTCGGCCACCAGGGCCGGGTCTTCGTGTCGGCAGGCCCGAGAGTCGACGAGCTCACCAAGTTCAACGGCAAGCCGGCGATCGAACCGATCCGCGCCTATGCCGGGCTGCATTCGGCCGACGGCATCAGGGCGACCGCCGCACTGGCCGCCGAGGAATTACGTCGAGAAGGCGGACTCGATCGCGCGGTTGTCGCCGTCGCCACCACCACCGGCACCGGCTGGATCAACGAGGCCGAAGCCTCGGCGCTGGAGTACATGTACAACGGCAACACCGCGATAGTGAGCATGCAGTACTCCTTCCTGCCCAGCTGGCTGTCGTTCTTGGTGGACAAGGAGAACGCGCGTCAGGCCGGGCAGGCGCTGTTCGAAGCGGTCGACGCGATGATCAAGGAGCGGCCCGAGGGGACGCGGCCCAAACTCGTCGTGTTCGGCGAAAGCCTCGGCTCGTTCGGCGGTGAGGCGCCGTTCCTCGCGCTCAACAACCTCGTCGCTCGCACGGACGGCGCGCTGTTCTCCGGGCCGACGTTCAACAACACGATCTGGGAAGACCTCACCCGCAACCGCGACAAGGGCTCCCCGATGTGGCTGCCCATCTACGACAAGGGCGAGAACGTCCGCTTCGCCGCCCGCTCCGAGAACCTGGGCAGACCAACAGATCCGTGGGGCAATCCGCGGGCGGTGTATCTGCAACACGCATCCGACCCGATCGCGTGGTGGAACGTGGATCTGCTGTTCTCCGAACCTGACTGGCTGCGCGAGCCCAAAGGCTACGACGTGTCCGGGCGTATGCAGTGGATTCCGGTCGTGACCTTCCTTCAGGTATCCGCCGATATGGCGGTCGCCGTCGACGTACCCGACGGCCATGGCCACGTCTACGTCAAGGATGTCGCCAACGCATGGGGCGCGATACTGCAGCCCCCGGGCTGGACACCCGAGAAGACCGAGAAGCTGCGCCCGTTGCTGTCCAACAACGAAAACGCCTAAGACTTTTCGCTTGTCGCGTGCGCCTAAGCCAGAACGCCGTCGGCCTTCAACGCGTGGTAGCCGCCGACGACATCGGTGGCGCGGTGCAGGCCGAGGTCGAGCAGCGACGCGGCGGCCAGGCTCGAGGTGTAGCCCTCGGAACACAGCACGACCCATTCCACGTCGTCGCCGACGGCCTGCGGCAGCCGTGCATCGCTCGTCGGGTCGCAGCGCCATTCGAGGACGTTGCGTTCGATCACCAGCGCCGCGGGCACGTCGCCCTCGTGCTGGCGCTGGGCATGCGGGCGGATGTCGACCAAGACAGCGCCCCGCTCGAGCGCGGCAGGCACCTCGCGCGCCGAAAGCCTCCGCAGCCGGGAGCGGGCTTCTTCGAGTACCCGATCGATTCGACTCATTACCGTCCCTCCGGTGCATCAGTGAGTTCGGTGCGCTTGCGGCGCAGCGTCTTTCGCTCCGTCACCTCGTAATACGACATCGCCGTCAACGGTGGAGAGTACGCGTGCACGCTCAGTGTCGGGCTGACGGGAGCCGACAGATCTCGCTCCGGCGTCCAAACGACGTCGTGCACCCAGCCGAGCGGGAATGCGGCCTGATCGCCGGCCCGCAGGCGGCGGCGGCGCAGGGCCTCGCCGTCCCACCGCGTTTCCCGCAGTGCGCCGGACACTACTGTCAATGCCCCCAGCGAACCGCCGTGATCGTGCAGTTCGGTCGACCGATCCGGGACCCAGCTGATCAGCCAGACATCGAGTTCATCGTCGCCGTGCAGGCGCGTGAACCAGCGGTCGTCGGTCGGTGCCCCGTCGGCGGGCAGCAGGTGACCGTAATGGCCAGAGAGCACGTCGTCGGCGTAGTGGTCGGTGGCTTGCAGCAGGTCCGGCAGCCGCAGGCGGGTCGGGGCGGATACAGAGGGGACGGCAGACGGCAACACAGCAGGCTGTGCGGAACCCATGTGGAACTCCAGAAATGACGAAGACGGATTGGGGGGTCGGCGCTAGGTCCGACAACACTCGCCCTTGCACGCGGGCAGGTGGCCCCGCGCGAGAAATCCGGTCTTCACGGCCACCAGTGTTGCATCGGTGGCGATGGCGAGGTCGGCCGCACACCGATCATGTGCCGAGGTCTTTCAGCAACGAGCCAGCTCAACGTCCTATCGGGGGCCGCTTGTCCTAGATTCACGGTGAGCGGAACTATCTCGCACCCACGTGCGGCAACGGCCGCACCGGCGGCACACCCCCGAGACCGGGGCCGCCGCGTTGCATAGATTGGTCGGCATGCGCAGGTATGCCCAACGCGTCGCACTGTTTTGCGCACTGCTGACGCTCACGGTCGCCGGCTGTTCGTCGACCGAGCACAAACCGTCGACGCCGACCACGCCGACGGCGCCCACGAGTGAGCCGCCGCCCCTGCCGGCAGAACCTGCCCAGCCCGGCGCCATCGGTGTCTCCCCCGGCGGCGTCACCACCAGGGTCGACGTGCCTGCCGACGCCACGGAATCGCAGTACGGTCAGGCCTGCCATGCCGCGAAGGTGTGGATGGACGGCCAGCAGGGCGATCCGAAAACCCTCGTCGAGCCGTACCTGAAGATGATCCAGGCGCTCGACTTCACCGGACCAGGCAACTTCAACACGCCGTGGGCCAACCTGACACCGGCCCAGCAGGCAGGCGTCATCATGGCAGTCACCGGCGCCGCCAACGGTGAGTGCGAGTGAGTGGCGGCGGCGCAAAATAGCGGTATGGCTGGGAACCGTGTCGCGCTGGCTCTCGGCAGCGGCGGCGCCCGCGGATACGCCCACATCGGCGTGATCGACGAACTCCGTGACCGCGGCTACGACATCGTCGGCATCGCCGGGTCGTCGATGGGCGCGCTCGTCGGTGGCCTGCAGGCGGCGGACAGGCTCGCCGAATTCGCGGACTGGGCCAAGTCTTTGACGCAGCGCGCGGTGCTGCGGCTGCTGGACCCGTCCATCACCGCTGCCGGGGTGCTGCGGGCGGAGAAGATCCTGGACGCCGTCCGCGACATTCTGGGTGAGGTGACGATCGAAGAGCTGCCGATCCCCTACACCGCTGTTTCCACCGACCTGCTGTCGGGCAAATCCGTTTGGCTGCAACGTGGTCCGGTCGACGCGGCCATCCGGGCGTCGATCGCAATTCCCGGCGTGATCACACCGCACGTATTCGACGGGCGGTTGCTCGCCGACGGCGGCATCCTCGACCCGCTGCCGATGGCGCCGATCGCCGCGGTGAACGCCGACCTCACCATCGCGGTCAGCCTCGCGGGCAGCGAGGCAGGCGGCCGCTATGAGCCGACGGAGTCCGAGCCGAGGGCCTCGACGGAATGGCTGAGCCGAATGTGGCGCAGCACCACCGCATTGTTCGAGTCGAACCGCGCCATCGTGCCGCCCGACGAGACAGCCAGCGCCGACGAACTCATCGAAGTGTCGAAAGGGGAGTCAGTGCCCAGGCTGGGCAGCTTCGAGGTGATGAACCGCACCATCGACATCGCACAGGCGGCGCTGGCCCGCCACACCTTGGCCGCCTATCCGCCCGATGTCTTGATCGAGGTGCCGCGCAGCGCCTGCCGCAGCCTGGAGTTCCACCGTGCCGCCGAGGTCATCGACATCGGTCGGGAGCTGGCCGTTGCGATGCTCGACGAGCTCGAAAAGCCAACCCAGGAAGGCTGATTCAAGCGCCGAGGAAGTCGGCGATCGCCGCGGCGACCCGCCTGCCTTGTTCCCGGCCCGCCACTGCCGATGGCTTTCGGCACGCGGGGTCGAGTGGGTTGGGACCGAATGCGGCGAGCGACTGGTCGTCGGCGAACACACCGAACGTCGAGCCCGCGAACGCATCGACCTCCTCGGCCGCGCCACCACCGAACGGCGAGGGCGTCGATCGGCCCGACGGCACCAGCACAACCACTACATCGCAATCGCTCGCCAGGGCCATGTTGACGCTGCTGCCCACGCCGCCGTCCATGTAGCGACGGTCGCCGATCGTCACGGGCGGCCAGACGCCCGGCACGGCGCAGCTGGCGGCGACCGCGTCGACGAGGCCGACGCCCGAGGTCCTGTCGAACACGATCAGCTCGCCCGTCGCCGTGTCGATTGCGGAGATCCGCAGTATCTGGTCCGGCCAGTCGTGCGAAGGCAGTCGTTGCGCGATCACGTCGCGACGCGCCCCTTCGGTGACGGTCGCCGTCGACAGTGCGACCGCACCGATCTTCTGGAGCTTCTCGGCCTTCGTCGTATTGGGCCTCGACATCGCGGCGAGGAACAAGTCGGTGATCTCATCGATGCCGACGTTCGGGTTGAGCTCGGCCGACGACGCGGTGATCTGGCGATCGAACAATGCGTCGAGTCCCAGCCCACTGCCCAGCTGAGCGGCCACAGTCGACCCGGCCGACGTGCCCACCATGACATCGACGTCCAGAAGGGCTTTGGCGGTCCTGGGCGCCTCGTCGGCAATGCCGAGCAGAATCCCCGTCTCCCATGCGATGCCCGCAAGCCCCCCACCGGCCAGCACCAGCGCGCGTTTCGTTGCCACGGCAGCGAGTGTGCCAGGCGTGCCTGCGGGTACGGTCGGCACGTGCCCTGGCTGCTGTTGCACGGCACTCCGCTGACGCCGGAGATATGGGACGGCGTCATCCCGCTGCTCGACGGCGCAGCGGCCGCCCCATCGGTCGTCGGTACGCGGCCCCAGGCGGGCATCGCGGCTGATATTGCACGGCAGACGAATCTGACCCCACCCTGGCATGTCGTCGGCCATTCGTTCGGCGGCCAGGTGGCGCTCGAACTTGCAATCCAGCGACCAGATCTGGTGTCTGAATTGACGCTACTGTGCACCCGCGACACCCCCTATCCAGCCTTCGCAGCGGCCGCCGACGATGTCGCGGCCGGCCGGTCCGACATCGACGACACGTTGCGACGTTGGTTCAGTCCCGCCGAACTGGATGACGACGGAGCAGCCGTCCGCTCTGCCCGAACCGCGCTGGCCACCGCCGATTTGCTGTCATGGGCGGTGGCGCTGCGGGCCATCGCCGCATTCGATTGTTCGGCTGCGACAACGTCGATCCGGTGTCCTGCAGTAGTTGTCTCTGCGGAGCACGACCCGGTGTCTGACCCCGTGACGATGGAGACGATGCACCGGCGCCTGGCGGGATCGGAGTTCGAGGTGCTGCCCGATGCCTGGCACATGTCGGTTTTCACCGATTTGGACCGGCTGGTAGACCTGCTGAACCGCTAGGGTCGACCAATGATCAGAAGCGCGGGTTTCATCGTCGGTGCTCTTGTCGCGATGCTCGTCGGTAGCCCGGTTGCATTCGCCGAGCCGCCCGCACCGCCGGCGCCGATCATCCCGCCGCCCGTGCAGCCCGCCAACATCGGCGACCTGAAGTTCACCGCGACCGACTATTACAACAGCGGTGCTTACCTGACCGACCTGCAGATCGCTGCTGCGCCGGCGATCGCCTGGATCAACGAGGAAGCGCCGCGGGTGGCCCGGCCTGCGGTGGTGTTCGACATCGATGAGACCGCACTGTCGAACTGGGAAGCCCTCAAGGCCAACGACTTTGGTCAAGTCCCGGAGGGTCCCTGCAACACCCTGCCGCAAGGCCCGTGCGGCTTGATCGCCTGGGGCCAGCGGGCGCAATCGACGGTCATACAGCCGACAATGGACATCTTCACCACCGCGCGGGACCGCGGCGCGGCGATCTTCTTCATCACCGGCCGCGGCGAGACCGAACGCGCGGCGACCGAACGCAACCTGAAGGCCGTCGGCTACACCGGCTACACGCAGTTGTTCATGGAACCGGCTGGCGCGCATTATGTTTCGGCGGCAGACTTCAAGGCGCCGCAGCGGAGGCAGATCGAGCAGCAGGGCTATACCATCATCGCCAACATCGGCGACCAGCCGTCCGACCTCGACGGCGGATTCTCCGAGCAGACCTACCTGCTGCCGAACCCGTTCTACCGGGTTCCCTGATCACGCCACCGAGGGGTGCTGGGACGCCGCGGCCTGCGCTGTCAAGTCTTCGTGGCGCAGTTGATGTTTGGGTGGAGCGGGAAACGCGATATGGCGGTCGATGTGCAGATCGGTGTCGACATGCACCAACTCCCCCGGCGCCAGCAGCTGCCAGTCGTCGTCGTCCATCGGCTCGCTGGCGAACAACACCGAGGCATCGGAGGTCAGCTCGTCGGAACGCGCGCTGATGCGGTCACTGCGCATGCGCAGCCGCCTGTCGCCGACATCGCGGCGGTCGAGCAGATACAGCTCGTGGGTCTCCGGATAGCGCAGCGCCCACATGTCGGTTGCGGTGCCCAGCAGGATGTTGAGCGCGAAGATCGGCACGGTCTCTGCGAGCCAGCCGACCGCATCGGCGATGCCTGCCCCGATGTCGCCGTTGTGCCGCCGGATGCAGGCGGTGGTCAGCGCGAAGATCCGTTCGGAATCCGTCTCACCGTGCACCAGGTCGCCGACGCCGAGCTCGCCCAGTCGCGCGTCAACCACGTCAAGGCCGGTGACAACGCCGTTGTGCGCGAAGATCCTGTCGTCCTGCAGAAACGGGTGCGTGTTGCGCACTTCCAGGGCGGCGCTCGACGAGTAACGAACATGTGCGATGAACGTCGTCCCGGTCAACTGGTGTGCTTCGGTGGCGAACACGCCGTCCCGCCATGCGGCCATCGGTTGCTTGTCGACCACGGGTTTACCGTCGGCCTCGAACACCCCCAGCCCCGTGCCGTCGGGATTGCGCCTGCTCTGCTCGACAAGACTGTCGGGCGCATCGAGAAGCCAGAAAGTCGCGGTGACCACGCGTTTGTCGGCGTGAAGGCCGAACAGCCTGCACATGGCCCGATGATAGCGTGGCGAAATGGTTGACACGATGCGGGCAGAGCGTTTCTACGCTGACTCTAAAACCATTGCAGTGGAAGATATTCCGGTGCCAGAGCCGGGCCCTGGCGAGGTGCTCGTCAAGGTCGCGTTCTGCGGGATCTGTCACTCCGACCTCAGCCTGATCAATGGCATCTTCCCCGCGCAGCAGCCGGTGGTGACGCAGGGCCACGAGGCGTCGGGCACGATCGCCGGGCTGGGCGCGGGCGTCACCGGCTGGGCCGAGGGCGACCGGGTGATCGTCGCCGCCGGTAGGCCCTGCATGACGTGCCCGAACTGTAGGCGCGGCGACATGACGAACTGTCTTCGCGTGCAGTTGATGGCGTTCGCCTACGACGGCGCATGGGCCGAATACACCGTGGCCCAGGCCGTCGGCCTGACCCGGGTGCCCGACAACGTCCCGCTCGAACAGGCGGCGATCCTGGCCGACGCGGTTTCGACACCGTTCGGCGCGGTGGTGCGCACCGGGCAGGTGGGAATCGGAGAGTCGGTCGGCGTGTGGGGAGTCGGCGGGGTCGGCACACATATCGTGCAGTTGGCGCGGTTGGTCGGCGCGGTGCCGGTGATTGCGATCGACATCAAGCCCGCGGTATTGGACCGGGCGCTCGAGCTGGGCGCCGACCACGCGCTGGACGCGGGCGACCCCCGGCTGCGGGACAAGCTCGAAGAAATCACCGGTGGCCGGATGCTCGATGTGGCGTTCGACGCGGTCGGCCTAAAGTCGACGTTCGAACAGGCGCTCGATTGCATCACAGTCGGCGGGCGTTTTCGTCGGCGCCTGTGCTGGTCAGGGTTGTTTTCGGTTGCGCGGGAGGATGTTCGGCGCGCAACCCGGAGGCACCGCGTGCGCGTCAATACTGCATTTAACCGTCTGCTGCAGATCCCCGGAGCATCGGTGACCGATGTCGTTATCGGAGAGCGCGACGTCGAGGTCACCCTGCGCCCACACGCCCGACTGCTGCGCTGCCCGTGCGGGATGCTGTGCCGGCGGTCTAAATATGACCGCCGCCGACGCCGCTGGCGGCACCTGGACCTGGCCCGATGTCGGTTGTGGCTGGTTGAGATCCGTCGACTGGACTGCCCGGACTGCGGGATCCGCACCGAGAGTTGCCTTGGGCACGGCCCGGAGCGCGGCATACCCGCGACTTCGAAGACATGGTGCTCTGGCTTGCGTCAACGACCGACCGCACTCGGTGGCCACCCTGCTGCGCTGCGCCTGGGACGGTGACCGCGACATCAACCGCGGTGTGGCCGAGTGCTTGATGCCCGCCGCGCTCGACTGACCCTCTACCGGATCGGGGTCGATGAGATCTGATTACTACGCCATCCAGCACTCGGTACCTGACCATCATCGCTGAGCACCGCCGTGGTCGATATCCAGCCCGGCCGCAACTACCAGTCCTTGGCCAACTTCTATGCCCGCCAATCTGATTCGGACCTAGCCCAGATCGAAGCGGTCAGCATGGATGTGGCCTCGGCCTACACCGAAGCCACCCGCACCCATGTCCCGCACGCGGTGATTTGCTACGACCCGTTCCACATCATGCGATGGGCCAACGAGCCCTCGATGCGGTGTACTCCCAGGCCATCACCGGGCGCGGCCGCGCTTCGATGACCCCGGCGCAGTGGCGCACCGGACGCTGGGCCCTGCGCACCGGCGAAAACAAACTCAACGACGACCAACGCGTCTTAATCAACCAGATCGCCCGCACCCACCGCCACATCGGCTCCGGGTCTAGGCCTTCGAGGTTCAGCCACTCATGGTGCCATTCCCACCCGTGCCGGCCGAGCATCCGGGCGGTGACCCTGAACCCTGCCCGCCGCAGGATCGCACGACGCCCCTCGGCGTCGGCGGCTTCCCACGCTTCGGCGTAGGTCTCGGACAACTCCACCCACTTCCAGTGACCTTCCCGCTGTGGGCGGGATTCCAGCTCTGCAATTTTCTCGTCGAGAGCGCTGACTTGGCGCTGGAGTCGGGATCGGGCGGTGTCTGAGAGTCATCAGTGCCGGCGAGGGCGGTTAGTTCGTCCAGCGCCCGTACAGCCTCAGCAAGGGCTACATGGTCCTCTGAGGCGGGTTCCCAGACCCGCTCACGGACGTTCCAGTCGCCGTAGTCGGTTATGAATTGCTCCTCTACCAACGCCTCCAGTTCATCGGCGTTGATCTGCTGCGCGCCGCACCGGTCCCGGCACCGGAGGTACCGGTAGAGGTCGACACGGCCGGACTTACGCCGAACCGACGATTGGTTGTGCCACAGCGGGGCTACCGACACAGCCACCGCAGTAAGCCGACCCGACAAGCCACGAGTCGTGCGGCAGCCGGTTGTTCTTGAAGACCTCTACGTTGCCGTCCAGCACCCGCTGGACACGTTCCCACGTGTCGCGGTCGAGGATCGCGGGACCGATCCGCATCGGCTCCCCGACGGTCGTCGCGAACCGGAACCCCGTTGTGAACCTGAATCCCCAGCAGCGTCTGTCGACGCAGCAGATCCCGGACGGGTGTCGTGCTCCACTTCCCGCCTGCTTCGCCTCTGTAGTGGCGGCTCGGGGACGGGACGCCTTCGGACTCAAGCTCCGCGCAGATCCGCCCCAGCGGCTTGCCGCCGAGCAGATCCCCGGCGATACGGACGGATGACAGCCGCAGCGTCGTCATCGACGACCAAGCTCCAACCGTCGTGGCGTCCTGCCCGCTCTTGTGCCCGGTATCCGTAGGCCGGCTTTCCGCCCGCCCACCGGCCGAGCTCGCGCAGCTTCGCCCGTGATGCTGTGGCGCGCGCTTCGATCGCGTACAGTTCACCTTCGGCCGAGGCCGGCGATCACGCCGGTCAGTCAGACGCCCAGCGCCACGTGTCGACTGGTCGATGTTCTCCGACGTGGAGACGATGCGCCTTGCCGCTGGTCCTGAGCAGCGTCCTAGTCAGCTTGTTGCAGGTGGCGCGTCGACCGCGCCAGCCGGTCGAGACTTCCAAACACACAGATCGTGTCCCACTCGCCTAGCCGTTCGGTCGAGCCACGGGCCCGAGGCCTGGAGTCTTCCACGGATCTACCGCCGCCGATGACGTCGACGTCCTGCGCGAAGCCGATTACGTCTGCGTCGTTGTCTGCTGGCCCACTGCTCGTATGACCTCGCGCTGTCGTTCGACCGAGGTCGATGCCGTCCAGCTGACCGGGACAACCTGATGCGTCCGAGACGCGTTGACCGACTCGCTTGCTTTCCACACCTAGTACTGTACAGTGGGAACGTGCGAGCGTCGAGTCTCCGAGCGTTGGTCCAACCAGTATGTTCGGACTCACGCAGAAGCACGTCCTGGGCCACCTCGGCTACCGGAACGTCGACATCGAAACCCTCGCCAAGTTGTTGTCCAATGGGCGGCTGGATCTGTCTCGCTCGATCAGCGACATCGTTTCCCTCGAAGATGTCAGGGTCGGCATCGAGAAGCTGGAACGGCAGGACGGCAACCCGATCCGGATCCTGGTCAAGCCGTGACGGATGACCTGAAGGGAAACGTCGCGCTGCTCACCGGGGCGTCCGGTGGTATCGGCAAGGCCATCGCCCGCCGACTCGCCGATGAGGGCGCGGACCTCTGTCTTGCCTACGGCCGACACGCTGACGACGCCGAGTCCGTCGCGGAATACGCGCGCGAGTTGGGTAGGCGCGTCACCACAGTCGCGGCGGACATGTCCGATCCACACGCACCGGCCGCGCTTGTGGCACACGCGAACGACCAACTCGGCCAGGTCGATATGCTCATCGCCAATGCCGGGACTGCGGACGTAAAGGGTTGGCAGGAAATCGATCTCGCGTCGTGGAACACCACCCTGGCCGTCAATCTCACGGCACCCTTCCTGTTGGCACAGCAGGTTCTGCCCGGCATGATCGAGCGCACGTTCGGGCGCATCTTGTTCATATCGTCGGTTGCCGCCATCACGGGCGGTGTCGTAGGAGCTCATTACGCGGCCAGTAAGGCAGGCCTACACGGACTCATGCACTACCTCGCGCCGCGGATCGCCGCTGAGGGGGTCACCATCAACTGCCTTGCGCCCGCACTGGTCGGCGCGACGAAGATGTTTCCCGCAGATCTGGAAACCGGCACCCCTCCGATCCCGATACCCGTGGGTCGGGTCGGTCGGCCCGACGAAATGGCGGACATGGCAATTGCCATGCTGCGCAACGGATATCTGACCAACAAGGTGATCACCCTCGACGGCGGCATCGTGCCGCGCAACTAGCCGTGGCGAGCGACTTACCGGCTACCCGGTAGAGCATTGTGCGGCCACCCCGCACACCACTTGGTTGCCAGCCGCGATGACTGAGCCGACTTCGTCGGCAAGAGTACATCCCGTACTGCGATGAATTGGCGGGGTGCGACCAAGTCCGGTCGGCTATGGGAGGGGATCACGAGATGGCTGTGATCACACAGACTCCCACCGCCCTCACCGCGACAGGAGTGCGGGCCGTCTTCGCGGTCCCCAACTACCGCCGCTTCGTGACGGGTCAGTCGGTCAGCCTGATCGGGTCGTGGACCGAGACCATCGCACTGGCGCTGCTCGTCCTTGACCTCACACATTCGTCGCTGACCCTCGGGTTCGTGATGGCGACCCGCTACCTCCCCGTGCTCGTCGGAACCCCGTACGCCGGGCTGATCGTGGACCGTCACGACAAGCGGCACGTCCTGATGATGACCAATACGGTGCTCGGACTGACCTCGCTGGCCATTGGCGCCGCAGTCTTGACCCACACTGTCGCGATGTGGCAGATCTTCGCCTCTGCAACGGTTTTCGGCGTGATGGCCTGCCTGGACAATCCGGCCCGGATGGCGTTCGTGCCCGAGCTCGTCGGCAGTGCGCTGATCCGGCCCGCGGTCACGACCAACAGCATCATGGCCAACGTCGGTCGCACCCTTGGACCCGTCGTGGCCGCGGCACTGGCACACAGTTTCGGCCTCGGCTGGTGTTTCGTGGCCAACGCGGCCAGTTTCGCGCTCGTTGTGGTGGCGCTGCTGGCACTCGACGTCGCGGCGCTCAAGCCGGCGGGCGCAGTCAATCGGTCTGCGGGTCAACTTCGCGACGGGCTCGCCGCGGCGCGCAAGGACCGCGAGATCGCCGGGCCGCTGGCGATGATGGCCTTCGTCGGGACTCTGACCTACGAATTCGAGACCAGCCTGCCTGTCTTCGCCGAACAGACCCTACATGCTGGTGTCACCGGATACAGCTGGCTGACAACGGCATTCGGTGCAGGCGCGGTGGCCGCAGGACTGCTTCTGACGCACCGGCCGCTCACTGGACTCGCCAGGCTGGTGTGGGTGGCGGCCGGATACGGCATCGCGATGACACTGCTGACGGTCAGCACGACGCTGCACGTGGCCGTCGCCGCGGCGGTGCTCGTCGGCGCCGCGAGCATCACGTTCCTCACCACAGGCAACAGCACCATCCAGCTCGCCGCGCCCCCGATGATGCGCGGTCGCGTTACCGGATTGTGGACCACCGCGTTCATCGGCTCCACACCAATCGGGGCGGTGCTCATCGGTGCCGTCACGCACACGTTCGGCGGCCGCGCGGGGCTTGCCGCGGGTGTCGTCGGCTGCGTCGCCGCGGTGGCGGTCGCACTGCTCGTCCTTCGCAACAACCCACCAAAGGAGATGAAGACATGACCATATCCCTTGACCGCAGCACGCATGCCGCATCGTTGTACGACGGCGAGGTCGTCGAACAATCGGATCTCGGCTCGATTCAGCGTCTCACCGCAGACAACTTCCCCATCCTGCAGGGACTCTCGATCAAGCGGCTGGTGATCAACCCCGGCGCGATGCGCACCCCGCACTGGCACGCCAATGCCAACGAACTGACCTACTGCGTCAAAGGCACCGCGCTCGTGTCCGTCCTCGACAACGGCAGCCGCTTCGCCAGCTTCACCATCAGTGCGGGCGAAATGTTCCACGTCGATTCCGGCTCCCTGCACCACATCGAGAACATCGGCACCGAACCCGCCGAGTTCGTCATCACCTTCCGGCACGAGCGGCCAGAGGACTTCGGCCTGGCCGGTGCATTCGGCGCGATGACCGACGCCGTCCTCGGCAACACCTACGACCTGGATGCCGCCGACTTCGCAGCGATCCGGCGCAACATCGCCGATCCATCGATCGTCGCGCGTACCGGGGATTCCGTTGTGCCCTCGACTGCGCATTTCGACGATCCGCACAAGTTCGGTGTCGAGGCGATGAACCCGCCGGTCACCGCTGCCGTCGGCTCGGCGCGCACCGCTCGCGTGCAATTCTGGCCGGCGCTGAAGGATCTGTCGATGTACTCGCTGCGCATCCGCGAGGACGGCATGCGCGAACCACACTGGCATCCCGTCACCGCCGAAATGGGCTATGTCCAAGGCGGTTCCGCGCGGATGACGGTGTTGGACCCCGACGACACGATCGACACCTGGCACCTCAATGAGGGCGACGTGTACTTCATCCCGCGTGCGTACCCGCATCACATCGAGGTCGTCGACTCACCGGATCTACATTTCCTGATCTTCTTCGACCAGCCCACTCCCGGTGACATCGGCTATCGCACCTCGATCAGCGCGTACTCGCGAGAGGTGCTGGCCGCGACGTTCAATACCCACATCGACGATCTGCCCGACTTCCCGTTCACCAAGGCGGACCCGCTGATCGTCGGCCGTCGTAATCCCCTGGACCGCTAGCTCAGCCTCGTTGCCGCTTTACCGCTGATCAGCGGGAGATCCAGAAGGGTGAGGATGCCAGGATCGGCGGCGCACACCGCGGGTACGGAGTTCACGCAGTGCGCTGCCGTGCCGACGATGCCGTGTTCCGGGCCCTCGCCGCCGACCTCTGAGTGGAAACCCTTCACAACGATCGTGATGTCCGGGTTGCCGCGCACCTCCATCTCGTAGCGCTGGCCCGTGCCCAATGTCCATGCGGGATCGAGGTTTTCCTCGCCCATCAACCAGTTCACCGTGACCCGCACGACCGGCTCGCCGCCGACCAGCGCCTCCCAGTGGAACTTCCTGCCCGCGACCTGGCCGGGCTCGATGACGCCCAGCGGCGAGTCGATCGGTGCAGTCGCGACGGCGATCTCTTGCGTCGCACGCACCTTCGGGTCGGCGTTGAAACCCATCTGATCGACGCACATCTTGACGGCCTGGATGAAGCCGCTGTCGAGCATCTTCTGCATCGGCCCGGTCAGTGCCTTTTCCGGGATCTCACCGAAACCCATCACGTGGCGTAGCACGTCGGGTGCCTCGTACGTGCGTAGGTCGGAGAACTCTTCGGCGCGAACAAAAGTCACGCCAGTCGAGAACGCTGAGAACAGCAGTGGGAACTTCTCGCTGATACCGCCGGGCGCCATGCCGGTGCCGTGCAGTGTCGCGTTGCCAGCCAGCGCCGCCTCCCGCATCGGTGCGGCGCTTCGCTCGCTCGGGTACAGCCAGCCGACGGGGGTCACCACGTTCTTACCCGACCGCAGCAGGGCCGCCACCTCTTCCGGGTTGGCCATCAACGGCGCATAGATGACCGCGTCGGCGTCGAGCGCCAGGATCTCGTCGATGCTGTGGGTTGCTGTGACGCCCAACGGTTCCGTTCCGATGATGTCGCCGACGTCCTTGCCCGCCTTGGCCTCCGAGTGCACCCAGCACCCGACGAGCTCGAGGTCGGGGTGCTCCAGAACCCCCCTGATGGCGGCGACGCCGACACCGCCCGTCGCCCACTGCACAACCCGCAGACCCATCGCTTCTCCTCCCGGGAGCCCAGAACTAGAACACGTTCTACTCAGGTCTACACCACTCGCTCAGCGAATGGACACAACTCAGTGGAGATCGAGCGCCTCGATCTGCTCGAGCAATGCACGGGCTGGCGCAGACGCGCTGGCGGAGACGGCGATACCCAAACGCCGCACGGTCTTGGGTACCAGCGGGCGCACGACCACACCGTCCGGCAAGTCGGGCAGGCCTGCACTCGGCACGATGCTGACGCCGAGTCCCGCCCGGACGATCTCGAGTACTGCCGACATTTCGCGCGCTTCGAAAGCCACGTCGAACTCGACGCCCGCCCGCCGCGCGACCGGCGTGTACACCTCTGCGCAGCCACCGGTCGAGCGGATGAACGGCTCCTTGGCCAGCTCCGCGTAGTTGACCTCGGTCCAGTCCGCCAGCCGGTTGTCCGCAGGCACAGCCGCGACCATGTCCTGTTCGCCGAGGACCGCCACCGCGAGGCCCTTGACGGGCAGGCTGACCACACCGGCCTCTGCGGCGCCTTGATCGAGCCAGTCCCGCACCTCCTGCTCGCTGCCTTCGAGCAGCCGGATCGTGACGGCGGGATGGCGCTCGGTGAAGGTCTGCAATTGTGGCGCCACGAGAGTTCCTGTGACGCTCGGCAGGCTCGCCAGGCTCAGCGTCCCGGTGATCTCACCTGCCAGCGCAGCGATTTCCGTGTGCATCAGGCTCAGGTGCCGCGCCGCCTCACGGGCGTGCGTCAGTGCAAGAGAACCGGCCTCGGTCAGCGAGAGCCCGTCGCGGCTGCGGACCAGAAGCCGCAGACCCAGCTCCTTCTCGAGCGTGGCGACGGCGCGACTGACCGCCGGCTGCGACAACCCCAGCCGTCGGCTCGCGGCGGTGAAGCCGCCCTGATCGACCACCGCCACGAACGCCTTCAGCTGCAACAAAGTCGGCATCGGCCCTCCCGGCATACGCTCGACGGCATATCTGTATATCAATTTCGATATGCAGATTAGTCCCTCCAGAGGGTTGTTGTAATGGTCAACCAATTGAAGGAGGACACCATGCCGCAACGACGAGTACTGATCACCGGCGCGTCCAAAGGCATCGGGCGGGCCGTCGCCGACCGAGTGGCCGCAGCAGGCCATCTGCCGATCGGCCTGGCGCGCACCGGGCCAGAGGACTTTCCTGGCGAGTTCTACGAGGTGGACCTCGCCGACCGGGCGGCCACCGCCGAAGTGTTGGACAAGATCGTCGCGAGCGGGAGGATCGATGCCGTGGTCAACAACGCCGGCCTCGCGCGGTTCGCCCGAATCGGCTCGATCGACCTTGACGATTTGTTCACCACCTACGACCTGAACGTGCGCGCAGCTGTCCAGGTGGTTCAAGCGGTGCTGCCCGGGATGCTGGCCGCCGGATGGGGCCGGATCGTCAACGTCACCAGCTTGACCACGCTCGGCACACCGGAACGCACCCCGTACGCCGCATCGAAGGCGGCCCTGGAAGCGGCCACCCGGATCTGGGCAGGCGAGCTTGCGCAGACCGGCATCACGGTCAACGCCGTGGCGCCAGGGCCCGTCGAAACCGAGATGTTCCGCGCGGGCAGCCCGATCGGATCGGACCGGGAAGCCCGCCTCCTCGAATCGATTCCACTGCAGCGGGTCGGCACACCGCGGGAGATCGCGCACGCGATCGTCGCACTGCTCGATGAGGACGCCGGCTACATCACGGGCCAAATCCTGCGGGCCGATGGCGGTGGGAGCATCGCCGCATGACGAAAGCCGTCGGCCGACCGGGCGATTCCGCGGCGGTGCGTTCTCTGCGGTTGGACGACGTGACCGCCACCTACCTGGTGGACGGAGTTCTTGCGATGCGCCCAACCGTGTTCTTCCCCGGGATACCGCGCGAGTACTGGTCAACGAGGCCCGAGTTGCTCACCGCGGGCGGCGAGATGCTGATGAGCGCCGGTGGACTGCTGATCGAGCTTGATCGCAAACTGCTGCTGATCGATGCCGGAGTGGGCACGACGACAATGGATTTCGCGTTCGGCGGGGTCGACGGCGGTTCGATGCTCGATGTCCTCCGCGCAGTCGGCCGACGGCCAGAGAACGTCGACGTGGTGGCGTTCACCCATCTACATTTCGACCACGCAGGCTGGGCGTTTACGAACGGGGCCAAGACATTTCCGAACGCTCGCTATGTATTGGCGGCCCAGGAGTTGGCGCCGTACGCAAACGGCACCCACCGCTCGGACCGGACGACGCCTTGGCACGTCATCTCCCCGTTGGTCGAAGACAGCACCTCACACGACCTGATCGACGATGGCGACGAGGTCCTTCCCAATGTCCGCGCAGTGGTCACGCCGGGCCATTCCCCAGGCCACACGTCGTATGTGATCACCTCGCGGGCGGGTCGGCGCCTCGTCGCGCTCGGCGACGCCTTCCACACGCCCGCCCAATTGACCCACCCGCAGTGGTTGTCGATAGCCGACCCTGACCCGCAGGGTGTCCGCGGTGCCCGCCAACGACTGCTCGCCGAGCTCACCAAGCCCGGCACCATCGGGTTCGGCTTTCATTTCGGCGATCAGCCCTTCGGCCGGGTGACCACCGACGACGCCGGCGAAGTCACCTGGCAGCCGGTGCCGACGACAGTGCTCGCACCACCACCCCGGTAAGCGCCAGGCCCCGAGGCGAATCCAGCCAATTTCGGAGCATTTCGGGCATTTCGCGCCGGTTCGCGATAGAACGTGCGTGATGACCGAGAACAGGATCGGGTTCGGCGTGCTCGGGCCGCTACAGATGACGGTCGATGGCGCGTCCGTGCCGCTGGGCACCCCGAAACAGCGTGCCGTGCTGGCCGTGCTGGTCATGAACCGCAATCGGCCGGTCGGCATCGACTCGCTGATCACCGCTGCGTGGGAGCAGTGGCCGCCGGCGGAGGCGAGGGCCAGCCTGCACTCCTACATCTCGAACCTGCGCAGGCTGCTCGGCGACTCTCGCTCGATGCTGGAGAACGCGCCGCCGGGGTATCGACTTACGGTCAGCGACACCGCCTGCGACATCGGCCGATTCATCATCGAGAAGAACGCGGGCGTACGAGCCGCCGCCGCCGGCCAGTTCGAGCAAGCCAGCCGCCATCTGACGACCGCGCTCGCCGAATGGCGCGGACCGGTTCTCGAGGACCTGCGCGACTTTCAGTTCGTCGACGCGTTCGCCACCGCGCTGACCGAGGACAAGGTGGTTGCGCACACCGCGCGGGCTGAGGCCGAAATCGCTTGCGGGCGTGGCTATGCCGTCATCGGTGAACTGGAATCGTTGACCGGCGAACACCCCTACCGCGAGCCGCTGTGGGCGCAACTGATCATCGCCTACTACTTGGCCGAGCGTCAGTCCGAGGCCCTCGACGCCTACCAGCGGCTAAAAACCACGCTCGCCGACGACCTTGGCATCGACCCGGGCCCGACGGTGCGTGCACTGCACGAGCGGATCCTGCGCCAGGAACCGCTCGACGTGAAGAAGGCGGCCAAGACCACTGCGGTGCACACGGTCATGAGCATCGGACTGCGCACGTCCGTCAACGCTTCACATGCACAGGCGAGTCTGCGTGCGACGAACGGGCGGGTTTATCCGCTGCAGGCCGCCGCCACCCGGATCGGGCGGCTCACCGACAACGACATCGTGCTCGACGACGCCAACGTCAGTCGCCATCACGCCGTCATCATCGACACCGGTACGAGTTTCGTGATCAGCGATCTGCGGTCCGCCAACGGTATCGACGTGGGCGGCGAACGCATTCGCGGCACCGCGACGCTGGCCCACGGCGACCGGGTCCGCATCTGTGACCACGAGTTCACGTTCGAGATCGCACCGCGCGAGGCGTAGTCCGGCATTAGGGTGTGTTCGCTGGCAAACGCATCCGAGGAGCACCCGATGAGCGACCCCGACCGGGAATCACGCGTGGGTTCCCAGATCGGCCCGTATCGCTTGCGGCGGCTACTCGGCAAGGGTGGCATGGGTGAGGTCTATGAGGCCGAGGACACCGTCAAGGACCGCATCGTCGCGCTGAAACTGTTGCCGGAAGCGGTCTCTCACGACCCGGTGTTCCGCAAGCGGCTGCAGCGTGAAGCCCATTCGGCGGGCCGGCTGCAGGAACCGCATGTCGTGCCCATCCACGACTACGGCGAGGTCGACGGGCTGCTCTATGTCGACATGCGCATGATCGACGGCACCGACCTGCGCAAGATGCTCAAGCGGTACGGGCCGATGACGCCTGCACGGGCGGTGGCGATCGTGCGGCAGGTCGCCTCTGCACTCGATGCCGCGCACGAGAGCGGCGTCATGCACCGCGACGTAAAGCCCGAGAACATTCTGATCACCCGAGACGACTTCGCCTATCTTGTCGACTTCGGCATCGCCAACGCGGCCACCGACGAGAAGCTCACCGAACTCGGCACGGCCGTCGGCACCTACGCGTACATGGCGCCGGAACGGTTCACCAACGACGAAGTCACCTACCGCGCCGACGTCTACGCGTTGACGTGTGTCCTCCACGAATGCCTGACCGGGTCCCAGCCGTATCAGGGCGACAGCGTCGGCGTGGTCATCACCGCGCATCTGATGCAGCCGATCCCCAAGCCGAGTGAGGAGCGCCCCGGCATTCCGGGCGCTTTCGACAAGGTGGTCGCCAAAGGCATGGCCAAGAAGCCGGAGGATCGCTACGCCAGCGCCGGGGATCTCGCGATCGCCGCGAACCACGCACTGAGCGAACGCGATCAGGACAAGGCCGCGGCGATCATGCAACGCAGTCAAGACGCGACCATGCCGCGCACGCCGATACCTCCGATGCCGCCGGGACGGCCGATTCACCCGACGCCGCCGCCCGCACCGCCATTCGGTATGACGCCTGCGCCGCAACCCGCGGCCCGGCCTGTCGCGTTCCACACGCCGCCGCCGAGTGGCCCGCCCAGTGGTCCGATGTGGACGGCCGCCCCGCCTCCATCGGGGCCACCTCGCCAGGGCAACAAGGTGCCCTGGATCCCGATCGCGGCCGCCGCAGGCGTTTTCGTCCTCGTACTTGGCGCGTTGGGCATCTGGTGGCTGGTCAAGCCCGACGACACGTCGTCATCGGGGCCGACGACCACCGCCACGGAATCCACCACCACCCCCGTGACGACCGACCGGTCGACCGACGTGACCCCGCAGCCGTCCGCGTCCAAACTGATGGCGCTGTTGCCTGCCGGCTACGACAGCGCCGCGTGCAAGGCGGTACACCCGCCTGCAACGGGCGCCCTGGCGACAGTGGACTGCGGTCAGGCGTCCACGCCCGGCGGGCCCGCGAACGCGCGCTACTCGTTGTTCGCCGATCTGAAGACCCTGGATACGCACTTCGACGTGGCGATCAAAGAGAACTCGCAGCTGTTCCAATGCCCGGGCAGCGGCATCGACTCGCCGACCACCTGGCACTACACCGAGACCCCCGACCGAGTCGAAGGCCGCATCGCGTGCGGCACCTACAACAACAGCCCCGACCTGGTGTGGTCCAAGAACTCGGACCTGTTGCTCGCAGATGCCCAGGGATCCAACATGGATGACCTGCACAAATGGTGGCTCCAATACGGCTGACGCGCCGTCGCTGAGCGCGCCGCTCGGTCTGCTCCACGTCGCCAAGAATCCTTTGAGAATCCGCCAAGGCACCTATCGGACTCTGATGTCGACCCGGACAACACCCGGAACAAGACGACGTCACCAAGGAGTCCAATGTTCGCCACGCACCGCCTCACCACGTTCGCCGGCACCGCGCTTCTAGCGGGTGCCCTCGGGCTTGCTGCCTTTGCTAGTGCCGGCACGGCCGTCGCCGTCAGCTCGGTGGACGATGCGTTCCTGAGTGACATCACCAGCGCAGGCATCTCCTATGACACCCCCAAGGCCGCGATCTCCAATGCGCATTACGTATGCGGCTCGCTCTACGACGGCGCGGACCCCGTCGACCTCGGCCAGGAAATCCTGGCCAACACGGATCTCACCACCCACCAGGCGGCCGTCTTCGTGGTCGCCTCGGTGAACGCCTACTGCCCCGAATACACCGGCTAATTCGAATGACCCCCTCCCAGCGCGGGGGCTCCGCTGCGGCGGCGGGGCCCCCCGCACCACCCCTGGAGAACGACCGATGACCAATCCGCCTCGCTCAACGAGCCCACCAAACCACCAACCGCGCCCCAACCGATCTCGGCAGAAACCGCGCGGCGGTGTCAGGACCGCGTCCACTACCTGGCGGGCGGATACGGCGCCTGGACGGCCCGTCGATAGGGCATCTAGACAGTTCGCCCGGTTTGTGTTTCTGTCGATCGCAGGAACAGCGAAGGGACAACTGGGATGCCAAACAAGGTTTTCGTCGTCGGCGTGGGGATGACGAAGTTCGAGAAGCCGGGCCGCCGCGAGGGCTGGGACTATCCGGCCATGGCGCGCGAATCAGGGACCAACGCACTGCAGGACGCGGGCATTGACTATTCCGAGGTTGACCAGGGCTTCGTCGGATACGTCGCCGGTGATTCGACGTCCGGGAACCGGGCGCTGTACGAACTCGGCATGACTGGCATCCCGATCGCCAACGTCAACAACAACTGTTCGACGGGTTCGACGGCGTTGTTCCTTGCCGCGCAGACGATCCGGGGCGGACTGGCCGACTGCGCGATCGCACTCGGCTTCGAGAAGATGCAGCCCGGCCCGCTACAAGGCGGCGCCGAGGACCGCGAGTCGCCGATGGGCAAGCACGTCAAGGCGATGGCGGAGATCGACGAGTTCGCATTTCCGGTGGCGCCGTGGATGTTTGGGGCCGCAGGCCGCGAGCACATGCGCAAATACGGCACCACCGCAGAGCATTTCGCGAAGATCGGGCTGAAGAACCACAAGCATTCGGTGAACAATCCGTATGCGCAGTTCCAGGAGGAGTACTCGCTCGACGACATCCTGGCGGCGAAGATGATCTCCGATCCGCTGACGAAGCTGCAGTGCTCGCCGACCTCCGACGGTTCGGGCGCGGCGATCGTGGCCAGTGAGGCGTTCGTCGACAAGCACGGACTGGCCGGCCAGGCGGTGGAGATCGTCGGGCAGGCGATGACCACCGACTTCGACAGCAGCTTCGACGGTAGCGCCAAGAACCTCATCGGCTACGACATGAATGTCCAAGCCGCACAGAAGGTTTATGACCAGTCCGGGCTCGGTCCGTCCGACTTCCAGGTGATCGAGCTGCACGACTGCTTCTCCGCCAACGAGCTGCTGCTCTATGAGGCGCTGGGGCTGTGCGGCGAGGGCGAGGCGCCGAAGCTGATCGACAACAACGACACCACCTATGGCGGGCGGTGGGTGGTCAACCCGTCCGGCGGGCTGATCTCCAAGGGTCACCCGTTGGGTGCGACGGGCCTGGCACAGTGCGCCGAGCTGACGTGGCAGCTGCGCGGCACGGCCGACAAGCGACAGGTCGACAACGTCAACGCCGCGCTGCAGCACAACATCGGGCTCGGCGGGGCAGCGGTGGTGACGGCATACCAGCGCGCCGAACGCTGAGGCTTCTCTGCGCGAGCAGACGCAGAAACGTGTTCTGAAGACGTAGATCACACGGTTTTGCGTCTGTTCGGCATCCGGAGGAGTATTGACTACGGCAAAGACGGGAGGTGCGGCCGTGCGGACAAAGTGGATGCTCGCCGTTGCGGCTGCGGGTGTGTGTGGGGCGATCGCCGCCCCTGCGGGCCTCGCGTCCGCCGATGAATCGCCGCAGGAATTGATCAGCCGGCTCCAGAGCGAGGGCTACACGGTCAACATCGACCGGGTAGGCACCGCGCCGCTGGACCAATGCGTGGTGACCAACGTCAGGAACCCTCAGCAGGTCACGCAATGGGTGCCCTACACCGGCCCCGGCAGGAACGGCGACCGCGCGCTGGTACAGGTCGTCACTAGTCAGTCGATTTCCGTGACGCTGAACTGCTCACGCTGAGCAGATCCGAGAGCCCGATGCGTTGGTAGAACCACTGGCGGACCCGATCGCCGACCCGAAACACATCCTCGGCACCGTCGTCGGCAGGATCGATATACACCCGGAACGGGCGTGAACCCTTCGGCATGTCAACGACTTTCACGATCTGCCGGGCGACCTCGACAGGGTCGGCATCCTCGGGCGCCAGTTCGGACAGCTTCTTGCTGACCTCATCCATGAGCCCGCCGTACTCGGCTTCGTAGGCCGTCGCGATGTACTCGTCGGCAGGCGTTCCGGCGTTGGCGAAATGGTTGGTGCCCGAGGTGAACGAACCGGGCACGACGATCGTCGTCTCGATCCCGAACCGGGTGAGCTCGGCGGCGTAGCTGACCGCCAGCGCGTCTTCTGCCGCCTTGGCCGCGAAGTACGGGCCCAGGTACGGCGGTGTGCCGCCGCGCGAGCTTGACGAACCCACCCACAGCACAAGGCCGTCGCGCTGGGCGCGCATGGCTGGCAGGACCGCACGGTTGACGCGCTGGGTGGACAGCACGTTGGTGTCGTAGACGGACGCGACCTGTTCGGGCGTGAATGCCTCGGTCGGGCCCAACACCATGTGGCCGGCGTTGTGGATGATCACGTCGATGCGGCCCGCCTCGGCGAGGACCGCAGCGACCCCGCCGTCGACCGACGCCTGATCCGACACATCCATCTCGACGGTCCGCAGTGCCACGCTGTGCTCGTCGGCGTAGCGCCGGGCCGCGGCGGCGGCCTGAGCGTTTCGGCCGCCGATGTCGCGCATGCCCGCGTACACGATGTGTTTGGCGTCCGCGAGGGCGCGGACCGTCATCGCGCCGAATCCGCTCGAGGCGCCGGTGACGAGAATGACTTTGGGGTTCGACATGAGAGTTGTCCTTTCGGATGACTGAGGCCGCGTGTTAGATAACGCCGCCGTTGGCATAGATGACTTGGCCGTTGACCCAGCGGGCCGGACCGGCAAGGAAGACGACGGCTTCGGCGATGTCATTGGGCTCACCCAGGCGCTCAAGCGGCGAGGCCGCCTTCGCGCGGTCGATGACCTCCTGCGACTTGCCCTCGAAATAGAGCGGTGTCGCGGTCGGCCCCGGTGCGACGGCGTTGACCGTCACGTCGTGGCCCCGCATCTCCTTGGCCAGGATGAGGGTCATCGCGTCGACGGCGCCCTTGGTGGCGGCGTAGGCGGTGTATCCCGGCGCGGCGAGCTTCGTCACCGAGGTGGAGAAGTTGATGATCGCGCCGCCCTTCCGGACGCGCCGAGCGGCCTGCTGGCTGACGACGAAGGTCCCGCGCACGTTGGTGCGGTGCATCCGATCGAAGTCATCCAAGTTCAGTTCGGCCAGTGGCGACAGCAGCATGATGCCTGCGGTGTTGACCACCACGTCGACGCCCCCGAACTCCGCTTCGACCTGGTCGAACAGCGCGGCGACCTGAGCTTCATCGGCGACGTCCGCGCCGACCACGATGGCCCGGCCGCCCGCGGCGACGATCTCGTCGGCGACCGCCTGGGCGCGGTCGCGATTGCCCGAGTAATGCACGGCCACAGCCATGCCTGCCTGGGCGAGACGGACGGCCACGGCGTGGCCGATGCCGCCCGAGGCCCCGGTGACGATGGCAATACGGTCGGTCATCTGGATCTCCTTCGTTGTGTACGTTGCGTCCATATAACCGTCAAGTATACGATTTGTCCATATATTCCCAAGAGGAGATTTCGATGGCCGACGATCGACCAAGACGCGGACGCGGTCGGCGCCCCGCCGCGGAGGTGCGCAAGGAGATCCTCGAGGCAGCGGCCGAACTGCTGTTCGACGACGGGATGGCTGGGTTCACGATCGAGAAGGTCGCCAACGTCTCTGGCGCCAGCAAGATGACGATCTACAAGTGGTGGCCTTCCAAGGGCGCCCTCGCGCTCGACGGCTATTTCCATCGCGTCGACCCCGAGCTCGTCTTTCCCGACACCGGCGACATCGAGGCCGATCTGCGCACGCAGTTGCATTCGTTCTTGCGGGTCATCTGCCACAGCCCTGCCGGTCGAGTGATCGGCGAGCTGATCGGCCAGGCCCAGTCAGATCCGGATCTGAAAGCCGCCTATTTGGCGCGATATTCGGGTCCGCGACGCGCAAAGGCCGTGGCGGCCATTGAGACAGCGAAGGCACGCGGCCAGCTGCGCGCGAACCTCGACCCAGAGACCGTCGTTGACCAACTGTGGGGGGCCTGCTATCACCGGCTGCTGCTACCGGATCAGCCGCTGACTGACGAATTTGTTGACGCATTGGTGGACAACCTTTTTCACGGTATCGCTGAATAGTGAAGGCCCGGCCGGACCGCGCCGGCCGGGCCCCTGCGGTGTGTCAACGTGCCGAGCAGTCCAGCGACACCGTGACCGTGCGCTCCACGATCACGGGGACGACGCCGCCACGGCCCCGGTCACCGAGCACTGGAACGAATTCCGTTCGGTTCCTTGGATTTCGCACATTTGTGACCACGCACTCGGAGAGTGGTGCACTCCCGACGCGGTCGATCTTCACGTCGAAGCCCTGGGCTTGTAGGTCACCGATGGTGGTGATTGCGGATTCGGCCGAGGCCAAACCCGCAGGGGCAAGGATCAATCCGCAAGCCGCCGCGGCCAAGCCGATCAGAGTGAGCAATATGGCACGCATGGCGGGCCTCCGTCCTTCCGTTCATTCGATTTCAGCCGGTTCAACGGGCGGAGGCCGCAGGGCGTTCAAAGGAAATTCAAAAACTTTCACACACGTCGCCGGGCGCAGAGAAAGGCCCGGCCGTGGGGGTTCCGGCCGGGCCTTCCTGGGCTCGTCCCAGGTGCTGCCCTACGCGGGCACAGGGACTCGCTCCTTCACCGGTTCTTCGGCGCTCGGGGCGTGGTCGTCAACCATGGTGAGTTCGTCGAACGGATCCTCTCCACCCAGAACGGCGTTCACCTTGTTGCGGTCGATCGTCTTGGTCCACGAGCCGACCACTATCGTCGCTACCGCGTTACCCGAGAAGTTGGTCACCGCGCGGGCTTCGGACATGAACCGGTCGATACCGACGATGAGGCCGACGCCGTCGAGCAGGTCGGGACGGTGACTCTGCAGGCCGCCGGCCAGCGTGGCCAACCCAGCACCGGTTACACCGGCGGCACCCTTGGACGCGACGATCATGAACACCAGGAGGCCGATCTGCTGACCGACGGACATCGGAGCGCCCATCGCGTCGGCGATGAACAGCGACGCCATGGTGAGGTAGATCGCCGTGCCGTCGAGGTTGAACGAGTAGCCCGTCGGCACCACGACACCGACGGTGCTGCGGTCGACGCCCAGGTGCTCCATCTTGGCGATCAGCCGCGGCAGTGCCGACTCAGACGACGAGGTCGAGAAGATCAGCAGATACTCGCGGGCCAGGTAGCGCACCAGCTTGAAGATCGAGACGCCCGACACCACGCGCAGAATCACGCCCAGCACGCCGAATACGAACAGCACGCAGGTGACGTAGAACCCGAGCATCAGCGTCAGCAGCTGGGTGACTGCGGTCCAGCCGGTCTGCCCGACGACGTTGGCGATCGCGCCGAACGCGCCGATCGGAGCGAGCCACAAGATCATCACGAGCACCTTGAACACCAGCTTCTGCAGGTGCTCGATACCGCGCAGGATCGGCTCACCCTGGCGCCCCATCGCCTGCAACGCGAATCCGACGAGCAGCGCGATGAACAGCGCCTGCAGCACATTGCCTTCGGTCAGCGAGGAGAACAGCGTGTCGGGGATGATGTGCTGGACGAAGTCCATGAGTCCGCCGGACTCATGCGCCTTTTCGGCGAGCTCGGCACCCTTGCCCGCGGCGCTCTCGGACAGGTGCATGCCGCTGCCGGGGTGGATGAGATTGCCGACCACCAGACCGATCGCCAACGCGAACGTCGACATCACCAGGAAGTAGACGAAAGCCAGGCCGCCGACCTTGCCGACGGTGGCGGCTTTGCGCACCGAGCCGATGCCCAGCACGATCGTGCAGAAGATGACCGGCACGATCATCATCTTGATCAGGCTGACGAACATCGTGCCGAGCACGCCGACGCTCTTGCCGACATCGGGCGCGACCAGGCCGACAACGATGCCCGCCAGTACCGCAACGATGACGGCGATGTAGAGCCAGTGGGTGCGGTCGCGGCGGCGCCGCGGCTCACCCACCGGCGGCTTGTCCAAGGTGGTGCTCATGGCTTCCTCCAGGTCGAGATCCAAATGTGGTCTGTGACGATGTTCGACGTAGAGGTGAGCCAGGTCACGTTTTAGTTCATTAAGTTCGCATTGCCGGGCCAGTCACATCTTGCCCAGCCACTTGCGAAGCGTTCGGGCGCGGTCAACACCAAGCTCGCGAGCGATGAGGGTCTCGGGCACCGGCGTCTGCTGCCGCGATGGCGGTTGCCTTGGCGCTGTCGGTCTCCTCGTCCAGGACCTCGCGTGCACGGCGTAGTCGCTCTCCGACAATACGGAGCCGATCGACTATGAAGGTTTGGGACGGCGAGTGTTCCGGCATGTTGAGGAGCCTACATTCCTGCCGAGCAGGCCGGCGGAGAGACGTCACGCCAGGCGCTCAGCGGATTGCGTTGCGGCACAATGCCTTGCCGATCAATATGGAATTGCCGGCCGAGTCAATTGTGGTGATTGCGTTGTGCCGCAACGCATGCTAATGGCACAGCCGATCCTCTCAGCCGTGCCGGCCGCGGTGATGGAACAGGAGCCCGTCGTACCCGTAAATCGGGTATTGCGGCTGGTAAGCGACGGTCGGCGGCAAGGCGCTGACCTGTGCGTTACCCTCCGTCTCGCAGAGGCTGGAGTTGCCGGTGAACGTGCACGCCGGTGCAGTCGGCGCCGCATCAGCCAACGGTGCGACCGCGATTGCGGCAGCACCGGCTGCGGCCAATAGCAGTGGGGCGACGAACATCCGGATTCTCGGCGTGGTCGTCCGGGTGGTGGAGGCGGTGGTCATCAATCTGTCCTTTCGTGTGACGAACAAGTTCGGTATGAACTTGCTTGCGCCCCAAGCTATGTGTCCCTAGTCGCCGTGGCTCGCTTGTGCGCACAACCCGCACAAGGCGCGATCTTGAACTTTTGCGCGTTCTGCTCACGGACGCGTCGCCCGTCGCTGCGCCCCTTGCGATGCAGTCAGTCGTAGTGCTGTAGTACTAGCGCGACAGCTGTCTCGAGCAGATCGCCGGACACCGCAGCGTGCGCAGGTAGCTGTCAGCCGTGCAGGCGAGAGGTAGGTTCGTCACGATGGCGGACGGCGACGTGGCCGAGGAAGTAGCGACCGCGGACGGCCGTGCCCTGACCTATCTCGAAGTGGGAGATTCGAACGGACCCCTCGTCATCCACAATCACGGCGGACCCAGCAGCCGGCTCGAGGCACACTTACTCGCAGACTTCGCATCGAAGAATCGACTGCGACTCGTCTGCGTCGACCGGCCGGGCATGGGACAGTCCAGTCCGCAGAAGCCACGCAGCTACTCTGGCTGGGCTGACGACCTGGTGACGCTCGCCGACGGTTTGGGATACCACGAATTCGGCGTGACAGGCTGGTCGGAAGGTGGCCCCTGGGCACTCGCCGCGGCCGCCTACATCGATCCCCTCCGGCTGCGCCACGTCAGCAGCATCGCGGGCGGAAGCTATGGAACATTCGGTGACAATTGGGCGGCAAATCACCTTTCGAAAGTCGACACGTTCGGCGGAACGCTGGCACTGCGCTTCAAACCAGGCTTCCACCTCATTTACGCAACCCTCGGCATAGCCGCGAAACACTTCCGCAGCAGGTTCATCGAGCAGGTGCGGAAATCGGTCAACGAGTACGACCGACAGATTCTCCTTCGACCCGAGATCGGTGCCGCCTTCGGCGATTCATGCGCAGAATGCTTCGCACAAGGTTCCGACGGACTCGTTTGCGACGCTGAACTCCTCTATCGGAGTTGGGCTTTCGATGTCGCGACGATCGAGCGGCCAGTGCACATGTGGCAAGGCCTCGATGATCAGCTCGTACCGGATCCCATCAACAAAGCGGTGGCCGACCGCATGCCGGGAGCAATATGGCATCCGGTCGAGGGGGCAGGCCACTTCGTCGCTGTCGGCGCTGGAGACGACGTGTTCGCCATCGCTGCCGAGGAACTGGGCGCAGCGTGAGCAGGTGGTGGCCCCGCTCTTTGGCCGGTCAGGCGATCGCCCTGCAGATCCTGGTGATCGCGGTCGTGGTGCTCGTCGGCAGCGCGCTGGCGCTGTTCGACGCCCGCAACGACGGTGACGCCGCCGCGCGCCAGCAGGTGCTCGGCATTGCCACCGCGCTCGCCGACTCCCCGTCCACAGCCACGGCGATCGAATCCGGCAGGGCGACAGAGACTTTGCAGCCGGTCACCGAGGCCGTCCGCAAGAACACCGACATCGCCTTCATCACGATCATGGCGCCCGACCGCACCCGGTTCACCCACACCGATCCGACGCAGATCGGCCAGAAATACATCGGCACCATCGAGCCCGCGCTGCGCGGTGAGACGTTCACGGAGGTGTACACCGGCACGCTGGGCCCGTCAATCCGCGCAGTGGCACCCGTGCGCGACAGCACCGGCCGCATCGTCGGGCTGGTGTCAGCAGGCATTCTGCAGCAGAGCCTGGCCGACCGCTGGCGCGCGCAGGTGCCGACGATCGTCGCGGTGAGCCTCGGCGCACTGGCCATCGCACTGGTCGGGGTGTGGGCGATCCGGCGCCGACTGTTGCGGCAGACCCACGGCCTGCGCCCCGACGAGCTACGGGTGATGTACGAGCACCACGACGCGATCCTGCATTCGGTGTCCGAGGGCCTGATCGTGTTGGACCGCACCGGCGTGGCCTTGGTCAATGACGAGGCACGCAGGCTGCTCGCACTGCCGCCGGGCCCAGTGGACCGGGCGGATCTGCCGGAGTTCCTGCGCACCTACAACCCCGGAGCGCGTGACGAAGTGCACGTCACCGAAGACCGGGTGCTGGTGGTCAACCGCTCCCCCGTAGAAGACGGGCCCCGTCCTTCGGAGGTGGTCACGATCCGCGACCGCACCGAATTACAGGGCGCACTTGGCGAACTCAGCTCGCTGAAGGTGCTGACCGACACGTTGCGATCGCAGGCCCACGAGGCGGCCAACAAGCTGCACACCATCGTCACGATGGTCGAGATGGGCCGTGCCGACGAAGCGGTCAAGTTCGCGACCAACGAGCTCGAGCTGTCGCAACAACTTGTCGACCGGCTCTCCAGCGCCGTCGGTGAGCCCGCACTGGTCGCGCTGCTGCTTGGCAAGACGGCGCAGGCCGACGAACGCGGCATCGAGTTGACCGTGACCGAAGAGACGCATCTGCCGTCGAACACCGATGATCTCGCGCTGACCGGCCAGGAAATGGTGACCGTGCTTGGCAATCTGATCGACAACGCGATGGACGCCTGCGACCGTGAAGACCCGTGGGTCGAGGTGACGGTCAGCCAGGACAACGGCACTCTGCTGATCCGGGTCGCGGACAGTGGCCCCGGTATGGATGCCGGCACGTTCGAAAAGGCCATGCGGCGCGGCTATTCGACGAAGGCGGGCTCCGACGCCGACGAGCACGGGCTGGGGCTTGCGCTGGTCGCGCAGGTGGTGAAGCGGCACAACGGCACGTTGACCGCCGACGTGACTTACGGGTCGGTGGTGACAGTGACGGTGAAGTCATGATCAGCGTGCTGATCGTCGAGGATGAGCCGCTGATCGCCGAAGCTCACCGCACGTATCTCGGCCGGCTGACCGGCTTTTCGGTGGCAGGCGTCGCGCACACCGCACGCGACGCGATACGCGCGGCGTCGGAGGCGGCCGCGACTGAGACGCCGATCGACCTGGTGCTACTCGACATCGGCCTGCCCGACGCGAGCGGAATCGCACTGGCTTCCGCCCTGTCGGGGCTGCGCCCGGCGCCGGACATCATCGCGATCACGTCGGAGCGCGATCTGGAAATGGTGCGCGCCGCCGTCGGCCACGGTGCGCTGGCGTATCTGCTCAAACCGTTCACATTCGCGGCGTTCCGGGACCGGCTCGAGCGCTACCAACGCTACCGCGAGGCGCTTCCGGCAGGCACCGACGCCGCCAGCCAGGCGGAGGTCGACCGCGCATTGGCCGAATTGCGGATCGGCTCAGACAAATCCGCTGCGCCCAAGGGTGCCGCACCCGGGACCAACGACGAGATCGCCCGTGCAGTCCGGGATTCCGCCGACGGCATCACCTCCGACGAGGTGGCCAAGCGGGTCGGCGTGTCACGGGTGACGGCCTGGCGCTACCTCGAACGGCTCGCCGACGAGGGCACGCTCACCCGGCAGACGGACTACGGCAAGGCCGGCCGCCCCAAGACCCGCTACATCTGGCGCTGATTTCTCCGCGCGAGCGACCGTGTCTGTACAACGACACGCCGGGTATGCATGTACAAATGCGGTCGCTCGCGGCTGGATGAGTCAGCCTCGCCGAATCAGCTCCGCGCCGCGCTCGGCGATGGCGTACACGGTGGCCAACGTGTTGTTCGACGGCAAAGACGGCATCACCGACGCATCGACCACCCGCAACCCCCGGATGCCGTGCACCCGGAGCACACTGTCGACGACGGATTCCGCCGTCTCACCCACCGCGCAGGTGCCCACCGGGTGGTAGTACGACGACGTCGTCGCGCGAATGAAGCCGCGGAGCGATTCCTCGTCATCGATCGACGGGCCGGGAGCGATCTCCTCGGCACGCCACGCCTCGAGCGCCGGCGCATTCCCGATCTCGCGGGCGATCCCGAATCCCCTGACCATCGTTGCCATGTCGCGGTCGTCGCCGAGATAGTTGGGGTCGACGATCGGAGCCAGGTCGGGGTCACGCCCGCCCAGTGTGACGGTGCCGCGGCTGTGCGGCTGCAGTGCGCACACGCCGATCAAGTAGGTGTCCGGCACGTTCAGCCCGATCACCGCCGCGGAGTCGACGAACAGGATCTGCAGGTCCGGCGCTCCGTCGTCGCCCGCAGTCCGGAGGACGCCCATCGCCTCGCCGTGGTTATGCCTTGCTGCGGGGACCGACCGCGCTGCGCGGTAAATGACGCCTGTCAACGGGTGATCCTGCAGATTTGAACCGACCGCCGGCAGATCCTGCACGACGCGGACACCAGCGGTCTGAAGCTGTGCCTGGGGACCGATGCCCGACAACATCAACAGGTGTGGCGATCCGATGCCTCCCGCGGCAAGCACCACATCACTCGCATATGCGGTCACCACTTTCCCACTGCCCCGGCGGTATTCGATTCCGGTGCACCGCCCGTGCTCGACGATCACCCGCTGCACCAACGCGTCAGCCACCAGGTCGAGGTTCGGCCGCCCTAGCACCGGCCTCAGATACGCATCCGCGGCGCTCTGCCGGATTCCATCGACGATCGTCAAATCCGATGGCCCGAAGCCGGTTTCGAAGCCGCTGCTGACATCTTTGGCACGCTGATAGCCCGTCTGAACCGCTGCACACAGCGCGGCGGTAACCACCTCATTGATGGGACTGGCCGGTGCCACCAGCAATGGACCGCCCGTCCCGCGGACCGCGAAGTCGCCGTGGGCGGCCGTCTCACTGCGTTTGAAGTACGGCAGCAGGTCGTCGAACGTCCATCCCTTTGCGCCGAACCGGTTCCAGTCGGCGTAGCTGTCCCGATGTCCGCGCGCAAACATCATCGCGTTGATCGTCGACGAGCCCCCGAGTCCGCGGCCGCGAGCCAGATGAATGGTGGTTCCAGTGCCCGTCTGCACGGTGGTTTGGTGGCCGAGGTCGGCGGGGCCGCGCAACAGCGTCTGCCACTCCGGCGGATTGGCGGCGGCCGCGGGCGGTGTCGCGCCTCCCGCTTCGACCAGCAGCACCCGCGTACCTGCGTCCTCAGACAGCCTCGCGGCCAGCACAGAGCCGGCGGTCCCCGCGCCGACGACGATGAAGTCGTATGAGGTTGTCACCTCTGACATGCGATTATCCCTTCATGGTTCCAGTGATATCGCATTCAACGTTATCACTGATATTTCCATTGATAGTGTGACGCAGTTATCATTGGAAACATGGCGAAGGCGCGCGATCAGCCGGCTTCTGCCGCTGAACGGATGTTGCGAGCGGCGGCCGACCTGTTGCAGACGGGAGGCATTGAAGCTGTCTCGACGCGTGCGGTGGCCGCCGCCGCGGGTGTCCAGCCGCCGACCATCTACCGTCAGTTCGGCGATAAGGACGGCTTGCTCGACGCGCTCGCAGGTTTCGTCCTCGAGGGCTACCTCGAACAGAAGCGGCTGCTGATCGACGCATCCAGGGATCCGGGGATCGAACTGCGAGACCTGTGGGATCTGCACGCTGAGTTCGGCCTCAACCAGCCCGACTGTTATGTGCTCACCTTCGGCCAGGCCCGGCCGGGGCGAACCGTGCCTGTCGCCGCGGAAACCGTCGAGCTACTGACAGACGTCATCGCCCGCCTCGGCGATGAGGGCCGGCTACGCATGAGTGTGGATCGCGCGACTGCCTATTTCCGGTCTTGCGGAGCCGGATACATCCTCCAGCAGATCGGCACACCGCCCGACAAACGCGATCCCGAGCTGTCGTCGATCATCTTCCACGACATGATGGCCGCGATTTCCACCGATTCGAAGCACAATCGGACGGCTACGTCCGAGCTGCCCAGCCGCGCCGTGGCGCTGCGAGAAGCGTTGCGGGACAGGGAAGACCTACCCTTGTCCCCCGCCGAGCGTGTTCTACTCGCCGAGTGGCTCAACCGGCTGGCGAACAGCGGGTAGTCAGGCAGTGGCCCGCTCGAACTCGCGCGGCTTGCTCAGCGCGATCGGCTCGGTGGCCACCAGCTGCGAGTACAGCAACGGCAAGGTCGAGGCAACGGAGAAGGTAGCGACCTCGCCCGCATAGTCGGCGACATAAAGGCGCTCGCCGTCGGAATCCAGCGCGACACACGAAGGCCGCGCGTCAACCGTGACGGTGGTGACGACCTCGTGGCTCAGCGTGCACAGCACCGCGACGTGGTCGTAGTCGACGATGTAGGCGCGAGTCTTGTCGGGGCTCAGCGTCATCTGGGTGGGTGCGCCGATCCCGAGCTCGATGGTGTCGGTGATCCGGTTGGTCGACATGTCAATGAGGCTGACCGCGCCCCCGCGGACCCGATCCGACGTCAAGACGTAGGCGGTGCCGTCGGCGAAGGCGAGGTCGCGGATCGGCGAGCCGACCCACACCTTGCGATCTACGCGGGCCGTCTCGGCGTCGACGACGACGAGCTGACTGCCGCGGGCATCGGTGGTGGCGACGTACAGGCGCGCGCCGGTGGGGTCGACGACGATGGCGTCGACACCGATGCCGGCGCCGGTCGCGATGTCGATGGTGCCGACGCGCTCGGCCGTGGTGTCGATGACCGCGACGTCGACGTAGTCATGGCCGGTCCGGCCTGCGTAGACGCGCTTCCCGTTCGGGCTGATGGCCAACGCCGTGACACCGAAGGCCAACGGGTAAGTCGCGATTGCGGTCTTGGTGCTCGTGTCGATCACTGAGATGGCGTCATAGCTCGCGGACGAGGTGCTGACGTAGGCGCGATCATCGGAGACGACGACTGCGAACGGCTCGCCCGGCACCCCGATGGTGTCCTCGACCTCGAGCGTGCCGGGGTTCAGGAACGAAACGCTGTCGTGGCCGTAGTTCGAGACGACGACGGCCGCAGCGCTGGCGGCGATGTCACCGATTGGGCCGCGCAGGACCGCGACGGTGCCGACGCGGGCGATGTCGCGATCCACATGCGCCTCGTCCGTCACAGTGGAATCAGCAGTGCCCTCAGGCATCAAAAAGTTAGCCATCTTCATCGGTACCTCCGCCGGTTTTGGCGTGCACCGGCCCTAGATTTCAGGTCTATCTGCGCCTGTTCAGCGCGAACTCGCTCAAGTGTAGCGACGGAAAATCTTGTTACGACCGAGTGACTTCGCGGACCGGCGGAAATTCGGCCGAACCTCTCAGACCCCGCTTAAGAATTTCTTCGTTATGCAGTTGTTATGTTGAGCTGGCAACGCGATTCATCTTGATTACGTGGTTATTTCACAGTGTGGCAACCGGTTCATGATCGACGTTCGATAAACCGTAAAGAACGGCTTCTTAGGTTTCTGAGCGAAAGTGAGCGGTAGATCACACCCGACACCTCAGCAAACTCCTCCACGGCCATCATCCGTTGCGTGTGTTCGTGTAACAGCCGGAGCCCGGGCGTCTTGGAAAGCAGTCGATCGTCAACAAGGTGTTAGCTGGATCACAGGCGTTCATTCGCCATTCAACCGTCACAGCCGTTGCAGCGCCGCCGATCCCGAAATGAAGACGCTCGCTCCCCCTTGGTCGCCGCGACGCTGCGAGCGACGAAGGGGGAGCGCGTGGTGGAGGGTCGGATTACTTGTCGGCGGGGTTGACCGCTCGGAATGCGAGGCCGGCGGCCACGGCGGCGATGGCCTGGGCGGCGACGAACATCCAGATCATCGATCCCGAGAACATCCCCATCGCGACTCCGGCGACGGCCACGGCCGGGTTGAAGGCGCCACTGGAGATTCCGCCGACGCAACGGCGCCGGCTGCCACGGTGAAGCCGATCGCCAGCCCATAGAACGAGTTGTCGGGGTGATCCTTGCTGGTGGCGACATTCAGCACGACGTAGCACAGCGCGAAGGTGACAAGCAGTTCCGCGACGAAGGCCGCGATCACGGCATGCCCGGACAGGGTCATCGGACTCGTCTGCGCCGGGGCGACCGCGGAGACGACCGCCGATGCCAGCAGGGCGCCGATCAACTGCGAAATCCAGTATCCGACGGCCTCGCGGACATCGATCCGGCGGCGCACCAGCGCGCCGAGCGTCACCGCCGGGTTGTAGTGAGCGCCGGAGATGTGCCCGCCGGCGTAGACCATCGCCATCAGGATGGCCCCGATCGCCGGCGGAGCAAGCGGACTACCGCTGCGAACCGCGGTACCGATCGTGAAGACCAGGAACAGTGTTCCGATCATCTCGGCCGCGTACTTGACGGCGGTTGGATGGGCGACGGGCTTGTGGCTCCGTTCGCGCGTCACGGGTTGGGCGTTGTTGGCGGTGTGAGTGGTTGTTGTCGCATCTTGTAGTCGAGCAACGCCACGTCCGGCGCGTGCTCGCGGATCGCATCGAGCGCCGCCCGGCCGTCGCCCACCGCGGCCACCACCTCTGTGCGGCCACTGGTGTCGAGCGCGCGTACCACTCCCTCGCGGTAGACCGGGTGATCGTCGCCAACAACGACCCGCACCCGGCGGTCGAACTTCGTCACGGAGCCTCCTGTCCTACCCGTATCGGTAGTCTCACCGCCACCCATGTCCCATGCGTCACGGGTCGGAATTCCACTGTGCCTCCGAGTGTTTCGATGCGGGCCCGATGCGATGCCAACCCGATGTGCCCCTCGCTGAGGCGTCGCGAGAGGACAGCGGGGTCCATGCCGACGCCGTCGTCGCGCACATTCAGCGTCACGTCGTCGCCTTCGTCGAACAGGTCCAGCGCAACCCGGTGCGCATTGGCGTGCCGGGAGACGTTGGTGAGCAATTCACGTGCCACGCCGTACAGCGTCGCGTCGAACGGATGGCGCTGCGGGTAGTCGATCGAGCAGTCGACGGGGACACCGGTGCGCTCGGAGAAGCTGTCCGTCAGTGTCTCGACGGGCCGGCCTCGTCGAGCACCGACGGGTGCAGTTCGCGCGTGACCTGCCTCAAGTCGAGCGATACGTCGACCAGCAACTCGCTGGCCCGTTCGACGCCGGACTTGTCGCCGTCGGCCCGAATCGCTTCGCGCAGATCCTGTTTGGCGGCAAGGACGGTCTGCAACGCGCCGTCGTGCAGGGTCTCGGCGATCCTGCGCCGTTCGCGCGCAACAGCACGCGGGTAGACAGCCGATCACGAGCCACCTCGTGGGCGATACCGATCCCGTCGATGCCCGGCGGCAGCGCGGGCCGTAGCATCAATGCTTCGCCGAATTCCATTCAGCAGTAAGGGAATTGACAGTCGTCCAACGAAGCAATCCAGCGCTCTAGCGCGGCACGGCGTTTCCGCCGCGCGTCAACCGTCCGCGACGATCTGCGCGGACACGTCGTGTGCAGCTCTAGGACTTGCGGCGCAGTGCGCCGACCACCAGCACAATGCCAATCAACGCAACGATCGGACCGATGATGGACCAGGTGGTGGTGTTGCTCATCGGGCTACCGCCGACGACGCCGAAGCCCTGCAGCGCCCACAGTAAACCGAACAACGCGATGATCACTCCGATGACGGCGATGGCTATGCGCATGTATTCACTCTAGGCCTCGCTTGTAAGGCCCCTTCTGGAAAATAGGTAAGCAGCGCCTGACCGGCGGGTCGATCCAGCGCAGCAAGCCACGGAAGGACACCGCGCGGTGTGCAGTGCTCGCGCTGCTTACCGATTTCCATCGCGTTCGGGCCATCATGGAACTGTGAGCACCACATCCGAGCGCCCGGCACCCGACTATCCCCCGATGGCTGCGGTTCGCGGCCGCGTTGAACCGGCGCCGCGGCGGGTCCGCGGTTTCCTCGGTAACCAGTTGGTCTTCGACACGACGTCAGCCCGGTACGTGTGGGAGGTGCCGTACTACCCGCAGTACTACATCCCGGTATCGGACGTCCGTTCCGATTTTCTGCGCGATGAGGACCATGCGCAGAAGGTTCAGTTCGGGCCGTCGCGGACGTTCTCGTTGGTTGGAGACGGGCAAACGTACGAATCGGCCGCGCGGGTATTCGACGACGGTGACGGTCCCGTCGCCGGGCTGGTGCGGTTCGAGTGGGACCGCCTGTCATGGTTCGAGGAAGACGAGCCGATCTGGGGCCATCCCCGCAATCCGTACGTTCGGGTGGACGCGCTGCGGTCACACCGCCACGTCACCGTTGCGCTCGACGGAGTCCTCCTCGCCGACACGCACAGTCCGGTGCTGGTGTTCGAAACCGGCTTGCCGACAAGGTATTACATCGACAGGACCGACATCGCCTTCGAACATCTTGAGCCGTCCGATACGCAGTCGATGTGTCCGTACAAGGGCGTGACGTCGGGCTACTGGTCGGTGCGAATCGGCGACGCCGTCCATCCCGACCTCGCGTGGACGTACCACTACCCACTGCCTGCCGTCGCGCCGATCACGAACATGGTCGCGTTCTACAACGAGAAGCTGGACATCAGCGTCGACGGCGCGCCGTTGACGCGGCCGCAGACGCACTTCGGTTAGTCAGGGCTGCTGCCCGCCGACGATCCGCACCATGTCGGGCTTCATCGCCTGCAGCTGTGATCCCCAGTAGCCCCAACTGTGGGTGCCGTCGGTCGGGAAGTTGAACACCGCGTTGCGACCGCCGGCCGCGATGTACTTCTGCTGGAACTCCTTGTTGGTCGACAACGTGATGTTCTCCAGGAACTGGGCGCTGTACTGGACGCCGAGATTCGCCCCGTCGTCGAGTTCCGAGGTCACGCCGTTGCCGCAGTAGATCCACAGCGCCGTGTTGTTGGCCACCAACGTGTTGATGTTGACCATCGGATCATTGCGACGCCAAGCGGGATCGCTGGTCGGCCCCCACATGTTGGCCGCGCTGTATCCTCCTGCGTCCTTCATCGAAACGCCGATCAGCGTAGGCCACAGACCCATTGAGGGATTGAGGTATCCGGACAGCGAGCTGGCGAAGATGAACTGCGTTGGATGCCAGACGGCCAGAGTCAGGGCCGCACTGCCCGACATCGACAGTCCTACAACGGCATTGCCGGTCGGCGCCTGTCCCCTGTTGGCGGCAAGCCAGCCGGGCAGCTCCTGGGTCAGGAAGGTCTCCCATTTGTAGGTGACGGTTCCATCGCTTCCCGTCGCAGGTTGATACCAGTCCGAATAGAAGCTGGACTGGCCGCCGACCGGCATGACGACCGAGATGCCGGACTGATAGAACCACTCGAACGCCGCGGTATTGATGTCCCAGCCGTTGGCGTCGTCCTGGGCGCGAAGTCCGTCGAGCAGGTAGACGGAATGCGGACCGCCGCCCTGAAACTCGACACGGATGTTGCGTCCCATCGACGGCGAAGGCACGTCGAGTATCTCGACCGGCAGCCCGTCGCGTGAATACGCTGCGGCCGTCGGCGTTTCGGCCGAGACCATGGCGAGGACGGGCAGCAGCGCCCCGAGAAGCACGACGCACACGCGGCGAAGCCATACCTTCACGATCGGCAAGCTAGCAGCGAGACGAGCACGATCTCTGCACGGCGCGCGCCGCTTGATCAGCTTGTTATCAAAGGCTGTCAATCCGCGGCAATTCGGGCGCGATACTGATCATGTGCCGAGTTGGACCGCGAAAATCGCCGAAGCGTTCCGCTCGATGGGGCATGCCGCAAGCCGTGCCTTCCGGCACAAGATAAAGTCGACGCCCTTCCCGGAGAAGAACGGCGGCGTCCCGTTCAACGCCTCAGGGGTCGTGCAGGTGGGTCCGCGCCGCTTCATCTTCATCGACAACCACGACTCGGCATCCTTTTTCGAATTCGACCTCGACGCCGATAACGCAATACAACGGATCCGGCGCCGCCGCCTGCTTGGAATTGGACAGGAACAGTTGGGTGATCCCGAGGGCCTCACCGGCCTCGACGTGGATGGCGAGACCATCCTCATCGCGGGATCCTCGCTGTGTCTTGTGAACGGGCAGCACATCAACGACGGATTGGTACGAGTGCGGTACACCTCCGACGGCGATCTGCGCGCCGAACCGATGCTCGGATTTCGCTCCTGGATGCTTTCGCATGTCCCCTCGCTCGCGGAGTCCGGCGACCGGAGTCCGGATGCGGGTGGGCTGAACATCGAGGGCCTGGTGTGGGATCCGCGGGCGCGCGCACTGCTGTTCGGTCTGCGCGGTCCGGCCAGTCCGGGACGAGTCACGGTCATAAAGGTCCCCATCGACGCCTGGCGAGCACCATGGATGACGACGGCGCTCAGCGCGCCGTCCGTCCTGGTCCTCCGGATACCGCAATCAAAAGTGAGACAAGGGATCCGGGACATCTCCTACGACGCGCAGGCCGGAAACTTCTTGATTCTGATCGGGCGGTCGCTCAGTCAAGGCGACGAGCCGTTTCAACTCTGCGCATGGGACGGCAGCAGCGACCGCGTCACGCTGTCTGACCTGACGTTCCACCGGTCCATGAAGCCGGAGGGCCTCACGACGTTCTCGAGCGGTGGTAAGAAACAGATCGTGGTGGTCGACGACCGTGGTGGCTATGCGGTCTTCGACGCCCACCGCTGGTGACGCCCGATCAGTAGAGGTACAGGTTTGAGCCGTCGGAAGACTGATAGACCCGCGCCCTGCCCCCAGGCGTGATGTCATCACCGAACTTTGCCTCCAAACCGGTCCGGACGCTGGACAGGTTGAAGTACCCGGTGAATGCCAACTCGTCGTTGTCGGTTGGATGCTTGACGGGAACGAACGAGAACTCCTCGGCGTGCTCGCTGTTGGCAGGCGGGCAGGTATAGAGATACTTGTGCCCCTGGGGCGTCGCCTGCGTGCCGCTGGCGTGCAGCAGGCGGTTGAAGGCCTCACTGGTCAGCGACCGGCCACTGCCAAGAGTATTGACGACCCACAGATCCGACTTGTCGTCGTTGTCCCTGAGGGGAAGGCGGTACACCTCGAAATTCACCGGAGGCGTCGCACCCGGCGGAACGGTCTCGGTGTTGCTGGCGTGCAGGCATTCACCGGTGCCCTGGTCGAGAATGTAGACCGCGCTCGCGTCGGGTAGCCCGGCGCAGATGTAGCCCGCCGACTCGGCCAGCTTCAACTGTTGGCGAACTACGGCGATCTCCGACACCACATTCTGCACACCCAGGTTGACGAGTAGCCCCTCCATCTTGTCGATCAGTGGTTTCAGCACCGTCTGCTGGACTTTGCGCGCGAAGACCGTCTCCCGGAGAGTTCTCACCTCGTTGATCAACTGCTTACGGCGGGTTGGATCGTCTCGCACCAGCTTCGCAACGATCCCGTCGCGCCCCAGCTTGAACGGCCTATCGGGTTGGAAGGTCTGATCGATGCCCCAGGGGATCATCTTGAACTTCACGTTGGCCACACCAGGCGTCTCGACCGCGATCACGTCGTTGTAGACGTAGCTGTTGTTGGTGTTGTCGGCGTATCCGTCCCAATGCTTCAGATAGAACTCCATCGCATAGAGCTTGATGAACTGGTCGAGATCGATCACTTGGGCCGCGCCCGCGATCCCGTGCGCGGCGATGGTGTCATCCGCCAGCTTCAAGTCGGCTTTGTTCTCGAACTCGGACAGGTCTTCCACGCCGATGAAATTCAGGCGCTCCTTGACGAAATCGTCGTGATGCTCGATCTCGTACAGGTTGCCCTTCATGTTTCCGTTGAAATTGCGCTCGATGTAACGCTTCATGATCGGTTCGGCGTTGACGTACATGCCGGGGCTGTTGACCCCGCCCACTCCTTGGCCGATCAACGTTCCGTTCACGAACACTCGGGCGAAATTGCATCGCGAGTGCGGTAGTCCGGCCATCCCGAGCAACGTGTAGCCCAACGGTTGGCGGATGTAGGACCGATCCTGGATCGAGTTGTTGAGTGTGATGTAACGGGTGCCGATCAGCCCTTCGATAGCAGGAACATTCGCGTCGCGGAACTTTCCGAAGTCGACGTGCAGACACGGTTTGTCGCTGTTGATCGATCCGCAGAACGACTTCTTCTTGACACCCACGTCGGCGAAGGTGGTCTTGGCGGGGAAGCTGGTTCCCGAGATCTCGACTGACGTCGCCTTGCGCCACGTGTATCGGGAACCTCCCGTAAACTCGAAATTGCATATGCCGCCCTTGGGCTGCTCGGTACGCACCGCATCCCAGTCGCCCTGCGGCATGGTGATCTTGACCGTCAGCACGTTGTCGATCGCATATAGCGAATCCATTGCCTGTTGCTGTTGGGCGCTCATTGTCATTTCCCCCTCGGATTCGAGAACTTCTTGCCTCGGCCGCGCTTACGAGCCATCACGACGCGTACGGTGATGTCCCCCTGCATGCCAACACTCTTCGTGGGCCATCCGCCTGCGCGAAATCGCCCGGAGCCGCGTGAACGCCCGGTGACGGAGCGGTGAACATAAGGCCGTGATCACCACGTCAGTGTGCACCACCGGAGCTCCGATTTTGGCGCTTTCACAGGCGTTTTCGTGCGTTCACCACGCACCGCGGCGCACCACTGTCGACTGCCAGCCGCCGCTTGACACAACCCCTGTGGCCCCAGCAGGTACCGCGGCGAGGAACTTGTCCGTCTCGATCCAGTTGGGACGGCACGTCGTTCCACGTAGCCGTCGAACAGCGAGCGCCATGCATCTTGGGCCGGCGAAAGGGCCATTGTCATCTCCTTCGCGTAACGAGCGCCGGACTGTCAGCTGTCGAAATAGTCGTGCCACGAGACCCGGACCATGCCGGGCGGGGTCGCCGCGCCGGCGGGGGCGAGCATCGCCGGCGGGGGTTCGGAGATCTTCGTGGTCCGCTTGTCCCAGTCGTCGCGGAACACGCCCTCGTAGTAGGCAGCGATGTCGCGGTCGTGGATGATCAGCCCGGCGTCGCGATTGCGCAGCACCCCGTCGCTCGACCAGTTGGCGCTGCTGACCAGAACCACTTCTCCGTCGACGACGATGCCCTTGTTGTGGATGTTGGTCTGCTGGCGGAACACGGACTGGTTGAACCCGTGCTTGACCAGTTCGCCGACCCTGGCGGCCCCGTACCGACGGTCAACGATGATCCGCGTGTCGATGTCGGTTCGATTGGTGATCGCCTTGAGTGCGTTGAGCATCGCTGTGAAAGGCGCGTCGACCACGGCCTCGCTGTAGTTGATGTAGGCGAACTGCATGAACAGGGACCGCTTCGCGGACTTCAGCAGCGTCGTGACCCGTTTGACGTAGTTGTCCGGCGTGAGGACCGGCTGGATCTTGATGGCACCGCCGTCGGTCGGCAAGCTCTGCGGCGCGACGGGTTGGGGCTTGGCCGCCAACGCCGCACGGTCCACCAGGCCCTCGATCGGAACGAACAGATCGGGCAGTGGCGGTGCGGCGGTGGGCCTTGCCCGGCCCCGGTCTTCTTCGGCCTCCTGCAGCGACTGTTCGAAGTCATAGTCGATGTAGGTTTCGAAGATCTTGGCCAGCTTGTCGTCGTCGACGACGATGTGCCATTCGCGGTTGTATTTGCCGTACATGCCGGCGCCGGTTTCGGGCTGTTCGACTGGGTCAATATCGGGTTGGCTCGTCGCTGTCCAGTTTCCGCTGGACAACCAGAACGCCGTCGAATCGCGAACGGCGACCTTCTCGTGATACGAGTTGGCGAACCGGTGACCGGAGCCGGTCTGCACGATGACGTCGCGAAACCGCTGCCCGAGTTGCTGTCTGATCTCCTTGAAGGTGTCCGACTCACCCGGAATCGTCGGGGTGTTGTCCCAATTGACCGTGATGTCCAGACCGTTCGCCTCGGCCGAGGAGATCAGCGTCTTCGCGATGTAGGCGGCGTTGAAGTCATAGATCGCCACCGCGAGTGTCTTCTTCGCGTCTTGCAGAAATCGTTGCAGGACAGGCCAGCCCGCATCGGGCCCGACGTGACACAGCAGCGGGCTGGTGACGGTGACGGGTCTATCGATGGGGTTGCCCTCAATCGGTTTATAGGTGTAGGTGGCCGCCGCAGCTGTCATGACTCTGTCCGCAGTGGCCGCGTCGATCTCCTGCAACTGACGCAGCGGGTCGGCCTGCATGACGTGGACCGGATAGCCGCCGAGCCGATGCGGTGCGTGGTCTTCGTCGGTGCGATCCGACGACGGCCTCTTGTACCTGACCAGCACAATGATCGCCGGCTTGGTGATGAAAGTGCCATCGACAAGCGGAAATCCGGGCTCCGCGGCCACGAAGCCCGGGATCGTCCGCAGCTCTGCGATGTTGTCGTTGATAACCTGCTGGACCTTGCGTTGCGCTTGTTTCGTGAGAACGGACACCTTGACGTGCTCCCCGGCGCGCGGCTACGTCAGCGCCTTCATCAGCTCTTTGACGTTGGGCACCCCAAGCCCTGTCACCATGTCGTATCCCGGTCCGGCGGTGAAGTCGCCGTTGCTGCCCGAGTTGATGTCGCGGAAGCATGCCGTCCCCTGCAGCGGGTAAAGGAGCGGATTCAGATACGGCAGGAACGGTTTTCGCGCCTTGGCGCGCGCCTCGTTGAGCAGCGCGCAGAAGCCGGCCCACACCGGGGCGCTCCAGCTGGTTCCACCCATCTGGACGACCTGCCCGTTGAGCACCAAGAACGCGCCGGTGCCGGGGTCGGCCACCAGGCTGACGTCGGGCACCAGCCGCGCCCGGCCACCGGGCACGCCTTCGCCCTTCTGCCACGCGGGTCGCGGGAAGAAGATGCTCTTGCCACCGCCGCTGCTGGTCCAGCCGACTTCGCTCTTCACCGCACCCGCAGGCGTCAGCTTAAGGCTCGTTCCGCCGACACCGACGACCGTGGAGTCCGACGACTCGTATTCGGCCTGTGTCGGCCCGGTGGCGCCGTGCCCGGAGTCGTCGGGCTTGGAGCCTGCATCGCCCGACGACACGAAGACGTTGACGCCCGCCGCTGCCAACATCAGGAACTTGTGGTGCTGTGTGCGCACTTCGCCGTTCGGTCCGCCCATGAACTTCTCTCCGAGCCCGAGGCTGATCGACAGTTGACGCATTCCGGGATGGCTCGGCAGGTCGGCGATGATCCGGTCGAGGGCGCGGTCCAGGTCGACGAATTGCAGCGTCCCGGACGCGTAGACGCGCACCGTGGCGCCCGGAGCGATTCCGCTCGACCACTCGACGTCAAGTGTCTCCTCACCGCTGGGAGGCGGCAGCGAGCCGCCCTTGACGTTGATCTTCTCGACGCGAGTACTCGAAGCAGGCACGTTGTTGTTCGCCCAGAACTTCTTCAGGTCCGAATCGGCCGGGAAGGTGTCGATGAGAATCGCAATCGTTTGGCCTTTCCCGGTCACGTTCAATCCGTCCGCGCCGTACGCCTTGAGAATCTCCGGCACGATGTACGGCGGCGCGTTGTCGATTGCGGTCACCGGCGCCGCAGCCGCCGCTGGCCTACGTCCACGGCTGCGGGGCGATTTACCGTTCAGTGAGGTGCGATTGCCGTTGTGCGGCATACACATTCGGCTCTGCTTGCGCGCCTGGCGGAACGGCTGCAGACCGATGATAGCGTGCACACCGTTGGCCACGTTACTGGGCAAGCTCGGGGCATTCTTGGCCGCGGTATACGTGACCCCGTCCTTGGTGACACGCACCATGTCGACGTCGAGGCTCTTCTCGATCTGGGCCACTGAGGCGCGCGCGTAGACGCTCGACCCATCATGGGACACCCCGGTCACGTCAAATCCCTGGGCGTTGAGCCACTTGACTAGCTTGTCGCGGTCCGCGGCGTTCGGCGCGTAGTTCTGCTGGAGTTCGTCGGGCGACAGGACTTCACCGCGGGCGACGCGCTCCTCGAGATCGGCGGTCTTGGCGGCGGGGATCTCCAGCGAGAAAAGGACGTTCATCTCCTCGTTGGCGGTCTCCGGTTCAGCTGCGGCCACCATCAGGCCCCGCGGCCCTGGGCCCGGTGTATCGGGCAGCGGCGTGACGCTGTCTTGAAATACCTTGCGTTGGGCCATGGCTTTCCCCCGTCAGTTGACGTATGCCGTAAGCAGCACGGTCTGGTAATCGGAAGTATGCGCCCAACGCGGCAACAGACACGCGTAGTCCAGTACCTGTTTTCGGCAGCCATGACTATCAGTCACTTCACAGGATTCTCCCAAATTGGCTTGGGGGGAGCGGATCTGAACTCGTCTAAGTTGTCAGGTGACTTCCACAACAACCAGGCGTTCGTGGCTGATTGGTGGCAGCCTGTATGTCGTGAGCGTCGGACCCAATTCTCAGTCCACACAGCGCGAACCGGAGCTGCTTGGACAGACTGTCGTCCTAATCGGTGGTAGCGCGGGCATCGGTCTGGAGACCGCCCGACGAGCCCGTACCGAGGGAGCCAATGTCGTTCTCACCGGGCGCAATCCTGACCGCCTCAAGGACGCCGCGGCAGAGGTCGGTGCGCAACACACCGCGGCCTTCGACGCCAACGACTCGGACGCCCTGCACAACTTCTTTGAAGACCTGGCCTCGCCGATCGACCATGTACTGGTGACTGCCGGCGGCCCGCGCTACGTGCCGCTGCTCGAAATGGACGCCGCCGACGTACGCGAGGCCCTCAGTGCACACGTCGTGCTTGGCCTCGAAGTCGCGCGCAGCGCCAGGGCGAAGATGCCGCCTGGAGGCTCGCTGACTCTGATGGGCGGCACCGGAGGTCGGCGCATCGATCATCGCCTCGGGATCGTCTCCGCCGCCACGGCAGCGCTGCCACCGTTTACGGCGGCGCTTGCACTCGAACTTGCTCCGATACGTGTGAACCTCATTGCCGCGGGGTTCGTTGACACCCCGCTCTCGGCGTCCCTGCTCGGCGATCAACTGGACAACCGCCGCAACGAGCTTCGAACGACGTTGCCGATCGGCAGGGTCGTCGGGCCGCAAGACGTCGCCGCGCTCGCCATCCACCTGATGGCCAACACGGCGCTGACCGGCGCCACGTACGACATCGACGGCGGCCAGCAATTCGTCTGATGGGGCCGTGCGGTGCCAACGATCGAAACGATCCTGCGATGAACGAAAGAGCGCCCGGGGGCGACTGGTCCATGTGCCACGGATTGCGGTGCTCTACTCAGTGAATCCTGCCAGCTACTGGGGGCACAGAGCACACGGGATCCGTCGAATAAGTGCCCTCGCCACCGGTTATCCGCTCGTGTAACCCGCTCGCTATCTCCTCATCGAAGCCTCAACGACGTTGCGAGGCATGAGAAGACCGGAGATACGAACATGGCCATCACCAAATTGGCGTTGTCGTCAGCCCTGGCGGCGTTGGCGTCAGGTGCCGCGATCGCCGCGGCCCCGTTTGCCGCAGCGGCGAATATCGACTCGGGTCCGGTCGTTGCCGGACCGACTGCGTCCGGTGCCGCGACCCACGCGGCGCCCACACCCACCGGTTCGGTGAGCGGACCGGTGGCTCTGCCGCCAGGTGGACCCGTCGCCGTCCTGCCCGAGGCTGCGGTGGGCGGTGGCGCGAATCCGTACCTGCCGTACGGCACCGATCCCCTCGTGCCATTCGGCGTCTGGACGCCGTAGCACTCGAAAGTCCGGATGCACAGTGTGACAGCGTGATCCACCGATGACAGGCCGTCCGAAAGAAAGGGAACAAGGTAGTGCTCACCACTGCACCAAAAACCATCGCTGCCCTTACGACAGGTGTACTTGCCTCAGGCGCAGCGAGTTTCGCAGTGGGGTTCTCGACTGCGCCGTCACTGCTGTCAGTTCAGTCAGCCACCTCGCCAGCCGACCGGATCGTCGGCAGGCCAAGCGCTTCCCGTGCTGTCGCGGCCCCGTGGTGGATAACGCATAGAAATACCGAGACAGGTGTCCGTGAGATCAGCGCCCCCAGCGGGCGGGATCTCGTTGGGCCGGCCGCGTCCACGGTCATCGACGCAGGCACACCACACGGACCGGTGCCGGTGAAAGCGGTACAGTCCTGGCCGTCGGCAGCGCACACTGCGCCGTCCGGCTCGCAGCCTCGGCATGACGGCGGTCGAACCGCATCCGCGGCGACACCGGCCGTCGCGGTGAGCGGTCCCGATGCGGTAAGCGGTCCCGATGCGGCGGCGATGCTGGGCGCAGTGGTCCACATTTTCGTCGGCAACGGCGGGCCAGGCGAAAACGCGGGCCTGCTCATCGGCAACGGTGGTGACGGGCTTCCGGGCCAGGACGGCGGCAGGGGCGGCCTCCTATTGGGCAACGGCGGCAAGGGCGGCGTCGGCGTCAACGGCGAAAGCGGCGGAAACGGTGGTAACGCCGGCCTTTTCGGCAACGGCGGGGCCGGCGGCGACGGAGCCAGTGCGGTGGCGACCGGCAACGCGGACGCGTCGGGCACTGGTGGTGGCAGGGGTGGCAGAGGCGGATTGTTGATTGGCAATGGCGGCAGAGGCGGTCTCGGGGGCACAGCGACAGCCGTCGATGGCACCGCCATCGGTGGACAAGGCGGGGACGGCAGCGATTCGGGTCTGATCGGCAACGGTGGCGGCGGTGGCACGGGCGGCGACTCGCACAGCGACACCGGACGCGCGTTCGGAGGTGACGGCGGCGAGGGCGGCAGCGCGGGCGTCATCGGCAGTGGTGGCTTCGGCGGACTCGGCGCGAACGGGGACTCGGACGAAAGTGCGGGCACCGCGGGCGACGGTGGCGATGGCGGCCACGGCGGATTGGTCGCCGGTGACGGCGGCGTCGGAGGAAGCGGCGGTGGCGGTAACGGCTCCAGCATTCGTCCTGCCCCGGGCTCCAACGCCGCCTCGTCCGGCGGTCATGGGGGCAATGGTGGCGACAGCGGACTTCTCGGGAACGCCGGCGACGGCGGAGACGGCGGTACCAGCTCGACGAACATCGGTGACTCCGAGGGGGGCAGAGGCGGCAACGGCGGACACGCCGGCCTGCTCGGCCACGGCGGGGACGGCGGCCGTGGCGCCGGAGCGGGTGCTGGTACAGGATTCCCCACCAACACCCCGGTCGGAAACGCGTTCGGCGGCCAGGGCGGTGACGCCGGTACGGGCGGCAGGTTGGCCGGCCGCGGTGGCGCGGGCGGCAAGGGTGGCGGCGCGCAATCCGACGACGGCGACGCCACCGGTGGGGCAGGTGGAAACGGCGCCAGCGGCAGGGGTTTGGGTGCCGCCGGAGGCAACGGCGGCACCGGCGGAGAGGGCAACTCCTTCAAAGGCGGGACCGGCCAAGGCGGTAACGGTGGCAACGGAGGCAACGGGGGCCCCGGCGGCAAGGGCGGCGCGCCCGGCCTAGGTGGGGACGGGGTCGGTCCCACTCATCACAACGGGATCAACGGCCAACGAGGCAAGCACGGATGAGCGAATTCAACGCTGCGGCGTGTTTCTCGCGGTCGGGCCACGTCTACCAGGCCAGCACCAAGGCCGGCGTCACCTCCCGGTCGGAACTGTCTGCATTAGTGCGGCAGTTCAACGAGATTGAAGCCCCGTCGAGCAGCTGACCGCCAGGCGTGTGTCAAACTGCGGCTTCGATACCGAGCTCCGACAACAGGACGCGCACGCGGCCCTCGATCTCGTCGCGGATCGGACGCACGGCCTCGACTGGTTGTCCGGCCGGATCGGGCAGCTGCCAATCGTCGTAGCGTCTGCCGGGAAACAATGGACAGGTATCGCCGCAACCCATTGTCACCACAACATCTGCGGCTTGGATCATGTCCTCGGTCCAGCGCTTCGGTTGCTGGGTCGTGATGTCGATGCCCTTCTCGGCCATCACCGCGACTGCTGTCGGGTTGATCTGATCGACCGGCTCTGAGCCACCGGAGTAAGCCGTAGCTTGTTCGCGCGCGAGGGCATTGAAGAAGCCGAGCGCCATCTGTGATCGCCCGGCGTTGTGCGTGCAGAGGAACAGGACAGTCGGCTTCATGGTTGTCTCCGAGACTTCTAGTTCTGGGTTGGGCGGCTGACCGTGGGGTGCGGTAGGACAACCTCGTCGGCCGTCTCGACCGCGTCGGGGTAGAGCGCCACAACCAACGCGACCCCGATGAGGGCGCCGACGACCTGGGCTGCGATGAAGCCGGCCACCGAGCCTGGTGCGATTCCGGCGAAGCTGTCGGAAAAGACCCGGCCCACTGTGACAGCGGGATTGGCGAACGACGTTGAACTCGTAAACCAATACGCCGCACCGATGTAGACCCCGACGGCAGCGGCGGACAATCCCGCACGCTTGGTTCGCGCCAGGGCGAAGATCAGGGCGACGAGTCCCGCCGTCGCGACCACTTCGCCGACGAAATGTCCAGTCGTCAGCCGCTCTCTTGTGGCGAGCTCGATGAGCTTTCGGTCGAACATCACATTGGCCAACATCGCCCCGGCAATCGCGCCTAAGACTTGCGCCGCAGTGTAAGCCAGTACGTCGCCGCCTGCCAGGCCCGTAGCCGACCGACGGCCGAGTACCCAGTCAGCGCCTGAGACAACAGGATTGAGATGCGCGCCTGATACAGGGCCGAACAGCAGAATCAGTGCAGCCAGTCCAAAGGTCGTGGCGATCGAATTTTCGAGAAGCTGCAGACCGCTGTCGGTAGGTGAGAGTTGTTGTGCCGCAATGCCTGAGCCGACGACGACCGAGACGAGCAGTGCGGTGCCGGTGAACTCCGCTAACAGTCGCCGCCACATGGTGTGGTCCGCACTACCGGCAGCATGTTGTGGAGGCTGCCGTCGCCTCCTCGGCACCGCGCGCACAGCCACCTCGGTCATCGGCAGCCAACAGCGCGTGGCTGGTACCGAAGATTTCCGAGTCGGCCACGACTGTGTAGACCTCCCACCTCTCGCCGCCGGGACCGGTGACCCACACCTTGTCTTGTTTGGCGAAGCAGCAGGTGGTGCCGATTTCCTCCTCGGTGATCATGCCTTCGCCTGCGAGGCGGCTGATTTCGCTGTGCACTGTGTCGCTGGATTCGACTTCCACACCGAGATGGTTGATCGTCCCACCGTGGCCAGGGTTCTCGATCAACACGAGTTTCAGCGGTGGCTGGGCGACCGCGAAGTTGGCGTAGCCCTCTTTCAGCTTGGTCGGTCGGGTGTTGAACAGTTTCGAGTAGAACGCGACCCCCTCTGCCAGGTTGTCCACGTTGAGGGCGAGTTGGACGCGCGACATGGCGACCTCCTACCTATGCGACATATATCGAACCGATGTTGGTAACCGATGATGCCACCTCTTTGATATATGTCAATCCCTCTGGCAGGATCAATTCATGCCGAAGACGCTGCCTGTGCTCGACATGTCGGCTCCGGTCTGTTGCGCCCCGGTGGCGGCGGGTCCGCTTGATGACGACGCGGCCTTAGAGATTGCCTTGCGGCTGAAAGCTTTGGCCGACCCGGTTCGTGTGAAGCTGGTGTCGCTGCTGTTCGGCTCGATCGAAGGCGAAGTGTGTAGTTGCGACCTTGCTGACGCTGTTGGGCTTACCGAGTCAACCGTCAGCCATCACCTCTCGCATCTTCGCCGCGCCGGCCTGGTCGAATCGGAGCGGCGAGGCATGAACGTCTACCATCGCCCGCGCCATGACGCGCTCACCGCGCTTTGCACCGTTTTGGACCCGAACTGCTGCAAGTGACCGGGGTCGGGTGCTTCCAGTCCGACGATCACCCGCTGACGTGTGACCCCGCATCACGAGACAGGATCAGCGTTTCGACGAGCGTGACGGCGAGCAAACCGCCGAGCACCAGGTACACATACGGAAAAGATGACATCAGGCTGAGAAGCAGTGCCGCGATGGCGATTCCGAGCCCGGCGGCGAGTTCCTGGACCGACGCGTTGAGAGTGTTGGCGTGGGTGAGATCGTCGCCGTCGACGCCCGAAAACGCCAGGCTGTTGTACGCGGTGAAGCCGATAGAGCGCAGCGCCCCGCTGAGATAGAGGATGACCACGATCGCGACAGCCGGCAATCCCGGCCGCAGCAGCGCCAGCAACCCGAAACAGCCGACGGAGGCGATGCCGTTGACCAGGAGCACGCGGCGGATGCCGAATCTGCGCATCAACGGAGTGGTTGCCGGTTTGATCGTCAGGTTGCCGACGAACAGCGCGGCGACCATGAGGCCTGCAAGGAATGGTGTCCAGCCGAAGACAAGCTGGAATTGCAGTGGCAGCAGGAATGGCACCGCTGTGATCACCATGCGGTAGAGGGACCCGGCCGTCACGGTGATCCGCAACGTCTCCACCCGCAGGACCCTTAGTTGCACGAGCGGTGCAGTCGAGCGCAGCAGATGCCAGATCGCCCCGCCCGACAGCACCGCCGCGATCGCCCCGCCGATCCCGACGAACAGCCAATGGGTCCCGCTGACGCGGATGTGCTCGAGCGCGACCAAGGCCGCCGAGATTCCGGTGCCGAGCAACAGCATGCCTCGCCAGTCCAGGGAACGCACCGATGGCGTGGGGTCGCCATGGACGAGCTTGAGCGCCAACAAGAATCCGATGATGCCGATCGGGATGTTGATCAGGAAGATCCATCGCCATGTTGCGAATGTTGCGATCGCCCCGCCCAGTGCCGGAGCGATGACGGGCGCTGCCAGCGCGGGCCAGGTGAGTAGCGCGATCGCTCGGACGAGATCGGTCTTGTCGGAATATCGCAACACCGCCAACCGGCCGACCGGCACCATCATCGCGCCGCCGATGCCCTGCAACACACGCATGCCGACCAGCATCGGCAGTGACACACTGGCCGCACACCCGATGGAGGCGAGCGTGAACACCGCAATCGCCGTGATGAACACGCGGCGGACGCCGAACCGGTCGGCCATCCACCCCGTGGCGGGGATCAGCACCGCGACGGTCACGAGGTAGGTGGAAATCGCGACGTTTACGTCGACCGCGGCGACGCCGAGGGAGCCGGCGATGCGCGGAATAGCGGGAGCGATGATCGTGGCGTCGAGGATCTCCATGAAGAACGCGCCCGCCACCAACAACGCCATCCCGCGCGGAAACGAGGACCGTGAGGGCTGAGCGGGCGGCGGTTGAGACATCGCCGTCAACCTAGTAGGTCCGCCCCTGCGCCCTTTCAGGTGTATGCCAGCGGCGGGCTATTGGTCACCCGGTTCCAAACGATCGCCGGTTGCCCGTCGTCACGGGCCGAGATAAAGCCTATGAATCGAGTGTGGACACAAATCGGCAAACCATCGGTCCGCGGTGAAGCTTCTTGCCTTGACATCCGTTGCGCCGCTTGATAACTAGCGTGAATCACGCGAATGTTGCCCTCAGATAGACCGGCCACCTAACTTTCTCCGGGGATGGTTTATCCATTCAGGAGGTTTCCGTGACGCAGGCCGAGGCGCCCGCACCGAGCAGTTCGCCCTGGTACGTGAGTTCAGCGCCGCCCAGGCAGAAGCTCCCCGCTATCGTCGTCGAGACGATCGTGAGTCTCGTGGCGCTCGGCATTGTGGCGGGGCTGACGGCGCTGACCCGTGAGCCCTGGCTGATTCCACCCCTGGCGGCCAGCATGGCCCTGGTTATCGGCGGTGCCCATCTCCCACTCTCGCAACCGCGCAACGTCATCGGCGGTCACATCATGTCCGCGATCGTCGGGGTTCTGGTCGGAACCATAGGCATCGACGCCTTGTGGAGCGGTGCGCTTGCCGGTGCGCTGGCCCTCGGCGTCATGAAGTTGACGCGGATGCCGCACTCACCGGCCGCCGCGACCGCGATGATCGCTGTCGTACCCGCCATTCCCCGCTGGGAATTCGTCGTCCTGATCGGTTCTGCGGCAGCCATCCTGGTCGCCGTTGGTCTGGTGGGTAACAAGATCAACCGCGCGAAGTATCCGCACTATTGGTGGTAGGTCTTCCAACGCCTAATCCGATGTCGGGGTCTGGATTCGGTGGATCGTCGCGATTCAGGCTTGAAAGGAAAGGTATTGTCGGCCCGCAAACCGCGGCCCTTCGGCTCAGAATCCTGCGCGCGCACCTGCTCCTGATGGCCGACAACGAACCCAGACTGAATACTGAGTGCCTCTTGACATCGGATCGTTCGGCGAGCCTCGATAGAGTCACTCCAGACGCACCCGGACCGATCTTGGAGGTCCGCCATGAAGACCCTGGCCGGTCTTGACTACCAGGAGCGCGGCGCCGGAGCGGTCGTTTGTCTGGTTCACGCCGGCGTCTTCGGCGCATGGTTCGAGCCGGTGTTCGACCAGCCGGCGTTGGATCGCTTCCGGTTGATCAGGCCGATCCGACCGGGCTACGGAGGCAGCCGGGCGCCGTCCGAGCCTGCCAGCCTCGCCGCGCAAGCCAGTCAATGTGGTGAACTGCTACGGCGACTCGGCGTCGAGCACGCCTATTGGGTGGGGCATTCCTCCAGTTGCTGCATCGCCCTAGTGGTCGCGTTGGAGGATCCGGACCTCGTTGCCGGACTGGTCCTGTTCGAGCCCGCCAAGCCGCACGGGCCATTACGGGAGGCGGCTGCGCGAACCTACGTGGGCCCCGCGCTGGCGGCCGCCCGTCAGGGCGACGCCGCCACCGCATTCGACGTGTTCCTACGCGGCGTCGGGGGCGACGGCTACCGGGACGCGATCCGGGATCGGTTTGGCGAGGCCGGCCTCGCGGAGGCCGAGCGGGAATCGTCGTTCTTCTTCGCCGACGAATTGCCCGCCGTGGGGGCTTGGACCTTCGGACCCGCTGAGGGGACCCAGGTCACCGCCCCCGTGTTGCTGCTCCACGGCGGCGAGACCCGACCGTTGTTCCGTGAGAACGTCGAGATTCTGGCCAGCATGCTGCCCAACGCACGCACGGCGATGCTGCCCGGGCTGAACCATCTCGGCCCACTTACGCACCCGGCCGAGATCGCTTTGGCCATCGCTCAGTTCGTCGGCGACTCCTGAGTGGGCCGAAAAGCGCTGGCCGAGGTAACGCTGGGTCAGACTCAAAAACTAGATCCATTGCGGTCACATGCATTTCAGTCCGTTTCACTGTCGGCCACCAGTAGCAGCTGAGCGGGTGACACCACCCTCAAGTTCAAGGCGGCAGCCGTCGCAGGGCCGACGATGCCGTCGACCTTCAAGCCCCGGGTGCGTCGCTGAAACTCCCTGACCGCGGCCTCGGTTTGCGGGCCGTAGACGCCATCGATCACGAGATGCCCGGCGTACGCCTGGTAGCCATTCTTGAGCTGGCGCTGTAGCTGGGCGACCTGTGGCCCCTCGGAACCGCGGAAGAGCAGGATGTGGGCGTACTCGCCGACCGGCACCGGCGGTCTCGGTGTCGGCGCCGGGCTGGGAATGGTGCCGATCTGGGCTTGAATATCGCTGCGCAATATGTCCATGTTGATCGCGCCCGGATCCCATTTGCCTTGTGCGCGGCCGGCGTACTCCTTGTGCCCGATCGTACGGCTGGAGTTCTGCGCCAAACGGCGGTTGATCGCGGCGCAGCAACGAACCAACGCGTCGTACTGCGCATCGGGCCAGTTCGTGCGGTGCGGTGCCGTCGGGCTGGTTCCGCTGTTGGCGCACTCGATACCGATCATGTGCCAGTTGCCCATATTGGTCGGCAGCCACGGATACATGCCGACGCCGGCGTGCCACGCGACGCCGACCGCGACCACGGTCACGGTGCCGTCCCGCGCGATGTGCAGCTGCGACAGCGGCCCAGGCAGGTCCGGCCTGCCGATGGCGATGGATGCGGCGCTGGCGTTGTCCGATCCGGTGTGGTGCACCATGACACCGCGGATGTCCTTGAAATCGCCGTGGCCGCGGTCGCGCCAACCGGGATACTCGACGAGCCGGACACCCTCGGCGCGCAGCACGTCCGCGAGCCACACCGGGTCGCCGGTCCACGGTCCTGTCTGGGGCACGGAGTTTCCTTTCGCCGATGCCGGGTGGCCAGAAACTACGCGAGTCAGCTAGGCGAACACACGTTCCGCTTGTGCACGGCTAACCGCGCCAGGCTCGCCGGCGAGCGCATCTAACGAGCGTAAACCACCGCGTCATGAATGTTGTCCCCGTCGAGCCGGAGCATCAAATAAAGGTGCTGCGCCCCAACCATTTCGACGCCTGCCCTGATGCGGTGCTACCAGCTCCGCGACGCGAGCAGCACGGAGCGGGTCATGACCGCCGCCGCGACGGCCCCATTCTCGAAATCGCCTGTCTAGGAGGAACATTACACACATGGCAGGCGGAAGCTCCTCGCGCACTGCGCGCGGATTCCGCAACTTCGGCGACTACCGGCTCCGCCTACTTCTCAACGATGACCGAAATCCACAACGATCACCAGACATAACGGATCCGAACATTCGTCTCGGATTACCGGATAGAATTCCGACTGCTCGGGACCGGCACCATACAGGAGGGGTGATCGCGAGCGTGCCGAGTTTGAAAGCCGAGATCGTTTTGCAGGGAAGCGGGACAGTACCGCCAAACCATGGAGCGATCGTCGCCCCGTCCAGCGTCGGCAACGACCGTCTCACACTGGCGCTCGACAATGCGAGCACCGGCGGAGCGATCGTCATCGCTGCCGCGGGCAACTACGGGCGTAACACCGGATCGCCCTTGATCAGTCGCCACTCGGTGGTGCCCGTCGCGTCGTGTGACGAGCGCCGGACAACCGATGCCCATTTCGGCCTTCGCGGCATCGATCGGGCGGCGACCTGCTTGCGCCCGCTTCGGTACCAGAGCCAGTTGCAACAGAGGGAGTGAACGAATGGTCAGAACACATACGGTCGTCGCGGGGGAGACGCTGTCGTCATTGGCGCTGCGCTTCTACGGTGACGCGGAACTCTATCGGCTGATCGCCACCGCCAGCGGGATCGCGAATCCCAACGTCATCAATGTGGGACAACGGCTGATCATGCCCGACTTCACGAGATACACGGTTGTCGCGGGAGACACGCTGTCCGGTTTGGCGCAGCGCTTCTACGGTGATGCGCAACTCGATCGGCTGATCGCCGGCGCCAGCGGGATCGCCGAATCCGCCGTCATCAATGCGGGGCAGCGGCTGATCATCCCGGATATCACCAGATACACGGTTGTCGCAGGCGACACGCTGGCGGCGTTGGCTGTGCGTTTCTATGGTGACGCCGCCTTCTCTCCGCTGATCGCCACCGTCAACGGCATCGCCAATCCCAACGTCATCAACGTCGGGCAGGTAGTGGTCATATTCGTCGGGCGCAGCGACGGGTTCGGCCTGAGGATCGTGGACCGCAACGAGAACGACCCTCGCCTGTGGTACTACCGGTTCCAGACCTCCGCGATCGGCTGGAACCCCGGCGTCAATGTCCTGCTTCCGGACGGTTACCGCACCAGCGGACGCAGATATCCCGTCCTGTACATGTTCCACGGCGGCAACGACGATTTCCGCCAGTTCGACTTTCTGGGCATCCGCGACCTGACCGCCGGAAAGCCGATCATCGTCGTAATGCCCGACGGCGGGCACGCGGGCTGGTACTCCAACCCGGTCACCTCATTCGTCGGCCCGCGGAACTGGGAGACATTCCACATCGCCCAGCTGCTCCCCTGGATCGAAGCGAACTTCCGAACATTCGCCGAGTACGACGGCCGCGCGGTCGGCGGGTTCTCAATGGGTGGCTTCGGTGCGCTGAAGTACGCAGCCAAGTACTACGGCCACTTCGCCTCGGTGAGCGCCCACTCCGGCCCGGCGAGCCTGCGCCGCGACTTCGGCCTGGTCGTGCACTGGGCAAACATAACCTCGGCGGTTCTGGACCTGGGCGGCGGCACAGTCTACGGCGCGCCGAACTGGGACCAGGCCAGGGTCAGCGCCGACAATCCGGTCGAGCGGATCGAAAGCTACCGAAACAAGCGGATCTTCCTGGTCGCCGGCACCAGTCCGGACCCGCTCAACTGGTTCGACAGCGTGAACGAGACCCAGGTGCTCGCCGGCCAGCGGGAGTTCCGCGAAGACCTCAGCGCGGCCGGCATCCCGCATGAATCGCACGAGGTGCCCGGCGGCCACATCTTCCGGCCCGACATGTTCGTCCTCGACCTCGACGGCATCATCGCCCGGTTGCGACCTGCGAGTAGGGGCGCGGCCGCGGGAGAACCCGCCGATGGACTCTAACGTTGCGGGTTGGGCGAATCTGGCACTCGCGCTGAGCAACTCGGCAACCGTCGAGGACGCCGCGGTCGAGCCGTGCGCCGACTGCTGACCGGAACGCTTTTCAGAGCTGTACCTCTTGGGGTCGGATCTGATCAAAATCGACGAACACATGCCGGGGCCCGCGGAATACCTGGCTGATCCGATACGGCGGTGGGTCTTCCAGTAGCCGTGGGTTTTCCACCCGGCGCAGGAACGCCTCGAATGCGGTGTTGACCTCCAGGCGGGCCAGCGGCCCACCGAAGCAGACGTGAATGCTGCGTCCCCAACCCACGTGCTCATTGTCTTGACGTTCAGGGTCGAAGGTATTGGGGTCCGAGAAGCGCCTTGGGTCGCGGTTGGCCGCGCCGTACATCAGGAAGATAGGCGAGCCCTTGGGGATTGTCGTGCCGGCGATCTCGATATCGGCCAGCGCCGAGCGGCTGGGGAAGAACTGCACCGAGGACTGCAGCCGCAGCACTTCTTCGATGGCGCTGGGAATCAAATCAGGTCTGCTGCGCAACAATTCGATCGACCCCGGATTGCGCAGCACTGTCAGCACGCAATGCGAGATCAGGTTAACCGTGGAGTCATGACCGGCGACGAACAACAGGATCGTGTTGTTCACAATCTCGCTGGGCGACATCGGCCCATCGGGTCCGTCATCATGCACCAGCTGCGAAATCATCCCCGGGCACGGGGATTTTGCGGCCCGTTCGACCAGCCCGATGATGTATTTCTTCAGTTCCTGGCCGGCCTCGATGCCTTTGGCGCGGCGGGTCTGGCCCTCCTCTGTTTCGATCTCGGGACCCAGGTCGAAGATGCCGGCCATCGCGTCGGCAATCCAGGCGTGGAACTGCGGCTCGTCTTCGAGCGGCACACCCAAGATGTGGCAGATCACGTCAACCGGCAGCGGATAGGCGAACTCGTCGACCACATCGATGCGGGTCTTACCCGTCGCCTTGTCGAGCAGATCGTTGACGATCTGCTGACACAAGGGCTCCTGGCTGGGAATCACGTCGGGTGAGTGGGGCGGCCCGAAGTAGCGCATGCACGACCGGCGAGCCCGGTCGTGGTCGGGCGGATCCTGCTGGATGAAGCTCAAGTCCTGCCCGTACCGTTCGATCATCTCGGCGACGGACGGGTCGATGATTTCTCGGGGGCGGGCGCCGAGCGGACTTCTGCGCATATCGGAGCTCACCCGCGGGTCGTGCGCCAGCGCGATGAGTTCCGCGTACCCGGTGACGGCGTAGACGTCGTTGGTCACCCGCGCGACCGGCGTCTTGCGTAGTTCGTCGAAGAACGGGTACGGGTCGGCGCGGTTCTCAAGCTTCATCGCCTCGTTCCAGGCCTCTTCCGGGGTCATGGCGCTTCCCTTAGCTGAATCACGGTGTCTTTCTGGGCTTTTGGCAGTCAGGTCGGCCCGCCCCGGCGGGGCCGGAACTCGGCCTGGCGCTCGGATGGGTCGTGACCGGTCAACACCACGTCCGGGGCCTCGGTGGGCACACCGCGGGCCGGGAAGTCGGCCGGCATCACGCGCATGTCCTCGGGGAAATCAGAACCGGCCGGATTCGGGGGAAACGGCGCCGAGCGCGCGATCTGCGCCTCGTAGTACGGGATCCACTTGCCGTGGTTGAAGGTGACCGCACCGACGATGCGTCCTCGCCGCCCGTAGGCCGCCGCGAACCGGCGCTGCTTAACCGAACCCTGGGTGAACATGATTTCGTCACCGAACGAGGGCACCCCGACGGACTTGATGTTGACGCCGAACTGGCCAGACCAGAACTGCGGGATCAGCAGATGCGGCCGGCGGTCCGTCTCATCGCACACCATGTTGTGGGCCGCGACCTGGGCGCCCAGCACCGCGTTGTCCCAGTGCTCCATGGCCAGAAACTGGTAGTCGTAGAGCACATGGGGGGCGCGGGCGATGTCGCCGGCCACAAAGATGCGACTGGTGACCACGCCGTTGACGTCGAACGCGCGGCAACCCGCGTCGCAGCCCACCCCCCAGAACCCGGCGGCCAGCCCGGCCCCGTCGAGCCACTCGATATTGCGGATCGACCCCAGCGAGGTCACCACCACATCGACGTCGAGGGTGCTGCCGTCCGACAGGCGCGCGCGACGCACGTGCCCACTCACGTCGCCCTCCATCTCCAGCACCGAGACCCCGGTGCGCAGGTCCACCCCGGCCTCGCGCTGCATTTCGGCGGCGATGGCGCCGATCACCCCGCCCAACGGACCCGATAGCGGGGCGGGGCCGCGCTCGGCGACGGTGACCTCCAGCCCGAGGTCGCAGCACACGGAGGCCACCTCCGAGCCGATGAAGCCCGAGCCGATGATCAGCACACGCCGTGGTTCGGCGGCCAGGGCGGCCTGCAGCCGCGCCGCATCGGCGCTCGTGCGAAGGGTGTAGACGCCCTCGAGGGCGGCTTCGTCGGGGTTGGGCCATTTGCGTGACCGCACCCCCGTGGCGATCAGCAGCGCATCTCCCTCGACCTCGCTGCCGTCGGCGAGGCGCACAAGCCCGTTGACTCGATCCAGACCCGTCGCGGCCACACCGAGTCGCCATTCGGCGCCGACGTCGCGCATCCGCGGCAGCTTGGTCGCATCGGCGCTTACCCATCCGGCGAGCACCTGCTTGGACAGCGGCGGCCGGTCATACGGCTCGTGCTTCTCGTCACCGATGATGGTCAGATGCCCGCGGAAGCCCTCTTTGCGCAGTGCCTCGGCGGCGCGAAGCCCGGCCAGTGAGGCACCGACGATGACGATGCGGCCGTTGTCGCTGACGGCACTTCCCTTGCCCATGCCTGCCTACTCGTCTAATTGGTCGACGATGATCGCTTGCACCGGGCATGAGGCCGCGGCCCGCAACACCTGCAAACGCTGACTGGCATCAGGGTTCGGGTTGTAGGTCAAGGCCTCTTCTCCGCTGAGCTTGAGCACTTCCGGAGCCAGCGGGACACACTGCGCGTACCCGAGGCAGCGATTCAGGTCGACGACAATTCGCATATGCACCGCCTCAAACTTCTGAAGAGCACGACTCCCAGGTTCCGGCTTACCGTGCCGACACAGGTTGACCGTACGCCACCTACGCGGTCGCAAGAATCCGGTCCGGTAACTCTTGTAAACGTCCAGCCACGCCCACCAAACTGGCGGGTTTCTGCCGTGCTGTGGGGTGGCCGAGGATGCCGCGGACCCCGAGGTGATGCGGGTTGGGTGTTGGTTGAGTGTGCCAGGACCGCAACACGACTCGGTGTGGCGATGTCATAAGGCCGACGGCGCCTGGGCACGCCGGACGCTACACGCCGCGTACACGAACGGGCCGCAGGCGACCGACTGGCTACCGCCATGTACCAGCCCAGTTGCCGAGCCGCCAGTCGGGCTCGAACCGACACTGGGCGGATTGAAGTATGCAGAACTGATACTGGTCGAACCCGCCCCCGCGGTCCCGAGGATCTAGCCAATATCTGAGGCTGCCGAGCTACAGTTCACTCCACGATCCGGCGGGTCAAACCGGTGAAGGAGCTTCCGGCGGTGGCCAGTCGAGTGGCACATCGGCGGAATTGTGCGAATTGGGGGGTTGTCATGGGTCTGCTTGACGACAGGGTCGCCTTCGTGACCGGCACTGCGCGCGGCATGGGGCGTAACCATGCGCTGCGCCTCGCGCGCGAAGGCGCTTCGATCATCGGCGTAGATGTCGCGGCTGACGTTTCACCCCATAACGGATACCCCGCCGCCAGCGAGGCGGAGCTGAAGGAAACCGCACGTTTGGTGGAGGCCGAGGGCCGGCCATGCTTGATGGAGGTCGCCGATGTACGGGACTCCGACGCGCTGGAAGCGGTGTTAGCAGACGGGGTCGAGCGCTTCGGCGGACGCCTGGACGTTGTTGTCGCCAACGCAGGTATCAGCAACTGGGGGCGCTTCTGGGAGATGTCGGACGAGCAGTGGCAGACGATGATCGACATCAACCTGACCGGAGTGTGGCGCACGATGAAAGCCGCAGTCCCCCATATGCTTTCGGCGGGAAATGGTGGCTCGATCATCACTATCAGCTCTGTTGCAGGAATTAAAGCGTTGCCTAGTCAGAGTCACTACACCGCAGCCAAGCACGGTGTGGTCGGGCTGACAAAGTCGGCCGCAATCGAGCTCGGGGAATACAACATTCGGGTGAACTCGATCCACCCGTGGGGGGTCGCCACAGCGCCGGCTGAAGACCCGAATGTCGCAGCGATGCTCACCGCCCACCCGAACTACATCATGTCCTTCGGCGCCATGCTTCCCGCGCTGTTCCCTGCGCAGGTTGACGACATCTCCGATGCAGTCGTCTACCTGGCTTCGGATCTGTCTCGTGCAGTCACGGCAACACAGCTGACCGTCGACATGGGTGCCACGAAGGTCTAAGTGTCGGACTCGAACCGACACTGGGCCGCTATCCTCAGCAGTTGTCCGCGAACTCGATCGACTTCAAGCGGCTCAGCGGTACTCTGACCGTTTTACCGTCGATCTCGAGATCCATTTCGCCCGCACCACTTTGCAGCAGAGTGCCGCATGCTGAGCCGACGCTCGTTGTCACCGCGAGCTGGGGTGCCGAGGGTGCCGTTCGGTCGCCCTGCGGCCACCACCAGCTCAACGCTGCCAGTGCCGTCAGCCCGACAGCGACGAAGGTGACGATGATTCCTCCGGTCAGGCGACGTGACGCAGTCAGTGCACTGATCGGCCGCGGGGTGAGTGGGTGCGCAACGCTGGCAATCAGCAAGACAGCCAACAGCGCGAGCACCAACCCGCTCAGCGCCGAGAATGCGCTCAGGTCTTGCACCCAAGACGGCCGGAACGTCGTCTTACCCCCGCTCAAAAGACCGCAGATGCCAACGAATCCCAGCACGCCAACCTGGATCTTCTGCCACTCTCGTGCCGAGTCTTGCAGCGGATTTCCGCCCTGAATTGGGTAATTCATGTCTCTCCTTCTGGGATGTCTCGTACAGCGGTTCAGGGGTTCTAGGCCGCGTGGCCGCGGTCAGGGTCGCGCGCATCCATGCCCAGTGACCGGCGCAAGTTGGTCCGGATGCGGTGCATTCGCGATAGGAGGGTGCCTGCCGGCACACCCATGAGCTCGGCCTCTTCTCGGCACTTCATGCCGAGAACGGCCACGTAGTAGACGGTTTCGCGCATGTCCTCCGACAAGGTGAGTAACGCCGCGGCCAACTCGGGATCCAACATGTGGCGAAGGGCTTGATGTTCGGCGGAGAGCACGTGTCCCGAGCCGTGCGGCACCACGGAGTCGAGTTGGCCATCGGCGATGTCTCCGACGAGGGTCTCGACTGGCCGCCGCAGATCGGCGCGGTAATTGTTGATCCACGTATTGCGCATGATGCACAGCAGCCACGCCCGGAGATGCGTCTCTAGGCGCAGCTTGTCGAATGCCTTGTATGCCTTCAGCAGGGTTTCCTGCACCAGGTCATCGGCGTGAGCATCGTTCTTGGTGTATGCCAGCGCACGCCGATACAGGTCGCCGGCCACTGGCAGTACATCGCGTTCGAAGCTTCGGACAGAGTCGCCTGCTGTCGCAGAAGAGTGGCGGCTCAAGTCGTTGTTGTTGTTCATGAAAGGTGGCCCGTTCTAATCTGTTTCACGGCCGCACGAAATTAGGCGTTGTGAATTGCGTTCACCCAAGCGCTCATTGGCACCGAAGCCGAGTTGCCTGTGCCGATGAACGGGGTTGGGGCTTGGCCTCTCCGCCACGACCACGCTGACGATGCGCGGAGAGTTCAGCGACCAACACCCGTGGCCCGTCACCGATACTTCGCGGCAACAGGAGCCGGCGCTTGCAGATTCTGTGGAGATTGGGTGGAGAACGTCGGGCGCGGACACGACTACATTCGGCGTTGAGCCGCCGGTTGTTTGACAGAACTGGCAAAAGATGCAGCGCGTCGACTACTTTCGTTGTGTGGAACCACCGCACAGCTACGTGCACGAGACATCCTCTTCGGTGGTGCACCACGGGGACTACCTCAACCGCCGTGATGACCAACCGCTCTGCGGGGTCGCGCTCGAGAATCCGGCCCAGCTAGACCCGACAATCCGTCCAGTCGCGGTGTGCCCTGACTGTGAGGCGAAGCTGGCCGAGTATCACCTCAAATGGTGGCGCGAAAGAGCCGAGGCGACCACGGCGGAGCTTGATGAGTTGCGCGTCAAATACCGCGAACTAGCCGAGTATGTCGATAACCAGCGTCGTCCAGTCGGCGGATTGCAGCATTCTGCGCAAGTCGGGGAAGATCGGAGCGGCGAGAACGCTGAGAGTCGCCGGGAGATTGGCGGAATTCCGCAGGCCGGCTCGACCGCTGAACAAGACGAAACGACACCGGCATCCCTCCTCGACCAGGCCCGAAAGGAACTCTTAGAGCTCTGTCGGCAATTTGATGAAACTGTTCCCTACTTTCGCGTGAAGAACAGTATGGATGCGTTCAGTGACAAGCTGAGTTCCGACGAGAGGGTTCTTCTTGCACACGAGATCGGCGCCGACGGATCCTTAATACGGTGGTGCACGAAAGAAATTGAAGGTCTCGGATGGCAGGTCACAAATAACCCTGTGCACGGCGACGCCGACGAAATGATGGAAGCCTGGACTCAGGATTTCTACCAAACGCCGAAGAAGACCAGATGGCGGCTGGGCCGGTCTCGGTCGCACAACGGCAGTTGAGGGAAGTCACGAGCATGGCGCAGAACCTCAGTGCCCTGCACTTTGGCCACCGTCCACATGCGGGATCTCGCCGGTGACGAAGCCGGCATTCTGCAGATAGAGGACCGCGTCGACGACGTCGTCGACCTCGCCGAGACGACCGACCGGATGCAGTTTCGCCAGGGTGTCGTAGGACGCCGGATCGTGCATCGGCGTGCGGACTACCCCGAGGGCGACCGCGTTAGAGCGAATGCCGCGGCCGGCATATTCGACCGCCAGCGCCTTGGTTACCGCGTTCAGCCCGCCCTTGGTTAGTGACGCCAACGCCGACGGCACCGCAGAGTTGGCGTGGTCGACGAGGCTGGTGGAGATGTTCACGATGTGACCGCCACCCTCCTGTACAGCATCGCGGCGACCGCCGCGCGCGAAACCTCGAAGAACCCACGAAGGTTCACTCCCCGCCGCTGCGACCGTATCCCATCTGGTGACATCAACCATCAGATGGTGAGTGACCTCACATTCCGTATCGTCGATCGTGGGCGACCGAGCGATCGCCTATTTCGGTGGGCCCAAGTCAGTGCGACTTTCTCCGATGGGGGCACCGCATCAGCACTCGACCGCCCACGCTTGACGCGCTCTGCCCGAGCGACTGTGCTGCCCCGCATCGCAGATTCGCCCTCCGCCGGAGCGAGCCGATGAATCGCCGACCCGCGCTTGCGTGGAGCCTGTCAAAATCGGCGTCGGCGTCGAATGAAGCCCAGCGCGGCGTCTCGTGTGATGCGGTGCACCGCGAACCGGCCCGACCGCAAAGGATCATCTGGGCCGTGGACGTCGGCGACGTGGCGAGCGGGCTGGTGCAACAACGGAATTCGCAGATCCAAGCGGCTTGTGCGTTCTGACTTAGACGACGATTCGGGAGCCGAGTAACTCATCCGCGCAATGCAGACAGGAAGATCCGCGGTAGTGCGATGGGGTTGCGGTGGACGAGGAATCGTACGAGCCGTCTGACGGTAGTTTCCGCTGTCTTGTTGGTGATGAAGAAAACTGGCTTGGGCGAGAGGGTCAGTTCTCCGCTTAACACCGAGCGCGGCGCGGGACGGAACGGGATCTCGACGACAGCTTTCTGAGGTCTCGGGAGCAAGAAGGTGTTGTGTACCGTTCCAGTGCCGCTGCCGATGTCTTGTGCGGTGTTACCGGGAAACGCCCCCCACGTCGTCAATGCGAACGCCATCCCCGTCCATGCGTTGATGCCGACGGCACCGTAGCGCAGGTGCGCCACCGTGTCATCGAAAGCCTGCGCGTTCTGCTTGCGGGTCTTTGGATCGATAGTGATAACTGCGCCGAGGTTCCCGGGTAGCACGTCGTTGGCGAACTCAACGGCGTTGTGCAGGAACTGCTCTACTGTCTTGCCGGGAAGACGCACGACTCCGAGGACGCCGGCGAAGACTTCGTCGGTCAGGATGCTGGCGCCGCTATGTGCGTCGACGTCGGTGATGAGGGCGCGGGTGTGGTCGCCGCCGAGGAACTCGGTTCCCGACATACCGCGACAGGCGTCGGCGATTCTGTCCTCTGAGCCTGGGTAGTAGGAGGGTCGGGGTTCGGCGTCGCTGATGACAGCGCGGACTTCGGCGACAAGTCTGTTGGCCAGTGGCCAATCCTCCGAGAGGACGAGAACCTGTGTGGCGTTGCAGTTGTGGCCGGAGTTGATGAGTTTGGTCGTGGCGATGTGTTCGGCCTGGAACCGCAGGTCGCGCGGGCCCCAATCGCCGGGGACCACGATGAAAGGACTGACGCCGCCGAGTTCGCCGGTGATTGGCTTGTTCAGTAGCGGCGTGTTGTTGGCTTTGCGGCCGGCGGCTTGATCGTCGGTTCCCCATACGATCGCGTCGTAGGTGGCTGCGGAGCCGGTCATGTGGATGGTGTCGACCTTGGGGTGGCGTGCCAGGTAGCCGCCGACGTCGGCGCCACCATAAAGCAGGCGAAGCCAGCCACGTGAGATGAACTCACTGAAGATCTGTTCGTAGAACGGCCCCAGGTATTCGTTGACCGGGTTCATTTTCACTGCACAGACATTGCCCCGGATGTACAGCTGGTCAATGATGTCCAGCGCTGTGATGGTGCCGAGGTTGCCCGCGCCCAGGACCACGCACACCTCGGGGTCACCGGGGTCGGTCCCGCGGTACAGCGCGGCCGCCTCCGCGCGCGTCTGTTCGGCGCTGACGCCGGGTTCAATCCAAACTTGCGCCTTGTAGCCGTTGAGCAGTAGGCGGTCGAATCCGGTGGCAGGGAAGACATCGACGACGACTTGGCCGTCGGGCCGCGTGTGAACAGCGTCGGCGCTAACCGGCTCATCTCCGGCGAGAACCCTTTTAAGAACCATTATTTGGGTGTTGATGGCGTGAACGAGTACCCAGATGTTTATCGTCCATTCTTCGGCAACCCACGCGGACGTCGATGCGATGCCTTTCGCCTCATTAGCGGCAGCGGCCATGCGCGGCGCAACGTCTACGATCCTGGGCGGCAGCGCCTCCAGCATTGCTATCTTCGCGCGCAGGGGCAGGTCCGCCCATCCAGTCGCTCCTGACCGTAAGTCCTCGACCGCCAGATCGAGCGCTGGCACGTCCCGCATGGTCCTTGTATTCATTGGCTACCTTTGCTTGTTGAGGTTCGTCTGCTGTTGGAGTTGGACGCTAGTCGTCACCGGCGTTCCGTCACCGACGCCGTCGGATGCAGACGGCAAACGCCGCGGTTGTTCCATGAGCTGTCGTAGAAGGTGGCTCTGCACACGGAGTTTCGGCACTGCTTCATTCGCCGCCACGTTCCGGTCTCCTGACTCAAGGCGATCTCACCCATGATCGCCGACGCCAACCAACACCATCCGTGTCCAGTTGGCGTCCAAGACATCTCGCCGGCGACGCCCAGCGCGATTCCCGCTGTACCAAGGACGCGCTGTGGCGGCATGCTGCGGCTCCCGGTCAGCACCGTGTCAAGGAAGTCGCGCAATTCTCGTAGGCGGGCGGCGTCGTCGTCGGTCAGAACCAGTAACGGAGGTTGCGTGCCTCGTAGCGCCGACCAGTTTCGTATCGCGTTCGCCGCCCATGCATTAGCGTGCTCCGCGTCGCCCAACAGGTCTGGTCCTTTGTCCGCGTGCTCTCGGCTGTTTAGGAAATCCTGCACGAGCGCCAGCCCGCCCGGTGGCGCCGGGTGGAAGCTGTAGCGTCGCGTCCCCTGCCATGACGGTTTTGAGTCGGCGGACTCTTGTCCTGGCGAGTTCATGTCAGCGGCTTCACGGTCGCTTGCGCCTTGATGAGGTCGGCGGCTTTTTCGGCGATCATGACGGTGGCTGCGTTGGTGTTACCGCTGACGACGGTCGGCATCACGGATGCGTCGACGACACGCAGCCCATCGACGCCGCGCACCTTCAATTGCGGGTCGACGACGGCGTTTTCGTCGATTCCCATCGCACAGGTTCCGACGGCGTGGTACTCGGTCTGCGACCAACGTTTCGCGTGTTCGGTGAGCGCTGCGTCGCTCGCGTCCACCTCCGTCGGAACATTCAGGCCGCGAAGGTATTTGGAGATCGGGCTTTGGTTGGCGATCTCCAGTGACACGCGCAGTCCGGCCGTGATATCTGCGAGGTCGTCGGGGTGAGCGAAGTAGGCCGGGTCGATATGTGGATGGGCCAGCGGGTCGGGCGACCTCAGCCACAACCGGCCACGGCTGCGCGGGTGCGTCGATGCGGTCAGCATGGTGAAATTCGGCAGCGGCGGACTCGTGCGGCCGTGATCGACGAACGCGGTTGGCCCGCCGATCAATTGCACATTCGGCACGTCGCCGCCTGCGGTCGACACAAAGCCTCCGACTTCACCGCCGTTGGAGGCAAAGGGGCCGCCGCGGCCGCCCTGCCATAGCCCCATGTTCTCCGGGCTGGCCATCTCGAGCAGGTCGGCGGAGTGCTGAGTCGCCCACACGAACGGGACCATGGTGTGGTCGTGCAGGTTCTCCCCCACCCCCGGCACGTCGGCCACGACGTCGATGCCGTGCGCGCGCACTTGGTCGGCCGGGCCGATCCCCGAGAGCAGCAACAACTGCGGAGAGTTGATGACGCCGCCGCTGAGCAGGACCTCCGACGCTGCAAGGGCGACCGTCTCGGTTCGGTGCTGGACATAGGAGACACCTGTCGCCCGGCTGCCGTCGATGAGAACGCGTGTCACGTGGGCGCCCACCCGCACGACGAGGTTGGGCCGCTGCATCGCAGGCCGTAGATAAGCATCGGCACCAGACCAGCGGCGGCCGTTGCGGCAGGTGACCTGATATGCGCCCGCACCGATTTGGCGTGCGCCGTTGAAGTCGTCGTTGCGGGTCAAGCCCCAGTCCGCGGCGGCGTCCACCCAAGCGTGCGACAGCTCGTGAGTGAACAACCGATCCTCGACATGCAGTGGGCCGTCCGCGCCGTGGAATGGCGCCCCGAGGCGGGAGTTGTGCTCGGCCTTGACGAAGTAGGGCAACACGCTGTCGTAGTCCCATCCGACATTGCCGCGCTCGCTCCACCCGTCGAAGTCGGTGCGGTGTCCCCGGATGTAGACCATCAGATTGATAGATGACGAGCCGCCCAACGTCTTTCCGCGCGGGAACGTGGTCGAGCCGTGATAGTTGGCCTGCTGTTCGATCTGGTAGTTCCAGTCGACCTCCGTGCCAAACAGGGCGCTGAACAGCGCTGGCACCTGGATCGTCTCCAGGGTGTCGTCCGGTCCGGCCTCCAGTAGGAGCACCCGGACCGAGGGGTCCTCGGTGAGGCGATTCGCCAGGACACAGCCGGCGCTGCCCGCGCCCACGATGACGAAATCGAATGTCTCCGCCGACCGGATCAACGGTGTTGAAGTCATGGGAGGAACCGTAAACTATCTGAATGCATACGCCATCAGATGGTGACCGACCTCACATGGTGTAGTGTCGATTTGAGGCGACCGAGGGGCCGCCGTTGTTGTGATGGGCTCATGGAGGTGGCTGATGCGGGATTACGACGGCAAGACGGCCGCCGAACGCATCGCCGAACGCCGAGAACGACTCATCGACGCCGGCGTGGAACTCTTCGGCGAACGGGGATACGCCGCCACGTCGATCCGGTCCGTCCTGCAACAGTCGGGACTACGGGATCGCTACTTTGGCGAGAGCTTCGCCGATCTCGACTCGCTGCTCGCCGCCGTCTACTCACGGCTGATCGACGAAGAGATTTCCGGCTGCGCCGCCGCGATCGACAAGACGAACGGCGGATCGGAGGGTGCCCGCGCGATGATCGACACGATCACGCGGTCATTCGAGAAAAATCCCGGTAAGGCCCGCATCAAGTCGCGGGAGGTCCTCAGCGGCGGACCCGTTGCCCGCGAGCAACGACACGCGGGGCTTCGCCGACTCGCCGAACTCGTCGCCGACCTCCTGCCCCCGAGTACAGCGCTGAACCGAAGCGATGTACTCCTGCTCGGTCTCAGTATCGTGGCCGCCGCCGACGAACTTCTGATGACGTGGATGGACAGCGCAGAAGGACTGACCCGCGACCGTGTGGTCGACGTGGTCATGCTGTTGTTCGATGCGACAGCGCACCACATCAGCTCGACTTGAGAGCCGCTCTGCTCAAGGTCCAAGGATCGCGCGAGGCAAGCTCAAGATGGCCACCCCCGATGGGGGGCCCTGACAACGTCGTGACAACTTGCTGTGACGAGCAGACCAGTGGAGAACAGGGGTGAGACAGTGGCGCGTCGGAGAAGTTGACACAGGTTTCGTCACATCTCACGGACAACTTGTGCTCCCGGTCGGACTCGAACCGACACTTTCGCGGTTTTAAGCCGCGTGCCTCTGCCAATTGGGCTACGGGAGCCTCACCTACAACCCTAGGTTTCTTCCAGGCGACCTTAGCGGCGTCGATGACCGACAGCGCAGAGTTGTACGAGAAGCGTCGTGAGTAGGGGGCTCCCATATGCCTGGCTGGCCGACAGTCGGCCACCGGCGCCGCTGCGCCTATCTGCCCCCTCGGTGGTTACGTCACCCGCTCGGGAAGGCTGGCGGGGCGGACTCCGTAGTGATGGGTGATATCGAAGAGTCGCTCGACTGAGACGTTTCGCCCGCCCGCCTCGATGCCGATGAGGAAATAGCGGGTCATCCGTGAAACTCTTCTCGTTCAGTGGTTTTGCGTGCTCTTGGTCAATCCCCTGGCCCCCGCCACGGGCAAACCGGGTGATTGCGGCCGCGCTGCGCCGGATGCGCAGCAGCCGGTAACCGCCGCATAGGACCGCGGCCACCAGAAGGCCTCGGCGAGGCGCGCGGATGGGCGCCAAGTACCCCAAGACGGTGGCCAAGATCGTCGACGACGCCGACGTGCTGCTGGAGTTCTACAAGTACCCGGCCGATTATTGGGTGCACCTTCGCACCACGAAACTGATCGAAAGTGCCTTTGCCACAGTACGTTTGAGACCCAAGGTGACAAAGGGGCCAGGATCGTGCGCTGCCGGACTGGCGATGGCCTACAACCTGATTGAGGCCGTTCAAACCCGCTGGCGCGCCGTCAACGCGCCGCACCTGGTCGCTCTCGTCCGCTCCGGCGCCGTCTTCCACAAAGGAAAGCTCCTCGGACGACCCGTCGACATCACTCCCACCGAAACCGACAAATCACCCGAAACGGAGGTCGCGACCCCCACCGACGGCCAGCCCGAAGCTCGTGCCCACGGCGGTCATCGTCGGCCCCACGTGCGGGCGGCCCTCGGGGGAGAACTCGACCAGCCCGGCGGCGAGAGCACCCGTCGCCGTCCCGGTTGCGATGCCCTGCACGACCCGGGCGAACACGAGCGAGAAGACCCCGCCGGCCGCCCAGAAGATCGCCGTCCCGGCCGCGGCCAACAGAAGGGACGCGACCAGCACCGGACGGCGCCCGAGGTGGTCACTCAGCGATCCGACCGTCAGCAGGGCACCGACCAATCCGGCCACGTATACGGCGAAGACCACTGTCAGGATCGTCACTGAAAAACCCCACCGCTGCAGGTACAGCGGGTAGATCGGCGAGGGCGCACTCGTTGACGCCATCAGCAGGACGTTGGCGAAGACGAGCACGCTGAAGGACGCACCTTGTCCGACGCGACGCCCGCCCGTGAAGCGACTCACACCATTCATCGCGGTGTCCCCGACGCGTGCTCCGGTCAGCTCGGCCAGGCCGAGCCGATGATGCGCTCGACAGTGGTTGTGCGCCGGAAACCGGGGATGAAGTGCTCCAGAACGTCGGAGTTCACGGTTCCGTTGGTCGTCTCCGGGCGGTTCTTAAACCCGTCGAAGTAGGCGCTCAGGAACTCGTTCTTGAAATCGCCCCGCGGGTGAATGGCGAGGATTTCGGTCACCTGGTCGGTGTGCAGCCCGTCAAGGCCGAAACCGAGCACGTCGGTCAGCACGCCAAGATACGTGCTGGCGATCTCCGGGCCCATCCGGTCCGGAATTCCCGGTGTCGTGTGCAGCGCGATAGCCGTCCACACGGTTTCGGCGGCCGCAGTGGAGAAACCGCGGTCAAGCAGGAACTTGCGCCCGTGGTCGGCGCCATCGACCTCGAAACGCTGTTCCGCATCGGAAAAAGGTGTCACGAGACCGGTGTCGTGGAACATGGCCGCCAGGTAGAGCAGTTCGGGATCCGGTTTCACGCCGAGCCGGTGAGCGTGGATCTGGCCGAAGAAGAAAACCCTGCGGGAGTGGTGGTAGATGAGCGGGGTGGTCGTCTCCTGGACGAGGCGAGTCGCTTCGGCGACCGCCGCGGTGTCGGGAACCTCCACACCCGCAATGGTTTCTGACATGACTTCTGCGCTTTCTGTTTGTGGTTGTCGAACTGTGTCGACATCCATGCTGGCGGTCACCATGCGTTGTGCGCCGCCTTCGTCCAGCCAGAAATCCCTCAAATCAGGACAGCGAAACCGCGCGGTGAGCTGCGCTACTCACCGCGCGACCCAGCGGACACGGTTGGGCGGGGGACGGTCCGGCATCGGCGCAGGTTGGTTTCAACCCCTGATCGCGTGCAATTGCAGGAGCAGCGAACCGAATTCGTCAGGCGCTTTCGCGCACCGCGACATCGACAGCCTGCCATGGGGTGCCAGCACGAGCACTGTCGCCCGATGGCAGCGGTGCGCGGCGGCGACGAGGGCGCGCGGTAGTACGCCCCTTAGTAATGCATCCAGCCGTCTTTCGGACACAGGGTTCGGAAATCGACTGGCGCGCAACGCTCTAGGGGTTCGGCTGCGGGGGCGGCAGGAGGGGTAAACCCGCCGGACCCGGGCTGGTTGGCGGCTGGCCGTTCGGATCCTCGAGTCCGGCGGTACTGCCCATGGTGGCTACCCTCACCCCGGCACTCTCCAGTGACGTGCCCGTGTTGGCGGTGATCCCGTAGGGCGATAGCTCGCCGCCGCCGGGAGCCGAGGTGGGCGGGCGGTGTCCGTATGGGTCCACTTCAGTGGCGGGCTCCCCCATGCTGCCGATCATGACCCCCGGGCCGAAGCCCTGCGTTTGGAAGCCGGGGGAACCCGCATACGGCCCGATCCTCGGCGACACAATTCCAAGCCGCGACCCCGGCATGCCGACGACCGTTTGACCCGAGTTCGCGTTCGTGGCGACGAACACCCCACGGGCATCCGTCTGCGCGGGAGGGGTGTACGGCGCGAACTCCTGCGAGAAATCCTGCATGAAGTAGGGCTTGCCAGGGTTGCCCGGAACGATTGCCTGAGGTACCGGGTAGCCGGGGATGACCGGCGGCGGTGGTTCAGGCTGAGCTCCCGCGGGCGCCGACGTGAGCGTTGCGAGCGTGCACAGGCTGACCGCTGCCGAGATGGTGAAACGTCGGGAAGCCATTCGGAAACCCATGGGACCTACCTCCGGTTCCTAGATTCTGAGCGGATCGCCGTAGACGGCGAATCCGGTATGCGCAACGGCCGTCGCAACACGAAGGTAGGCATACGACCGGATGGTGACGTAGCCTCCACACGCGTCGGCCTTGATATGGATGTTGTCGATGTCCAGCATTGCTCGTCCGTCGGGTGAGAGGGCCATGTTCGCCATCGGCACTTCCACAATGACCCCAGGCTGGACAGTGGTCTGAAGAAAACCCGCCCCGCCGCCGGCACCCCCGACACTATCCGAGGCTGCCACGGGATTAATGAATGTATTACCGACCCCGGCATTGCCGCCGCCCGCCCCCGAGCCGCCCATGCCCAGGCCGCTGGACACATCGGTCTGGCAGCCCACCTGATAACCGGTGATGAAAAGGCTGTCGGTGATGGGCGTTGCGCCGCCAACTGCCGTGGCGGTGGCCGCCAGGGTGACGAAACCTTCTCGCGAGGTAGTCGCTGCGGCCAGGTTGGGAACCGAGTTGATCCGTTCGCCCTCAATAGAGATCGACAGCTGCCATCCGTCGCGGGTCTGTTTCGAGTAGTACTTTGGTGCCATTTCGAGCGGTTCGGCGGCCACAGACGCCGTGCTGGGCACCAGGATCAGCGACCCGACGGCGACCACCCATACCCCGAAGGCCCGCACACCGAACCGCCACATCGATCGACCCGTCCACCGCCGCGTCGGGCCTGCGAGGCGTTCGGCCTGCAGCGCTAAGAACACGGCGTTGGCTGTTCGATCATCGGCATCGGGCTGACCCCCTATCCCTTTTCGATTTCTCCCTCGCCGCTGGCTCCCCTTCTTGTCAGATACTTCGTCGATTCGCGAGCGCAACCCGGAGTTGGTCGACTCGTCGGCTTGCCGTGGGCAGGCACCAGAGTTCGCTCGGCCTCCGGTCGTATTCCACAGCACTGTAACCGCAGCAAAATCCCGTCAAGTTGCTTCGACGCGCCTTTTCACAACACGTTTTCGCCACACTTTCACAACGTTTTCACCCTCGACAGTTCCGACTGATCACACGCCGCGGCCAACGCGGGTCATTTCGAGAGGAATGCCATTGACCCTCGGCACATACCCATCGCAGGCGACCAGCCCTGCGGTATTACGCGGGCGGGATGGAAGCATCCGCCATTGTGGTGGGTCAGCTACATCGATCCGGTCGATCGTCGGTGTCGACGGCGTGCCCGTGAGCGGCTACGTGCGTGCAAAAGTGTTGCAGAAGAGGACGATCACCCGAATCGGGTGTGCCGGACACGATCGTGCGGGCTACCCAGTTTCACGAGTTCACCTCGGCCATTGTCGGATCATTCGAGGTGGGCCAAGAGGTGCGGACACCCGACGCGCCGCAAGACAAGCCCTCACTGGCACCGCCTCGCAGGCCGTGATCACCTACCGCTGCGCGCCGCCGCCTGGCGCGGCACTTCTCACCCCGAATCGTGACGACACCTCCTCGGGTGCTCTGTTGAACAGGAAACGAAACTTCTTGGGGGCGCGAATATTCGAGCGTGGGAGACCCGGAAGGGCTATCTGTTTACGCCGCCAGGATCGCCTTCGCCACAGCGTCGGGGTGGGTCAATAAGCCGTTGTGACTCCCGGGCACCATGACCGGCTCGACGCCCAGTCGCGAGGCGAACTCGGTCCCGGGCCGCTGCGTCGCACGGTCGCCCTCGCCCAGAATGTACGTGAGGGGAATGCCGAGTGTGGCCGCTTCCAGCCCGTCGAAAGTGTCCAAAAAATAGGCCGCGGGCTGTGGTGTGAGCAGTTCTGAAAGCAGGCGCTGCGCGTCCACCGCAACATCATGCATAACTAAACCGACGAGCCCCAGACTCGGTGCGATTGTCCAGTTCGGCGACGCGTCGGCTAGGTCACGGAGGTTCTGCGCGTTCTCTGGTGGGGTGTCTTCCGCCCAGGATCGGCCCGCCACCGGGATCAGCGCGTTGTAGAAAATCCCCTTGGCCACTCGGTGCGGCAACCACCGGGTATCAGCATGTATGTCGTCGTCTCCATGGGCTCCAATTTCGTCAGGTGTGCTCGGCACACGTGGGTGGTGAGTTGCGGTTGGTCACGTCCAAAGCCAAAGCCGCAATGAACCTTTCATATTCAATGATGCGAGCAATCCGAGAGAGATAGCCCGGCCACGTGCGTTCAAAGCTGCATCTGAGGACCCTCAGGGTGCGCAAACCTCAGATGGCGGCCAGGTGCCAAGTCGCCGAGCACCTTGCGCACGAGACATCCTGGAATGTCCTATTTATCAAGCAAGTTGCTGCCGTCGACACGGTTGTCGCCGAACCGACGTAGCACCTTCCGACTCGTTGCCACGATTGGTTTGGTTCTCAACAACTCCCGCCTCGCCTCGAGCGTGGCGTCGGCTGAGATTTCACGTGATCTATACTAACTCGAAACTGGGGCTCTTGCGAAGATCAACTCAGCACGTAGAAGCAACTTCGCGCTCGTCATTCTCGGCTCGTGGCGAAGGTTGACGTGCCGACGCATCGGGCGGACTGCACTATGCGGCTGCGGTTTCCAATCACATTGTTTACCGGCGTATTCCGGTACCAATTGACGCGAGTCGGATGGATCAATCCACGTTGGTCCAGTGAAACGAAAGGGTGGATCTAAAACATCGACAGCAGCACCTGCGGACCGGATGTTAGTGACGAGGAACACGGACTTCCGTACCGGTTTGGACCGGAAGTGGCCGCAATTGGTCGCGGACGATTGTCCCCCCGCGCATGCCGCTTCGGCACTGCCGCTTGAGGAATGAAGCTTCGGAGTCCTCAGATAGCCGAGGATTGTTGATGTCGTCTGATACCCGTGAAGAGCGCCTCGAGCGCCGCATTTCGGACCTGTACGCCACAGACCAACAGTTCGCCGATACCCGAGTTGCGGCTGTCCCAGATCGTTCAGACCGTTCTCGACGGCTACGCTGACCGGCCGGCGCTTGGGCAGCGGTCCTCCTGATCGACATGCACTTGACCGACGGGTACGGCTCCACCGAGGCCGGCCCGGTCTTCGCGAACGGTCCGGTGGAGCCCCGAGAAATCGCGGCGCGGGAGGCGTTCTAAGAACCAGGCGGCGACGTCGTGCGCCCGCCGGCACGGCGGTTGAACGCCTAGCGAGTCCTCGGAATCACAGACTGGATCGCAACAAGACAGTCGCGGAATACGCGTCCATAGACGCTTGTTACGCGCTATCCAGGTGCGGACTCGCGCCCATGACGGTTTGCGTTACTGTCACCCATATGGAAGGCACCACGCGGCCCTATCGGATGACGGCGCGCGCCGTCACGACTGCGCGTACCGCCACCGCCATACTCGAAGCCACATGGGAATTGTTCGAGGACAGACCGTTCGCTGAGATCACCCTTGCCGATATCGCTGGGCGCTCGGGCGTGACGACACAGACGGTGCTGCGCCGATTCGGTGACAAGGACGCGGTCTTCGCCGCAATGTTTGCCAAGCTGGGTACCGACGTGGTCGAACGTCGCGGCCGTGTGCATCCCAACGCGATCGAGGACATTGTCACCAACTTCGTTGACAATTACGAACTCTCAGGGCGACTGATGCTCAAGATGCTCGCCGAGGAGGCGACCACCCCGGCGGTCCGCGATTTCCTCGCCGTCGGCCGGACATACCACCGAAATTGGTGTAGGACGGTCTTCTCCGACGCCCTTGCCGGCCTGCCCCGGACACGGCGAGATCGCCGGCTTGCGCAGCTGGTCGCCATCTGCGACTTGCACACCTGGGAGGTCCTCAGGATCGGCTCGGGACTCAGCCGTCGCGCGACCAAGCTGGCGCTGTGCGAGATGCTCACTCCGCTAATCGCGGAAGGTTAGCGTGCGCAAAATCTACCCGTCACGGCGATCAGATGTCTACGCATCGAGGATCGCTCATACGTGTCGAAAGTCGGTCCCGCAACATCCTCCCAGCGGTTCGACGGCAGGCGAGCGATCACGCAGTGTGCAGTGGTGATCGGCGAGTTCGGCGGTGTGCAGCGCGCCTGCGGCCGCAGCCTCGACGAGGGCGGTCATATCTCGCGAAGAGTCCAACATAGGGTGGTTTTCTCTCTCGATTCCTGTTTCGCTGGCGGGGCCAGCCAGTGTGAGTCACCGCGCGATCAGGGACCTACCGGCTCCGCGTTTCGCCAGCCGGCTAAACAAGGTGATGGCGCAGCTTCACCGAAGGGAGCACAACGACGACTGTTTGGCGGTCCGCATCATCATTTGGGGGCGATGTAGTAGTTGTTGACGGGGTCAGTTTCGACTTCGCGGACCTCGACGTCGGTGAATCCAGCATCGATATCGCCAGCTGCCTTCCCCACATGCCGCCTAGCCCCGTTCCGCCACCCGCCAGCGATACGGTCATGCAGTGCATGGTTGAAATTGTGTATGACATTGGAGCCCAGGGGATCTCAATGTTATCTTCGAGATTGCTCGAGGCTTTGATGTCTGCCATCAGTAACGCGCCGCCAGGCCGCAGCGCGCGGTGAATGTTCGCCAGCACACGGGCGGGCTGGACTTGATCGTGCACAGCATCGAACGCGATAATGACGTCGAATGCGTCTGCAAGGTCGAGCAGTGCGAGGTCCTGGGTGAGGAACGTCGCGTTCGACACACCGAGGGACGCAGATTCGACTCGTGCCGCAGCGACGGCAGGTTCGGAGAAGTCGATGCCGGTGAACTGGCTGGCCGGAAAAGCTTGCGCCATGACATTAATGGTATGTCCACTGCCACAACCGAAGTCGGCAAGTTCGACACCGGCACGCAGTCGTTCAGGTAGGCGCTCCAGCAGTGGGAGTATTTCGTCGACGAGGCTGGCGTCGATTAATGCGCACGCCTCTTTGGCTCGCACCGCGTGGAACCGCGGGAACAACGAGTACGGCACGCCGCCACCGTCGCGGAAGCAAGCGATGATCCTCTGCTCGACCTCGCCGAGGATGGCGATACGAGGCGCAACCTTAGCGACGTTCTTCACGCCGCCGGCGCGAGTGAGCGCGGCAGCGTGATGGGCGGGCAACGCATACTTTTGTGATTGCGCCTCGTAGGTAACAATTCCCGGAGACACGAGGCCGCCCAGCCATTCCCGCACATACCTCTCATCCAGGCCCGCAGCGTCGGCAATCGCCGTGCTGCTCGCAGGCGGCAGTGTTGCGAGCACATCAAACAAAAGAGTTTGGTGACCGATGCTGACCAACAGTGCAACGGCCGCATCGTTCATGATGTTGACCATCCGGCTGGCGAAGCTATCAGCGGCGGCCTGCTCAGCACTCGTGGCTTGTGTGTCGCCGATTGTCGACATAGACGTTTTACCTCTCAACTCCGATGATGACGTTGGGCGATCTCATCCGCTATCTGTATTCGTTGAAAGCGCCGGCGTGCCTGTCTGTTTGGGAGCTGCTATGAACAAGTGTTGGCATGGCGCTCGACGATGTCACCGCAGGGTCTGGACGAACTGCCGGGGCTCCTGACCAGAATGTCGGAGAAGACCTTCACATCGGCGAGCTGCAATCCCGTGTCTCTGGCAGGAACTATTCATGTGTGATCGCCCATGAACAGTCCTCGCGAAGATCACGACCGAATCCGGTGCCGCTGAGACATAGGTCATCACCACGTCACTCCACTGCAGGCTGCGCACCGCAGCCTGATCGCGCGCCCGATCAATAGAGAGCAGGCCCGCGTTATCACTCATGCCGCCACACTTCCGCCACCATCGGCGCGCAGGATCTGCCCGGTGATATAACCGGCATCCTCGTCAAGCAATGAACAGATCGCGTGCGCGATCTCGGCCGGAGTGGCCAACCGGCGCATCGGTATGGTGCGCAACAAATCGGTTTCTTCCGCCGACCCGATCGGGCTGCGCGCCCGATACAACTCGGTCTCCGTCGGTCCGGGCGCAACAGCATTCACCGTGATATTCGACTGCGCCAACTCACCGGCCCAGATACGGGTAGCCGCTTCCAATGCCGCCTTGGCTGCCGCGTACGGAGTGCGCCGCGCAGTACCCAGCGTGACCAGGCTGGTCACATTGACGATACGACCCCAGTTGCCCGCCAGCATCCCCGGCAACACAGCCTGGGTCACCTGCACAGTCACCCGCACATTCAAGTCATACGTAGGCATCAGATCACCCAAATCAATCTCACCCAACGCGCCCCATGGTGAATAACCGAAATTGTTGACCACCGCATCGACCCGCCCCCCAGCAATGACCGCATCGAGCGCAGCCGCGGTTGCCGCCACGTCAGACAAATCCACCGAAACGAACTCACCAGGAAAATCAGGCGGCGCCGTCCGAGCCAAACCGATCGCCACATTGCCGGCCCGGGCGACCCGATCAGCCACCGCACGCCCAATCCCTTTAGACGCCCCGGTAATCAAAACCCGACGCACGGGCATGGCTAGCTCCCTTCCGATTCATTGAATCTCCTTGTGTCCCTTGACACATCAATAGCCAACTCTAGATTCCCTATCTCGTTGCCATGCAGACCAACTGCCAGACGGTCTCACCCCGGCGGGTCGCTGGGCATGATGAGATTGACGAGGTTTGGCGACAGAACGTCGGGTCGAAAGTGGCCAGGACATCGTCGTCCGTCGTGTCGAACGTCGTCTGTCGCAGGTCCTTAGTCCGAAGGAGAAGGCCCGCAGCATGCCGTTGATGAAACTAGTTCAGTAGGTGCGCGAACCAAGGTCTAGTCCGGAATGAATACTCCTGCAATAGTTTCCGCCATTCGTCCGCTGCAAGTTAAGTATGCGGCTCGCCCTCGAGCTCAAAGAGAGTCCTGCCCCGGAATGTCCGGAGACTCCACTTCTTGGGAGGGTTGGAGTCATGTCAGGTGGTTCGTCGAGGAGGTACCCGCCGGAGCTGCGTGAGCGAGCGGTGAGGATGGTCGCCGAGATCAGCGATCAACACGACTCGGAGTGGGCGGCGATCAGCGAGGTCGCCCGCCTTCTTGGGGTCGGCACGGCCGAGACGGTGCGCAAATGGGTGCGTCAGGCCCAGGTCGACGCCGGGTCCCGGCCGGGAACCACAACCGAGGAATCCGCTGAGCTCAGACGGTTGAAACGGGAGAACGCTGAATTACGCAGGGCCAACGCTATTTTGAAGACAGCGTCGGCTTTCTTCGCGGCCGAGCTCGACCGGCCAGCACACTAATCACCCGGTTCATCGCCGATCATCAGAGCGACCGCGATGGCTCTGATGGTCTGCGGTGGGGTGTCGAGCCGATCTGCACGCAGCTGACCGAGCTGGGCGTGCCGATCGCCCCATCGACCTACTACGACCATCGCGATCGTGCGCCGAGCCGGCGCCAGGCCCGAGACGAGGTGCTCAAGGGCGAGATTGAGCGCGTCCACGCCGACAACTACGGGGTGTATGGGGCCCGCAAGGTGTGGCTCGCACTCAACCGCAAAGGCATCGCGGTGGCCCGCTGCACCGTCGAGCGGCTGATGGCTGAACTCGGACGGACGGGCGCGGTCCGGGGCAAGACCAAGCGCACCACAATCGCCGACCCGGCCGCGAACCGGCCGGCCGATCTGGTGCAACGTCGCTTCGGGCCGGCGGCGCCCAACCGGCTGTGGGTCGCCGACCTGACCTACGTGCCAACCTGGTCCGGGTTTGCCTACGTTGCCTTCGTCATCGACGCCTACGCGAGACGGATCCTGGGCTGGCGAGTCGCCTCAACGATGGCCACCTCGAGGGTGCTCGACGCCATCGAACAAGCGATCTGGACTCGCCAACAAGAAGGCGTCATGGATCTCAAAGATGTTGTCCACCATACAGATAGAGGGTCCCAGTACACGTCGATCCGGTTCACTGAACGTCTCGCCGAGGCTGGGATCCAGCCATCGGTCGGGGCGGTCGGCAGCTCCTGTGACAACGCGCTGGCCGAGACTATCAACGGGCTGTATAAAACCGAGTTGATCAGACCGCGCAAGCCCTGGCGGACCATCGAAGAAGTCGAGTTGGCGACCGCCGAATGGGTCGACTGGTTCAACCACCGCCGCCTCTACGAATACTGCGGGGACATCCCACCCGTCGATCTGGAGGCGGCCTATTACGCTCAACACCGGAGACCAGCCGCCGGCTGAGTTCTCAGATCAAGAAAGTCTCCGGACTCCGGGACGGTTCTTGGTCGAGGTGCTTCCCGCCGGAGCTGTGCGAGCGGTTCATCCGACAAGGAGGTTGGGCTGTGGCCACGGTCAGCGTCCGCTACATCGTCGACGATGTCGACGCCGCAATCTCGTTCTACTGTAAGCATTTGGGGTTCCACGAAGTGATGCACCCGGCACCCAGCTTCGCCATGCTGACGCGGGCTGATCTACGGCTTGTGCTTACTGCACCCGGAGGTGGCCCTGGAGGCGGGCAAGCCATGCCTGACGGGCGAGTACCCGAGCCCGGCGGCTGGAATCGCTTCCAGCTCGAGATCTCCGACATCGACGCGCTGGTGGAGCGCTTGCGTGAAGCCGGAGTTCACTTCCGCAATGACATCGTCGCGGGTGTAGGCGGGAAGCAGATCTTGCTCGACGACCCATCGGGCAATCCCGTCGAGCTGTTCGAGCCGACTCGTCCAGACGCGGCACTTGCGCGCCCTTCCTGACGCCCGCCAGCCGCCGACCTAGACACCTGCAATGATTCGCCGGCGACGGAGATGCCCAGCCCATTTCGCTCACACACCGAGGCCGCCAAACCAGCAGGCTCTCAGACCAATATGTCTCTGGACTTACCGGGGCGGTTCAAAAAGAGTCCTGCCCTGTCGATGTGGCGCTAACAGATCGGTGATCTTGGTGTCGCCTGCGACTAACATGTTTTCAACGCTAATTGCAATACGGGGCTGGTCGTGGGCCACTTGGGTGCGGCGAGAAGGGGCCAGTTGAGCCGGGCACCATCGGTCATGAGGCTGCGGTCCGTTCGCGGATCTCCACCGCCGTCTCAAGCATCTGCCCAGTGCTGGTGAACCAGTCCTGCAGATTCAGATCCACGATGAGCTCGTCTGCGCCGGCTTCTGCAGCGGTTCGGACATCGTCCATGATTTGGTCGAGTGTGCCGACGAACGCCGATCGGTCCGGTCCTGCCGGACGGTCGGTGAAGGTGACGTTTCCCACCACCACCATCTCCATCCGGCTGGTGTCCCGGCCGTACTCAGAGGCCATTTCGCGGATGCGGTCCCAGCTTGCGCGCAGTTCCGCGGCTCCGGCCGGCCCGGGTGAGGTGAGCAGCGGTAGCCAGCCGTCTGCGCGTTTGGCGATGCGCTGCACGGCCGTCGAGCTGGTGCTGCGGCCCAGGTTGCTGCCACCGCCGCCCAGCATCACCGGGATTTTCGACACGGGTTTGGGCAGGACCGAGGCGTTGTCGATGACGACGCGCGGACTGCGGAAGGTCACCGGGTCCGGCCCCCACACGGCATCAAAGACGTCCAGCGTCTCGTCGAGGAAGCGGCCGCGATCGGCTCGGGTGGCGCCGGTGGCCCGAAGATCGTCGCTGGACCAGCCGGTGCCCATCCCTGCGATCATGCGCCCGCCGCTGATCTGATCGATCGTGGCCAGCGCCTTGGCCAGCTGCACGGGTGTGTGCTGCGCAGCGATCAGAATGGCGGTACCGAGGCGCACCTGTTCGGTCGCCACCGCCGCTGCGGTCAGGACTGCCAGGGAGTCGGCGACCTGCCGCGAGTGTTCCGGCCACGGCACGTTCGGCGGGGCATACGGTTCGAGGGGCGACTTCGGGAAGAGCAGCCGTTCATACGTCCACAAACTGGCGTATCCGGCCGCTTCGGCCGTTCTGGCTGCTTCGACCACGTCGTGTTGTAGGTCGACTCCCAATCTCTGGGGCAGACGAAGTCCGAGTCTCATGTGAAGCCTCCGATGTAGTCGTGATTATCGTGGCCGCCGCAGGAACCGAGCCGAGCCTCACCCATCCCCCTGCTTTCCAGGCGGAGCGCAGATTTCGGCTGTACTGGGTCCACCCAGCAAGTGTGAACATTCACATTAATGTGAAGGTCAAATGTAAGCTTGAGCACATGCGAATCGGAGCGCTCGCGGAGCGCACCGGCGTCTCCCGTCGGCTACTGCGCTACTACGAGGAGCAGGGGCTGATCACACCCAGCCGCACCCTCAACGGTTACCGCGAGTACGCAGAGGCACACGTGCACGTCGTGCTGCAGATCACCGGACTGCTCGATGCCGGACTGCCAACCCGCATCATCAAGGAACTCCTGCCGTGCCTGGACAAGCCGCAGACCATCTACGTCCCCGACGTGACACCCGAAATGATCGCCACACTGCGACGCGAACAAGCTCGGCTGTCCGAACGCATCGAGTGCCTGACTCGCAACAAAGACGCAATCGCCGACTACCTCGACAAGGTTCTCAGCGTCAAGTCAGCCAACAACGAAATCAGCGCCACGTCATGATCTGACGAGCGTCTCGCCGGTGGTGGGTCAACAGCGCTGAGTGGCGGTGTCGGTGGTTGTGCACGTGCTTGAAGTCGCCGATGACCACCCGGGCCTCGAACAGGGTGGTCCAGTGGTTGCGGTTGAGACACTCCTTGCGTAGACGGTTGTTGAACGATTCGATGTAGCCGCTGCCCCACGAACAGCCCGGCGGAATGTAGACCATGGCGGTTTTGTTCTCGCAGAAGCGTTGCAGCTCTTGCGAACCAGTTCTGGGCCGTTGTCCATCCGCAGCACCTAGATGACGGAGACCGTGGGCTGAGCATGCAGCCGTCAGCGGAGCCGGTGGGCTGCGTCGCTGGCGTCGTCAGTCCAGCCGAGTCGCCACGTACCGCGCGTACGTTGATGCGGACGCTCTTCCGTGGGCTTCTAGCGTCTGCGGGCTATAGCCCAGTGTCTCAGCGAGGATCGCGATCGGCCTCGTTCGGGTCAGTTCGTTCAGTCTGCCTAGGCGTGTTTCGCGCAGCGAGAATGGGCCGTAGGTGGTTGCGGACATGCGTCGGCGTGACGTGCATGCCGCGACGGTAGCTGCGAAACACCCAGGGCGAGTTGGGATGTGCGGATGTCCAACCGTTGCGATTGGCTGCAGCCGGTGCGCGGACTGGTTCATCGCGCGGTGGCTGTAAGTCGATCGGGAGTACGGCCAAGTCAATGCCGTGTTCCTCGTCACTCATTACGCAGTCCGTATGGGCCGTTGAGGAAGTTGAAGATCCCCCACTCCGACTCGCCGACCGCCCCAGATTCATTCGCGTGACTCACCTCAATGAAACCGAATTAGCGAGGCAATCAATGCGTTTGAATCATCAACCGTGCGGTGACAGCCACCCGACGGGCTCGTACGTTGGGCCGATGACCGCGGCGTAAGACCCGAGCGCGACGAGCACAAAGTTGCATGCATATCCGGAGTCCATATTCGCGCCGCTCACACTTTCGCATTAATGTCACTCACATGAAAGACACGACCACGCGACCGCAGCCGGTGACCACACGCGCCGTTCGCGGTGGCGGGTGGCTCGGCTCGTACGGCGGGGACGACTCGACATGCGATATCTCGCGCGCATCCACCCCCGAACATCTCCCGGCGGCGGCCGTCGACCATCTCACCCGAAGCCACCACATCCGCGTCAACACCCGTGCACCGCAACTCAATCCCGGCGCGACGCTTCACCACCGGTGACAGCAGCAACTCGTTGAGTCCTGCCTGCACCGCTGACCATGCCGACGGCGTCAACTGACGGCGACCCGTCATCAACCATTCAGGTGAAACAACTCCAGACGCACCCGCACCCAGTCCGTATCGCTGTAGAACGGCGCCGCACAGGAGCGCTGCACCTTGTTCCACGAATGTCGGCTACGAGCGGGTGCGCGCCGTCGATGCCGAGCTCGCGAGTCGTCGGCTCGGCGGCGGGTGCGGTCGTCGGCCGCGCGGCACCATACGACGCGCACTTGTTCCGCCGACGACGCTTCGATTCGGGCTTGGGCGGAACGCCATTTGTCCGATAGCTGGCCATATCGGGCCTCCTTGCTGGTGCTCACAGCCTAGGCCCGGCGAATCGTGTCAGCGAGCGCCTGGGCGTACGCACCCCGAGCAGGTAAGCCGGTTGGGTGGCCGGCCAGCTCGGCCGGGAGACGTCCCCACCCCTCGCCTATTCGGGTTCAGGCGATCCGAAACTCACCAATTCCGCGTCAGGTACGTCGATGCTCATTCTGGAGTATCTGTACCGGCTACCGAATTGTCGTTTCGTCATTAGGGTTCACGCATGGTTACCGGCGATGATGGTCTGCACGGTGACGGCGACGACGTCGCAGACCCGCATGCCGAATTGCCGGTCGATCCGGATGCGGATGCGCTGCGACCGAGACCTTTGCATTGGCGGCCGACCGCGTTGCTCTGGGTGTTCTGCGGCGGTGTGTTGGGGACTGCACTGCGTTTCGCAGGGGAAATTCTTCTACCGTTTGAAGGCGCAGGATGGCCGTGGGCGACGTTCATGATCAATTTGGCTGGCGCGTTCATACTGGGCGCACTGTTGGAAGGGCTGGCACGTTCCGGTGGTGACACCGGATGGCGGCAGCGTGTCCGACTGTTCGCGGGGACCGGGTTTTGCGGAGCCTTCACGACCTACAGCACCTTGGCTTTGGAGGTTTCCCTCCTGGGCAAGGGCGGGCATATTGCGGTGGCCGTCGGATACGGTCTGGGCAGCGTTGTAGCAGGTGTGGTCGCGGCGTGGCTGGGGATCGTGTCGGCCGCCGAAGTTCACCGCAGGCGTGTGCACTCATGATCGCCTTGCTCACGCTGCTCGTCGGGGCTGCTGGTGCGGTGACCCGATTTCTGGTGGATGCCGAAGTGAAGCGACGCTGGCCGACCACGTTCCCGTGGGCCACGTTCGGCATCAACGTCACCGGGTCTCTGTTGCTGGGAATCCTGGCCGGTGCCGTGCTGTTCCACGACCAACCCTCTGCGTGGCAGACCGTCGTAGGAACTGGGTTCTGCGGCGGCTACACCACATTCAGTACCGCAAGCTTTGAAACCGTCCGACTCGTCCAGCAGAACGCCCGCGGACAAGCGTTACTCAATGCCCTGGGATCGCTGATCGCTTCCGTTGCCGCTTGCGCGGGCGGACTCGCACTGGTCTGGATCTTATGAACAACAGTCGATTTGGAGGTAACGGCGATGCGTGATGATACGTCCGCAGAGTCCCTGCCGCATGCCGCGTCCGTCGGTTCGACGCAGATGGTTCTTGGTTGGGACCTGCAACCGAACAGTTCCGCCGCGCTTCGGTTCGCCGTCGTCATGGCGCAGCGTCTGGACGCTCATCTGCATGTCGTACACGTCGTAGACGTCGACGACCTTCCCATCGATCCCGACGCTTGGAACTGGGAGGAGCAACTCGATCAACGATTGGCCGAGGACGCGACCACGGCTCGGACGCTGCTTGACCAACTCCACGCGCATTGGACTTACCACGCTGCACGCGGACGACCAAGCGATGTCATTGCCGACCTGGCCGAGGAGACCGACGCGCTGATGATCATTCTCGGTGGCCCACGCGGCGGTGTCCTCTCGTTCATCGAGACCCTCGCAGGCCAATCGGTGTCTCATCAGCTGGCTCGCCAGCATGGCCGGCCGGTGCTGATCGTGCCGGGATCGCATGCACAAGAAGATGATCAGCAATGACCGACCAGAGCATCTACCTCGTCCGCCATGGAGAAACAGCCTTCAACGCCGATGGCAGGCTCCGCGGGCTTGCCGATCCCGACCTCAACGCCGCCGGTCTAGGCCAGGCAAAATCGTTGGCGTCCGCTCTCGCGTCCGCAGGAACTTCGATCATCGTCTCCAGTCCGCTACTGCGTGCGGTACACGGCGGCGATCATCGCCCAAAGCTGCCAGACCGAGCACAAGGTCGACGTGCGGTTCAATGATCGCGACTACGGACGCTGGACCGGTCAACCCAAGACTGACGTCATCGCGCAGTGGGGCACCGTCGACGTGGCACCGGGGGTAGAGCCGACGTCCTCGATCCTCTCGCGAGCCCGTCCAGTCCTCGACGCAGGGGCCGAGCAGGCGCAAGCCTGCGATCACACCCTGATCGTCGTCACCCACGACGCCGTGATCAGACCGCTCCTAATCAACATTGCGCCCGCCCTCCCTTTGCCCAACGTGCCCACCGGCTCCTACCAACTGTTGCGACGCCATCAGACGACTTGGCACATCGAACGGACAGACCAGCTTCCCCTGATGCCACCGGCAGCTGGCCGTCAGATTCCTGCGCGGCATCACTTCTCAAGGCATCACTTCGAAAGAGCCATCGGACTCATCCGTCAGGCGTCTGGCTGGTCGCTCAACACCCGATAGACGGTGGCGCGACTGACGCCGAGTGTGGAGGCAATCGTGTTCGCGGACTCGCCACTGGCATGCATCCGCCGCGCCAACGCCGTCTTGGAGTCGTCGAGAGCCTTTGGGCGACCGATTGACTGCCCGCGTGCCCGCCGAGCGTCGCGCGCTGCTGCACTGCGTTCGCGACCCAGTTCCAATTCGAGTTCCGCCAATGAGGCGAGGACTCCGGCCACCATGCGCCCCGAGGCGTTCGATTTGTCGATGCCTTCGCGGAGTGACCGCAATACGATTCCACGCTCACCAAGATCGCGGATGGTCGTCATGACTCGGCGGCGTTGCGGCCTAGACGGTCGATGCCAACCACGACGAGGACATCGCCCTGCCTCGCGTAGTCCAGGAGCGCAGCACCAAAGTCACCATCCTCGTCGACGACCGCGACATCCGCGTCCTGGACCACGACACCGGAGCACTCATCCGCAACTCGCTGACCCCACCCGGGACTACCAACCACGCGGCGTAATGCGGAAACTCACCCGAAAATAGGCTGTAGGTGTACATGTCTCGGGACACCTGTCAACGATGTCCCGAGACATGACACTTGTCAGGCTGACGGTAGTTGGACCTGCGACGACTTGACCCCCAGTCGGACGGGCGCTGAAGTCGATTGTCCCGCAATAACTCTCGACGCGGCCCGACCAGTGGAAACCGTCCCAAGCCGTCCCCGGTCAACTCTCCGAATTCGCACCTAATTGATGCTCCTATTGCTGTTAAGAAGTCAAGCGGCGGTGAGCCATTGGCGGTAGTTGTTGGCCAGAGCACCGCAACAAGCCGGGCGATGGGACGGTTGCCCGCGGTAATGTCGTGTTTGGCTCGGCGGCTGATGTGGTGCTAGCTCGGGTTGGGCGACAACGTCGAGTTCGGTATACATGCCGGCCAGATAGTGCCCGGCGTGTTGCACGCCAGTTCGTAGCGTCCTACGGGCAGGGTGATGGTGGTCCAGCCGGTCGTTGCTGGGGCGATGCCGTCCTGGTCGTCGGCGCCGCATGGTCGCGCGACTTCGCCTTGACTGTCGGACTCGTCGACCTGGCCGTTGAGACCGCTGAGACGCTGTCCGGGGAACCGGCCCTGCGCCAGTGGCAGTACGACGACGCGGTGGGTCAGCGTGCCGGTGTTGCGTACCTGCAACGAAACCGTGCCTGCCGGCACCGTGGCCGGATTGACCGACAGCAGCGTCCAAGCTGCGACATAACCGAATGCGATGGCCGGCGACAGCAGCGACCACAGCAGGCCCCGACGACGGTGGAGCCCTTGTCGCCGATGCCTGCACCAGGCCCAGTACCCCGAAGCCGTTGCCGCGCAACGTCTCCGGCAGTGCCCGGGCGACTACGGTCGACTCTGCGGGTTCGGCTGCGCCGATGCCCACGCCGGCGCCAGGTGTCGTTGGTTTGGTGAGGCGGTGCAGTTCGCCATGGCGGCGGCGAGAGCTTGTTCGAGTGTCTTCAGTTTCGTCGGTACGGCGGTGTCGGGGACCAGGACGACGGGACGGCGGGTGTGGCGGATCAGACGCGCCGACACCGAAGCGCCCAGGACCCGGTCGATCGCCGATATCAGGCCGCCGCGTGCGGTGCCGAGAATGATCATCAGGGCGTCATGAGTGTCGGCGAGTGCGGCCAGCACGTGCGCCGGGTCCCCGCGGTGCGCGTAATAGGTCCAGTTGCCGGGCAGCGCGGACAGCAGATCGCAGGCCGTGGCGCGTTCCTGATCCAGTGTGTCGGCGAAACACTGTTCCCAATCGTCGCCGTCGGGATCAACCGGGAAGTCCTGGATGTCGATGATGTGCGCGACATGCAGATACGCGTTCAGCGGTGCCGCCAGCTCGATCGCGAAGCGCAAGGCGTGATAGCTGGCCGGACACCGGTCGAATCCGACCACCACATGGCTGGTCGGGGGAAGTGCCGCGGTGGGTCCCTCGATGCGCTGCGGCCTCCGCGCATCGGCCAGCATCTGTTCCACCGACGGGTACTTCCGATTCCTGGTCATCTCGTCCTCCTCACAGCCCGGCCACCGCCAGACCCGCCGCTGCGGCGGTGACGGTGACCAAAAGGGCGCCGACCGCATTGGCCATCCCGGCCCAATAGCGGCGGCGTTGAATCAGTCGGATCGTTTCGACGCGGCGGTGCTGAACGTGGTGTAGTCGCCGCAGAATTCGACACCCACGATTAAGCCGGATGTCCCGCGAGACCCCATGAATCATCACCACGCCGGCGGCGGCGGCCATCGCCCAAGGACGCACATGCAGCGCCCGAGGAGCAGGCTCAACAATGTCAGGATCCACCGGCGGGGCGGAGATGGGATCGGTGTGATCGGCCACCGGCAGACTCCTTCCCGCATCGGGAAAGGGTCCATCAGCCTCCAGTGAGGCGGTTCAGGCACCCCCAAAGGAGCACCTCGGCGGAGATCCATCGCCACCAAGAATTATAGGCGGTCCGCCGACTGAAGGTATTTCTCCAGGTTCATCAGCGGGAACCGGCCGTCCCGGTCTTGCCACCGTCCTACACATGTCAACGACGAGGTACCGCACATATAGACGAGGAGGTACCATTTCGCG